>CAVQWK010000019.1:0-85274 GCA_963717575.1 uncultured beta proteobacterium | reverse complement strand
TCGCTGCGCCATGCCGGAGCTGCCTGCGGCCATGGCCGCGCGCTTCCAGCAGGCCGACGGCCTGGCCGTCGACGCCGCGTCGATGATGACCCAGAGCCTGTCCTTCGCACGCTACTACGAGGCGGTGCGCGACGGCTGCGGCCAGCCCAGGTTGGCAGCCAACTGGCTGATGGGTGACGTCTCCAAGCGGCTCAACGCGGAAGGCCGCGGCATCGACAGCGCGCCGCTGCGCCGGCCGTGTTGGCGGCGCTGATCCGCCGCGTGGCCGACGGCACGGTCTCCAACAACGGCGCTCGCCAGGTCTTCGACGCGCTGTGGTCGGGTCAGGGCACCGATGTCGACGCCGTGATCGAGGATCGCGGACTGAAGCAGATGAACGACAGCGGCGCGCTCGAGGCCATCGTCGACGCCGTCATCGCCGCCAACGAGAAGTCCGTCGCCGAATTCCGCGCCGGCAAGGACAAGGCCTTCAACGCCCTCGTCGGCCAGGTCATGAAGGCGAGCCAGGGCAAGGCCAACCCGGCGCAGGCCGGTGAGTTGCTGCGGCGCAAGCTCGGATAGCGCGCGGCGGCGCCGCGCCCTTCAGGGCGGCTTGGCTTCGGCCCCGCGTCGGGCGGACCGCCGGCCGCACCGTTGGCTGCGAGCGGCCCCAGCGAACCGGGCGCCGTGCCCGCCCACAGCCGGCGCAGGCGTTCGAGCTCCGCGTCGTAGAGCTGGTTGATGCGGCCGAGCTCGGCTTCCTGGTTGGCGCTGGCCGCACGCTGTGCCTCGACGGCCACCTCGTTGGCGTCGATGGCCGCCTTGAGCTTGGTCGGCAGCGGCTTGCCCTGGTAGAACTCGACTTCGTCGCGCAGCGGCTTGCCTTCCGCGGCGAGCTGCTTGAGGCGGGACTCGGTCGCCTGCATGGCCAGGCGCACCGTGTCCAGCGCCGCCTCGCGGGCACGGTTGTGCGCCGCTTCGTTGGGGTAGCGCGCCATCAGATTGCGGTCGCGCCGCACGGCGTCGGTCTGCGCGGCGCGGGCCTCGGCGGCTGCACGCTCGCGCGCCTCGCGCTCGGCGCGTTCTTCGGCCGTCAGCGTGCGGCGGCACCACCGTGCGCACCGAGCCGTCGCGGTTGAGCACCTGCTGCTCTCGGTCGATGCACTCGGGGATGGGGCGGTCGGCCGTGATGCGCCGCCCCTTGTCGTCGATGCAGGTGTAGATGCCGGCCGACGGCGCGGCGGGCGCCTGGCCCCAGGACGCAGCCCCCCATGAGCAAAGGGCCAGTACAAGCAAGCGTTGCGCGACAGCGAGTCGCTCGATAGGCCTCGGCATTCAGACTCCGTAGCGTTCGCGGTAGGCCCGCACCGGCCCCGCGAAAGCACGCCAGCGCAGGATCGCTGGACGCGCTCAGATACTGCAACAAGTCTTCCAGTGTCGCAATCGCAGCCACGTCCAGTTGCAGCTGTTGCGTGACGTACTGCACTGCACTCCAGGGCGCATCCCGCCCGTCTTCGGTGGCGCGCTCCTGGCGGTCGAGCGCGATCGCCACACCGCAAGGCTGGCCACCGGCGGCCGTGATCATGGCGATCGACTCGCGCACCGAAGTGCCGGCGGAAATGACGTCATCGATGATCAGGACGCGCCCGGCCACCGGCGCGCCGACGAGCGGACCCGCCTTCGCCGTGGTCCTTGGCTTCCTTGCGGTTGTAGGCAAAGGGCACGTTGCGGCCGCGCCGCGCCAGTTCCACCGCCACCGCGGCCGCCAGCGTGATGCCCTTGTACGCGGGGCCGAAGATCATGTCGAAGGGCAGGCCCGGCTGCGAGCAGGCGGCGTGCATAGAATTCCGCCAGGCGGCCCAGCTTGGCGCCGTCGTCGAAGCGGCCGGCGTTGAAGAAATAGGGCGACAGGCGCCCGGCCTTGGTCTTGAACTCGCCGAAGCGCAGCACGCCGGATTGCACCGCGAACTGCACGAACTCCTGCGCCAGGGCCGGGTTGCGCTGCGATGTCGGTGCGACCGTCATGCGAAGGGGTTTCCTTTGGTTTTCAGGCTCGTCACGCTCAACCTCAACGGCATCCGTTCGGCAGCCACCAAGGGCCTGGTCGCGTGGGCCGAAAGCGCAGCCGCGGATTGTATGGGGGTGCAGGAAGTCAAGGCCCAGGCCGACGACGTGGCCGGCCGCCTCGACCGCGTGGCCGGCCTGGACGGGCCACTTCCACTTCGCGCAGAAGAAGGGCTACTCGGGCGTCGGCCTGTACACGCGCAAGGCGCCCAGCGCCGTCATCGCCGGCTTCGGCAGCAAGCGAATTCGACGCCGAGGGCCGCTGGGTCGAGACGCGCTTCGACACCGCGCGGCGCAAGCTCAGCCTGATCAGCGGCTACTTCCCCAGCGGCTCCAGCGGCGAAGAGCGCCAGGCGGCCAAGTTCCGCTTCCTGGCGCGCATCTACCCGCACCTGATGAAGCTCAAGGCCGAGCGCGAATTCATCCTCCTCGGTGACATGAACATCGCGCACCAGGCCATCGACCTCAAGAACTGGCGGAGCAACCAGAAGAACAGCGGCTTCCTGCCCGAGGAGCGCGCCTGGATGACGCGGCTGCTGACCGAGGGCGGCCTGGTCGACGTCTTTCGCACGCTCAACCCGCATGCCCGAGCAATACACCTGGTGGAGCAATCGCGGCCAGGCCTGGGCGAAGAACGTGGGCTGGCGCATGGACTACCACCTGGCCACGCCCGGCATCGCGGCCAAGGCCCGGCGTGAGCATCGATCTACCTGGATCAGCGCTTCTCGGACCACGCGCCGCTGACCATCGATTACGACTTCAAGCTCTGACCGGGCGGTCCGCGACCCGTCCGTAGTGGCGACGCCATCACGTCGCGCGGCGGTGTCGGGTCAGGCCGGCGGCACGGCGTGCAGCGGCGCGAAGTCGGCCGTGCGCTTGTCCTGCCAGGCGGCGATGGCGGTGCGCATCTCGCCGATGTCGAAGATCGCGCTCTGCAGCAGCGTCATCTGCTGCAGCGCCTCGGCGGTGGAGTGGTCGGCGGCGTACTGCAGCGCCAGCTTGCTGCCGGCGATCGCCAGCGGCGACTTGGCGGCGATGCGTTCGGCCAGCGCCAACGCATGCGCCAGCAGCGCCGCGGCGTCGGGCAGCACCGCGTTGACCAGGCCCACGGCCAGCGCGCGCTCGGCGCCCAGGCGGTCGCCGGTGTAGGCCAGCTCGCGCGCCACGCCCGGCGGGCACGATCTTCGGCAGCCGCTGCAGCACGCCCAGGTCGGCGGCCATGCCGATGTGGATTTCCTGCACGGTGAAGAAGGCGTCGGCCGCTGCAGACGCGGATGTCGCAGGCCGCCGCCAGGTCGAGTGCGCCGCCGATGCAGCCGCCCTGCACGGCGGCGATGACGGGAAAGCGCGCCTCCTCCAGCACGTCGAAGCAGCGCATGAGCTGGCGCAGCGAATCCTGGAAGGCCAGCCGGGCGCGCGCGCTGCTCGTGTCGAGCATGGCCAGGCCGGACGCGAACACTTCCAGCGCCATGCCGGCGCTGAAATGCTTGCCGGTGGACGAGATCACCAGCGCGCGCGTGCGGCCGGCGGCGTCGAGCCCGCTGACGGCGTCGCGCAGCGCGGGGAAGAACGCCGGGTCGAAGGTGTTGAGCCGCTCGGGGCGGCACAACTGCAGGTGAGCCACGCCGGATTCGGCCAGCTCGAGGCGGAAGGGGGTGTCGTTCATGGCGGACAGCATAGCCGTGGTTCAATCGGCCGATGGAGACCTTGACCACGCGCGACGGCCTGCGCCTGCACCTGCAGCGCTGGCCGGCCCCCGGCGTGGCGCACGGCACGGTGCAGATCGTGCACGGCCTGGGTGAACACATCGGCCGCTACGGTGCGCTCGCCGCGGTGCTGAATGCCGCTGGCTGGCACGTGGCCGGCCATGACCACCGCGGCCACGGCCGCAGCGAGGGGGCCCGCGGCACCATCGCCGGCCCTCAGAGCCTGCTGGCCGACCTGGGCGCGGTCAGCGACCACGTGCGCGACGGCGGCCGTCTGGTGCTGCTGGGCCACAGCCTCGGCGGCCTGATCGCGGCGCGATTCGTCGCCGAGGGCCTGCACAGTCGTGCCGAGCGGCTGGCAGCGCGATGTCGACGGCCTGGTGCTGTCCTCGCCCGCGCTCGACCCCGGTCTGGGCGTGGCGCAGCGCCTGCTGCTGGCGGTGGCGCGGCGCTTGGCGCCCGACCTGCGCCTGTCCAACGGCCTCAAGCCGGAGTGGGTGTGCCGCGATCCCGAGGTCGTGCGCCTTTACGTGGCCGACCCGCTGGTGCATGACCGCGTGACGGCGCGGCTGGTGCGACTTCATCGTCGACGCCAGCAAACTGGTGCGCTCACGCGCGCCGCGCTGGCAGGTGCCGACCCTGCTGATGTGGGCCGGTGCGGACCGCTGCGTGGCTCCGGCCGGCAGCGCCGCCTTCGCCGCGGCCGCGCCGGCCATCGTGGTGACGGCGCAGGCGTTCCCGGGCCTTTACCATGAGATCTTCAACGAACCCGAGCGCGAGCAGGTGCTGGCCCACCTGACACGCTGGCTGACACGCTTCCAGCCCTCGCCGCCGAACCAGGAGCCCGCGCCATGAATGCCCCCATCCGCAACGCCGAAGCCGCAGTACTGGCTGCCTATGCCGACGAGGCCTGGGACCGGCGCATCGTGCCCGCGCTGACCGAGTACATCGCCATCCCGGCCAAGAGCCCGATGTTCGACGCCGACTGGGTGCAGCATGGCCACGTCGACCGTGTCGTGCGCGACGCCGCGGCCTGGGTCGAGAGCCGCAAGGTGGCCGGGCTGAGGCTCGAAGTGGTGCGCATGGAAGGCCGCACGCCGCTGATCTTCTTCGAGATCCCGGCGACGCAGGCGGGGTCCACCGACACCGTGCTGCTCTACGGTCACCTCGACAAGCAGCCCGAATTCAACGGCTGGCGCAAGGACCTCGGCCCGTGGACGCCCAAGTACGAAAACGGCCTGCTCTACGGCCGCGGCGGTGCCGACGACGGCTATGCCGTCTATGCCGCCATCACCGCCATCGAAGCGCTCGACGCGCAGGGCATCCCGCGGCCGCGCTGCGTGGGCGTCATCGAGGCCTGCGAGGAAAGCGGCTCGCCCGACCTGCCGGCCTACATCGACGCGCTCGAGCCGCGGCTGGGCAACGTGGGCCTGGTGGTGTGCCTGGACAGCGGCGCCGGCAACTACGACCAGCTCTGGCTCACCAGCAGCCTGCGCGGCATGGTCAGCGGCGTGCTCAAGGTCGAGATCCTCACCGAAGGCATCCACTCGGGCGACGCCAGCGGGCTGGTGCCGTCGAGCTTTCGCATCCTGCGCCAGGTGCTCGACCGGCTCGAGGACAGCCGTACCGGCCACCTGCTGCCCGAGAGCTTCCACTGCGAGATCCCGGCCTCGCGCGCCGAGCAGGCCCGGGCCACGGCGGCGATCCTGAGGACGAGGTCTGGAAGCGCTTCCCCTGGGCCTGCGGCGCCGACGGCGGCGCTGTCGCTGCCCACCACCACCGACCCGGTGCAGGCGCTGCTCAACCGCACCTGGCGGCCCACGCTCAGCGTCACCGGCGTCGAGGGCTTCCCCGACCTGGCCAGCGCCGGCAACGTGCTGCGCCCTTACACCGCGTTCAAGCTCAGCCTGCGCCTGCCGCCGCTGGTGGACGGGCACGAGGCGAGCCTGAAGCTGAAGGCGCTGCTGGAAGACAACGCGCCCTACAACGCCAAGGTCACCTTCCACCCCGATGGCCGCGCCGGCGCTCTGGGCGCCACGGGCTGGAACGCGCCGGAACTGGCGCCCTGGCTGGAGCGGGCGCTGAACGCCGCTTCACAGTCTCACTTCGGCGCGCCGCTGGGCTACATCGGCCAGGGCGGCACGATTCCGCTGATGAGCATGCTGGCCGCAGGGCTTCCCGCAGGCGCAGATGATGGTCTGCGGCGTGCTCGGCCCCAAGAGCAACGCCCACGGGCCCAACGAGTTCCTGCACGTGCCCTATGGCAAGAAGCTGACCGCCGCGGTGGCGCAGGTGATCGCGGCCTGCCCGCCTGAAAGCCGCGCGCCATTCACTACCGGCCGCTGTCGCAGGCCCGCGGCGGCGCGCCGTTTCACTTGCGGGGTTCACGCCTGGCGGCCGCGCGCCGCGACTTCCAGGCGCCGAACAGCACCAGCAGTCCCGGCACGATGATCAGCGCCCAGATGATGACCGACAGGTTCTTCTGCACCCACGGCAGGTTGCCGAACAGGTAGCCGGCCAGCGTCAGCCCGCACACCCACAGCATGGCGCCGCCCACGTTGTAGGGCGTGAAGGTGCTGCGCGTCATCTGCGCCACCCCGGCGACGAAGGGCGCGAAGGTGCGCAGGAAGGGCATGAAGCGCGCCAGCACGATGGTGATGCCGCCGTACTGTTCGTAGAACGCATGCGTGCGGTCGAAGGCGGCGCGGTTGAACCAGCGTGAGTTCGGCCAGGCGAAAACGCGCGGGCCGATGTGTCGGCCGATGCTGTAGTTGGTCTGGTCGCCCAGGATCGCCGCCGCGTCAGCAGCAGCATCGCCAGCGGCAGGCTCATCAGCCCCAGGCCGCACAGCGCGCCCACCACGAACAGCAGCGAATCGCCGGGCAGGAAGGGCATCACCACGACGCCGGTCTCGACGAAGATGATCAGGAACAGCAGCGCATAGACCCAGGCGCCGTAGGCCAGCACGAAGTCCGACAGGTGGCGGTCGACGTGCAGGATGAAGTCGATCAGGAAGGCGACGATATTCCATGGCGCAGGGGGTGAAGTTCAGGTGCGCGCCGGCGGCGGCTCGGCGTCGGTATCGGGCTCGGCGCGCTCTTCGGCGCGCATCTCGTCCAGCGGGCCGTCTTCCTGCGGCGGTCTTCGGCTGGGCGCATCGTCCAGCGTGGCATCGGGCACGTCCTCGGTGAGAAAGCCGCCGCTCTGGTGCGCCCACAGCTTGGCGTAGTGGCCGCCCAGCGCGATCAATTCGGCATGCGTGCCCTGCTCGACGATGCGGCCCTGCTCCAGCACGATGAGCCGGTCCATGCGCGCGATGGTGCTCAGCCGGTGCGCGATGGCGATCACCGTCTTGCCTTCCATCAGGCCCAGCAGCTGGTCCTGGATGGCGACCTCGACCTCGCTGTCCAGCGCCGAGGTGGCTTCGTCCAGCACCAGGATCGGCGCGTCCTTCAGGATCACGCGCGCGATGGCGATGCGCTGGCGCTGGCCGCCGGAGAGCTTCACGCCGCGTTCGCCCACGTGCGCTTCGTAGCCGGTGCGGCCCTTCCAGTCCTGCAGGCCGAGGATGAACTCGTGCGCCTGCGCCTTCTTCGCCGCGGCCACGATCTGCTCCATCGTCGCGCCCGGCCGGCCGTAGCCGATATTGGCGGCGATCGAACGGTGCAGCAGCGAGGTGTCCTGCGTGACCATGCCGATGGCGGCGCGCAGGCTTTCCTGCGTGACCTCGCGCACCTCGTGGCCGTCGATGCGCAGGCTGCCTTGTTCCAGGTCGTGGAAGCGCAGCAGCAGGTTCACCAGCGTGCTCTTGCCGGCGCCCGAGCGGCCGACGACGCCGACGCGTTCACCGGGCCGGATGACGAGATTCAGGTCGTCGAGCACCTTCTTGCCGTCGTCGCGGCCGTAGGTGAAGGTGAGGTGCTCGATGCGGATCTCGCCCTGCGGTGACCTCCAGCTCGCGCGCCTGCGGCCGGTCGGTCATGGCGTGCGGCACGGCGATGGTCTCCATGCCCTCCTGCACGACGCCGATGTTCTCGAAGATGCCGGTCACTTCCCAGCTCACCCAGCCGGCGACGTTGGCGATCGTCCAGGCCAGCGGCAGCGCGGTGGCCACCGTGCCGGCGTCGACCACGCCCTGGCCCCACAGCGTGATGCCGATGGCCGCCGTGCTCACCAGCAGCAGCGCGTTCAGCGCCGACAGCGTGGTCATGAAGGTGGTGATCAGCCGCATGTGGCGCGCGATGGCGCCGGTGTGCTCGTCGATGACCTCGCGCACGTAGGCGTCCTCGTCGCGCGCGCGGGCGAAGAGCTTGACGGTGAGGATGTTGGTGTAGCTGTCGACCACGCGGCCCATGACCATGCTGCGCAGTTCGCTGCTGGCCTTGGCCAGGTCGCGCATGCGCGGCACGAAGCGGCGCAGGAAGACCACGTAGCCCACGAACCACAGCGCGGTGGGGACGGCCAGCCGCCAGTCCGACAGCGCTCATCAGCAGCAGCGCCGAGATGCCGTAGACGACGATGTACCAGACGGCGCGGATGCTGGAGACCACGCATTCGCGCACCGCGTTGCTGGTCTGCATGACGCGGTTGGCGATGCGGCCGGCGAAGTCGTTCTGGAAGAAGGGCCAGCTCTGCCGCACCACGTGCCAGTGGCTCTGCCAGCGGATCAGGCTGGTCACGCCGGGCACCACGGCGTTGTTGCGCACCAGGCTGTCCAGCAGCAGCGCCAGCGGCCGGCCGATCAGCACCAGCAGCGCCATGCCGACGCAGCATCGGCGTCGCGTCGGCCAGCGCCGCGGCGCGGTCGCCGCTCTCCATCAGCCGCACCAGGCGGCCGATGAAGAGCGGGATCAGCGTGTCGATCAGCGCCACCAGCAGGCCGGTGGCGAACATCATGCCGAACAGGCCGCGCGCCTGGCGCACGTAGTGCCAGTAGAACGCCAGCAGGCCCTGCGGCGGCGCGGTGCCGGGCAGGGCCGTGGGGCGGATGCGGCTTTCGAAGAAGGCGAACATCAAAAGCGAATGCCGCCCGGCGCCTGCTGTGGGCGCCGGGCGGTGAACGGTGTCGAGGGCGACGATTGTCGCCGCAGTCGGCTTTCGGCGCTGGCGCCTCGCCAGCGCTCGCCACGGGCGCGGGTCAGAACGTGTAGCCGGCCCGCAACGCGGCGCCCGACAGCGGCTCCAGCAGCCGCAGCAGCGGCTTGCAGCGGCGCGTAGCGCAACGCCACCCGCTGCGCGTAGCCGAAGAAGCGCGGCAGGTCCTCGGCGTAGCGCGCCTTGCCGTCGCGGTGCTTGAGGCGGCAGAAGATGCCCAGCACCTTCAGGTGGCGCTGCAGGCCCATCCACTCCAGCGCGCGCCAGAACTCGCCGAAGTCCGCGTCCACCGGCAGGCCGGCCTGCCGCGCCTGCTGCCACCAGCGCACCGCCCAGTCGAGTTCCTGCTCCTCGTCCCAGGAGAGGAAGGCGTCGCGCAGCAGCGAGGCCAGGTCGTAGGTGATGGGCCCGGCCACCGCGTCCTGGAAGTCCAGGATGCCGGGTGACGCGGCGCCGGGTGCGGCCACCATCAGGTTGCGCGGCATCCAGTCGGCGTGCACGGCCACCACCGGTTGCGCCAGCGCGCTGCGGATCAGCAAGCCGCAGAGGCCCTGCCAGGCTGCGTGCTCGGCGTCGGACCACGACGACGCCGAACTCGCGCTGCACGCACCATTCGGGAAACAGCTGCCAGCTCGCGCGCCAGCAACGCTTCGTCGAAGGGCGGCAGCGCCGCCGCCGGCACCCCCTGCTGCCAGCGCAGCAGCGCCGCCAGCGCGTCGCGCATCAGGCGGTCGGCCTCGGGCTCCGGCGGCGTCGCGCAATGCTTCGAGGTAGAGCGTGCGGCCCAGGTCGGTCAGCAGCAGGAAGCCGTGATCGGCGTCGGCCTCCAGCACGCGCGGCGCATGCAGCCCGGCGGCGGCAGCCAGGCCGGCGACGTGCACGAAGGGCCGCACGTCTTCCTGCGGCGGCGGCGCGTCCATCACGATCAGGCTGCCGCCGCCGTCGGCCGCAGCCACGCGCAGGTAGCGGCGGAAGCTGGCGTCGGCCGACGCCGGCGCCAGGCTGGCCAGGTCCAGGCCATGGCGCGGCGCGACGCCGGCGATCCAGCGTTCGAAGGCCGCCTGGCGTGCGGCATCGCCCCAGGCGATCTTCGTGTCGGCAACCCTCATGGATAATTCATTCTACAAACCCGGCCGTGGCCACCCCCCTCCGAGGCGTCCTCCCCCGCATGAGAATCACTCCGCTGGCCCTGGCCGCGAGCCTGCTGGCCAGCGGCGGCATGGCGAGTGGCGACGAGGCGCTTCCCGCCAACGCGCAGCGTCCGGCGGCGGTTCTGTGAGCCCAGCATCAGGCTGCAGCCGATGCCCCGCGGCGAAGCGGCACGCCGCCTGCCCATCGTGCTGCAGGCCGACAGCCTGCGCAGCCAGCCCGACCTGTCGACCGTGGCCGAAGGCCGCGTCGAATTCCGCCGTGGCGAGCTCTCGATCAGCGCCGATCGGCTGTCCTACGACACGCCGCGAAGACCTGGCCAGCGCGCGCGGACATGTCCGGGTGGTGCACGAGGGCGCCGTGTACAGCGGGCCCGAACTCGAGATTCGCGTGCAACGCTTCGAGGGCTTCTTCCTCGAGCCCGAATACGAGTTCACCAGGCTCGGCGCCGGTGGCCGCGCGGATCGCGTCGACTTCCTGGGCGAAGCCCGCTCGCGCGCCACCAATGCGTCCTACACGAGCTGCCCGCGCGACGGCCCCGAGGAGCCGGCCTGGGTGCTGCGAGCGCGCAGCGTCAGCCTGGACCTCGACGCCAACGAAGGTGTGGCCGAAGGCGCCGTGCTGCGCTTCCTGGGCACGCCGATCCTGGCACTGCCGACGCTGAGCTTCCCGCTCACCGACGCGCGCAAGTCGGGCTGGCTGCCGCCGGCGGTCAACATCGACAACCGCAGCGGCGTCGAGCTCGCCGTGCCGTACTACTGGAACATCGCGCCCAACCGCGATGCGACCATCGTCCCGCGCGTGCTCACGCGCCGTGGCCTCGGTCTGGACACCGAGTTCCGCTACCTCGAGCCGACCGACACGGGCCGGCTGCTGCTGGAGTGGCTGCCGCAGGACCGCGTCACCGGCGGCTCCCGCGAGGCGCTGACATGGACGCACCTGGGGCAGTTGCAAGGCGGGCTGGACTACCGTGCCGAACTCGCGCGGGTCTCCGACGACGATTGGTGGAAGGACTTTCCGAACGGCGAGCGCAGCTTCACCGCAAGGCTGCTTCCGTTGCGGCTGGCCCTGGAACGGCCCTTCCAGATACCCCAGGGCGAGGGCGAGGTCTATCTGCGGACGCTGCGATGGCAAGTGCTGCAGGCGACGGATTCCTTCATCGTCTCGCCCTATCGAGCGCAACGCCGCAACTCGGCGTTCGGCTGGGCGGGGGTCTCGGCGGCTGGCGCTACGCGCTGGAGACCGAATACAACCGCTTCACGCTGCCGAGCGGCCAGGCCACCGACAGCGGGCGCTACACCGGCGACCGCCTGCATCTGGTGGGCAACCTCAGCCGGCCGCTGCGCGAGCCGGGCTGGTGGGTGGTGCCGCGGCTGTCGATCAACGCTGCCAGCTACTTCGAGGGCAGCGCGACGGGCCCGCGGGCAGCGATCGCGGAGCAAGGCTCGCGCGCCATTCCCACTTTCAGCATCGACGGCGGGCTGGAGCTCGAGCGCGACACCTCGTTCTTCGGTCGCCCGCTGCAGCAGACGCTGGAACCCCGCCTGCTGTACGTCAACACGCCGTATCGCGCGCAGAGCCAATTTCCCAACTACGACTCGGCGGCGAAGGACTTCAGCTTCGCTTCGATGTATGCCGCCGAGCGTGTTCTCCGGTGTCGACCGCGTATCCGATGGACACCAGCTGACGGCGGGCTTGACGACTCGCCTGGTCGATGCGGCCAGCGGCGCCGAGGCCTTCAACCTGACGCTCGTCCAGCGCTACCTCTTTCGCCCGCAGCGCGTGGCGGCGCAGGCCGACGGCACGCCCGACGGCGAGCCGCTCACGCAGCGCTGGTCGGACGTGCTGCTGGGGGGCTCGACCAGCGTGCTGCCCGGCTGGGCGCTGGACGCATCGGTGCAGTACAGCCCCGACCTGCAGCGCACGGTGCGTTCGACGGTCGCCGCGCGCTGGTCACCGGGGCCCTATCGGCACGCTGAGCTCCACCTACCGCCTGTTGCGCGGATCGAGCGAGCAATTGGAACTCGGCTGGCAGTGGCCCGTCTACAAGAGCGAACGCAAGGGCGCAGGCGGTTGTGGTGGTGCGTACTATGCGGTGGGCCGCGTGAATTACAGCTTGAGCGACAGTCGCGTCACCGATTCGGTGTGGGGTGTGGAGTACGACGCCGGCTGCTGGATCGGCCGTTTCGTGGCCGAGCGGCTGTCCACCGGCCGCAGCGAAGCAACGACGCGGCTGTTGTTCCAGTTGGAGCTGGTCGGCCTGTCGCGCATCGGGTCCAACCCGCTCAAGGTCTTGAAGGAGAATATCCCCGGCTACCGCCTGCTTCGCGACGACACTCGCGGCGCGGCCCCCCCTGAAGACCGGTCGACCGCTTTCCCATGATTGAATCCCCTATCCGCTGGCAGGGCACGGCGCTGGCCTTGCTGCTGGCCATGGCGCCGATCCTGTGCCTGCCCGCTGCCGCGCAGGGGCGCGGCAGCGTGCGCAGCGGCGACTACATCGCCGCCGTCGTCAACCAGGAGCTCGTCACCGCCGGAGAGGTGCAGCGGCGCGTCGAGCGTGCGTTCGCCGAGGCCGGCCGCAGCGGCGCGCGCCTGCCCCCGGAGAGCGACCTGCGGCGCCAGGTGCTCGACGCGCTCATCGACGAGCGCGTGATCATCACCAGCGCACGCGAAAGCGGCGTCCGTGTCGACGAGCCCGAGATCGACCGTGCCGTGCAGAGCATCGCGGCCCAGAACCAGATCAGCATGGACATGCTGCGCCAGCGCCTGGCCGCGGAAGGCATGGACTACGGGCGCTTTCGCGCCACCTTGCGCGACCAGATGATGATCGAGCGGATGCGCGAGCGCGAGGTCTATCGCCGCATCCAGATCAGCGACGAAGAGGTCGACAAGATCATCCAGGCGCAGCGCGCTGCGGTCAATGCCGACGCCGAGACCAACCTGGCGCAGATCCTCGTCACCGTGCCCGAGGGCGCCGACGAGGCCACGGTGGCTGCCCGGCGTGCACGCATCATGGCGGCGCTGGAGCGCGTGCGCGCGGGCGAGGCCTTCGACGCCGTGGCGCGTGAGGTCTCCGAAGACGGCAACCGCCAGAAGGGCGGCGAGATCGGGCTGCGACCGGTCTCTCGGCTGCCCGACATCTTCGTGGAAGCCACGCGCGCGCTGCAGCCGGGCCAGGTCAGCCCCGAGCCGCTGCGCACCGGTGCCGGCTTCCACCTCCTGAAGGTGCTCGAGCGCAAGGAGCAGCCGCTGGGCCAGGTGACGCAGACGCGGGCGCGCCATGTGCTGCTGCGTACCTCGCCGCAGCTCAGTGCCGAAGTGGCGGCACGGCGGCTGGCGGAGTACCGGCGCCAGATCGAGAGCGGCGCGAAGACTTTCGAGGAAATTGCGCGGCAGTTCAGCGAGGACGGCTCCGCCTCGGCTGGCGGTGACCTGGGATGGTCGTCGCCCGGCGTCATGGTGCCCGAGTTCGAGACGGCGATGAACGCGTTGCCGGTGGACGGGCTTTCGCCGCCGGTGGTGTCGCGCTTCGGCGTGCACCTGATCCAGGTGCTCGAGCGCCGCAAGGTGGCGGTGGACATCAAGCAATTGCGCGAACAGGCACGCAACGCGCTGCGCGAGCAGAAGTTCGAACCCGCCTACCTCGACTGGACCAAGGAACTGCGCTCGCGGGCCTACGTCGAGCTGCGCGAGCCGCCGCAGTGACGGCAGGCGCAGGGCGCCATCAAGCCCGAAAGCGCTTCGGGCAGCACTTCCTGACCGACGTCGGCGTCGTCGAAGCCATCGTGACGCCATCGACCCGCGCCCGGGGCAGGCGCTGGTGGAGATCGGACCCGGCCTGGGCGCGCTCACCCAGCCGCTGCGGCAACGCTGCGGCGTGCTCACCGTGATCGAACTCGACCGCGACCTCGCCGCGCGTCTGCGACGCGAACCGGGCCTCGTGGTGGTCGAGGCCGACGTGCTGAAGGTCGACTTCGCGGCGCTGGCAGCCGCCGCCGGGCAACGGCTGCGTGTGGTGGGCAACCTGCCCTACAACATCTCCACGCCGATCCTGTTTCACCTGCTGGGCGCGGTGACCCATGTCGCCGACCAGCACTTCATGCTGCAGAAGGAAGTGGTGGACCGCATGGCGGCCGCCCCCTGCAGCAAGGACTACGGGCGCCTGACGGTCATGCTGCAGTGGCGCTACCGCATCGAGTCCGTGCTGGACGTGCCGCCCGAGGCTTTCGAGCCGCCGCCGCGCGTGCGCTCGGCGGTGGTGCGCATGGTGCCGCTGCCGGCACCCGGGGGTGTGGACGCGGCGCGCCTGGGGACGCTGGTCACGGTGGCGTTCTCGCAGCGCCGCAAGTTGTTGCGCCATACCCTGGGGCGCTGGATGGCAGCCGAGGGCGTCGACGCGCCCTTCGATCTGCAGCGCCGCGCGGAGGAGGTGCCCGTGGCCGAGTACCTGGCGCTGGCGAGCGCCGCGAGGCCGCGCTGAAAAGGCGAGAGCCCCCGCAGGCGGGGGCTCTCGCGGGGGCGCCGATGTTCAGGCGCCGGTACGCTGGTCTAAGCGGCGTTCAACCACGCCGCGGTATCGAAAGCGCTGCTCATCAACGGCATGTTCATGCCGAAGTTGGGGTTGGTACCGTTCTTGGGCACCACCTTCACTGCCTTGACTGCGCTTGCCTGGGCCACTTCCGTCGCCCGCTCCCATGACCCGAATTCCTGGGAGCGGGCTACTGAAAAGAATAGAAACACCTGAACGGTATTCGTCGCTCGCCCCAGAATTCGGCGGCGTCGCGGAAGACCTCCAGCAACTGCTCGCGCGCCTCGCGGTCGAACCGCGGGTTGTCGGGCAACTGCTCGAGCACGACCACGAAGCCCGGCTGCTGGCCGGCCTTGTGCACGAGATCGGTCATGCAGTCGTACAGGGCATCCAGGTTCTTGCCGAAATGCGCCGGGAACGTGAACGCCTGGGCGATCGCCTCCAGCACCTCCTGCTTGGACTGCGTGCTCGACAGGTTGGCGTAAAGGAAGTGCTGGCCCGACGATGCGGCCGCCTTCATCAGGTCGTCGACCCGGTACGCCCTTATAGCCTGGACGATATTGGGTCGGATGGTCTGCAACTCCATGGTCGCCTTCCTCCTTGGGAAGCAAAATGAAAAAATCGGTCGGTACCGGCGGTCACTGCACGATGCGGCGGAAGCTCGCATAGTGGTCGTCGGTGTAATAACAGGCCTCGGGGCGAGTGGGTGGACTGCCGCCGCAAACGATGCGACGCGCGCCACGGTTGCTGGCCCCCGGAGTCTTCACGGTGTATTCCCGGTAGTGCCCCCGAGCCCGGGGCGGCAGCAAGCGCTCGCGGTTGCCGAACACGGTACCGTCCTTGTCATATGGAAACGGGCCGCCGCTGAGAATGCGCTGGTGTGTCACCTGGGCTTCCTGCGGCAATGTGGCCATCGCCACCGGCAGTACGGTCGCCGGCGTTTCGGGAGCCCGAGCATGAACAACCGCCGCACCGACCGCCAAGCCCGACGCCACCGCCACGGTGACGCCCCACTTGCGCATTGCCCGTCGCAGCCCATCGCCCGACGAGACCAGACCGGTCCAGAACACGGGATAACCCTGAAAAATCAAAGCGCGATCGTACCGTAACCCCCCCGAAAACTCAAGGCACTGCCCAATAATGGGGCACCACGGCAGGGTTATGAGCGGGCGCTCACATACGTGAATCGGTCGAGATCGAGAACGGCGACCCCCGATTCATGCGGCTGATCTCGGGTCAAGCCGGAGTTCGGGCCCCTCGGCAGGCGGGAGTCAAGCCGCAGGGCTTGACGCCCGTCCGGCCTCGCCTTGCAGGCCGCGCCGGTCGCGCGAGACGCGCCCGACTCGGAAGCTGGCGATCAGCCCTGCGCAGGCAGGGCTGATCGTCCCGCTTCCGCATCGGCGACGGTGAGGGCGGTCATGTTGACGATGCGCCGCACGGTGGCCGAGGCGGTGAGCACGTGCACCGGCTTGTCGGCGCCCAGCAGGACCGGCCCGATGGCGATGCCGCCGCCGGCCGCCGTCTTGAGCAGGTTGTAGGCGATGTTGGCGGCATCGATGTTGGGCAGCACCAGCAGGTTGGCTTCGCCCTGCAATGTGCAGCGCGGCATCAGCTTCCGGCGCGCGGCAGCGTCCAGCGCGATGTCGCCATGCATTTCGCCGTCGACCTCGAGCCACGGCGCCTGCTCGCGCAACAGCGCCAGTGCGCGGCGCATCTTCAGCGCGCTGGGGTGGTCGCTGGTGCCGAAATTGGAGTGCGACAGCAGCGCCGCCCGGGGTTCGATGCCGAAGCGCATCATCTCCTCGGCGGCCATCACGGTGATCTCGGCCAACTCCTCGGCACTCGGGTCGGCGTTGACGTGGGTGTCGACCAGGAACACCTGGCGCCCGGGCAGCATGAGGCCATTCATGCAGGCGTAGACCTGCACGTCCTGCAGCGTGCGCGGGCTGCCGCCCTGGCGCTTGCCGATCACCTGGTCGATGTAGTGCAGGTGGTTGGCGGTGGTGCCCCAGGTGCCGCACAGCAGGCCGTCGACCTCGCCCTTGTGCAGCAGCATGGCGCCGATCAGCGTCAGCCGGCGCCGCATCTCGATCTTGGCCACCTGCGCCGTGACGCCCTTGCGTTCGGTCATGCGGTGGTAGGTCATCCAGAAATCGCGGTAGCGCTCGTCGTGCTCGACGTTGACGACATCGTAGTCGTCGCCCTGCTTCAGCCTCAGCCCGAAGGCCTGCGCGCGCGCGGCGATCACCGCCGGCCTGCCGATCAGCGTCGGGCGCGCCAGGCCTTCGTCCACCACCACCTGCACGGCGCGCAGGACGCGCTCCTCCTCGCCCTCCGCGTAGGCCACGCGCTTGTGCTTTGCGCGCTTGGCCAGCGTGAAGATCGGCTTCATCGTCGTGCCCGAGGCGTAGACGAAGGTCTTCAGCTTCTCGCGGTAGGCGTCCAGATCGCGGATCGGCCGCGTCGCCACGCCCGATTCGGCTGCGGCACGCGCGCACGGCCGGCGCGATCTTCTCCATCAACCGGTGATCAAAGGGCTTGGGGATCAGGTAGTCGGGCCCGAAGCTCAGGTTCGCGCCGGCATAGGCCGCCGCCACGACGTCGCTCTGCTCGGCTCGCGCCAGTTCGGCGATGGCATGAACGGCGGCGATTTCCATCGCGTCGGTCACCGTCGTCGCGCCGCAGTCGAGCGCACCACGGAAAATGTAGGGGAAACACAGGACGTTGTTGACTTGGTTCGGGTAGTCGGTGCGACCGGTGGCGAGGATGGCGTCGGGGCGGGCCGCCAGCGCCTCCTCGGGCGTGATCTCGGGCGTGGGGTTGGCCAGCGCGAAGATGATCGGCTGCTTGGCCATCGTGGCCAGCAGCGCCGGCTTGAGCACACCGCCGGCCGACAGACCCAGGAAGACGTCGGCGCCCACCAGCACTTCGGCCAGGCTGCGCTTGTCGGTGGGCTGCGCGAAGCGGGCCTTGTCCTGGTCCATCAACTCGGTGCGGCCCTCGAAGACGACGCCGGCCAGATCGGTGACCCAGACGTTCTCGCGCCGCACGCCCAACTTCACCAGCAGCCCCAGGCAGGCCAGCGCCGCGGCGCCGGCGCCCGAGGTCACGAGCTTGACCTCGCCGATCGGCTTGCCGACGACCGCCAGCGCGTTGAGCAACGCCGCACCGACGACGATCGCGGTGCCGTGCTGGTCGTCGTGGAAGACGGGGATCTTCATGCGCTCGCGCAGCCGGCGCTCGACGTAGAAGCAGTCGGGCGCCTTGATGTCCTCGAGGTTGATGCCGCCGAAGGTGGGCTCGAGCGCTGCGATCACGTCGACCAGCTTGTCGAGGTTGCGTTCGTTGATCTCGAGGTCGAAGACGTCGATGCCGGCGAACTTCTTGAACAGCACCGCCTTGCCTTCCATCACCGGCTTGGCCGCCAGCGGGCCGATGTCGCCCAGCCCCAGCACGGCGGTGCCATTGGTGACCACCGCCACCAGGTTGCCGCGCGCGGTGTAGCGGAAGGCGTTGGCCGGGTCGGCGACGATTTCCTCGCAGGCCGCGGCGACGCCGGGCGAGTAGGCCAGCCCCAGGTCGTGCTGGTTGATCATCTGCTTGGTGGGCTGCACCGCGAGCTTGCCGGGGGTCGGGAACTCGTGGTACTCCAGCGCAGCCTGCTTCAGCTCGGCGGCCTTCTGTTCGGAGGCAACCCGGGCGGCGGAAATCTGTTCGGATGTCGGCATGGTGCGGTCCCCTCGCGGCTCCGCTCGCAGCATGCCTGGAGCGGGCGCGGATTGTAGGCGGGCCGTCGGCACGCATGCCGCATGCCTGCCGCGTCGCAGGCGGCGGAAACAGGCGAAACTTCAGGCTCCTTGATCGCGGCGTGAAGCGCCCGGCCCGATGGCAGAACTGAACCTGGACCTTTCGCTTCGCATCCCGGTCGTCCCCCAGGTGGACGACGAAGAGGTCGTGCGCGAAGCGCTGGCCTGGCTGCTGCAATCCCGCCGGCTGCCCCTGCGGCCGGTGATCTTCCTCACCGGCCATGGCGACATGTCCACCGCAGCGGCAGCGGTCGGGCGCGGCTCGCGGGGGGCGCCTGATGGCAGGTGAATTCGAACTCATCGCACGCCACTTCACGCGGCCTGCCAGGCGCGCTGTTCTGGGCGTCGGCGACGACTGCGCACTGCTGCAGGTCGATGCCGGCATGCAGCTCGCCGTGTCCTGCGACATGCTGGTCGAAGGCCGGCACTTCCTGTCCACCGTGCCCCCCGAGCGGCTCGGCCACAAGGCGCTGGCGGTCAACCTGAGCGACCTCGCCGCCTGCGGCGCGGAGCCCCTGGCCTTCACGCTGGCGCTGGCCTTGCCGACCGGTGACGACGCCTTCATCGCCCGCCTGGCGCGCGGGTTGTACGCGTTGGCCGACGAGCACGGCATCGAACTCGTCGGCGGCGACACCACCGGCGGGCCGCTGAACATCTGCATCACCGTCTTCGGGCAGGTGCCGGCCGGCCAGGCGCTGCTGCGCAGCGGCGCGCGCCCCGGCGACGAGCTCTGGGTCAGCGGCCTGCTCGGCGACGCGCGGCTGGCCTTGGAGGCCTTTCGCGGCGCCGTGTCGCTCCCCGGCGAACAGTTCGAGACCGTGCGCCGCGCCATGGAACTGCCGCAGCCGCGCGTGGCGCTGGGGCGGGCGCTGCGCGGCGTGGCCAGCAGCGCCATCGACCTCAGCGACGGCCTCGTGGGCGATCTCGGCCACGTGCTGGAGCGCTCCGGCGTGGGGGCGGTGCTGCAGGCCGACGCGCTGCCGCGCAGCGCGGTGCTGGCGGCGCAACCGCCGGCCGTGCAGCGCCAGTGCGTGCTGGCGGGCGGCGACGACTACGAACTGCTGTTCACCGCGCCCGCGGCGCAGCGCGAAGCCGTGCTCGCCGCCGGGCGCCAGGCCGGCGTGGCGCTGACTTGCTGCGGGGCCATCGTGGCCGGTCGGGCGCTGCGCATCGTCGACGCCACCGGCAAAGAATTGCCGGCCTCCTGGCCGGGCTTCGACCATTTCGCGTGATGGCCGGCATACACATCCCGGCCGCGTTCATGTGGCGCCACCCGGCCCATTGGATCGCGCTCGGATTCGGCAGCGGCCTGTCGCCCTGGGCTCCGGGCACCGTGGGCACGCTCTGGGGCTGGCTGTCGTTCCTGCTGCTCGACCGCTGGCTCGGCGACGTCGCCTGGGGCGGGGCGATCGTCGCCGCACTCGCGGTGGGCCTGTGGGCCTGCACCGTGACGGCACAGCGCTTGGGCGTTGCCGACCCGGGCGCCATCGTCTGGGACGAGGTCGTGGCCTTCTGGATCGTGCTCTGGCTGCTGACACCCGCCAGCGCCTGGGACCAAATTCTGGCCTTTGCGCTGTTCCGCTACTTCGACGCCGCCAAGCCCGGCCCGGTGGGCTGGGCCGATCGCCTCTTCAAGCTGCATCCGGGCCGGGCCATCGGTTGGCGCCAGGGTTGGGGCATCCTGTTCGACGACCTCGTGGCTGCCGGGTGCACGTTGCTCGTCATCGCCCTGGCGATGGCGCTGCCGCCTTTGCTGGGCCTCGGGTGAGCGCGGACGACACGACATGGACCTGCAGGAGTTGCGACCCGAGGTGCAGGCGTTGGCCGTGGCCTTGCGCAGCCGCGGCTGGCGCATCGCCACGGCCGAGAGCTGCACCGGCGGCCTGATTGCCGCCGCCTGCACCCAGGTCGCCGGATCCAGCGACTGGTTCGAGCGCGGCTTCGTGACCTACAGCAACGCCGCCAAGAGCGAACTGCTGGGCGTGGACGCGGCCCTCATCGCAGCGCACGGCGCCGTCAGCGAGCCCGTGGCGCGCGCCCTGGTTCAAGGTGCGCTGCAGCGCGCACCGGTGGACCTGGCGGTGGCGGTGACCGGCATCGCCGGGCCGGGCGGCGCCGCGCCGGGGAAGCCGGTCGGCACGGTGTGGCTGGCCTGGGGTGCGGCCGGCGGAGTGCAGGCCGAACGGCTGCAGCTGGGCGGTGACCGAGATGCCGTGCGCAGCGCCACCGTGCGCGCGGCATTGCGGCGCCTGACCGAGGCGGCTCGCGCATGAAGGTGCTGCTGTGCGGGGACATGGATGCGGCCGAAGCGCAGGCCTGGCACCAGGCGCTGGCTGCAGCGATGCCCGAGGCGACCTGGCTCGACACCCAAGCAGCGCACTTCCAGGCGAACGACGTGCAGGCCGCCGTGGTCGCCAACCCGCCGCCCGGCAGCCTGCAGGGCCTGCCGAATCTGCGCCTGATCCAGAGCTTGTGGGCCGGCGTCGACCGCCTGCTGATGGACTCCACGCTGCCGGCCGGCGTACCCATTGCGCGCATGGTGGACCCGGCCATGAGCGCGGCCATGGCCGAGACGGCGCTGTGGGCGGTGCTCTCGCTGCACCGCGGCTTCTTCGTCTACGCCCGGCAGCAGCGCCAGCGCCTCTGGCGCCAGCAAGCGCAGCGCCGCGCCGACGAGTTGCGGGTGCTCGTGCTGGGCCAGGGCGAGATGGGTCGGGCAGCGGCGGCGCGCATCGCGCAGCAGGGCTACCGCGTGCAGGGGTGGCGGCGCGAAGGCCCGACGTTGGCGCAACGGCTGACCACGGCCGATATCGTGATCAACCTGCTGCCGCTCACGCCCGAGACCCGCGGTCTGCTCGACGCGGGTTTCTTCAGCGCGTTGCCGGCCCGCGCATCGGTGGTCAATCTCGGCCGCGGCGCACACGTGGTCGACGCCGACCTGCTGGCGGCGCTGGACAGCGGCCATCTGGGCCACGCGGTGCTCGATGTCTTCAACACGGAACCGCTGCCGGCGAGCCACCCGTACTGGACCCACCCGCACGTCACCGTGCTGCCGCACGCTGCGGCGGCCACCGACCCGCGCAGTGCCGCCGCGGTTGCGGCGACCAACCTGCGTGCGGCACGCGACGGCGAGGCCGTCGCACACCTCGTCGATCGCCAGCGCGGCTACTGAAGGCCGGCCGCGCCAGATCCCTCAGGGTTCCAGCGCCAGCCTCATCGGCGCGCGCGGCGCCTGGGGAGCCGTGAGCTGGAGCGTCATCAGGACCAGCCGGCGAAGGGCATCCCAGGGCTCGCGCGGCCACTCGGGGTGCTTCAGGCCCTTGGCAATGCCATCGCAGATGCTGGCCGCAGCCACCAGGCGGGCCAGCGGGTGGCTCGCCAGCAGCGGCAGCACCCGTTCGAAGAGCTTCTCCTTCGCGCCCCAGACGCGCGCCTCGCGCAGCGCCAGCGGCAACGGCCGGCCGTCATCGAGGGCGGCGCGGGAGCGCGCGAGGGCGCGCACGTCGTCGGCCAGGGACCAGTGCACCAGCACGACGGCCTCGCCTTCGGCCTGCAGGCCGTCGAGCATGCGCAGCGCACGGGTCACCTGGCCGGCCCAGACGGCTTCGCACAGCTTGGCCACGTCGTAGCGGGCCACGTCCAGCACGGCCGCTTCGACCTGCTCGAAGCTGAGTTCGCCCGGCGGGTGCAGCAGCGCCAGCTTCTGCAACTCCTGGTGCGCGGCAAGCAGGTTGCCTTCCACGCGGTCGGCAAAGAAGGCCAGCGTGCGCTGCCCGGCGTCACCGGCCTGCACGCGCTGGCCCTGGCGTGCCAGGCGCTGCGCCAGCCAGGCCGGCAAGGCCTTGCGCTCCAGCGTCTCCACGCGCACGGTGGTGCCGGCGGCATCGAGCGCATTGAACCACGCCGCCTTGGCCTGCTGCCAGTCCAGGCGCGGCAGCTGCACCAGCGTCAGCACGTCGTCGGACAGTCGCTCGCAATAGGTCTGCAGCGCCTCGCCGCCGTCCTTGCCGGGCTTGCCCGAAGGGATACGGATCTCGATCAGCTGCCGCTCGGCGAACAGGCTCATGGCCTGCGCCGCGCCGAGCACTCCACTCCAGTCGAAGTGCGCGCCGCTCACCGTGAAGACCTTGCGCTCGGCGTAGCCGGCCGCGCGGGCGGCGGCACGGATGGCGTCGCCGGCCTCCTGCGCCAACAGCGGCTCGTCGCCATGGATCGTGTACAGCGGCTTGAGTCCGCGCGTGAGCTGGGCTTCGAGTTGATCGGGGCGGATCTGCATCGCTAGAGCCGCACGGCGGCCAGGCGGCGGAGCACCTGGTTCACCAGATTGCCCTGCATCTCGCGGAACAGGTCGGCCTCTTCGTACTCCTTGGCCAACGCGGTGGTTTCCAGATAGCTGAGGTCACTCGCCAGCAGCAGTTCGGTGGGCGGGATCAGCACGCGGCCCGACGGCGTCTGGGCACGGAAACCGAATCTCGCCCGCAATTGAAGCGCCCGCACCTCGGCGGCCGACGTGGAGGCCACCACGCTGCGCTCGCGCGCATCGTTCAGCGCCTGCAGCACGACGTCCGCGCCGTCCGGGGTCTCGAGCACACGCACCTGCTGCGCGAGCTGGCGCCGCAACTCGTGGAGCATCGGCGAGCGAGGCGAGAAGCCGGTCAGTGCGATGCTGGAAAAGCCGAGCTTGGGCGGCTGACGCAACGCAAAGTTGCAGCCGGCCAGGCTGGCCGCGGCCGTGGCCAGCACGGTCCGCCGCGACCAGGCCTCAGACCACGACATTGACCAGGCGCCCCGGCACCACGATGATCTTCTTTGCCGGCTTGCCTTCGGCAAAGCGCACGAACTCGGGGCTGGCCAGCGCCGCCGCTTCGATGGCGGACCTGTCGGCCGCGGCCGGCACGCGGATGGCACCGCGCAGCTTGCCGCCGACCTGCAGCACGAGCTCGATCTCGTCCTGCACCAGCGCCGCTTCGTCGACGGCCGGCCAGGGCGCGTCGATGATGTCGCCGTGCGCTGCCTGCAGGCCCAGCGCCTGCCACAGCGCATGCGTGATGTGAGGCGCCGCCGGGTAAAGCGCTCGCAGCAGGATGCCGAAGGCTTCGGCCTGCACCGCGGCGTCGGCGGCGCTGTCGCCCACCCGCGCGTCCTCGATCGCATTGAGCATCTTCATCGCGCCCGAGATCACGGTGTTGTACTGCAGCCGTTCGTAGTCGTGGCTGACCTGTCGCAGCAGGCCGTGGAGGTCGCGCCGCAGCCCTGTGGCGGCCGCACTCGCGCCCGCCATGGAAGGCGCGGCGGCGGCCAGCCGCGGCGCCACCTTCACGCCGGCATTCCACAGCCGGCGCAGAAAGCGGAACGAGCCCTCGGCACCCGAGTCCGACCACGCCGCGCTCTGGTCGGGCGGGCCGGCGAACATCGTGAACACCCGCGCCGTGTCGGCGCCGAACCTGGCGATGATGTCGCGCGGTTCGACCACGTTGTTCTTGCTCTTGGACATCTTCTCGATGCCGCCCAGCATCACCGGCTGCCCGTCGGCCTTGGCGGTAGCGCCCACCGGGTGGCCCTTTTCGTCGTAGCGCACGTCGACTTCGCTGGGGTAGAGCCAGTGCTTCTTGCCCCCTTCATCTTCGCGGAAGAAGGATTCGTTGAGCAGCATGCCCTGCGTGAACAGCTTGCTGAAGGGCTCACTGAAGCTGACCAGCTTCAGATCACGCATGGCCTTGGTCCAGAACCGGGCATAGAGCAGGTGCAGCACGGCGTGCTCGATGCCGCCGATGTACTGGTCCATCGGCATCCAGTACTCGTTGCGCGCGTCGACCATGGCGTCGTCGCTGTCCGGGCAGCAATAGCGCATGTAGTACCAGGACGAATCGATGAAGGTGTCCATCGTGTCGGTCTCGCGCCGCGCCGCCTTGCCGCAGGTCGGGCAGGCCACGTTCAGGAACGACGCGCACTTGTTCAGCGGGTTGCCGCTGCCATCGGACACCAGATCTTCAGGCAACACGACGGGCAGGTCCTCCAGGGGTACCGGCACGTCGCCGCAATCGGGGCAATGGATGATCGGGATCGGCGTGCCCCAGTAGCGCTGGCGGCTGATGCCCCAGTCGCGCAGCCGCCAGGTCGTCTTCTTCTCGCCCAGGTCCTTCTTCGCCAGCGCCTCGGCAATGGCGTCCACCGCCGCCTGGTACGGCAGGCCGCTGTAGTTGCCCGAGTTGACGGTGACGCCGCGCGTCTTGTCGGCGTACCAGTCCTGCCAATGGTCGTAGCTGAAGTGCTCACCGTCGACGTGGATCACCTGCAGGATGTCGATGCCGTACTTCTTGGCGAAGGCGAAGTCTCGTTCGTCGTGCGCGGGCACCCCCATCACGGCGCCGTCGCCATAGCCCATCAGCACGTAGTTGCCCACCCAGACCGGCACCGCCGCGCCGGTGAGCGGGTGCGTCACTGTCAGGCCGGTGGGCCGGCCTTCCTTCTCGCGCAGTGCCAGTTCGGCCTCGGTGGTGCCGCCCTTCTTGCACTGATCGATGAAGGCCGCCAGTCCAGGGTCGGACAGGGCCGCGTGGGTGGCCAGCGGGTGCTCGGGCGCCACGGCGCAGAAGGTGACGCCCTTGATGGTGTCGGCGCGCGTGGTGAACACGTGCATGCGGCCGTCCTGGATCAACTCTCCGTCGGCACCGCGGATCTCGTGCGTGAAGGCAAAGCGCACACCTTCGCTCTTGCCGATCCAGTGCTCCTGCATCAGGCGCACGCGCTCGGGCCAGCCGGCCAGGTAGTCCTTGTGCGTGGGGTCGTTGACGCCGGCCAGCAGTTCGTCCGCGTATTTCGTGATCGCCAGGTAGTAGCCGGGGATCTCGCGCTTTTCCACCAGCGCGCCGCTGCGCCAGCCTCGGCCGTCCTCGACCTGCTCGTTGGCCAGCACCGTCTGGTCCACCGGGTCCCAGTTGACGATCTGCGTCTTGCGGTAGGCGATGCCGGCCTGCAGCATCTTCAGGAAGAACCACTGGTTCCACTTGTAGTAGCCGGGGTCACAGGTGGCGAGTTCGCGCTGCCAGTCGAAGGCCAGGCCCAGCGGCTGCATCTGGCTCTTCATGTCGGCGATATTGGCCCGCGTCCACTGTGCGGGCGGCACGCCGTTGGCGATGGCTGCGTTCTCGGCCGGCAGGCCGAAGGCGTCCCAGCCCATCGGCATGAGCACGTTCTTGCCCTTCATGCGCATGTAGCGCCCCATCATGTCGCCGATGGTGTAGTTGCGCACGTGCCCCATGTGCAGCTTGCCGCTGGGGTAGGGCAGCATCGAGCAGGCGTAGAACTTGGGGCGGTTCGTGTCCTCCGTGGCGCGGAAGGCGCCATGGGCGGCCCAGTGCGCCTGCGCGGCAGCTTCGACTTCGGCGGGGGCGTATTTTTCGTTCATCCTGGGGATTCTACGAAGCCGCCCCGGCCTCGCCGCTGCGTCGTCGGCGCGTCAGGGACCGGCCGGCGCCTCGGTGATGAAGCCGATGCGCGAGATCCCGGCTTCCTGCACCCAGCCGATGACTTCGGCCACGCGACCGTACGGCACGCTGCGGTCGGCGCGCAATTGCACCTCGGTGGCGGGATCACGCCGCGCCGCGGCACGCACGCGCTCGGCGATCTGCTCGCGTCCCGCCGGCTGGTCGCCCAGGAACAAGCCACCCTTGGCGTCGATCGCCAGCGCCACGAACGCCGGCGCATCGCTGCCGGCACCACCGCCCGCCTGCGGCAGGTCGAGCTTGAGGCTGCTCGTCATCAGCGGCGCGGTGATGATGAAGATCACCAGCAGCACCAGCATCACGTCGATGAGCGGCGTCATGTTGATGTCGCTCATCGGCCGCGCGCCGGGGTTGCGTTCGAGGCGGCCGAATGCCATCTCAGTGGCGCCCGGCCGCCCGAAGCCACTGAGCGCCCCCTTGGGGGCAGCGAGCGAGAGCGAGCTTGGGGGCTTCATTTCAGTGGCGCCCGGCCGCCCGAAGCCACTGAGCACCCCCTCGGGGGGCAGCGAGCGAGAGCGAGCTTGGGGGCTTCATCTCAGGTTCCTGGCCGCTGGTCTTCCAGGACCATCTCCCGGAGGTCGTGGGCGAAGCCCTCCAGTTCGGCCTCGCAGGCAGCGACCCACTTGCCGAAGACGTTGTAGGCCAGCACGGCCGGCACCGCCACGGCAATGCCGGCGGCGGTCATGACCAGCGCCTCGCCGATGGGTCCCGCGACCTTGTCGATGCTGATGCTGCCGGCCGTCGCCACGGCCACCAGCGCGTGATAGATGGCCCACACGGTGCCGAACAGGCCCACGAACGGTGCCGTGCTGCCCACCGATGCCAGCAGCACCTGGCCGAACTGCAGATGCGCCAGGCCGCTGTGCAGCGCGTCGCGCAGCCGCCGCGTGAGTTGCGAGTCGATACGGCCCGACGCTTCCAGCGTCCCGGCAACGGGCTGCGCCGCAGCCGCGTCGAGCAGCGGCATCAGCACACGCTCGCGGTCCAGCGCCGCCAGCCGCGCGCGGCCGTCGTCCAGAGTGGCGGCGTCCCAGAAGGCCAGCACGGCGCGTGCGATGTCGTCGGCGGCACGGCGCAACGCCCAGCCCTTCCACAGGATCACCACCCAGGCCGACACCGACATTGCCAGCAGCAGCAGCGCCACGGCGCGGCCGACGCCGTCGCTGGACTCCCAGAAATGACTCAGGCCCTGCATGGTTCAGTGCTCCCGCGATGCCGATGGCCGCAGCGTCATGGCCGCAGGCCCAGCACCTGATCCATGCCGAACATCCCGCGCGCTTGCTTGGCGACGAAGCGCGCCGCAAGCAGGCTGCCCGCCGCGTAGTTGGCACGGCTGCTGCTGCGGTGCGTGATCTCGATGCGCTCGCCGGTGCCGGCAAAGAGCACGGTGTGGTCGCCGACGATGTCGCCGCCGCGCACCGTGGCAAAACCGATCGCGCCTGCGGGCCGCTCGCCGGTGTGGCCATGGCGCGCGAACACGCCAGCCGTCGTCAGGTCGATGCCGCGCGCCGCCGCCACCACCTCGCCCATGGCCAGCGCGGTGCCGCTGGGGGCGTCGACCTTGTGCCGGTGGTGGGCCTCGATGACCTCGATGTCGTAGCCCTCGCCCAGCGAGCGTGCCGCCAGGTCCAGCAGCCGCAGCATGACGTTCACGCCGACGCTCATGTTGGGCGCCAGCACGAGGGCGATGCGCTCGGCGTGCGCCGCGATCTCGGCCTTGTGCTGCGGCGTGAAGCCGGTGGTGCCGATGACGGCCTTCACGCCGAGTTCGCGGCACACCGCCAGGTGCGCCAGCGTGCCTTCGGGGCGCGTGAAGTCGATCAGCACGTCGGCGCCGGCCAGTGTCGCACGCAGGTCGGCGCTGATCGTCACGCCGGTGGTGCGGCCGAGGAAGGCCCCGGCGTCCTGGCCCAGCGCCGGACTGCCGGCGATGTCCAGTGCGCCGGCCAGCGTGCAGTCATCGCTGCACAGCACGGCCTCGACCAGCAGGCGCCCCATGCGGCCCGAGGACCCGGCGATGGCGACTCTCAGCATGGCGCCCGGTCCGGCCTCAGGACTTTTCCAGCGGCGGGTACGCGCGCAGCGGACCCATCGGCTCGGCGGGCGGGGCCTCGCGCCGGACCGGCGCCGGCAGCGCCTTGCGTTCGTCCTCGCTCAGTTCCAGCTTGGGGACCTGTGGGTCAGTGAAACGGCTGATCGAGGCCACGAACTCGCGCTCGCTGGGCAATTCGGTGGCCTCGAACGACTTGACGACATCGCCTTCGAACCGCACGACCACGCTGCGGCGCTGAATGTCGGTCTTGGCGCGGCGCAAGGTGAAGACGTAGTCCCAGCGGTCGGCGTGGAACGGATCGGCGATGAGCGGCGTGCCCAGGATGTCGCGCACCTGCAGCCGCGACAGGCCGGGCTTGAGCAGCGCCGCCTGTTCGCGCGTGACGGCATTGCCTTGCACGATGTCGATGCGGTAGGGCGTCATCTGCCCGATGAAGCTGTCGGTGCGCTGCAGCGACTCACAGCCGGCCAACAGCGTGCCGGCGGCCAGGGTGCTGAGGAGGATCCGTCGTCGTTGCATGGGCGCAGGGTGATGGGCGGCGGTGCCGCCGAAGGACGCCACGGGCCGCTGCCCGGCTGGCTATGATCGACTCATTTTAGCGGCGCAAACTCCGGGGACGCTCGATGACGCATGCCGACGAACTGAAGAGCAGCGGCCTGAAGGCCACGCTGCCGCGCATCAAGATCCTGGAAGTGTTCCAGCGCACCGAGCGTCGGCACCTCACCGCCGAGGACGTTTTCAAGGTGCTGCTGGCCGAAGGCGCCGACATCGGCCTGGCCACCGTCTACCGCGTGCTGATGCAGTTCGAGCAGGCCGGATTGCTGCGGCGCAGCAACTTCGAGTCGGGCAAGGCGGTGTTCGAACTCAACGCGGGCCAGCACCACGATCACCTGGTGTGCCTGGATTGCGGTCGTGTCGAGGAGTTCTTCGACGCCGAGATCGAGCAGCGCCAGCGGACCATCGCGATCACGCGCGGCTTCGACCTGCAGGAGCATGCGCTGGCGCTGTACGCACGCTGCACCAAGGCGCAGTGCGAGCACCGGAACGTGAAGTAGCCCTTCGCAGGGCGCTCAGGCGCCGCCGCTGCGCTCCATCGCCGCCTGGTGACGCTTGATGAACTCCTGGTAGGTGTCGATACCGCGCAACTGAAGCACCGTGTTGCGCACCGCCGCTTCCACCAGCACCGCCAGGTTGCGCCCCGCGTCCACCGCGATCACCACCTTGCGCACCGGCAAGCCCAGGATGTCCTCGTACAGCGGCTCGTAGGGCAGACGCTCGAATTCGCGCTCCATCGTTTCCTTGCGCACCAGGTGCACGATGAGCTTCAAGCGCATCTTGCGCCGCACCGCGGTCTCGCCGAAGATGGCCTTGATGTCGAGCAGGCCGATGCCGCGCACTTCCAGCAGGTTCTGCAGCAGTTCGGGGCAGCGGCCCTCCAGTGCCGTCTGGCTGATGCGGTAGATGTCCACCGCGTCGTCGGCCACCAGGCCGTGGCCGCGCGATATCAACTCGAGTCCGAGTTCGCTCTTGCCCAGGCCCGATTCGCCGGTCACCAGCACACCGAGGCCCAGGATGTCCATGAACACGCCGTGCCGAGTGCTGCGCTCGGCGAAGTGCTGGCCCAGGTAACCGCGCACGACGTCGATGACGTGGCCGGCCGACTCGCCGGTGACGAAGAGGGGGATTTCGGCGCGGTCGCACATGGCCACCAGGCGGTCGGGCGGCACCTGCGCGTCGGCGACGATGAGCACCGGCGGCTCCAGCGTCACGATGCGCGAGATGCGCCGCTCCTGATCCTCGGGCGCGGATGCGTTGAGGTAGGCGATCTCGCGGCTGCCGAGCAGTTGCACCCGGTAGGGGTGGATGTAGTTGAGGTAGCCGACCAGGTCGGCCGCCGAGCGCGCGTCGCGCACGGCGTCGTCGTCGAAGCGGCGCTCGGGGTGCGCGTGGCCGGCGATCCAGGCCCAGCGCAGGGCTTCGCGGTGCGCTTCGAACAGCGCTTCGGCGCTGATGGACGTGGGTTTCACTTGCGCTTTACCCGTGCTGCGCCGCGGGCGCTTCGGGCGGAGCTCACGCCACCGACTTCAGTGGTTCCCAGTCGGAGATCAGCTTGTGCACGCCGGCAGCCTCGGGCTCGCTCATCAGGCGCTCGCGAAGCGTGCGGTCGGACAGCATCTCGGCAATCTCGGACAGGATCTCCAGGTGCCGCTGCGTGGCCGCCTCGGGCACCAGCAGGAAGATCAGCAGCGATACCGGGACGTCGTCGGGCGCGTCGAATGGGATGGGCTGCAGCACGCGAACCACCGCCGCCAACGGGTTCTTCAACCCCTTGATGCGGCCGTGCGGGATCGCCACTGCGTGCCCGAGGCCGGTGGAGCCCAGCCGTTCGCGGGCGAACAGGTTGTCCGTGACGATGCCGCGGGCGATGGCATGCTGATTCTCGAACAGCAGGCCCGCCTGCTCGAAGACACGCTTCTTGCTGGTCGCATCCACATGCACCAGCACGTTGCTGGCAGGCAGGATCGCGGCGAGACGGTTCATCAGACCATTCCTCTTCGCCGCGGTGCAGGCGCCCTGCGGCCAACAAAGGTGTTACGAAAGCGGACGATGATAGCAATCGGTGCGCCGCCGGTGCGCCGCCGGCATACCCTGAACGGCGGGGTTGTGACAATTCATGCGGCGCTGCAGCAACAGACAGGGCCGATTCCGGAACCCTGAGCGCACCCTGCGCGGGCCTGCGGCCAAGAAAACGGCCCCGAAGGGCCGTCGACGGGCGCTCTCCAACGGCCTACGGCGCGTCGGTGGTGATGCGCTTGGGCGACTCGTGGTGATGGTCCTGCAGGCGGTCCTTGTGGCGAACCACCTGGCGGTCGAGCTTGTCCATCAACTGGTCGATGGCGGCGTAGAGGTCCTCGTGCGCCTGCTCGACGAAGATGTCGCGCCCCTTCACGCGCAACGTGACTTCTGCCTTCTGCCGTCGCTCCTTTTCCTTCAGCTTCTCGATCGTCAGCAACACGTTGACGTCAACCACCTGATCGAAGTGCCGCGTCACGCGATCCAGCTTTGTGAGCACATACTCTCTGAGCGCGGGCGTGACTTCGAGATGATGTCCGCTGATCGTCAAGTTCATCAGAACCTCCTTTGCGAGGGTGGGCAAACTGGCCACGGCAAGGCCGCAGGCCACGGGGAATGATTGATTGGGGGGGAGGGAACAGCAACAGGAAGGGCGTGGGGGCCGGAGCGGCGGTGAAGACACCGTGAGAGGCAGTGTGCACCTGTTGCCGAGCCCTGACAAGCGGGGCTGTTTTCGCGAGCCGAGGAACGCGCCGCCGGCGTGAGGCAGTGCCCTGGCATGGCCCGGCGCGCCCGGCGGGGCAGGTCGTCTTATGCTCGGGCACCGCCCTTGTCCGAGGCCCCGCCCGCCATGAACGCCCCTTTGCTGATCCGTCGTGCCAGCCTGCCCGACGGCCGCACGGACATCGACCTGCTTGCTCTGGGCGACCGCATCGCCGCCGTCGGCCCGGCACTGCCGGCGCCGCCGGGGGCCGTGATCATCGACGCTGCCGGCCTGCTGCTCAGCCCGCCCTTCGTCGACGCCCATTTCCACCTCGACGCCACGCTCAGCCACGGCCTGCCGCGCGTCAACGCCAGCGGCACGCTGCTGGAAGGCATCCAGCTCTGGGGCGAACTGAAGCCGCTGCTCACCGAAGAGGCCATCGCCGAACGCGCACTGCAGTACTGCGACTGGGCGGTGGCGCGCGGGCTGCTGGCGATCCGCTCCCACGTGGACGTGTGCGACGAACGCCTGGTGGCGGTGCGCGCGCTCCTTGACGTGAAGCGCCGTGTGGCGCCCTACCTCGACCTGCAACTGGTGGCCTTCCCGCAGGACGGGCTGCTTCGATCGCCCGGCGCGCTGACCCAGCTGGAGCGCGCCCTGGACCTGGGGGTGGAGGTCGTGGGCGGCATCCCGCACTTCGAGCGCACGCCGGAGCAGGGTGCCGAGAGCGTGCGCATCCTGTGCGAGCTGGCCGCCGCGCGCGGGCTGCTCGTGGACATGCACTGCGACGAGAGCGACGACCCGCTGTCGCGCCACATCGAGACGCTGACCTTCCACACGCAGCGCCTGGGTCTGCAGGGGCGTGTCACGGGCTCGCACCTCACGTCCATGCACTCGATGGACAACTACTTCGTCAGCAAGCTGCTGCCGTTGATGAAGGAGGCCGGCGTGCACGCGGTGGCCAACCCGCTGATCAACATCACGCTGCAGGGCCGGCACGACAGCTATCCCAAGCGGCGCGGCATGACGCGCGTGCCCGAACTGCTGGCGGCCGGCGTCAACGTGGGCTTCGGCCACGATTGCGTGATGGACCCCTGGTACGCCCTGGGCTCGGCCGACATGCTGGAGGTGGCGGCCATGGGGCTGCACGTGGCGCAGATGACATCGATGACGGGCCAGCGCCAATGCTTCGACGCGGTGACCGTGAACAGCGCGCGCATCCTGGGCCTGCAGGGCTATGGACTGGAGCCCGGCTGCCGCGCCGACTTCGTCCTGCTGCAGGCCGGCTCCCCCGCCGAGGCGATCCGCCTGCGTGCGCAGCGCCTGCTCGTGGTGCGCGGCGGCGCCGTGGTGTCGCGCATGGCGCCGGCCACGGCCGAGATCACGCTGCCGGGCCGGCCGGCAAGCGTGGATTTCATGCGACGGACCGGCCCCACGCGGTCGGGTGCTGCTGGCTAGAATCGGTCGCTCCCAGGGATGTGTCACAAGAAACAAAGTGATGAAACTGATTGGATCGCTGACCAGCCCCTATGTGCGCAAGGTGCGCGTGGTGATGGCCGAGAAGAAGCTCGACTACCAGTTCGTGCTGGAAGACGTCTGGTCCAGCGACGCCATGCTCGCCACCAACCCGCTGGGCAAGGTGCCTTGCCTGGTGATGGAAGGCGGCGAGGCGGTCTTCGATTCGCGCGTCATCGTCGAGTACCTGGACACGCTGTCGCCGGTGGGCAAGCTGATACCGCCTTCGGGCCGCGAGCGCACCGAGGTGCGCACCTGGGAGGCGCTGGCCGACGGCCTGCTGGATGCCGCCATCCTGGCGCGGATGGAAGCCATCTGGAGCGGCCGCACCGAAGCCCAGCGTTCGCCGGCCTGGATCGACCGCCAGATGAGCCGCGTGCAAGCCGCCGTCGATGCCATGGCCAGGGGTCTGGGCGACAAGCCCTACTGCGCTGGCAACGCCTTCACGCTGGCCGACGTGGCCGTGGGATGCGCCCTGGGCTACCTGGACTTCCGCTTTCCGCAGATCGGCTGGCGCAGCGCCCATCCGAACCTGAACAAGCTGGCCGACAAGCTGGCCACGCGGTCGAGCTTCAGCGACACCGCGCCGCCCGCGCCGTAAGGCCCCACGCCCGGCTCATGCCACCGCTTCGACGCGGTGTGTCGTCATGCCTGCCGCCTCGGCGCCGATGTCATCTTCACCTGCGTCTCGCGCGCATTGCCACGAAGCGCTCCTCGCTGAACGTGCCGTCGTCGTTGCGGCAACCGAAGTAGCCCGAGCCGTTCTCCCAGATCGGGTCGCCCGTGCACGCGGTGGTGCTGGCCGATGGAACCTTCGCCGGTGTCGTGCGCGTCGAGTTGGGTGCCGAAGGGGCGCTTGTCGGACTCCCCCTCGGCACGTTGGTAGACGAGGCTGCGCTGCACGCGCGAGAACGGCGTGGCCTCGTTGTCGCTCTCGATATACTCCGCGCCCTCAGCGCCGATTTGTTCCGAATTGCGGGCGCTTTAACAAATGCCGCTAAAAGGGGGACACCGCCCACCCGGTGTCCGCCTGGCAGGCGGCGCCGGGTTTTCGTTCATGGGCTCCGTCGGTCTGGTCACGCCACAGCAGATGCACTTCAGCGAGCCGCTGCCGCTGAAGAGCGGCGCGGCGCTGTCCGACTACGCGCTGACCTATGAGACCTACGGCCGCCTGAACACCGACAGGAGCAATGCCGTCCTGGTGTGCCATGCGCTCAACGCCAGCCACCACGTGGCCGGCGTCCACGCCGACGGCAGCGTGGGCTGGTGGGACAACCTGGTGGGCCCCGGCAAGCCGCTGGACACCGATCGCTTCTTCGTCGTCGGCGTCAACAACCCCGGCTCGTGCTTCGGCTCCACCGGGCCGATGCACGTCAACCCGGCCACCGGGCGCGTCTATGGCGCCGACTTCCCGGTGGTGACGGTGGAAGACTGGGTCGACGCGCAGGCCCGCCTGATGCGACGGCTGGGGGTCGAGCGGCTGGCCGCCGTGGTCGGCGGCAGCCTGGGCGGCATGCAGGCGCTGGCCTGGGCGCTGCGCCATCCGGCGCGCGTGCGCCACTGCGTGGCCGTGGCCACTGCGCCCAACCTGTCGGCACAGAACATCGCCTTCAACGAGGTGGCGCGGCGCGCCATCGTCACCGACCCGGACTTCCACGGCGGCCACTTCTATGGCCACGGCGTGGTGCCCAAGCGTGGCCTGCGCGTGGCGCGCATGATCGGCCACATCACGTATCTCTCGGACGACGCCATGGATGCCAAGTTCGGGCGCGAGCTCAAGGCCGCCGAACTGGGTTACAGCACGCAGGACATCGAGTTCCAGATCGAAAGCTACCTGCGCCACCAGGGCGACAAGTTCAGCGAGTACTTCGACGCCAACACCTACCTGCTGATCACGCGGGCGCTCGATTATTTCGACCCCGCGTGCGAACACGGCGGCGACCTCGCGCGCGCCTTCGCCGTGGCCCGCGAACAAGGTTTCCTGCTCGTCAGCTTCAGCACCGACTGGCGCTTTTCGCCGGCACGCTCGCGCGAACTCGTCAAGGCCCTCGTGGACAACCGCATCGGTGTCAGCTACGCCGAGATCGACGCACCGCACGGCCACGACGCCTTCCTGCTCGACGACCCGCGCTACCACGCCGTCATGCGCGCCTACTTCGAGCGCATCGCGCTCGAAGTAAGCGCTTTGCGCGGTCAGGACACCGATCCCTCCCCGCTCCCCTCCCCTCGAGGGGAGGGGCCCGCTGGACGGTCGCTGCCGTGAGTGAGCGCCGAGACCTCGAGACCATCGCCGAACTGGTACCGGCGGGCAGCCGCGTCCTCGACCTCGGCTGCGGCAGCGGCGAGTTGCTGGCCCATCTGCGCCAACACAAGGATTGCAGCGGCTACGGCATCGAGATCGACGACGCCAACGTGCACGCCTGCGTGCAGCGCGGCGTCGACGTCATCCAGCTCAACCTCGAGGAAGGCCTGGCGCTGTTCGACGACAACAGCTTCGACGTCGTGATGCAGCTCGACACCCTGCAGCACCTGCGCAACACCGAGCGCATGCTCAAGGAAACGGCGCGCGTCGGCCGCATCGGCATCATCAGCTTCCCCAACTTCGCGCACTGGCCGAACCGGCTGCGCGTGCTGGGCGGTCGCATGCCGGTGACCAAGGCCTTGCCCTACCAGTGGTACGACACGCCCAACATCCGCGTCGGCACCTATGCCGACTTCGAGGTGCTGGCGCGCAAGAGCGGCCTCGACGTCACCGACAGCTTCGGCCTGCAGGCCGGGCGCGTGGTGCGGCGCTGGCCCAACCTGATGGCCAGCGTGGCGGTCTTTCGCTTCGAGCAGCGCTGAACCCGCGTCAGGCCGAAGGCAGTCGCACGCGGAAGGTCGAGCCCTCGCCGGGCGTGCTGTCGACCTCGATGGTGCCTCCCATCGCGTCGGTGAGCTGACGACTCAGGGCCAGGCCGAGTCCGGTGCCAGCCACCGGGCCGTGCTGTGCGCCCAGGCGTTCAAAGGGCTGGAACAGCCGTGCGCGCTGCGCTTCGTCCAGGCCCGGGCCGCTGTCGGTCACGGCCAGTTCGACCTGGTCGCCCGCGGCCTGTGCGCGCAGCCGCACCCAGCCGCCGCGCCGGTTGTACTTGATGGCGTTGGACAACAGGTTGCTGACGATCTGCTTGAGCCGCCTGCGGTCGGCGCGCACCGCCAGCGTGCCGCCGGGGGGCACTTCGTCGATGACGGCGATGCCGGCCTCCTGAGCCGCCCCGGCGAGCATGGCCCAGGCTTCTTCGACCACGGGGCGCAGCGGCAGGCTCTCGAGCGTCATCGGCAGCTCCCCGGTCTGCACGCTGGAGATATCGAGGATGTCGTCCATCAGCGCCAGCAGGTGGCGCCCGCTGGCCAGTACATGCCCGATCCAGGCGCGCTGGCGCGCGCTCGCGCCGGCGTCCATGTCCAGCAACTGCGCAAAGCCGAGGATCGCGTTCAGCGGCGTGCGCAGCTCGTGGCTGACGCGCGACAGGAAGTGCGACTTGGCCTGGTCGGCCGCCGCCGCGCGGTCGCGCTCGAAGCGCAGGGCCTCGGCCTGCTTGGAGCCGGTGATGTCGGTGTGGGTGCCGACCACACGCAGCGGCCGCCCGGCCGCGTCGCGGCTGATCACGATGCCGCGCGACAGGATCCACTTCCACTGCCCGTCCTTGCACAACACGCGGTGCTCGTTGATGTAGGCCGGCGTGCGGCCGGCGAAATGATCCTCGCGGTCCCGCCGCATGCGTTCGGCGTCCTCCGGGTGCGTCAGGCCGTCCAGCGCCTCGGGGAGGTTCGGCAGTTCGTCGTCGGCATAGCCGTACAGCGCCTTGCACTGCGGTGAATAGATCTCGACGCCGCTGGCCACGTTCCAGTCCCAGACGCCGTCGCCGGTGCTCTCCAGCGCACGCTTCCAGAGCTCGCTGTTCTCACGCAGCGCCTGCTCGGCCCGCTTGCGCGCGGTGATCTCTTCGACCGTGCCCTCGAAGTACCGGATGCGACCCGCGGCGTCACGCACGACGTGGGCGTTCTCGCTGATCCAGATGCGCTCGCGCGACTTGTGCCGCCAGACCTCCGATTCGAAGCCGGTGAGCTGGCCGTGCTCTTCGAGCAGGCGGCGAAACAGCGCCCGGCGCTGGGGGTCGATGTACCACTCGAGCGCGATGTCGCGCACGCCGGTCAGCATCTCGGCTTCGCTGGCATAGCCGTTGATCCGCACCAGCGCCGGGTTGGCGCGCAGCTGGGTGCCGTCGGGCAGTGTGCGGTAGGCGCCGATCGGCAGGAACTCGAACAGCGACGAGAAGTTGTCCATGTCGGCGCCGATGCTGTCCGTCAGGGCCCCGGCCGGTGGCTGCCGCGGCGCACGGTCAATCCAGGGTGACTTCGGTGCGCACGGTGCCCGCCCGGTCGGCCGTGGCCGTCAGCGCCACGGCGGTGCCGCGTGCCCCGCGCACCACCCACTCGACCACCGCACGGTCGCCGGTGATCTCGCGGCTGGGCAGGAAGGCCTGCAGCGAGTTCTTGGGCGCGTGGCCTTCCAGGTGTTGGCCCACCACGCGCTCGGCGCCGCTGACCAGGCTCACACCGGGCGGCAGGTGGATGTTGAACATCGTGCCCCGGGCCGTCTTGCGTTCGAGCGCGCGCTTGGTGACGTAGGCCGGCAGGTAGCCGCTGTTGGCGACCGCAAAGCGCACGCGCCAGGTGTCGGTTCCGAGCGCCCGGACCTCGGCCCGCAGCACCTCCAGCTTTGGCAGCGACAGCGCGATCTGCGTCAGCCAGCCGGGGAAACGCGCCGCCTCCCGCTCGCGCAGGTGCGGCGGTGGGTTGCGCCAGAAGTTCATCTTGTCCCAGCCGCCCAGCTCCACCATGCCCAGCTGGGGGTGGCGGTAGGGGCGCCAGTCGACATAGGCCTGGCCGCCGCATTGCTCGTCGCTCCACTTCAGCAGCTTGAGGTCGTCCTCGGGCGGGTGGTCTCGGTACCACTCGATCCACTGGTAATCGGTGATGCCCGCTTCCTTGTTCGGGGCCCAGATCTCGACGGTCCAGAACAGCGCGCCCAGATGCTCGTAGATCCAGTCCTGGGTGCCGGTGATCGTCTGCTTGGGGTGGTACTTGAATTCGTGGAAGATGCTGATCGCCGGGTAGCCGGTGAGCTTGGCCCCGATGTCGGACAGCCGCTTGTACATCCACAGGTCCTCGGGCGTCATGTCGTCGTCGCTCTGCGTCCCCATGGGCCGCAGGATGACTCCGCTGTGGGTGTGGAAGCTGACCGCCGCGCCGATGTTGGGGTGGCTGGTGACGAAGTCGACCATGGCCCGCACTTCGGGCTCGCTGGTCGGATACGGCCCGGCGCCGACCTGCTCGAACTCCTGCCGCCAATAGGCTGGGAAGTTGCGGTTCAGGTCCAGGCCCTCGCGGTCGGGGCTGGCGGTGATCTTCAGTCCATCGAAGTTCTTCAACGTGCCTTCGGGAATGATGCGGTAATACTCGCCACCGAACTCGCCCGGGTCGCGCGGCACCATCAGGCGCGGCTCGGCGGCGTGCTTCTTGTAGGGGCCGTGCGGGTCCGGGATGCGCATGCTCAGCACGCGCCCGTCGCCGTCGACGTCTTCGATGGTCAGGCCCTCGACCGGCTGCTCGTCATATGGGTAGGGTCGGGTCGACGAGCGGATGTGCCGCGGCCGGTCGGCCAGCGCGAGTTCCGCGCCGTCGGGGTTCAGCCGCGGCACCATGTAGACCACGCGTGTGTCGAGCAGCTGGCGGATCTTCGGATCGCTGCCGTAGCCCGACACCAGCTGGTGCAGCCAGTACAGGCAGGCCGTGCTGGCCGTCAGCTCGGCAGCGTGGATATTGCCGTCGACCCAGAACGCCGGCTTGTCGGTATCGATGCCGGTGGCCTGGTTGGTGATCGTCAGCAGCCAGATGTCGCGCCCTTCCCAGCTCTTGCCCAGACTGGACAGGCCGACGAGTTGCGGCGCCGCAGCGGCGTAGTCGCGCAGCAGGCGCGTCAGTTCCGGGTGGCGGTAGAACTGATCGAAGCGCGGGACGGGAATGTCGGGCATGGCGGCAAGGCGGCAGTGGGATGCCCGGCATGCTACCCGCGCCACGGCCGGGCTGGGGCCTGGCTGACCCTGGACCGGGCACCCTGGACTTGTGGCGAAACGGTGACTCTCGCGCCCGGCAACGCGCACATGACACACACATGACGCCGCCGTGCCGTGACTACACTGCGCCAATGAAACCTCTGCTGAGCCTCCTCGGCCGCGGCCTGAGCGGCGTGCTCGGGCCAGGCATGCGGCCGCAGGCGACGCGCAACTGCCGCTGTCGCTGCGGCCAGCCGGTGTTCTTCCAGAACAGCGTCTGCCTGGCCTGCGGCAGCGAGCTGGGCTTCGACCCCGAAGCGCTCACGCTGCGCTGGCGGGCGCCGGACCCGCAACCCGGCATCTGGCATGCCGCCGACGATGCCGGCGAGGCCGGCCCGCCTTTGCAGCGCTGCGCCAATTTCGGTCCCGCCGGCTGCAACTGGCTGCTGCCGCCGAAGAGGACCCCGCCCACGACGGCCTGTGCCGTGCCTGCCGGCTGAACCACACGATCCCCGACCTCGACGAAGGCGACAACGCCATGCTGTGGGGTCGCGTCGAGAGCGCCAAGCGGCGCCTGGTCTCGCAACTGCTGGCGCTCGGGCTGCCGGTGCGATCGAAAGTCAGCGAAGACCCCGAACACGGCGTCATGTTCGACTTCCTGCCCGGCGCGCCGGGCATGACCCCGGTGGTGACGGGCCATGCGGGCGGGCTCATCACGCTGGACATCGGGGAAGCCGACGACGCCATGCGCGAGCGGCTGCGGAGCGCGCTGCGCGAGCCCTACCGCACGCTGCTGGGCCACCTGCGCCATGAGATCGGCCACTATTACTGGGACCGCCTGGTGGCCGGCAGCGGCTGGCTGCAGCCCTTTCGTGCGCGCTTCGGCGACGAGCGACAGGACTACGCGGCAGCGCTGAAGCGCCACTACCGGTCCGGGCCGGCGGACGACTGGCCGCAACGCCACGTCAGCGCCTACGCCAGCGCCCACCCCTGGGAGGATTGGGCCGAGACCTGGGCCAACTACCTGCACATGGTGGACACGCTGGACACTGCCCTGAGCTTCGGCCTCGAAGGCGGCGACGTCGAGGTCCAGATCGAACCTTACGGCGCCGACGCACTGGATGCCCCGGGCGACCCCGGGGCGCCGCGTTTCCTGGGTCTGGTCAATGCCTGGCTGCAGATCACGGCACTGATGAACGAACTGGCGCGCAGCATGGGGCAGCCCGACCTCTGCCCCTTGGTGCTCAGCCACCACGCGGTGGCCAAGCTGCACTTCGTGCACCGGGTGGTGAGCGCTTCAGCGGCGCAACCCCGCTGAAGCGCCGCGCCGCGCCCGCCGGGGTCATTCGAGCATCAGCTTGGTCATACCGCTCCAGCTGAACAGTCGGCCGGGATTCTGCGTTTCTTCCAGGATGCCCGAGAGCCGGCTCCGGATGCGCGGGCTGCGCCGGGCGCGCCAGACCACCAGGTCGGCGATCCAGGGGTGCAGGTTGACGTGGCTGGCGGTTTCGTAGAGGTCGAACCTCGGCTGCAGCAAGGCCAGGGAGGCTTCATAGCGCTGCCGCACGGCGTCATCGTCGGCCCCCTGCCGGGGCGGCGCCAGCAGTGCCTCGGCCACCAGCAGGCCGGTCTCCATGGCTTTGCCGATGCCTTCGCCGCTGAAGGCATAGGTGCTGCCAGCGGCTTCGCCGGCGACCAGCAAGCCGGGGCGCGACCAGCGCGCACCGCGCAGCGTGCAGCGCAGCGGCGCACCCTTGACGTCGCCTTGCAGCTCGCCGCCGGTCATCAGTTCGCGCGCCGGTGCGTAGACCTCGCAGAAGGCGTCGAGCATGTCGCGCAGGTTGACGTTCTGCATGTGGCCCTTGCCGTTGCGTTGCACGACGTGGCTGCCGGTGAGGCCGGTGCCGATGTTGAACAGGCCGCCGGGCGCGGGGAAGATCCAGCCGTAGCCGCCGCGCAGCCTCGGGTGCCACACCAACTGCAGCTGCGTGATGCGGCCGACCATCCCTTCGTGGCGCACATAGCCGCGCAAGGCCACGCCGCTGGGCGTGCGGCGCTCGCAGAGGCCGGCGGCGATCAGCGCCTGCGGCACCGCGCCGGTGGCCAGCACCACCCAGCGCGCGGCGATCTCGTGCACGCTGCCGCCGGCCTGGAAGCGGGCGCCCACGACGCGCTCGCCTTCGAGCAGCGGGGCCTCGAACCGCAGCGGCGCCAGCAGCCGCGCACCGGCGCGCTGTGCAGCGCGCACGAGGATGTGGTCCAGGGTCTTGCGGGGCAACACAGAGACCGTGCCCGCGACGTCGACAAACCCGCCGCGCGGCGCGATGCAGCGCACGTGCTGGGCATGTGCCGCCAGCGCCGCCACCTCTTCGTAGACGCCCAGGCGGCGCAGCACGGCATGGGTGTCGGGTATCAGCCCGTCGCCGCAGACCTTGTCGCGCGGAAAGTCGTGCTGGTCGGCCAGCAGCACGTCGAGGCCGGCACGCGCCAGCCAGTGCGCGCAGGCGCTACCGGCCGGGCCGGCGCCGACCACGAGCACGTCGCATCGGCCGGGGAGGGGGGTCGGCTGGTCCATGGTGGTGACGGCGCATTTTGGCAGTCCGGCCGAGGGCTTGACATGTGTCAGGCCCGGCAGTGCCGCCAGGGCGCATCATGTACGGCAAGGAGACCAACGCCATGAGCACCCACCTCACCACTGGTCAGCGTGCCTTGCTGCAGGCTGAATTGGAGTTGCGCCAGCGGCAGATGAGCCGGCAGCTGGACGTGCACCAGGAGGGTCGCACGCGCAGCGAGCATGCGCGCGACGTGCTGGCGCAGGACTACGACGACGCGCCGCAGCGCGCCATGGATCGGGAAGTGGACTTGGCGCTGTCCGATATCGACGCGCAGGAGCTGGCGGCGATCGGCCGCGCCTTGCAGCGTGTGCATGACGACGACTACGGCCAGTGTGTCGGCTGTGGCGGGGAGATCCCGTTCGACCGCCTCAAGGTCGAGCCGCATGCGCTGCGTTGCGTGGTCTGCGAGAGCCGGCTCGAGAAGGCGCGCTGAGCCTGTCCCGCCACGAGGCACGCCGGAATGGGGACGGGTCGCCACGGCGCCGGTGTCGTCGTGCCACCATCCGGAGCCATGACCACCCTCTTCGAAAGACTGCTGCACGGCGAACTGCCTTGCGCCATGGTGCTTGAAGACGAGCATGTCTTCGCCTTCATGGACGCGGGGCAAGTCAACGATGGCCACGTCATCGTCGCCACCAAGGCGCCTCGTGCCACCTTGATGGACTGCACCGACGACGAGGCCGCGGCGCTGATGCGCGCGGCACGCCGCATCGCGCTGGCGGTGCAGGCGGCCTTCGAGCCCGAGGGCATCACCGTGCTGCAGGCCAATCGCCCCGCCGGTTGGCAGACCGTGCCGCACCTGCACCTGCATGTGCTGCCGCGATATGCCGGCGACGGCGTCGAGCTGACCTGGCCGCGCAAGGAGCCGGGCATCGTGCGCCTGCGCGAACTGGCGGCTCGGCTGAGCGTGCCGGCCGCCGGATCCGCATAGGTCCGGGCGTCCCGATCAGCGCGCCAGCAACCGCGCCTGGGATGGCTCCAGCCCCAGGCTCACCACGTCGCCCACCAGGAACGCGGCGCCCCCGGCGCGGTGCGGGTGGTCGACCGCCAGGCTGTGTGTGCCCACGCGCACGCGGTAGCGCGTGACCTCGCCGAGGAATTCACTGGCCTCCACGGTGCCGGTGAGGGCGATGCGGGACGAGTCCTGCGCTGCGTCCAGGGTGGCCATGCGCAACGAATGCGGACGGAAGCTCAGCATCACCGTCTCGCCCGGCGGCGCCTCGGCCCGCAACGGCAGGGCCAGTTCGCCGACACCGTCGACGGCCAGCGTGAGCACGTCGCCGCGACGTTCACGCACGCGGCCCGGCAGCAGGTTCATGGTGCCGACGAACTGGGCCACGAAGGTGTTCACCGGCTCGTCGTACAGCGTGGCCGGCGCGCCCACCTGCTGCACCACGCCCTGGTCGAGCACGGCCATGCGGTCGGCGGTGGTCATCGCCTCTTCCTGGTCGTGCGTGACGAACAGCGTGGTGATGCCCAGCCGCCGCTGCAGCGCCAGCAGTTCCTGTCGCATCTGCACGCGCAGCGTCTTGTCCAGGTTGGACAGCGGCTCGTCCAGCAACAGCACCTTGGGTTCGATGACGATGGTGCGCGCCAGCGCCACGCGCTGCTGCTGGCCGCCCGAGAGCTGGTTGGGCCGCCGCGCGCCATAGTCCTGCAGGCCCACGAGTTCCAGCGCCGCGCCCACCCGGGCCTTGAGGGTGGCGCGGTCCACCTTGCGTTCGACGAGGCCGAAGGCCACGTTGTCCCACACCGTCATGTGCGGCCACAACGCGTAGCTCTGGAATACCATGCCGATATCGCGCTGCCACGGCGCCTGGGCCGAGATGTCCGCGCCGTCGACCAGCAGTTGCCCGCTGCTGTGGCGGTTGAAGCCGGCGATCAGCCGCAACAGCGTCGACTTGCCCGACCCGGAAGGCCCGAGCAAGGCGAAGAACTCGCCCGGGCTGGATGTCGAGGTTGACGTCCTTCAGCACCTCGGTGCTGCCGTAGCTGAGCCGGATGTTGCGGCACTGCACGCTGACTTTCTTCATGCCTTCCCTCCCACCGCCACGCCCATCGGCGCGTGCACCGTGTAGCGCTGGCCGGTGCGTTCCACCACCCGATGCGAGATGTAGGTGCCCACCGCCACCACCACGATCGCCAGCACGCCGAGCGCCGCGCCCGGCCCGCGCCCGGCCACGCTCTGCATGTAGAGGTAGATGCCGTAGCTCATGGGTGCCTGGGAGTCGGCCGACGTGAGCAGGATCGTCGCCGACAGCTCCACCGCCGCGGTGATGAAGCTGGTCACGAAGCCGGCCAGGATGCCGCCGGCCATCAGCGGCACGACGACGCGGCGGATGGTGCGCAACGGGGTCGCGCCCACGCTTTCGGCCGCTTCCTCCAGGCTCACGTGCACCTGCTGCAGCGCCGCCACGCACGAGCGCAGCGCATAGGGCAGCCGGCGCACGGCATAGGCCAGCATGATCATGACCCAGGTGCCGGTGAACAGCAGTTCGGTGCCCGGGATCATCATGCCCTTGAACAGCCGCAGGTAGCCGATGGCCAGCACGATGCCCGGCACCGCCAGCGACGCGGTGGCGATCCAGTCCAGCCATTGCCGCGCCGGCAGCGTGGTGCGCAGTATCAGGTAGGCGATCGTCACGCCCAGCACCACGTCCAGCCCCGCCGCCAGGCCGCAGTACAGCAGCGTGTTGTGGATCATGCCGGTGGAGTCCTGGAACACCGTGGCGTAGTGCGCCAGCGTGAAGGCGTCGGGCAGCGGTGAATAGCTCCAGACCTGTGCGAAGGACAGCAGCAGCACGCCCACGTGCGGCGACAGCACGAGCAGCAGCACGAGGCCGATCCAGGCATAGGCCGCGACAGCGATGCCGCACGGCGTGAGCCGCCGGCGCTGGATGCTGGCGCCGCCCTTCTGCAGCGTGGCGTAGTCGCGGCCCTTCAGCGCCCGCGCCGACAGCGCCATGGCGGCGATGCTGAAGACGATCATGATGACGCTGATGACGTAGCCCAGCGGGTCTTCCAGCCCCACCTGCGTGATGCGCAGGTAGGCCTGCGGCGCCAGCAGGTTGGTCTGGCCCATCACCAGCGGCGTGCCGAGGTCGTCGAAGACCTTCACGAAGACCAGCGAGGCGCCGGCCACGAAGCCGGGCGCGGCGAGCGGAAAGATGACGCGCCAGAACAGCCGCCAGCCCTTGCAGCCCAGGTTGAGCGCGGCTTCCTCCATGGCGCCGTCGATATTGCGCAACGCCACCGTGAGGTTCATCAGGATGAACGGGAAATAGTGGATGGCCTCGACGAAGACGACGCCGTTGAGGCCTTCCATGATCGGCAGCGTGAAGCCGAGGTATTCGCCCAGCAGCAGGTTGATCGATCCCGAGCGGCCGAAGATCAGCTGCAGCGCCACCGCGCCCACGAAGGGCGGCATGATGAGCGGCAGCACGCCCAGCGTCTGGATCAGCAGCGCGCCGCGGAAGTCGAAGCGCACCGTGAAATAGGCCAGCGGCACCGCGATCAGCGCCGCCCATGCGGCCGACATCACGGCCACGTAGAGGCTGTTGAAGAATGACTCCCGCATCAGCCCCTGGTCGAAGAAGGTGCCGATATGGCCGAGAGTGAAGCCGCCGTCGGCGTCCAGGAAGGCGGTGATGAAGACGCGGCCCACCGGCAGCACCAGGAACAGCAACAGGAAGGCCAGCACCGCGGCGCCGGCCAGCCACACGCCGGGCCGCACGCCGGCGGCCCCCGGACCCCCAAGAGGCGCGAGCAAGGCGCCTTACCGCGCGGCGGCCAGCGCCTGCTCGGCCAGTTGCCGCGCACGCTGGTAGTTCGCCTGCGCGTGGCGGTTCCAGCTGTCTTCCAGGCCGGTGACCTGCTTGTTCACCGCGGCGTCCTTCTTGTTGGCGGTGAAGACGGCCAGGAAGTCCTTGTTGCCGGCCATGCCGGCGCCGACGACCGGCGAAAAGGCGAGGTCACGCGCCTGCTTCACCAGCCCCGCCGCCCCCGCGTTCGGCTTCTTTGCCAGCGCCGCCTCGGCCGCGTGAATCGCCTGGGTGGCGGCCTGGAGGTCCTTCAGGCGGAAGGTGATGGTCTGGTCGAACATTGCCGAGACGACGTTGTAGCGCGACTCCGAGAGGTCGGAGTCGAAGCTGACCTTGGCGCGCTTGGCGATCTCGAAGGCGTTCGGGTAGCCGGCCGGCGCCTTGCCCTTCATGGCCTCCAGCGGCAGGATGGGCAGGCGCGAGATCTTGGGGTCGAGCAACAGCTCCTGGCCCTCGGCCGACACCGTGTAGGCGATGAACTTCTTCGCCTCGGCGGCGTTCTTGCCACCGGCGACGAGCGCGATATTGGCCGGCACCACGGCCGTCACGTTGGGGTAGACAAATTCCACCGGGAAGCCCGAATACTTGCCGGCCAGGCCGAAGAAGTCGATCACGAGGCCGATGCCGAACTGGCCGTTGTTGACGCCGTCGGGCACGCCGAAACTGCGTTCGGTGATGGCGGCGCAGTTGCCGGCGATCTGCAGCATCTGCGACCAGCCCTTGTCCCAGCCTTCGCCCTGCAGCACGGTTTCCACCGTGAGGTGGGTGGTGCCCGAGCGCGACGGCGAGCTCATCGCGACGTGGCCGAAGTACACGGGCTTGGTCAGATCGGCCCACTGCGCCGGCGCCGGCAGCTTGTTGGCCGCCATGTAGCGCGTGTTCCACATCAGCCCGTAGCCGGCCAGCGCCTGGCCCAGGTACAGACCCTTCGGGTTGTTGATGGGGTAGCTGCCCACCTTGGCCGGCACCGCCTTGTTGGCCAGGTCGGCCACGTTGTCGAGCAGGTTCTGCCCTGCCAGCACCTCGAAGGCGTCGGGTGCCGAGGCCCAGAAGACATCGGGCCGCTGGCCCACCGGCAGTTCACGCACGTAGGCGATGCCCTGCACCGTGTTCTTGTTCAGGATCTCGACCTTGATCGTCGGGTTGGCCTTCTCGAAGGCCGACTTGTAGGCCTGCGTGAGTTCCTTGGGGAAGGAGGTGACGACGGTGACGGTGCCGGCGTGGCTGGCGGATGCCAGCCACGCGGTGGCGACCATCATGAGTGCCACGCGAGGGGCGCGGAACAAGGGGCGGTGCTGCATCGGGCGGCTTCCTGAGGGTATTCAACTGAGCAGCACGATAGCCGCGGCCGACCGGTCTTGCCTATCGGGATTTGTGAGGGCGCCTCACGTGGCCGAGGCTCATGGGCACATGGGGGTCATCGCCGCGCCCGGCCGAACTGCCGCGCCAGCCGCCACATCAGCAACAACAGAGGCACGGCGTGCATGACCAGATCGAAGATGTCGATCGGCCGCGTCAGCATGCCGGCGGCGAGCATCTGCAGCTTCTCCCACAAGTGAGGCTCGGGAAAGACCGGCGCCACCGCCAGCCAGCCGGCGATGGCCACCAGCCACGGCAGCGGCACCCGGTCGAGCCAGGCGCCGCACGCCGCCCAGAAGCCCACCGTGGCCGCCATGGCTGAATCAGCCTGCGGCCTTGACCTTCAGGCGCCACGCGTGCAGCAGCGGCTCGGTATAGCCGCTGGGCTGGGCCAGCCCCTTGAACACCAGGTCGCTGGCGGCCTGGAAGGCGAAGCTTTCGTTGAAGCGCCCGGCCATCGGCTTGTAGGCAGGATCCCCGGCGTTCTGCTGGTCCACCACCTTGGCCATGCGCTTGAGCGTCGCGCGCACCTGGCTCTTGCTCACTACGCCGTGGTGCAGCCAGTTGGCCATGTGCTGGCTGCTGATGCGCAGCGTGGCGCGGTCTTCCATGAGGCCGACGTCGTGGATGTCGGGCACCTTGGAGCAGCCCACGCCCTGGTCGACCCAGCGCACGACGTAGCCCAGGATGCCCTGCGCGTTGTTGTCCAGTTCCTGCTGCTTCTCGGCGTCGGTCCACTTCGGCTTCTTCACCACCGGGATCGTCAGCAGGCCCTCGAGCAAGGTCTCGTGCGCGGCGGCGGGGTCGGTGTCGGCCTTCTCCAGCGCCTTCTGCACCTTGAACACGTCCACCTGGTGGTAGTGCAGGGCGTGCAGCGTGGCGGCCGTGGGGCTGGGCACCCAGGCGGTGTTGGCGCCGGCCTGCGGGTGGGCCAATTTGGCCTGCAGCATCGCGGCCATCAGATCGGGCATGGCCCACATGCCCTTGCCGATCTGGGCGCGACCGCGCAGCCCGCACTCGAGTCCGACGCGCACGTTGTTGCGCTCGTAGGCCTGGATCCAGACGCTGGACTTCATATCGCCCTTGCGCAACATCGGCCCGGCCTGCATCGCGGTGTGCATTTCGTCGCCCGTGCGGTCCAGGAAGCCGGTGTTGATGAAGGCGACGCGGCTGGCGGCGGCGGCGATGCAGGCCTTGAGGTTGACGCTGGTGCGGCGCTCCTCGTCCATGATGCCGAGCTTGACGGTGCTGTCGGGCAGCCCCAGCACCTGTTCGACGCGCGCAAACAGCGTGCTGGCAAAGGCCACCTCGGCCGGGCCGTGCATCTTCGGCTTGACGATGTAGACGCTGCCGCGGCGTGAGTTGCGGATGCCGTTCCTGCCCAGGCCCTTGATGTCGTGCAGCGCGATCGTGGTCGTGACCATGGCGTCGAGAATGCCTTCGGGTATCTCGCGACCGTCGTCGCCCCACAGGATGGCCGGGTTGGTCATCAGGTGGCCGACGTTGCGCACGAACAGCAGGCTGCGGCCGTGCAGCGCCACGTCCTCGCCGCGCGGGCCGGTGTATTGCCGGTCGGGATTGAGGCCGCGCGTGAAAGTGGTGCCCCCCTTGCTGACCTGCTCGGTCAGCGTGCCCTTGAGGATGCCCAGCCAGTTGCGGTAGGCCAGCACCTTGTCCTCGGCGTCGACCACGGCCACCGAGTCTTCCAGGTCGAGGATGGTCGACAGCGCCGCCTCCAGCACCAGGTCGAACACTCCGGCCGGGTCGGTCTTGCCGATGGCCGTCTGGCGGTCGATCAGGATGTCCAGGTGCAAGCCGTGGTGCGACAGCAGGACGGACGAAGGTGCAGCCATCTCGCCCTGGAAGCCGACGAACTGCGCCGGGTTCTTCAGGCCGGCGGTGCTGCCGTCCTTCAGCGTCACGGCCAGCTCGTTGTCGACCACGCGATAGGCGGTCGAGTCCACGTGCGAGCCCTTCTTCAGCGGCGCGCAGCGGTCCAGCACGTGGCGGGCGTATTCGATGACCTTGGCGCCGCGCACCGGGTTGTAGCCGGGGCCGCGGGTGGCGCCGTCGGTCTCGGGCAATGCATCGGTGCCGTACAGCGCGTCGTACAGGCTGCCCCAGCGCGCGTTGGCGGCGTTCAGCGCATAACGCGCATTCGTGATCGGCACCACCAGCTGCGCACCGGCCTGCAGCGCGAGCTCGGCGTCGACGTTCCTGGTCGTTGCCTTCACCTTCCCGGGTACCGGCACCAGGTAGCCGATCTTCTCCAGGAACTTGCGGTACTTGGCCATGTTCCGGATCGGCCCGGGATGCAACAGGTGCCAGGCGTCGAGCTCGGACTGCAGCCGATCGCGCTCGGCCAGCAGGGCGGCGTTGCGCGGTGCCAGGTCGCGCACGATGGCGTCGAAGCCGGCCCAGAAGCGGGCACTGTCGATGCCGGTGCCGGGCAGGACCTCGTCGTCGATGAATCGATACAGGGCATCGGCGACCTGCAGGCTGTGGATGGTGGTTCTCATGGGGGCTCCTCTTGGGGTGGGCGGGGCGCTTCAGGCAGCCGGGGCGGATGGGGCTGCCGGCGCGGAAGGTGCAGTTGGAAAGAGATCGAGCACGGCGCGCAGGCTGCGGCCGGTGTGGCTGGGTTCGGTACCCAGCGGGTCCAGCGGCGCGCCGGTGCGGTTGACCCACAGCGTGGTGTAGCCGAACCAGGTGGCGCCGATGACGTCCCAGCAGTTGCTGCTGACGAACAGGATCTCACGCGCCGGCAGGCCGAAGGCGGCCGTGCCCAGGGCGTAGGTCGCGGGGTCGGTCTTGTAGCGACGCGTCGGGTGCACGCTGATGACGTGCTCGAGCAGGTCGGCGAAGCCGGCGCTCTTCACGGCCACCGAGAGCATCTCGGGGTCGCCGTTGCTCAGGATGCCGGCAGGCACGCGGCGCCGGTGCAACTCGGCCAGGACCTCGCGGTTCTCCGGGAAGGCCGACAGGTGTCGGTACTGGTTCATCAGCCGGTCTTCGGTGACCGCGTCCAACGCCAGGCCCAGCCGCGCGGCGGCGTAGCGCAGGCCGGCGCGCGTGAGGTCCCAGAACGGCCGGTAGTGTTCACCGCCCGGCCCGCTCATCGACACCAGCCGCGAGTATTCGATCTGCTTGTCGCGCCAGAGCAGGCTCAGGCGCTCGCCTTGGCCGGGGAAGATCTGCTCGGCCAACAGGGCCACGCTGTGCACGTCGAAGAGCGTGCCATAGGCGTCGAAGAGCACGGCGCGGGGTTTCATTGTGTGCACTGTATTCGCTATGCGGGCCGGCATTAAGTGCCGCCTGCGTCAGGGATTCGTGCGCTGGCTGTGCATAATCCCAGCATGGCACGGCTGAAACAGATCGAGTCGTTTGCCGCGGTCGCCACCAAGGGCAGCCTCACCGCGGCCGCGCATGCCGAAGGCGTGGCGCCGGCGGTGATCGGCCGCCGCATCGATGCGCTGGAAGAACGCCTGGGCGTGAAGCTGCTGGTGCGCACCACGCGACGCATCACGCTGACCCACGAAGGCAGCGCCTTCCTGGAGGACTGCCAGCGTCTGCTGGCCGACCTGGCAAATGCCGAGGCCAGCGTCAGCGCCGGCGGCGTGAAAGCCAGCGGCCATCTGCGCATCACGGCACCGGCCGGATTCGGCCGCCGCCACGTGGCGCCGCTGGTGCCGGCTTTCATTGCCCAGCATCCCGACGTGAGCCTGTCGCTGAACCTCAGCGACCGCGTGGTGGATATCGTCAACGAAGGTTTCGACTGCGCCATCCGCGTTGGCGACCTGCCCGATTCGAGCCTGGTGAGTGTGCGCCTGGCCGACAACCGCCGCCTGTGCGTGGCCGCGCCCGAGTACCTGAAACGCGCCGGCGTACCGGCCACGCCGGGTGACCTGATGCGCCACGAGTGCCTGACGCTGAGTTCAGACGCCAGCCAGACACGCGGCTGGGCCTTCGCGGTGGACGGCGAAGTGGTGCACCTGCGGCCCAGCGGCCGGCTCGACTGCAGCGACGGCCAGGTCCTGCACGAATGGTGCCTGCGGGGCCTGGGCATCGCCTGGCGCAGCACGTGGGAGGTGGAGGCCGACGTCGCCAGTGGCCGACTGCAAGTCGTGCTGGAGCCGTTTGCCGCGCCCCCCAACGGCATCTATGCCGTGTTTCCGCAGCGCAAGCACCTGCCGCTGCGGGTGCGCTTGTGGATCGACTTCGTCAAGCACAGCTACGGCGACCCGCGCTACTGGACCGGCGGCGACGGGGGCAGCGCGGGCTGACCGCGACGGCTCCGACTCGGCAACCGCCGGCACCGCAGCGCCGGTGGTTGCAGCGGCGCCCTACTTCTTGGCCGCCGCCTCGTCGGCCATGCACTTCTTGATGTGGCTGGTCTTGGCGGCGCCGGCGAGCTTCTTGTCGGCCGCCGACTTCTCGCAGGCCGGGCTGACAGGGCCCGCGGCCGCGGCATCGGCCTCGCATTTCTTCATGAAACTCGTCTTGGCGGCACCGGCGAGCTTCTTCTCTGCGGCCGACTTCTCGCACGCCACGTTGGCCGGGGCCGCAGCCGCGGCGTCGGTCTCGCACTTCTTCATGAAGCTCGTCTTGGCCGCGCCGGCCAGTTTCTTCTCGGCGGCCTGGGCTTCGCAGGCCGCATTGGCGGCGAAGGCCGAACTGGCCAGCAGGCTGAGGGCCGCGAAGGCGGCGCTGATCAGGGTCTTGTTCATCAGGGGGCTCCTCGGTTCATGGTGAAGTGGCAGGCTGCCGGCACCTATTGGACCAGAGACCCGGCCGCCGGGTCATGCCTGAACGCTCACGGCCGCGCCGGGGCCGACCGAGGGCGTCACAGAATCCGCCGGGGGTGTGCCGCAGCCTCGTGCGCGGCGTGCAGGCGGCGCACGAGCACGCGGATGAAGGCCTTGTCGAAGAGGTGGCGCGTGGCCAGCGAGAACTGTTCCATGCTGTGCGGGGTGAAGGACACGGTGGTGGCCGCCTGCGAGACCAGGATGTCCACCGTGTGGACACGCAACTCGGGGCTGGGCGCCAGGTAGGCCATCTCACCCACCGAGGTGCCGGTGCCCAGCGTGGCCACCTGCCTGCCGTCGCGGTAGACCTCCACCTGGCCCTGCGTGACGATGTGGAAGGTGTCGCCCGCCTCGCCCTTGCGAAACAGCGCCTGCCCGTAGGTGTGGCGCTGCCACTGCGCGCGATGCACCACCTCCCACAGTTCGACGTCGCCGAAATCGGCGAAGAATTCCAGCGAGCGCAGCAACGTGAAGCGCTCCGAGTCGAGGACCTCCTGCAGCGGCCCGCGCCGCACCAGGCGGTCGGCGCTGAGCTCGGACAGGGCATGGGCGAAGACCTCCCAATCGGCGGGCCGCTGCTCGCGGCCCTTGTCCAGGCAACTCTCGATCAGCGACTGCAGCGCCGGCGGCACGCCTTCGCGCAGCGAACCCAGCGGCATCGGCGTGGCGTTGTAGATCTGGTGCATCAGCGGCTGCTGCTCCACGGCGTCGAACGGCGGCCGGCCGGCGATCAGGTGGTAGAGCACGGCCGCCAGCGAATAGATGTCGGCGCGGCAGTCGAGCGTGTCGCCGTCGAGCTGCTCGGGCGACATGTAGGCCAGCGAGCCGACACGGTAGATCTGGGTGTGGTCGGCGCCGCGGTTGAAGACACTGCCGAAGTCGGTGACCTTGATGTCGTCGATGCGGTCGCCGTCCAGCGTGACCAGCAGGTTGGCGGGCTTCACGTCGCGATGGATCAGCCCCTGGCGATAGCAGTAGCCCAGCGCCATGGCGCACTTGAAGCCGATCTGGATGATCTGCGCCAGCGGCAGCAGCTGGTCGGCGCGGCAGTAGCGGCGCAGCGTGACGCCGTCGACGAATTCCATCACCAGGTAGGGCGCCTCGTCGTCGGCCACGGCATCGAGGATCTGCACCACGTTGGGGTGGTTCAGGCGGCCGACGAGCGCGGCTTCCGCGGCAAAGAAGCGCTGCTGGAAGTGCCGCTCGCGCGAATCGGGCAGCACGCCGGAACGCACGCGCTTGATCGCCACGTCACGGTCGTGGAATGAATCGCGGGCCAGGAAGACTTCGCTGGTGGCACCCTCGCCGAGCTTGCGCTTGACGCGGTACTTGCCGATCGCCGTCGGCAGCCCGGAAGCAGGCGTCTCGGGCTCGGCGGTGACAAGGCGCGACAGCGGCATGGCAGAGGCGCCGGTGGGGCGCGGACAGCGTATGGACGTGGCGAGCGTGGCTGGAAACCGGAGGATCCAGCCTCCTGGCGCACGCCCACCGACATCTTGCTCCCGGATGACGCCGATGAGCCGCCGATCAGACACCCATAGTGCGCGCAGATCGCCGCCCAGACCGGCTCTCGGGGTGCTCAACCGTAGAATCTTCGGATGATTCAAGCCAAACAGGAGCTGCGGGCCGCCTTGCAGTCGGCCTTGGCCGACGTGGCTGCCGGCATGGGCGATGCGCCTCCGCCTGTGGCCACTTTCGAGTCGCCCAAGCAGGCTGCCCATGGCGATCTGGCGATCACGGCGGCCATGCCCATGGCCCGCGCGCTGAAGAAGAACCCGCGCGACGTGGCGGCTGCCCTGGTGCAGGCGCTGCAGGCGCAGCCGGCCGTGCAACGCTGGGTGCAGGCGCTGGAGGTTGCCGGCCCCGGCTTCATCAACCTGCGCCTGGCCGCTGCCGCACGCCAGGCAGTGGTGGCCGAAGTGCTGGCCGCCGGCGAGCGCTTCGGCCGTCAGGCCGCCCATGGCCGCCGCGTGATGGTCGAGTTCGTCTCGGCCAACCCGACCGGCCCGCTCCACGTGGGCCACGGCCGCAATGCGGCGCTGGGCGATTCGATCAGCCACCTGCTCGAGAGCCAGGGCGCGCAGGTGCTGCGCGAGTTCTATTACAACGACGCCGGGGTGCAGATCCAGACGCTGGCGATCTCGACGCAGGCGCGGCTGAAGGGTCTGAAGCCCGGCGACGACGGCTGGCCCGAGACGGCCTACAACGGCGACTACATCGCCGACATCGCCGCCGACTTCGCCGCCGGCAGGACCGTGCACGCCGACGATCGCGAGTTCACCGCATCGGGCGACCCCGACGACCTGGCCGGCATCGCAAAGTTCGCCGTGGCCTACCTGCGCCACGAGCAGGACCTCGACCTGCAGGCCTTCGGCGTGCACTTCGACCACTTCTTCCTCGAGTCCAGCCTGTACATCGACGGCCGCGTCGAGGACACCGTGGGGCGCCTGGTCGCCGCCGGCAAGACCTTCGAGGAAGGCGGCGCGCTCTGGCTGCGCACCACCGAGTACGGCGACGACAAGGACCGCGTGATGCGCAAGTCCGACGGCAGCTACACCTACTTCGTGCCCGACGTGGCCTACCACATCGCCAAGTTCGAGCGCGGCTACGCCCAGGTCATCAACGTGCAGGGCACCGACCACCACGGCACCGTGGCGCGCGTGCGCGCCGGGCTGCAGGCGGCGGGTGTCGGCATCCCGCCCGGCTACCCCGACTACGTGCTCTACAAGATGATCACGGTGATGAAGGGCGGCCAGGAGGTGAAGATCTCCAAGCGCGCCGGCAGCTACGTGACGCTGCGCGACCTGATCGACTGGACCAGCCGCGACGCGGTGCGCTTCTTCCTCAACAGCCGCAAGTCCGACACCGAGTTCACCTTCGACGTCGACCTGGCGCTGAAGGCCAACGACGAGAACCCGGTGTTCTACGTGCAGTACGCGCACGCACGCATCTGCTCCGTGCTGGCGCAGTACGGCAGTCCTCGAGAAGACCGGGGCGCCGATCTGTCCCTGCTGACCGCGCCCACCGAAGCGGCATTGATGCTCAAGCTGGGCGAATACCCCGAGATGCTGTCGCGGGCGGCTGCCGAGCTGGCGCCGCACGATGTGGCCTTCTACCTGCGCGACGTGGCGGCAGCCTTCCACGCCTACTATGCCGCCGAGCGCTTCCTCGTCGACGACGCTGCGCTGGCACGCGCCCGGATGGCCTTGCTCGCGGCCACTGCGCAGGTGCTGCGCAATGCGCTGGCGGTGCTCGGCGTGAGCGCACCGCAGGCGATGGTGCGCGAGGCACCGGTGCCGCAGGAGGTGGCCGCGTGAACGGCCAGCGCGGCGGCTTCGTGATGGGCCTCGTGGTCGGGCTGCTGGCCGGCCTGGCTCTGGCTCTGGGTGTGGCGCTGTACATCACCAAGGCGCCGGTTCCGTTCATCAACAAGGTGCCGCAGCGCACGGCCGAGCAGGACACCGCCGAGGCCGAACGCAACCGCAACTGGGATCCCAACGGCCCGCTGGGCGGCAAGGGGGTGCCGCGTCCGGCGGCGGCGGTCGCTTCCGGGACGGTGGCCGAGGCGGCTTCCTCGCCCGCTGCCGTGCCGCCGGCTCCGCCGGTCGCTGCCGCGCCGGCCAAGGCACCGGCCAGGGACCCGGCGGCCGCCCCGTCCGGCAGCAGCACGGCTGCGGGGCCTGCCACTCCCCCCGTCGATGCATTCGTCTATTTCGTGCAGGCCGGGGCCTACACGCGCAACGAAGACGCCGAGCAGCAGCGCGCCCGCCTGGCGCTGATGGGTCACTCGGCCAGGATCACCGAGCGCGAGCAGGTCGGCCGCACCGTCTACCGCGTGCGGCTGGGTCCCTTCCCGACGCGCGAGGAGGCCGACACGCTGCTCGGCCAGTTGCAGGAGCAGCGCGTCGACGCGCAGATCGTGCGCGTCGAGCGCCCTTAGCGCGGCCGGTGGAAACTCATGCCCCGCGGCCACGGGCCACGGGCCGGACTCCAATTCAACGAAAGGATCTACATGAAGCGGCGTGATTTCTCCAAGCAACTGGCGGGTGCCGGCCTCGGCTTCGCGGCGGCGGGCATGGCGCGAGCGCAAGGCGGGCCGGTGGAAGGGCAACACTACGTCAGGCTGTCGACCCCGGCGCCGGTGACGCTGCCGACACCCGACAAGAAGATCGAAGCCGTCGAATTCTTCTGGTACGGCTGCCCGCACTGCTTCACCCTCGAGCCCCTGCTCGAAAGCTGGGTCAAGCGTCTGCCGCCCGACGTGGCCTTCCGCCAGGTGCCGGTGGGTTTCTCGGTCCCGCACCAGGTGCACCAGAAGCTGTTCTACGCGCTCGAAGAGCTCGGCCAGTTGCCCACGCTGCATCGCAGGGTCTTCACGGCCATACACCGGCAGAACGCGCGGCTCAACAGCGAGGCGGACATCGTCGCCTTCGTGACCGCCAACGGCGTCGACGGCGCGCGATTCACGAGCGCCTTCAAGTCCTTCAGCGTCGCCACCAAGGCCAGCCGTGCCAAGCAATTGTCGGATGCCTACAAGATCGATGGTGTCCCTGCGCTCGGCATCAACGGCCGCTTCTACACTTCGGGTTCGCTGGCCGGCAGCCACGAGCGTGCGTTCGCGGTGGCCGACTTCCTGATCCAGCGCTCGCGACAGAACACCTGACGCCGTGGCCCGGACGCCCCGGGCGTGATGTCCGGCGCGAATTCACGGTGATCCGACAGCCGGTTGCGCAACTTGATGGTAAAGTGGCCTGCAAGTTTCGTGCCGATCTGATGACCCTCTCCCCGTCCCTCGCCGTGTGGCCCCTTGTCGTGGGGGCGCTCCTGTGGGCCGCGCCGGTGTCGGCCGAGAAGGCAGACCGCACCAAGCCGATGGTGGTGGAGGCCGACCGCCCCGGCACGGTGGACCTGCAGCACCAGGTGGTGGTGTTCAACGGCAACGTCGTCATCTCCCAGGGCACGATGGTGCTGCGCGCCGAGCGCGTGGAAATGCGCGAGATGCCCGACGGCTACCGCGCCGCGAGCGCCATCGGCAGCCGCGGCAAGCCGGCCACCTGGCGGCAGCGCCGCGACGGCGTCGACGAGACCGTGGAAGGCGCCGCCGACCGCATTGAATTCGACGGCCGCGCCGACACGCTGCGCTTCGTCGGCAACGGCGCGGTGCGGCGCCTGCGCGGGAGCGAGGTGGCCGACGAGATCACCGGTGCCGTGATCGTCTGGGACAACACGTCCGAGATCTTCAAGGTCGAAGGCGGCGCCACCTCCGCGGCCAACCCGACCGGCCGCGTGCGCGCCGTGCTGAGCCCGCGCGCCGAGCCGGCCTCGGCGCCCGCCGCCGCAGCCGCGTCCGCTGCGCCGCTGACACCCAGCCGCGCCCTCGGGGAACGCCGCTGATGCCGGCGGCCGCGCAAGGGGCCGTGCGCCCACCCGACCCGGCAGGCACGGTGGCCGGCGCCAGCCGTCTGGAAGCCGAGCACCTGCAGAAGAGCTACGGCGCGCGCATGGTCGTCAAGGACGTGCACCTGGCCGTGGGTGCGGGCGAGGTGGTGGGCCTGCTCGGGCCCAACGGCGCCGGCAAGACGACCACCTTCTACATGGTGGTGGGCCTGGTGCGCGCCGATGCCGGCGAGATCCGCATCGACGGCCGACCGGTGCAGACCCTGCCCATCCACCGCCGCTCGCGGCTGGGCCTGTCCTACCTGCCGCAGGAGGCGTCGATCTTCCGCAAGCTCACGGTGGCCGAGAACGTCCGCGCGGTGCTCGAACTGCAGTTGGGCCCGGACGGTCGCGCGCTGCCCACCCGGGTGGTGGACGAACTGCTGGAGAGCCTGCTGCGCGACCTGGCGGTCGAGAAGCTGCGCGACTCGCCGGCGCCGGCGCTGTCGGGCGGCGAGCGGCGGCGGGTGGAGATCGCGCGGGCGCTCGCCACGCAGCCGCGCTTCATTCTGCTCGACGAGCCCTTTGCCGGCATCGACCCCATCGCGGTGATCGAGATCCAGCGCATCATCGGCTTCCTGCGCTCGCGCGGCATCGGCGTGCTCATCACCGACCACAACGTGCGCGAGACGCTGGGCATCTGCGACCGCGCCTACATCATCAGCGACGGCAGCGTGCTGGCCGAAGGCACGCCGCACGACATCGTCGGCAACGCCGAGGTGCGCAAGGTGTACCTCGGCGAACACTTCCGCATGTGACATGGGGCCCCCAGGCTTGTCGCTTCGCTCCTTCGCCGCCGGCCCGCATGCAGGCGGGTCGTCCCTTGCCCTCCAAGGGGGCTCGGCCTCCCTTGGGGCGGCCCGGCGGGAGGCCGCCCCACCATGAGGCCCTCGCTACAGGTCCGCCTGTCGCAGCACCTGGCGCTGACGCCGCAGTTGCAGCAGTCGATCCGCCTGCTCCAGCTGTCGACGCTGGAACTGCACCAGGAAGTCGGGCAGATGCTCGACCAGAACCCGTTCCTGGAGGCCGAGGACGACTCGCCGCCCAGTCCCTACGACGCGCCGCCGGAGCGCCAGGCGACCGACCGCGCCGGCGACAGCGACGACGGCTACCGCGCCGACGCCCCCGACGCCGGGGAGTCGACACCGGAGATCCGTGCCGAGGAATTCGGCACGCCCGAACGCGAAGACTGGGAAAACGGCACCGAACGCGACGACTTCGACGGCATTCGCGAGACACCTTCGGGTACGGCCACGGGCAGTGGCAGCGGCGACGGCGACGACGTGGAGGCGCAGGACCGCCGCGCCGCCAGCGGCTCGCTGCAGGACCACCTCCGCGCGCAGACCGTCGGCATGCGGCTGAACGATGACGACCGCGCGGCACTGGAGGTGCTGCTGGAATCGCTGGACGGCGATGGCTACCTGGCCGACCCGCTGGAGGAGATCGCCGAGAGGCTTGCCGACATGCTCGGCACCCCCCAGGAGGCGGCGCGCGACGAGCTTTGCGGACGGCTGCGCTGCGCACTGCACTGGCTGCAGAGTCTGGAGCCCACCGGCGTGGGGGCCCGCACGCTGGCCGAGTGCCTGCAGCTGCAGTTGCGCACCTTGCCGCCCGGCGCGGCGCGCGATCTGGCGCTGCGCATCTGCGAGCAGCACCTGGAGCTGCTCGCCCGGCGCGACATGAAGAAGCTGACCTCGCTCACCGGTGCCGACGAAGACCTGGTGCGGCAGGCGCAGGCCTTGATCACGGCCTGCGAGCCCAAGCCCGGCCGGCCTTTCGCGGCGGCGGAGGCCAATATCGTGGTGCCCGACGTGATCGTCCGCAAGACCAGCCGCGGTCTGTCGGTCCTGCTCAACCCCGACGTCATGCCCAAGCTGCGCATCAACGACCTCTATGCCCACGCCATCCGTGGCCAGCGCGGGAACGGCGCCGCGGCAGCGGCCGGCCAGCCCACGATGTCGTCGCGGTTGCAGGAAGCACGCTGGTTCGTGAAGAATATCCAGCAGCGCTTCGACACCATCCTGCGCGTGAGCCGGGCCATCGTCGAACGCCAGAAGGCCTTCTTCACCCACGGCGCCATCGCCATGAAGCCGCTCGTGCTGCGCGAGATCGCCGACGAGCTGGGCCTGCACGAAAGCACGATCTCGCGCGTGACCACGGCCAAGTACATGGCCACGCCGCAGGGCACCTACGAGCTGAAGTATTTCTTCGGCAGCTCGCTCACCACCGAGGCCGGCGGCAACGCGTCGAGCACGGCGGTACGGGCGTTGATCCAGCAGTTCGTGGCCGCCGAGGATGCAGGCAAGCCGCTGTCGGACAGCCAGCTCAGCCAGATGCTCGAGGAGCAGGGCATACAGGTCGCGCGGCGCACCGTCGCCAAGTACCGCGACGCGCTGCGCATCGCCCCGGCGAGCCAGCGCAAGGCGATCTGATGTCGGCCCCCGGGCGGGTCCCCGCACGCCTTCGCCGCCCCGGGGGGCTCGCTCCGGCTTCGGGCGGCCCGGCGCCGGACCGGTCATGACCGCCCTCTTCCTGCCCTGCGCCGCCGGCGTCGAGAGTCTGCTGGCCGAGGAAGCGCGGGGCATCACCGGCGCCGTCGTGGACATCGCGCGCGGCGGCGTCTGGGTCGCGGGCGACGAGCGCACGGCGATGCAGCTCAACCTGGAAAGCCGGCTCGCGCAGCGTGTGCTGTGGCCGCTGATCGACGGCCCCTACCGCGACGAGCACGAGCTCTACGACATGGCGCGCCGCGTCGCCTGGCAACACTGGATCACGCCCGAGCAGACCTTGCGCGTCGAGGTCAGCGCACAGCGCTCGCCGCTGACGAGCTTGAATTTCGCGGCGCTGCGCATCAAGGACGCGGTCTGCGACAGCCTGCGCGAAAGCGCTGGCGCACGGCCCAGCGTCGACACCCGGCGGCCCGACCTGCCGCTGTTCCTGTTCGTCGGTCCCGAACATGCCACGCTGTACGCGGACACCTCCGGCGACGCGCTGTTCAAGCGCGGCTGGCGCGAGGACACCGGCGAGGCCCCGCTGAAGGAGACGCTGGCCGCGGCCATGCTCGCCGCCGCCGGCTGGCAGGGCCGCACCGAGGATGGCCCGTTGCTCGACCCCTGCTGCGGCGCCGGCACCATTGCCATCGAGGCGGCGCAGATCGCCTGCGGCATCGCGCCGGGCGCGCTGCGGCATTTCGCCTTCGAGCGCATGCTGCCGTTCCGTCCCCACCTGGGAGCCTGGCGCGAACTGCAGCGCCAGGCACGGGCGCGTGTCCATGCCCCGGCGGTGCCCATCCATGCGGGCGACGTGAGCTTTCGCATGACCGACTTCGCCACCCGCAATGCCGAGCGCGCCGGCGTGCGCCAGGCGATCGAGTTCAAGACCGTCGACGCGCTGCAGCGGCTGCCGCCGGCCGCCGCCGGCACACTGATGCTGAACCCGCCCTACGGTGAACGCATCGCTCCCAAAGGGCGCGGTGCGGGCGGGGAGCGCGCCAGCGCCCGGGGCGGCCGGGACGGTGCCGCTGCGGGCGCGGCGCGCGAGGGCTTCGAAGGCGGTGGCTCGCCCGCCGAGTTCTTCAACGCCCTGGCCGCCCACTGGAAACGCCATTACAGCGGCTGGACGGCCTGGCTGCTGAGCCCGGAAATGAAGCTCGCCGGACTCATGCGCATGAAGGAGAGCCGCCGCGTACCGATGTGGAACGGGCCCATCGAGTGCAGGCTCTACCGCTTCGACATCGTGGCTGGCGCCGGGCCCGGCGCGCGCGAGCGTCCGCCAGCGGAGTAGGCGCGGCGAACCGGCCAGGCACCCGGGACGGCGACACCGGGGCATAATTTCGGGTTGCTCGAACTTCGGAGGCACTTCTTGGACCCCAGTCACCCACGGTGACCGTCCGTTCCGGGGCCACACTCGCTGGCCGGCCGGGATGAGACGGGATTCCGCCGCACCATCCCGCACCGCGTGGCCTGCCAACCCTTGCCGAGGCCCCAGCGCTTGCCACCGCGTCGGCCGCCACCGGCCCGCACCCCCCGGAGTAAGAGATGCTCAACGTCTTTTCGCTGACCAACGGCCGGCTGTTCCAGGAAGAGATCGACAGCCTTGAAGGCCTGGCGGACGTGCACCCGGTCTGGGTCGACCTGGAGAGCCCCACCGCCGACGAGAAGAACTGGATCAACGAGCGCTTCGGCGTCAACATTCCCAGCGACGCCGTCGACGACGACATCGAGGAGTCTGCCCGCTTCTACGAAGAGGACAACGGCGAGCTGCACATCCGCAGCGACTTCCTCATCGACGCCGGCGACGGCCCCGGCGCCGAGCCCGCGCGCAACGTCCGCGTGGCCTTCATCCTGTTCCAGAACGTGCTGTTCTCGATCCACGGCGAGGACCTGCCGGTGTTCCGCCTGCTGCGTCTGCGCGCGCGGCGCATCCCGGCGCTGATCGACGACGCCAAGGACGTGCTGCTCAAGCTGTACGACGCCGATGCCGAGTATTCGGCCGACGCGCTGGAGGGCATCTACGACAAGCTCGAGAAGGTCAGCGCGCGGGTGCTCAAGGACGACGTCAACGACACCATCGCGGCCGAGGTGCTGGCTGCCATCGCCAAGGAGGAAGACCTGAACGGCCGCATCCGCCGCAACGTGATGGACACGCGCCGCGCGTTGAGCTTCATGATGCGCAGCCGCATGCTGGGTGCGGAGCAGTTCGAGGAAGCGCGGCAGATCCTGCGCGACATCGACTCGCTCGACTCGCACACCGCCTTCCTGTTCGACAAGATCAACTTCCTGATGGACGCCACCGTCGGCTTCATCAACATCAACCAGAACAAGATCATCAAGATCTTCTCGGTGGCCAGCGTGGCGCTGCTGCCGCCGACGCTGATCGCCAGCATCTACGGCATGAACTTCAAGTTCATGCCGGAACTCGACTGGGCCGCCGGCTATCCTTTCGCGCTGGGCCTGATGGCGGCTTCGGTGGCGGCGCCGTTCATCTATTTCCGGCGCAAGGGCTGGTTGCGCTAGATGGCCGGAGCGGGTCATCGTGTAACCTCATGCCCTGTGGCGGAGGGCGCAGCCCGGTCATGAGCCAGCCACATCGAACATGAAGATCACTCATATGCGCTGTGCAGGTCGCCGGTGGCGTCACGCCGCCGGCACCGCCGTGCTGTTGGCGGCGCAATCGGCGCTGGCGCAGTTCAGCATGGTGCCGGCGCCGCAGGTGCAGAGCGCGCCGCGCGCGTCGCCGGCCGAGATCGAAACCGAATACCGCATCGACGCCGCGCGCCACGTCTACACCGCCTACCCGATGCGCGTCTACCGGGGCGTGCTGCCGCCGCTGCTGTACGGCATCATGATGGTCGAGACCGAGCTCGACGCCAGTGGCCAGGTGGTGAACATTCACGTCGTTCGCAAGCCCGCCGCCGACGAAGTCGCGCCCTGGGTGATGGCCATGGTGCGCCGTGCCGCGCCCTACCCGGCACCGGCGGCGATGCCCGGTTCGACGGTCCGGTTCACCGAGACCTGGTTCGTGCACAAATCGGGCTTGTTCCAGCTGTATTCGCTGACCGAAGGGCAACGCTGAGCGCGGTCACTGGTTTGCCTTCGTGTTGCGCACTCCGGTGTTCGCCCTTCGGGCGGCCGTGCGGGGCCACTGGGGTGCCTTCGTGCTGCGCACTCCGGTGTTCGCCCTTCGGGCGGCCGTGCGGGGCCACTGGGGTGCCTTCGTGCTGCGCACTCCGGTGTTCGCCCTTCGGGCGGCCGTGCGGGCTCACGCGTTGACGCGCCTCTTCAGCCAGCGCATCAGGGCGCCCACGCCGGGCAACTTCTCGTACAACTCCTCGGCCGCGTCCCAGTAGTCACGGTGCATGGCGATGCGGCCGTCGCGGGCCAGCTGCAGGTGCGACGCGCCGCGGATGGTCTGCTCCGCGCCGCTGAAGCGCCGCATGCGGAAGACGAAGTCCCAGCTCAGGAAGCATTGGTCGCCCTGAACGATGACATCGCGGATGACGAAGCGCGGCGCCTCCAGCGTGCGGAACATGTGCTCGAAGATGCGTGTGATGGCGGGCACGCCCCTGACCTCGTTGAACGGATCCTTGAAGCCCGCGTCGGGGGCGTAGATCTCGGCCAGGCGCGGCAGGTCGGCCGGCGCCAGGCGCTCGAACAGAGCCACGATGACTTGCACCCGTGGGTCCATGGCCGCTGCGCTCACAGCCCGGTGAAGCGGCGCACCGCGCGAAAGTACATCGCGTCACCGAGATGGCTGAGCGCCTTGATCCAGCCGGTGAATCGCTTGGGGAAATGCATCTGGAACTCGCCTTGCTCCCACCCCGCCATCATGCACTTGGCCGCCTCGTCGGCGGTGATCAGCGCCGGCATGCGGTAGTCGTTTTGCTCGGTGAGCGGCGTGTCCACGTAGCCCGGGCACACCACCGAGACGCCGACGCCCTGGTCGGTGAGGTCGAAATACAGCGACTCGGCAAGGTTGATCAGGGCCGCCTTGGTGGGGCCGTAGGCCAGCGCCTTGGGCAGGCCGCGAAAGCCGCTGACGCTGCTGACCAGGCTGATGTGGCCGCTCTTCTGGCGCAGCAGCACCGGCAGCACGGCGTCGAGCATGTACAGGGCGCCGACATAGTTGACCTGCTCGTGGCGCAGCGCGTCGTCGAGGTCGAAAGCGGTGGCCCGCATCGGCTTGTAGTAACCGGCACTGTAGACGGCCAAGTCGAGCCCGCCCCACTCCCGTTCGATGCGCCCGCCGGCGGCGCGCAGCGCGGTGCGGTCCGTGGCGTCCAGCGGCAGCGCCAGGCTGCCGGGATGGTCGCGGGCGAAGACCTCCAGCGCGACGGCACTACGCGCCGAGACTGCCACGCGCGCGCCGGCCGCGTGCAGCCGGGCTGCGGTGGCGCGGCCGATGCCCGTCGAGGCGCCGACGAGCCAGACGCGCCGACCTTGCCAGCCGCGGATCCTGGGGTTCAGGGGCACTGCGGCACCTATTTCTTGTGGAAGGACAGCGTGACTTCACCGAGCCGGATGCCGAACTTGCTCATCACCGCCTTGTTGAGCATCACGCGCTCGTCCATCAGGAACATCCAGTCGTCGAACTGGACCTCGTAGACCTTGCCGTCCACCGGCAGGGCCAGCGTGTAGCGCCAATTCAGCGCGTTGCCCGCGGCCACGCCTGCGGCGACACCGATCACGTCGTCGGCTCGACCGCTCCAGCGACCGCCGCCTTCGTCGGTGAGTCGCCAGACGCGGCGCTCGGTCTTGCCGTCGCTGTAGGTGAAGCGCTCGTCCAGGGTGCCCTGACCGCCGTTCCAGCTGCCGGTCATCTGGACGACGAAGCGGCGCACGACCTTGCCCGAACGATCGGTGAAGAGACCGTGCGCGACGAGTTCACCGTTGAAATAGGTCTTGAGGTCGAGCACCGGCTTCTCGGCCGCATAGTCGGCAGGCGTGGGGCCGGCGCAGCCGGTCAGGCCGGCGCCCGCCAGCGCTGCGGCGGCCCATGCCAGGGTAAGCGTCTCTTCATTGGTCTTTTTCCTTGCGAATCCATAGGGCCCAGAGCAGCGCGCCGGCGACGAGCTTGAGCAGACAGGGCAGCAGGCAATAGGCGTTGGACAACGCCTGCAATGCCGCGGCGTCGCGGGTGCCCGGCGTGTAGCCGAAAGCGCCGAGCAGCGGTAGAGCGATGCCCGCCGCCAGCGCCAGGTTGAGCTTGGTAGCGAAGTTCCACCAGCCGAAGTACGCGCCCTCCAGGCGCTCGCCATGGCCTGCGCGCTGGATGACGCCGGCCAGCAACGCGCTGGGCAGCGAAAGGTCGGCTCCGAGCGCAATGCCGCTGGCCACGCAGACGGCGGCGTAGGCCACCACGTCGCCGCTGCCCAGCAACGCCGCCCAGGCGAAGGTGACGATGGCCAGCACCATGCCCGCCAGCCAGGCCCGCGCCAGGCCAAAGTGCGTCACCATGCGTACCCACAGCGGCATGGACAGCGCGCCGGCGGCAAAGTAGCTGGCCAGGAACAGGGGCTCGAAGGCAGCGGCCTGCAGGCGATCGCGGATGAAGAAGAGCGCCAGGGTGGCCGGCACGGCGCCGGCCACCCCGTTGACCATGAAGATGACGAGCAGCCGGCGGAAGCCCGATGTGGCCAGCGGTGCACCGATATCCGGCCCGCCGGAAGCCGCGGGCTGGAAGCGCGGCTGCGGCGCCCGCACCAGCAGCGCCAGTGCGGCCGCCAGCGCGACGGCGAACACCACGCTGACCACCGACAGCCCGGCCAAAGACGGCAGCACGCTCGCCACCAGCACGCCCACCAGCGCCAGGCCCTCGCGCCACGACACGATGCTTGCGCGCTGGTCTTCATTGCCGCCCAGGCGCGCACCCCAGGCCTGGTGGATGACCGACAGCACGCTGTAGCTGAGATAGGTCACCGCCAGCAGCGCAGCACACCAGGCCAACAGCGCGGCGGTGCCCTGCACGGCGGGAAAGAACAGGCCGCGAAAGCCCGCCGCCAGCAACAGTGCGGCGGCCAGCGCGATGCCCAGCACCCGTGCCACCGAATGTGCGAACCAGGCGTCGACCCAGTGGCCGATCCAGGGGTCGGCCACCGCGTCGAGCAGCCGTGCGAAGAGCAGCAGCGCGCCCAGCGTCGCCAGCGGGATGCCGAACTCGCTGGCGTAGTGGTTGGGCAGGATCACGTACAGCGGCAGCGCCACGAAAGCCAGCGGCAAGCCGAGACCGCCGTAACGGAGGCCCTGCAACCAGCCGCCCTGCCAGCCCTGCGGCGCTGCCGTGACCGTCATCGCGAGTCGAGCCCGAGCAGCGCCTCGCGCAACGCCGGCTCCGAGGTGCGCGGCGAGAGCCAGATGCCGAAGAACAGGCGTGCGAAATCCGCATCGCGCAGGTCGCCCTGCAGGCGGCCGTTGACGAAGAAGCGCGCGCCCTCGCCGGGCAGATGGACGCCGGTGATGCGATCGCCGGCGCGAACGTCGGGCAACAACTGCTTCATGGCCACCAGCCAGCGTACGCCGACTTCGGCGGCGATCTCGGCCTGGCGGCGCATTTCTTTCAGGGTGCGCTCGGCGATCTGCGCTCCTTCCAGTGCACGCGCGTACTCGATCTCCAGCGCCAGCGGCGTGGCGGCGGCCTGCGCCCAGTCGGCGCCCACCGCGATGGCGCCCGTCCAGAGGCGGATGTCGTAGACGCGCAAGCCCAGGAAGCGCAACAGCCCGGCGCCCTGCAGCCGGGCGCCTGGCAAGGCCGCCACCACTTCCGACGGCACGCCGGCTTGCCCCTGCGCACCGCCCGCCAGCAGCAATGCAGCGGCGAGCAGGCGACGCCGCAGCACGTTCATCGGGGCACCCGGCGGCCTGCGGCTGCCGCGCGGGCGCATGAACGCTTGAGTCGGCACGGCGTGCTCACTGCGGACGCCGCAACGTGAACTGCATGACGTTGGTGTTGCCGGTCGCGAACGCTGCTTCGCAGTAAGCCAGGTAGAACTCCCAGATGCGCATGAAGCGGGTGTCGAAGCCGAGCTTGCGCACCTGTGGATCGCGGGCCAGGAACTGCACGCGCCAGCGGCGCAGCGTCTCGGCATAGTCGGCGCCAAAGGCCAGTTCGTTGACCACTTCCAGACCGGCCTGGGCGGCTTCGCTGCGGAAGGCCTGGGGGCTGGGCAGCAGGCCGCCGGGAAAGATGTACTGCTGGATGAAGTCGGTCGAGCGGCTGTAGCGCTCGAACAGGTCGTCGCGGATGGTGATGGTCTGGATGCAGGCGCGCCCGCCCGGCTTGAGCCGGCCGCGCAAGGTGGCGAAGAAGCTGTCCCAGTATTCGCGGCCCACGGCCTCGAACATCTCGATCGAGGCGATGGCGTCGAAGGGCTCGTCGGAAATGTCGCGGTAATCCTGCAGGCGCAGTTCGCTGCGCTCGGCCAGGCCGCGACGGCGCAACCTCTCGGTGGCAAATTCGAGCTGCTCGCTGGACAGCGTGACCCCGGTGACGCGGGCGCCGCATTCGCTTGCCGCGACTTCGGCCAGCGCCCCCCAGCCGCAGCCGATCTCGAGCAGCCGATCACCCGGCTGCACGTTGCATTCACGCAGCGCCCGCCGCACCTTGGCCGCCTGGGCATCCGCCGTGGGACGTTCGAAGTCGCCCTCGAACAGCGCGCTGGAGTAGTTCATCGTCTCGTCCAGCCACAGCCGATAGAACGGGTTGCCGATGTCGTAGTGGGCGTGGATATTCTTGCGGCTGCCGCGGCGCGAGTTGCGGTTGAGCAGGTGCTTGATGCGGTAGGCCAGCGAGCCCCACCAGGTGCCGTAGATCACCGATTCGAACGACTCGCGGTTGGCAATGAACAGTTCGAGCAGGGCCACCAGGTCGGGGCTGTTCCAGCCGCCCTCGATGAAGCGCTCGGCGAACCCGATGTCGCCGCTCTTCAGCGCCGCCGAGCAGACGCTCCAATCGTGCAGGCGGATCGCGGCACGCGGCTCGCCGCCGCTGCCGAAGTGGGCCATGGACCCGTCCGGCAACTGGACGTCGAGCGTCCCCACGCGCAGTTGCCTGAGCAGCCGGAATACCGCACGCCCGGCGGCTGGGGCGGTCTCGGGTAACGCGGTGGGAAAGGCGGTGGAGGTCGTCATGGCACTTGCGGCGGGTCGGATCGGGATCAACGGGTGATGAAGGCCTGCGGCGGCTTCGGCTTGCTCACGAAGGGCACACGCTTGAGCCACAGCTGCAGCGCCTGCCAGTGGATGCGGACGATCACGCCCAGCGTCATCATGGGCATGCCGAAGAAGGCGGCGCGCACGCTGTGCCGGGTCAGCGGCTGCAGTTGGCCGGAAACGCTGGTCTGCAGCAGTTCACCGGCGTCGTCGTCGTGGTCGACCCGGGCCACCGTGTGCACGGCTGTGCGCATGAAGCGGAAGCGGTACTGCCCCTGCACGTGGCAGAACGGCGAGACGTGGAAGACCTTGCGTGCCGTGAGTTCGCGTCCGTAGGCGAGTTCGGGGCCGTCGAGCAGGTAGCAGTGGCGTTCACCGAAGGTGTTGTTGACCTCGGCCACGACGGCGGCCAGGCTGCCGTCGCTGCGGTGGCAATACCAGAAACTGACCGGCTTGAAGACGTAGCCGAGGACGCGCGGGTAGGTGTGCAGCCAGACCTCGCCGTCGGCATCGCGCACGCCTTCGGCGGCCAGGAGCGAGTCTAGCCAGGCCAGCGCATCGGCGCGGCCGTCGCCGTGGTCGCGGTCGTGGAAGCTCAGCAGGCCGAAGCGGTTGCGTCGCAGCTCGGCGCGGGGCGACGCCCGCAAGGACCGCATCGGCAGCATCAGGAAGTAGGTCGGGTAGTCGAAGGCATGCTCGGTGGGGCGCAACCGGCGGTGGCGGACCACGCCGATGCCGAGCAGGGGCGGGTGCGCCATCATGCCGCCGCGCGCCAGTCGCCCTGTTGCCGCCACTGCGCGCGCAGGCGCTGAACGACATCCAGCGCCGAACCCAGGCCGTCTTCGTGGAAACCGTAGCGCGCCCAGGCGCCGCAGAACCACAGGTGCGAGCGACCCTGCAACTCGGGCAAGCGCTGCTGGGCGCGGATGGCCGCCAGGTCGAAGACCGGGTGGCTGTATTCGTATTCACCGATCAGGCGCGCCGGGTCGACGGGCCGCGCCGGATCCGGGTTCAACGACACCAGCACGGGCTGCTGCCAGGGCAGCGGCTGCAGCCGGTTGATGAGGTAGTGCAGGCACACGGCGGCCTGCTCGCGGCCGGCGTCCGCCGCGCGCGCATAGTTCCAGGCCGCCCAGGCCGTGCGACGGCGCGGCAGCACATCGGCATCGGTGTGCAGCACGGCCCGGTTGGGGTGGTACTTGATGGCCCCCAGCACGGCCGCTTCGTCGGCGGTGGCATCGGCCAGCAGCGCCAGGCTCTGGTCGCTGTGGCAGGCCAGCACGACCTCGTCGTAGCGTTCGCTGCCTTGGTCGGTGGCCACCATGACCCCGCCGCGGCCGTCGCCCGGCGGCACACGCTTCACGCTGCGCACGGGGGTGCGCAGGCGCGCGTCGGGAATGCTCCTCAGCATCCGGGCCACGTAGTGCTTCGCACCGCCGCGCACCGTGTGCCACTGGGGCCGGTCGGCGACCTGGATCAGGCCATGGTTGTGGCAGAAGCGGATCATGGTGGCGATCGGGAAGCGCAGCATCTGGTCGGTCGGGCAGGACCAGATGCAGCCGAGCATGGGCAGCAAGTACCAGGAGCGGAATGTCTCGCCGAAGTCGTGGCGGCCGAGGAAGTCACCGATGGGCTCGGCCAGTTCGACCTCGGCGCCACGCTCGGCCACCGCGGTGGCGACCTTGTTGAAGCGCAGGATGTCGGCCAGCATGCGCAGGAATCGCGGCCGCAGCAGGTTGCGCCGCTGGGCGAACACGGTGTTCAGGTTGCAGCCGCTCCATTCGAGCCCGGCTTCGTGCACCTGCACCGAGAATGACATGTCCGACGCCGCCGTCTCGACCTCCAACTCGCCAAGCAGGCGCACCAGGTTCGGATAAGTGCGGTGGTTGAAGACCAGGAAGCCGGTGTCGACACCGTGCGTGACGCCGTCCAGCGTCACGTCCACCGTATGCGTGTGGCCGCCGAAATAGTCGCCGGCCTCGAACATCGTGACCTTCGCGTCACCCGCCAGCGCGTACGCCGTGGCGAGCCCCGAAATGCCCGACCCGACAACGGCCACGCGCCTCATCGCGCAACCCCGCCAGAAAACGAAGGGGCACCGCGGCCGGCGGTGCCCCTGGCTGTAAAGACTGTCGTGCAGCGCCCTGGAGCGAACGAGGGAGTGAGGGAGGAGGAGAAGCGCTTCGGGGTTGCAGTCGGGAAGCCCGACGGTCTGCACGACAGGGAAAACCTTCGGCCCCCACAGTCGCGAGCAGCCGAGTTGCAGACTATGACCGGCTCGTGTCCGCCGAGTTCCGCCGACCCCCACGCCTTCGCACGAAGAAGTTGTAAGCAATCGTCCGCGGCGCGAGAGCCCCTCGTGGTTCCCCCTGCGGCGGGCTCGGGGCGCAAGGGCGTCCGCATGTGCAGGCAAGCAAGGTTGAACTGATCAGTCATAATGAGACCGGATAGTAACGAACTTGGCGAAGTTGCCGAATTGAGAAACCGCGCTCGCAGCATGGTTTTCCGGAGGATCGCTGGAGGCGAATTGCTGTCTTGATCAAAGCGACCGGATTCACCTACATTTGGGGTCAAATGATATTGAACCATGTTTTTGTCCAGGACATATGTCCCTCATACTCGACATCGAGGCGGGCCAGTCCCGGGACTTGGCGCTTGATGGAGTGGATGTGAACGATCGTCTGCCGCCGACCGCTATCACGCTCTCGATCGCCGCCGTCGAGCGCGACACCGGTCTGAGCAAGGACACGCTGCGCGTCTGGGAGCGTCGCTACGGCTTCCCGTCACCGCAGCGCGACGCCACGGGCGAGCGCGCTTATGCGTTGCATGAGGTGGAGAAGCTGCGCATCGTCAAGCGGCTGCTCGATGTCGGCCACCGTCCGGGCCGCATCGTGCCGCTGCGCCTGGAGACGCTGCAACAGCTCGCCGGGGAGACGCTGGGCCCACCGTTGCGGTCCGTCGAGGCCGCACCGGATTCAACCGATCTACGCGCCTACCTCGAGACCATCCGCGGCCACGATGCCGCCGGGCTGCGCGTCGCGCTGACGCGTGCGCTGGCGCGACTTGGCGTCGGACGCTTCGTGATCGAGGTTGTCGGCCCGCTCAACGCCGCGGTCGGCGACGCGTGGGTCCGCGGTCAGATGGAGATCTACGAGGAACATGTCTACAGCGAGACGATGCACGCGGTGCTTCGCCACGCCATCGCCGGCGTCCCGGCGCCAGCGGCGGACGAGCGGCCCTGTGTGCTGCTCAGCACCTTCCCCGGCGAGCCGCATGGCCTGGGGCTGCTGATGGCCGAGGCGATGCTGGCGCTGGAAGGCTGCCGCTGTGTCGCGCTCGGCACGCAGACGCCGCTGTGGGACATCGTGTTGGCCGCCGAGGCCTTCGGCGCGGACATCGTGGCACTGAGCTTCACGGGTTGCATGAACCCCAACCACGTGGTCGACGGCCTGGCTGAACTGCGTGGCAAGTTGCCTGCCCGCGTGCGCCTGTGGGCCGGCGGCAGCGCGCCGGTGCTGGTGCGGCGCGCGGTACCCGGGGTGCTCGCGCTGGCGTCGCTCGACGCGGTGCCCGCCGAGTTGCGACGCTGGCGCAGCGGGGGCGAAACGTCGGCATCGACCGGCGCCATCGGCCTTGCCTAGAATCGCGGGTCAACTTGGGGCCACCGCCATGCTCTACCCCGAACTGTTCAAGCAACTCGAGGCCGTGCGCTGGAACATGGACACGGACATTCCGTGGGCCAGCTTCCAGCCCGGCAAGCTCAACGAGGAGCAGGCGCAGACGATCAAGATGAATGCCATCACGGAGTGGGCGGCTTTGCCTGCCACCGAGATGTTCCTGCGCGACAACCGCGAAGACAGCGACTTCAGCGCCTTCATGAGCGTGTGGTTCTTCGAAGAGCAGAAGCACTCGCTGGTGCTGATGGAATACCTGCGCCGCTTCCGGCCCGACCTCGTGCCGACCGAGGCAGAGTTGCATGCGGTGCGCTTCGAGTTCGATCCCGCACCGGCGCTGGAAACGCTCATGCTGCATTTCTGCGGCGAGATCCGCCTCAATCACTGGTACCGGCGCGCCGCCGAGTGGCACACCGAGCCGGTGATCAAGGCCATCTACGAAACGCTGGCGCGCGACGAGGCCCGCCATGGCGGGGCCTACCTGCGCTACATGAAGCGCGCGCTCACCAAATTCGGCGACGAGGCACGTGCCGCCTTCGCCAAGGTCGGCGTGCTGATGGCCAGTGCGCGGCGCACCGCGCAGGCACTGCACCCGACCAACCTGCACGTCAACGTGCAGCTGTTCCCGCGCGACACGATCCAGAGCCGGCTGCCCAACCCGGAGTGGCTGGAGCAATGGCTGGACAAGCAGATCCAGTTCGACAGCGTGTGGGAGACCAAGGTCGTCGAACGCATCCTGCACAACATGAGCCTGCTCCTGGAACGCAGCTTTGCCAGCGTGCAGGAGCTCAACCGCTACCGCAAGGAAGTGGGCGCCGCCCTGGCCGCGGCGCAAGCCCGGCCGCAGGCGCAACCGGGCTGACCGCTCCTCGGGCCCTCGAACGCTCAGCTCGTGGGGGCCTGATCCGCCTTGCGATCGGCTGTCACCTTCATCGCCGACGGCCGCTCACCCACCCGCTTTGCGTAGGCCTTCCAGTCGATGCCCGCGGCAGCCAGCAGGTCCTCCCCGAGCACCGCTTTCGTCGCCATCGCCACCAGCGGCAGACTGACCCAGCCCGAGCAGTCGGCCAGCGTGAACTTGTCGCCGGCGAGGTAGGGTGAGAATTTCGCCAGCCGCTTGAAGCCGGCGATGTTCTTCGTCAGCAGCTTGCGCACCCGTTCCTTGGTGCCGTCGCTGACGGTGCCGCCGAAGAAGGCCTGCGCGTACAACTCGCGCGCCACCAGCTCGAGATGCAGGTCGACGAAGGTGCACAGTTCGCGCACCTTGGCCGCAGCCAGCGGATCGGCCGGCACCAGCGGCGTCTGCGGGAAGCGTGCCTCCAGGTAGTCGACGATGACCTGGCTTTCGCACAGCGTCTGCCCGTCGACGCGGATGAACGGGACCTTGCCCAGTGGCGTCGCTGCCAGCACCGCTTCGTCCTTGGAGCCGGTGGAGACGCGCTCCTCGGTGAACGGGATGCCCTTCTCGAGAAGCGCGAGCTTGACCTTGTTGTAGTAGTTCGAGAGCGTGATGCCGCAGAGCGTGATCATGGGGGTCTCCGATGGGGGATGGGGCGTACAGGCAAAAGTCTAGCGCCGTGACGGCGCGGCGCTCACGAGCGGAGCTCGCCGATGCCGTCCTCGACGACCCCGCAGCGTCAGCACGGCGCAGAGCAGCCCCGCCGTGGCACCGGTGGCATGCGCCAGCGGCGCCACCGCGATGTCCCAATCCGCCGCCTGCCGCAGTACCGGGCCCCAAGGCTGCTCGAGCCACAGCTTGGCCACGAGTCCGGCGCCGACCATGGCGCCGATGGCGCGTCGCGAACCCCGGCCGCTGGCGAGCAGCCACCAGACGACCACCGCCACGCCACCATGCAGCACGCCCGACAGGCCGCCGTAGTGCGCCAGCTCGGGCCGCAGCAGCAGGCCCAGGTGCGTCAGCGGCCAGGCCATGCCCCAGGCCAGGGTCGCGCGCGGCGGCACTCGCGCCGCCCAGCCGAAAGCGGCAACCGCGGCGGCGGCACCCAGGTTGGCACCCAGATGCCGCGCGCTCCAGTGCACGAAGGCGGCGCTCCAGGCGCGCCAAGGTTCGCTCGCGACCGACGCGGGCTGCCAGTCCAGCAGCGTGGCCGGCGCCCACCAGGCGAGGATCGAGCCCGCGGCCAGCAGCGCCGCCAGCGCCACCCAGGCGAGGCCCGGCGCGCTCAGCCGAAGACGGCCTGCCACAGGGCCAGCACGGCGTCGCGCTCCGCGGCCAGGCTGTCGGCGTCGAAATGCGTGGGCTGCTCGTCCAGGCGCGCCTGGTGCTGGGCACGGCGCAACTCACGGTAGGCATCGGCGGCGGCCCGGCCCACGCCTGCGGGCAGCAGCCCGGCGGCCTCGGCGCGCTGCAGCAGCGCGATGTTGCCGGCGTTGTCCAGCAGTTCCGGGTGCGCCGCAGCGTGCGCCAGCACGAGGTACTGCACGGCAAATTCCACGTCCATCATGCCCCCGGCGCTGTGCTTGACGTCGAAGCGACCCGCCGGCACCGGGCGCGCGGCGCGCACCTTCTCGCGCATGCTGCGGATCTCTTCGCGCAGCGCCTGCGGGTCACGCGGGGCCGTCAACACGGCGCGGCGCGTGGCCTCGAAGCGCGGCGCGATGGCCGCCGCGCCGGCGGCAAAGCGCGCCCGCGTCAGCGCCTGGTGTTCCCAGGTCCAGGCGGTATTGCTGCCGCGGCCGGACTGGTAGGTCTCGAAGGCGGCGATGGAGGTCACGAGCAGGCCCGAATTGCCGTTGGGCCGCAAGGCGGTGTCGATGTCGAACAGCTCGCCGGCCGAAGTGCGCAGCGTCAGCCAGGTGATGAGCTTGCGCACGAAGGCGGGGTAGACCTCCTGGGCGCGCTGCTTCTCGTCTTCGGTGGCGTCGGCGTCGTCGTAGACGAAGACGACGTCGAGGTCGCTGCCATAGCCCAGTTCCTTGCCGCCAAGCTTGCCGTAGGCAATGACGGCCAACCCCGGCGCCGCGCGGTGGCGCTGCTTCAGTCGCGCCCAGGCCCAGCGCACGGCGGTGTCGAGCACGGTGTCGGCCAACGCCGAGAGGTCGTCGGCCACCTGCTCCACGGTCAGGTCGCCCTCGACGTCGCGCACCAGCGTGCGGAAGACCTCGGCGTGGTGCGCGTGTCGCAGCGTGTCGAGCAGGTTCTCCTCGTCGTCCTCGCCCGAACGCTGCCAGGCGGCCAGGCGGCTCTCGAGTTCGGCGCTGAACGCCGCACGGTCGAAGCGCTGGTGCAGCAGCCGCTGGTCGGCGAGCTCGTCGATGACGCCGGGGTGGCGCATCAGGTACTGCATGGGCCAGCGCGCGATGCCCAGCACGCGCAGCAGGCGCCGGTGCACCTCGGGTCGTTCGAGCAGCAGCGCGAGATAGCTTTCGCGTCGGAGCAGCGGCTCGACCCAGTCGACGAAGCGCAGCGCCGCGGTGATGGTGCAGTCCCCCTCCTGCACGGCCTGCGCCGTCTTCTGCATCAGCCGACCCAGGCGCATCCGGCTCTCGTCGCGCAGCGCCAGCACGCGCGCTTGCTGGCCCCAGGGCCGCAGTCGCGTAGCCAGTTCGGGCGGCATCTTGTCGAGCAGCGCTTCGCTGTCGATGGGCAAGGGCCCCGTGCCGCAGCGGCGGCAGTTGCCGTTGCCACCGTCGGGCGACCTGCCCTGGCCGTCGTGCAGCAGCGAGTCGAACTCGGCGGCCACCAGCTCGCGCACCTCGCACAGACGGTCGAGCAACTCGCAGGCCTCGGGCTTGCAGACCAGGCCCAGGCTGCGCGCGATCCAGGCGAGATCCTCGTCCGCGGTCGGCAGCAGGTGCGTCTGCTGGTCGTCGAGATACTGGATGCGATGCTCGATGCGCCGCAGCAGCACATAGCCGGCGGCCAGCTTCTGGGCCATCTCGGGCTTCATCAGGCTGTGCGCCACCAGCCGGTCCAGGCCGCGCAGCGTGCTGCGCGTGCGGATCTCGGGGAATTGGCCGCCACGCACCACCAGCATGAGCTGGACGATGAATTCGATCTCGCGGATGCCACCGCGCGACAGCTTCACGTCGTTCGCACGCTCGGGGCGGCCGGCGGCACGGCGCTGGGCCTCGTCGCGGATCTTGCGGTGCAGCTGGCGCAGGCCCTCGAAGACGCCGTAATCCAGATAGCGGCGGTAGACGAAGGCACTGACCAGCGAGCGCAGCGCCAGCGCGCGGCCGCTGGTCACCGCCACGCGCGGCGCCACGACGCGGCTCTTCGACCATGCGAAGCGCTCCCACTCGCGGCCCTGCACCTGCAGGTACTCCTCGAGCATGGCCAGGCTCACCACCGGCGGGCCCGAATTGCCGTTGGGGCGCAGCGCCAGGTCGACGCGGAAGACGATGCCGTCGTCGGTGGTCTCGCCGATCAGCGCATACAGACGCTTGGCGACGAAGCTGAAGTATTCGTGGAACGACAAGGGCCGCGCCCCGGCGGTGTGGCCGTCTTCCTCGTAGATGTAGATGAGGTCGATGTCGGACGAGACGTTGAGCTCGCGCGCGCCGAGCTTGCCCATGCCCACGATCCACATCTGCACGCGCTGCCCGTTGGCGTCCAGCGGTGGGCCGTGCCGTTCGTCGGCCTCCGCCTCGGCCTGCGCCAGGGCCAGCTCCAGCGTGGCCTCGGCCAGGTCCGTCATGGTGCCGGTGACGGTGTCCAGCGTTGCCTCCTGCTCCACGTCGAGCACGGCCAGCCGTTCCAGCACCAGGTGGCGCGCCACGCGCAGTGCCGCGGGAAGCTCACGGCCCGTCTCGCGCAGCCGCTGCACCAGGGCCGTGATGTCGTCGAACCCGGGCGCCCCGGGAGCGAGCAGGGCGAGTTCCGCCGGCCAGCGACGACGCACGCGCTGAACGAAGCGACTGTGGGCCGCGTCGGCGATGGGGGCCGGCAGTGCAGCGCAGGGGATGGCGGCCATGGGGGCGCAAGCGTAGTCCTGTTTCCTTGGCCTACCGGGCCGGGGGGATATGCCGCTGCCGTCATCGCCCGTCGACGCCAGCACAATGCGGGCATGAAGATCGCCGCCGTGCAGATGGTTTCCACCCCCGACTGGCCCGACAACCGCGATGCCGCGGCGCGGTTGATCCGCCAGGCCGCGGCGGCCGGGGCCGCGCTGGTGGCGCTGCCCGAGTATTTCTGCGTCATGGGCCATCGCGACACCGACAAGCTGGCGCTGGCCGAGGCGCCGGGCAGCGGCCCGATCCAGGACTTCCTGGCCGGCACGGCGCGCGATTGCGGCGTCTGGCTGGTCGGCGGCACGTTGCCGCTGCGCACCGGTATGCCCGGGCAGGTGCTCAACCGCAGCTGCGTCTACACCCCCGACGGCCTAGAGGTGGCGCGCTACGACAAGATCCACCTCTTTGCCTTCGACAACGGCCGCGAGAGCTACGACGAAGGCCGCACGCTGCAGGCCGGCAGCACCCCCGTCGCTCTGGACGTGAGCGCCGGCGCCGCCACGCTGCGCGTGGGCCTGTCGATCTGCTACGACCTGCGCTTTCCCGAGCTCTACCGCGCGCTCATGCAACCGCCGTGCGACCTCATCTGCGTGCCGGCCGCCTTCACCTACACGACCGGTCGCGCGCACTGGGAGTTGCTGCTGCGTGCCCGTGCGGTGGAAAACCAGTGCTACATCCTCGCCGCGGCACAGGGCGGCACCCACCCCAACGGCCGCCGCACCTGGGGGCACAGCATGGTCGTCGACCCCTGGGGCGAAGTGCTGGCCGTGCACGAGGAGGGCGAGGGCTTGGCCATCGCCGAGCTGGACCGCCGGCGCCTGGCGCAGGTGCGGTCGCAACTGCCGGCGCTGGCGCACCGGCGGCTGTAGGCCGCAGCCGCGCCGCGCTCAACGCCCGCCGAACATCATCCGGCGTGCCAGCCAGTCACGCACCGGCGGCAGGCCCTGCAGCGCCGCCAGGCCGAGGCCGCGCGCAGTGGCCGCACCGGGCAACTTCCAGGTGAAGCTGCGGGCCAGGAAGTCGGTGGCCGCGATCATCGTCCAGCGGTCGGCGGCACGCGCCCATTCGGCGCGCCGCAGCGCGGACTCGAGCGTGCCGGCGTGGCGCAGCACGGCGACCAGTTCGTAGGCGTCGCGCAGGCCCAGGTTCAACCCCTGCCCCGCCACCGGGTGCAGCGTCTGCGCCGCATTGCCGATGCGCACGGTGGCGCCGCTGACCAGCGTGCGCTCCGCGTTCAGGCCGAGCGGGAAGGACTTGAGCGGGGTGATGCCGACGATGCGCCCCGCCTCGGCGGGGAAGAGCGTGTTGAGCACCGCGATGCGCTGGGCATCGTCGAGATCGCGCACCGGGTCGTCGGCGCTCGGCACGCACCAGACCAGCGCCGCGCGAGCGGTGCCGGACGGCGCGCCCGCGACGCCTGGCAAGGGAAGCAGTGCGGCCGGACCGTGCCGCGTGAAGCGCTCGAAGGCCATGCCGCGCGTGGCGCCCTGCAGCGTGACGCTGCCGACCCAGGCGGTCTGCCCGTAGTCGCCCACCAGCGCCTTGCGCGCCTGGTCGGCGAAGACGCCGCCTTCGGCCACCACCGCCAGGTCGTAGTGCTCGGCGATGCCGGCGTCGACCTCCACCCCCGCCGGCAGCGCCTTGATCGCGGCCACCGGCGTGCCGAAGCGGCTGCGCAGCCGCTCGGGCTGGGCCGCGGCCTCGGCCTCCCAGGCGCGCTGCAACGGCGCCACCAGCGCGCCGTAGGGCAGCACGGCGCCCAGGTAGGGCACGCCGAGGTCTGTCGCGCGCAAGCGCACCGCCGGCTCACCGATGAGGGTGCTGAGCGTCGGCGGCGCCTGCGATACGTGCACCTGCAGGATGGGCTCGGCCACCGCCGCCGGCCACGCGCCCAGGCGCCGCAGGAACTGCACGCTGCCCATGGACAGCGCCAGGGTGCGGGGGTCGGCACCACATCGCGATCGGCCGGGCGGGCGTCGAAGAGCGTGATGCCGGCCTGCGGCAGCACCCGCGCCGCGTGCAGCGCCAGCGCCAGCCCCACCGGGCCGGCGCCCACCACCGCGATCTGCCATGCCGTTTTCGTCACGAGCGTTTCCTTTGCCTCGCCGCGTATTATTTGCCGCGCCCCTGCCGGTGGGGCATCGCGGAGGGTCTGGCCATGGCGATGATGGACTTCATCAGGAAACAGTTCATCGACATCATCGAGTGGACCGAAGTCGATGACGGCACGCTGGCCTGGCGCTACCCGATGGCCGGCAACGAGATCCAGCACGGCGCCTCGCTGACGGTGCGCGAGAGCCAGGTCGCCCTGTTCGTCAACGAAGGCCAGCTGGCCGATGTCTTCGGCCCCGGCAGCTACCGGCTGACGACACAGACCTTGCCGGTGCTGACCTACCTGAAGCACTGGGACAAGCTGTTCCAGAGCCCGTTCAAGAGCGACGTGTACTTCTTCAGCACGCGGCGCCAGCTGGACAGGCGCTGGGGCACGACGCAGCCGGTGACGATCCGCGACCCCGAATTCGGCGCCGTGCGGCTGCGCGCCTTCGGCAACTACGCCTACCGCATCGTCGATGCGAAGCTGTTCCACACCGAAGTCTCGGGCACCCGCGAGCGCTACACGGTCGAAGACCTCGACGGCCAGTTGCGCGGGCTGATGCTGCAGCACATCAGCGACGCGGTGGCGCCAGTGGCGCGCCGTTCCTGGACCTGGCGGCCAACCAGGTGGCATTTGCCGGCCAGATGCGCAGCGCCGCGGCCGCTGAATTCGCCCGGCTCGGGCTGGCGCTGGAAGCGTGACGGTGCAGAACGTGAGCCTGCCCGAGGAACTGCAGAAGGTGCTGGACCAGAAGATCGGCATGGGCATGGTCGGCGACGACATGGGCAAGTTCATGCAGTACCAGACCGCGCAGGCCATCCCGGAATTCGCCAAGGGGGCTGCCGGGTCCGGCGGTGGTGGCGGTGGTGGGGGCATCGTGGGTGACGCGCTGGGCCTGGGCGCCGGCGTGGCGCTGGGCCAGGTGATGGCGCAGCAGTTGAGCCAGGGACTGCAGGGTGGCGGTGCCCATGCGGCCGGCGTGGCGCCGCCGGTGGGCGTGCGGCCCGACGAGGTGATGGCCACGATCGAGAAGCTGGCCGATCTCAAGGCCAGGGGCATCCTCACCGAAGAAGAGTTCTCGGCGAAGAAGGCCGAACTCCTGAAGAAGCTCGCCTGAGCAGACTGTGCCTCAGGAGTAGGTCACCCAACCCAGCCGTTCGGGATGGTCCAGGTGCGGCAGGTGGTTGTAGCTGACCAGCATGTGCCGCTTGGGCGTGAACGCGAACTCGGTGAGCGAGCTGTTGCGGATGCGCAGGTTGAGTTCGATCATGGTCTCGGGCGGGGCACCGAGCACTTGGCTCACCGCAGTGGCAATCGGCCCGCCGCTGGAGACGATGAGCACGTTGCCCTGATGCTGCCGGCGCACATGATCCAGCGCACCGGTGACACCGGCCACGAATTCGGGCCAGCTCGGCATGCCAGTCGGTGCCGTGCGGCCGGCGATCCACGACGCCAGGCCCTCGCGCAGCAGGCGGAAGTGGGCGCGATAGGCCTCGGGCGTGGTGGCGTCCGCCGGTGGCTGCACCGCGGGGTGCGCCGCGCGGACCAGGGCCTCGCCGTCGTATTCATTGAGCCCCGGCCATGACAGCGCCGCCGGCAGCTCGCCATGGCCCTCGGTCATGGCCGAAAGCGACTGCCCGTGGCGGCGCAGCGTGCCCCGCATCACCGCTTCGAAGATCACCCCCCGCTCGCGGAACCAGCGGCCGAGCTCACGGCACTGGCGCATGCCCAGGTCGCTGAGCTGGTCGTAGTCGGCCGCCCCGAAAGAGGCCTGGCCGTGACGCACGAGGTAGAGGGTTCCCATGGCCGCGATTCTGGCGGCGCCGTGACCGGGGCGGTGTCGCGCCCGCGACCGCCGCCGAACAGGCCGGTGCCGAAGCGCCCGCCGGCAGCTCGACCGCCACTGCGCTACGCTTGCCGGCCTCACCATCCGCAACGGGAGTACCCCACCATGCAATACCGCCGTCTCGGCCGCGCCGGCCTGCGCGTCAGCACGCTGTCCCTGGGCTCCTGGGTCACGTACCACAACCAGGTCGATACCGGCTCGGCCGTCGAGATGATGGCCGCTGCCCATGACGCCGGCATCAATTTCTTCGACAACGCCGAGGTCTACGCCGGCGGGCGCAGCGAAGAGATCATGGGCGCCGCGCTGAAGCAGCTCGCCTGGCCACGCCTGAACTACGTCGTCTCGACGAAATTCTTCTGGGGCCTGGACCGCGCGGGCGAGGCCGTCAACCGCAAGGACACGCTCAACCGCAAGTACCTGATGCAGGCCATCGACGGCTCGCTGCAGGCGCTTCGGCCTGGAGCACATCGACCTCGTCTACTGCCACCGCGCCGACCCGCACACGCCGGTGGAAGAAACGGTGCGCGCCATGAGCGACATCATCACGCAAGGGAAAGCCTTGTACTGGGGCACCAGCGAGTGGAGCGCGTCCGACATCCGCGCGGCGTGGGAGATCGCCGAGCGCCACCACTTGCACAAGCCGGTGATGGAGCAACCGCAATACCACTTGTTCCACCGCAAGCGTGTCGAGGAGGAGTATTCGCGCCTGTACGGCGACATCGGCCTGGGGCTGACGACCTGGAGCCCGCTCGCGTCCGGCCTGCTGACCGGCAAGTACCGCGACGGCGTGCCCGAAGGCAGCCGCGGTGCGCTCGAGAACATGGCCTTCCTGCGCGACGGACTCACGAACCCGGCCAAGAATGCGGCCGTGGCGCAGCTGGAGCCGATCGCGGCCGAACTCGGCGGCACGCTGGCGCAACTGGCGCTGGCCTGGGTGGCGAAGAACCCGCGCGTCAGCACCGTGATCACGGGCGCGTCGAGGCTTTCGCAGTTGCAGGCCAACCTGGGTGCGCTGGACCTGCTGGACAAGCTCACGCCCGACGTGATGGCACGCATCGACGCCGTCACGCAGCCGCTGGCGGACTGACCATGCCGTGACGCGCCGAGCCCGCACCGCGAGCCGACATCGCCGCGGTCTCAGATCGGCTTCGGGCCGCCCTTGAAACGCTCCTTCAGCGGCGCGTGGCCGAGCGGCGGGAACTCGATCCTGACCTCGGGCACCGCGCGCTCGGGGATGGCGTCGAGCAGGTGGCGGATGAGCTTCAGGCGGCCGCGGCGCTGGTCGTTGAAGTCGACCAGGGTCCAGGGGGCGTGCTTGGTGTGCGTGGCCTCGAGCATGACCGTCGCGCGCCGCCGTGTACTCGGCATACTTTTCGCGCGCCGTGACGTCGATGGGCGACAGCTTCCAACGCTTCAACGGGTCCTCGGTGCGCTCGGCAAAGCGCTCTTCCTGCTGCGCCTGGTCCACCGTAAGCCAGTATTTGAACAGCAGGATGCCGTCGTCGACCAGCATGCGTTCGAACACCGGCGCCTGCGCCAGGAAGGCCGCGGTCTCGGCCTCGGTGCAAAAACCCATCACGCGCTCGACACCGGCGCGGTTGTACCAGCTGCGGTCGAAGAGCACGATCTCGCCGGCCGCCGGCAGGTGCGCCACGTAGCGCTGGAAGTACCACTGCGTGCGCTCGCGGTCGCTCGGCTTGGCCAGCGCCACGATGTGGCACTGGCGCGGATTCAGCGTGTCGGCGATGGCCGAGATGACGCCGCCCTTGCCGGCCGTGTCGCGGCCTTCGACCACCACCACCAGGCGCTTGCCGGTGTACTGCAACCAGCGGGCGACGTCGTTGAGTTCCAGTTGCAGGCGCTCGAGCTGCTCGAAATACTCGTCCTTGTCGAGCTTGGTCGCCTGGCCCTTGTTGCCCGCCTTGTCGCCCTTCGTGCCCATGTGCCTGACCCTCCATGCCCAGGGTTATAGCGCCACCGGGCGTGGCCGTTCAGCGCCGGCGACCGAAGAGCCCGGCGAACCAGGCCTTGATCAGGGTCCACACCAGCGCCAGGGCGTTGAGTGCCTCGACCGGCTGCGATGCGGCCCCTGGCTCGGCCGGCGGCGCGCTGGCCTCTGGCGAGCCGGCCGGGGCGGGCGCCGGCACCTCCGCGGCCGCGGCGCGGAAGTTGTCGGCGAACTGCGCCAGCATCGCGTCCGACACCGGCACCAGCAAGCGGCTGCCGAACTGCGCGAGCTTGCCGCTGACCGTCACCGTGGCCTGGCCGACGAGCACGGCGGTGCCGGCGGTCTCGCCGGCTTCGAGTTGCGCCGCCAGGTTCATGGCCGCCGACGAGCCGCTCTTGTCGGCGCCCTTGGCGAAAAGTTGCAGCGAGCGAGCGGCGGCATCGAGGCCACGGACCTCGACGTCGCCAGCGAATTGCACCAGCGCCGGACCGACCTTGGTCTTGACGCTGCCCTTGTAGTGCGTGTCGTCCACCTGCTCGGTGACCTGCGCGCCGGGCATGCAGCGCGCCACGGCGGGGATGTCGGCCAGCACGGCCCACGCCTGCTCCACGCTGACGGCCAGCGGGTAGCGCTTGTCGAGTTTGACTTCCACTTGGCGGTTCACTCCACGGGAGGCGGGCCACGGGAGGGCGGCGCCCAGAAAGAAGCCCGCCGCGGCGGGGCCGGGCGGGCTGCGGGGGTCCTGCGCTGGGCCCCTACTTCTTGCGGAACTTCTGGATCGCGGCCAGCTGCGCGGCCATGGTGGCGAACTCGCTCTGCGCCGCGGCCAGGTCGATGTCGCTCTTGGCGTTTCGCATGGCTTCCTCGGCCAGCTTGCGGGCCTCGCTGGCCTTGGCCTCGTCGAGGTCGTGGCCGCGGATGGCGGTGTCGGCGAGCACGGTCACCACGCCCGGCTGCACCTCGAGGATGCCGCCGGCCACGAAGACAAATTCCTCTTCACCGTTGTCGGCGCGCTCGATGCGCACCGCGCCGGGCTTGATGCGCGTGATCAGCGGCGTGTGGCGCGGCAGGATGCCGAGCTCGCCCGACTCGCCGGGCAGCGCGACGAACCTGGCCTCGCCGGAGAAGATGCTCTCCCCGGCCGAGACGACGTCGACGTGGATCGTATTGGCCATCGCGGCTCCTTATTGGATCTTCTTGGCCTTCTCGAAAGCCTCGTCGATCGTGCCGACCATGTAGAAGGCCTGCTCGGGCAGTGCGTCGCACTCGCCGGCGACGATCATCTTGAAGCCGCGGATGGTCTCCTTCAGCGGCACGTACTTGCCCGGGCTGCCGGTGAAGACCTCGGCGACGTGGAAGGGCTGGCTCAGGAAGCGCTGGATCTTGCGGGCGCGGCTCACCGCCAGCTTGTCCTCCGGGCTCAGTTCGTCCATGCCCAGGATGGCGATGATGTCGCGCAGTTCCTTGTAGCGCTGCAGCGTGGCCTGCACGGCGCGGGTGGTGGTGTAGTGCTCCTCGCCGACGACGTGCGGGTCGACCTGGCGGCTGTTCGAGTCCAGCGGGTCCACCGCCGGGTAGATGCCCAGCGAGGCGATGTCGCGCGACAGCACGACCGTCGCATCCAGGTGGGCGAAGGTGGTGGCGGGCGACGGGTCGGTCAGGTCGTCCGCAGGCACGTACACGGCCTGGATGGAGGTGATCGAGCCGACCTTGGTGGAGGTGATGCGCTCCTGCAGCCGGCCCATTTCCTCGGCCAGCGTCGGCTGGTAGCCCACCGCCGACGGCATGCGGCCGAGCAGTGCGGAGACCTCGGTGCCGGCCAGCGTGAAGCGGTAGATGTTGTCGACGAAGAACAGCACGTCGCGGCCTTCGTCGCGGAACGACTCGGCGATGGTCAGGCCGGTCAGCGCCACGCGCAGACGGTTGCCCGGCGGCTCGTTCATCTGGCCATAGACCATCGACACCTTGGACTCGCCCAGGTTCTCGAGGTTGACGACGCCCGACTCCGCCATCTCGTGATAGAAGTCGTTGCCCTCGCGGGTGCGCTCGCCGACGCCGGCAAACACCGACAGGCCGCTGTGCGCCTTGGCGATGTTGTTGATGAGCTCCATCATGTTCACGGTCTTGCCGACGCCGGCGCCGCCGAACAGACCCACCTTGCCGCCCTTGGCGAAGGGGCAGATCAGGTCGATCACCTTGATGCCGGTCTCGAGCAGTTCCTGCGACGGGCTCAGCTCGTCGTACGCCGGCGCCTTGCGGTGGATCGACGCGGTCAGCGTCTGGTCGACCGGGCCGCGTTCGTCGATCGGGTTGCCCAGCACGTCCATGATGCGGCCCAGCGTGGCCGTCCCCACCGGCACGGTGATCGCCGCACCGGTGTTGTTGACCATCAGGCCGCGACGCAGGCCCTCGGACGAGCCGAGCGCGATGGTGCGCACGATGCCGTCGCCGAGCTGCTGCTGCACCTCGAGCGTCAGTGCGGTGCCTTCGAGCTTCAATGCGTCGTAGATATGCGGCATCTGGTCGCGCGGGAACTCCACGTCGACCACCGCGCCGATGCACTGAACGATCTTGCCTTGAGCCTGGACATTCGCCATGGTGAATAACCTCTGTTTTCGATTCGGAATCAGACTGCGGCGGCACCGCCGACGATCTCACTCAATTCCTTGGTGATCGCCGCCTGCCGGGTCTTGTTGTAGATGAGCTTGAGCTCGTCGATCAGGCTGCCGGCGTTGTCGGTCGCGGCCTTCATCGCGACCATGCGCGCCGACTGCTCCGAGGCCATGTTCTCGGCCACCGCCTGGTAGACCAGCGCCTCGACATAGCGCGTCAGCAACTCGTCGATGACGCTCATGGCGTCAGGCTCGTAGATGTAGTCCCAGCCGTAGGCGGCCTTCTCTTCCTGGCTCTGCTGCAGGCGCTCGCTGCTCAACGGCAGCAGCTGCTCGATCACTGGCTCCTGCTTCATCGTGTTGATGAAGCGCGTGTAGCACAGGTGCACCGAGTCGACCTCGCCGGCGACAAAGGCGTCGAGCATCACCTTGACCGGGCCCACGAGCCGGTCGAGCGGCGGCGCGTCGCCGATCTGCACGATGTGGCTGATGACCTTGGCGCCGATCCGGCCCAGGAAGCTCATGCCCTTGTTGCCGATCGCCACCGATCGGGTGTCGATCCCGGCCTCCTGCAGTTCGCGCATGCGTGTGGTCAGGGCGCGCAGGATGTTGGTGTTCAGGCCGCCGCACAGGCCCTTGTCGGTGGTGACGACGATCATCCCGGCC
>CAVQWK010000018.1:0-19996 GCA_963717575.1 uncultured beta proteobacterium | reverse complement strand
GACATCGTGCTGATGTAGATCCGACATCCCCCGCCCGTATTTCCCACAGCTTGCCGCCCCACCCACGCTCCGCCTAGACTCGGCCGCAACATGCAAGCCGCCCAGAACGAACTTATCACCCGGATCGGCCCCGGCACGCCCTGCGGCGAACTGCTGCGCCGCTACTGGCAACCGGCCGCGCTGCTCGACGAATTCGACCCCGCGCTCGACCCCGCCAGGCATGAGCGGCCGCTGAAGGCGGTGCGCCTGCTGGGGCAGGACCTGGTGCTGTTCCGCGACGGGGCAGGGCAGTGGGGTCTGCTGGACCGCGACTGCCCGCACGAGATACAGACCTGAAGTTCGCGCGTCACGAACCCGAAGGCATCCGCTGCCCGTTCCACGGCTGGAAATTCGCCGCCGACGGGCGCTGCCTGGAGACGCCGGCCGAGCCTTCCATCAACGGGGTCGGCAGCACCCTGTGCCAGCGCGTGCGCCAGCGCTCGTCCCCGCTGCGTTGTGCAGTCCAGTTTTTTCGCCTATCTCGGCCCCGAGGGCAGCACACCGCCCGAACTGCCCGCCTTCGACTGCTTCCCCGCCCCGACCCCCACACCTTCGCCTTCAAGGGTTTCTGGGACTGCAACTGGCTGCAGGCGTCGAGGTGGGCATCGACCCGGCGCACGCGTCCTTCCTGCACCGCATCTCGACGACGGCGACGGCAGCGAAACCCAGGCACCTTCGGCCGCCAGTTTCGCGCCGCCAGCGTGGGCGCCGTGCGCGGCCAGCGATGGCCGATGACGCGCGTGATGCGCGAATTCTGCAGCCCCGAGATCCGGCACGAAGAGGTCGCGCCGGGGCTGACGAGGCTGACCACGCTGCGCCTCATCGACGACGAACTGACGCATGTGCGCGTCACGCATTCGGTGTTCCCGCAGACCTTCGTGATTCCGCTGTCCGAGACCGTGACCATCACGCAGATGCACGTGCCGGTGGACGACACGCGCACCTATTGGTACTCGTTCTTCACCAGCTTCGCCGGCCCGTTGGACAAGGAGAGGTTGCGTCAGCGCCTGGCCGGCGTTTCGCTGCCGACTATGTGCCGAAGAAGGGTCGCCACGACGAATGGGGCTTCGGCGCCGACGAACAGCGCACGCGCACCTACCTCGGCCTGGGCGAAGAAGACATCAACCTGCACGACCAGTGGGCGGTGGAGAGCATGGGCGCGATCCAGGACCGTACGCGGGAACACCTGGGCTACCAGCGACAAGGTCATCATGGCCAACCGGCGCCTGCTGCTGAAGGCGATCGAGACCGTGCGGGCCGGCGGCGCGCCGCCCATGGCGCTGTCGGCCGACGAGGCGGCGGCGTTGCCGGCCCCGACACCATGGACTGCATCGCGCCGGCCTATGGCTGGCAGGCCTTCTGGCAGGAGGCGGCTGCCGCCAAGCGCGCGGGCGCCGCATGGCTGCAGCCGGCGGCCGTCCCGGCCACCGAAGAATGAGGTTCGCCGCGCGCTGCGGCGTGCAGGACGCGGCCCGTGCGGCGGCGTGCGACGCGGTGCTGGAACGCATCGCCACGGAGCATGTCGAACAGGTCCGCGTGGCCTGGGCCGACCTGCACGGCACGCAGCGCGGCAAGACGCTGGTCTGCGGCTTCGACGCCTCGCCCGTGTCGCGGGCCTTCGACGCCGGCGTCGGCATGGTCAGCACGCTGCTGCTGAAGGACACGTCGGACCGCACTGCGTTCAAGGTCTTCGAGCCGGGCGCGGCCGGCCTGCCGCCGGGTTTTGGCGCCGCCAACAACGTGATCCTGCTGCCCGACCCGGCCACCTATGTGGCCCTGCCCTGGGCGCCCGGCACCGGCTGGATGCGCGCCGAACCCTGGTTCGAAGACGGCACGCCCGTGGTCGCCGACCCGCGGCGCGTGCTGCAGCGCGCGCTGGCGGTGCTGGCGGCGGCCGGGCTGGGCCTGCGCTGCGGGCTCGAGGTCGAATTCCACATCTTTCGCATCACCGGCGAGCGCCTGGCGCCCGAAGACGCCGCCTGGCCGGCCGAGCCGCCCGCGGTGGCGCTGCTCCACCCGGGATACCAGTTGCTGTCCGAGAGCTGGGCCGACCTGTGCGACGAGCCCCTGGCCATCGTGCGCCGCACCGCGCTGGCCCTGGGGCTGCCGCTGCCGCTGGAGATCGAGCTCGGCCCCAGCCAGTTCGAGGCCGTGTTCGGCCCCACCGACGCGCTCACCGCGGCCGACCAGATGGTGCTGTTCCGCAACGGCGTGCGCCAGGCGCTGCGGCGCGCCGGCTACCACGCCAGCTTCGTCTGCCGGCCGCCGTTCGAGGGCGCCGTGGCCAGCGGCTGGCACCTGCACCACTCGCTGGTCGACGCGCAACGGCGACAACGTGATGTGCCGCCCGTCGCCGGCCGGCGACGCCGGCAGCGCGCGCCGGTGGCTCAGCGACCCGGCGCGCACTGGCTCGCCGGACTGCTGGCGCACGCCCCCGGCATGGCCGCGCTGTGCGCGCCGACCATCGGTGCCTACAGCCGCTTCCGCGGCAGCGTGATGGCGCCGCAGGCGGCGCTGTGGGGGCGCGACAACCGCGGCGCCATGTTGCGGGTGGTGGGCGCGCCCGGTGACGCGACACGCGCATCGAGAACCGCCTGGGCGAGCCGATGGCCAACCCCTACCTGGCGATGGCGGCACAGGTTTGGGCGGGGCTCGACGGCATGGCGCGGCGGCTCGAGCCCGGGCCGGCCACCGAGCACCTTATGCCGCCGCTGCGGCCCTGCTGCCGGCAACGCTGGCCGACGCGCTGGACGCGCTGGCCGCCGACGGCGTGCTGCAGCAGGGCCTGGGCGAACCCATGGCGCAGGTCTTCCACGCCATCAAGCGGCAGGAACTGGCCCGCCACGCGCAGGCCGAAGACGCCGCCGCATGGGAGCGGCGTGAATATTTCGGCCGCTATTGAACATGACCCTCGTCACCGCCTTCTCGACCGCCCGGGTGGCGCTCGCCTGACGGTTTCCGGCCCCGTGGGCCGCAGCCTCATGCGCGCCGCGCAGGCGGCCGGCGTCGAAGGCATCGCCGCCGACTGCGGCGGCGTGCTCAGCTGCGCCACCTGCCATGTCATCGTCGCGCCGGAGTGGGCCCCGCGCCTGCCGCGGCCCGGCGCCGACGAACTGGCGATGCTGGAGATGACCGCCGCGCCGCGCGAACCCCACAGCCGGCTTTCGTGCCAGATCGTGCTCGCCCCTGAACTCGAGGGCCTGGTGGCGCGCCTGCCCGCCACACAATATTGAGCCGGGCCCGCCGGAGACGCTGTCTTGAAAGTCCTGGAACTCCTGGCCAAGCTGTGCGCGGTGGCCGCCGGCGTGTTGCTGACCGTGATCACGCTGATGACCTGCGCCAGCGTCATCGGCCGCAACACCACCGGCTGGACCATCGTCGGCGACTTCGAACTCTCGGGATCGGCCGCTGGCGCCGCCATCGCGCTGTTCATGCCCTGGTGCCAGATGCGGCGCGGCAACATCATCGTCGACTTCTTTACCGCAGGCACCACCGTGGCCGTGCGCGACCGCCTTGACCGCTTCGGCGCTTTCATGGTGGCGCGGTGATGGCGCTGATGGCCTGGCGCACCGCGATCGGTGGCCTCAGCGCCTGGACCTCGAACTCAGGCTCGATGATGCTCGGCTTTCCCGAATGGGTGGTCTATTGCGGATGGTGCCGCCGCTGGTGCTGGCGGCGCTGATCGGCCTGGTGCAGGCGGTGCACGGTTTCGCGCGCACGGGGGTGGCATGACGCCGGTGCAGCTGACGGTGGCGATCTTCGCCATCATGATCGTGCTGATGGCGCTGCGCACGCCGATCGCCGTGGCCATGTTCGTGGCCGGCGCCGTGGGCTATGTCGGGCAGGCGGGGTGGCTGCCCTTGGCCAGTTCCTCAACACCCAGGCCTTCGCGCGCTTTGCCAGTTACGACCTGAGCGTGATCCCGCTGTTCATACTGATGGGCAATTTCGCCACCCAGGGCGGCATCAGCAAGGCGCTGTTCGAAGTGGCGGCGGCGGCGATGTCGCGATTCAAGGGCGGGCTGGCGATGGCCGCGGTGCTGGCCAGTGCGGCCTTCGGCGCCATCTGCGGCTCGTCGGTGGCCACCGCCGCCACGATCACGTCGGTGGCGCTGCCCGAGATGAAGCGCCACGGCTATTCGGGCCGCCTGGCCACCGGCACGCTGGCGGCCGGCGGCACGCTCGGCATCCTGATTCCACCGTCGGTGCCGCTGGTGATCTACGCCATCCTCACCGAGCAGAATATCGCCAAGCTCTTCGCTGCGGCCATGATCCCCGGCATCATCGCGATGCTCGGCTATATGACCGCGATCGCCATCTATGTGCGCCTGGTGCCCGGCCAGGCCCCGGAGCGCGACGTCGATGCCCCCGCGCTCACCCGCAACTCGGTGTGGGGCGTGCTGCCCATCGTCGTGATCTTCGGCATCGTCTTCGGCGGCATCTACGGCGGCAGGTTCACGCCGACCGAGGGCGCGGCCGTCGGCGCCGCATCGACCTTCTTCGCGGCGCTGGCCAAGCGCGAGATGACGTGGCAGAAGTTCAAGTACTGCTTCTATGCCACCGCCGAAGCCGTCGGCGATGATCTTCCTCATCTTCCTGGGCGCCGACCTCATGAACTCGGCGCTGGCCTTGACCCAGGTGCCGGCGCAGCTGGCGCAGCTGGTGCAGGGCTGGGGACTGTCGCCGTTCATGATCGTGGTGCCATCGTGGCGCTGTACATCGCGCTCGGTCGCCCTGATGGACGAGTTGTCGGTGCTGTTGCTGACGATTCCGATCTTCTTCCCCGTTCGTCATGGGTCTGGACTTCGGCATGCCCAAGGAGAGCGTGGCGCTGTGGTTCGGCATCATCGTGCTGATGACGGTGAGCTTCGGCCTGTTGTCGCCGCCAGTGGGTCTGAACGTCTATGTCGTCAACGGCATGGCGCGCGATGTGCCCATCGCCGAGAGCTACCGTGGCGTGCTGCCTTTCCTGGCCAGCGACCTGGTGCGGCTGCTGCTGCTGCTGTTCTTCCCGGTGCTCTCGCTGTGGCTCGTTCAGTTCGTGGGCTAGGGACAACCATGACGGCCCGCGGCACCCGCCGCCGTTAACTTCCTGACCTTTCACCCACCCACCCTCGGAGACAAGACCATGAAACGCCGTTCCTTCGTGCAGGGCGCCGCCGCCGCGGCCGCCCTGGGCGTGCCGCACCTGTCGGGCCTGGCCCAGCAGAGCGTCACACTCAAGTTCCACACCTTCATGGCGCCGCTGTCCAACGTCTGGCTGACGATGCACAAGCCCTGGATGGAGAAGGTCGAAAAGGAATCCGGCGGCCGCATCAAGTTCGAGGCCTACCCGGCGATGCAGCTCGGCGGCACGCCGGTCCAGTTGTACGACCAGGCGCGCGACGGCGTCGTCGACATCGTCTGGACGCTGCCCGGCAATACCGCCGGCCGCTTCCCGCGCATCGAGGTCTTCGAACTGCCGTTCATCATGAACAACGCCGAGGCCACGTCCAAGGCTTACTGGGAGTACTTCCAGACCCAGTGCCCCGACGAGTTCAAGGAGACCCATGTCATCGCGCTGCACGTGCACGGGCCGGGCATGTTCCACACCGTTGCCAAGCAGGTGAAGTCGGCCGCCGATCTGCGCGGCATGAAGGTGCGCGGGCCCACGCGCCAGGTCACGAAGCTGCTGGGCTCGCTGGGCGCCATTCCGGTGGGCATGCCGCTGCCGCAGATCCCCGACGCGCTGAGCAAGGGCACCATCGAAGGCTGCGCCATCCCCTGGGAAGTGGTGCCTTCGGTCAAGGTGCACGAGCTGACCAAGTTCCACAGCGAATTCCCGGCCAGCAGCCCGGCGCTGTACACCACGACCTTCGTGATGGCCATGAACAAGGCCAAGTACGACGGGCTGGCGCCCGACCTGAAGAAGGTCATCGACGCCAATTCGGGCCTGGCCACCAGTGCCTGGCTGGGCAAGACGCAGCAGGGCAACGACGCGCCGGGCCGCAAGACGGCGGTCGACCGCGGCAATACCCTCTACACCTTCACGGCCGAACAGACGCAGGAATTCGTCAAGCTCTCCAGCGCGGTCGACGACGAATGGGTCGCCGACATGGACAAGCGCGGCTTCAAGGGCAAGGCATTGCTGGACAGCGCCAAGGCGCTGATCGCCAAGCACGCCTGAGCGACTCTTGCCCCGCTCCCGCCCGTGGGCGAGGGTGGGGGGAGGGCCGCGGACCGCCACGACCCTCAACCCGATCCTCGCCCCCCGGCGGGTGAGGGTTCTGCGCGCCGATCCAGGCCGCGCCGCGCACGCCGGAAGCGTCGCCGTGCTGCGCCGGCAGCAAGCGCGTGCGCACGGGATCGCGGTCGGCGCCGAAGACCCACCGGCCCCACAGCGCAGGCACCTGTTCATAGAGGTGCGCCAGGCGCGACAGGCCGCCGCCGAGCACGATCACGTCGGGGTCCAGCAGGTTGATAACCGCGGCCAGGGCCTGTGCCAGGCGTCGCGCGTGGCGGTCCAGCGTGGCGCGGCAGGCAGCGTCGCCGGCGGCGGCACGGCGCACGATGTCTTCGCCGGTCGTGACCTCGGCGTTGACGTGCGCATGGTCGCGCGCCAGCCCCGTGCCGCTGACCAGCGTCTCGATGCAGCCACGCTGGCCGCAGTAGCAGTCGAAGACCGGGTCGCGCGTCGGCTCGGCCCAGGGGAGCGGGTTGTGCCCCCACTCGCCCGCCAGCCGGTGCGGCCCTTGCAGCACCCGGCCGTGCACGGCGATGCCGGCGCCCGCGCCGGTGCCCAGGATGGCGGCAAAGACCACCGCCGCGCCGGCCCCGGCGCCGTCGGTGGCCTCCGACAGCGCCAGGCAGTTGGCGTCGTTGGCCAGCGTCACCGGCTGGCCGAGCGCGGCTTCGATGTCGCGCTGCAGCGGCATGCCGTTGAGGCAGGTCGAGTTGCAGTTCTTCATCAGCCCCGATGCAGCGGCTGCGCCGGGGGTGCCGATCCCGACGGTGAACGTTGACGCCTCGATGCCACGGGCCTGTGCCACCAGCGCGGTGACGGCCGCCAGGGTGGCGCGGTAGTCGCCTGCGGGCGTGGCCACACGCTGCCGCCAGCGCAGGCTGCCGTCGGCTGCCAGCAGCACGGCCTCGATCTTGGTGCCGCCGAGGTCGATACCCAGCGCCGGCGCGCCGCTCATCGGTGAACCGTCAGAGCGACGCCGTGTGCTTGAGCAGCCAGGCCAGCGCCGCTCCGGCCACGCGCGGTGCCAGCCGCTCGCGAACGGTGGCGTGGTAGCGGTTGAGCCACTCGACCTCGTCGGTGCGCAGCAGCGACCGGTCGATGCAGGTCGCGTCGATGGGACACAGCGTGAGCGTCTCGAACTCGAGGAATTCGCCGAAGGTGTCGCCGTCCGGCGTGGCCGCCGGCACGCTGAGCACCAGGTTCTCGATGCGCACGCCCCACTGGCCGGGCCGGTACACGCCGGGCTCGATGGAGGTGATCATGCCCGGCTCCATCGCCATGTTCGCGTCGGGGATCGCCTTGCTGATGCTCTGCGGCCCCTCGTGGACGTTGAGGAAGTAGCCCACGCCGTGGCCCGTGCCATGGCCGAAGTCGATGCCATCGGCCCACAGCGGCGCACGTGCCAGCGCGTCGAGCATGGGGCTGAGCGTGCCGCGGGGAAAGCGCGCGCGCGACAGGTTCATCGTGCCCTTGAGCACGAGCGTGTAGTCGCGCTTCATGGCCGCACTGACGTTGCCGACGGGCCACACGCGCGTGATGTCGGTGGTGCCGCCGAGGTACTGGCCGCCGCTGTCGATGAGCAGCAGGCCGCCTTCGCCCGGGGTCTCCTGGATGACCGCGTGCGACTCCGGCGTGGCGCGGTAGTGCGGCATCGCGCCGTTGGCGTTGAAGCCGGCGATGGTGTTGAAGCTCAGGCCCACGAAGCCGCTGCGCCTGGCGCGCTCGGCGCTCAGGCGCTCGTCGACGGTGATCTCGGTGATGCGTTCGCCGCGCGCCATCGCGGCTTCGAACCAGGCGTAGAACTCGCACATCGCGGCACCGTCTTCGGCCATCGCCTCGCGCACGAAGGCCGCTTCGGCCGCGCTCTTGCGGCTCTTCAGCAGCGTGCTCGGGTTGATGGCCTCGACCACCGGGCAAGCGGGTGGGACGTGGGACCGCAGGCCGTGCGTGACACGCTTGGGATCGACCAGCAACCGGGCTTCGGGGCCGAGTGCGGCCAGCGCGGCGCCGGCCTGTTCGTAGGGCGCGAGCTTGAGGCCGTCCGCGGCCAGCCGCGCGGCCAGCGCTGCATCGACCTTGCTTGCGCCGATGAACAGCGTGCCGCCGGCCAGGTCCAGCAGCAGGTGGGCCAGGAACACCGGGTTGTAGCTGACGTCGCTGCCGCGCAGGTTGGTGATCCAGGCCACGTCGTCGACCGTGGACACCAGGTGGTGCGTGGCGCCGTGGTGCGCCATCGCCTCGCGCACCGCAGCCAGCCTGGCGCTGCGTGGCTGCGTGGCCTGGGGCGGTGCGTGCTCGTAGACGGGTTCGGCCGGCAGCGCAGGGCGGTCGGGCCAGATCGAGTCGAGCAGGTCGATATCGGTGCGCAAGGTGACGCCGGCGGCGTCGAGCGCCGTCTTCAATGCGCCGGCCGCCCCCAGGCCCAGCACCTGGCCGTCCACCGCCACCGCTGCGCCGCGCGGCACGCGGTGCGCCAGCCAGTCGACGTGTGCGGCCGAGGTGCCGGTGGGAATCTTCACGAGCTCGATGCCGGTGCCGGCCAGTTCCGCCTCGGCCTGCACCCAGTAGCGGCTGTCGGCGAACAGCGCGGCGCGGTCGGTGGTCACCACCAGCGTGGCCATCGAGCCGGTGAAGCCCGACAGCCATTCGCGGCCCTGCCAGCGCCCGGGCAGGTACTCGCTGAGGTGCGGGTCGGCCGAGGGCACCAGCAGCGCGTGCACGCCCTCGCGGGCCAGCACCTCGCGCAACTGGGTGATGCGCAAACGGATCGTCGAGGTGCGGGTGTCCATGGCGGCTCCGGAAGCCTGGGAAAACGTCGGATTCTAGGTTGGGCTGCGCCGTGCTGCAGCCGGAAAAGCCGGTCTAGGCAAAGGCCTTGCATCGTGGAATAACGGGGCTCCGCCACCACCGGAAGCCCGCCATGGCCGACCCGCAAGCCGCGACGCTGACCCAGTTGCGCAACATCCAGTCCAGGACCGGCAAGACGATTGCCGAACTGCACGCCGCGCTCGCCGCCAGCGGCTTGGCCAAGACCGGCGAACGCCGCAGCCTGCTGATGGAGCAGTTCAAGCTCGGCTACGGCGACGCCAATGTCGTGGCGCTGTTCTACGGCAAACCGCTGCCGGTGCTGGATGGCGCTGTGCCCGTGGTGGCGACGGCACCGCAGGGAGACCCACTGGACGCGATCTATACCGGTGCCAAGGCGCGCCTGCGACCCGTGCACGATGCGGTGATGCATGCCGTCAACACCCTCGGCCCGTGCGAGCTGGCGCCCAAGAAGTCCTACATCAGCCTGCGGCGCAAGAAGCAGTTTGCGATGCTGGGGCCGGCCACCAAGGACCTCGTCGAACTGGGCCTCAACGCGAAAAGTCTGCCGCCGCATGCCCGACTGAAGGCCATGCCGCCCGGCGGCATGTGTGCATACACCGTGCGTCTGGGCCGAGCCGATGAGGTGGATGACACGCTGGTGGGGTGGATCCGGTCGGCATACGAAGCGGCTGGCTGATAAGCTCGCCGGGCTCAACATCACTCTTCCAGAGACACGCATGCCCGGCCTGCTCCCCGACGTCGACCCCGACGGCCTGCTCGAATATTCGGTCGTCTACACCGACCGCGCGCTCAACCACATGGCGCAGCGCTTCCACCGCGTGATGCAGGACATCTCGGCCACGCTCAAGCAGGTGTACGGCGCGAAGTCGGCCATCGTGGTGCCCGGCAACGGCAGCTTCGGCATGGAAGCGGTGGCGCGGCAGTTCGCCACCGGCAAGAAGGTGCTGGTCATCCGCAACGGCTGGTTCAGCTACCGCTGGAGCCAGATCTCCGAGATGGGCGCCATCCCGGCCGAGACCACGGTGCTGAAGGCGCGCATGGTGTCACCCGGGCACCAGGCACCGTTTGCACCGCCACCGCTGGACGAGGTGGTGGCGACGATCCGGCGCACGAAGCCCGACGTGGTTTTCGCGCCGCACGTGGAAACCTCGGCCGGCATGCTGCTGCCGGATGACTACCTTCGCGCGGTGGCCGCGGCGGTGCACGAGCACGGTGGCCTGTTCGTGCTGGACTGCGTGGCCTCGGGCGCGATCTGGGTGGACATGGCTGCCATCGGCGTGGACGTGCTGGTCAGCGCGCCGCAGAAGGGCTGGAGCAGCACGCCCTGCGCCGGCCTGGTGATGCTGGGCGACGAGGCACGGCGCGCATCGAGCACACCACCAGCACCAGCTTCGCGCTCGACCTGAAGAAGTGGCTGGCCATCATGGAGGCGCACGAGAAGGGCAGCGTCGCCTACCACGCCACCCTGCCCACCGACGGGCTGGCGCAGCTGCGCGACGCCATGCAGGAAACCGCAGCTTGGGCTTCGACCGCCAAGGCGGCGCAGCAGGAACTGGGCCGGCGCGTGCGCGCGCTGCTGGCGAGCAAGGGCATCCGCAGCGTGGCCGCGCCCGGCTTCCAGGCGCCCGGCGTGGTGGTGAGCTACACCGACGACGCCGACTGGCACAACACCCAGACCTTCGCCGCGCAGGGCCTGCAGATCGCCGCCGGCGTGCCGCTGGCGTGGACGAACCCGCCGACTTCCGCACCTTCCGCATCGGCCTGTTCGGGCTGGACAAGCTGATGAACGTGGACCGCACGGTCGAGACCCTGGACCGCGCGCTCGAGCGCGCTGCTGTAGCGAGCGACCCTACAGCTCGGTGCGCAGCTTCCAGATCTCGGGGAACAGCACCACGTCGAGCATCTTGCGCAGGTAGCCCACGCCGCTGGTGCCGCCGGTGCCGCGCTTGAAGCCGATCACGCGCTCCACCGTCGTCACGTGGCGGAAGCGCCAGAGGCGGAAGGCGTCCTCCAGGTCGGTGAGTTCCTCGCCCAGCTGGTACAGGTCCCAGTGCTGCTCCGGCGTCGCGGTAGACCTGCGAGCCAGGCGGCCTCGACCTCGTCGCTGGCCGCGTAGGGCTGCGTCCAGTCGCGCTCGGTGTGGCTGGCCGGCACCGGCAGGCCGCGGCGCGCCAGCAGGCGCAGCGCCTCGTCGTAGAGCGAGGGCGCGCGGTAGGCCGCCTCCACGTGCGCCAGCAGGTCGGGCCGGTGCGCGTGCGGCTTGAGCATGGCCGCGTTCTTGTTGCCCAGGCTGAACTCGATGCAGCGGTACTGCCAGCTCTGGAAGCCGCTGCTGCTGGCCAGGTAGGGGCGGATGGCGCTGTACTCGGGCGGCGTCATCGTCGCCAGCACGTCCCAGGCGTGCACCAGCTGTTCCATGATCTTGCGACACGCGCGCCAGCATCTTGAAGGCCGGCGCCAGTGCGGTCGGCCGCGATGGCGGCGATGGCCGCGCGCAGCTCGTGCAGCATCAGCTTCATCCACAGCTCGCTGGTCTGGTGCTGCACGATGAACAGCATCTCGTTGTGGTCGGGGCTGAGCGGGTGCTGGGCGTTCAGCACCTGCGTCCAGGTGCAGGTAGTCGCCGTAGCTCATGTCGGCGCTGAAGTCGAGCTGGGCGCCGTGGTGCGCGCGCCGCTCTGGGCGGCCGCGTGCGGCATGCTGGGCGTCGGTCATGTCACCGCCTGCCGCTGGTTGAATTCGGGCCGGCGCCACTCGCCGCTGCCAGCACCTGGCGCAGGTGCTCGGCCGCGTCCCAGACGTCGACGAAGCGCAGGTACAGCGGCGTGAAGCCGAAGCGCAGGATGTCCGGGGCGCGCGGAAGTCGCCGATGACGCCGCGCGCGATCAGGGCCTGCATCACCGGGTAGGCGATCTCCGGGTGCGCCAGGCAGACCTGGCTGCCGCGCCGCGCATCGTCGCGCGGCGACACCAGCGCCAGGCCGCGGGCAGCGTGGCCTGCACCCGCGCGGCGAAGAGCCGCGGTCAGCGCCAGCGACTTGCTGCGCAGCGCCGCCATGCCGCCCAGGGCTCGGCCGCCAGCACGGTGTCGACGCCGCATTCCAGCGCCGCCAGCGACAGCACGGCCGGCGTGCCGCAGAGGTAGCGCGAGATGCCGGCGGCGGGCCGGTAGCCGGGCGTGAACTCGAACGGCGCCGCGTGCCCCATCCAGCCCGCCAGCGGCTGCCAGAAGCGCTCGGCGATGGCGCGGGTGCGCCCACACGAAGGCCGGCGCGCCCGGGCCGCCGTTGAGGTACTTGTAGCCGCAGCCGACGGCGAAGTCGGCGCCGTCGGCATGCAGGTCCACGGGCACCGCGCCGGCGCTGTGGGCCAGGTCCCAGATCGCCAGCGCGCCGGCCTCGTGCGCGGCATGCGAGAGCGCCGCCATGTCGTGCATGCGGCCGCTGCGGTAGTTCACGTGCGTGAGCATCAGCACGGCACAGCGCTCGTCCAGTTGCGCTGCCAGGTCGTCGGCTTCGGCCAGCACGAGCTCGAAGCCGCGCTCGCGCCGCCAGCGCTTCGGCGATGTAGAGGTCGGTGGGGAAATTGCTGCGCTCGGAGACGATGCGCCGGCGCTTGGGCGTGTCGGCCTGCGTGATCGACAGCGCCGCGCTCAGCACCTTGAACAGGTTGACGCTGGTCGAATCGGCCACCACCAGTTCACCCGCGCCGGCACCGACCAGCCGCGCGATCTTGTCGCCCACGCGCTGCGGCAGCGTCATCCAGCCGGCGCTGTTCCAGCTGCGGATGAGGCCGGTGCCCCACTCCTGCTGCACCACCTGCTGCACGCGCGCGGGCGTGGCCTTCGGCAGCACGCCGAGTGAGTTGCCGTCGAGGTAGATGACGCCCGGCGGCAAGGCGAACTGGTCGCGCAGCGGGGCCAGCGCGTCGGTGGCGTCCAGCGCCAGGGCGTCGTCTCTCGTCATGTCAATTCCCTGAGCACGGCGCGCACGGGTGACGCGTCCGCGGTGGTCAGTTTCAAGGGCAGTGCGATCAGTTCGTAGTCGCCCTCGGGCACGTCGTCGAGCACCAGGTTCTCGAGCACGCGCAGGCCGCGGCGGCGGATCACCTGGTGGCTGTCGAGCGACTTGCTGGCCGCCGGATCGATGCTCGCGGTGTCGATGCCGATGAGCGACACGCCCAGGTCGGCCAGGCGCTCGACCGTCTGCGGCGCATAAGCGGCCAGGTCGGGGTCCCAGCGGTCGATCGGAGCCCGCGCATAGGTGCGCACGAGCACCCGCGCGGGGAGGCCGGCGGCAGCATGCGCCAGGTGCTCCCAGCGCACCAGCGGCCCCCGGGCGATGGCGTGAATGACACGGCAGCGGCCGAGATAGGGCTCCAGCGACACCTGGCCGATGGCGGCACCGGCGTCGTCGTAGTGCAGCGGCGCGTCGGCATGCGCGCCCGTGTGCGGGCTGAGCGTGAGCGTGCTGACGTTCACCGGGCAGCCGGGGCCGATGCGGGCCGCCCAGACGCCGTGGTAGGCCGCGTCCCCCGGAAATACCGGCGTGCCGACCGACACGGGCGGCGAGATGTCCCAGAGCCGGGGCGGGCGCGTGCTCATGGCTTCATCATAGCCGGCGGCTTCAATTGGTTGACATCTAAACTATCTCGCCGAAGAATGCCCTTCCATGCCGCCGGCCCCCCCTTACAGCGCCCACGTCGACACCTTCACGCGCGACCACCTGCCGCCGCGGCACGAGCTCCCCGAGTTCCTGTTCGAGGGGCCCGAGCTGCAATTCCCCGATCACCTCAACTGCGCCACCGAACTGCTCGACCGCTGGGTCGAACGCGGCGCGGGCCAGCGCCTGTGCGTTCAGGGCCACGGCGTGCGCTGGAGCTACGCCGAATTCCAGGCGCAGGCCAACCGCATTGCGCGCGTGCTGGTCGAAGACCTGGGCCTGGTGGCCGGCAACCGCGTGCTGCTGCGCGGCGCCAATTCACCCATGCTCGCAGCGTGCTGGTTTGCCGTCGTCAAGGCCGGCGGCGTCGCGGTGGGCAGCATGCCGCTGCTGCGCGCGCGCGAGCTGTCAACCATCATCGACAAGGCGCAGGTCAGCCACGCGCTGTGCGATGCGCGGCTGGCCGACGAGCTGAACCTGGCGCGGCCGTCTTGCCCCACCTTGAAGCAGGTGCTGATGTTCGGCGGCGCGCCGGCGGGTGAGCTCGAAGCCCGCGCGGCCGGCAAGCCGGCCACCTTCGACAACGTGGATACCGGTGTGCAGGACACCTGCGTCATCGCCTTCACCTCGGGCACCACCGGCGTGCCCAAGGGCACGATGCACTTCCACCGCGACCTCATGGCCGCCTGCGCCTGCTGGCCGCCGCATGTGCTGCGTGCGCGTCCCGACGACGTCTTCATCGGCAGCCCGCCGCTGGCCTTCACCTTCGGTCTCGGCGGGCTGCTGCTGTTCCCGCTGTCGATCGGCGCGTCCACCGTGCTGGTCGAGAAGGCCGCGCCCGATGCGCTGCTGACGGCCATCGCGCAGTTCCGCGCCAGCGTGTGCTTCACCGCGCCCACCTCGTACCGCGCGATGGCCGCGCAGGTGGCGCAGCACGACATCGGCTCGCTGCGCAAGTGCGTTTCGGCCGGCGAGGCGCTGCCGGCCGCCACGCGCCAGTTGTGGCATGCAGCGACCGGCATCCAGATCATCGACGGCATCGGCTCCACCGAGTTGCTGCACATCTTCATTTCCGCCGACGAGCAGCACGCCCGGCCCGGCGTCACCGGCGTGCCCGTGCCCGGCTACCGCGCCTGCATCCTGGGCGACGATGGCCGCGAACTCCCGCGCGGCCAGGTCGGCCGCCTGGCGGTGAAGGGGCCCACCGGCTGCAGGTACCTCGACGACCCGCGCCAGGCGAACTATGTGCGCAACGGCTGGAACCTCACCGGCGACGCCTATCTTGTCGACGACGACGGCCAGTTCGTCTACCAGGCAAGAACCGACGACATGATCATCTCCGGCGGCTACAACATCGCCGGGCCCGAGGTCGAAAGTGCGCTGCTGCTGCACCCGGCGGTGGCCGAGTGCGGCGTCATCGGTCAGCCCGACGAAGCGCGCGGCATGGTCGTCAAGGCCTTCGTCGTGCTGCGACCCGGCTTCGAAGGCGACGCTGCGCTGGTCAAGGCGCTGCAGGATTTCGTGAAGCAGACCATTGCGCCGTACAAGTACCCGCGCCAGATCGAATTCCGCGCCAGCCTGCCGCGCACCGAGACGGGCAAGCTGCAGCGTTTCCGCCTGCGCGAGCCGGCATGAAGGTCCTGCAGCCCCCCGGCTGGGCCGCTCCGCGCGGCTACGCCAACGGCGTGGCCGCCGCCGGCACGATGGTGTTCGTGGCCGGCCAGATCGGCTGGAATCCACAGTGCGCCTTCGAGAGCGACGACCTCGTGGTCCAGGTGCGCCAGGCGCTGCTGAACGTGCGGGCCGTGCTGGCCGAGGGCGGAGCGCAGCCCGAACACATCGTGCGCATGACCTGGTACGTGACCGACAGAAGCGAGTACCTCGCACGCGGGCGCGAGATCGGTGCCGTCTACCGCGAAGTCATCGGCAGTTACACGGTGGCGATGTCGGCGGTGGAAGTGAGCGCGCTGATGGAAGACCGCGCCCAGGTGGAGATCGAAGTCACGGCCGTCGTGCCCGCCTGATCCGATCGCGAATCCGCATCAGCGCACGGCGGGCAGCCCGAACAGCTCGGCCAGCGCCTGCCGGTACAGCGGCTGACCCACGGCATTGGTGTTGTGGTGCGATCCGCCCTCGACCAGCACGAAACGCTTGGGCTCGCTGGCGCGCTCGTACAGCGCCTGGCCGAGATCGGGGTGGATCAGGCTGTCCTCGCTGCCGTGCACCACCAGGACAGGCGCGCCGACGCGACCGATGCGCGCCGCGGCGTCGAAGCGCTGTGTGATCAACGGCGACACCGGCAGCCAACCCCACTTGAAGCTCGTCACGACATCGGGGATCGACGGGAAGCTGCCCTCGACGATGAGCCCGGCTTCGTCCTCCACCTCGTGCGCCAGGTGCACCGCGATGGCGCCGCCCAGCGAGTGGCCGAAGACATAGCGCGGTGCGCGCGGGTGGCGCGCCGCCAGCCAATCCCAGGCAGCGCGTGCGTCCTCGTAGGCCAGGGCCTCGGAGGGCAGGGTGTTCGTGCTGCGGCCGAAGCCGCGGTAGTCGATGCCCAGCACCGAAAAACCCAGTTCGTGCATGCGTCGCATGCGGTGCGCGCTGCCACGCACGTCGTAGCGCGCGCCGTGCAGGTACAGCAGCACCGGCGCGTCGGGCCGGGCCTGGGGCAGCCACAGGCCGTGCAGGCGCACCGGGTCGCCGCTGGTCCTGGACTCGAACTCGATCCACGCGTCGTCCATGCCCTCGGCGGCGGCGAGACCCCCCCACCAGGTGCGGTCGCTGGGCTGGAAGATCCACTTGCGCTGCTGCTCGTCGAGCGTAGTGCAGCCGGCCAGCAGGCCGAGCACCAAGGCCAGTGCGGACAGGGCACGCCAGACACGGCGATGGCGGCCGCCTCGGAGGAGTGCTGGGTTCGACATGCCCGCATGTTCGCACGGCTGCCTCGAGCCGTGTCGGCGCATGGCCATCGCCGACGGGGCGGCCGCGAATCCATAATGCGGAGGCCAGCCGGCAGGCGACCGAAGAGGTATACCGATGAAGCCCGTTTCCGAACTGCTCAAGATGCGCGCAGGCACGCTCTGGCACGTGCGCCCCGACGACTCGGTCTTTACCGCACTGCAACTGCTGGCGGAGTACGAGGTGGGCGCGCTGATGGTGATGGACGGCGGCCGCCTCGTCGGCGTGCTGTCCGAGCGCGACTACACGCGCAAGGTCGCCCTGCAGGGCCGCAACTCCAGGGACACGCCGGTTGCCGAGATCATGACGGCGCAGGTGACGACGGTGAGCCCCGCTACCGGGACACGCGCCTGCATGACTTTGATGAGCGAGCGAAAGATCCGCCACCTGCCGGTGGTCGACGGCGCCACCGTGCTGGGCATGATTTCGATTCGCGACATCATGGATGACATCATCGCCGACCACGAGACGACGATCGCTCAACTCGAGAACTACATCTCGACCTAGACCGCCATGGTCGCCCGCGGGCCGCCGGCCCGACCGGCCGGCGATATGCTCTTGGAGGCATGATCCAGCCGAGCCCCTCCGCAGGGCTATACCGCAGTGCGCAGCACCCAGGTACACCAGTGAGACAGCCTGACGGCATCGAGACGGCCATCCAGCGCGAGATGCTGCAGGTCGCGCTGCACAACTCCGCGCGCAGTGTTCCGCTGCTGGGGGTGGCGGTGGTCTTCGTGGCCTGGCTCGGTTGGCAGGCGGGGGATTGGCCCTCCGCGGCCGTCACGATCGGACTGGGGCTGGCGGTGGCGGTCTGGCGCTGGCTTCTCGACCGTCGCCACGGCAGCCAGCCGGCCCTGTCGCCGGCCGAGATCACCTCGGTCGTGCGCCAGCTCGAAGGCAACGCCGTGCTGGTCGGCGTGATGTGGTGCGTGGCCACCGTGTTCATCTACCCCACCCTGCGCGACACGACAGCCACCGTGTACGTGGTGATCGTCTGCGGCTCGGTGGCGACAGCCGCCTTCTTCATGTCGATCGCCGGGCGCAGCTTCCTGCTGCTGAGCGTCCTGCAATTGGGCTCGCTGGTGGTGGTGTCGCTCATCGACGGACCGGCGAGGTCGGTGCCGCTGGCCGTGCTGGCGGTGGTGTTCGGCATCACGATGCACCGCGCCACGCGGGAGTTTCGCGGCACCACGCAGCGTTCGATGCGCCACAGCCTCGAAGCCGACGAGGCCAACGCCTCGTTGCTGCGCGCCAAGGAGGCGGCCGAGTCGGCCAACGTGGCCAAGTCGCAGTTCCTGGCCACCATGAGCCACGAGATCCGCACACCCATGAACGGCGTGCTCGGCGCGCTGGACCTGCTGCGCCAGACGCCGCTGGACGTGCGCCAGCGCCGGCTGGTGAAGACGGCTGCGGCCTCGGGCGAGTCGCTGATGGACATCCTCAACGACGTGCTCGACCACTCCAAGATCGAGGCGGGCAAGCTGGCGCTGGCGACCACGCCGATGTCGTTGCATGCGGTGGTGGCGTCGGCCACCGCGCTGTTCCGTGCCAATGCCGAAAGCCGTGGCCTGACGATCACGCTGCAGCTGGGCGAGGGCGTGCCCGACGGCGTGGTGGGCGACGCGCCCCGGCTGAAGCAGGTGCTGCTCAACCTGATCGGCAACGGCGTCAAGTTCACCGAGAGGGGCGGCGTCACGCTGCGCCTGAGCAGCGAGGGGGTCAGCGGGGATGCCGCCCGCGTCCGCTTCGAGGTCGAGGACACCGGCATCGGCATTCCGGCGCGAGCGCTGGAAGAGATCTTCCAGCCCTTCCACCAGGTCGACAGCACGCGATCGCGGCTGCGTGGCGGCACCGGCCTGGGCCTGGCGATCAGCCAGCACATCATCGAGGCCATGGGCGGGCGCATCGAGGTCGCCAGCCGCATCGGCGCCGGATCGATGTTCAGCTTCACGCTCACGCTGCCTCTGGCCCCCCACCTTGCACTGCCGGAGCAGGAGTCCGACTTCGGTGGCCTGGACGCCGGTGCGGCCTGCTCGGGCGTGGTGCTGCTGGTGGAGGACAACGTGGTCAACCGCATGATCGGCGCCGAGATGCTGAAGTCATTCGGCGTCGACGTGCTCGAGGCCGAGGACGGCGCGCAGTCTCTGGCCCTGCTGGAGCAGCAGCACGTGGACCTGGTGTTGATGGACATCCAGATGCCGGTGCTCGATGGCTACGCCACCACGCGCCTGGTGCGCGAGCGCGAAGCGCGGCTCGGGCTGCCGCGGGTGCCGATCGTGGCGCTGACCGCCAACGCCTTCGACGAGGATGCCGCGCAGTCGATGGCCGCGGGCATGGATGCGCACCTGGCCAAACCCTATTCGCGCCAGCAGTTGCGCGAGTTGCTGCAGCGCTGGCTTTGATCGGTTCCGCCGCGGTGGCGGGCTACAGCGCCAGGCGGTGAGACTGCATCAGCAACAGGCCGTCGAAGATCAGCGTGTCCACGGTCTCGAAGGGCAGGTCGGTGATCGGCGTCAGCTTGACGGCCGCGCCGCCGGTGATGAAGAGCATCGGTTCCTGGCCGGTGCGGTCCAGCAGCTTGCGGTACTGGCGTTCGATGGCGCCGGCAATCGCGTTGGCGCCGCCGCTCATCAGGGCATCGCTGGTATTGGTGGGGAAATCGACGACCTCGCCGGTGGGCACCTTGAGGCCCGCGGTGCCCATCTCCAGCGCGCGCAGCATGACGCCGAAGCCTGGCAGGATGAGGCCGCCCAGAAAGTGCCCTTCGGCGTCGAGCGCGTCCACCGTCACCGCCGTGCCCACCATCACCACCAACGCCGGCCGCGCCTGGTGCGTCGCCAGCACGCGCGAGCGCGCACCGGCCAGCGCCACCCAGCGGTCGGCCCCCAGGCGGCTGGGGTGGTCGTAGCCGTTGACCAGGCCCGCCTCGTGCGTCGAAGGCACGACCCAGTGCGGGTCGATGTCCCACAGTTCCATCTGCTGTTCGACACGGCGGCGCACCGCATCGCCAGCCACGATGCAGCCCAGCATGCTGGCTGGCTCCGGCAGCGTGCGCCAGTCGCGTTCGGCCAGCTCGTCGATGGTCTCCAGGAAAACCGCGCCCTGGTGCAGCAGCGTGGCCCCCGGCCGCGGTGCCGCGTAGAGCGCCCACTTGAGGCGGGTGTTGCCGACATCGATGGCCAGGAAAGTCATGGGGTGGGGGCGGATGAGAGCACGGAAGGGGGACCCGGCGCGAGCGTAGCAGTGTGGCAGCGCGCGGGACCCGGCCGGGCCTGGGGGAAAACC
>CAVQWK010000017.1:0-101725 GCA_963717575.1 uncultured beta proteobacterium | reverse complement strand
CGCGCTCGATCCACTCCGGCGCGATCACCAGCGGCGGCAGGTCGGGGTCGGGGAAATAGCGGTAGTCGTGCGCATCTTCCTTGCTGCGCATGGCGCGCGTCTCGCCGCGTGTCGGGGTTGAACAGCACGGTGGCCTGCTCGATGGCCAGGCCGTCCTCGATGCGGTCGATCTGCCACTGCACCTCGAAGTCGATGGCCTGCTGCAGGAAGCGGAAGCTGTTCAGGTTCTTGATCTCGCGCCGCGTGCCGAGCGGCGCGCCGGGCCGGCGCACCGAGACGTTGGCGTCGCAGCGGAAGCTGCCTTCCTGCATGTTGCCGTCGCAGATGCCCAGCCACACCACCAGCGCGTGCAGCGCCTTGGCGTACTCCACCGCCTCGGCGCTGGAGCGCATGTCGGGCTCGGAGACGATCTCCAGCAGCGGCGTGCCGGCGCGGTTGAGGTCGATGCCGGTCTGGCCGTGGAAGTCCTCGTGCAGGCTCTTGCCCGCGTCCTCTTCCAGGTGCGCGCGCGTCAGGCGCACCTTGCGCGGCGCGCCGTCGAGCACGAATTCGACCTGGCCGCCCTGCACCACCGGGATCTCGTACTGGCTGATCTGGTAGCCCTTGGGCAGGTCGGGGTAGAAGTAGTTCTTGCGCGCGAAGATCGACAGCGGCGCGACCTTGGCGCCCACCGCCAGGCCGAAGCGGATGGCGCGCTCGACCGCGCCGCGGTTCAGCACCGGCAGCGTGCCGGGCAGCGCCAGGTCCACCGCGCAGGCCTGGGTGTTGGGCGCGGCGCCGAAGGTCGGTGCGAGGCGCCGCTGAAGATCTTGCTGGCGGTGGACAGCTGGGCGTGGGTCTCGAGGCCGATCACGACCTCGAAGCCGCGCACAAGGGCAGGCGCGCGCTCACAGCGGCCTCCGCGCGCGGTGGAAGTCGGTGGCCTGCTGCAGCGCGTGCGCGGTCTGCAGCAGCGTCGCCTTCGTCGAAGTAGTTGCCGATGAGCTGCAGGCCCACCGGCATGCCGTGCCGGCGCCGAAGCCGGCCGGCACGCTCATGCCGGGCAGCCCGGCCAGGCTGGCCGGCAGCGTGAAGATGTCGGCCAGGTAGGCCTGCACCGGGTCGTCGCCCTGCTCGCCGAGCTTCCAGGCCACGCTCGGCGCCACCGGGCCGGCGATGAGGTCGCAGTCGCTGGAAGCAGGCCTGGAAGTCGTCGGCGATCATGCGGCGCAGCTTCTGCGCCTGCAGGTAGTAGGCGTCGTAGTAGCCGTGGCTCAGCACGTAGGTGCCGATCATGATGCGGCGCTTGACCTCGGGGCCGAAGCCCTCGCTGCGCGTCTTCTTGTACATGTCCATGCAGGTCGCCGTACTGCGCCGCGCGGTGGCCGAACTTGACGCCGTCGAAGCGGCCGAGGTTGGAGCTGGCCTCGGCCGGCGCGATGATGTAGTAGACGGGGATCGACAGTTCGGTGCGCGGCAGGCTCACGTCGACCAGCGTGGCGCCGAGCTTCTCCAGCTCGGCCAGCGCCGCGCGCACGGCGGCATTCACGTCGGCGGCCAGCGCCGCGGGGAAGAACTCGCGCGGCAGGCCGATGCGCAGGCCCTGCAGCGGCCGCGCGGCGCTGGCGCCGTCGCGCGGCTGCCGCATCAGCGCGTGATAGTCCTGCGGCGGCCGCTCGGCGCTGGTGGCGTCGCGCTCGTCGAAGCCGCTCATCGCCGACAGCAGCAGCGCGCAGTCCTCGGCCGAGCGCGCCATCGGGCCGGCCTGGTCGAGGCTGGAGGCGAAGGCGATCATGCCGTAGCGCGAGCACACGCCGTAGGTCGGCTTGATGCCGGTGATGCCGCAGAAGCTGGCCGGCTGGCGGATCGAGCCGCCGGTGTCGGTGCCGGTGGCCGCCGGCACCAGGCGCGCGGCCACCGCCGCCGCCGAGCCGCCCGACGAGCCGCCCGGCACGCGCTGCGGGTCCCAGGGGTTGCGCACCGGGCCGAAGGCCGAGTTCTCGTTGGACGAGCCCATCGCGAACTCGTCGCAGTTGAGCTTGGCCAGCGTCACCGTGCCGGCCGCCGCCAGCCGCGCCACCACGGTGGCGTCGAAGGGGCTGGCGTAGCCGGCGAGCATCTTCGAGCCGGCCGTCGACGGCAGCCCGGTGCGCGCGTGGTCGGTGACGAAGATGTCCTTGTGCGCCAGCGGCACGCCGGTCAGCGGCCCGGCGTCGCCGCGCGCCAGCGCCGCGTCGGCGGCGCGCGCCTGCGCCAGCGCAGCCGTCGGCGTCGCTGGCCAGCACGGCGCCGAGGCCGGCGTGGGTCGAAAGACGTGTCAGCAGATGTTGCGTGAGCTCGACGCTGGAGACGCGCTTCGCGCAGCGCGCGGCCGATCGGCCGCCCAGTCGTGCATCGAGTTCATCGCGCCCCCACACGCCGCAGCCGGTCGGCGCCAGCCAGCCCGTGCGCTCGTCGCGGCTCATTCGATCACCTTCGGCACCAGGAACAGGCCGTCCTCGACGGCCGGTGCGCTGCGCTGGTTGGCCTCGCGCCGGTCGCCCTCGGTGACGACGTCGTCGCGCAGGCGCAGCGCCACCGCCTGCACCGCCGACAGCGGCGTGTACAGCGGCTCGACGCCGCGCGTGTCGACGGCGCTCATCTGCTCGACGATGCCGAAGAAGCCGTTGAGTTGTTCGAGCATCGGCGCCTGCGTCGGCGGCTCGACAGTTCGAGCCGCGCCAGATGCGCGATGCGGCTCACGTCACTGAGGGTCAGGGCCATCGGATCGTGGGGGTGGAGACGGACTCGCTGGGCTGGGCTCGCGGCTGCTCGAAAAAGCAGCGCCTTGCCTCGGGAGCCGGGGTCGGATACGTTATTATCTCCGGTTACCCGCACAGCCCTTGCCGCGGGTGGCCGTGGCGGGCAACCGCCGCGATCATCGGCCGGGCAAGAATCTGCGGCCCCGAACACCCCCGATCCACGCGCTCCCGCGGCCCGCCGCCCGCCCCCGACCGGCCTTCCATCGGCCCTGCCCGGCCCCGCCCCATCCGATCGCACCGACGCCGACCCGCCACCGCCGCGCGCGCCCCCGCCCCCCATACGCCTGCCCATGTTCGCTGCATCCCTGCGCCGCTACTTCTCCACCGACCTCGCCATCGACCTCGGCACCGCCAACACGCTGATCTACGTGCGCGGCAAGGGCATCGTGCTCGACGAGCCCTCGGTCGTCGCCATCCGCCACGAAGGCGGCCCGCAAGGCAAGAAGACCATCCAGGCCGTCGGCAAGGAAGCCAAGGCCATGCTGGGCAAGGTGCCCGGCAACATCGAGGCCATCCGGCCGATGAAGGACGGCGTGATCGCCGACTTCACCGTCACCGAGCAGATGCTCAAGCAGTTCATCAAGATGGTCCACCCGCGGTCCGTCCTGCGCCCGAGCCCGCGCATCATCATCTGCGTGCCCTGCGGCAGCACCCAGGTCGAGCGCCGCGCCATCCGCGAAAGCGCCGCTCGGCGCCGGCGCCTCCGACGTCTACCTGATCGAGGAACCCATGGCCGCGGCCATCGGCGCCGGGCTGCCGGTGTCCGAAGCCTCGGGCTCGATGGTCGTCGACATCGGCGGCGGCACCACCGAGGTCGGCGTCATCAGCCTGGGCGGCATGGTCTACAAGGGCAGCATCCGCGTCGGCGGCGACAAGTTCGACGAGTCGATCATCAACTACATCCGCCGCAACTACGGCATGCTGATCGGCGAGCCCACGGCCGAGATGATCAAGAAGAACATCGGCAGCGCCTTCCCCGGCTCCGAGGTCAAGGAGATCGAGGTCAAGGGCCGCAACCTCAGCGAAGGCGTGCCGCGCAGCTTCACGATCAGCTCCAACGAGATCCTCGAAGCGCTGACCGACCCGCTCAACCAGATGGTCAGCGCGGTGAAGAACGCGCTCGAGCAGACGCCGCCCGAACTGGGCGCCGACATCGCCGAGCGCGGCATGATGCTCACCGGCGGCGGCGCGCTGCTGCGCGACCTCGACCGCCTGCTGGCCGAGGAGACCGGCCTGCCGGTGCTGGTGGCCGAGGATCCGCTGACCTGCGTCGTGCGCGGCTGCGGCATGGCGCTGGAGCGCATGGAGCGGCTGGGCTCGATCTTCACCTCCGAGTGACGCGCTGAACGCGCAGAGCGCCGCCATGCCCCTGGGCACGCTCGACCGCACGCCGCCGCCGTTCTTCCGCCAGGGCTTCTCGGCCCGCAGCAAGCTGGTCTTCTTCGCGGCGCTGGCGGTCTTCCTGATGGTGGCCGACACCCGCTTCAAGGTCATCGAGCCGGCGCGCGCGGCGCTGGCCACGGCGCTGCTGCCGGTGCAGCGCGCGCTGGCGGTGCCGGTGCAGATGTGGCAGGGCGGCGGCGACTACCTGCGCGGCCTGCAGCAGGCCCAGGCCGGCGAGCGCGAGGCGCAGGCGCGGCTGGCGGCGCAGGCCGAACGCGCCGCGCGCGCCGAGCAGCTGGCGCAGGAGAACGCCCGCCTGCGCGCGCTGCTGGAGCTGCGCCCGGCGCTGGCCGTGCGCTCGCTGCCCGCCGAGGTGCTGTACGAAGCGGCCGATCCGTATTCGCGCAAGGTCTTCATCGACCGCGGCACCACGCACGGCGTCGCCCTGGGCTCGCCGGTGATCAACGAGGCCGGCGTGCTGGGCCAGGTGACGCGGGCCTACCCGCTGAGCGTCGGAGGTCACGCTGCTGACCGACAAGGACGCCGCCATCCCCGTGCTCAACACGCGCACGCAGCAGCGCAGCGCGGCCTTCGGCGGCGGTGCGGCGGCGTCGGGCGGCATGGAGCTGCGCTTCATGTCGGGCAACGCCGACGTGCAGGTCGGCGACCTGCTGCACACCAGCGGCGTCGACGGCGTCTACCCGCCGGGGCTGCCGGTGGCGCGCGTGGCCACGGTGGAGCGGCGGGTCGAGTCGGGCTTCGCGCGCATCGCGCTCGTGCCCGCCGGCCAGCCCGACGGCGTGCGCCACGTGCTGGTGCTCGAGCCGCTGGCGCTGCAGCTGCCGCCGCGGCCGGAGCCGCCGCCGCGGACGCCCCGGTGCGCGCCGAGCGTCAGCTGACAGGCGCCGCGCGACGCGGCGCCGGCGTGCGCCATGATGCGCGTCGCGACGCGGGGAGCGGCGCCGATGATCATGCCGCGCGGCTCCGACCAGCTGCTGCTGCCGGTCAACCCCTTCTTCATCGCCTTCACGCTGGCGCTGGCCGCGGCCTTCAACATGCTGCCGCTGGGCCGCCAGCCGGCGCTGCCCGACCTGCTGGCGGTGGCGCTGGTGTTCTGGAACGTGCACCAGCCGCGCCGCGTGGGCGTCGGCGTGGCCTTCGTCTTCGGCCTGCTGATGGACGTGCACCAGGGCGCGCTGCTCGGCCAGCACGCGCTGGCCTACACGCTGCTGAGCTTCGTGGCCATCACCATCCACCGCCGGCTGCTGTGGTTCGGCATCGTCGAGCAGGCGCTGCAGGTGCTTCCCGGTCTTCCTGGCCGCGCATGCGGTGTCGCTGGTGGTGCGGCTGCTGGCCGGCGGCATGTTCCCCGGCTGGTGGCTGCTGCTGGCGCCGGTGTTCGAGGCGCTGCTGTGGCCGCTGGTCACCCTGCTGCTGCTGGCGCCGCAGCGCCGCGCGCCCGATCCGGACCAGAATCGGCCGCTGTGAACAGGCCCCACGCGCCCACTTCGGTCGCTGCCATGATCACCGAACTGAAGGACATCGAACAGGAGCTCGGCCGCTTCCGCGGCCGCCTGCTCGCCGCCGCGCTGTTCGTGCTGCTGGCCTTTGCGCTGCTGGCGGCGCGGCTGGTGCACCTGCAGGTGTTCCGCCACGAGGACCTGGCCACGCAGGCCGAGGCCAACCGCATCGCGGTGGTGCCGATCGTGCCCAACCGCGGCCTCATCGTCGACCGCAACGGCGTCGTGCTGGCCACCAACTACTCGGCCTACACGCTGGAGATCGCGCCGCAGCGCGGCCGCGCCGCGGCGGCCGACCTCGACGCGCTGATCGACGAGCTGGCCACCGTGGTCGAGATCGCGCCGCGCGACCGCCGCCGCTTCAAGCGCCTGCAGGAAGAGCTCAAGAGCGCCGAATCGCTGCCGATCCGCACCAAGCTCAGCGACGAGGAGGTGGCGCGCTTCATGGCGCAGCGCTTCCGCTTCCCCGGCGTCGACGTCAAGGCGCGGCTGTTCCGCAGCTACCCGCTGGGCGAGGTCGGCAGCCACCTGCTGGGCTACATCGGCCGCATCAACCAGGCCGAGAAGAAGGCGATGGAAGACTGGGACGAGGCCGACCAGGGCAACTACAAGGGCACCGACTACATCGGCAAGCTCGGCCTGGAGCAGAGCTACGAGCGCGAGCTGCACGGCACCGCCGGCTTCGAGGAGGTCGAGACCAGCGCCGGCGGCCGCGCCGTGCGGCGGCTGAACAGCCACCCGCCGACGCCGGGCAACAAGCTGGTGCTGTCCATCGACATCAAGCTGCAGGCGCTGGTCGAGGAGCTGTTCGGCGACCGCCGCGGCGCGCTGGTGGCGCATCGACCCGCGCAACGGCGAGGTGCTGGCCTTCGTCAGCAAGCCCACCTTCGACCCCAACCTGTTCGTCGACGGCATCGACGCCGACAGCTGGCGCGAGCTCAACGAGAGCATCGACAAGCCGCTGCTGAACCGGGCGCTGCGCGGCACCTACCCGCCGGGCTCGACCTACAAGCCCTTCATGGCGATGGCGGCGCTGAACACCGGCAAGCGCAGCCCCAGCGACGCTCATCAACGACCGCGGCTTCTTCATGTTCGGCGGCCACCGCTTCCGCAGCCACGGCGACACGGGCGCGGCGGCTCGATGGACATGCGCCGCGCGATCGTCAAGTCGAGCAACGTCTACTTCTACTCGCTGGCCAACGAGATGGGCGTGGACCTGATCCACGACCAGCTCGAGCCCTTCGGCTTCGGCCGCAGGACCGGCATCGACCTCGACGGCGAGGTCACCGGCGTCCTGCCGTCCACCGACTGGAAGCGCAAGAAGCTTACAAGCGGCCCGAGCAGCAGCAGCTGGTACGCCGGCGAGACCATCTCGCTGGGCATCGGCCAGGGCTACAACAACTTCACGATGCTGCAGCTGGCCACCGCCACCGCGACGCTGGTCTCGGGCGGCCAGCGCTTCAAGCCGCGGCTGGTGCGCGAGATCGAGGACGTCATCACGCGGCCAGCGCAAGCGCGTGGCCAGCGACGCGCTGCGAGCCGCTGCCGTTCAAGCCCGAGCACGTGCGAGGTCATCCGCAGCGCGCTGCACGGCGTGACGCAGGAAGGCACCTCGCGCGTCGCCTTCGCCGGCGCGGCCTACGCCAGCGGCGGCAAGACCGGCACCGCGCAGGCCGTGGGCGCGCGCGCCAACGAGAAGTACAACGCCGCCAAGCTCGAGGAGCACAAGCGCGACCACGCGCTGTACATCGCCGCGGCGCCGATCGACGCGCCCACGGTGGCGCTGGCGGTGATCGTCGAGAACGCCGGCTTCGGGCTCGCAGTCGGCCGCGCCGATCGCGCGCCGCGTCTTCGACTACCTGCTGCTCGGCCAGTACCCGAGCGAGGAGGACCTGGCCGCGATGCGCGAAGGCAAGGCGGTCGCGCCGATCGGCACGCCGCGGCGCGCGGCCGACGTGCGCGCTGCCGGGACAGTCGCCGGCGCCGGCCGCGGCCGCGGCGGCGGCACTCGCCGCGCCGGCATGCGGCGCGCGGCGCCGCTGGCCGCGGCAGCGCGGGGCCGGCGCCGATGAGCGCGGTCTTCGAGCAGGCCGTCGCCCTGGCCGCGCCTGAAGCGCATCTTCGGCGGCTTCGACGGCCCGCTGCTGCTGGCCATCGCGCTGCTGGCCGCGGTCGGGCCTGGTGACCATGTACTCGGCCGGCTACGACCACGGCACGCGCTTCGTCGACCACGGCCGCAACATGCTGCTGGCGCTGGCGGTGCTGTTCGTGGTCGCGCAGGTGCCGCCGCAGAAGCTGCAGCAGCTGGCGGTGCCGCTGTACACGGCCGGGCGTGCTGCTGCTGGTGGCCACGGCGCTGTTCGGCATCACGCGCAAGGGCGCGACGCGCTGGCTGGCGCTGGGCCCGCTGGTGATCCAGCCCAGCGAGATCCTCAAGATCGCCACGCCGCTGATGCTGGCCTGGTGGTTCCAGAAGCGCGAGGGCCAGCTGCGCGTGCTCCGACTTCGTCGTCGCCGCGGTCCTGCTGCTGCTGCCGGTGGCGCTCGTCCTCAAGCAGCCCGACCTGGGCACCGCGCTGCTGATCCTGGCCGGCGGCCTGTACGTGATCTTCTTCGCCGGGCTGTCGTGGAAGCTGGTCGCTGCCGGTGCTGCTGCTGGGCGCGGTGGGCATCGGCGCGCTGCGTGCTCGCCGGGCGACGCCATCTGCCAGCCGGGCGTGGACTGGCCCGTCCTGCGCGACTACCAGCAGCAGCGCGTGTGCACGCTGCTCGACCCGACCAAGGACCCGCTGGGCAAGGGCTTCCACATCATCCAGGGCATGATCGCCATCGGCTCCGGCGGCCTGTCCGGCAAGGGCTTCATGCAGGGCACGCAGACGCACCTGGAGTTCATCCCCGAGCGCACCACCGACTTCATCTTCGCCGCCTTCTCCGAGGAGTTCGGCCTGGCCGGCGTGCTGGTGCTGCTGGCGGGCTTCACCTTCCTGATCTTCCGCGGCCTGATGATCGCCGCCGAGGCGCCCACCGTCTTCACGCGCCTGCTCGCCGGCGCGGTGACGCATGAGCTTCTTCACCTACGCCTTCGTCAACATGGGCATGGTCAGCGGCATCCTGCCGGTGGTGGGCGTGCCGCTGCCCTTCGTCAGCTACGGCGGCACGGCGATGGTGTCGCTCGGCCTGGGCCTGGGCATCCTGATGTCGGTGGCCAAGAGCCGCCGGCTGGTGCAGAGCTGACGGCGACGTCAGCGCCGCGGCGGCGCCGGTGGCGGCCGTCGCGGCGGCCGCGCTGTGCAGCGGGAAGCGCACCGTGAACAGTGCACCCGGCGTCGCCGCGGTCGGCGCCGCTGCGCGGCCGCGCATCGGCGACCGTGACCTCGGCACCGTGCCGCTGCGCCATCTCGAGCACGATGGCCAGGCCCAGGCCGCTGCCGTCGACCTGCGTGCCCAGGGCGCGGTAGAAGGGCCGGAACACCGCTTCGCGCTCGGCCGGCGCGATGCCGGGCCCGGAGTCCTCGACCTGCAGCACCACCACCTGGCCGAACGGGTCGGCGACGACGCGCGCCGTCACCGTGCCGCCGGCGGGCGTGTACCGCAGCGCGTTGTCGACCAGGTTGCGCACCATCTCGCTGCAGCAGCACCGGCTCGGCCATCAGCCGCGTGCCGTCGCTGCCGGCTTCGGGGCCCTCGTAGCCGAGGTCGATGCGCCGCTCCATCGCGCGCGGCACGAAGTCGCGCACCACGGCGCGTGTCACCGCCGCCAGGTCCACCGACACGGCGCCGCGCCTCGAGGCCGGCGTCCTCGGCGCGCGCCATCGCCAGCAGCTGGTTGACCATGTGCGCGGCGCGCTGGCTGGACAGCGGCGATCTGGCGCAGCGAGTGCTTCATCGTCGCCGGGTCGCCGCGGCCGCTGTCGATCTCGCGCTGCGGCCAGCTCGGCCTGCGTGCGCAGGCCCGCCAGCGGCGTCTTCAGCTGGTGCGCGGCGTCGGCCAGGAAGTGCCGCTGCGTGGCAATGGTGCGGTCCAGTCGCTCCAGCAGGTCGTTGATGGCGCGCACCAGCGGCACCACCTCGTCGGGCACGTCGCCTTCGGGATCGGGCTCAGGTCGGTGCTCTCGCGCCTGCGGATGCGCAGCTGCAGTCGAGCCAGCGGACGGATGCCGCGCGACAGCGCGAACCACACCAGCACCACCGCCAGCGGCAGGATCACGAACTGCGGCAGGATCACGCCCTTGATGATCTCGGTGGCCAGGCGTCGAGCGCTTGCCCAGCGTCTCGGCCACCTGCACGAGGGCCTCGCTGTCGTCGCCCTGGTGCCGCTCGGCGCAGCCACAGCCAGGCCACGCGCACGGGCTCGTCGCCGATCTGGTCGTCGCGGAAGCGCACCGCGGCGCCGGCGACGGCGCCGTCGGCGGGCACCGCCAGTGCCGGCGTCGCCGGCCAGCAACTCGCCGCGGCGGCCCAGCACCTGGAAGTAGATGCGGTCCTCGTCGTCGGCGCGCGTCAGCGCTGCGGCGGTGAACTCGAGGGCCGCACGCGCCGCCTCCGCGGACTGCGGCGCCGGGTGCCGTCTGCACCTCGGCCTGGCGCGCCAGCGCGCTGCACCACGTCGGCCAGGTCGCGGTCGTAGGGCGGTTGGCGATGGCCTGCGCGACGATCCAGGTCAGCCCCAGGCTCATCGGCCACAGCAGCAGCAGCGGGGCGAGCATCCAGTCGAGGATCTCGCCGAACAGCGAGCGCTGCTCGGGGCGGGAGAGCATCGGCGTCAGGTGCCGCGCGGGCAGCGCCAGCCCGCGGGCGCCGTTCAGGCCGCAATCTTTTCCAGGCAGTAGCCCAGGCCGCGCACCGTGGCGATGCGCACCGGCCCCTGCTCGATCTTCTTGCGCAGGCGGTGGATGTAGACCTCGATGGCATTGTTGCTGACCTCTTCGCCCCACTCGCACAGCCGCTCGACGAGCTGGTCCTTGCTGACCAGGCGGCCGGCGCGCTGCAGCAGCACCTCCAGCAGGCTCAGCTCGCGCGCCGACAGCTCGACCATCTGGTCGTTGAGGTAGGCCACGCGGCCGGTGGCGTCGAAGGTCAGCGGGCCGTGCTTGAGCAGGCTGGAGGCCGTGCCCAGGCCGCGGCGCGTGAGGGCGCGCACGCGGGCTTCCAGTTCCTGCAGCGAGAACGGCTTGGCCATGTAGTCGTCGGCGCCCAGGTCCAGGCCCTTGACGCGCTGCTCCACGCTGTCGGCCGCGGTGAGGATCAGCACCGGCACGCTGCTGCCGCGGCCGCGCATCTTGCGCAGCACCTCGAAGCCGTGCATCTTGGGCAGGCCCAGGTCGAGGATCACGAGGTCGAACTCGTGCGACGCCAGCGCGGCGTCGGCCTCGCTGCCGCTGCCGACCTGGTCGACCGCATAGCCGGAAGCGCGCAGCGAACGCAGCAGGCCGTCGGCCAGGACCTGGTCGTCTTCGGCAATGAGGATGCGCATCGGCTTGTCTCCTCTGGGCTGTGGCTGCACGGCCACGCGCTCTCGGCGGGTGGGCGCGATTCTAGGCGTGCCTCGTGGCCGGCATGCTGAGGGCAGCACGCCCCTGACCCGAGACCCCCACGATCCCCCCAATGAATGCCCCAAAAAGAGCTGTACGGATATCCAGTTTCTGCCATAATCGCTGCACACACAGGAGGCCCCCATGGACGCACCCGTCAAAGCGCTGAACACCGAAAAAGCCAAGGCCCTGCAGGCCGCGCTGGCGCAGATCGAAAAGCAGTTCGGCAAGGGCTCGATCATGCGCCTGGGCGACGGCGAGAAGATCGAAGACATCCAGGTCGTCTCCACCGGCTCGCTGGGCCTGGACATCGCGCTGGGCGTCGGCGGCCTGCCGCGCGGCCGCGTGGTCGAGATCTACGGCCCCGAGTCTTCGGGCAAGACCACGCTCACGCTGCAGGTCATCGCCGAGATGCAGAAGATCGCCGGCACCTGCGCCTTCATCGACGCCGAGCACGCGCTGGACATCCAGTACGCGCAAAAGCTGGGCGTCAACCTGCAGGAACTGCTCATCAGCCAGCCCGACACCGGCGAGCAGGCGCTGGAAATCGTCGACGCGCTGGTGCGCTCGCGGCTCCATCGACCTCATCGTCATCGACTCGGTGGCCGCGCTCACGCCCAAGGCCGAGCTCGAAGGCGAGATGGGCGACAGCCTGCCCGGCCTGCAGGCGCGGCTCATGAGCCAGGCGCTGCGCAAGCTCACCGCCACGATCAAGAAGACCAACACCATGGTCATCTTCATCAACCAGATCCGCATGAAGATCGGCGTCATGTTCGGCAACCCCGAGACCACGACCGGCGGCAACGCGCTCAAGTTCTACGCCTCGGTGCGGCTGGACATCCGCCGCACCGGCAACATCAAGAAGGGCGAGGAAGTCATCGGCAGCGAGACCAAGGTCAAGGTCGTCAAGAACAAGGTCGCGCCGCCTTTCAAGACCGCCGAATTCGACATCCTCTACGGCGAAGGCATCAGCCGCGAGGGCGAGATCATCGACATGGGCGTGGAAGCCCGCATCCTCGACAAGAGCGGCGCCTGGTACGCCTACAACGGCGAGAAGATCGGCCAGGGCAAGGACAACGCGCGCGAATTCCTGCGCGAAAACGCCGACATCGCCCGCGAGATCGAGAACAAGGTGCGCGAGTCGATGGGCATCCCGCTGCTCGGCGGCGACACCGCCGCAGCCTGAGCTGCCGGCCACGGTCAAGCGCAAGACGCATCCGCGGACATCCCGCCGTGGCGTTCGGGTCGCCTTCGGTGAAGGGCCGCGCGCTGCGCTACCTGGCGCAGCGTGAGCATTCCCGCGCCGAGCTCGAGCGCAAGCTCGCGCGTCACGTCGAAGACACGCCCGAGGCATCGGCGGCAGCCCAGATCGCCGCTGCGCTCGACGAACTCACCGCGCACGGCCTGCTCAGTGAAGCCCGCGTGGCCGCCTCGGTGCTCAACAGCCAGGCGCCGCGCTACGGCGCGCGCCGGCTGAAGCAGACGCTGCAGGCCAAGGGGCTGGACCCGGCGCTGGTGGCCGCCACCCTGCAGCAGGCGCGCGGCAGCGAGTTCGAGCGCGCGCTCGACATCTGGCGCCGCCGCTTCGGCGCGGTGGCGGCCGATGCGGCTGAGCGGGCACGGCAGATGCGCTTCCTGGCCGGCCGCGGCTTTGAGGGCGACGTCATCCGCCGCGTGATGCGCGCACCCGAGAACGACGACGCGCTGTAAGCATCTGCTGCACAGCAGCATGCTAAATTCGCCGGCGCGCCTCGTCGGCGCACACCCTCAGCCCCCGATGACTCTTCCGCAAGCGGCGGCCCGACGCCAGCTCAAGCACCGCCGCCAGATCGACGTGCAGGTGTCTGCGCGCGGCCATGGCTTGTGGGAGGGGGACGCATGGCCGACCGACGTGAAGACGCGCGCCGGATGGCTTGCACCGACCATTGCAGCGACCGCGGCGATGTCGTGCCCCTGTACTACCCGCGCTGGCATCGTGCCGCCGCGGCCACCACCCCTTCCGACTGAGCGAACGAGCGAGGAGCCCCGATGAAGATCCATGAATACCAGGCCAAGGAACTGCTGCGCGCCCACGGCGTGCCGGTGCCGCGCGGCTACCCGGCCTTCACCGTGCGCGAGGCGCAGGAGGCGGCGCAGAAGCTCGGCGGCAGCGTCTGGGTGGTCAAGGCGCAGATCCACGCCGGCGGCCGCGGCAAGGGCGGCGGCGTCAAGCTCGCGCGCTCGCTCGCCGAGGTCGAGCAGCTTGCCGGCCAGATCCTGGGCATGCAGCTCAAGACGCACCAGACCGGCCCCGAAGGCCAGAAGGTGCGCCGCCTGCTGGTCGAGGAAGGCGCCGACATCAAGAAGGAGTACTACGTCGCCGCGCTGACCGACCGCGCGACGCAGAGCGTGGCCATCATGGCCAGCTCCGAAGGCGGCATGGACATCGAGGAAGTGGCGCACAAGACGCCCGAGAAGATCATCAAGGTCTTCGTCGACCCGCTGGTCGGCCTGACCGATGCGCAGGCGCTGGAGCTCGCCGACGGCATCGGCGTGCCCGAGGCCTCGCAGGCCGAGGCCATCGACGTGTTCCAGAAGCTCTACGCCTGCTACATGGACACCGACGCCTCGCTGGCCGAGATCAACCCGCTGATCCTGGAAGGCAGCGGCCACATCAAGGCCCTGGACGCCAAGTTCAACTTCGACGCCAACGCCCTGTTCCGCCACCCCGACATCGTGGCCTACCGCGACCTCGACGAGGAAGACCCGGCCGAAGTCGAGGCCAGCAAGTTCGACCTCAGCTACATCAGCCTGGACGGCAACATCGGCTGCCTGGTCAACGGCGCCGGCCTGGCGATGGCCACCATGGACACCATCAAGCTGTTCGGCGGCGAGCCGGCCAACTTCCTGGACGTGGGCGGCGGCGCCACCGCCGAGAAGGTCACCGAGGCCTTCAAGATCATGCTGAAGCCAACAAGTCCGTCAAGGGCATCCTGGTCAACATCTTCGGCGGCATCATGAAGTGCGACACCATCGCCGAGGGCGTGGTCGCGGCCTGCAAGGCGGTCAACCTGTAGCGTGCCGCTGGTGGTGCGCATGAAGGGCACCAACGAAGACCTGGGCAAGAAGATCCTGGCCGACAGCGGCCTGCCGATCATCAGCGCCGACACGATGGCCGAGGCCGCCACCAAGATCGTCGCGGCAGTCAAGTAAGCACGCGGAGCACGAACCATGTGCATCCTGATCAACAAGGACACCCGCGTCATCACGCAAGGCATCACCGGCAAGACCGGGCAGTTCCACACCCGCATGTGCCGCGACTACGCCAACGGCAAGAACTGCTTCGTCGCCGGCGTCAACCCGAAGAAGGCCGGCGAGGACTTCGAAGGCATCCCCATCTACGCCAGCGTCAAGGACGCCAAGGCCGCAGACCGGCGCCACCGTCAGCGTCATCTACGTGCCGCCGGCCGGCGCGGCGGCGGCGATCTGGGAAGCCGTGGAGGCCGACCTCGACCTGGCCATCTGCATCACCGAAGGCATCCCCATCAAGGACATGCTCGAGGTGCGCAACCGCATGAAGAAGAAGGAGGCCGCCGGCGGCAAGAAGACGCTGCTGCTCGGCCCCAACTGCCCGGGCACGATCACGCCCGACGAGATCAAGATCGGCATCATGCCCGGCCACATCCACAGGAAGGGCCGCATCGGCGTCGTCAGCCGTTCGGGCACGCTGACCTACGAAGCCGTGGCGCAGCTCACCGAGATCGGCCTCGGCCAGAGCAGCGCGGTGGGCATCGGCGGCGACCCGATCAACGGCCTCAAGCACATCGACATCATGCGGCTGTTCAACGACGACCCGGACACCGACGCCGTGATCATGATCGGCGAGATCGGCGGCCCCGACGAGGCCGAGGCCGCGCGCTGGTGCAAGGCGAACATGAAGAAGCCGATCGTCGGCTTCATCGCCGGCGTCACCGCGCCGGCCGGCAAGCGCATGGGCCATGCCGGCGCGCTGATCAGCGGCGGCGCCGACACCGCCGACGCCAAGCTGGCGATCATGGAAGAGTGCGGCTTCACCGTCACGCGCAATCCATCGGAGATGGGGCGGCTGCTGAAGGCGTTGCTGTAGGCCCGCACGCCACGACCGAGGGCCGCTTCGTGCGGCCCTCTTGTCTTTCCGGATCGCGCATGGCGGTCCGTGACTTCAGGCACCGAGCGTCGGTGTCCTGCTCCGTGCACTGAACCGTCAACGCTGCGAGGACCGCCAACGATGGACATGCTCATGACCGCCGAGTTCTGGGTCGCTGTCGGCCAGATCATCTTGATCGACATCCTGCTGGGCGGCGACAACGCGGTGGTGATCGCCCTGGCCTGCCGCAAGCTGCCGCCGAAGCAGCGCACGCAGGGCATCCTGTGGGGCACCGCCGGCGCCATCGTGCTGCGCATCGTGCTGATCTTCTTCGCGCTGACGCTGCTGGCGATACCGTTCCTGAAACTGGTGGGAGCGCTGCTGCTGGTCTGGATCGGCGTCAAGCTGCTGGTGCCGGAACACGAAGACGGTCACGCCAGCATCGAAGGCAGCGACAGGTTGTGGGGCGCGGTCAAGACGGTGATCGTGGCCGACTTCGTCATGAGCGTGGACAACGTGATTGCGATCGCCGGTGCGGCCGAAGCCTCCGGTACCGGCCACGGCATGGCGCTCGTCATCTTCGGCGTGCTGGTCAGCATCCCCATCATCGTGTGGGGCAGCCAGTTGGTCATCAAGCTGATGGACCGCTACCCGGTGATCATCACGGTGGGCGGCATGCTGCTGGGCTGGATCGCCGGCACGATGGCGGTCAGCGACCCGGCGCTGGTCAACCCGGATGTCGTGCCGCAGATGCCGAAGATCGTCGCCTCCGACCTGCTGCGCTACGGGGCTGGCATCGCCGGCGCGCTGCTCGTGCTGGCCTTGGGCAAATGGATCGCGTTACGTCAGGTGCGCGCCGCTGCTCCGTCGCGGGCTGTTGCCGCGGCGCCGTCCGCCGGCCCGTGCCGGCGCGTGCTGCTCGCCGTTGACGGCTCGGAAGGTTCGGCACGCGCCGTCCGGCACCTGCTGGCGTTGCGCCGGGAATTGCGCGACCCCGCCGCCATGCAGGTGCATCTGATCAACGTCCAGCGGCCAGTATCGGGCGATGTCTCGTCCTTCGTCGCCAGCCGCTCGCTGGACGAGTACTACCAGGAGCGCAGCGAGGCAGCGCTGGTGCCCGCACGCGCGGTGCTCGATGCCGAGGGCCTGAGCTACGACGCCCTTCACCGTGTCGGCCCGCCGGGCCAGCAGATCGCCGAAACGGCCCGGGAACTGGGCTCCGACCTGATCGTGATGGGCAGTCGCGGCCTGGGCAGCCACACCGCCGCGCTGCTCGGCTCGGTGGCCCAGAGCACGCTCGGAGCACTCGGCCGTGCCCGTTCTGCTGGTGAAGTGAAGTCAGATCAGCGGCAGACGAGCACCGGCAACTTCGCGTGCGTCAGCACCTTCTGCGTCTCGCTGCCGAGCAGCACGCCCGCCAGGCCCCGGCGGCCGTGCGAGGCCATCACGATCAGGTCGCACTTGTGCTTCGCGGCGGTGTCCAGGATCGCCTGCGCCGGAAATTCGCCATTCACCGTCAGCGCCTCGAAGGCGACCCCGGCCTGTGACGCGGCCTTTTCGATCGCGCCGAGATAGCGCGCGGCGGCACTCGCGGTGAGTGCGGCGTGCTCGTCGGGCTGCATGTAGCCGACCGGCATCAGGCCGTCGAACACCAGCGGCGTCGGTGCCGGCGCGACGAACAGGCCGGTCACCCGGGCGCCGGTCGCCTTGGCCAATGCGACGCCTTGGGCCACGGCGTGCGCGGACTGCGTCGAACCATCGGTCGGAATCAGGATGTGCTTGTACATGGCGGACTCCCGAATCAATGCGTCATTTCGCGTAGGGCAGCACCCAGATCAGCATGCCGAGCACATAGCACACCGCGGCGGCCACCAGGGTGAACGGCACGCTCCAGGACAGGAACTCGCGCAGCGACACCTTGCGCTTCTCCTCGCGCTGGCAGATGTTCAGCGCGGCATAGAGCGCGGGTGCGCCCGCCACCGTGAGGTTGCTGCCCAGCGTGCCGGACCACAGCAGCATCCACCACAACGGCCATGGGGCCACGCCGTCGGCTTCCAGTTCCTTGATGGTGTGCAGGAAGGTCAGGATGTAGGCGTCGTGCTCGACGATGCCGACGATCGGCACCGTGATCCAATACATCAGCGTGCGCCGAGCGCGTAGTTCTCGGTGAACACCGGGCGCAGGTGCTGCGCCAGGGCGTCCAGGATGTGCATCTTCTCGAGCCCGCCGACCAGGCGAACAGCGCGATGTAGAAGAAGATCGCGCGCCAGTCGAGTTCCTCCAGGATCTTCTCGAAGTCGGGCGCCTTGACCCGATCGCCCAGCAGTTCGAGCAGCAGCACCAGCGTGATCGCGCCCGTCATCGCGATGAATCCGAGCTTGACGCCGAGCGCCTGACGGAAGGCCATGCCCAGCACGGTGAGCAGGAACCAGCCCACCACGATGCCGGCGAACAGCTTGTTCGGGATGCGCGTCTCGATGCCCAGGCTGTCGAGGTCGAGCGCCTGGCGCCCGTAGCCGCGAAAGCCGTAGGCGTACATCGCCCCGAGCGTGAACACGAAGGTGATGATCAGGATCGGGAACGACGACGGGCGCCCGAACTGCCAGAAGAAGTCCATGAACTCCGCCCCGGCCACGCTGTGCAGCATCTGCGGCGGCAGGTCGCCCAGCAGCATGGCCGAGCCCATGAAATTGGCGGCGAAGCCGATCATCAGCACCAGCGGCGTCACCGGCAGCTTGAGCGCGCGGGCCAGCGGCAACGCCACCGGCGCCATCATCAGGATGACGACGACGTTGTCGACGAACATCGAGATCACCCCGGCCAGCACCGACAGGATCATGACCAGCACGCCGGGCCGGCCGCCCGACAGCCGCAGGGCCTGCACCGACAGCCAGCTCGGCACGCCCGTCTTGCCGAAGTACGACGCGATGATCCAGACGCTGACCAGGATCGCCATCACGTTCCAGTCGACGAGCCCGAATGCATCGACGTCGGTCATGACGCCGATCCAGACCATGACGACGACGCCGATCAGGGCGGCAACCGTGCTGTCGACGACGTTGCTGATGACCGCCACGATCGTGATCGCGAAAACCGCGATCGCTAGCCATGCCATGGTGTCCATTCGACCGATCCTTTGCTTGGGCAACGCCGGCACATTGTGGCTCGCCCGGCAGCCGCGGCGGAGTGTTCTTTCCCGGAGTTCGCCTTGCGTTTGACGCGCGACAAACCTGGCGGTCCGGCAGGCACGGGCCATCGCCGCCGGGGTGCGTGCTATGGTTTGTGGCATGCGACGCCGTTGCCACGCGCTGAGTGATGCCGGCCGAGGGTGACACCCTGGCCGACTACGTGCTCGGCCGCGTCATCGGCCGCGGCGCTGGCGGTACCGTCCACCTGGCGCAGGACCGGCGCGATGGCCGCTGGGTGGCGCTCAAGCTGTTGTCGTCGGAGGGGGCCCTCGCCGGCGACGCGCGCCAGGAGTTGCACGCTCGCTTCCTGCAGGAGGCGGACATCGCCAGGCGCCTGCGGCATCCGGACATCGTTTCGATCCATGCGGCCGGCGAAGCGGCGGGCGCGTTGTGGCTGGCGATGGAGCTCGTGACGGGTTGTTCGCTGGAGCGCTATGTGCAGCCCCGGCGCCTGCTGCCGCCGCCGGTCGTGGCGGAGATGGGCCTTCGCCTCGCGCGGGCGCTGGCCCACGCCCATTCGCTGGGGATCGTGCACCGGGACATCAAGCCGTCCAACGTGCTCGTCGACCTGGCCGCCGATGTCCTCAAGCTCACCGACTTCGGTACCGCGCGCATCCCGGACAGCACCAGGACGCGGACCGAAGTGATGATCGGCACCCCCGTCTACATGGCGCCCGAACAACTGGCCGGCAGCGTGCCCACGCCCGCCAGCGATGTCTACGCCCTGGGGGTGACCCTGTTCCAGCTTCTGGCCGGCCGCCTTCCCCACGAAGCCGACACGCTGGGCGAACTGCTGCGCCGGGTGGCGGGCGAGCCGGCGCCCGACCTGCGCGCGCTGCAACCGGGCGTGCCCGCGCCGCTGGCCGCTCTGGTGGCGCGGCTGCTTGCCGCGAGGGCATCGGACCGCCCGGCCAGCGGCGACGAGCTCGTGCAGGCGGTCGCGCGCGGCGCAGGCCGACGGCGGTGCGAAGTCACGCTAGTCGCGGCGTTGCCCGCGCGGGTGGTGCGGTCGAACCGAGGCACAATCATCGTCCTCTTGAACCCGTGCCGCCACCCCCACCCGTGCCCATGACGATCGAGATCCATGCTGCCGTGGACCCGGGCCGGGCGCGCAGCAACAACGAGGACGCGGTGGCCACCGACGCCGCCGCAAGGCTGGCGGTGCTGGCCGACGGCATGGGTGGCTACAACGCCGGCGAGGTGGCCAGCAGCATGGTCACCACGTTCGTCGGCACCGAACTCGGCCGCTGGCTGCGCGAAGCCAGCAGCCAGGCCAGCGACGCCGAGGTGCGGCGCGCGATGGACATCTGCGTCGACAACGCCAACCGTGCGATCTTCAATGCCGCCAACTCCAACCCGCAGTACGCCGGCATGGGCACGACGCTGGTGGTGGCGGTGTTCCGCGACAACCGGTTGCTGCTGGGCCACGTGGGCGACTCGCGCTGCTTATCGGCTGCGCGGCGGCCGGTTGCAGCAGATCACGCGCGACCACTCCCTGCTGCAGGAACAGATCGACGCCGGCCTGATCACGCCCGAGCAGGCCGCATTCTCGGCCAACAAGAACCTCGTCACGCGGGCCGTGGGGGTGGAGGACACCGTGCTGCTGGAAACCCATCAGCACGACGTCTTGCCGGGTGACGTCTACGTCATGTGCTCCGACGGCCTGTCCGACATGCTCGACGACGCCCGCATCGCCCAGGTGTTGCAGGCGCACGACTCGCTGGAAACAAGCAGTCACGCGCTCATCGATGCCGCCAACGATGCAGGCGGAAAGGATAATATCTCGGTGATCCTGGTGCGTGCCTCCGGCGGCACAAGCGCACCGGCGCGATCGTGGTGGCCTTTTCGCCGTTGAAGATGAACAGCCGCCGCTGACGCGGCGGCGTACCTGGCGCCGCAAGAGCGTCGAACTTGCTGCGGCCGGCAGCGGGTTGAAATGAGGTCAGGCATGGGCAAGCTGGTCGTTTCGCTCGACGGGGTGGTCATCAAGGAAGTCCAGATCACCAAGGACAAGACCACGCTCGGGCGCCGTCCGTACAACGACATCGTGATCGACAACCTCGCCGTCAGCGGCGAACACGCGGTGCTGCAGATGGTGGGTGCCGACGTCTTCATCGAAGACCTCAACAGCACCAACGGCACCTACATCAACGGCAAGGCCATCAAGAAGCAGCTGCTCGCGCACAACGACACGGTCGAGATCGGCAAGTACAAGATCAAGTACCTGGTCGACGAGACCAGCGAGTACGAGAAGACCATGATCATGCGGCCCGGCGGCAACGCGCCGCCGCCGCTGAGCCAGCAGCACCCCATGCAGTCGGCCACCCGGGCATGACCAGCGTCTCGGGCTTCGGCGGGCTGGGTGGCGTCACGCAGCCGATGTCCGCGGCGCAGACGGCGTCGATCAAGGTGCTCAACGGCGCCGCGGCGGGGCGCGAGGTCACGCTGACCAAGGTCGTCACCACCGTGGGCAAGCCGGGCGTGCAGGTGGCGTCCATCACCAAGCGGCCCACGCGGTACGCCTTTGCGCACGTCGAAGGCGCGACGCGGCCCAGCGTCAACGGCGTGCCGCTGGTGGGCGAATCGGTGCCGCTGCGCAATGGCGACGTGATCGAGCTGGCCGGCACCCAGATGCAGTTCATCGCCCGGTGAGCCTGCGGCGCAGGCCGCAGGCTGCGCGGGGTGCAGCCCGTCGCGTGACGGGTGTCACGGCAGGGCCCGGGCCTGCTCCGGACAGTGCTGCGAATGTGACCGCGATGGCTTGCGTGTCGTGCCCTGGCGGCTTCAGCATACGCCCCTTCGTTCGCTGCGGCGCGCCATCCCTCTTGTCCCATGCAGATCCGCGTTCTCGGTTGTTCGGGATCGATTGCCGCCGGCAGCCGAACCACGTCTTTCCTGCTCGACGACAACATCCTCATCGACGCCGGCACGGGCGTCGGCGACCTCACGCTCGAAGAGATGGCGCGCATCGACCACATCCTGGTCAGCCACTCGCACCTCGACCATGTGCTTGCCATCGGCCTGCTGGCCGACAGCGTCACCCGCCGCCGCCATGCCGCAAGGCGGCCGCCGGTGCGCGTGCATGCGCTGGCCGCCACCATCGCGGCGCTGCGCCTGCACGTCTTCAACGGCGTCATCTGGCCCGACTTCACGCGCCTGCCCGACGCGGCCCACCCGGTGCTGCAGTTCGGCGCCGTCGAAGTGGGCCAGGTGCTGGAACTGGGCGCACGCCGCATCGAGGTGCTGCCGGCCAGCCACACCGTGCCGGCAGTGGGCTATGCGGTGCTGGGCGGACAGCCAGGCAGCGGCGCCTGGGTCTTCACCGGCGACACCGGCCCCAACCCGGCGCTGTGGCAGCGACTGGCGACGCTGCCGATGGCGGTCCTCGTCATGGAGACGGCCTTCGGCGACGACGAACACGCGCTGGCCGACGATCAGCCAGCATCTGTGCCCGGCGCAGCTGCAGCGCGAACTGGCCTGTCTGGCCACGCCCACCGATGTGTACATCACCCACATCAAGCCCGGCGAAGTGAACGCGGTGATGTCCGAGATCGGTGCCCAGGTCGGCGGCCGGCATCGCATCAGCGCGCTGGCGTCGGGGCAGGTGATGGTGCTGGCCGACTGAAAGGCCGGGAATCCCCCTGCTGCGCCGGCTACCAGTCGAAGATCTTGCCGGGGTTCATGATGTTCTTCGGGTCCAGCGCGCGCTTGATGCTGCGCATCAGCGCCACCGTGCCGGCGCCGGCCTCGTCCACCAGGAAGCCCATCTTGTGCAGGCCGATGCCGTGCTCGCCGGTGCACGTGCCCTCCAGTGCGATGGCCCGTTGCACCATGCGCAGGCTCATGGCCTCGGCGCGGGCCCGCTGCTCGGCGTCGCCCTCCTTCACCAGGTAGGCGAGGTGGAAGTTGCCGTCGCCGACATGGCCGACGATGTAGTAGGGCAGCCCCGACGCGTCGGCCTCGGCCACCGACAGGTTGATGATCTCGGCCAGCCGCGAGATCGGCACGCAGGTGTCGGTGGTGACGGTGCGGCAGCCGGGGTTGGTCTGCATGCCGGCGAAGTAGGCCTTGTGGCGGGCGGTCCACAGCCGGGTGCGCTCTTCGGGCGTGCTGGCCCACTGGAAGTCTTCGCCGCCGAACTCGCTCGTCACCGCCTGCACCGTTTCGGCTTGCTCCTTGACGCCGGCCTCGCTGCCGTGGAATTCCATCAGCAGCATCGGCGATTCGCGCAGGCCGAGCCGGCTCTGCGCGTTGACCGCGCGCACCGCGTTCGCGTCGAGCAGTTCGCAGCGCGCGATGGGCACGCCCATCTGGATGACCTGGATGGTGGCGCGCACGGCGGCGTCGATGTCGACAAAGTGGCAGATCGCCGCGCTCACCGCCTCGGGCAGGGGGTAGAGCTTGAGCGTGACCTCGGTCATCACGCCCAGCGTGCCTTCGCTGCCCACGAACAGGCGCGTGAGGTCGTAGCCGGCACTGCTCTTCTTCGCCCGCGTGCCGGTGTGGATGACCTCGCCGGCGGCGGTGACGACGGTCACGCCGAGCACGTTCTCGCGCATCGTCCCGTAGCGCACGGCGTTGGTGCCGCTGGCGCGCGTGGCGGCCATGCCGCCGAGCGTGGCGTTGGCGCCGGGGTCGATGGGGAAGAACAGCCCCAGGTCCCGCACCTCGCGGTTGACTTGCTCGCGCGTCACGCCGGCCTGCACGGTGACCGTCAGGTCCTCGGCATTGAGCTGCACGATGCCCGTCATCCGCGAAAGATCGATGCTCACGCCGCCCTGCACCGCGAGCAGGTGGCCCTCGAGCGACGAGCCGACGCCGAAGGGAATCACCGGCACCGCATGTTCATCGGCAAGCCGCACCACGGCGGCCACGTCGTCGGTGCTCTCGCAGAACACCACCGCGTCGGGCGGCGTCACCGGGAAGGGTGACTCGTCCCGGCCGTGCTGTTCACACACGGCGGCGGCGACGGAACAGCGCTCGCCGAAGCGCTCGCGCAGGTCCCGCAACATGGCGGCGGGCAGTGGGCGCCGTGCCAGACGCGCAAACGGCTCTTGGGGGGCGTTCATGGCGGGCTCCGAGGCTTGGCAAGGGGACAGATTCTAGGAGCGGGACGGGTGCGCCCCGGAGCGTGCGGCTGACCCGCCGCGCATGAGGGCCGGGCCGGCCAGTGGTCCAATAGTGGCCCGCCCCTCACCCGTACCGCCATGTCCAACCGCCTGACCCAGATCGCCACCCGTACCGGAGACGACGGCACCACCGGCCTGGGTGATGGCACGCGCGTTCCCAAGGATCACCTGCGGGTAGCGGCCATGGGCGACGTCGACGAGCTCAATTCCGGCCTCGGCGTGCTGCTGGCCGAGCCCCTGCCGGCCGATGTGCGCGAGTTGCTGGTGGTGATCCAGCACGAGCTCTTCAACCTGGGCGGCGAGCTCTCGATCCCCGGCTTCGAGCTGCTCAAGCCCGATGCCGTGCTCCGGCTGGACGAGGCGCTCGAGCGCTACAACGCGCAACTGCCCCGGCTCAAGGAGTTCATCCTGCCGGCCGGCACGCGCAGTGCCGCGCTGGCGCATGTCAGCCGCACCGTGGCGCGTCGGGCCGAGCGCGCCCTGGTGGCGCTGGCGGCGGCCGAGCAGGTCAACGCCCCGCCGCGGCAGTACCTCAACCGCCTGAGCGACCTGCTGTTCGTATTGTCCCGTGTGCTCAACCGTGCCAACCTCGACGGGCTGGGCGGCGACGACGTGTACTGGCGATCCGAGCGGCTGGCCCGCTCGGCCGACTGCTGAACGAGCGGCTGGCCCGCTCGGCCGACTGCTGAGCGAGCGGCTGGGGCCGCGTCAGGGCGACCGACGAGCGGGCGGCTCCAGCACGGGGCCCCTGAGTCCCCGGCCCGGCTTCAGAAGGTGATCGCGCCGGCCTCGACGTCGACGCGCACCAGCGGGCGGCCGAGCGCCCCCAGCGTGGCATGGGCGAAGTCGCTCCGCAACTGCTCTTCGTTCTCGAGCCTTTGACGCCCCAGCGCCGCTGCCACCGCCAGCACCTTGTCGGCCGTGAGCACCTTGCCGCTGGCGCGCAAGGGCTCGCAGTCGTTGGCTATGAACTGATCGTCGAGCCAGCGCCTGGCTTCATCGGCCGGCCAGGCTGCGGTCCCGGCCGGCAGTGCCGCCGTCACGACCCCCTCCGGGCCGAAGGCCACCGTCACTTCTTGTCGCATCGTCGAGCCTCCTTGCTGACCCCAAGTCTACGCTTCGGAGGCTTGTGCTTGGCGTGGCGCGGCGCGGGATCTCAGCGCTGGCGCCGGGTCTTCACCGCGGCGGCAAGCTTGTCCAGCACCGCCACCGAGTCGTCCCAGCCGATGCAGGCATCGGTGATGCTCTTGCCGTATTCCAGCTGCGCCGGATCGTCCTTGCCGGGGGTGAACTTCTGCGCCCCGGCGTGCAGATGGCTTTCGATCATGACGCCGAAGATGCAGCGGGTGCCGTCGGCCAACTGCGTGCCGACGTCGCGCATCACCTCGATCTGGCGCTGGTGCTGCTTGCTGCTGTTGGCATGGCTGGCGTCGACCATCAGGCGGCAGGGCAGTTTGGCGGCTTCGACCTCGGCGCAGGCCGCGGCCACGCTGGCCGCGTCGTAGTTGGGCACCCTGCCGCCGCGCAGGATGACGTGGCAGTCCTTGTTGCCGCGCGTCTCGACGATGGCCACCTGGCCGTTCTTGTGCACCGAGAGGAAGTGGTGCGGCCGCGCCGCCGCCTGGATGGCGTCGATGGCGATCTTGATGTTGCCGTCGGTGCCGTTCTTGAAGCCGACCGGCGCGCTCAGGCCCGAGGCCAGCTCGCGGTGAACCTGGCTCTCCGTCGTGCGCGCGCCGATGGCGCCCCAGGCGATGAGGTCGCCGATGTACTGCGGGCTGATCACGTCGAGGAACTCGCTCGCCGCCGGCACGCCGGGCGGTTGATGTCCACCAGCAACTGCCGCGCGATGCGCAGGCCCTCGTGGATGCGGTAGCTCTCGTCCAGGTACGGATCGTTGATGAGCCCCTTCCAGCCGACCGTGGTGCGCGGCTTCTCGAAATACACGCGCATCACCACCTCCAGTTCGCCGGCGTGCTGCGCACGGAGGGGCTTCAGCTTGCGCGCGTAGTCCAGCGCCGCCATCGGGTCGTGGATCGAGCACGGCCCGATGATCACCAGCAGGCGGTCGTCTTCGCCGTTCATGATGCGGCGGATGGCGGCGCGCGTGCCGGCGACCAGCGTCTCCACCGCCGTGCCGGCGATCGGGAAGAAGCGGATCAGGTGCTCCGGGGGCGGCAGCGGCGTGACGTCGCGGATGCGCTGGTCGTCGGTTTCACTGGTGCGCTCGCTCATAGCCAGGCGGTTGTCGGCGGCGGGGCTGGTGCTCTTGGGGCTCATGGGGGCTTCCTGTCTGGGCGACGCGCCGGCAACAAAAAACCGCCGGGGCTGCCGGCGGTTGTCTGGGGTGCGGTGCGTTCGTCTTGCTTACGCGCTTGCCTCTCCAGCCGCCGAGCGGTGCGAGAACCAAAAGAACGCAAAGTAGAACGACGCGTGACGCATGGGCAGGAATGTAGCACGGCACCGATGGCGCCGGGCCGGCACCACGGCGGGCCGACGCTGCGGCGGTTCAATAGGGGCCGGCATCGAAGCCCGCCATCCGAAGCCGCTCCACCACGTCGCGCACATGTTCCGGGTTGCGCGTCTGCATCACGAGCTCCACTTCCACGCTCTGCGCCGAGAGTGTGGAGAAGGCGCGCTGGTGATGCACTTCGTCGATATTGGCGCCCGCTTCGGCCACCACCGTCGTGATGCGGGCGAGCACGCCCGGCGTGTCGCGCGCGGCCACGCGGATGCGTGCCAGCCGCCCCGCGCGCACCATGCCGCGCTCGATGATCGCCGCCAGCAGCAACGGGTCGATGTTGCCGCCGCACAGCACCAGGCCCACCTTGCGGCCGGCGTAGCGCGCCGGGTCCTTGAGCAGCGCCGCCAGCCCGGCGGCGCCAGCGCCTTCGACGACGGTCTTCTCGATCTCCAGCAGCATCAGCACCGCCTGCTCGATGTCGCCTTCGTCGACGAGCACGAGGTCGTCCACGAGCTCCTTGACGATCGCCTGAGTGATCTTCCCCGGCTGCCCCACCGCGATGCCCTCGGCGATGGTGCTGCTGCCTTGCGGCCAGGCCGTGCCCTTGATGGCGTTGAACATGGCGGGGAATCGGCTGGTCTGCACGCCGACGATTTCCACGCTGGGCTTGAGATGCCGCACCGCGGTGGCGATGCCGCTGATGAGCCCGCCGCCGCCCACCGCGATGACCAGCGTGTCCAGCGTGGGCTGCGCCCGCAGCATCTCGATGCCGATGGTGCCCTGGCCGGCGATCACCAACGGGTCGTCGAAGGCGTGCACGAAGGTCAGGCCCCGTGCGTCGGACAGCGCCAGCGCGTGGTCGCGCGCTTCGTCGAAGGTCTCGCCGAAGAGCACCACCTCGGCGCCGAAACCGCGCGTGCGCTCCACCTTCACGGTGGGTGTCTGCAGCGGCATCACGATCACGGCGTGCAAGCCCAGGCGCTGCGCGTGGTGTGCCACGCCCTGCGCGTGGTTGCCGGCCGAGGCGGCGATCACGCCACGAACCGGCGCACCCGATGCGACCAACGCCGCCAGCTTGTTGAGCGCGCCGCGCTCCTTGAACGAGGCGGTGAACTGCAGGTTCTCGAACTTCAGGAAGACCTGCGCGCCGACGATCTGGCTCAGCGTCTTCGATTCGACGCACGGCGTGTCCAGCACCTGCCCCGCCAGCCGCGCGGCAGCGGTCTCGATGTCGGCGTAGGTGACGTCGTTGGTCACGACGTCATGCGGTGCCGCCGACCGTGAGCCGCTCGATGCGCAGCGTCGGCTGCCCCACGCCCACCGGCACGCTCTGGCCTTCCTTGCCGCACACGCCGACGCCGGTGTCGAGCTGCAGGTCATTGCCGATCATGCTGACCCGGGTCATGGCCTCGGGGCCGTTGCCGATGATGGTGGCGCCCTTCACCGGATACATCACCTTGCCGTTTTCGACCCAGAAGGCCTCGCTGGCCGAGAAGACGAACTTGCCACTGGTGATGTCGACCTGGCCGCCGCCGAAGTTGGTGGCGTACAGGCCCTTCTTGATGCTGGCGATGATCTCGTCCTTGCTGCGTTTGCCGGCCAGCATGTAGGTGTTGGTCATGCGCGGCATCGGCAGGTGGGCGTAGCTCTCGCGGCGGCCGTTGCCGGTGGGCTTGACGCCCATCAGGCGGGCGTTGAGGCTGTCCTGCATGTAGCCCTTGAGGATGCCGTCTTCGATGAGCACGTTGCGCTGCGTGGCATGGCCTTCGTCGTCGATGTTCAGCGAGCCGCGGCGGTCGGCCAGGGTGCCGTCGTCGAGCACGGTCACGCCCTTGGCCGCCACGCGCTGTCCGACGCGGCCGGCGAAGGTGCTGCTGCCCTTGCGGTTGAAGTCGCCCTCCAGGCCATGGCCCACCGCCTCGTGCAGCAGCACGCCGGGCCAGCCGGGACCCAGCACCACGGTCATCTCGCCCGCCGCCACGGCGCGGCTTTCCAGGTTGGTGAGTGCGGCGCCCACCGCGTGCTGCACGTAGCTCTCGATGACGTCGTCCCGGAAATAGCCCAGGCCGAAACGCCCGCCGCCACCGGCCGAGCCGACCTCGCGGCGCACCACGCCACCCACCGACTGCTCGGCGATCACGGTCACGTTCAGGCGCACCAGCGGCCGCACGTCGGCAGCGCGGGTGCCGTCGGCACGGGCCACCAGCACGACGTCGTACTCGGCGCCCAGACTGGCCATCACCTGCGCGATGCGCGGGTCCTTGGCGCGGGCGAGCTTCTCCACCTTTTCCAGCAACGCCACCTTCTGCGCGCTGTCGAGCGTGGCAATGGGGTCGGTGGGCGCATACAGCACGCGGCTGCCGGCCACGCGCACCGGGCGGGCCACCTTCACGCGCTTGTTCTGGCCGGCAGCGGCGATGGTGCGCACGGTGCGTGCGGCGTCGAGCAGCGACTCTTCGCTCAGGTCGTCGGAATAGGCGAAGGCGGTCTTCTCGCCGGCCACGGCGCGCACGCCCACGCCCTGGTCGATGCTGAAGCTGCCGCTCTTGACGATCCCCTCTTCCAGGCTCCAGCCCTCGTGGCGCGTGGTCTGGAAATAGAGGTCGGCGTCGTCGACGCGGTGCTCGCCGATGGTGCTCAGCGCGCGCGCCAGCGTCGCCTCGGTGATGCCGAATGGTTCGAGCATCAGGCCCTGTGCGATGGCCAGGCGTTCGAGGGTCGGTTCACGGGTGATCATGGAGCGGTCTTCCGGAAGGCAGGGCAAGCGGGCGGAGCGAGCGCGGATTGTAGGAGGGGGCCTTGCGGTCACTCTATGGGCCGGGCGCGGCCGGCAGCGCGGGCCGCATGTGCTCGCGTCGCGCCAGCCACAAGGTGGCCGCGCTGATCACGCGCACCACCCAGCAACGTCGTCTGCGTGGGCAGTTCGGCAAACATCAGCCAGCCCAGCAGCGAGGCCCAGATCAGGTCGAGGAACTTGACCGACTGGGTGGCCGATATGTCGGCCGCATGGAACGAGCGTGTCAGGCAGTAATGGCCCGCGCTGCCCAGCAAGCCGCAGAAAGCGAAGCCCAGCCACTGCAGCGCACCGGGCGGCTGCCAGGTCAGCAGCGCCATCGGCAGGCTGAACAGGGTCACCGTGAGTGCCTGCCAGACCACGATGACGCCTGCCGTCTCACTGCGCGTGAGCATCTTGGTGATGAGGAAGGACGCAGCGAACACCGGCGCCGAGGCCAGCATCAGCACGTGGTAGCCGCCGCCGCTGCCGCTGAGTCTGGGCCCCACCACGATCAGCACACCGGCAAAGCCGAGGGCGGTGGCCAGCCAGCGCTCCCAGCGCATGGGTTCGCGCAGGAAGAGCCAGGCCCCCATCATGATGAACAGCGGTCCCGTGAAGCCGATGGCCGTGGTGTCGGCCAGCGGTATGTGCGGCAGCGCCAGGAACCACAGCACCAGTCCCACCGTGTGCACCGCGCCGCGCGTGAACTGGCCGCCCATGTTTCGCGGGCGCCAGGCCGCCAGCCTGCCGCGCAGCACCAGCGGCAGCATCACGAGCAGGCCGAACAGGTAGCGCAGGAATTGCGTCTGCATCGGGTCGAGCTGCTGCGCCAGGCCGCGCATCGTGGCGTTGAGCACGCAGAACAGCACACCGCTGGCGGCGGACCACAGCAGCGCACGCACGGGGGGCGACCAGTGGGCCGCACGGGCATGCAGCCAGCCGTTGAAGCCGCCGCGGGCGCGCTGCAGGCGGCCCAGCGTCAAGCGGGGGCCTCGGAAGGGCCGGGCCCGGCGCTGCCGCGCTCGGCCAGTGCGCGCTGATAGAGCGCGTTTCGGGGCGCGCCGGTGATCTCGGCGGCCAGCGTCACCGCCTGCTTCAAGGGCAGTTCGCGCAGCAGCACGCGCAGGGCCTGCAGCGTGCCGGGGTTCAGCGCATCGGCATCGGCGGGCACGGCCGGCAGGGCGTGCAGCACGAGCACGAACTCGCCGCGCTGGCGGTTGTCGTCGGTGGCCAGCCAGGCGGGCAGTTCCGCGGCGGCAAAGGTGACGATGGTCTCGAACTGCTTGGTCAGCTCGCGCGCGAGTGTGACGCGCCGCTGCGGTGCCGCGGCCGCCAGTTCGGTGACCAGGCCGACGATGCGATGCGGCGCCTCGAACAGCACCAGCGTCGCGGGATCGGCCAGCGCCAAGGCCAGCGCGGCGCGCCGTTCGCCGCCTTTGGCCGGCAGGAAGCCGACCAGGCGAAAGCCGGCGCCCACCGTGTCCCCGGCCGCACACAAGGCCGCCAGCGCGCTGCTGGGCCCGGGGATCGGCACCACCTTGTGCCCGGCGGCCACGGCCTGTGCCACCAGCACGGCGCCCGGGTCGGACACGGCCGGCGTCCCGGCGTCGCTGACATAGGCCACCGACTCGCCCTGCGCCAGGCGCGCCAGCACAGCGGCTGCCGCCTCGTGTTCGTTGTGGGCGTGAACGGCCAGCAACGGCCGCTGCAGCCCCAGGTGCCGCAGCAGTTGCCCCGTGACCCGTGTGTCCTCGCACGCCACCGTGTCCACGCGCCCCAGCACGTGCACGGCACGCAGCGTCAGATCGGCCAGGTTGCCGATGGGCGTGGCCACCACGTACAGTGTGCCGGGTGGGTAGTGCTGGTGCGCGGCGGCCGCGGCGGCCGCCTGCAGGAGCAGGGAGGGATCGATGTTCAAGGCGGGGGTCGGTGGCAGCACCAAAGCGGTCGGCGACGATGCCGAATCGCTGGCCCTGGCCTGGCTGCAGGCACGCGGGCTGGCGCTGGTGCAGCGCAATTATCGGGTCGCCCGTGGACCCCGCGCACGCGGCGGCGAGATCGACCTCATCCTGCGCGAGCGTGACGGCACCCTGGTCTTCGTGGAAGTGCGTGCGCGTCGCAGCACGGCACAGGGCGGCGCCGCAGCCACCGTCGGTGCGGCCAAGCAGCGGGCACTCATATTTGCTGCCCAGCACTATCTGATGACGTTCGATGCATTGCCGCCGTGCCGTTTCGACGTGGTTGCCATCGACGGCGGCCGGGTCGAGTGGCTGAAAGGGGCGTTCGGCCTCTGAAGTGGTTGGAGCCCGGGCGACGAGCAAGTCTCGGCGGAGAAGTGGTGGAAGCTCATGAGCGAAAGAGGGAGCCTCACTCCCGAGCAGATCCATTGGCGCGCGTTCGTCGTGGACGCCTGCGATGCGTTGGCGGAAAGCGCCACCACGCGGCGGCGACGAGCAACCCGAAGACGGTGTACGCAGCGGCAAAGACCCAGGAGGGCGCGTCGTAGTAGAGGATCCGCCGCACCCAGTGTTCGATGAAGGTCTCGTCATAGGCGCGCTGGCCCGCCTGCAGGCGAAGCCAGGACTCCAGTGTGGTCAACGGGCAGGTGACGTCCAGCCAGGACTCCGCCGCCACGACCGCGATGGCCGACAGGTGCGCCAGGCGGAACCACAGGCTGTTGACCCAGGTCCGGCCGATCAGGTTGCCGACGACCACGAGCACGAGGCCCCCGACAACGAACACCACGATGCCGAAGTGCAGCAGCAGCACGGCGTCCGCCAGAAGCTGGTGCGGCAACGCTGCACTCATCCTGCCGGTGCCCAGCGTTCGAGCCAGCCGGCTGCGGTCGACTTGGGCGAAGGCTTGGGCGTCGTCGCTGGCATGCTCACTGGGTGGGATTGGCGCTCGAGACGGCGGCGAGCAGGCCAAGGCCGAAGTAGACGGCGGCGCTTGCGTACCGGCCGAAGGACGCGCCGCGATGGCCTTCGATGATCGCCGGTGCCGCGACGGCGGCTGCAAGAACATACACCGTGTCGGTGGTGGCGGCGATGAGCACGAAAGCAGAGCCGAGAGACACGCTCTGAAGGACCGCCGAGGACGCTGGATCGACGAACTGCGGCAGAAAGGCAGCGAAGAAGAGGGCCGTCTTCGGGTTGAGCAGCGCAACGAGGAAGCCCTCGCGGAATGCACGCCCGATCTCAGCCGATCGAAAGCCCGCCTGGGGTCTCGGCATGGCCGAGGGGCGAAGCGCCTTGAAGCCGAGGTAGAGGAGGTAGGCCGCGCCCGTCGCCTTGACGATGAAGAAAGCGAGAGGCGATGCGGCAAGGAGGGCAGCCAGGCCGATGGATGCGCCCATCGCATTGCAGAGGTTGCCGAGGGCGACGCCAGCGACGGAAGTGAGTCCTGCGCGCCGGCCTTGTGCAATCGTGCGGGTGACGACGTAGAGCACGCCGGGGCCCGGCGTCACCGCCAGCACGAGGCTGGCCACGAGAAACGCCAACAGCGTGGCCGAGACGGGAAAGTCCGGTTTCATCGCGGGATGGCAGTGTCGCGCCGCAGAAGTCGAACGGCGAGCGCACCCGACGAGTGCACCGCCTCGCCATAATGCAGCGATGAAGATTTTCTACTGGGTGATGGGTGTCCTGATCGTGGGCACATTCATACCCTCGGTGCTCTACCTCGTGCTCTACGTCATCACGGGGGAAGATGCGTGTGCGCGCAGGGCGCGCATGCTGTGGAACTATTCGCGACTGCTGCTTGGACTCGGCATCAATATCCTGATCTGGGGCCACGTGATTGTCGGTCTGTGGCAGATCTGGTCTCCGTAGTCGAGGCCGATCCCGCACCGGCCTGCCCGTTCACCGGGGACGGGAGAGCGCGCCTTCGATGTTCGCATTCGGCATCTGCTGCTCCCCGGAGTCTGGTCTTGAAGCAGCGGACACGCGGGGCATGTCGGCGTAGCTTTCACCGTCGGCGCTCCACGAGGGCTCGTCGTCGACGCCGTGGAAGTTGAGCTCGACCGTGAGGCCGTCGGGATCCTTGACGAACAGCTGGAAGAGACGGAACGCAGGCAGGTAGCGTTTGCGCGCCTTCAGACCGACGGCATCGAAGCGCTCGGCGAAAGCCTCGGGTTCAGTGGCAAGGAACGCGATGTGATCCACGACGCCCGTGTTGTCCGTTGCGGAGTCCGCACTGGTCCCAAGGTAGTACAGAGTCGAGTTCGGGATGCCGTGCGGACCCATGTGGACCTGGACTTTGCCCCCGACCCCGAGCCAGTAGCCAGGGAATGGAAAGTCCGGTCGGGGCATGACTTCGAAGCCCAGCACATCGCAGTAGAAGCGCCTCGACCTCTCGAGATCGTTCGCGCGGACGAAGTAGTGATTCAATTCGGTTACGGGCATCACTTCTCCAGGGCTGCGCGAGGGTCTGAATCGTGCGCGGCATCGTACGGAGACCGATGGCTCCATGTCGATGCCACCCCTTCGGCGTCATGGGGTCCCCGCATCGAAGGGTCTGCGCACCGGATCATCGGCGACCAGCGCGTCCTCGGCAAGCGGTCGTGCTCATGCGGGGCGTGCGCGGCGTGCGCTTGCCTTCCCGCCCGACTTGGGCACAGCCTCGGGCGTCGCCTCGCGGGTCGTCGCCGCCGGGGCCTTCGCCTTGACCGCCGCCCGCTTGGCCCGCCGCGCCTGCTTCGCCCGTGCCGCCAGCGCCAGCTCGCGCACCCGCGCGATGTCCTCGTCGCTGAACACGCCGTTCACGCCGGAGATCGCCGCCAGCTTCATGCCGTGCTTGAGGCCCATGCCGTAGATCTCGCGCACCTTCTGCCACTCGATGGCACGGCCGACGGTGAAATTCTCGAAGCGGCCTTCCAGCGCCAGCACGATGGTCTCGGCCAGGCAGGCATAGACCACCCCCGGCGGCAGCCCGATGTTCTTCATCTTCACTTCGCCGGGCAGCTGGATCTCGCCCGACTCGATCACCAGCACGTCGGGGCGCTTGGCCACTTCTTCGGGCGGCAGGTCCAGCGGCCGCGCCACGTCGGTGATCACGCAGCCGGGCTTGACCTTCATGATGTCCAGCACCTTCTTGCCCGCGCCCGAGGTGGCGGTGACGATCATGTCCATCTCGGCCACGTCCTTGTCGGCGCGCGCAGCCAGGTGCACGCGGGCATCGGGCGTTTCCTTCAGGATCGAGTCCTTCAGCGCCAGCAGCTTGGCGGTCTCCGGCGACACCAGGTACACCTCCTCGGCAGCGCGCACCAGCAGCCGCGAGCAGGCCGATCCGATGGCGCCCGTGGCGCCCACCACCATGGCCTTGAACTTGACGCGTGCCTTGCCCTTGGGCCGCGGCAGCAGGTCCATGCGGAGCAATGCGTCGTGCGCCGCCCACAGCGCGCCCGACGCGCTGTAGCTGTTGCCGGTGGTGATGGGCAGCGGTGCGCGCCGCGCCACGGTCACGCCGGCGTCGCCCACCACCTTGGTGAAGGCGCCCAGGCCCATGATCTGCGCCCCGAGCTTCTTCGCCATATCGGCCGCCGCCAGCAGGCGCCGGTAGGTGAACTCGGGGCTGCGGCTCATGATCTCCTTGGGCGTGCCGCCGACCGAGATCAGCCAGCCTTCGGCCTCGGCGCCGGTGGGGCTCTGGATGCCTTCGACCCGGGAATAGACGAACGGCGGCGCGTAGGCCATCACCTTCTCGATGCTGTCCATCAACAACGGCGGCGACACGCGCGACAGCATCTCGATCGGCTTGACGACCTTGAAGTATTCCTGCGACAGGGGATGGATCACGAAGGCGAAGCGGTTCACGCGCTTGTAGCCCCCGGGGTACAGCAGGCGCGGTTCCAGTGCCTGGCTGTCCAGGATCTCCAGGTAGTCGTCCTCCAGCAGTTCGTCGGCGCCCTTGCCCGTCGCCGCCAGGATCATCGCGTCCAGCAGCGACGGGTCCACCGCGCGGCCTTCCACCAGCGGCGCTCCGTCCACCACCAGGTGCACGCCCTTGTCGCGAAAGTGCGCCAGCCGCTCGTCGTTGACGGTGGTCGTGACGATGGTCTTGCCGGCCAGTTCCTCGAGCCCGAAGGCGTCGAGCTCGTGTACCGGCGCCACCACCACCGTGGCCTTCGCCAGCGCCTTGCGCAGCACGTGCTGCGACCATTGCCTCAGCAGCGGGCCCGGCAGCAGGCGCGGCGGCGCCCAGTCGGACACATAGTGCGCGCCGCTCGCATACAGGCCCAGCGCGTCGATCGAGCCCAGCAGCTTGGGCACGCCCAACTGCAGCAGCGCATCGGCGAACTGCAGGTTGGCCGTGTACTCGCTCATCGACATCGCCAGCTTCTGGTTGGCCAGGCCCGAGAGGAACAGCACGCGTGCGTTGTCGAAGTAGTGACCCAGCGTGTTCTGCGTGTGGCGCACCGCCCACTCCAGGAACAGGTCCGACAGCCGCTCGCCGGTGCTCACCGGCGCACGGCGGGCCACGCCGCGCAGCTTGGCGGCGTCGACCTGGCTGCGCCGCCGCGCGCCGCCGCCGTCCTTGACCAGGCCCAGCCCGATGGCGTCGGCGTGTTTGTCCCAGTGCCGCAGCAGCTTGGCCGCCTGCGCCGCGCTGCCGTCGGTGCCCAGGCGTCTCACGTGCAGCTCCTCACCCAGAAAACGGGTGCGGAAGTCGAAATCCTGGCTTTTTGCACCCAGGCTGATGCCGATCACGGTCTTCATGGCTTCCACGCGGCAAAGTCTGCGAAACCGGATCATGGGGGCATGAAATGCAAAAGGACTTGATCAGCGACAGAGCCCGTGCACTGGGCCTGCGCACGCTCAAGCGCGCCGCGGGAGCGGTGTCGCGGCTGGTGCCGATCCCACCGCCGGTACTGCTGGTGGGGCCGGGCGCGGCGTTGCGCCTGGGTCAGGCGGTCGCCGGCTTCGGGCACCGCCGGGTGTTGCTGGTGACCGACGCCGTGATCACCCAACTGGGCTTGGCCAGCCCCCTGGTCGACGCGCTGGCTGCCGCGGGCGTGGTGGTGACGCTGTTCGACGGCGTCACGCCCGACGCGCCGATCCCGGTGCTGGAGCAGGGGCTGGCGCTGTTCACCGCCGAGAAGTGCGAGGCCATCGTCGCCTTCGGCGGCGGCTCGGTGATGGACGCGGCCAAGGTCATCGGCCTGGCCGCCGCCAACGGCAAGCACCCGCGTGAACTGGTCGGCTACTTCAAGGGCCGCCACGGCCCGGCGCCGATCTATGCCGTGCCGACCACCGCAGGCACCGGATCGGAAGTGACGGTGGCAGCCATCATCTCGGACCCCGAGGCGGGTCAGAAGATGATGGTCGCCGACAGCCGCCTGGTGCCCGAGATGGCTGCACTCGACGCCACGCTGATGACCGGGCTGCCGCCTGCCATCACGGCGGCCACCGGCATGGACGCGCTGACGCACGCGGTCGAGGCCTTCATCAGCCAGTGGGCCACGCCCTACACCGACCGCATGGCGTTGGCCGCGGTCGGCATGGTCTGGGAACAGCTGCCGCGCGCCTGGCACGACGGCAGCGACCTCGTCGCCCGCGAGCAGATGGCTCTGGCCAGCACCTACGCCGGCCTGGCCTTCACGCGCGCCAACGTGGGCAACGTGCACGCCATCGCGCACCAGCTGGGCGGCCGCTATCACACGCCGCATGGCCTGGCCAACGCGATCATGCTGCCGGGGGTGCTGCGGTTCTCGCTGCCCGAGGCGGCGCCGCGGCTGGCCCGGCTGGCGCAGCACGTCGGCCTGGCCGGCAGGAGCGGGCCGGCGCTGGCGAAGAAATTCGTCGATGCCGTCCAGGCGCTCAACGATGCGCTGGAGATCCCGCGCACGCTGGCCGCGCTGCGCGAGGAAGACCTCGAGGACCTCGCCGACGCCGCCTGCCACGAGGCCGATTTCAACTACCCGGTGCCGCGGCGCATGACGCCGGCGGACTGCGCCGCCCTGCTGCGCCAGGTGCTGCCGACTGCGGCTCCGCGAGCGCCGAGGCCGCGCGCTCAGCGCCGGCCCGCGGCCTCCAGCAAGGCCACCATCTCCGAGTAGCCGCGCGCGCGCGCCAGTTCCAGCGGCGTGCGCCCGCTGCGGTCGGTGAGTGCCACGCTGGCGCCGGCGTCCAGCAGCGCGCGCAGCGTCGCCTGGTGGCGCGCGCCGCCGTCGCCCAGCACCACGGCCTCGATCACCGCCGTCCAGTGCAGGTTGTTGACATGGTCCAGCGGCGCGCCGGCGCGCGATGAGCTGGCGCACCACGCCGTCGTGCCCCAGGTGCGCCGCGGCGATCAACGCCGTGCCGTCGTAGCGGCTGGTCACGAGCTTGGCGCTCGCGCCCAGTTCCAGCAGCACGCGCAGCGTCTCCTCGTCGTCGGCCACGGCGGCGATGGTCACCGCGTCGTAGCGGTCGTTTTCCAGCGCGCCGAGGTCGGCGCCGGCACGCGCCAGCCGCGCGCAGCACCTCGCGCTGGCGCGCGAAGGCGGCCACGTGCACGGCGCTGCGGCCCTGCGCGTCGCGCGCGCGCAGGTCGGTGCCGGCGGCCAGCAGGCGGTCGAGCGCGGCCAGGTCGCCGCGGTGCGCCGCGGCCAGCAGGCCGCCGTAGCGCGCCGCCTGCTCGGCGCTGGGCGGCACCTGCGCGCCGGCCGGCTGGCCGACGGCCAGCGCGCGGCGAGGCCAGCGCCAGCGCCAGGTCGGCGCAGGCCGCGGTCCCGCCTGGCCCTGCCGCGTGCCGAGGCTTCAGCGAGCGGTTCACTTCAGCAGGTCCTTGACCTTGTCCAGCGCCGCCATGCGCGCACTGTTCGTCGAGGTGGCCGCCCGGCGCACCGCCCACGCCGACGGCGCCGATGACCTCGTTGCCCACCTTCACCGGCACGCCGCCGCCCAGCAGCAGGAAGCCCGGGATGTGCACCAGGTTGGCCGCGGCCGGGTTCTTCTGCGCGCCTTCCATCATCGCCAGCGTGGTGTTCTTGGCCGAGGCCGAGGTGTAGGCCTTCTGCTCGCTGGCGCCCAGCGTGTGCGGGCCGGCGTTGTCGGCGCGCTGCACGGCGCGCACGCCGCCGGCGCGGTCGACCACCGTGGCGGTGACGGCGTAGCCGTTGGCCTGGCAGGCGGCCACGGTGGCGGCGGCGATCTGGTTGGCCAGTTCCAGCGACATGTTGCGCTCGCTGCGCACGGCCTGCGCCTGGGCGAGGCCGGCGGCGGCCAGCGCCAGGGCGGCGATCGGACGAAGGCCGGGGAGGGGACGGGTGGTCTTTCATGCAGGTCTCCGGGGGGGTGGTGTGTCGATGCCTGCACTGTAGGAAGCAGCGGCCGCGCGCGGCCATTCGTAGGCCGCCGCGCCGGCCTGCGTAGAACTACGGAGGTGGTCGCGCCGCGTCGTCGTCGGCCAGCTGCGCATAGCGCAGGATCAGCTGCGCCAGCGTCGGCGCGCCGAGCTTGCCGAAGAGGTGCGCGCGGTGGGTTTCCACGGTGCGCGGGCTGAGCGCCAGCGCGCGGCCGATCTCCTTGTTGGTGAGCCCGGCGACGATGAGCCCCAGCACCTCGCGTTCGCGCGGCGACAGCTGCGCGTAACGCTCGCGCGCCTCGCGGTCGGCCTGGTGGCGCTGGCGCGAGCGCACGTGCTGGCGCACGGCGGCCTGCAGCGCGTCGAGCAGTAGCTGGTCGTCGACGGGCTTCTCCAGGAACTCGGCGGCGCCGCCCTTGAAGGCGCGCCGGCACATGGCCACCGTGCCGTGGCCGGTGAGCATGACCACCGGCTGGTCGGCACCCTGCGTCGCGCAGCGCCTCCAGCACCTGCAGGCCGCCCAGGCCGGGCATGCGCACGTCCAGCACGATGGCGCCGATGGCGCTCGCGGTCGAAGCCGTCCAGGAAGGCCTGCGGATGCGCCCAGGGCTGCACCCGCAGGCCCACGGTGCCGATCAGCAGCGCCAGGCTGTCGCGCACGGCGGGGTCGTCGTCGACGAGGTGGATCAGCGGCGTCTGGTTCATGCGGCGTGCCTCGGGGCGCGGCGCGGCGCGCGGCAAGCGTCAGCGTGAGCTCGGCACCGCCTTCGGCGCGGTTGCGCGCCGTCAGCGCGCCGCCCATGCCGGCGGCCAGCGACTCGCACAGGCTCAGACCCAGCCCGAGCCCGCCCTCGCGGGTCGTGAAGAAGGGCTCGAAGAGCACGCTCCATCGCGCCCGGCGGGAAGCCCGGGCCGCTGTCGCGCACGCTGAGCGCCACCCGTTCGCCGGCGCCGTGGCGCCGATGACCAGCCGGCGCCGGCCCGGCGGCATTGCCGTCAGCGCCTGCAGCGCGTTCTGGATCAGGTTGTGCACGATCTGTTCCAGCGCCACCGGGTCGGCCAGTACGCCGGGCGCGTCGTCCAGGCCCTGCCGCTCGGTCTGCACGCCGTGGGCCTCGATCTGCGGCGCCAGCACGTACAGCACGCTGTCCACGGCGTCCTGCAAGCGCAACGGCACAGTGGCGGTGCCGCTGTCGGCCGCCGGCTGCACCAGGCGGCGCAGGCGGGTCACGACATCGGCCGCGCGCCGCGCCTGCTGCACGCTCTGCGCCAGCGCCCGGCGCACGGTGGCGAGGTCGAGGCCGCCCTCGTCGGGGTCGTCGAGCAGCCGCTGTGCCGCCTGCGTGCTGGCCAGTACGGCGGTGAGGGGCTGGTTGAGCTCGTGCGCCATGCCCGCAGCCAACTCGCCGAGCGCGTTCAGCCGCCCCACCTGGCCCAGCCGCAGCAGTTCCTCGGTACGGCGCGCGGCGTCGCGCTGGCGCTGCCAGGCGGCCAGGCCGGCCGTCGCCGCGGCCGCCGCTGCGCACCACAGCAGCAGGCGGGCCCAGGGCAGTTCGCCGGCATGCAGCGTGCGCGTGACGGTGACCGTGAACGGCTGGCTCTCCGACGCCAGCCGCTTCTCGGCCGCCAGCCGCCAGCGCCCGGGTTCGCCGGCTCCCGGCTGCAGCACCCGGCTCGAGCCGCCGAACTGCAGCAAGACGCGGACCGGGCCTTCGCGTGGCAGCGGCCAGTCGGCCCAAGGCACGGCCGCGTCGGCGTCGATGTGCAGTGCAAAGCTCGACGGTGCGCCCGCCTGCACCAGCGTGTACCGGCCGCGCGCCATGTCGGGATCGGCGAGCACGGGGCGGCGCAGCGTCGCCGACTCGGCTTCGGCGCGCGCCAGCGGCGCCGGCCAGGTGTCGTCGCGGGCCCGATGGAGCACCTGCAGCAATTGCGGGTACAGCGCCGGCAGGCGCTGCGCGGGGTCCGGCTCCGCCGTCGGTGTGGCGCCGGGTTGCAGCAGCGTCAACGTGGCCAGCACCGCATCGTGCTGCGCCGCCTGCTGGCTGAGCAGCCGGTGCACGATGCGGGCGTCGGTGTCGAAGGCGTCGCGGCGCGCGCCCAGGTCGGCTTGCACGAGCCAGGCGCTGCCGGCGACGGCCAGCAACACCCCGGCCCCTGGCCAGGCCCATCGCGGTGCAGTGCGGTAAGCCATGCATTCATTCTGGCACCTGGGTCGCCAGGGTCGGTCGGCCCGCGGCACCACCGATGCCGCACCGGCCCCAAGTGCCGATGTGCGGGCGCGGATGCCCCCGTCACACTTCGGGGCAACCCAAAGCAGAGATGTCCCCTGGAGGGATGTGGTTCAGGCAGGGGCGGGTGCTGGCTACACTGTGACCGCTGTTGCTGGGGTGGTGCAGATGATCCGCAGGTGCTTGTCTCTTGCCCTGGTGCCCTGGTGGCCGGCTGCCGCATCGTCGGGGCGCAGCGCTCCCATCGCCGTGCTGCTGCTCGCGCTGGTGCTCGCTGGCTGCGCCAGTCGCCCCGGCGGTCCGCTCGGTAGCGACGGCCCCGAGGCCCGCCCGCCCGCGGGGCTGGAGCAGGTACCCGACGCCGAGCCGCGCATCGAGCCCCTGCGCAGCGGCGGCCCGAACAAGCCCTACGAGGTGCTGGGGCGCCGTTACGTGCCGATGACCACCGACGGGCCGCTGGTCGAGTCCGGGCTGGCTTCGTGGTACGGCCGCAAGTTCCACGGCCAGCCCACCGCCAGCGGCGAGATCTACGACATGTACGCCATGACCGCGGCGCACAGGACGATGCCGATCCCCAGCTACGCGCGCGTGCGCAACCCGGCCAACGGGCGCGAGGTGGTGGTGCGCGTCAACGACCGCGGCCCCTTCGCCGACGGCCGCGTCATCGACCTCAGCTATACCGCCGCACTGCGTTTGGGTGTGCTGCGCGGCGTGGCGTTCGTGGAAGTGACGCGGCTGACGCACGACGACATCCGCGCCGGCGCCGGCGCGCGGCCCGCCCTGCCGCCGGACGACCCCGCGCCGGGCGAGCCGGCCCTGGCCAGCGCGGGGCTGTGGCTGCAACTCGGCGCCTTCCGCGCTCGAGATGGCGCGGTGTCTCTGCAGCAGCGGGTGATGCGCGCCCCCGAAGGCGCCGCAACGCAGGTGGCGGTGTTCGAGGAAGACGCGGTGTTCCGCGTCCAGGCCGGGCCTTACGCGACGCGTGCCGAGGCGCTGGATGCCACCGAACGCCTGCGGCGCCATCTGGGCATCTCGGCGCTGCTGATCGAGCGGCGTTGAGGCCTGGGCCGGATCATCCCTGGCTCGGTACACGTCTGGACACGGGTCCCGGCTTGATCGCCGGCGGCTTTGCACCGATGCTCGGCCGATCACGCAAGGAGTCCGCATGACCGGTCAGCAGGGTCCGACCCCGATCACCTTTGTCGTGCCCGGCCAGCGCCAGGTCGCGCGCGGCGGTGCGGCGGCGCCGCCCACGGCCGGCCCGCCCGCCTGGCCCGGGCACGTGAAGGACAGCGTGCGCGTGGCCGCGCAACGCGCCGGCAGCGCCGGCGTGCGTGTCACCGCCGTGCCCGGCGAGGACGTGGTGGTGCTGCACATCGCCGGCGGGCCGCCATTGCTGCTGCACCCCGAGAACGCGCGCGACCTGCTGCTCGGCCAGGGCACCACCACGCGCAGCGCAGCCGTGGCCGGCGACGACGTGCCGGTGCCGGCGCAACTGCGATGGCGGGGCCTGGAACAGGCTGCGCCGACGCGCACGCGCGGCTTCCTGGGCGACGTGGTGCTGTCGGCATTCGAGGTGCTCACCGGCCTGGCCAAGGACGCCGCGGTGACGCTGGCGACGAGCCAGGTGCTCGAGCGCGTCGACGGCCAGGTCGACGCCGGGGTCTATGCGCTCGATGCGCAGTCGCTCGAGCCGCTCAAGGGCAGCGGGCGCAAGCTGAGCCAGGTGCCGGCGGCGGCCGAGCCGATGCTGGTGCTGATCCACGGCACCTTCGTCGAGACCGTCAGCACCTTCGGCAAGCTCTGGGTGATGCACCCGCGGCGCGTGCGAGACCTGTTCGCCGCCTATGGCGGCCGCGTCTACGCGCTGGATCACCCGACGCTCGGGGCCAGCCCGATCGCCAACGCGCTGACGCTGGTGCAGGCCCTGCCCGACGGCGCGCGGCTGCACCTGGCCACGCACTCGCGCGGCGGCCTGGTCGCCGAGGTGCTGGCGCGCGTCGCCGGGCAGTCCGGCCTGACGGCGGCCGATCTCGCCTTCTTTGCCGGCGCGGGCCTGGCCGCACAGCGCCGCGAATTGCACGCGCTGGCCACGGCAGTGGCGGCCAAGGGCGTCCGTGTCGAGCGCACCGTGCGCGTGGCCTGCCCGGCGCGCGGAACGCTGCTGGCCAGCAGGCGGCTCGACGCCTACCTGTCGGTGCTGAAGTGGTCGCTGGAACTCACGGGTGTGCCGGCCGTGCCGGCGCTGGTGGACTTCCTCGCCGAGATCGCGCGCCGCCGCGCCGACCCGGCCGAGCTTCCCGGCCTGGCGGCGATGATGCCCGACTCGCCGCTGGTGAACTGGCTCAACGCCGCCGAAGAGCCGGTCGCCGGCGATCTGCGCGTGGTGGCCGGCGACCTGCAGGGCGACTCGGTGACGAGCTGGCTGAAGACGCTGCTGGCCGACGCCTACTACTGGACCGACAACGACATCGTCGTGCAGACGCGATCGATGTACGGCGGCGCACCTCGCAGCGGCGGCGCCAGCTTCCTGCTCGACCAGGGCGGCCGGGTCACGCACTTCAACTATTTCGCCAACGATCGCACGGCCGCCGCCCTGGTGGACGGCTTGACGCAGACGCAGCCGGCAGGGTTCCGGCTCATCGGGCCCCTGTCGTGGGCGGGAAGCGACGCCGGTGGCGTGCGTGCCGCAAGGCGTGACGCGGGCGCGACCGCCGGCCGCGGCCGAGCGCCCCGCGGTCTTCATGCTGCCCGGCATCCTGGGCAGCAACCTGGCGGCCGGCGGGCACCGCATCTGGCTCAGCCTGCGCCTCGTCGGCGGCCTGGCACGGCTGCGCTACCGCAGCGGCGTGGCCGACGACGTGGCGCCCGACGGCCCGATCGGCTCGGTCTACGGCGAGCTCGTCGATCACCTCGCGGCCTCGCACGAGGTGATCGAATTCGCCTTCGACTGGCGGCGCCCGATCGAGGAAGAAGCGCGCCGCCTGGCCGGCGCGGTGGAGCAGGCACTGGACGCACGCGCCGCCAGCGGCCAGCCGGTGCGGCTGCTCGCGCATTCGATGGGCGGCCTGGTGGCGCGCACGATGCAGCTCGAGCGGCCCGCCACCTGGCAGCGCCTGATGGCGCACCCGGGCGCGCGGCTGCTCATGCTCGGCACGCCCAACGGCGGCTCGTGGGCACCGATGCAGGTGCTGTCGGGCGACGACACCTTCGGCAACGCGCTGGCCGCCTTCGGCTCGCCGCTGCGCGACCGCCGGGCGCGGCAGATGATGGCCGAGATGCCCGGCTTCATGCAGTTGCAGGCCGCGCTGGCGGATCCGCGCCTGGGCCTCGACCGCGAGGCCACCTGGCAGACGCCTCGCCGACGACGACCTGCGCATCGTGCAGGAGGTCAACTGGTGGCACCGCTCGGCCGGCGAGGCGCAGCAGGACGCCTATGTCTGGGGCGTGCCGCCGCAGGCCGTGCTCGACCAGGCCCGCGCGCTGCGGCGACGGCTGGACGAGCAGTGCCGCGAGGACCTGCCGGGCTTCGCCGACAAGCTGCTGCTCGTCGTCGGCCGCGCCCGCTTCACGCCCGACGGCTATGAGTGGACCGACCAGGGTCTGGTCTACCTCGACGCCACGGATGGCGGCGACGGCCGCGTGCCGCTTGGCGTTGGCACGGCTGCCGGGCGTGCGCACCTGGATGCTGGGCTGCGAGCACGGCAGCCTGCCCGGTGCCAGGGAGGCGTTCCCCGCCTTCGTGGACCTGCTCGCCAGCGGCAGCACCGCACGCCTGCCGACGCTGGCCGAGGCCGAGCGCCACGCGCGGCGTCGCGGGGGCCCGCCGCGCGACGCACGTGCGCAGCCGGCCGTCACGCGGGCAGCTGTCGGCGCTGCCGGCGCAGACCACGCGTTCGGTGTTCGACGCCGACCGCGGCCGGGCCGTCCAGGCGCAGGACACGCCGCGCGGTGCGGCACTGCGGATCACGGTGCTCAACGGCAACCTGAGCTTCATCCGCCAGCCGCTGCTGCTGGGGCACTACCGCGCCGCCACGCTCACCGGCACCGAAGCCGTCGTCGACCGGCTCGTCGGCGGCTCCATGCAGGCGGCGCTGGACGCCGGCCTGTACCCCGACACGGTGGGCACGCACCAGATCTTCGTCAACACCTGGCGCAGCCCCGACAACCCCTGGCGCGCGCCACGGCCGCAGTGCGCGATTGTTGTGGGCCTGGGCGACGAAGGCGTGCTGACGGAAACGCGGCTGCGCGACAGCGTGCGCCAGGCCGTCATCGCGTGGGCGCAGCGCGTCGTCGAAGAGCCTGCGCAAGCCGGCGCCGAGATCGAGATCGCGGCCACGCTGCTGGGCAGCGGCGGCATGGGCATCGCGCCCAGCGGCACCGCGCGCGCCATCGCGCAAGGCGTGCGCGAGGCCAACGATCGGCTGGCGGGCAGCGGCTGGCCGCTGGTGGGCCGGCTCACGCTGGTGGAGCTGTACCTGGACCGCGCCTCCGAAGCCTGGCGCGGCCTGCAGGTGCTGGCCACCGCCAGCCCCGACCGTTTCGAATTGGCGCCCACCATCGCCAGCGGCACCGGGCCGCTGCGCCGGCAGGCCGACAGCGGCTATCGCGGCGCCGATCACGACTTCATCACCGCCACCGCCGGCGAGCTGCCCGACAGCATCGCCTTCACGCTGGACACGCGGCGCGCGCGCACGGAGATGCGGGCGCAGATGCACGCAGGGCAAGCTGCTGCGCGACCTGGTGGCGCGCGCGTCCACCGCCGACAGCAGCGACCCACAGATCGGCCGCACGCTTGTTCCAGCTGCTGGTGCCGATCGAGATCGAGCCCTTCCTGGGCGGCACGCAGCGCATGCTGCTGGAACTGGACGACCGCACCGCGCCGATTCCCTGGGAGCTGCTGGAAACGCCCGACGACGACCGCGGCCGTGCCGACCCTCGACCCTGGGCCATCCGCTGCCAGTTGTTGCGCAAGCTGCGCAAGGCGAACTATCGAGGTCCGCCGCGCGACGCCGGCGCCGAGGACGCCGTGCTCGTCATCGGCGAGCCGGCGGTCGATCGCGCCCGGTACGGCCCGTTGCCCGGCGCACTGGCCGAGGCCCGGGCGGTGGTGGCGCAGCTCAGCGGGCCCGGCGGTCTGGCGGCCGATCGCGTGACCGCACTGCTGGACGGCGACGATGCGCCCGTGGTCATCAACGCGCTGCTCGCGCGGCCCTACCGCATCGTGCACGTCGCCGGCCATGGCGAGGCGGGCGAACACGGCGGCGTCGTGCTCTCGGGCGACACCTTCCTGGGGCCGCGCGAGATCGAGACCATGCGCACGGTGCCCGAGCTGGTGTTCGTCAACTGCTGCCATCTCGCCGCGCGCGACGCCACGCAGACGCTGGCGCGGCGGCTTCGACCGCAGCGCCTTTGCCGCCGGCGTGGCCGACAAGCTGATCGAGATCGGCGTGCGCTGCGTCATCGCCGCAGGCTGGGCGGTCGACGACGGCCCGGCCGAGACCTTTGCCACCACCTTCTACCGCGAACTGCTGGCCGGTGCGACCTTCGTCGACGCCGTGGGCCGGGCGCGGCGAAGCGGCCTGGGCCGAAGATCACCCGCGGCAAGACCTGGGCCGCCTACCAGTGCTACGGCGACCCCGGCTGGACCTTTCGTGCCGGCGGCGGCGATGCGCAGGCGGTGGCGGCGCCCGGTCGGCGACCAGTTCGAGGGCATCTCATCGGCCGCTGGGCCTGACGCTGGCGCTCGAGGAGCTGGCGATGCCGACTCGCGCTACGAGCGGTGCCGAGGCCGCGCGCTCAGCTCGAGAAGGTGCGCCACCTCGAGGCGCGTTTCGCGCGCGCTGTGGGGCGGCATGGGGGCGGTGGCCGAGGCCTTCGGCGTGGCCTGCGCCGACGCCGGCGACGTCGAGCGGCGATCCGCCTGGTACGAGCGCGCGCTGCTGGCCAACGACGCCAGCGCGTCGCTGAAGGCGCGGGAGCAAGTTGGGCAATCTGCGCGCGCGGCGCGCCTGGAGACCGTGGCCAGGCGCGGCGCCCACCGCGCGGCGCTCGTGCAGGTCGCAGGTCGCATCCGACGACGCCACTGCGCACCTGCAGTCGCTGGCCGGCCTGCACCCGACCGTGGAGCGGCTGTCGCTGTGCGGCTCGGCGTGGAAGCGGCTGTCCTGCTCGATGCACCGGCGCGCAGGATGCCGACGCCGAGCAGCAGGCCGCGCTGCAGTGGCCGCCGACGCCTACCGCCAGCGCCGAGGAAGCTGGCCGCCACCAGGCTATCGGGACCTGTTCTACCCTGCGCTGAACCGCTTGGCGCTGGAGCTGGCGCAGCATGGCGCCGGCAGCCGGCTGGGCCGGGCTGGACCCCGGCCCGTAAAGGCAGCGCGGCGCAGAGCCTGCTCGCGCGCACGCAGAGCGACCCCGATTTCTGGAGCTGGTCGGTCAGATCGACCTCGAGCTCTACGAGGCCCTGGCCGACGTCGCTGGCCGCGCAGCCGCGAGCGCTGGCCGAGGGCTACGCGGACATCGCACGCGCGCGTGAGCTCGGCCAAGCTCGTGGCGCACGGTCGCCGACCAGGCCGCGTTTCGTGCTGGAGGCCCGCGGTCGCCGCGCAGCAAGGGCCCGGAACGTCGCGCTGCGGCCGACTTGCTGGAGCGCCTTCTGGCCTACGCCGGCCAAGCATCGAGCCCGTGAACCGGCTTCGGGCGCGGCGCCGGGCGGGCCGTCAGCGCCCGCCGGCGACGTCGATCATGCTGCCGGTGGTGTAACTGGATTCGCCCGGACAGCAGCCAGACGATCGCCGCCGCCACCTCCTCGGCGGTGCCGGTGCGCTGCATCGGCACCTGGTGCGCGAGTTGCCGGGCGCGGTCGGGCTGGCCGCCGGAGGCGTGGATCTCGGTCTCGATGAGCCCGGGACGCACGGCATTCACGCGCACGCCCTCGGCTCGCCACCTCCTTTGCCAGGCCGAGCGTGAAGACGTCGATGGCACCCTTGGCCGCCGCGTAGTCCACATACTGCCCCGGCGCGCCGAGCCGGGCCGCCGCCGACGACAGGTTGACGATGACGCCGCCGCGCGCCGCCGTGAGCGCGTGCTCATGCGGCGCACCGCCTCGCGCGAGCAGCTCAAGCGTGCCGAAGACGTTGATGGCGAACATGCGCTGCCAGCGCGCGGCACTCCATCTCGTCCACGCGCGCGGCCACGTCCACCACGCCGGCGTTGTTGACCAGCCCGGACAGCGCGCCGGCCTCGCGGTCGAGCCGCTGGAACATCGCCACCACCTCGGCTTCGTCGGCGACGTCGGCCTGCAGCACCCAGGCGCGGCGGCCGGCGGCGCGCACCTGCTCGGCCGACGGCCTCGGCGGCGGCCTTGTCGCGCGTGTAGTTGACGGCGACGTCCCAGCCGCGGGCAGCGGCCAGGCGGGCGGTGGCGGCGCCGATGCCGCGGCTGCCGCCGGTGACGAGGAGGATGGGGTTCATGCCCCAATGTTAGAGCGGCGCGCCGTCGGCTAGAGTGCGCGGATTCACCAGGAGACGCGACCCCATGCAAAGACGCCATGTCCTCGTCGCCGGCAGCGCGGCGCTGCTCGCCGCCCCCGCCTTCGTGCGCGCCCAGGCGCTGGAAAAGCCCAAGACCACCATCGCCGTGGGCGGCAAGAACCTGCTGTACTACCTGCCGCTGACCATCGCCGAGCAGCGCGGCTACTTCAAGGCCGAGGGCCTGGACGTGACCATCGTCGACTTCGCCGGCGGCGCGCGCGCGCTGCAGGCGGTGGTGGGCGGCAGCGCCGATGTCGTCTCGGGCGCCTTCGAGCACACCGTGAACATGCAGTTCAAGGGCCAGCGCATGCGCGCCTTCGCGCTGCAGGGCCGGGCGCCGCAGATCGTGCTCGGCGTGAACCCGAAGACGATGCCCAACTACAAGACCGTGGCCGACCTGAAGGGCAAGAAGATCGGCGTCACGCGCGCCGGGCTCGTCGACCAACGTGATGGTCAACTTCATCCTCGCCAAGGCCGGCCTCAAGCCCAGCGACGTGCAGCATCATCGGCGTCGGCGCGTCGCAGGGCGCGGTGGCGGCGATGCGCGCGGGCCAGATCGACGCCATCAGCAACCTCGACCCGGTGATCACGCTGCTGCAGCGCATCGGGCGACCTGAAGATCGTCTCCGACACGCGCATCGTGGCCGAGGCCGAGAAGGTCTTCGGCGGGCCGATGCCGGCGGCCTGCCTGTACTGCGCCGCAGAGCCTTCATCGACAAGAACCCGAACACGGTGCAGGCGCTGACCAACGCGATCGTGCGCGCCAACAAGTGGATCCAGGCCGCCGGGCCCGAGCGACATCATCAACAACGTGCCCGAGAGCTACCTGCTCGGCGACCGCGCGGTCTACATCGACGCCTTCCTGGCCGCCAAGAGCGCGCTGTCGCCCGACGGCATGATCCCCGACAAGGGCGCCGACACCGCGTTCCGCGCGCTGGCCAGCATCGACGCCGAGATCGCCAAGGCCAAGCTCGACCTGACCGCGGTGTACACCAACGACTTCGTCAAGAAGGCCAACGCGAAATACCCGAAGGGCTGAAGCGCAGCGTGACCGGCGCGCAAGTCATCGTCCTGGCGACCCCGGTCTTCCTGCTGCTGATCGCGGCGGAGTACGCCGTGGGGCTGGCGCGCGGGCGCAACACCTACCGCCTGAACGACGCGCTGAACAGCATCGGCCTGGGCGTGATGAGCCAGGTCACGGGCGTCTTCGTCACGCTGCTGTGCGTGGGCCTCTATGCGCTGGTCTTCGAGCACGTGGCGCTTGTGCCGCTGGCCGGTGGACGCGTTGTGGGTGTGGCTCGCTTGCGCTGCTGTCCTACGACTTCCTGCTATTACTGGCTGCACCGCGCCGGCCACCGCGTGGCGGTGCTTGTGGGCAGCGCATGTCGTGCACCACCAGAGCGAGGACTACAACCTCAGCACCGCGCTGCGCCAGACCAGCAGCTGCTTCCTGCTCAGCTGGTTCTTCTACCTGCCGATGGCCGTCGCCGGCGTGCCGCCGCTGGTCTTCGGCACCGTGGCGCTGATCGACCTGCTCTACCAGTACTGGGTGCACACGCAGCAGGTCGGCAAGCTGGGCTGGTTCGACCGCTGGTTCTGCAGCCCCAGCAACCACCGCGTGCACCATGCCGTCAACGACAATTACCTCGACCGGAACTACGGCGGCATCCTCATCGTCTGGGACCGCCTGTTCGGCACCTTCGTCGAGGAAGACGACGCCGAGCCCTGCGTCTACGGCACGCGTTCGCCGCTGCGCAGCTGGAACCCGCTGTGGGCCAACCTGCAGGTCTACCGCGACCTCGTGCTCGACTCGTGGCGCGCAGCGCTCCTGGGCCGACAAGCTGCGGGTCTGGCTCGCAGCCGCCCGGGCTGGCGGCCGGCCGACGTGGCGGCGCGCTGGCCGCAGGCCGGCCTTCGACATCGCCGCCGTGCAGCGCTACGACCCGCCGCTGAGCGCCGGCGCAGCGGCCGCGGCCGCGGCGCTGTTCGTGGCCGTGCTCGGCGGCACCAGCGCCTTCCTCTGGCACGCGCACTGCTGTCGACCCGTGCAGCAGCTGGCGGCCGTGGTGGCGCTGGTGGCTGCGCTGTGGCTGATCGGCGCCTCACGCAGCCGCGCAGCGCCGGCGCCGACGCGCCCGGCTGGCAGCCCAGCGATGAGCGCCCGCGCTCGCACTGGAAGGCGTGGCCTGCACCTTCGTCAGCAAGGACGACCCCGGCCAGCGCTACACCGCGGTGCAGGGACGTCACGCTGACCGTGGGCGCGGGCGAGTTCGTCTCCGTCGTCGGCCCCACCGGCTGCGGCAAGAGCACGCTGCTCAACGTCGCCGCCGGGCTGCTGCAGCCCAGCACCGGCAGCGTGCAGGTCTTCGGCCAGCCGCTGGCCGGCATCAACACGCGCGCCGGCTACATGTTCCAGGCCGAGAGCCTGATGCCCTGGCGCACGGCGCTGGCCAACGTGATGGCGGGGCTGGAGTTCCGCGGCGTCGCGGCCGCGACGCGCGCGCGCAGGCCGAGGACTGGCTGCGCCGCGTCGGGCCTGGGCGGCTTCGGCGACCGCTACCCGCACCAGCTCTCGGGCGGCATGCGCAAGCGCACCAGCCTGGCGCAGACGCTGGCGCTGGACCCCGACATCATCCTCATGGACGAGCCCTTCTCGGCGCTCGACATCCAGACCCGGCAGCTGATGGAGAACGAGGTGCTGGAGCTGTGGGCCCGCAAGAAGAAGGCGGTGCTGTTCATCACCCACGACCTCGACGAAGCCATCGCCATGAGCGACCGCGTGGTGATCATGAGCGCCGGCCCGGCGGCGCGACTGATCGGCGAATTCACGATCGACATCCCGCGCCCGCGCGACGTGGCCGAGGTCAAGATGACGCCGCGCTTCGTCGACCTGCACGCCGCCATCTGGGCGCAGCTGCGCGAAGAGGTGCTCAAGGGCTACGCCCAGCAGCTGAAGGTCGCATGACGAGGCGGCCCGCATGAAGTCCCCCAAGACGCCTGTGGCCCTGGCAGGCCGGCCTGCTGGTGGCGATCTTCGTCTTCTGGCACGTGATGACGACGCCGGGCCTGCTGCCGAACTTCATGTTCGAGAACGACCGCCAGGCCTCGTTCTTCTTCGGCGAGCCGATCAAGATCGCCGGCCGCATCTGGGCCTGGTTCGTCACCGACGCCGACATCTACCGCCACCTGCTGGTGACGCTGACCGAGACCCTGCTGGCCTTCGGCATCGGCTCGGCGCTGGGCCTGGCGCGCCGGGCTGTGGCTGGCGCTGAGCCCGCTGGCCAGCGGCATCCTCGAGCCCTACATCAAGGCCGCCAATTCGATGCCGCGCATCATCCTGGCGCCGATCTTCTCGGTCTGGTTCGGCCTCGGCATCGCCAGCAAGGTGGCCCTGGGCGTGACGCTGGTGTTCTTCATCGTCTTCTTCAACGTCTACCAGGGCGTCAAGGAGGTCAGCCCGGTGGTGCTCGCCAACGCGCGCATGCTCGGCGCCGGGCCGAAGCAGCTGCTGCGCCACGTCTACCTGCCCAGCGCCACGAGCTGGGTCTTCTCCAGCCTGCACACCAGCGTCGGCCTGGCCTTCGTCGGCGCGGTGGTCGGCGAATACCTGGGCTCCAGCCAGGGCGTGGGCTACCTGATCCTGCAGGCCGAGGGCACCTTCGACATCAACACCGTGATGGCCGGCATCCTGGTGCTGACCGCCTTCGCGCTGGTGCTCGACGCGCGCGGTGGGCAGGTCGAGAAGCGGCTGATGAAGTGGCAGCCGAAGGCCGGCGAGACCGAGAAGCTCTAGCATCGGCATCACCGCCTGCTGCCTGCCGGGACGACCGCATGCCCAAGGACTTCTCGACCATGGAGGACAGCAACCGCTCCTCCAACCCCGCCATCCACGAGATCTCCGACCCCGCGCGGCGCACCGTGCTGCGCGGCGGCTTCGGCCTGGCCGCGGCGGCCCTTCTTCGCGCCGCTGGCCGGCTGCGTCGGCCGGCCCGCGCGTCCAGCGCCGCGCCGACGGCTGGGCTTCAAGGGCATGCCGCCTCCGTGGCCGACGCCGTGATCGTGCCCGCGGGCTACACGGCCAGCGTGCTGGCACCCTGGGGCGAGCCGGTGGGCATCGCCGGCCACATGCCGGCGTGGGCGGCCGACGCGTCCAACAGCGCCGCCGAGCAGGCGGTGCAGACTGGGCATGCACCACGACGGCATGCACTTCTCGCCGCTCGACGGCAGCCGCCGCGGCCTGCTGGTGACGAACCACGAGTACACCGACGACGGCCTGCTGCACGCCGGCGGCATGCAGCCGTGGACCGCCGAGAAGGTGGCCAAGAGCCAGGCCGCGCACGGCGTCTCGGTGATCGAGGTCGAGCTGAGGGACGGCCGCTGGCAGATGGTGCGGCCGTCGCGATACGCGCGTCGTTTCACCGCCGACACGCCGTTCGCCATCGGCGGCCCGGCCGCCGGCCACGCGCTGATGAGGACCGCCGCCGACCCCGCCGGCCGCCGCGTGCTGGGCACGCATGGCAACTGCGCCACGGGCATGACGCCCTGGGGCACCTGCCTGTCGGGCGAGGAGAACTGGGCCGACTATTTCATTCCTCCGACCAGCCCACCGCGCACGAGCGCCGCTGGGGCATCCGCAAGAACACCTGGTACCGCTGGCACGAACACGACCCGCGCTTCGACACCGTGCGCCACCCGAACGAGCCCAACCGCTTCGGCTGGGTGGTCGAGATCGACCCGCATGGACCCCGCCAGCACGCCCGTCAAGCGCACCGCGCTCGGCCGCGCCGCGCACGAGGGCGCCTGGGTCGCCGTCACGAAGGACGGCCGCGCGGTGGTCTATTCCGGCGAGGACGCACGCTTCGAGTACATCTACAAGTTCGTCAGTCGCGATCGCATCCGCCCCGCCGGCGGCGGCCTGACCGCCGCGCAGGCGAATGCCGAACTGCTGGACCACGGCACGCTGTACGTGGCGCGCTTCGACGCCGACGGCAGCGGCCGCTGGCTGCCGCTGGTGCACGGGCAGGGGCCGCTGACTTCGGACCGTGGCTTCGCCGACCAGGGCGAGGTCGTGATCAAGGCCCGCCAGGCCAGCGACGCCCTGGGCGGGCACGAAGATGGACCGCCCGGAGTGGCTGGCCATCGACCAGCCCGGCGGCTGGGTCTACTGCGCGCTCACCAACAACAGCGCCCGCGGCAGCGAGCAGCCAGCCCGGCCCGGATGCCGCCAACCCGCGCGCCAACAACACCATGGGCCACATCATCCGCTGGAAGGAAGAGGGCGACTTCGAGTGCCGAACGCTTCCAGTGGAACCACTTCGTGCTGGCCGGCGACCCGGCCAACGAGCGCCCCGAAGCCAGGGGCGACATCAAGGGCGACGCCTTCTCCAGTCCCGACACGCATCGCCTTCGACGCGCGCGGCGTGCTATGGATCGGCACCGACGTCGGCAGCACTTCGTTGCACCAGGGCGAGATGGCGCGCCTGGGCAACAACGCTTTGCTGGCCTGCGACCCGGCCACGGCGGAGATGCGACGCTTCCTCGCCGGCCCGGTGGGCTGCGAGATCACCGGCTGCAGCTTCACGCCGGACGGCACGACGATGTTCGTCAACATCCAGCACCCGGGCGAGTCGCCTCGCGATCGCAGCGACCCAGCCGCGCCGCGCCGTTACTCCAACTGGCCCGACGTCCTGCCCCACGGCCGCCCGCGCTCCGCCACGGTGGCGGTGCGCCGCAGCGACGGCGGCGTGATCGGCGCCTGAGCCATGCTGCAGACTCCCCCGTGCGCGGGAGAGGGTTGGGGGGCCGGGACTCGCACCGGGCCCGGCGCGGCCGGCGAGCGGCATCGGCTGGTGGGCCGATGCGCGCCCTGCCAGTGAGCGCGTGGCGAAGTCGGCCTACTTGGCCGTCGGCATCACGAACTCGGCGCCCTTGGCGATGCTGTCCGGCCAGCGCTGCATCACGCTCTTCTGCTTGGTGTAGAAGCGCACGCCCTCTTCGCCGTAGGCGTGCATGTCGCCGAACAGGCTGCGCTTCCAGCCGCCGAAGCCGTGCCAGGCCATCGGCACCGGGATCGGCACGTTGATGCCGACCATGCCCACCTGCACGCGGCGCGCGAATTCGCGCGCCAGCCCGCCGTCGCTGGTGAAGCAGGCCACGCCGTTGCCGTATTCGTGGTCGTTGACGAGCTGCAGCGCCTCGGCGAAGTCCTTCGCCCGCACGCAGGCCAGCACGGGGCCGAAGATCTCTTCCTTGTAGATGCGCATGGAAGGCAGAACGTGGTCGAACAGCGTGCCGCCGGTGAAGAAGCCGCCCTCGAATCCGGGCACCTTGCAGCCGCGGCCGTCGACCACCAGCGTCGCGCCCTCCTCGACGCCGACGCCGATGTACTTCTCGATGCGGTCGCGCGCCTCGCGCGTGACGATCGGGCCCATCTCGGCGTCGAGCTCCATGCCGTTCTTGATCTTCAGCGCCTTCGCGCGCTCGGCCAGCAGCGGCATGATGCGGTCGCCCACGTCGCCCACCAGCACCGCGACCGAAATCGCCATGCAGCGCTCGCCGGCCGACCCGTAGGCGCTGCCGATGAGGGCATCGACGGCCTGGTCCAGGTTCGCGTCGGGCATCACCACCATGTGGTTCTTGGCGCCGCCGAGCGCCTGCACGCGCTTGCCGTGGTGCGCGCCGGTCTCGTAGATGTATTGCGCAATGGGTGTGGAGCCGACGAAGCTCAGCGCCTTGACGTCGGCATGCGTGAGCAGCGCGTCGACCGCCACCTTGTCGCCCTGCACGACGCTGAACACGCCGTCGGGCAGGCCGGCCTGCTTCAACAACTCGGCCATGAAGATCGCGGGCGAGGGATCGCGCTCGCTCGGCTTCAGGATGAAGGCGTTGCCGCAGGCCAGCGCCACCGGGAACATCCAGCACGGCACCATGCACGGGAAGTTGAACGGCGTGATGCCGGCCACCACGCCCAGCGGCTGGCGCAGCGTCCAGTTGTCGATCCCGGTGCTCACCTGATCGGTGTAGTCGCCCTTCAGCAACTGCGGCACGCCGCAGGCGAATTCGACGATGTCGATGCCGCGCGAGACCTCGCCGACCGCGTCGGTGAAGACCTTGCCGTGCTCGGCGGTGATCATCGCGGCGATGGTGTCGCGGTGCTGGTTCATCAGCGCCAGGAAGTTGTTGAGCACGCGCGCGCGGCGGATCGGCGGCGTGTCGCCCCAGCCCGGCTGCGCCGCCTTGGCGGCGGCCACCGCGGTGGCCACGTCATCGGTGCTGGCCAGCAGCACCTGGCGCGCCACCTGGCCGGTGGTGGGGTTCCACACCGGCTGTGCGCGCTGGCCGCTGCCGCGTACCGGGCCACCGGCAATCCAGTGGACGACATCGGTGGTCTGGGTGAAGGTCTCGGGTGCGCCCATGGTGGGTCTCCTGTAGGTGGGAACCCTACAGTCTAGTCAAGTCGGGCCGTCAATGCGGCAGACGGTCCGAAGACGTCCTGCCCCAGCGTCCGGATCGACTGCTTCAGCTGCGCCCAGCCGGCGTCGCTGCGCAGGTCGACGCCGCCGAAGACGCGGATGCGGCGCGAGCGCAGCAGCAGGTACTGCAAGCCGGCCACCAGCAGCAGTGTGACGCGCTTGCAGGTGGGGGCGCGCCGCCAGCTCGGTGCCGCCGAGGACGCGCATGGCCTCCTCGCCCCAGGCCTCGCGCTCGGCCTCGAGGATCGCGGTGAGTTCGTTGCGCTCCACCAGCTCGGCCGCCAGCACCTCCAGCGTCAACGGCCGGCGTCGCAGCTCGTCGATGAAGTGCTCGAAGAAGCGTGCCCAGCGCTCGGCCGCGGGCAGGTCCAGCAGCGCTTGCGGCTCGGGCCCCAGCAGGTCGGCCACGCGCGGCCAGAAACGGCCGCTCTCGCCCCAGGCGCGCAGCAACTCGGGCAGACCGCCGAAATAGCGGTAGATCAGCACCTTGTCCACGCCCGGCCTGGCGGGCGATGGCATTGACGCCGATGGCGCCGAAGCCGTCGCGCGCCAGCACCTCGCCCACGGCGCCGAGGATGCGCGCTTCGGTGGCCGCGCGGTCGCGCGGGCGCGGCGGGGTGGCGGGTTTCGCCTCGTCGGTCATTGGGGCACCGCGGCCCGCGGTCTCGCCGGGTCATCACCCTGCCACCAGTGAGCCGCCAGGCCGCGGCGCGGCGCCGGCTGCACGGGCGCCGCGAGGCCGACGCGGGCCCACATCTGCACCGTCCGCGCCGGGGCGGCGCGTCGAGCAGGCGGCGGATGTCCGCGTAGGGTTTGGCTTGCTCGGGGTACTCCTGCAGGGCCTGCTGCAGCGGCTGCATCACCACGCCCTGGCCGGTGGCGGCGAGTTGCACGCGGGCGTAGGCGCGGCCGGCATTGACCTGCGTGACGCGATCGTTGCCTTCGCTCACCATCCACAGGAAGCCGGGCGTCGAGGCCAGCTTCTTCGCGAAGTCCTCGATCTGGCTGCTGGTGGCAAAGTCTTTCGGTCCTGGCGCCTGGCTGCGGTCGAACAGGCCCAGGCGGGTCATCCAGACCACCTTCGGGTCCGTGAGCGACAGCCCGTCGCGGTGCTGCGCGATCTCGGCGGCGCCCACGCGCAGCACCTTGTACGACTCGAGGATGGCCGCCGGCGTCGTGAGCTCGATGCGCCAGGCCTCGTCGGCGATGGCACGGTGCTGCCGCGATCGCCTTGGGCCGGTCGGGGCCGACGAAACCGAAGCGCAGCGGATGCGACTGCACGGCTTCGGCCATCGCCTGCCAGGCGGCGGCCGTCACCGGCCGGCTGAGATCGTAGGCGTTGCGGTTGGTGCTGCGCTTGAATATCTGCGAGAAGAGGGGGTCCTTGCTCACGTTGGCGTCGGCGATCGAGCCGCATGCGCGCCACCGGGCGCTCGTCCGATCTGTCTCGGCCCGAATTCGCCTTCCGGAAACAGCGTGATCTCGGCGCGCTGGCCGCGTTCGCGCGCGGCGAGGTCGAGCAGTTCGAGGAAGGTGCCCTGGCTCATCATGATCTGGCGCGAGTAGGGTCGGTCTCGGGCAGCAGCCGCGTCAGGTCGCAGCGCAGCAGGATCTCGCCCGGCGTGCGCAGATCCACGAGCCACGACTGCAGGTTGTGCGAGTGCGGCGCCAGGATGGCGTGGCCGAGGATCCAGCGCCGCAGGTCCGGCTCTGTTCGCCCGGCCCCTGCCAGGCCGCCAGCGCCGCGGCCGGGTATGCCGCTGTCGCAGGCTGCCAGCGGCAGCGTCGCCGCCGCCACCGACCCGCCGCCCACGAGGCGGATGAACGCACGTCTTTCCATTGCGGACTCCAACAGTCACTGATCGGTGACATAAGTTTAGTCACCTGCCGGTGACTTGTCCAGCATGAAAGATCGAACGGCCGGGCCTGAGCGCACGTCGGGGTGACCGGCGGAGCGGCAGCGTTCCGGCCGACGTGGCATTGACGGACAATCGATCGCCGGTCGTCGTCGCGGCGACGGGCCACGCGTCCCCCGGCCGGCCCTCCACCGCCCGACCCTTGCCACCGACACCACCGTCTTGACAACCGATCACCCCGCTCGACGACAACGACCTGGCCCGCCTGGTACCCTGCTCGATGCGCTGCCGCCGCCGCTGGAGCCGCTCGACGTGAGCGCCCTCGACGGCTACCTGTGCGGCGTGCTGCTGCAGCCGCGGCCCGTACCGGTCGAGCATGGCAACGCTACGTCACCGACGTCGAAGGTCGCGCCGACGCCGCCCGGCGCGGTGCTGGCCGAATTGCAGGCGCTCGTGCGCCGCCGCCATGCCGAGCTGGACCAGGCCATCGGCCAGCGGCACTGGTTCGACCCCTGGATCTTTCCGCTCGACGACGAAGCCACTCGCCACCGACAGCGTGCTGCCCTGGGTCGCCGGCTTTGCGGCGGCGATGGACCAGTTCCCGACGCTGATGGCGATCGAGGATCCCGAACTGATCGAGCCGCTGGCGCTGCTGTACCTGCACTTCGACCCCGCCGACCTCGAGGATGCCGACGCCCTGGCTGGCGGTCATCGAGACCCTGGAGCCCCCGCCGACCTGGCCGAAGCCGTGCAGGACATCGTGCGTGCGGTGATGCTGATCGCCGACGTGACGCGGCCGCGCGCACCGGCGCCCCGGCCACCCTCCCGCCGCCCCGCCAGCGCGGCGGCCGCGCCGCTGAAGGAGATTCAGGCGAACTGAGGCAAGGCCACCCTGGCGCCGGAACGCCACGCGCGGCGCGGCCTCGAGCTCGCGCAGGCTGCGCCAGCAGTGCCGCCAGGTCCAGCCGCTCGCAAAGCACGGCAGCCAGCTTGCGTGTGCACCGCCGCGGCACCTGAGAGAAGGAGAACCAGCCGAAGCCGTCCATCTCGGGCAGGCGAACGCCGCTGCTAGCGTCGGTGAAGCGGCTCTCGCAATGACAGCGTCGGGTGTCCAGCCGCGGCATCCGCGCGCCGAACAGGTGCAGGTCCTTGCGCGCGCGGTAGGGCAGGCGGCCGAGGTCACCAGCGCCACGGCTCCAGGCCGAGCCCGCATTCCTCGCGTGTCTCACGCAATGCGGCCTGCAGCACCGTCTCGCCGGCCATCGCGCCGCCCTTGGGCAGGTCCCAGTGCTCGTGCCCGGTGACGTGGCACAGCAGCAGTTCGTGCGCGTCGTTGACGATGACGATGCCGCAGCTCAGCCGGCGCGGTGGCTGGAAAAACTCGATCATCGGACGGCCCCCATGCCGGGAGCATGACAGAGTGGTGTGACGGTGAAGCGACAAAAAGCGCGGCACAATGCCGCGCGATCCTGCTCACGCAGGCCGTCGGCCAGCGCGATCGGCCGCGCTCCTTCAGCGCAACTTGCCCAGCAGTTCCTGCACCTCGGTGAGCACGCCGCCGATGCGATCGCCGGCGTTGGCATCGTCGCCGATGCAGGCTTCGAGCTCCTGCTGCATGAAGCACACCGTCATGTGCACGTAGGCGCTGTCCAGCGCCTTGCGTACGGCGGCCATCTGCGTGGCGATGTCGCGGCAGCCCTGGCCTTCCTCGATCATGCGCTGGATGCCGCGCAATTGGCCCTCGGCGCGCTTGAGCCGGTTCAGCAGGTCGGCTCGGGTCTTGGCATCGGACAGTTCGGACATGGCGCACAGCCCCCGGTTCTTGATCGGCAGGGGGCCCATTCTCGACGCCTTTTCGATGCGCTTGTCGTCAGGGGTGATCAGCGGGCGCAGCTCGCCCCGCCTTCCGGCACGCCCAGCTTCTTCAGCAGGAAGCTCGGCGGGCAGAAGTTGGTGATGCCGGACTGGAACAGGTTGAGGCCGACGAAGGCGGTGAAGGCCAGCCACCAGGTGCTGTGGAAGATCGGGCTGCGCCTCGACGCCCAGCGCGAGCGACAGCAGGATGAAGAAGCCGGCCATCAGGCGGATGTAGCGTTCGACGGTCATGGGAGATCTCCTTGGGGTTGCAGGGTTGGGGAAGGCGAAGACGGGTCAGGCGGGCGCCGACTCGGCGCGCACCTCGTGCTGGCGCCGGTTGAAGGCGTAGTACAGGACCGGGATCACGACCAGCGTCAGCAGCGTCGAGACGAGGATGCCGAACAGCAGCGAGATCGCCAGCCCGTTGAAGATGGGGTCGTCGAGGATGAAGAGCGCGCCCGTCATCGCCGCCAGCGCCGGTCAGCGCGATCGGCTGCGCGCGCACCGCGGCCGAGTTCACCACCGCGTCCTTGAACGCCATGCCCTGCGTTGACCTGCAGCTCGATGAAGTCGACGAGCAGGATCGAGTTGCGCACGATGATGCCGGCCAGCGCGATCATGCCGATCATCGAGGTGGCGGTGAAATTGGCGCCGAACAGGGCGTGGCCCGGCATCACGCCGATGATCGTCAGCGGGATCGGCGCCATGATGATCAGCGGCGTCTTGTAGCTCCTGAACTGCGCCACCACCAGCAGGTAGATCAGGATCAGGCCGACGCCGTAGGCCGCGCCCATGTCGCGGAAGGTCTCGTAGGTGATCTGCCACTCGCCGTCCCACTTGATGGCGTACTGCGCGATAGGGGTCGGCCGGCTGGCGGATCCAGTATTCGCCCAGCTCGCCGCTGCCGGGCAGCGCCGCCTGCGGCCAGCCTGCCGCGGATGCCGAACAGGCCGTACAGCGGCGAATCGGGCGTGCGGCCGCCGGCGCCGACGTCGGCCGAAGACGTAGCTCACGCCCATCAGGTCCTTGGTGTACAGCGGCTTGTCGATGACGCCGCGCTCGACGCGCACCAGTTCCGACAGCGGCACCAGCTGGCCGTTGGCCGGCGCGCAGCGGCAGCGCCAGCAGCGCATCCAGCCCGACCTGCGCCTCGCGCGGCAGCTGCAGCCGCACCGGCACCGGGTACTTGCTCTGGCCGTCGTGCAGCCAGGCGGCGTCGGTGCCCGACAGCGCGCCCTGCACGGTGGCGCCACCGCGGCGACCGGGATGCCCAGCGACTCGGCGCGCTGCCGCTGCACGCGCAGGAAGGCGCGCGGCGCGTCGGCGTGCAGCGAGGTGTCGATGGCGGTGATGTCGGGCGTGGCGGCGAAGGCCTGCGCCACGCGCTCCGGCCAGTTGCTGGCGGCCGGCCTCGTCGGGGCCGTAGACCTCGGCCACGAGCGGGCTCATCACCGGCGGGCCGGGCGGCACTTCGACCACCTTCAGCCTGCGCGCCGTGGCGGGCCGCGATCTTCTCCAGCTCGGGCCGCAGGCGCTGCGCGATGGCGTGGCTCTGCTCGTGGCGGTGCTTCTTGTCGACGAGGTTGACCTGCAGGTCGCCCTGTTCGGCGTCGGCGCGCATGTAGTACTGGCGCACCAGGCCGTTGAAGGTGATCGGGCTGGCGGTGCCGGCATAGCCCTGCATGTCGCAGCACCTCGGGCTGGCGCGCCAGGAAGCCCGACATCTCGTGCAGCGCCGCGGCGGTGTCCTCCAGCGGCGTGCCGGCAGGCATGTCGACGACGAGCTGGAACTCGCTCTTGTTGTCGAAGGGCAGCATCTTCAGCACCACCCACTGCACGCGCGGCCAGGCCCACCGACAGCATCAGCGCCACGAGGATGCCCGCCAGCAGCAGCCAGCGCTTGCGCGCGCTGTCCAGCAGCGGCGTCAGCAGCGCGGCGAAGAGCGCGCGACATGGCGACGCTGATGCGCCCGGGCGCGTGCGCGCCGTGCGCGTGCTCGCCCAGCGTGTCGTGCGGCTTCATCAGCTTGAGCGCCAGCCAGGGCGTGACGGTGAAGGCGATGGCCAGCGACAGCGCCATGCCCAGGCTCGAGTTGATCGGGATCGGGCTCATGTACGGCCCCATCAGCCCGCTCACGAAGGCCATCGGCAGCAGCGCCGCGATCACGGTGAGCGTGGCCAGGATGGTGGGCCCGCCGACCTCGTCGACGGCGACCGGGATGATGTCGCTTGCAGCGGCCGCGTCGGGTCGAGCTGCTGGTGGCGGTGGATGTTCTCGACCACCACGATGGCGTCGTCGACCAGGATGCCGATGGAGAAGATCAGCGCGAACAGCGATCACGCGGTTGAGCGTGAAGCCCCAGGCCCAGCTCGCGAACAGCGTCGCGGTCAGCGTCAGGATCACCGCCGCGCCGACGATCACGGCCTCGCGCCGGCCCAGCGCCAGGCCGACGAGCAGGATCACCGAGGCGGTGGCGAAGGCCAGCTTCTGGATCAGCTTGTTGGCCTTCTCGGCCGCGGTCTCGCCGTAGTCGCGCGTGATGGTGGCCTCGATGCCGGCCGGGATCACGGTGTTGCGCAGTTCGTCGCACGCGCTGGCGCGCGGCACGCGCCACGTCGACGGCGTTCTCGCCCGGCTTCTTGGTCACCGTCAGCGTGACGGCGGGATGGCCGGCGCCGGCGCGCGGCTGCGCCGGCCTTGGCGTCGCTGCCGGCGGTGGCCGCACCCGGCGTGAACCAGACGTAGCGCGCCGGCTGCGCGGCGCCGGCCTCGACGCTGGGCGACTTCGCGCAGGTAGACCGGCTTGCCCTCGTGCACGCCGACGACGAGGTTCTCCGACGTCGTCGGCCGAGCGCAGGAATTCGCCCGTCTCCACCGCCAGCGAGCGTGCGGCCGGCGCCGCCGGCGCCGTCGATCACGGTGCCGGCAGGCATCGCCTGGTTGGCGGCGGCCAGCGTCTGCTTCAGGCGCAGCAGGTCGACGCCGCGTTCGCGCAGCCGCTCGGGCTGCAGCGTCACCTGCACGGCGCGGCCGGGGCCGCCGATGGTCTGCACCTCGCGCGTGCCGGGCACGCGCTTGAGCTCGGCTTCCATCGCGTGCGCGACGCGCTCGAGTTCGCTGGCGCTGGTGCGCGTCGCGGCTCCACAGCGTGACGGCCAGCACCGGCACGTCGTCGATGCCCTTGGGCCTGACGATCGGCGGCAGCGTGCCCAGGCCGCGCGGCAGCCAGTCCTGGTTGGCGTTGAGCACGTCGTACAGGCGCACCAGCGCCTCGGTGCGCGGCACGCCGACCTTGAACTGCACCGTCAGCACGGCCATGCCCGGCCGCGACGACCGAATAGGTGTGCTCGATGCCGGCGATCTGGCTCAGCACCTGCTCGGCCGGCCGCGCCACCATGTTCTGCACGTCGGCGCTGCTGGCGCCCGGGAAGGCGATCAGCACGTTGGCCATCGTGACGTTGATCTGCGGCTCTTCCTCGCGCGGCGTCACGAGCACGGCGAAGACGCCGAGCAGCAGCGCCACCAGCGCCAGCAGCGGCGTCAGCGCGTTGGCCTGGAAGGCGCGCGCCAGGCGGCCCGACACGCCCAGTGCGGGCGCGGCTGCCGCAGGCGTGGCAGGTGCGCTCATCGCGGCCTCGCTCACTGCGCGGCCGGCATGGCGCCGGCCAGGCCGGCGCGCACCGGGTCGAGCGCCACGCGCTCGCCGGGCTTCAGGCCGGCCAGGACCTCGACGCCGGCGCCCTGCGCAGCGCCCAGGCGCACGGCCTTGAGCACGAAGCCGCCGTCCTGCACCGCATACACCGCCGTCAGCTCGCCGCGGCGCAGCACGCGCGGCGGCGGGCACGGTCAGGCGGCCCGGCGTGGCGGGCGCCGCCGCGGCGGCCGCGCCGGCGAAGCGCACGCGCACGTTCTGGCCCGGCTGCAGGCCGGCGCTGGCCGCCGCGGGCAGGTCGAGCCGCCATTCGACGGTCTGCGACACCGGGTCGGTGCCCGGCAGTTCGGTGCGGGCGACCGGCGTCGACCCAGCGGCCGTCGGGCAGCTGCACCTCGACCGCCGCAGCGGCGCGCGCCAGCGCCGAGCGCGACGCCGGCAACTGCACCACCGCGCGCATGCGCCCGGGCGCGTAGAGCGTGACCAGCGGCCGGCCGGGCGTGGCCAGCTCGCCGGCCTCGACGTGGGTCGCCAGCACGACGCCGGCAAAGGGCGCCGTCACGGCGGCGAAGCCGCGCGCCAGCGCCGCCTGTGCGCGGCCCGACTGCGCCTGCTGCAGGCCGGCCTGCGCCGCACGGAGCTGGGTTTCGGCGACGTCGAGCGCGGCCTGGCTGATGAAGCCCTGGGCGAGCAACTCGCGCGTTGCGCTCGGCGTTGCAGCCGCGCATTGCGCAATTCGGCATCGGCTTGCGCCACGCCGGCCTCGCTGCGCGCCAGCGCCGGCCTGCGCGTCGCGCTCGTCGATGCGCGCCAGCAACTGCCCGGCCTCGACGCGGTCGCCGGCCTTCACCGCCAGCTGCAGCACATTGCCGCCCAGCTGCGCGGCCACCGTGCTCTGCTGCAGCGCCTGCAGGCTGCCGTCGATCTCGAAGCCGGCGCCGCGCGGCGCCGGTGCCGACGACGACCGTGGGCACCGTCGGCGGCGCGGCCGGCACTGCCGCGGCGCCGACAGCGAGCGCGGCCAGCGCGGCAGGACGAGCGGCCCGGCGCGGCGGACGGGGGTCGCGATCATGAGTTCCGACTGGCATGGACTGTATCCTAGCATATACCCTGCAGGGTATCAAGTTACCTCGCAGCCATCGACCCGGGTTCGGCGCATGCAACTCGCACACACATCGGCGGCATGACCACGATCGCGCCCGGCCCAGGGCCTCGTCTCACGGGCGCATCGAAGGCTTGCCGACCGACTGGGACGGATGACGGCGGCCGCGTTCAGAAGCGGAATGTCGTCGTCCATGTCGTCGAAGCCCGTGCTCGAGCCGCGGGCTGCCGGCGCGGCCTGCCGGCGGCCGGGTCGTCGAAGCCGGTCGGCGCTGCGGCAGGCGCGCCGGCGCGGCGCGCTGGCCGCCGGCGCTGCGCGGCGCCGGCGCCCCATCTCGTCGCCGCCACCGCCGCCGCCGCCGCCTTCGCGGCCGCCGAGCATCGCATCTCGCTGGGCGATGATCTCGGTGGTGTACTTCTCGACGCCGTCCTTGTCGGTCCACTTGCGTGTCTTCAGCCGGCCTTCGATGTAGACCGGGCGGCCCTTCTTCAGGTATTCGCCGGCGATCTCGGCCAGGCGGTCGAAGAAGACCACGCGGTGCCATTCGGTCTCTTCCTGGCGCTCGCCGCTGGTCTTGTCCTTCCATTGCCGGCTGGTGGCGATGGTGACGTTGCAGATGGCCGAGCCGCTGGGCATGTAACGCACTTCGGGGTCCTTGCCGAGGTTGCCGATGAGGATGACTTTGTTGACTGAGGCCATGGGCTGCTCCAACGGGCGATGCGGGGTGCGGGGTGGTGCGGACTCATTATCGCGCCGCACCTCCGCGCCGGCCATCGCCCGCAAGGGCCACCCCCATGGCAGGCACCCGGTGGCGGGGGCGCCGTGCCGCGGGGCCTCGGCTACCATCGCTGCCCAGCCATGGCCGCCGTGCTGTCACCCCCCGCCACCCCGAGCCCGCCGCCTCCGTGCCGCCGCAGCCAGGACGTGCTGCACGAGGTCTTCGGCTACGCGCGATTTCCGCGGCGCGCAGCAGGAGATCGTCGAGCACGTGGTGGCCGGCGGCGACGCGCTGGTGCTGATGCCCACCGGCGGCGGCAAGAGCCTGTGCTACCAGGTGCCGGCCATCGTGCGCCACCGCGCCGGGCTGGGCGTGGCGGTGGTCGTGTCGCCGCTGATCGCGCTCATGCACGACCAGGTCGGCGCGCTGCACGAAGCTGGGCGTGGCGGCGGCCTTCCTCAACTCCACGCTCGACGGCGACGAGGCGCGCCGCATCGAGCGCGAACTGCTCTCGGGCCGGCTGACGCTGCTGTACGCGGCGCCCGAGCGCATCCTCACGCCGCGCTTCATGGCCATGCTCGAGTCGCTGCACGAACGCGCGGCTGCTGAGCCTGTTCGCCATCGACGAGGCGCACTGCGTCAGCCAGTGGGGCCACGACTTCCGCGAGGAGTACCTGGGCCTGTCGCGCGCTGCACGAACGTTTTGCCGGCGTGCCGCGGCTGGCGCTCACCGCCACCGCCGACGACCACACGCGCGCCGACATCGTCGAGCGGCTGCAGCTCGAGGCCGCGCGCCTGTTCGTCGCCAGCTTCGACCGGCCCGAACATCCGCTACACGATCGTCGAGAAGGACGAGCCGAGCAGCAGCTGCTGCGCTTCCTGCGCGACGAGCACGAGGGCGACGCCGGCATCGTCTACTGCCAGAGCCGCAAGAGGGTCGAGGAGACGGCGGCCTGGCTGAACGACGAGGGCATCGCCGCGCTGCCCTACCACGCCGGGCTCGACGCCGACGTGCGCCGCCGCCACCAGGACCGCTTCCTGCGCGAGGAGGGCATCGTGATGGTGGCCACCATCGCCTTCGGCATGGGCATCGACAAGCCCGACGTGCGCTTCGTCGCCCACCTCGACCTGCCCAAGAATATCGAGAGCTACTACCAGGAGACCGGCCGCGCCGGCCGCGACGGCCTGCCCGCCGACGCCTGGATGACCTACGGCCTGGCCGACGTGGTGAACCAGCGCCGCATGATCGACGAGAGCGAGGCCGGCGAGGACTTCAAGCGCCTGCAGCGCGGCAAGCTCGACGCGCTGCTGGCGCTGGCCGAGGCGCACGACTGCCGGCGCGTGCGGCTGCTGGGCTACTTCGGCCAGGCCAGCCAGCCCTGCGGCAACTGCGACAACTGCCTGCACGCCGCCGGCCACCTGGGACGCCACCGAGGCCGCGCGCAAGGCGCTGTCGTGCATCTACCGCTTCCGCCAGAACCAGCGGCCAGCGCTTCGGCGCCGGCCACCTGATCGACGTGCTGCGCGGCAAGGTCACCGACAAGGTGCAGCAGTACGGCCACGCCGGCCTGTCGACCTTCGGCGTCGGCGCCGACGTCGAGCGAAGCGCAGTGGCGCCTGGTGCTGCGCCAGCTCATCGCGCTGGGCCACGTGCGCGCCGAAGGCGAGTACAACACGCTGGCGCTGACCGACAGCGCGCGCGAGGTGCTGCGCGGCGAAGTGCCGGTGCGCCTGCGCGTGCCGGCCGACGCCCAAGCCGCGCGGCAAGGCGGTCGCGAGCGCAGCGCGCGCTCGGCGCGCCGCGGCGCCGGCAAGCCGCCGCCGCTGCCGCTGGACGACGCCGCCACCGAAGCGCTTCGCCGCGCTCAAGGCCTGGCGCGCCGAGGTGGCGCGCGAACACAACCTGCCGGCCTACGTCGTGTTCCACGACGCCACGCTGGCCGAGATGGCGCGCGAGCGCGCCGGTCACGCTGGACGACGCTGGCCGGCATCAGCGGCGTCGGCGCGACGAAGCTCGAGGCCTACGGCGCGCGAGATCCTGCGCGTGCTGTCGGCGCCGGCCTGAGGGGATCCCGGCCAGCGGCGGCCCCGCCGAGCCCGTCCGGCATCGGCCCGCGCCACGCCCACGAGCCGCGTCGTTATCATGGTCGGTTGCCCTTGGCTGCCCCGATGCCCCCCGAAAACCATCCCCCGTCCCGCTGGAGCTGCGACCCTGAGGGTGCGGGGTGCGCGCACGCACAACCTCAAGAACATCGACCTCGACATCCCCAAGCATGCGCTGGTGGTGATCACCGGGCTGTCGGGTTCGGGCAAGTGCAGCCTGGCCTTCGACACGCTGTATGCCGAAGGGCCAGCGCCGCTACGTCGAGAGCCTGTCGCCTACGCGCGGCAGTTCCTGCAGTTGATGGACAAGCCCGACGTCGACGTCATCGAGGGCCTGTCGCCGGCCATCAGCATCGAGCAGAAGGCGACCAGCCACAACCCGCGCAGCACGGTCGGCACCATCACCGAGATCCACGACTACCTGCGCCTGCTGTTCGCGCGCGCCGGCACGCCCTACTGCCCCGACCACGACCTGCCGCTGCAGGCGCAGAGCGTGAGCCAGATGGTCGACGCCGTGCTGGCGCTGCCCGAAGACACGCGGCTGATGGTGCTGGCCCCGGTGGTGCGCGACCGCAAGGGCGAATTCGCCGACCTGTTCGCAGGACATGCAGGCGCGCGGCTATGTGCGCTTCCGCATCGGCGGCGACGGCAAGCCGGGCGACGTCTTCGAGTCCGAGTCGCTGCCGCAAGCTGAAGAAGACCGAGAAGCACGACATCGACGTCGTCATCGACCGCCTGCGCACGCGCGCCCGACGTCAAGCAGCGCCTGGCCGAGAGCTTCGAGGCGGCGCTGCGCATCGCCGACGGCCGCGCCATCGCGCTGGAGATCGACACGCGGCCGCGAACACCTGTTCAGCAGCAAGTTCGGCTGCCCGGTGTGCAGCTACTCGCTGCCGGAACTGGAGCCGCGGCTGTTCTCGTTCAATTCGCCGGTGGGCGCCTGCCCCGCCTGCGACGGCCTCGGGCCAGGTCACGGTGATCGACGCCGACCGCGTGGTGGCCTTCCCCAGCCTGAGCCTGGCCGCCGGCGCGGTGAAGGGCTGGGACCGCCGCAATGCCTACACGCATTCGCTGCTGGAAAGCGTGGCGCAGCACTACGGCTTCGACATCGAGACGCCGTTCGAGCAGCTCGCGCCCAAGGCCCGGCAGGTGCTGCTGCACGGCTCGGGCAGCGAAGAGATCGAGTTCGTCTACCAGGCCGAAGGCGGCGAAGGGCGCGTGCGCGCGCAGGTCAAGCGCTGCCACCCCTTCGAAGGCATCCTGCCCAACTTCGAGCGCCGCTGGCGCGAGACCGATTCGGTGGCCGTGCGCGAGGAACTGGCGCGTTACCAGGCCGCCAAGCCCTGCCCCGAGTGCGGCGGCGCGCGGCTGCGGCGCGAGGCGCGGCATGTCTTCCTGCAGCACCGACACCGGGCGACAAGGGCCAGCCGATCTACGAGGTCGAGCACGCCACGCTGGCCGAGTGCCTGGCCTATTTCGAGGACCTCAAGCTCATCGGCGCCAAGGCCGAGATCGCCGACAAGATCGTGCGCGAGATCCGCTCGCGGCTGCACTTCCTCAACGACGTCGGCCTGACCTACCTCAGCCTGGACCGCGGCGCCGACACGCTGTCGCGGCGGCGAGGCGCAGCGCATCCGCCTGGCCAGCCAGATCGGCAGCGGCCTCAGCGGCGTGATGTACGTGCTGGACGAGCCCAGCATCGGCCTGCACCAGCGCGACAACGAACGGCTCATCGGCACGCTCAAGCACCTGCGCGACCTCGGCAACAGCGTGCTCGTGGTCGAGCACGACGAGGACATGATCCGCGCCGCCGACCACGTGGTCGACATGGGCCCGGGCGCCGGCGTGCATGGCGGCCGCGTCATGGCGCAGGGCACGCCCGACGAAGTGGCGGCGAACGCCGACTCGCTCACCGGCCGCTACCTCGCGCACACGCTGCGCATCGCCGTGCCGGCGCGGCGCCGCGCCGCCACCGGCTTCGGCGCGGCGCCGTTCCGGCTGGGCATCGTCGGCGCGCGCGGCAACAACCTGAAGGACGTCAGCGTCGAGATCCCGGTCGGCCTGTTCACCTGCGTCACCGGCGTCAGCGGCTCGGGCAAGAGCACGCTCGTCAACGACACGCTGTACACCGCGGTGGCGCGCAAGCTCTACCAGAGCCACGCCGAGCCGGCGCCGCACGACCGCATCGAGGGCCTGGACGCGCTGGACAAGGTCATCAACGTCGACCAGAGCCCCATCGGCCGCACGCCGCGCAGCAACCCGGCCACCTACACCGGCCTGTTCACGCCGATCCGCGAGCTCTTCGCCGAAGTGCCGACGGCGCGCGAGCGCGGCTACGGCGCCGGGCGCTTCAGCTTCAACGTCAGCTCGTCCAGCGGCGGCGGCCGCTGCGAGGCCTGCGAAGGCGACGGCGTGATCAAGGTCGAGATGCACTTCCTGCCCGACGTGTACGTGCCCTGCGACGTCTGCCACGGCGCGCGCTACAACCGCGAGACGCTGGAGATCCTCTACAAGGGCAAGAACATCACGCAGGTGCTGGAGCTGACGGTGGAAGATGCGCACGCGTTCTTCAGCGCCGTGCCCAACATCGCGCGCAAGCTGCAGACGCTGCTGGACGTGGGCCTGGGCTACGTGCGGCTGGGCCAGAGCGCCACCACGCTCTCGGGCGGCGAGGCGCAGCGCGTCAAGCTGGCGCTGGAACTGAGCAAGCGCGACACCGGCCGCACGCTCTACATCCTGGACGAGCCGACCACCGGGCTGCACTTCCACGACATCGGCCTGCTGCTGAAGGTGCTGCACCAGCTGCGCGACGCCGGCAACACCATCGTCGTCATCGAGCACAACCTGGACGTCATCAAGACCGCCGACTGGATCATCGACATGGGCCCCGAGGGCGGTGCCGGCGGCGGCCGGGTGCTGATCGCGGGCACGCCGGAGGAAGTGGCGGCGCTCGAGGGCAGCCACACGGGGCGATTCCTGAGGCCGGTGCTGGCGACCTGACGCCGCTGCCGGGGCGGCCCGCGCCGCCGGCTAGACTGCGCCGACCCTGCACCCGGAAGACCCGCCCATGCCCACCACCATCGACTACTACCTCGCCCCGCAATCGCCCTGGACCTACCTCGGCCACGAGCGCTTCGCGCGCATCGCCGCGGCGGCCGGCGCCACGGTGCGCGTGCTGCCCATCGACCTGGGCGGCAAGGTGTTCCCGGTGTCGGGCGGGCTGCCGCTGGGCCAGCGTGCGCCGCAGCGCCAGGCCTACCGGCTGGTGGAACTGGCGCGCTTTCGTGACGCGCTGGGCCTGCCGCTGAACCTGCAAGCCGACGGTACTTTCCGGTGCCGGGCGACGACGCGGCGCGGCTCATCATCGCTGTCGACCAGGCCGACGGCGCGGCGGCCGCGATGCGCCTGGCCGGCGCCGTGCTGGCCGCCGTGTGGGTACAGGAACGCAATATCGCCGACGCGTCGACGCTGGCCGAACTGCTGGCCGAATGCGGGCTGCCGGCCGAACGGCTGGAGGCGTCGCGCACGCCCGAGGTGCAGGCGCATACGAACGGAACACGCAGCAGGCGATCGACGCCGGCGTCTTCGGTTCGCCCAGCTACGTCGTCGACGGCGAGATCTTCTGGGGCCAGGACCGGCTGGACTTCGTCGAGCGGCGGCTGGCCGCAGCGCGCCTGAACCCAGGCACCAATGAAAACGGGGCCCGGTTGCCCGGGCCCCGCGAGGACGTGCTGGACTTCAGCAACTCACTTGAGGTGCTTGCTGATTTCCTTGGTCATGCCGAACATCGGATCGGGCTCACCCCGACGACGGCCTTGAGCTTGGCGTCGGCGTTGATCATGGTGCGCTTGACCGTGTCCTGCAGCTTGTTCTTCTTGATGTACTCCCAGACCTTCTTGGTGACCTCGGTGCGCGGCAGCGGCTTGTCGCCGATGATGGCGGCCAGCGCGGCGCTCGGGGTCATCGCCTTCATGAAGGCGGCGCTCGGGGCGCGCTTCTTGGCCGGGGGCGGCCTTCTTCGCCGGAGCCGCCTTCTTCGCCGGTGCGGCCTTCTTGGCCGGGGCGGCCTTCTTTGCAGGGGCGCCTTCTTCGCCGGGGCCTTCTTCGCGGGAGCTTTTTTCGCAGTTGCCATGTGTAGGTTCTCCGTCAATGGTTGAGAGAGTGCCGACCGTCGCGCAAACCTTGGTTTTCGGGCTTGTCTCTACGGGTATTCGGGCACTCGCGATGGTAATGCCTGCCTGAGGCGGTGAGAAGCTGTTTTCCTAGGTAAAAGACGCTTCCGCGCCACGGTATATGCTGTCGCCATGAAGATCATCGTGCGTTGGTTGCTGCTCGCCGCGGCCTTGCTGCTGGTCGCCAACCTGTATTCGGGTGTCGTCGTGGCGAGTTTCGGCTCGGCCCTGATCGCCGCTCTCGTGCTGGGTTTGTTCAACACGCTGGTGCGCCCGCTGCTCGTGCTGCTGACCTTGCCGGTGACGCTGTTGACGCTGGGTCTGTTCCTCTTCGTGATCAACGCGCTTGATGTTCTGGTCCGCTGCGTCGGTGCTGGAGGGCTTTCACGTCCCCAGTTTCACCGCGGCGCTGATCGGCTCGCTGCTCTACAGCCTTTGCGGCATGGTCATCGACGTGGCGGTGGAGCGGCTCTTCAACCGCACGCCGCATCTGGCCCGACTACGCCGACACGTCAGCGGCCGGGTTGGCGGCGGTGCCGCGCGCACCTCGAAGGCCACGCGGTCGATCACCCCTGGTGGCCGGCCGCTGGCCGAGCGCCGCTCCAGCACGTGCCGCCCCGGCCGCGGCAGCCAGTGCACGACGCTGCCGCTGCCGACCACGCGGCCGTTGACGCTCCACTGGCCCGGCGCACCGACGAAGCTCAGGCGCTGCGCCGCCATCGGGATGTCCGGGTCGAGCAACACCACGCTGCCATCGCGCGGTGCTTCGATGCCGAAGGCCTGTGCGTGGCCGGCGTTGGCCGCGCTGCCCGGGCGGGCTTCGGTGCCGGCCAGGAACCACTCGCCGCGCTGCGCCACCAGGCCCGGCGCGGGCGCCGGTGCGCGCGACGGTGCGTTGGCGTGCAGGTGCGCGACCAGTTCGCGCCACACCGGCGCCGCGCCGCTGACGCCGCTCACGCCGTGCATCGGGGCCCCGCTGGCGTTGCCGACCCACACGCCCACCGTGTAGCGGAGGTGTAGCCGATGCACCAGTTGTCACGCATGTCCTTGCTGGTGCCGGTCTTCACCGCGGCCCAGCCGCGCGTCACCAGCGGGCTGTCCAGGCCGAAGGTCAGCGCGCGTGCCGCCGGGTCGGCCAGGATGTCGGAAACGACGAAGGCCGTGTCGGCGGCGAAGACACGGCGGGCCGGCTTGACCGGGGAGGCGGCGTGCCAGCGCACGGGACTCCAGACGCCGCGCTGCGCCAGCAGGCGATAGGCGTTGCTGAGATCGAGCAGCGAGACCTCGGCGCTGCCCAGCGCCAGCGCGTGGCCGTGGTAGCCGGCGCTTTCGCGCGGGCGCAGTCCGGCGTCGACGAGCTTGGCGAATACCGCGTCGGGCCCGAGCATCGCGCCCACGCGCACGGCCGGCACGTTGAGGCTGCTGGCCAGCGCCGTGCGCACGCTGACCGCCCCCTTGAAGCCACCGTCGTAGTTCTGCGGCTGGTACAGCGCGGCACCGGCGGCCAGTTGCAGCGGTGCGTCGTCCAGCACGCTGGCCGCCGTGATCAGCCTTTGCTCCAGGGCCAGCGCGTAGACGAAGGGCTTGATGGTGGAGCCCGGCTGGCGTCGCGCCAGCACGGCATCGACCTCGGCCGCCGCTCGAGCCCGCCCCCGACGAACCCACCCAGGCCAGCACCTCGCCGCTGGCGTTGTCGAGCACGATCACCGCGCCATCCTCGACCTCGCGGCCGCGCAGCTCGGCCAGTTGGCGGCGCAGCGCGGTCAGGGCCACGCGCTGCACCGACGCGTCCAGCGTGCTGCGCCACGGGCCGCTGCCGGAGGCCGGCATCTGGCGCGCCAGGTGCGGCGCCAGCGCCTCGCCCGATGTCGACGGCAGCGGCCCCGGCCGCCGTGCCAGCGCCTGGGCCAGCGTGATAGCCAACCCGCTGCAAGCCAGCTGCTGCTGGCGCAGCACCTCGCAGGCGCGGCGCTCCAGCACGCCGGCGTCGGCGTTGGGGCCGCGCACCATGGCCGGCCAGCAGCGACGCTTCAACGGCGTCCAGGCCGCTGGCGTGCTTGCCGAAGAGCACCCGGCTCGCCGCCGCCACCCCCACCAGCTCGCCGCGCAGCGGCACGCGATTGAGGTAGGCCTCGAGGATCTGCGTCTTGCTCCAGCCGGCCTCCAGCTGCTGCGCGTGCCGCAACTGGCTCAGCTTCTGGCCGATGCTGCGCCCGCCGCTGGGGCGCGCCAGGTCATCGTCCAGCAGCCCGGCGAGCTGCATCGTCAGCGTGGAGGCGCCGCGCGTGCGCGAGTTCCATGCCGTGGCCCAGGCGCCGGCCGCCAGCGCACGCCAGTCGACGCCGCTGTGGGCCCAGAAGCGCCGGTCTTCGCTGAATACGATGGCCTCGCGCAAAGCCGGCGAGATGTCGCCCAGCGCGAGCCAGGGGCCGCGCCGCACGGTGTCGTCGACGCGCACGGTCTGCAGCACGGTGCCGTGGCGGTCGAGCAGCGGCCGGTCCGAAGGCGTGTGCGCGGCACGCACGGCGTCGAAGGTCGGCACGGCAAAGGCCGGTGCGGCGGCCAATACCAGCACGGGCAGTAGACCAAGGCCGCGCCGGTGCCGCCGTCCACGCCCTCTCACCTCCTTGGAGAGGGCCGGGGTGTCGATCGGCGCCTGCGCCCGCCTCACGGCAACACCGCCAGCGTCGCGTTGGGCGACTCCCCGAAAGTCTCCGGCGCATACATCGCCTCCACCCGCGTCGGCGGCAGCGCGAAGTGCCCGCTGGCGTTCAGCCGCACCGTGTACTCCACCACATGCCGTCCGCGCGGCAGCCACTCGTAGTAGCCGCGCCAGGCGTCGAGCGCGCGCTCCTCGTGCGCCGGCCAGGACAGGCCCTCGCGCTTCTCACCCCGCGTGGCGATCGCCGAGTCGCGCCCCAGCCCGCTGCCCAGCAGCGTGGCGCCGGCGGGCACCGGGTCGCTGACGACGACCCAGGCCATGTCGCCTGCCGCTTCGATCTCCAGCCGCACGCGCTGGATGTCGCCGCGGCTCCAGGTCCCGGGGCCCTTGCGCTGCACCGCGCCGACGCTGCGCGTGATGCGATAGCCGGCGGCCAGCGGCGCGCGCAAGGGCACCGCGGCCAGCGTCTGCAGCGTGAGCCAGGGGCGGCCCGCGCCGTCGTGGCGGGCCACCAGCGACGCGGGCGCGGCCGGCAGCGGCAAGGCCTGCACGCCACCGTCGGGGGCCGCCTGCCAGTCCAGCGTGCGGCCGACGGCACCCAGTTGCAGCAGGCTGGCGCCGGCCACCGGCACGGTCTCGTGGGCGGCGGCAAAGCGCTCCAGCGCCAGCACGCCCCACAGGTTGGCGGTGGTGGTGGACCAGGCGCCGCGTTGCTGCCGCGCCAGGGCGCCCATCACGAGCTGGGGCACCTCGTCCTTCCAGCCCGGTGACTCGATGGCGGCCAGCACCAGCCGCGCGGCGTTGGCGTCGGGGCCGTCCATCAGCCACCACCAGTCGTCGCCGGCTTCGGTGCTGAACTTCAGCGTCGTGCCGCCGGCGACGAGCCGTGAACGCAGCAAGCGCTGCACCTCCGCCAGCCGCGTGCCACCTTGCGCAACGCCCTGCACGCGCCGCAGCACGCTCCACAGGTCGAGCAGCGCCGAGGTCGGCCAGGCTGCGGGGGTGTAGCCGATGGAGTCCAGCATGCGCGGCGTGGCACGGCCATGCCGGGCCAGGGCTTCCAGCGCGGCCAGCTTGCGCACGTCGAGGTCGGCCCGCGGCGCCGCAAAGCGGCGCTCGATGCGCCCTTCCACGAAAGCCGCCAGGCCGCGCAGCATGGCGTCGCGCGTGGCCTCGGGCCAGGCCCAGCCGGCCTCGTGCGCGCTGCTCAGCAGGTGCGCGGTGAGGCGGTCGCTGCCACGCGGCGCATCGCCGGGCGCGGGCGGGAAGTAGCCGGCCAGGCCGTCGCTGTCCAGGTAGCCGGCAGCCTCCATGCGCAACGCTTCCCAGGCCGTGGCGTCGCGCAGCGCGATCGCCCGCGAAGCCTTCTGCTCCAGGCAGCTGTAGGGGTAGGTCTCGAAGAAGCGGCGCAGGCCGGGCAAGGCGCCGCCGAGCCGCGGCTGCAATGCCGCCACGATGCTGCCCGATGCCGGCACGGCGTCGGCGGGGAGCGCCACCGGCAGCGTCAGCGTGCCTTGCAGGCGATGCAGCGAGGCCTGCCACACCCGCACCGGCACGGCGGGTGCCACGGCCTGCACGACCTTGACGCGGTCGCGCGCCGGCGTGGTGCGGCCGCTCTCCGTGGCCTCGGCCTGCCAATCGATGCGCGTGGCCCGCGCCGGCACGGCAACGCTCCACCGCACTTCGCTGGCGGCGCCGGCGGCCAGCGCCACGGTTTGTGGCGGGAAGGCCAGCGCCTCGCCCCCGCTGCTGTTGCCGGCCAGCGTGGCCTGCACCGTCATCGCGCGCGCGGTCGTGTTGCGCAGCGTGAAGGTGGCATCAAGACGGTCGCCCTGGCGCGCCAGCGGCGCGATGCCGGGCAGCATCTGCAGATCCTGCGTGACGCGCACGCTGGCGCTGCCGCTGCCAAAGCGTTCGGCCCCCGCGTCGGCGATCGCCACCAGGCGGAAGCTGGTGAGCGAGTCGTTCAAGGGCACGTCGATGCGCGCCTCGCCGTTGGCATCGAGCACCACCCTGCCGCGCCACAGCAGCAGCGTGTCGAACAGTTCGCGCGTCGGGTTGCGGCCGCCGCCGCCGCCCGGCGGCAGCGCCTTGCGGCCATAGTGGCGGCGGCCGATGATCTCGCCCTGCGCGGTGGCCGTTTCCACGCCCCAGGGGCGGGGCGCCATCAGCGCACCGAGCAGGTCCCAGGAGCGGTTCTCCTGCAGCGCCAGCAGCCCTTCGTCGACCGCGGCAAAGGCGATCTCGGCACCGGCGACCGGCTTGCCGCCGTGGCTGACGCGCACGGTGGTCTTCACGGTCTCGCGCACGCCGTACTGCGGCTTCTCGGGCGTCACCTTCACGTCCAGCCGGTGCTCGGCCAGGCCCACCGACAGCTGCGCCACGCCGAACTTGAACGAGGGCCGGGCCAGGTCGGCCAGCGCGCCGTGGGCGCGCGCCAGTCCCGGCCCTCGTAGCGGAAGGCGCGCCACCACTCCGACGGTTCGCGCCAGCCCCAGGTGAAGATCGACCACCACGGCGCCTCGCGCAGGCGGCCGCGCAGCACCAGCACGCCGACCGTGACATTGGGTGCCCACGACCGGCCTGCCGCTTTCGGCATCGGCAGTTCGATCACCGGTTCGCGGCCGCTGAGCGTCATGCACGCGCGCGTCGATGACGCCTTCGCGCTCCACCGTCACCAGCGCGGTGGCCTGGCGGAAAGGCATGCGCACCTGCAGCCGCGCGGTCTCGCCGGGCTCGACCTCGCGCCGCTCGGGCAGCACGTCGATGCGGTCGTCGTTGTCCTGCGCAAACCACCATTCGCCGGCGCCGCTGACCCACACCGTGGTGGCGGCCTCGCTGACGCGGCCGGCGTCGTCGCGCGCGCGCGCCACCAGTTCGACCTCGCCCGCTGGCTTCGAGCTTCGCGTCGCAGGCCAGTCGCCCCTGCGCATCGGTCTTGCCGCTGCACAGCGTGCCGAGCTCGCGTGTCTCGCGCCGGTTGTCGTAGGCGTAGAAGCCGCCGACGATGCGCTTGCGCGTGGTCATCGTCTGCTGCAGCCGGCCCGCCACTTCGACCGCGCGGCCCGGCAGCGGCCGGCCGCCGGTGTCCAGCACCACGGCGATGAAACGCGCCTCGCCGCGTGCCGCCGTCCAGTCGCGGCGCGCGCAGGCCGGCCACCACGGCTGCTGGGCCACAGGCGCAGCCGCTGGGCGACGGTCTGCACCTCGCCGTTCGGGTCGGTGAAGCTGAGCTCGGCCAGCAGGTCCGACGGGCCGGTGAGCGCCGGCAGCCCCGGCACGACGACGGCCGCCGCGCCCTGCGGGTCGGTCGTGGCGGCCAGCTTGTCGGCGACGAGCCGGCTGCCGTCGCCGGCGTCTTCCTCGTCGGTCGCGCCGATCGGCGCCGCGGGCGCGAAGCTGAAGTCCTCGTACCCGGCGAACGCCGGCGTGGCGGGGCGCAGCAGGGCCGACAACTGCAGCGGTGCGGCCGCCATCGGCCCGCCGGACAGCGCATTGAGCTGCGCCTGCAGGGCGATCTCGCGCGGCGCCACCAGCACACCCGCCGGCACCGACAGCCGGGCATCGACCAGCGGCACGCGAAAGGCCTCGACGCGCAGGCTGCCGCTGGACCAGCGGCGCTCGCCCCGCTGCAGCGCCACGTCGTACAGGCCCAGCGCGGCCTGCTTCGGGATCACCCAGCGGCTCTCGGCCGCGCGCACGCCGTTCGGCCAGGTCCAGGGCAATCCTGGAATTCGGCGTCGCTGCCCACGTGCGTGAGCACCACCGCGGTGGGCAGCGTGTCGGCCGCCGGCAGCGCCAGGCCGCGCTCGGTCTCCTCGCGCACGAAGTGCTTCATCGACACCGTCTCGCCGGCGCGCAGCAGCGTGCGGTCGAACACCGTGTGGGCGCGGCGGTCGGGCGTGGTGCCGCGCGCCAGCGCGATGTTGAAGCGCCAGGGCTCGATGCCGCGGTTCCAGGCGCCGAAGACGAAGGACACATCGTCGCCCAGGCGCGCGGTGACGAAGTGGCCCTCGCGGCTGAGGCAGTGGCCGCCTTCGCCGCTGTCGTTGTCGGCTTCGTCGAAGCCGCGCTCGATGCGCGCCATGCCCTGCGCGTCGGTGCTGCCGCTCCACAGCACGCTGGCCGCGGCAGTCGTTGACGGCCACGCGCGCGCCGGCCACGGGGCGGCCGCGGTCCAGCGTCGTCACCCAGACCAGGCTGGACGAGCGCCCGCGCTTGAAGTGCACGCCCAGGTTGGTGACCAGCGCGCCGGTGCGCACGTACATCGGCGCGCGCTGTGCCAGCAGCGCCTGGCCGAGGATGCGCGACTCGACCTCCACCACGTGGTAGCCGCGCTGCGGCAGCGGGATGCCGATGACCTCGGTGGCGCGCGGCGCGCTGCCCTTGCAGCTGCGGCAGCTCGGCGCGCTGCACGCCGGGCTCCTGCGCCAGCAGCGGGCGGTCGCGGGTCTTCATCTGCTCGGCGTGGTCCTGGCGCAGGCGCGCGATCCAGCGCAACAGCTCCTCGTCGCTGCTGTCCGCGTCCGAGCCGCTGGATCGCCACCTGGCCGCCGGTGGTCGCGCCGTCCAGGTCGGCCTGCACATGGCGCAGCGTCAGCGGCAGCATGGCCTCCGGCCCCGCCTCGACGATGCCGAAGGACCCGCCGGCAAACTTGGCCAGCGGCGGCAGCCCGCCCGTGGCCACGGCCAGCGGAAAGCTCGCCGCATTGGCCAGCGGGCGGCCGGTCTCGTCCTGCACCTGGGGCGGCAGCGCCAGCCGGAAGCGCGCGTTCTCGGGCAGTGGCGCGGCAAAGTGCACTTCGTCGATCCACTCGTTGCGGCTCTCGGTGCGCGGCGCGAGGGCGGCGCCCTGCGCCGGGTGCAGCCGCGCGGCCAGCGCCACGGTGCGCGGCACCGGTGCGTTGAAACGCAGCACCAGCGGCCGCAGCGGCAGGCAGGGCGACTGCGCGTTTTCGCGCTCGCAGCTGAACTCGGCCAGGAAGCGCGGCCGCACCTTCCATTCGAAACGCTGCGCGCGGCGCGACACGAGTTGCGGCTGCCCCGTCGCGGACACGCCCGGGCCCCACACCAGGCGCACGCCGGCCTCGGCCGGGAAAGGGCCGCTGGCAGGCCAGCAGCAACACGTGGCGCGGATCGGCGTCGCGCAGCGCGCTGGCGCAGCACCTGCTCGCGCACCGCGCCTTCGACCAGGCGCACCGGCACACGCTCGCCCAGGCCTTCGACCTCGCACCAGGCTGCCCGCTGCACGCTGGCGGCATCGGCGTGCGCCGTTCAGGCGCAGCAGGAAATGCTGGTCTTCCTCGATGCGCGCGCCCGGGTAGGGCTGCACCGACACCACCACCGGCGCGCCGGTGGAAAAGCTGAATTCGGTGGCGCCGTCGAGCGCACCGCCCAGCGGCTGGAAGGACGTGGCGACCCGCAGTGTGCAGCGTGTGCCGGCGGCCAGCACCTGGTGCCAGGTCGTAGACCCAGGTGCGGTCGCTGGTCCAGCGCCCGTCGCCGGGCGGCGTGGCGCCCCGGCACGACAGCGTGAAGGGCGCCGGCCGCCGCGGGTCGCCGGCCGGCACCACGGCTTCGTCGAAGCGCACCGCCACCTGGCGCACCTCGGCCACTTCGCCCACCGGCGAGACGCTGGCCACCCGCGCCGCCAGGGCCGGGCCGGCCAGGCCGGCCAGACCCAGCCCCGCCCAGAGCCAGGCCCGCGCCGTTGCCCGCACCCGTTGCCGCCCGCCCTGCATGTCGCGTGCCTCCTGGGCCCGCATTCTGGCCGGCCGCGGCGGCCCTGGATACGGGGCGCGCCTACCGCGGCACGGGTTCTTCGGGGGCGTCCGGCGCGGGCGGCCCGGCGCGGCCGCCGCGGGCTTCCAGCACCATCTGGCGGCGCTGGGTCAAGAGCTGGCGCAGCCTGGCGTCGACGACCGAGGCTTCGATGAAGTCCTGCCCCGCCGGTGTGCGTGCCACCGACTGCGCCGCTCGCAGGCGGTCGATGGCGCCCGACAAGTCGCCCACCACGGCGCGCGCCTCGGCGCCGGCGCGCATCGAGCGCAGCTTGAGGCCGAGCGCCTCGCTGGTGCCGGCGAGCAACTGCCACGCCGCGGCATCCAGCGGCTGGTCCACGAGCCAGGTCTGCAAGGCCTCGGTGCTGCGACGCAGGTCGACCGCGGCGGCGCCCGTGCGGCTGCCGCCGGACTGTCGATGCAGGTCCAGCGCCGCCTGCGCGCGCAGCAGCAGCGGCGCGCGGGTGGTGCTGCCGGCGGGCAGCGCGTCCAGCGCGGCCAGCGCGCCCTGGGCGTCGCCGCGGGCCAGCCGCACCTGGGCCTGCAGCAGGTACAGCGCGCGCTCGGCGGCCGGCTCGCGCGGCGTGGCCTTGGCGGCCAGCCGCAGCGCGTCGCCGGCCTGCGCTTCGGCGCGCGCGTGTTCGCGGAGCAGCGAAGCAGCCATGGCGCCCCCGTACAACGCCGCCAGCTGGTCGCCGAGCTCGGGCGAGGAGGTCTCGCCGCGCAGCCGCTGCAACCCCTGCACGCTGTCGTCCATCAGCACGCGGGCGCGCATCTGCATCAGTGCGTGCTCCAGCGGCGGCGCAGGCGGCGCGCTCTGGCCCAGCAGCGTGCGGTTGCGGGCCTCGGCGATGCGGTCCACCGTGAGCGGGTGGCTGCGCAGGTAAGGGTAGCTGCTGTTGTCGTTGAGCCGCGTGGCGACATCCATCTTCTCGAACATCGCGCCCATGCCGGCGGTGGAGAAACCCGCCGCGGCCAGCACGCCGTAGCCGATGCGGTCGGCCTCGCGCTCCATGTCGCGCGAGAAGTTGAGCTGGCCCTGGATGGCCGCCGCCTGGCCGCCCATGATGGCGGCGTTGGCCATGTCGCCGTTGTTGGCACGGCTGGCGGCGATGACGCCCAGCACCATCGCGGCCAGCGCCACCAGTGACGCCTGCTTCTGCGGCGCGATGCTGCGCGCGATATGACGCTGCGTGACGTGCGACAGCTCGTGCGCCAGCACCGAAGCGAGCTGGTCGCGTGCCGTGGTGATGGCGATCAACCCCAGGTGCACGCCCACGTAGCCGCCGGGCAGCGCAAAGGCGTTCACGCTGCGGTCGCGCATGAGAAAGATCTCCCAGGCAAAGGCACCGTCGGTCTCGGCGCCGATGTCGCCGCGCTGCCGCGCCGCCGCCACCAGCGGGTTCCACAGCGACTGCACGTACTCCAGCAGCACCGGGTCGTCGTAGTAGCTCGGGTCGCGCCGGCCCTCGGCCATGATCTGGTCGCCGACGCGCCGTTCGGCACCCACCGTCAGGTCCTCGGACGCCGACTCCCCCAGCGCCGGCAAGCGCACCTGGGCCTGTGCGACGCCGGAAGACGCCATCAGCACGGCCAGCGTGGCGGCGAGCAAGCGGCGCCAGAAGGGGGTGGCAGAGGATTTCAAGGACAGTCTCGGCTGGCAGAGTTGACACTTGGAGCCCGAGCGGGGCCCGGGCGTTCCACTTCACTATCATGACACCGCCATGTTGCTGGACGTTGCCCGACCATGACCCCCGTGCCGCCCTCTCCGCTCACGCACTTCGATGCCCAGGGCCAGGCTCACATGGTCGATGTCGCGGCCAAGGCCGAGACCCACCGCGTGGCGCGCGCCACTGGCTGCATCCGCATGCTGCCGGCCACCTTCGAGCTCGTCGCGCAGGGCCAGGCGAAGAAGGGCGACGTGATCGGCGTGGCACGCATCGCCGCGATCCAGGGCGCGAAGCGCACCGCCGACCTGGTGCCGCTGTGCCATCCGCTGCCGATCACGCGGGTGGCGGTGGAGTTCGAACTCGACCGTGACCGCAGCGAGGTGCGTTGCACGGCGCAGGTGGAAACGCTGGGCCGCACCGGCGTCGAGATGGAGGCGCTGACGGCCGTGCAGGTGGGGCTGCTGACGGTCTACGACATGCTCAAGGCCGCCGACCGCGGCATGGTGATGGGCGACATCCGCGTGCTGGAGAAGCGGGGCGGGAAGTCGGGGGAATGGGTGGCGGCAGAGTGACCACCAACTTCCGGCTGCGACTTCGGGTGGCAGCCTTCCTGCCTGGGCGGGCCGGACCTGATCGTGGGCGCGCTGGCGGAGGCGGTGCCCGGGTCAGTGCCCGAGCATGCCCGCCGTGATGAGCGTGATGCCGCGCTCGGTGACCTCGAAGCGTTCCCGATCGCGCAACGGATCCAGCCCGGCCCGGAAGCCGTCGGGCAACACGCAACCCTTGTCGACGATGGTGCGCTGCAGCCGCACGCCGCGCCCGATGGCAACGTCAGGCAGCACCACCGAGTCCTCGACGACGCTGTGCTCGGCGACGCGCACGCCGTAGAACAGGACGGAGCGGCGCACCGTGCCACCGCTGACGATGCAGCCGTCGGAAACGAGCGAGTCGATGGCGACGCCACGCCGCGCGGCTTCGTCGAAGACGAACTTCGCGGGCGGGCGGTGCTGCTCGCGGCCGAGCATGGGCCAGTCCTTGTCGTAGAGGTTCAGTTCGGGCACCACGCGCGTGAGGTCGATGTTGGCTTCCCAGTAGGCATCCAGCGTGCCGACGTCGCGCCAGTAGGGCCGGTCGCCGACCATGTTGACGCAACTCGTCTCGAAGCGGTGGGCGAAGACTCTCGACTTGCCGATCAGCGACGGCACCAGGTCGTTGCCGAAGTCATGGCTCGATGCCGGATCGGCCGCGTCGCGCGCGAGTTGCGCAGCCAGGAAGTCGGTGTTGAACGTGTACACGCCCATGCTGGCCAGTGCCCGCCCCGGGCGGCCGGGAACCGGCGCCGGGCGGGCCGGTTTCTCCTGGAACGCGACGACGCGTTCCCCGCTGTCGACGACCATCACGCCGAGGTCGCAGGCCAGCTCGAGCGGCACTTCGATGCAGGCCACCGTCGCGTCGGCCCCGCGCGCCACGTGCTCGGCCAGCATGACCGAGTAGTCCATCTTGTAGACATGGTCGCCGCCGAGCACGATGGTGTACTGCGGCTGCGTTTCGCGCAGGATGTCGAGGTTCTGGAACACCGCGTTGGCGGTGCCGCTGTACCAATGGTCGTCGACCTGCTGCTGCGCCGGTACGACGTCGACGAACTCGCCCAGGCTGGATTCGAGGAAACCCCAGCTGCGCTCGACATGGCGGATCAGGCTCTGCGCCTTGTACTGGGTGAGAACGGCGATGCGACGGATGCCGGAGTTGACGCAGTTGCCGAGCGCAAAGTCGATGATGCGCATCGTGCCGCCGAAGGGCACGGAGGGCTTGGCCCGATGGTCGGTCAACTGATGCAGTCGACTGCCGCGCCCGCCGGCAAGCACCAGCGCATAGGTGTGCTGCACCAACGCGCGGTGCGAGTCGCTGTTCATCGCTCTAGACCTGGCATGGGACGGGATGCCTGGAGTGTCGGTCCGAAGCATGACGCTTCCGCAGCGGCGCTGCAAGCCAGTCCGCGGCGCAGCGCCGCACTGCAGTCCCGACGGGAACGATGCAGAGGGGCCCATCGGGACGCCGACGGACCACTGTAATTATGATCAGCCTTTGCGTCGCGTGCGCGGACCCTCATGGCAATGCCGACCCTGACCCGGTTTCACCGAACCCGATTGATGCAGATCTGGCGCTCGGCGGGGTGGCCGTGCAAGGACGGCATCGAGATCGACCTGCTGGCGGCGAAACTGCTGACAGCTCCGGTCGTCACCCGATGGCCGCGAGACGCTCGAGCTGACCGAGGCCGGAATTCAGGTGCTGGCCGATGCACGCCAGCGCAGCGTGAGGGCCGTGAGCGCCCACGACCGCCTCGCCCGGAAGTTTGCCGAGCACCTGCTGGCCGCCGGCAGGATCGTCTGGCGCGAGTTGCCGCTGCGGGCATTGATCGAACCGCCGCCGCCGCAGTGCGAAGCGCCATCGCCGGGCGAGGCGCCGCTGTGGGACAACGCGCCCCCGGACAACGCGCCTGCCGCCAACGTCTGGCGCATGGCGCGGCCCGATCTCTTCTCGGTGCGCAACACCACGGTCGAAACGTACCTGCAGCCCATGGTCCACGAGGTGAAGTTCACCCGGGCCGACCTGCTCTCGGACCTGCGGCATGCAGCCAAGCGGCAGGCTTACCAGTGGCTCTGTGGCGAGTGCTACTACGTCTTCCCGGCGGCCGTGGCCCAGCCCGACGAGATTCCAGAGCCCTTCGGTGTCTGGGTGCTGCACGGCGACCTGGAGGCGGGGCACTTCGAGAGGCTGCGGCCGGCGCGCCATGTCCCCTGCACGCTGCCCTTTGCGGTCTGGCTCACCCTGGCCAAGTCGGCGCCGATGCGCAGCGAAGGCGAGTCGGCGCAGGCCCTGCTGGGCGAAGAACCCGGGGGCCCGCCTTGAGATACACCGTGGCGGTCCGCGAACTCTGCGAGTTCACGGCCAAGCAGGGCGATCTCGATCTGCGCTTCACGCCCGCGCCCACCGCGCTGGAGGGCATGGCCGGCCATGCGTGGGTGGCCTCTCGGCGGGGCCCCGGCTACCGGGCGGAGGTGAGCCTGAGCGGCGACTACCAGAGCCTGCATGTGCGCGGCCGCGCCGACGGCTTCGACCCGGCCCGGCCGCGGCTGGAAGAGGTGAAGACCTTCAAGGGCCGGCTCGATGACCAGCCCGAATCGCACCGCCGCCTGCACTGGGCGCAGGCCAAGGTCTACGGTTGGCTGATGTGCCGGCAGGAGAACCTGGCGGCGCTGGAGGTTGCGCTCGTGTACCTGGATGTCGGTGACCGGCAGGAAACGGTCTTCACCGAGCGCTGCACGGCCGACGAGCTGCGCCGGCACTTCGAGCAGCAGTGCGGGCGATTCCTGGCCTGGGCACAGCGCCAGCGGGCTCACCGCGGTGCGCGCGACGAGGCGCTCCGGTCGCTGGCCTTCCCCTATGGCGAGTTCCGGACCGGCCAGCGGCCACTGGCCGAGGCCGTCTACAGGGCGGCGATGTCGGGGCGCTGTCTGCTGGCCCAGGCGCCGACCGGCATCGGCAAGACCATGGCCACGCTGTTCCCCCTGCTCAAGGCGGCGCCGGCCCGGCAGCTGGACAAGCTGTTCTTCCTCGCGGCCAAGACCTCGGGGCGGCAGCCGGCACTGGCTGCCCTGGGCCGCATCGGCGCCGGTGCGCCGGGTCTGCCGCTGCGGGTCCTGGAACTGGTGGCCCGGGACAAGGTCTGCGAACACCCGGGCAAGGGCTGCCACGGCGAGGCCTGCCCGCTGGCCAAGGGCTTCTATGACCGGCTGCCCGCAGCGCGCGACGCAGGCGCTGGCGCCCTCCGGCGGCTGCTGGCTGCTGGACCAGGCCAGGGTGCGCGAGGTGGCGCTGCGGCACCGGATCTGTCCCTACTACCTGAGCCAGGAGTTGGCACGCTGGGCCGACGTGGTGGTGGGCGACTACAACCACTACTTCGATCTCGGCGGCCTGCTCCATGGCCTGACGCAGGCCAACCAGTGGCGCATCGGCCTGCTGGTCGATGAAGCGCACAACCTGGTCGAGCGCGGACGCAAGATGTACACGGCCGAATTGCTGCCCGAGCACCTGGCCCAGGCGCGGCGGTCCGCCACGGCCCGCGCGTCTGCGGCGGTCCGGCGGGCGCTGGACAAGGTGAGGCGTTGCTGGGTGGCTCTGGACAAGGAGCAGGCGCCGGCGTACCAGGTTCACGCGGCCTTCCCCGCCAGGCTGCTCGCCGCCCTGCAGCAAGGCTGCAGCACCATCGCGAACCATCTTGGCGAGCATCCGGCGGAGGCGGACGCTGCCTTGCTGGCGTTCCACTTCCAGGCGCTGCAGTTGTGCCGCATGGCAGAACTGCTGGACACGCACTCGCTGGTCGACGTCAGCAAGCCGCAGGCTCGGGGCACGGGCAGCGCCCGGCCCGGCGACTCGACGCTGTGCATCCGCAACCTGGTGCCCGCGCCGTTCTTGGGCCCGCGGCTTGCAGCGGCTCAGCACAGCACGCTGTTCTCGGCCACCCTGCAGCCCACGCGCTTCTACGCCGACCTGCTGGGCTTGCCCGCCGATCACGTCTGCGTCGACGTGGCCTCGCCGTTCGACGCGACCCAGTTGCAGGTGCGGATTGCCAGCCACATATCGACCCGCCACCGGCACCGTGGCGCTTCACTGGAGCCGATCGTGGAACTGATGGCCCGGCAATTCGAGGAACGTCCGGGCAACTATCTCGCGTTCTTCAGCAGCCACGAGTATCTGCAGCAGGTCGCGGATCTGCTCGCCTTGCGCCACCCCCGACTGCCGAGTTGGCGCCAGGCGCGGGGGATGCGGGAGGCCGAGCAGCGGCAGTTCCTGGACCGCTTCACCGAGGCTGGTCGGGGCATCGGCTTTGCGGTGCTGGGAGGGGCCTTCGCCGAGGGCATCGACCTGCCCGGCCGGCGCTTGATCGGCGCCTTCCTTTCCACCCTGGGCCTGCCGCAGTTCAACCCGGTGAACGAGCAACTCCGGCGGCGCATGGGGTCGATGTTCGGCGCCGGCTACGACTACGCCTATCTCTATCCCGGGCTGCAGAAAGTGGTGCAGGCCGCCGGCCGGGTGATACGAACGCCGAGTGACCGCGGCGTCATTCACCTGATCGATGACCGCTACAGGCGCGACGAGGTGAAGCGGCTGCTGCCCAGCTGGTGGATGCACGCGCCGGGTTGACGGGCGCGCACCAGGGTGCGGCCGGTCATCGTGTCGCAGCGTTGGAACTTGCGCCGCGCGTCAACGCGTGCCGCCCGGAACGTAGGCCCGCCACCCCGGCTGTCGCGTCGGCAACTCGCATTGGAACGGCGGCGCCGATGCGGCCGATGCCACCGGCGCGACAGCGGCCGCCGTTGCCTCACAGGGCTCGAAGAATTCCGCCGCGCTCGGATTGCGAAACTCGCGCAGCCGCTGTGCCAGGTAGCGCGCCTCGTCCAGCCGGCCCTGTGCCGCCAGCGCCTGTGCCCAGGCGATCATCAGGCGCGTGTCGAGCAGGTAGTGCGTGGCACGGTCGAAGGCGTGCGCCGGGTCGGGCAGGTCCACCCCCGAAGTGACGGCCGCATAGTCGGCATGGTGCCCGAAGAAGACGCTGTGGCGGCCGTCGGCGATGCGCTGTTCCAGCGGCGCCGCACCCGGGCTGGCGCTGAAGATGGCGGCCACGCGGGCGTAGTCGACGACCGACCACACGGCGCCGGCCACCAAGGCCATGCCTGCCAGCGCCAGGCCAGGCGCCGCCCGCGTCGAGGCAGGCACCGGTGCCGAAGCGCCGGCCCCGGGTGGGGACCGCAGTGCAAACCCCCAGGCCCAGGCCGCCGGCAGCAGGAAGTAGCTGTACCACAGCGGGTACTCGAGGAGGCTGTGCAGGCCGATCATCGAGACCATCAGCATCGCCGCGCGCTGCGCCGTGCCGATGTCGCCCTCGGCCGCCCAGGCCTGGCGCAAGCCTCGCACCAGTGCCCACAGCAACAGCGCCGTCACCGCTCCGGCCAACGGCAAGCCCAGTTCCACGAACAGTTGCAGCGGCAGGTTGTGCGTGTGGTCGAAGAAGGCCACCGGCCGGCCGGGAAACGGTGTCAACGTCCAGGCCAGGTTGAACTCACCGAAGCCCACACCCGTCCACGGGTGCTGGCGGATCAGCTCCAGCGTGTTGGCCCAGATCGCGAAGCGCGAACCGGAGATGTCGCTCTCGGCCAGCCGCGCGGCGCCGCCGAAGGTGTGCTGCAAGGCAGCGGCCCATTGCGCCATGCCCAGCCAGCCTGCGGCGTAGACCAGCGGCGCGGCCAGAAGCAGCCAGCGCGTGGGGCGCGCCAGGCGCCGGTCCACCGCCCCCCAGGACGCCAGCAGCAGCACGCTCAACAGGCCCGTGCGCGATGCCGTCAGCACCACCGCGAACACCAGTGCCGCCAGCGCCGCCGCGCCGAGACGGCGGCCGAGTCGGCCCATTTCCACCAGCGCCACCGTCGCAATGCAGGCCCACAGCAGCAGGCTGCTCAGGTGATTGGGCTGGCGCAGGTTGCCCACCGCGCGGCCGGCGACGCCCGAGCGGGCGACCCACTCGCCGTCGGGCAGCTCGGGCAGGAAGACCTGGACCAGGGCGAGCCCGACATTGCACAAGCCGGCCACCAGCCAGGCCCAACAGAAGGCGGCAAAGAGGTCCCGTGCGTCGGGGCGTGCGGCGGCGCCGGCGGCGCCAGCCACCACGACCGCGGTCGCCGCCAGCAGCCCGATGGCCGACAGCGCCAGCGTCGAGGGCAGGGCGCCCGGGCCCCAGGACCAGCCCACCGCCACGCCGACCAGCCCCAGCGCCGCCAGCAGCGGGGCCGGCCCGCGCCCCGGTGTCGGAGGTGCCGACACGGCAACGAAGGCGCCCCACAGGGCCAGCGCCAGGGCCTGATTCAGGAAGGTCGGCGACGGTGAGACGTTGTAGGCCAGCAGCGACGGCAACGAGGCCGCCGCGGCGGCGATCCAGAAGCGGGGGTCGATGACGGGCAAGGGGGGGTGCGATGGGCCGGGGCGGGCGAGTATGCCAGTGCGACCGATCGGTGTGCCCATCACGCCCTTCGGCGGGCCGACGGTCGCGACAGCCGCGCAAGGACGTTCGTTGCAGGCCCCCCGTGCATCGAGGCCGTTCCTTCGTATGCTCGGTGTCCGGGCGCCCGCCGTGTCGCCGCGGCAGTCACACACCAGCCGACCCCCCATGACCGATTCCCCGCTCCGCGCCGGCCTCACCGAGGACGAGGCCCGACGGCGCCTGGGCGAATACGGCCCCAACGAGATCGAGGACCGCGAGAAGCACGGGCTGCTGAGCACGCTCAAGGGCGTCGCCACCGAACCCATGTTCCTGTTGCTGCTGGTGGCCGCGGCGATCTACCTCGTGCTCGGTGACCTCGGCGAGGGCTTGCTGCTGGCCTTCTTTGCGGTGGTCACCGTCGGTTTGGTGATCTTTCAGGAGCGACGCAGCGAGCATGCGCTGGATGCCCTGCGCGAGCTGGCCGCGCCGCAGGTGCGTGTCGTCCGCGCGGGCCGCGTCCTGCGCATTGCGGCACGCGAGCTGGTCCCCGGTGACCTCTTCCTTCTTGGTGAAGGCGAGCGCGTTGCGGCCGACGGCATGGCGCGCGAGGCGGTCGGGCTCGCGGTCGACGAGTCCCTGCTGACCGGGGAGTCGGTGCCCGTGCGCAAGCGGGCGTCGGAGGCGCCAATGGGCGCCCAGCAGGACCGCCCCGGGGGCGACGACACGCCCAACGTCTACGCCGGCACGCTGGCGGTCTCCGGGCACGGCCTCGCCGAGGTGGTGGCCACCGGCCGGCACACGCAGGTGGGCCTCATCGGCGCATCGCTGGCCGGCATCGAGCTGGCACCGACGCCTCTGCAGCGCCACCTGCGCCGCCTGGTGCAGGTCTTTGGCCTGGCCGCCATCGGCGCCAGCGCGCTGATGATCGTCTGGTACGGCCTGCAGCGTGGCGACTGGATGCAGGGCGTCCTGTCGGCCATTGCGCTGGGCATGGCGATGCTGCCGGAGGAATTCCCGATGGCGCTGACGGTGTTCCTGGCACTGGGGGCCTGGCGGCTCGCGCGCATCCAGGTGCTGTCGCGGCGGCCTGCAGTGATCGAGGCGCTGGGCTCGGCCACGGTGCTGTGCGTCGACAAGACCGGCACCTTGACCGAGAACCGGATGCGCCTGCGCCGCCTCGTGACCGAGGCCGCGGACGCTGCGGTGACCCCGGGTGCGCCGCTGCCGGAGGACGTGCACCGACTGCTCGAGTACGCCATGCTCGCCTCGCGCCGCGGCGGCGTCGACCCGATGGACCGTGCACTGCTGGCGCATGGCGACGACTCGCTCGCCGAGACCGAGCACCTGCACCCGGATTGGCGGCTGGAGCGCGAGTACCCGCTGACGCCCGAACTGCTCGCGATGTCGCACGCGTGGACGGCGGAGGATGGGGTTCGACGGGTCGCGGCCAAGGGTGCGCCGGAGGCGGTGTTCGACCTGTGCCACCTGTCCCCGGAGCGCACTGCGGAACTTCTGTCCCGCGTGCGCTCCCTCGCGGCCCAGGGGCTGCGCGTGCTGGCCGTTGCCGTCGGCTCGGCCGGCGGGCAGGCCGCTGCGGCGAACCAGCACGACTACGATTTCGAGCTGCTGGGCCTCGTCGGCTTCGAGGACCCGCTCAGGCCCAGCGTGGCGGCCGCGGTGGCACAGGCCCGCGAGGCCGGCATCGCCGTGGCGATGATCACCGGCGACCACGCCGCCACCGCGCTGGCGATCGCCCGTCAGGCGGGCATCGAGGTCGGTGCGGGTGCGCTCAGCGGCGACGAGATCGATCGTCTCGACGCCGCCGCGCTGGCCGAGGCGGTGCGCGCCGTTCGCGTCTTCGCGAGGGTCATGCCCGAGCAGAAGCTGCGCCTGGTCGAGGCCTTCAAGCGCAACGGCGAGACGGTGGCGATGACCGGCGACGGCGTCAACGATGCGCCGGCGCTGAAGGCGGCGCACATCGGCATCGCGATGGGCGTGCGCGGCACCGACGTGGCGCGCGAGGCGGCCGGCCTGGTGCTGCTGGACGAGGACTTCGGCCGCATCGTCGGCGGCGTGCGCATGGGCCGGCGCATCTTCGACAACCTGCGCAAGGTCATGACCTACATCACCGCGATCCACGTGCCGATCGCCGGCCTGTCGCTGTTGCCGGTGGTGTTCGGCCTGCCGCCGCTGATGCTGCCTGCGCACGTGGTGCTGACCGAGATGGTGATCGACCCCGTGTGCTCGCTCGCCTTCGAGGGCGCACCGGAGGACCCGCGGGTCATGAAGCGGCCGCCCCGCCGCTCCGACGCCGGCATCGTCGGCTGGCCGATGCTCTGGCAAGGTCTGTTGCAGGGGGGATGCCTGCTCGCCGCCACGCTGGCAACCTATGTGCTGGCGCTCCGCGCCGGGCGCGACGCGGACACGGCGCGCACGCTCGCCGTCGTCGGGCTCACGGCGGGCAATCTGCTGCTCGTGGCCGTCAACGCGACCGCGGGGATCGGCTGGCGGGCGCTGTTCGCACCGACGGCGCGGGCCTTCTGGTGGGTGGCCGCGATCGCAGCGGCGGCTCTGGCGCTGGCCGTGGTGGTGCCGCAGGGGCGCCAACTGCTGCACTTCGGGCTGCCGGCCGTCGACGATCTGGCGCTGTCCCTCCTGGCCGTGGTTGTATCGGTGGCACTGGGTGCCGTGCTGGCCACGCGAACGCGATGGACCTGCACCGCGGACCCTTGATGCTCCAATAGTGCTCCGTGTGCAAGGAACTGGCGGGATCCACCCCTGTCATATGATGCATGTTCATGCTCGAACAGCGCATCCAGCAGCACTTCTTCGACGGCGCCGACCTCAAGTACCAGTCTGCCGAGACCCTGGCACGGCCGATCGCCGATGCGGCGGCGGCGCTGTTGTCGGCCATCACCGGCGGTGGCAAGGTCATGGCCTGCGGCAGCGGTGTGGGCACCCTGCTGGCGCAGCACCTGGCGCGGGTGCTCACGGGCCGCTTCGAACGTGAGCGCCCGCCGTTGGCCGCGTTGGCGTTGGCCGGCGAGCCGGCGCTGCAGGGCCAACAGGTCCGCGCCCTGGGCCTGCCGGGCGACGTGCTGCTGTACGTCGACGACGGCGAAGGGCACAGCGCCGCGGTGATCTCGGCCGCGCAGGGCAAGGACATGACGATCGTCGTGGTGGCCGGCCGCGGTGCGGCCGCCTTCACGGAACTGCTGGCCGAGACCGACGTGCTCGTGGCCGTGCCGCACGAGCGTCCCGCGCGCGTGGCGGAGTTGCAGCTCCTGGTGCTGCATTGCCTTTGCGATGCAGTCGATTTCCAATTGATGGGGGAGCAAGAACCATGATCCATTCCGGCCTGACCCGCCTCACCCGATGCGCGATGGCGCTGGCCGTCGCGGGCGTGTTGGCGGGCTGCGCGCCATTGCTGGTGGGCGGCGCCGTGGTCGGCGGCACCCTCGTCGCCACCGACAGGCGCACCACGGGCATCCAGCTCGAGGACCAGTCCATCGAGCTCAAGGCGGCGTCGCGCGTGGACGAGCTGGCCACGCTCGGCCACATCAATGTCGTCAGCTACAACCGCATCCTGCTCATCACCGGCGAGGTGCCGACGGCAAGCGAAAAGGCCCGGGTCGAGCGCGCGGTGGCCACGTTGGAGAACGTGCGCGGAGTGGTCAACGAGCTGGGCATCGGCAACAACAGCACCTACGGCTCGCGCTCCACCGACGCCATGCTGGGCGCCAAGGTCACGGCCACGTTCGTCGATGCCCCGGACCTGCAGGCCAACGCCTACAAGGTGGTGCTCGAACGCGGCATCGTCTACCTGATGGGGCGCGTCACCGAGCGCGAGGCCAACCGCGCCACCGATCTCGCGCGTTCGGTGTCGGGCGTGCAGAAAGTGGTGCGCGTCTTCGAGATCATCAGCGAAGCGGAACTCGCCAACCTCGGCGGCGCGGCGGCTCCGGCGCCGGCCGCAGGCGCATCGGCGCCCCGCTGACCGCGCTCAGGCGCGCAGCCGGCGGATCAGGCTGGACGTGTCCCAGCGCTGCCCGCCCTGGGCCTGGATCTCGGCGTAGAACTGATCCACCAGCGCCGTCACCGGGAGTTGCGCACCGTTGCGGCGGGCCTCGTCCAGCACCAGGCCGAGGTCCTTGCGCATCCAGTCGACCGCGAAGCCGAAGTCGAAGCGGTCCTCCAGCATGGTGCGGCCGCGGTGGTCCATCTGCCAGCTTTGCGCTGCGCCCTTGGCGATGACGTCCAGCACCAGCGGCATGTCCAGCCCGGCGCGTCTGCCGAAGGCCAGCGCCTCGGCCAGCGCCTGCACGAGGCCGGCAATGGCCACCTGGTTGACCATCTTGGCCAATTGACCGGCGCCGCTGGGGCCCACGAGCGTGACCGCCCTGGCGAAGCTCCGGGCCACCGGCTTGATGGCGTCGAACGGCGCCGGGTCACCGCCGCACATCACGGTGAGAGCGCCGTTCACCGCGCCCGCCTGGCCGCCCGAAACCGGGGCATCGATGAAGTGGAGTCCGCGCGCGCGCGCCGCCTGGTTGAGCTCGCGGGCGACCTCGGCCGAGGCCGTGGTGTGGTCGACGAACACGGCGTCGGGCTTCATGCCGGCAAAGGCGCCGTCGGGCCCCAGCGTCACGGCGCGAAGGTCGTCGTCGTTGCCGACACAGGCGAAGACGACATCGGCGCCGGCGGCGGCTTCGCGCGGTGTCGACGCTGCCGTGCCGCCGTATTCGGCCGTCCAGGCGGCGGCCCTGGCGGCGGTGCGGTTGTAGACGGCGGTGGCGTGCCCGGCGCGCGCCAGGTGACCGGCCATCGGGTGGCCCATCACCCCGAGCCCCAGGAAGGCCACGCGGCGAGCGGTCGTCGGTTCGTAGGTGCGGGTGTTCATCCCGCCAATGCTGCCACGAAGCGCGCCGGCCCCGCGGCGGCGGCGCGCGGCACGCCCGTCACACCAGCTTCATGCTCTCGGTGCCCGCCGCCAGGTCGCTGCTGCGGGCGCGCTGGCTGTTCAGCTTGATCTGCAGCCGCAGGTCGTTCACCGAATCGGCGTTGCGCAGCGCGTCCTCATAGCTGATCTGCCGGTCTTCGTAGAGGTCGAACAGGCTCTGGTCGAAGGTCTGCATGCCGAGCTCGCGCGAGCGCTTCATCAGTTCCTTGATCTCGTTGACCTCGCCCTTGAAGATCATGTCGCCGACCAGCGGCGTATTGAGCAGGATCTCCACCGCGGCCACGCGCCCGCGCCCCTGCTCGCGCGGCATCAGGCGCTGGCTCACCAGTGCCTTGAGGTTGAGCGACAGGTCCATCAACAGTTGCTGGCGGCGCTCCTCGGGGAAGAAGTTGATGATGCGGTCGAGCGCCTGGTTGGAACTGTTGGCGTGCAGCGTGGCCAGGCACAAGTGGCCGGTCTCGGCAAATGCCACGGCGTGCTCCATGGTCTCGCGATCGCGAAGTTCCCCCATCAGGATGACATCGGGCGCCTGGCGCAAGGTGTTCTTCAGCGCCGCTTCCCAGCTGTCGGTGTCGATGCCGAGTTCACGCTGGGTGACGATGCAGTTCTTGTGCGGGTGCACGAACTCCACCGGGTCTTCCACCGTGATGATGTGGCCGAAGGAGTTCTCGTTGCGCCAGTCGACGATGGCCGCCAGCGAGGTGCTCTTGCCCGAGCCGGTGGCGCCGACGAAGATGACCAGCCCGCGCTTGGTCATGGCCACCTCCTTCAGGATCTTCGGCAGGCCCAGGGTGTCGATGGTGGGCAGGGTCTGCGGGATGGTGCGGAACACCAGCCCCACGTTCCCCTGCTGGAGGAAGGCGTTGACACGAAAGCGCCCCACGCCCTGCGGCGAGATCGCGAAGTTGCATTCCTTGGTGCGCTCGAACTCGGCACCCTGCTTGTCGTTCATGACCGCGCGCGCCAGCGCCAGCGTGTGCTGGCCGGTGAGCGGCTGCGGGCTGACCTTGGTGACCTTGCCGTCGACCTTGATGGCGGGCGGAAAGTCGGCGGTGAGGAAGAGGTCCGACCCGTTGCGGGACACCAGCAGCCGCAGCAGGTCGTTGACGAATTTGGAGGCCTGGTCGCGTTCCATTCAGTGCTCCGCAGCGTCATGCGTCCAACCTCCCGCAGGCCAGCGCCGGGCCGTTCCCAAGCGGCCTGCGCTCCCCTCGGGGGGTAGCGAGCGAAGCGAGCTTGGGGGCGTCATTCACCCGGGGAAGTTCTCGGGAATCTTGGCCTTGGAGCGTGCCTCGGCCGGCGTGATGACGTTGCGGCGCACGAGCTCGGTGAGGTTCTGGTCCAGTGTCTGCATGCCGATGTTCTGGCCGGTCTGGATGCTGGAGTACATCTGCGCGATCTTGTTCTCGCGGATCAGGTTGCGAATGGCACTGGTGCCCAGCATGATCTCGTGCGCGGCGACACGGCCCGAGCCGTCCTTGAGCTTGCACAGGCTCTGCGAGATCACGGCCACCAGGCTTTCGGACAGCATCGCGCGCACCATTTCCTTCTCGGCCGCGGGGAAGACGTCGACGATGCGGTCCACCGTCTTGGCCGCCGAACTGGTGTGCAGGGTACCGAACACCAGGTGGCCGGTCTCGGCCGCGGTCAGTGCCAGGCGGATGGTCTCGAGGTCGCGCATCTCGCCCACCAGGATGGCGTCGGGGTCTTCGCGCAGCGCCGAGCGCAGCGCGTTGGCGAAGCTCAGCGTGTGCGGGCCCACCTCGCGCTGGTTGATCAGGCACTTCTTGCTCTCGTGCACGAATTCGATCGGGTCTTCCACCGTCAGCACGTGGCCGTACTCGTGCTCGTTGAGGTGGTTGACCATCGCCGCCAGCGTGGTGCTCTTGCCCGAGCCGGTGGGGCCGGTGCACAGCACCATGCCGCGCGGCTTGAGCGAGAGCTCGGCGAAGACCTTGGGGCAGCCCAGCTGCTCCAGCGTGAGGATCTTGCTCGGGATGGTGCGGAACACCGCGCCGGCGCCGCGGTTCTGGTTGAACGCGTTGACGCGAAAGCGCGCCAGGCCCTGGATCTCGAAGCTGAAGTCGCATTCCAGCGTATCTTCGTAGTGCTTGCGCTGGGCGTCGTTCATGATGTCGTACACCATGTCGTGGACCGCCTTGTGGTCCAGCGCCTCGACGTTGATGCGACGCACGTCGCCGTGCACCCGGATCATCGGCGGCAGGCCGGCTGAGAGGTGCAGGTCGGAGGCCTTGTTCTTGACAGAAAAGGCCAACAGCTGGGTGATGTCCATCGCCATGGGGGAACGCGCGAACGCTTAAGCTTCGGGGGATTATGGGCAGCATCGGAAACAACCTGCAAGAAGTGAAGCGGCGCATCGCCGCGGCCTGTGTCGGGGCCGGTCGTGTTGCCAACATCCTCACGCAGTCCGCGGATTTCGGCGCGTCGAACGGCGTCACTTTGCTGGCCGTGAGCAAGACTTTCGGCGATGACGCCGTGCGCGAGGCCCACGCCGCCGGCCAGCGTGCCTTCGGCGAGAACTACGTCCAGGAGGCGTTGGCCAAGATCGCTTCGCTGTCCGACCTCCGTCCCGACATCGAGTGGCACCTCGTCGGGCCGCTGCAGGGTAACAAGACGAAACCGGTGGCCGAGGCTTTCGACTGGGTGCACTCGGTGGACCGGCTCAAGATCGCCGAGCGCCTGGCCGCGCAGCGGCCGGCCTGGCTGCCGCCGCTGAATCTGTGCCTGCAGGTCAACATCAGCGGCGAGGCCAGCAAGAGCGGCGTGCTGCCGCAGGATGTCGCCGCGCTGGCGCACGCCGTGGCCGCGCTGCCGCGCGAGCGGGTGCGGCTGCGCGGGCTGATGGCCATCCCGGAGCCGGCGACCGATTTCGACGCGCAACGCGTGCCGCATCGCCGGCTGCATGAGCTGCTGGCAGCGCTGCAGCGCGAGGGCCTGATCCTGGACACGCTGTCGATGGGGATGAGCGCCGACCTCGAGGCGGCCGTCGCCGAAGGCGCCTCCATCGTTCGCATCGGAACGGCGCTGTTCGGTGGGCGGCCGCGCCTCGCTGCGCTCGACGTCCCTGACGCCTCCATAGGTAGGACAGGAACTACACGCAGCAGCGCTCCCGTCCGCTGGCAGCGGGTGCGGCGACGGCCAACACTCGGGCTCTGACCTTTCAAGACTCTCAAGGGAGACCCGGATGAAAAGCAAGACTCGTCGAGCATCGACGGCGGCATGTGCCCTGCTGCTGTGCGGGGTGGTTCAGGCTGCGCCGACCGGCGCGGTGGAATCGAGCGCGGCGCGTTCGCGCTACGCGCAGGAGGTCGCCGTGTGCAAGAGCGGCCGGTCGAACCAGGATCTCGCGACCTGCATGCGTGAGGCCGGCGCCGCGCTGGCGGAGGCCAAGCGAGGGGGCCTGGGCGACGGCACCGCACCCTATGCGGCCAACCAGACCGTGCGTTGTGATCCGTTGCCCGAGGACCAGCGCAAGGACTGCATCGCGCGCATGCAAGGTCAAGGCACCACGAGCGGCAGCGTTGCCGGTGGGGGCATCTATCGTGAACTCGTGACGCGCGAGGTGGGCGCACCTGCCGCTGCACCGCCCGTGGAGCCGACGCGCACGGCGCCGGCGTCGCCGCGCTGACCGAGGCAAGCGGTGATGCACGGCGATGACGGGTTCACGATCGAACTGACCGAGTCGAACGAGCGACGATCCGGCGAGGGCCGCGCCGAGCGGTCCGGCGGGCTGCGTCACGGCGTCATCCAGCGCATCTTCGGCCCCGCCCGCAGCCGGCGAACACGCATCAGCCGCGGTCACCGCGGTCTTCGGAGGCTCGACCGACGAGGGTGAATGCCGGGTCCCGGGAAGCCCGTGTGCGGCATAAGCTGCGCATGCTGCACACCGAGGGCCTCGCCATGACCACCGCCGCGACATCCGCACCCAACCCGGCCCGGGCCCGTCTGCCCTTTCCGTACCGCCCCGAGGCCGAGGCGGTGGCGCTAGCGCTCGCTGCCCTGCAGGGGCGCCTGGACTGGCCGTCCGTGGTGGTGGCGGCGCGGCCGTGGGTGCAGGGCGCGCGCGACAAGCCGGCACCGTTCTGGGCCATGGAGTCGCTGCTGCGCGAATACCCGATCTCCAGTGCCGAGGGGCTGGCGCTGATGCGACTGGCCGAAGCCTTGCTGCGGGTGCCCGACGCCGAGACCGCGATCGCGCTCACCGCCGATCAACTCGGCCGCGCCGACTTCGAAGCCAACCCCGCCGAGGGGCCGTACCGGATGCTGGCCAGCCTGTCGGCGAGCGCGATCGCGCTGTCCAAGCGTTTCCTGCCCGAAGGTGAACAGCCCGGCAGCCTGGTGCAGCGCCTGGGCGCGAAGACCGTGGTGGCGGCCACCGTGCGCGCGATCCAGTTGCTGGGCCGCCAGTTCGTCTATGCGCGCACGATCGCCGACGCGATGGCCGAGGCCGGCGCGCAGCGCCGGCAGCAGCCCGCGCTGCGCTTCAGCTTCGACATGCTCGGCGAAGGCGCACGCACCGACGCCGCGGCGCTCGCGTATCTGGCGGCCTACCGAAGCGCGATCGCGGCCATCGCCGCCGGGCGCGCCGCCGGCGCCGACGCCGCACCCGCCGGCCCGCAGGCCTGCGACGAGATCTCGGTCAAGCTCAGCGCCCTTTTCCCGCGCTACGAGGAAGCGCAGCGCGGCCGCGTCTTCGCCGAGCTGCTGCCGCGCCTGTGGGGCCTGGTCGAACGGGCCGCGCACCAACGCATCAACCTCGCCATCGACGCCGAGGAGAGCGACCGCCTCGAGCTCTCGCTCGACCTGCTCGACGCGCTGGCCGAGCGCGTGGCGCAGCAGCACCCGTCGTGGGCCGGGCTCGGCCTGGCCGTGCAGGCCTACCAGACGCGCGGCCTGGACGTCGTCGACGCCGTGGCGGCGATCGCGCGCCGCCACGGCGTGAAGTTCATCGTGCGCCTCGTCAAGGGCGCGTACTGGGACGGCGAGATCAAGCGCGCGCAGGAGGGCGGCCTGCCGGGCTACCCGGTGTTCACGCACAAGCACCACACCGACATTGCCTACCTCGCCTGCGCCGCGCGGCTGATCGACCACCACGACGTGCTGTACCCGCAGTTCGCGACCCACAACGCCGGCACCATCGCCGCCATCGTGCAGATGGCGCGTGCGGCGGGGAAGGCGGCGGCCGACGGCTCCCGGCGCGCGGTGGCCTTCGAGCTGCAACGCCTGCACGGCATGGGCGAGGGCATCCACCGCGAAGTGCTGAAGGACGGCAGCATCGCCTGCCGCATCTATGCGCCGGTCGGCGAACACCGCGACCTGCTCGCCTACCTGGTGCGCCGGCTGCTCGAGAACGGCGCCAATTCGTCCTTCGTGCACCAGCTCGCCGACGAGACCGTCGGCATCGATGCGCTGCTCGCCTCGCCGCTGCACCCCGCAGCCGAGCCGGGGCAACCCTCGCCGCTGGCGCTGTACGGCGAGCGGCGGCCGAATTCGCATGGCGTCGACCTGGCCTGCCGGGCGATGCGCGAGCCGCTCGAGGACGCGCTGCACGGCGTGCACGTCGAGACCGTGGTGGCGGCCGGCGACGACGAGGTGGCGGCCGCGATGGCCCGCCTGCAGGCCGGCTTCGAGCCCTGGCATGCGCGACCGGTGGCCGAACGCGCGGCGCTGCTGCGGCGCGCCGCCGGCGCGCTGGAGGCGCGCCTGCCGGAGTTCTGCGCCCTGCTGGTGAAGGAGGCGCACAAGACGCTCGGCGACTGCGTGGCCGAGGTGCGCGAGGCGGTGGACTTCTGCCGCTACTACGCCGAGCAGGCCGAGCTGCGACTGGCCGAACAGAAGCTGCCCGGCCCCACCGGCGAGACCAATGTGCTGCGCCTGCACGGCCGCGGCGTCTTCGTCTGCATCAGCCCGTGGAATTTCCCGCTCGCGATCTTTGCCGGCCAGGTCGTGGCGGCGCTGGTGGCCGGCAACACGGTGGCCGCCAAGCCGGCCGAGCAGACGCCGGTGGTGGCGCGCCGCTTCGTCGGCCTGCTGCACGAGGTGGGCGTGCCGGACGATGCGGTCGCGTGGCTGCACGGCACGGGCGAGACGGTCGGTGCGGCGCTGGTGGCGCACCCGGGCACGGCCGGCGTCTGCTTCACCGGCAGCACCGCGGTGGCGCGCCTCATCAACCGTGCGCTGGCGGCCAAGGACGGGCCGATCGTGCCGCTGATCGCCGAGACCGGCGGCCTCAACGCGATGGTCGTCGACAGCACCGCGCTGCCAGAGCAGGTGGTCGACGCCGTCGTGCAGAGCGCCTTCCGCAGCGCCGGCCAGCGCTGCTCGGCGCTGCGCCTGCTGTGCCTGCACGAGGGCATCGCCGACGGCATGATCGAGATGATCCGCGGCGCGCTGGCCGAGTTGCGCGTCGGCGACCCGGCGGAGCTGGCGACCGACGTCGGCCCGGTGATCGACGACGAGGCCCACGCCGGCCTCCAGCGCCATCTGCAGCGCCTGCGCGCCGAAGCGCGGTGCCTGGGCGAGTCTGCGGCCCCGGTCGGCCCGCCACGCTTGGTGGCCCCGGTGGCGTTCGAGATCGAACGCGTGGCCGACCTGCGCGAGGAGATCTTCGGCCCCGTGCTGCACGTCGTGCGCTGGGGGCCCGGGCAGACCGCTCCGGGAGCCGCGCGCGACCTCGACGAACTCGTGAGCCAGATCAACGCGCTGGGCTACGGCCTGACGCTGGGCGTGCAGACGCGCATCGACAGCCGCGCGCTGCGCATCGCCGACGCGGCGCGCGTGGGCAACGTCTACATCAACCGCAACATGATCGGCGCGGTCGTCGGCGTGCAGCCCTTCGGCGGCGAAGGGTTGTCAGGCACCGGCCCCAAGGCGGGCGGGCCGCATTACCTCTATCGCTTCTGCGCCGAGCAGACCCTGACCATCAATACGGCGGCGGCGGGGGGCAATGCGGAGTTGCTGGCGGGCTGACGCCGGCAGTCAGGCACGCGGCAGGCGGCGTGGCCGACGCCTGGCAGTCCCTGGCGCTCACTTCGACCAGGCGGGTGCGGTCGCTCCACGGTGCTTGAAGCCCAGCCACAGCAGCATCGCAGCGACGGCGCCGAGGGGCACCAGCGAACCCAGGTTGAGCCAGGCCCAGCCCTGCGTGGTGATCAGCGCGCCGGAGGCGAACGAGCTCACCGCCATGGTCGAGAACACGCACAGGTCCATTGCGCCCTGGGCCTTGTTCTTCTCCTCCGGCCGGTAAGCCTGCGTGAAGAGCGTCGTGCCGCCGGTGTAGAGGAAATTCCAGCCCACGCCCAGCGCGACCAGCGCCACCAGGAACTGCATCAGGTCCACGCCCGACAGGGCCACCGCCACGCAGACGAAGTTCAGCACCACGCCGACGCCCATCACCGGCAGCGCGCCGAAGCGCTTGATGAGATGGCCGGTGAAGAAGCTCGGCACGAACATGCCCAGCACGTGCCACTCGAGCACCAGTGCCGCGCTCTCGAAGGGGTGCTTGCACTGCTGCATGGCGATCGGCGTGGCCGCCATCAGCAGGTTCATCACGCCGTAGCCCAGCGCTGCCGCGGCCACGGCGACGATGAACACGGGCTGACGTGCCAGTTCGGCCAGCGGTCGTCCGCCCGACATGCCGCCCGCGGGCGGCACGTGGGTCGGGAAACGGATGAACGACAGCACCCCCAGCGACACCAGCGCCACACCCACCAGCGCCAGGTAGGCGCCCGCAAAAGGCACCGCCAGCCAGCCGCGCGCGGCGCTGGCCAGATTGGGGCCGATGAAGGCGCCAGCAATGCCGCCGGCCAGCACCAGCGAGATCGCCCGCTCCTTGAAGGGGGTCGCCACCAGCTCGGGCCCGGCAAAGCGGTACAGCGCGGCATTGGCGCTGTAGAAGCCCGCCACCAGCGTGGACCCCACCAGCAGCCAGAAGCTGCCGATGGTGACGGCGAAGGCACACATCGCCGCCGACAGTGCCGCCACCACGAGCCCGACCTGGAACGCGCGCTTGCGCCCCACCCGGGCCTGCAGCCGCGCCACCGGCATCGCCGACAGCGCCGCGCCCACGACGTAGCCGGTGACCGGCAGCGTGGCCATCCAGCCCAGCGGCGCCAGCGACAGCCCGACCAGGCCGTTGATGGCCATGAAGGTGACGTTGTTGGTGAGGAAGAGTCCCTGGCAGACGGCCAGCAGCAGCAGATGTCGATTCACCGGGCTGATGATCGCACCCTTGCCTGACGCTGGCGTTGTCGTTGGCGTGTGTTCCTCGTGGCAGGGGGTCGGCAGGCGGTGCGCTCCAAGCTGGTGCGTCGGCCCTGTCGGCGGAAACGCTGTGCGCCGCGTTGTGCCTCTGTACCGTGCGGCGGTCGCACCAGGCGTGGGCAGTACAGACGGCACGGGTTTTGCGAATGCCCTCGATGGGAGGTTCTGGCCGCGCCGAACACGGCAAATTGATGGTGAAACCAGGGCTTCATCCAAGTGCCACCCGGCGAAGGATGAACCATGCTAAATATCGAATGCTGCTGACCGTGCACCGCCCCTGACCGGAAAGCTCTGATGGAGCCCGGGCCCGTACAGCCGGGACTCCATCAGAACTTCCCAGGCTCGGGTGGGGGATCGTTCCCCCGCTGCGCCCGCCTGGACACCGGAGGTCCGCATGGATGTGATCAGCCACTTTGCCGCCCGCTACGAACGCACGCGCGAGGAGGAGATGTCCCTCGAGGACTACCTCGCCGAGT
>CAVQWK010000016.1:0-66622 GCA_963717575.1 uncultured beta proteobacterium | reverse complement strand
GCGACGCCACGTCGCGCGCCGCGCGTATGAGTGCGCCAGTCGATATCGCGCTGCGCGTTGCCGGCCCCTTCGAAGGCGCGCGGCAAGTGATCGCGCAAACCAACGAGGGCGCAGATTCGCCGTCAGCGTCGCGCGTGACCGTGATCCGCGACGGCCTGCTGGACGATGCGGTGCGCAGCGAGCGTTGGGACATCTCGTTGGCGCGCACGGCGGCAGGTCGCTGGGAGATCAGGCAGGTCACCAAGGCATGGCGCTGCTGGCGCGGCGCTCAGACGCGGGGTTCGCAGCCCAGCCTTGTCCCTGAGGCGGCATGCGTCAGCGCCCGTGCCAGCCGACCACGGCTGAGGGCCGTGGCCAGGGAAAGTTGATCAGCGAAGTTGCACGAGACCCGGAGCCGTTGCCTACGTTTTCCCGAACTGCGAGCGCGAACGAAAGCGGCCAGCCAAGGAGGAGTGAGGGAACGCCCTGAGCGCGGCGCTCACTACGCGGGCGCGCACGCGTACCAGCGCCTGCAATCGCTGCGGCCCGTGGACACCACCTGCGTGACATGGCCGTTGTTCACCGCCAGGCGCACGCACTGCGCTCCGCGCCGTTCCACCAGTACTGCCAGAAGCCCCCGCCGTGGGAGCCGGCGCTGTTGGCCAGGACATAGCCGCGCTCGAACATTGCGCGCTCCACCGCGCCCGCACTCTGGTTCACCAGGTCCACCGGCTCACGCGGCCCGACAGGCGGCGGGGACATCCCCCCCCGCTGCTGGCACTCGCCGGCACCGGTGGTGACGACCTGGGTGACCTGCGCCTGGTCGACCGCGAGACGCACGCACTGCCCGCGCTGAGCGTTCCACCAATACTGCCAATAGGCGTTCGCGCCCGCCGAGACGACATTGGACAACGCAAATCCGCGCCGCGGCATCTCGTTGGCGGCGACACTCTCGGGGCGATGCAGCAGATCCGTCGGGTCGCCACGCCCGTGGACCGGCGGCGGCGCGTAGTCGCCGTGGTTCGGACAGTGCGCGGGATCCACGCTGATCATCTGCGTCACCCGTCCCTGATTGATGGCCACACGCAAACAATTCGAGCGTTGCGCGTTCCACCAGAACTGCCAGTAGCCGCCCCCGCCGCAGACACCTGATGCGTCATGGCATAGCCGCGCCAAGGCAGTTGCTGCGCAACCCGGCTTTCGCTCTGGTTGAGCAAGTCCGGCGTTTCTGACGGCTGGGTCTCTTCGGCCCAGCCTGACTGCTGGGCCGAAGCGGCCCAAGGGCCGAGAACGAGCAGGGCGCTGGCGAACCAGCGCAGCGCACGCCACTGTGGCGAAGCGTGCAAGCGGATTTGGCGGGTAGCGTGAGGCTGGAATTTCATGGCGATGAAGAGCTCCCAAGGGTTGAAGGGCTTGCGGGATGCGGGCGGCGTCGCCCGCGTCCAATCCGTATGCAGTCTACGGGACTGGCCGGCAGGCATCGAACCCGGTTCCTGCCGGTCACGCTGCTACGCCAGGGCCCGCCCGACGAGGGCCTTTTGCAACTCTGACGTGCCTTGGTAGATCTGGCACAAGTGCACGCCACGGTAGTGAGCTGCATCTGAAAGTCGCTGTCGTAGCCGTAGCCGCCGAAAACCTGGATTGCCGCCGAGCACACATGTTTGACCCTCTCGCTGGCCAAGAGCTTGGTCATTGCCGCCTCATTCAGGCGGGGCCGACTGGCCCCGGACAGAGTCTTCCCCAGCAGCCCGCCAAGGGGTTGATGCGTTCCGGCGCCAGGCACACAGTTGTTCCGCTTAAGTCTTGGCCACACCACCAGTAGTAGGGTCGCCAAAAATTGCAAGGAGATGCTGCATACCGGCCCTTCGTGACCGGCAGGTATTGGCCGCTTGCCGGTATCCGTGGGCAGCGGCTTTTGGAGCAGCCCGGTCCCGGTTCAGAGCCCAGCACGGGTTCACGCCGTGTCGGCGCGCCGCACATCTACCGCAGCCTGTTCATTCAATCGCGCGGTGCCTTGAAGAAGGAACTGCTGCAGCACTTGAGACGCACGCGCGGCATGCGTCGGTCTCGGCACTACACACAAAAGACCGACATCCACGGGCAGATCGTTGACGCCGTGTCGATCAGCGAGCGACCTGCGCGCGCCGAGGATCGTGCGGTACCTGGCACTGGGAGGGAGACCTGATGTTTGGCAGCCGCAACAGCCAGATCGCCACGCTGGTCGAGCGCCAGACGCGGTACGTCATGCTCGTGAAAGTGACTGCCAAGGACACGAAGACCGTCGTCAACGCGCTGATCAAGAATGCTCGCAAGCTGCCTCAAGAGCTCTACAAGTCGCTGACATGGGATCGAGGCAAGGAGGCGATGTCCCGGAGTCTGTTGAACGCGTGAGCTGAGGTGGCGGCTCCTTCGACCCGCATGCGCGAGCATGCGGGTTGCCTCGCAAGCAACCGAAGGAGCCACCAAGATGAAGTCTCACACGAAGCCCGCATTGCGGGCCATGCCTGCTGCGCAGGTTCAGATCTCGCTGCCCGTGCAGGGCGTTCTGCGCGACGTGCGCCACGCTTTCCTGGGCCTGTGCATCGACGCCGGCCAGAAGGTGCTGGCCGCGATGATGGAAGCCGACCGGATGGCGCTGTGCGGCCCCAAGGGCGTGCCCGATGCTGCACGGCGGCGCGCCGTGCGCGGCGGCACCACCGCCAGCCAGGTCGTGCTGGGCGGCCAGCGCATCGCGGTGCGCCGCCCGCGAGCACGCTCGACGATCGAGGGCGAACTGGCGCTGCCGAGCTTCCAGTGGGCCGCGTGCGGCGACCCGCTGGACGCCGCCACGATGGCCGCCATCGCCGCGGGCGTGTCGACCCGGCGCTATGCCAGCACCCAGGAGCCGGTGCCGGCGGCGCACCAGCCCCGCGCGGCGTCCAAGAGCGCGGTGTCGCGCCGCTTCGTGCAGCTCAGCCAGGAGCAGCTGGCGCAGTGGCTCGCGCGCCCCATCGGCGAGCTTGATCTGCCGGTGGTGATGATCGACGGCATCCACTTCCGCGACCGCGTGATCCTGCTGGCGCTGGGCATCGACGCCCAGGGCAACAAGCACGTGCTGGGGCTGCGCGAGGGCTCCACCGAGGCCACGCGTGTGGTCGCCTCGCTGCTGTCGGATCTGGTCGAGCGCGGGCTCGATGCCGATCGCATGCGGCTGTGGGTCATCGACGGCGGCAAGGCGCTGCGCAAGGCCATCGTCCAGACCTTCGGCCAGCGCGCGCTGATCCAGCGCTGCCAGGAGCACAAGCGCCGCAACGTCCTGGAGCACCTGCCCGAGGACATGCACGCCAGCGTCAAGCGAGCCTTGAAGGACGCCTGGTCGGCCTCGGACGCCGATCTGGCGCGCAAGCAACTCAGCCGCCTGGCGTCGTCGCTGCAGGCCAAGCACCCAGGGGCTGCGGCCAGCCTGCGCGAAGGCCTGGAGGAGACGCTGACGGTGCAGGCGCTGGGCATCACCGGCTCGCTGTACCGCACGCTGCGCACGACCAACCCGATCGAGAACCTCAACGGCTCGGTGGCGCACTACTGCCGCAACGTCAAGCGCTGGGGCGACGGTCAGATGGTGCTGCGCTGGGTCGCCAGCGCGCTCAGCGACGCGGCTACGCGCATGCGCAAGCTGCGCGGGTGCAGCCAGATGCGCACTCTGCTGAAGGCCTTGGATGCCCGCCGCTCCGACACCGACAACGGCGCCGTCCGAAGGCCGCGTAGCATGTCCAACCAAGGAGCCGTCACCGCTCACGGTTCAACAGCGAGCGGGACATCGCCGGCAAGGAGATGGCCGGGCACAAGCAATTCACGCTCGCGACCGACATCCAGGTCTACTTCTGTGACCCACGCAGCCCTTGGCAACGCGGCAGCAACGAGAACACGAACGGCCTGCTCAGGCAGTACCTGCCCAAGGGCATCGACATCTCGGGCTATTCACAGGCCAAGCTGAACGCTGTGGCGAGACAATTGAACGAACGGCCGAGAAAAACTCTCGGCTTCCAAACGCCGGCTGAAATGTTCAGCCAGACCGTTGCATCGACCGGTTGAATTCGCCACCCTGAGCGGGCGTAGCGATCGCACGATGCACCGCCCGAAAGCCGACAGTCGCGACCGCAAAGAGTCCCACGCAACCGGCTCGAGCAGGCACTGGCCGACCTCAGGTCGATCACGGTCGGCCGACGTGCATTGCCCGATCTATCGAGGTCGCGATCGTCCGCCTTCTTCGCATGCCGCACCGTAGCGTCGGGCGACGTGCTGGCGGGGCCACAAGTGGTTGGCGGCCGTTGGGCTCCCTGCGCTGGCTATGCCAGTCCGCGTGCGCCCCAGGCCACAGCGGTGACCGTGAATGGCTCGGAGGGCACCCGCCGCCGGCAGGCTTCGCGCAGCGTGTTGCGCTGGTCTGCGTCGAGGCTGGCCAAGTAGGCGCCCGCCGGGCCCACGCCGCGCGTGAACGGTTCCCACCAAGAGTCGAAGGTCGGATGCTGGAGGCTCACGGAGAGTGCGGTCGACTCGATTTCGCGCAGTCCAGCGGCCTCGAACAGCTCTGCCAGGTGGCCCTTGCGGGCGCCGGGGAGGTGAGACTCACCGTCGATCCCTGGGTCGAGCTTTCGTGCGGCGTCCCAGAAGATCCCCAGGGGGCCCTCACCGCCGCCATGATCCCAGACGCATGCGGCGACGATGCCGTCCCTGCGGGTCACACGGCGCATCTCGGCCAGCCCCTGCACCGGATCCTTCATGAAGTGAACGACGAGTTGTGCCAGGGCGGCGTCGAACGCGGCGTTCGGGAACGGCAGGTGCTCGGCTTGCGATCGGCGCACGTCGACGCCCGGATGGCGCTCCCGGGTTGCCGCAACGAATGGCTCGGACGGATCGACTGCTGCCACCGCCGCAGGTCCAAGGCGCGCGACCAGCTCGCCAGTGAGCGCGCCGGTGCCGCAGCCGACGTCGAGAACGCGCTGCCCGCCGCGTACCGACGCCAAGTCCGCCAACTGGCTGGAGAGCAGACGCGAGTATCGACCCATGAAACGGTCGTACGCCTCGGCGGCCACATCGAAGCTCATGGGCTCGAATATAGGCTCAAGCAACGACCATTCGCGGCGGCCGAGCCCGAACTGTCAAAGTCGGGTCTGAAGAAGAACAACATGCGAGTTGCCCGTGCGCGCTGCACTTCGACAACGGCGACTTGAACGCTGGACCGCGACGTACGACCCAGGCAAACTCGGCATGGAGTTGAACGCAAGGAGACGCCGGTGAACGAAGTCAAGGTCTACAAGGGCCAAGGTGTGTCGGTGCGGTTCAACGCGGCGCGATGCATCCATGCGGCCGAATGCGTTCACGGACTGCCAGAGGTCTTCGACCCGCAGGCGCGGCCGTGGATCCAGCCGGGCAAGGCCACCGCCGACGAGGTGGTGGCGGTGGTGGCCCGGTGCCCGACGGGCGCGTTGCAGGCGATGTATGACGATGGCCGTGCTGCCGAGTCGGTGTCGGCCCGCAACGAGTTGCGCTTCATGGCCGATGGACCGCACCATCTGCGCGGCGACATCGAGATCCGTGACGACAGCGGCAAGGCATTGGCCCGCGAGACGCGCATGGCGCTGTGCCGCTGCGGGGCCTCCGGCAACAAGCCATATTGCGACAACAGTCACGTCGGCAGCGGCTTCAAGGACGAAGGCACCTGCACGCCGGGCGATATGGTGCCCGTGGCCACTGGGCCGCTCACCCTGACCCTGTGCACTGACGGGCCCGTGCAGTGTGATGGCCCGGTCGCCATCTTCGATGCCTTCGGTGAGCAGGTCATGACCGTGCAGCAGGCGTGGCTGTGCCGCTGCGGCGCGTCGAAGAACAAGCCCTATTGCGACGGCAGTCACAAGGCGATCGGCTTCAAGTCGTAGCCACGCTCCGCGATAGCGGGGACGCTGGCGACCAAACGGCGGCATCCGGCTTCCTGGCGCTCCGATGCAAACGGCAGGTTCGGGGCGGCGGGATCGATTCGTTGAAGACCCGCCTGCGACCCTGAGCCGCCGGACTGCACCAGCTTGCTCGCTCGATAGCAGCCAATGCCGGTTCGAGGGCCGCACGCCGCGGCCCGGATCGTGCGCGTTGCATCCGAAACGGATGCGTGCGGTCTTACCTCACGCGGCACGCGTCGCCTCGAGTAGCGCCCAAGTGATCCGAGCGGGCATCACCGGTCGAACTGCACCTTCAGGCGCGCGCCGACGCGCTGCATCGCATCGGTCACCTCGCGCAGCGTGGCCTGCGTCTCACCGTCGGTCATCGCCGCCACCACCTGCGGCCTGCACTGCGGCCGTGCGCGCCGCAATCCGCTCACCTTGCGGCGTAAGGAACAGCCGCTTGGCGCGCGCGTCGGCGGGATCGGGCTCTCGCCGCACCCAGCCGCGGCCTTCCAGCAGCGTCAGCAGCGCGCTGATGTGGCTCTTGGCCGAGAAGCAACGCGAGGCGAGCACCTGCTGCGAGATGCCTGGGTCGCGCCGCAGGTTGGCCAGGATCTCGTGCTCCGGCGTGCGCACGCCGAGTTCGCCCAGGCGCCGCGCCATCAGCGCGTCGCACAGGTGGTAGGCATTCACGACCGACAGCCACGAGCGCACGGCGGCGCTGTCGTCTGCCGGTATCGGCACGGGGCGTGCGGTCACGGGCCGCCCGTGCCGGAGTGGACTTCAAGGGTTTGTGCATTTGGTTCGTTCGTGAACTATACTGTTCGACATCGAACCAATTATGGACCCACGATGAACCTCTATCTGCGCCTGCTCTGGGCGCTGCTGCGCCGACGCGCCTGCAAGCGATCGAACCCGGCGACTGGATCGAGCGGCAGCTGCGCGTGCTGCCCAACGACCTCGACATCAATGGCCACATGAACAACGGCCGCTACCTGACCATCGTCGACCTGATGCTGGTGGAGTACTTCGTGCGCAGCGGCTTCGCCAAGGCGATGCTGAAGGCTGGCTGGCGGCCGATGTCGGGCGGCGCCTTCATCACCTACCGCAAGGGCCTGAAGCCCTGGCAGCGCTACCGCATCCGCTTCACGCTGGCCGGGGCCGACCATTCGTGGAACTACATGCGATTCGAGTTCTTGCGCGAAGACGGCACGCTGTGCGCGGCCGGGTACATGAAGGGCGCGGCCGTGGGTCGCGACGGCCTGGTGTCCAATCAGCGCTCGTACGCCAAGCTCGGCCGCGAATTCGTGCTACACCGCGCTGCCGCGGCCGGTGCAGCACTGGCTGGCCGCCGAGGCCGGCGTGATGACGGGCGAAGGGGCGGCAGCGTGATCACGCCGGGTGCGCTGCTTTATGTCGCTGGCGGCGCGATCTTCTGCGTGCTCGGCGCGCTGCACGCCGTGTACATGCTGATGGACCTGCGCCGCCCACGCCGCCTGGTGCCGGGCGATCCGGCGCTGCTCGCCGCGATGTCCGACAGCCGCGTTCGGCTGGCCGGCGATGCGACTGACATGTGGCGTGCCTGGGTTGGCTTCAACCTCAGTCACAGCCTCGGTGCGCTGCTGTTCGGAGCGATGGTCATCGCTTGGCCCGTGGTCTCGGCAGGCCACGATGCGCTGGCGTGGCTGCCTGCTGCAGTGGCTGCGCTGTACCTGGCGATCGGCATACGCTTCTGGTTCAGCGTGCCGAACGTCGGCATCGCGGCGGCGACGGTCGCCTTCGCTGCTGCCGCGCTGCTGGGTTGAGGCCGGCGCGCGTGCGGCAAGTATCGGGCGCTGAGTTCAGCGAATCGGCCGTCAGTCCGCGACCCTTCAGCGACACTCACTGCCAGAACTGATCGCCGCATAGCAGTCGCTCGGCGGCCGGACAGTAGCGCGAGGTCAGCCGGCCTGTGACCGCCGCCACGCTGGCGCGGTTGACCCATGAGGCGCTTGAAGGCCCGCGCGAATACGGCCTCGGACTCGTAGCCGACCTCCTGGGCCACGACAGCAACCTTGGCCTGTCCATGCCGCAACATGCCGGCACCGATCTGCATGCGCCAATGGGCCAGGTACTGCATCGGCGCCTGCCCGGTCAGTTTGACGAAGCGTTCGTGCAAGGACGATCGCGAAAGCCCGACCTGACGACCCAGTTCCTCGACGCTGCAGTCTAGCGCCGGACGTTCGTGCATAAGTGCGATGGCCGGCCCGACGTGACGGTCGCGCAGCGCGCCCAGCCAGCCGGCTGACCCGGGCGGCAACGAGTCGAGATAGCGGCGTGCCGCGTCGACGAAGACGAGCTCGCTGGCGCGCTCGAGGTCGATCCTTGCGTTTGGCAGCGACCGGTCGCGAGCGGGGATCGTTGGTGCTCCGCCGAGCAGGGCCACGTGCGGTGCACTGATAGGGAACCGTCTGGCGCAACTTTCGACCCAAACCGCCGGACGAGACTTCAGATTGCAGGCCAAATAGCTGCCGTTGGGGGCAGCAGCGCCGAGCCTGGTGACGGCGGACAACCGGCCTGAGCCTCGTGGCAGCGCCTATCCAGGCCATGGACCCCGATGGGCTCGTCGAGCATATGATGGTTCCGGCCGTGCGATGCTTGCAGTGCATCGACATGATTGATGGGCGGCTCTCACCGACCCGCGCCGTGGGCGCAGGCGACACGAATCACAGCCGGGCGCGCTAACGCCAATGATGTCTGCCAGCGACGTTGCCTTTGCGATGATCGCAGCCATGCAGGGCGTGCTGGCCGTGGTCTGGCTGCTCGGCGCCCGCGTGGCCGGAGTTCAGCGCACCGCCGCGCTGTATTGGGCTGCGTTTGCCTTGGCAAGTGCCATCAGTTTCGTGTTGCTTATCCTTGCGCGGCATGCGAGCACGCCGCCGCAGACCGAAGGCCTGCGTGCCTGCGGCAACGTCATTGGTGTCGTCGCGTTCATCGCCCTGCGCCGGGGCGTCGTGCGGTTCGCGGATCGGCCGGCGAAGGCACGCTGGGACATGCTCGCGATGATCATCATCGTTGGGGCATCGGCGATCGGCCTGATGCCTGATGGCGGCCGACTGCGCATCGCCATCTTTTCCGCAACCGTCGGGTGGATCTTCGTCGCGATGGCTCACTCTCTGCATGCCCATGCACGCGACCGACTGCACTTGCGGCGCCCATGGCTCCTGGCATTGCCTTGTCTGTGTGCCGCGGCGGCCGCCTGGTACCGCGCCCTTACGGCCGTTCTGTCGACCACGCAGCTTTCCAACGATGCGGCCACGAGTGTCGGCTTGGACTTGCGCGCGGCGATCGTCTATATGGTCCTTGCGCTCGCATTTCACGCCACGCTGGTGTCGCTGGTGGTTGGCAGGCTGCTCGCCGAACTTCAACACAAGGCCCGACATGATCCCTCACGGGATTGCTGAACCGGCGCGCCATGGAAGAAGCGATCGGCGCGCAGATGCAACGCGGGCGCCGCACTGGCGAGACCCATTCGTTGCTGATGCTCGACCTCGATCACTTCAAGGCGATCAACGATAGTTTCGGCCACTCGGTCGGCGATCTGGTTCTCCAGCATGTGGCAACGATCCTGCAGGCCAATGTGCGCAAGATCGACTATGTGCGCGGGTGGGGGGAGGAGTTTCTGGTGTCATGCCCGCGGCCTCCTTGGATACCGCACGAGGCGCTGCCGAACGCCTGTGCGAACAATTTGCAACGCATTCGCTGCACTTCCACGGCCGCGAGTCGACCTGTCGGTCAGCATCGGCGTCGCCCAATGGGCGAACATCTCCGAGGAAATGTCGCGGCTACTCGTGCGGGTAGATACCGCGTTTACCAGGCCAAGGCGCAGGGGAGAAACCGGGTGTGCGAGTCCGTGGCCGACAACACGGTGGGTGCATCGTCGGCCATGCTTACAGCCGAGGCACCGGCGCGTCGGTGAGCGCCCGTTGAGCGCTGCCCTTGGGGTGACGACCAGGGCGCGCCGGCTTGCTGTGTCGTCGGCGAGCGCGTCGCGAGGCTCAACGTTCGCGCTCTTGGACACGACACCGGCATCTTGCACGATGCGGCCGCCCACGATCGTCAGGGCGAGCCCTGGTCGTGGCAAGGTCGGCGGGTTCGCACTCTTGGTCGAGCTGCCTGACGGCGGCCAGGCGAAGTAGGCCGGTCCGGCTATGTCTGCTGTACGGCGGCGCCGTCAGAATCTTGGCTGATCGGAGCTCCCGCGACCCCTCAGCGACATTCGTCGCACTGAAATCGACAACCCGAAGCGGTCCCTCGTCGAACCAGGCGAGCCGCGGCGGCCGAGCAGCAGCATGCGCTGGAGGAGTCGGCTGAGTTGCTCTCGACTCACCGAATCCGAGATGCCCCATCTTCTACCTGGAGGCGTCGACGCGAAGGGCATCCACCACGAGAGAGAACGCAGGTGACGGCTGGCGTCTGCTGGGATAGTAGAGGTGGTAGCCCGCAAACCTGGGGCACCAGTCCTGCAGCACGCGCACCAGAGCACCGCCCTCGACGTGCACCGCGACTTCATCCTCCGGCAGCAATGCGATGCCCAGACCCGCCAGCGCAGCGTCCACCTGCGGCGGAGCCGTGTTGAAGATCAGGGGTCCATCAACGCGAACGTTGACCTGGCGGCCGCGGCGCTCGAAGTCCCACACGTAGAGCCCCCCGAGGTCACCTACTCCGTTGATTGATGCACCGGTGCGCCGTCAGGTCCTGCGGTGTCTTCGGCGCAGGGTGAGCCGCGAAGTACTCCGGCGACGCCACCACCGCCATGCGCAGTACCGGGCCGATGGGGACCGCGATCATGTCCTTGTCGATCGTGGTGCCCAGGCGCACGCCGGCATCGAAGCGGTCGGCGACGATGTCCCTGAAGCCGTAGTTGATGTCGAACTCCAGCTTGATGTCCGGGTACTCGCGAAGCAAGGGTGTCAGCTTGGGCAGCAGCACGGCTGTGCAGGATGTTGTCGCTGCAGGTGATGCGCACCGTGCCTGCCGGCTTGTCCCGCAGCTCGGTCAGGCATCCAGCTCCGCTTCGATCTCGTCGAAGCGATGGCCGATCGCCTGCATCAGGCGCTCGCCCGCCGTCGTCGTCGCGACACTGCGTGTGGTGCGTGTCAACAGTCGGATCCGCAGGCCTTCTTCCAGTCCTCTAATGGCCTGGCTCAGTGCCGACGGGTCACCCCCAGGGTCCCGGCGGCCCGGGTGAAGCTGCGCTCCCGGGCCACGGTGACAAAGGCCAGCAGGTCGTTGAAGTTGCGTCTTGCCATGGCACGCTCCGTCGGCCTACTGATTAGCTATGCTAACAAATGCGTTAAGCATTCGTTATCTAGTCAGCGGCCGAGCATGGCAGCAAATCCCTTCACCAACCGGAGCACCGACCATGAACACCGCATCACAAGCTAGCGCCTCGACAGGCATCGATCCCACCGCTCTGCCCGTGGCCGACGTGAGTTTCTGAACGCGGTTGCCGTGGGCTCTGCCATGGCGGGCTCGCTGTCGGCGTTCGGCAGTGCGGCCTGGGCGGCCACGGCCCAGGAAGGTGGCCTGTCGGCGCCGACAACTTCTACAAGAGCGACAAGGTCACCGTGCAGAAGGTCACCTTCAAGAACCAGTACCAGATGAACGTCGCCGGGAATCTGTTCATTCCCAAGGACCTCGACCGGAGCGCGAAACACCCCGCGATCGTCGTCGGGCATCCGATGGGCGCGGTCAAGGAGCAAAGTGCCAACCTGTACGCCACGAAGATGGCCGAGCAGGGCTTCGTCACCTTGTCGCTGGACTTGTCTTTCTGGGGCGAGAGCGACGGCCAGCCGCGCAACGCCGTCGCCGCCGGACATCTACGCCGAAGACTTCAGCGCCGCGGTGGATTTCCTGGGCACGCAGCCGTTCGTCGACCGGCAACGGATCGGTGCCATCGGCATTTGCGGCAGCGGCAGCTTCGTCATCAGCGCGGCCAAGATCGACCCGCGCATGAAGGCCATCGCGACGGTCAGCATGTACGACATGGGGGCGGCCAACCGCAATGCGCTGAATCATTCGCAGACCCTTGAGCAGCGCAAGAAGATCATCGCGGAGGCGGCCGAACAGCGCTACGTGGAGTTCGCGGGCGGCGAAGACCAAGTACACCGGCGGAACGGTGCACGAGCTGACTGCAGACACGCACCCGATTCAGCGCGAGTTCTTCGACTTCTACCGCACCCCCCGCGGCGAGTTCACGCCCAAGGGCTCGTCGCCAGAGCTACCACGCACCCGACGCTGACCAGCAACGTCAAGTTCATGAACTTCTACCCGTTCAACGACATCGAGACGATCTCGCCTCGGCCGCTGCTGTTCATCACCGGCGACCAGGCGCACTCCAAGCGAGTTCAGCGAAGACGCTTACAAGCGGGCCGCCGAGCCCAAGGAACTGCATCATCGTTCCGGCGCAGGCCATGTGGACCTGTACGACCGCGTGAACCTGATCCCCTTGGACAAGCTCACGGCGTTCTTCGGCAGGCACCTCGCGCCGCCCATCGCCTGATGACCGCACGCAGCATCCTCGCCTCGTCGACCCTTCCGTTTGGCCGCAGCGCTGGTACTTTCGACGGCACGCGCAGGCACTCCACTCACCAGAGCTTCAAGACCCATGGCCAACATCTCGACCTTCGTGCTGGGCAGACGGGCGCTGTTTGCCGGCCTGATGGCGCTTGCGTACTCGGCATCAGCCGCCGACAACCAGCCCGGCACGCAGAAGTCTGCACCACCTCTCCAAGGCAGAACCGCATCATGAAGATTCGACTGATGGTGGAAGACACCGTGATGGCCACGGGCAAGCTGGACGACAACGAAAGCGCACGGCAGTTTCTGGCTCTACTGCCGCTGAGTCTGGTGCTGAAGGACTATGCGGCTACGGAGAAGGTCGCCGACTTGCCCGACCGGCTGTCGACCAAAGGAGCGCCCGACGGGTACAAACCTCTGGCGGGTGACATCGCCTACTACGCCCCCTGGGGAAACTTGGCGATCTTTCACAAGGATTTCGGGTACTCCAGCGGCTTGGTCCGCCTCGGTCGACTCGACTCCGGGCTGGACGCCATGCGACGGCCGGGGCAGGTGATCGTCAAGGTCGAAGTGGCATTGCCTTGAATCCGCTCCATAGGCGATCGATTCTCCGAACGCCTCATTGCATCCACCTCGCGACTGTCCTTCTGGAGAAGCAGCCATGTTAGCCACCGTGATGTATGCAGCGCACGATGTGCGCGTCGTCAACGTCCCTGATGCCACGTTGATGGAACCCACCGACGCGATCGTGCGCGTCACGCGCGCCTGCATCTGCGGCAGCGACCTCTGGCCTTACCATGACTTGGAACCAAGCGAAAAGGGCCGCGCCATGGGCCACGAGGCCATCGGCGTCGTCGAAGCCGTCGGCAAAGAAGTGCGCAAAGTCAAGAAGGGCGACTTTGTCGTAATGCCATTTGCCTTCTCCGACGGCGAATGTCCATTTTGTCACGAAGGCTTGACGACTTCCTGCGTTCACGGCGGCTTCTTCGGCTTCAGCGAAGGAGTTGGCGGCGCACAAGCCGAAGCGATTCGCATTCCGCTCGCGGATGGCACGCTCTATCCGCTGCCGGTGCGCGAAGATCACGCGCTGGTGGCGTCGCTCTTGACGCTCTCGGATGTGATGGGAACCGGCCATCATGCGGCCGTCGCGGCCCGCGTCAGTCCCGGAAAAACAGTTGCCGTGGTTGGCGACGGCGCTGTCGGCCTGTGCGGTGTCATTGCCGCCAAACGACTTGGCGCGGAACAAATCATTTTGCTTGGCCGCCATCAGCCCCGCATTGCGCTCGCAAAAGAATTCGGCGCAACGGACGTCGTGAGCGAACGTGGCGATGAAGCGGTCGCCCGCGTTCAAAAGCTCACCGGCGGTTTCGGTGTCCATTCCGTGCTCGAATCGGTCGGCACCGAACAATCCATGCTCACTGCGGTGAACATCACCCGCCCTGGCGGCGCGATTGGCCGCGTCGGAGTTCCACACTACCCGGCAGCTCCTGCCTGGGAGCCGACATTTTACAAAAACATCACCATCAGCGGCGGCCCCGCGCCGGTGCGCAGCTACATCAAGGAACTGCTGCCCGACGTTCTCGAAGGCCGCATCCAACCAGGCCGGGTCTTCGACCGCATCATCGGCCTCGGCGAAACCCCCGACGGCTACCGCGCCATGGACGAGCGCAAAGCCATCAAAGTGTTGATCAAGACCTGAACATGGCCCCGAATGAACGTGCATCACCGAATGCCGAGATTAGGCGGTGCTGCCGGCCGCCCAGAACAGCGTGAAGCCGCTTCTGGCGATCATGGCCGCGGTCTTCATCGGCTTTCTGGTGGTCGGTCTGGCATTGCCTGTGCTGCCGCTGCATGTCCACCAGACACTCGGGATGAGCCCGTTCATCGTCGGGCTGGTCACTGGGAGCCAGTTCATCGCAGCGCTCGCCACGCGGATGTGGGCGGGCAACTATGCCGACACCCGGGGTGCCAAACGTGCCGTGGTGATCGGGCTGCTGGCTGCAAGCGTCTCTGGTTTCCTGTACCTGGGCTCGATCAGGGTCATCGAGTTCTCCTTCGGTATCGGTTGCCATCCTGCTGGTCGGTCGTGCGCTGTTGGGCGGCGGCGAGAGTTTCATCATCACCGGTGCGCTCGGGTGGGGCGTGGCCATCGCAGGTCCGCAGCGAACCGGGAAGGTCATGGCGTGGATGGGCACGGCCATGTATGCCGCGTTTGCGGCCGGCGCACCGGCCGGCACGGCGCTGTATGGCCACAGCGGCTTCGCGTCGATCGCGATGGCGACCGTCGCCATTCCGCTGACGTCGCTGCTTGTCGTGGCCTGGCTGCCAGGCGCAACGGTGGCGGCGCGTTCAAAGGCATCGTTCCTGGCCGTATTGAAGGCAGTCTGGGTCCCGGGTGTCGCGCTCGCGTTCAGCAGCATCGGGTTCGGTGCCATCACGGGCTTCGTCGCACTGCGGTTCGCCGAACGTGGCTGGGAGCCGGTGTGGCCCGCGTTCACCGCATTTGCCATCGCATTCATGCTGGCGCGCATGATCTTCGGGCACAAGATCGATGCGTGGGGAGGCCCACGCATCGCTTTCCTTTGCCTCTTCGTCGAGGCGGCGGGCCAACTGCTCATCTGGCACGCGGATGCAGCCCCGTTGGCGATCTTCGGCGCGGGCCTGACCGGGCTCGGCTATTCGCTCATCTATCCCGGGTTGGGCGTGGAGGCCGTACGACGCGCTCCTCAGCAGAGTCGTGCGCTGGCGATGGGTGCCTACACCGCATGCCTGGACTTGACGCTCGGAGTCGGCGCCGCCGCCCTTGGCGTGCTGGCGGGTCGGGCAGGCTTCCCGGTGGTCTTTCTCGTCAGCGCCGCATTGATACTCTGTGCCGCGCCGATTGCTTGGCGACTGGCGAAGGCCCGTGAAGACGCAGCTTGACTCCGAGGCGTGGTGCCCGCTTCTGCGGCACGTTCGCGTCGATGACGACGGCGTCCCGACGGATATTCGGGTTGCTTGAGTCGAATACGGAGTCTCAGCGGTCCGGCCCGCCGAAGCCGACGTCGACTCACGAGATCGCTCCGCCGGAAGGCAGCTGAACCGCTGCAGTTCCGCGGTCAGCGAGTTGACATGCCCCAAAGCTGCCCGCCGTGTCTGACTGCTCGTGGCCGGGACTACCCGTTCGCGGAGCATGCCGACAGCTGCCGTTGGGCAAACCAGCGATCGAGCCGAAGGACTGCTGCCGGGCGCGGCTGCGAACTGGTAGTCCCGGCCAGGAACGGACGGCCGCCAAGGACCGCTCCATGGCGACCCAGTCGGGCGAAGCAATTGTCGACCGGACCGATACCAATCAATACCATGCGCGTTGAGCAGCACTGCGGCCCCAGCAGTCAACAGTTGCGCCGAGTTACGCCACAGTCGCCAGAGCTAAGGCGCAGAACTGTCGCCAGTTATCAGGCTTCGAGGCCCGAACGAGCGCCCGACCGCGCCGCCACGCCAACAAGAAGCACGCCTGAAGACGCCCCTAGTATCAGCAGAACAGCCAGTCAGGTGCGACGACTGGCGTGCTACGAAGCCGACGGCAGCAAGTCCAGTAAGCACGAGGGCGTAGGTCGAGGGCTCCGGTGATTGGCCCCTGCTACCTACTAGTAGCTAAACCTGCCGATGAGCGCGGCAGGCCCGCCCTCGCAATTCTGACTAAACGTCGCCCTAAACGAATCGACAGCACCGTCCACGCCAAAGGAGGCCTCCAGGATATTGAAGGAGCCGGTTAACGTGTTGCAGCCTCGGTTCTGGAATGACACGTCTAGACCGGGGTGCCCTGGACTGGCAAACGGCGCACGCTCTGCGTCAAGGTACTCTCCTGGCGCAAGGTAGGTATCTATTTTCTGTGTCGAGAATGTGAGGTTGGCATATGTATTGTCCGGGCCCCCTGTGACTGTTCCAAGCATGAAGACAGCCCAGTCCGCCCGCCCCGATACTGTCCGCATACGAGTAAGCATTGAAGAAGTTAGAGTTCGAGGGCGTGTAGGTGATGTCAAAGTCTTGCCCTTGACCAATGTAGTCACCTTGCTGACTCCACAACTCCAGCCGGGCCACAGGACCCGCCGAAGCTGCACAAGCGAAGAAGAGCAGAGCGCCGGGCACGACGAGCGCACGTCTGAACAATCGAATCATAGAGCTTCTCCTCCAATAATCTCGCCAGAAAAGGAATCGCTAAATCATTGATTTGATTGAGATCGACCACTCCTCTGCAACCAACATACGAAGGACCGTGAGCAGCACCCGCTGTACAAACACTCCCCCCGCCCGCGGGCGGCGCGGGAGGCTCATAAACACCAAAGCTCATTCTCCGCCGAATTGACTTGCCTCCTTTGCGCCAGCACAAATCACGTCGCAAAGACAACTTCTGAACCCTCCGAATCTAGCGGGTGCCCACTGACAACCCGGTGACAACACCGCTGCCGGCGAGTCGGGCACCGGCGTTCGGAGAAGACCCAATCCGCGCTAGCGAAAAGCTGTAGTACTGGTCATCGGCGATTGTCCTGCGCCGACGCCGCAAATCGAGCGACTGCAGCGTGTGAATTGTTGCCGTACGAGCCGGTGGTCGGTGTCCTTGAAAGACGCAGTCGTCAACGTCGGCTTTGCAGACAGCATTTGGGCGAGCCGGCCGGAGCAGTGGGTCGGACCCTGACAGCCAATCCGGCGAACTCGCCGCCCGCTTGCCGTCATTCGAATTGATGACGCCGGTTTGCTGACGCTCGCCGACGACGGTCCCGGCAAGAAGCGTGGGCCGGTGACCGGCAGCTTGGAGGCCGCTCAATCTATGGCGACCGAAGTTGGCCGGCGCAGCGAACCGCAGCCCGCTGTGGGGCAGTTCAAGACTGACTGCTGCCGCTCAGGTCGTGCGGCTCAATGACCGCAGCTGCTGCAACCTGCCATTCGCTGGCCTACGAAACGACCGACCGCTGTACCTTCGGAAACAGCCATTCAAGAGAGATGGGCCGGGCGAAGGGTCGAACGACTCCTTCCCGCCAAGGCAACCGGCTCTTCGCGACCCAAACCCGCCCGTCGGATTTGCCCGAAGCTGCCCGACGCTCAGCCTCGGCTTTTCGCGTTTCGCATCTACGAAGATGCTATGTGGGACTGACCAGGCGAACGCCGCGGTCTACAACGGGATTTCCATATCTCTCAACCAAGGAGCACGGAAATGAAGACGACCCAGACAGTCCCACAGATTGAGCATACGGTGATCCAGGCGCAGCTATACATGAGCTTCGAGCTGGCCGACAAGACGTGGCGGTTGACGATCAGCGGCGGCCGGCGCGGCCCGAGCCGATACACCGTGGACGCCGGCGACACCGTCGCAGTGCTGGAGTGCCTGAGCAAGGCCCGCACGCGCTGCGGCCTGAGTGCCCAGTGCAAGGTTCACTCCTGCTACGAGGCCGGCCGGGACGGCTGGTGGCTGCACCGCTGGCTTGTCGAGCAAGGCATCGACAACATCGTGGTCGACGCCGCGAGCATCGAGGTCAATCGGCGGGCCCGGCGAGCCAAGACCGATCGCCTGGACGGCGACAAGCTGCTGGCGATGCTGCTGCGCCACCATGCCGGTGAGCGCGTGTGGTCGGTGCTGCGCGAACCGAGCGCCGAGGCCGAAGACGCACGCCGCACGCACCGTGAACTGGGACGACTGATGCACGAGCGCATTGCGCACACCAACCGCATTGGCTCGCTGCTGGTGCTGCACAACCTGCGAGCGCACATCGTCATCGGCGGGCGCGACTGGGCTGCCTGGTGGGAACGCCACAGCACGCAGGTGCCCCCGCTGCTGCGCGCGGAGATCGAGCGCGAGAGCGCGCGGCTGAAGCTGGTCAAGGATCAGATCAGGGTCCTGGAGACTACCCGGCGCCAGGGCATCGAGGACGGCAAGCAGCCGCTGGTGGCGCAGCTGATCCAGCTACGCGCCATCGGAACCAAGGGCGCATGGGTGCTGGTCAAGGAGCTGTTCGGCTGGCGCGAGTTCGCCAACCGGCGCGAACTGGCCGGCTGCGTCGGATTGGCGCCCACCCCTTATGCCAGCGGTGACAGCGAGATCGAGCAAGGCATCAGCAAAGCGGGCAACAGGCGGGTGCGATCGTTGCTGGTTGAGCAGTCCTGGAGCTGGCTCAAGCTGCAGCCAGACAGTGCCTTGACCCAGTGGTTCAACCGACGCTTTGCGGGCGGGGGTAAACGCATGCGGCGCGTGGGCATCGTGGCACTGGCGCGGCGCCTGGTGATCGCGTTATGGCGCTACCTCAAGCACGGCGAGATTCCAGCGGGCGCAGTGCTCAAGCCAGCCGCTGCCTGAAGCTCAACAGCCGCGTACCAAATCAAGGCCTGACCAGCAACGCATGATCGTGATCAAAGGTCGACGCGCCCGAAACGGCTGCGGGTCACCGCAACGTGACCGTTACCAAAGATGGGGCGCGCCGGTAACAGGGGTTTGCCAGCGCAGCTTGCGCGTATGTTGCATGTGGTGCCGGATGCCTGCATCCGACACGGATAGAAGTTCGTCCGAGCACTGGCTCGAACGCTCGACACACCCCGACCTCGGATCCACTGACTGCTTCGGTCAACTCGCGCAGCAAACTGTACGGACTTGGCCACGCGCACCACCATGAAGGGCTTGACAGACGAGTCCCCATAGAAGCAGCCGTTCGTGACCTCCGGCACCCGGCCAAGCAGCCATACGCCGATACCGGCGAGATGGCCGCTCGACAGCCCCTTGTCGACCGCGAACTTCTCTCGTCGCCTACTTCACTTTGACTGGGTCAGGAAACCTGTACTCGCCCTTCAGAATTTGATCGTCGGGTCCATACATCCGGGAAATGATGCTCATTGGGCCGTCGGGGGCCGGCAACCAATTGCTTTCCTTCTCCTTGCCCGGCGAGTCCTTCTGCACGTAGATCGTTAGTGAACCATCGGGATTGCGCTTCAGCCCTTCGGTCCGGTCTCCGATTGAATACCGGTTGATCGGGTTGTCGACCAACAACCGTGTCTTGAGGTCGTACATGGTCACGCTCCAAAAGAAGCGCACCGGCGGGAGCTGGCCTTTGGGGAACGTGTACGTGTATTTGGACTTTGAGCCGTCCAACGGCACTCCACTGGCGTCCGCGGTCCACTGGCCGTAGAAGGCTTGCTTCGGCACATTCGGGAGGATGCCGCCCACCTCAACCCCGATGGCGCGGTCAAGGTATCGGGTCGCCATGAATTCACGCGTGCCGTAAAGCCTGCTTGAGTCCGCTACCGTCTTGGCGCCATCAACGATTTCTTTGTGGCCGTCCGCAATGCCCTTGTTGATTGCAGCAAGAACATCGGGCGAGAACTTCGCTGGGTCATAGCTGCCCTTCGGGCCGATCCCGAGCTTCGCCATGCGGTCGTACATCGGCTTGTCGATCGCATTCGGAACCACAAACTGCAGCAGGAAATTAGAGGTCCGGAAGAATTCGGCGTTGGTCATGTCGGCCTCGCGCCAAGCGGGCCAATTTGGCATCGGCTCCGCAGACGGCGCAGGCTTTTTCAGGTACGCGCTCAAGGGCATGAGCTTGTATCCCTGCTGAATCTCGCGCATTTTCGGCAGATCGTTCGATCCGAAAACAGCCGTCCGGGTGAGCGTGCCCAAGATAGTCGTCTCGCCTTGAATGACGCGGATCATCCCCTTCGGCACCTCGCCCTTCCACGCGGTCGACGTCAACAGAAAAACACCGCCTTTCTGGCCGTCGTTGGTGGAGCCCGGGTAATCGACGATGTGACCCCAGAGGTCGCCCCAGACACTGCTGTAGAACCGATCGCCATCGGCCGGGGGTTGAATCAGCACCCAAGGCTCGCTGCGAACATCAGCCCACGCCCAGCTATAGGGCGTGTCGTTGTTCGGCATAGTCGTGTCCGTATCGGACGGCTTCGCCAAGCCATCGTGCCTCCATTTCCCGAAGCCCCCGATCGTCTTCTTGTTAGACGGGTCGAGGACCTGCGAATGGATCGTGCGGTAGTAGTAGTTGAGCGGAAACAGGAATATGTACGCGTCTTTGGCAGTCTTGTACGCGTCATCCGCCGAGACGGTCTGGGCGGAAACGAACGATGGACTGGCAACAATAATCGCAGCAGCCAGCATCGACCTGAAGTACGAAGCGCATCCGCTTGTAGACATGAGAGCCCCCCTGCTAATTGTGTTAGTGGTAGCGAGAAAGCCTTGGAAATCAGTCGCCGCCGCAGCATACCAAAGGGGTCGTCAAAGGCAGACTGGCGGCTCCAGTACCCGCGCCGCTACGTCCGTCGTGGGTCGGACTGCGACAACCGACCAATCGGAATCGTCGCCGGAAAGCCGGCGTTGAAGGCTCGATGCCCCTAAGCTGCCGCTCGCCGACGAGTCGTTTCGACCCTGAGCCGACATTCGCTGCTTCGAATTGGCTGGCACAAAGCCGCCACTCGGATGCGATGTGCGCATGTCCCTCAGAACGGCTTGCCAAGGTAGAGGTACACCGCGGTGGTTCCCTGGTTGGCATGGCCCACGCCGAAGTAGGCGACGCCCAGGGGCGTGTCCGCTGCCAGATAGGCCGTGCCGGACTGGAACGACGAGCGATCGTTGGACGCGACGGCCTGCGGCATGTCGGCAATCTCGTAGGCCAGTCCGGCGTACACGCCTTCGAACAGCGGCACGCTGCCCAGCCGGGCCTGGTAGAGCGCGCGGCCATAGACGAACCGGGTGCCCAGCAATTGCTGCAGCCTGAACCCCGACATGTTGAGGAAGCCGCCCAGCCTGAACATCGCATACACGGGCAACGCGTCGGCGTCGATCGAGCCGCCGCCGCGCAGCGCCAGCCGCAGCGTGTGCGCGTCGTGCGAGAAGGCCGCGCGCACTTCGGCGTCGTAGCGGTCGTAGTCCTGGCTCGCACCGAGCTGGGTGCGCGAGACCAGCGCGTTCAATGCCAGCAGGTAACCCGAACGCGCAAAACTCGTGCTGTCCAGCTGGTCGATGCGCAGCGAGGCCTGCACCAGACCCAGGTCGACCTCCAGGTTCTTCGGCAGGAACAGCTGCCCGCTGCTCAGCTCGAGCTTGTTGTTGCCGCGGTAAGCCCCAAGCCGCAGCTGGCCGTATTGGCTGAAGTTGAGGCCCGCATCCAGACCCGCGCCAAGCGTGCGTTCGCGGTACAGCGCCGCCAGCACGTCGCGGCTGTAGATGTACAGCGGCGTGTCGCTGTAGGCGACACGCGGTTCCACGAACCAACGCTGGCTGGGTGACAGCGGCTGGTAGAAGCGGCTGGCCAGCACCACGTCGTTGCCGAGCACGACGTCGTTGCGCCATTCGGCGCCCAGACTGTTGAGCCAGGTCGAGCGCAGCTGGCCGTAGAAGTTGAACTGCGCGTCCTGCCCCAGGTCGGACGACAGCGACAGCCCGAGGCGCAGGTACTGCGGTCCCCAGCCCTTCTCGGTGACGTTGACCACCAGCGTCTGCGTGCCGCCGGTGTCCACCAGCTCGGGCCGCACGCTTTCGAAGTCGCCGCTGCCGTAGATGCGGCGCATGTCCAGATCGAGCACGTCCTGGTCCAGCGGCTGACCAGCCTGCGTCTGCATCGTCTGCACGATCGACTCGGCGTTGACGCGCCGTTGGCCGGCGATCTCGACCGCAGCGATCACCGGCAGCGCCGGCGCCTCGCCGCTTTGTTGCTGCCGGCGCAGTTGTGCAAATTCGGGTGCCGGCACGGCCAGCGCCCGCAAGCGCGGCGCGGCCTGCAGGGCCGCGGCCTCGCCGAAGGGCACGGCCTTGACGAGGTTGTCGAAGTCGGCGGCGGAAAAGTCACCCAGTGCCGGCTCGATGAGCACGTCCTGCGGCCGCAGTTGCTGCAGCGACTGGCGCACGTTCTGCTCGGTCAGGATGCCCAGCGTCTGCATCGACACGCCCTGCAGGCCTTCGATCTGATCGGGCCGCAGCAAGGGCGTGCCCAGGTTCACCGCAATGATCACATCGGCGCCCATCTCGCGCGCCACGTCGACCGGCAGGTTGCGCACCAGCCCGCCGTCGATGAGCAGCCGGTCGCCCACCTTCAGCGGCGCGATCAACCCCGGCACCGCCATGCTGGCGCGCATCGCCGTGGGCAGCAGACCCCGGTCGAAGACCACCATCTGGCCGTCGCCCAGGCTGGTGGCCACCGCGCGAAAGGGTATCGGCAGCTGGTCGAATCGGCGCGCATCGCGCACCCTGACCAGCCGGCGCAGTTCAGCTTCCAGGGCCACGCCGTTGACCAGCCCCTTGGGCAGCGACAGCTTGCCGTCGTTCAGTCCCCAGCTCGGGCGCGGCCAGCGGCAGGCTGTCGTCGGCCTTGATGCGGATCGGCTGGTCCGCGCGCGGCGGCTTGTCGTTGAACAGCCGCTCGCTGGTGATCTGGGCCATCTCCGCCAGCATCTCGTCCGTGCCCATGCCGGAGGCATAGGACGCGCCGACGATCGCACCCATGCTGGTGCCGGCGATGCAGTGCACCGGCACGCGCAGTTCTTCCAGCACCTTGAGGACGCCGACATGCGCCGCGCCACGCGCGCCGCCGCCGGACAGCACCAGGCAGATGCGTGGGCGCGACGAGGCCGGCGCCGCGGCCTCGGCTTCAAGGCCCTGCGCATCGACCGCCAGCGCCTGCAGGGCGAAGACCATCGCCAGGCCCCGCCGAATCGAGCCATTCAAGAAGGAGAACATCGGGCCGCCCGGGACAAAGCCCGGGATTTTGCATGCCGCGGCATGCAGCCTACGGTTCGGCACGAACACCGGCACCCGCGGCCGGCTAGTTGCTGGTCCTCTTCGACCCGCCCGGGGGCGGGGCGCCCTTATTTCGCCGCGCCCACCACTGCCGACGGCGCCAAGTGCGGCTCGTCCGGCAAGGTCATCGGACGCACGCCCTTGACCGAGCGGATGGCGAACTTCGGGTCGCGCTGCTGCAGCTCGGCAAAGAGGCCCGGGAAGTGCGCCGCGCCGCACCTGCGAGGGCAGCCGGCGCTGATCTGAGGTGCGAGGCACTGCTCAATTTGTCGCCAAATACGAGTTGGCTCACGATCTCGACGTCCGTGTCGTGCAATTCGTAATCTGGCTGGTCTACTCTGAAGCGGTCGGTCGGGGCTGTCGGCCGCTGGCCGGTACTACCAGGTCGTCTATGTTGCGGACAGGCGCCCTTCACGAGACCGGAGCGTGGTCAAGGCGACGCCCTGCGGCGCACTTGATGAGCGCGATGGCGCCCGTTAGTCTTGAGCGTCGACTCTCGTCGCCGATGCGTGCACCGCCTGCGGTCAGGCTTCAGGCCCTCCGGCGGGCAGTCTAGAACGGCGCCTTCGGAGCCCTGCGGAACTTGGTCGTCACGTCGCCGGACAGGGCAATGTTGTCAGGGTTGAGCACCATGACGGGCTGCCCCGGCGCCAGTTTGAACTTGCTCAGGTCCGCCCAGATGACATTGGGACTCGTCGTCAGCTCAAAGTAGTAGCGCTTGTCGCTGAGGTTCATCGCCGTGGTATCGGCAAACCACCAAGCTCGGCCGCACCGGCCTCGAAGTCTCGCGCCTCTGCCTGGGCTGCATGAGCTACGGCGTGCCCGAGCGCGGCACCCATCCCTGGACGCTGGGCGAGGCCGAGAGCCGGCCGTTCATGCAAGCAGGCGCTCGAGCTCGGCATCAACTTCTTCGACACCGCCAACGTCTATTCCGACGGCACCAGCGAGGAGATCGTCGGCCGCGCGCTGCGCGACTTCGCGCGGCGCGACGAGGTGGTGATCGCCACCAAGGTGCACGGCCGCATGCGCCCGGGCCCGAACGGCGCCGGGCCTGTCGCGCAAGGCGATCCTGGCCGAGATCGACGCCAGCCTGCGCCGCCTCGGCACCGACTATGTCGACCTCTACCAGATCCACCGCTGGGACTACGCGCACGCCGATCGAGGAGACGCTGGAGGCGCTGCACGACGTGGTGAAGGCCGGCAAGGCGCGCTACATCGGCGCCTCGTCGATGTACGCCTGGCAGTTCGCGAAGGCGCTGCACGTCGCCGAGCGCCACGGCTGGACGCGCTTCGTGTCGATGCAGAACCACGTCAACCTGCTCTACCGCGAGGAGGAGCGCGAGATGCTGCCGCTGTGCCGCGCCGAGGGCATCGCGCGTGATCCCTGGAGCCCGCTGGCGCGCGGCCGCCTGACGCGCGACTGGGACGCGACCAGCGCGCGGCTCGGAGACCGACGAGTTCGGCCGCACGCTCTACGCCGCGCACCGCCGAGGCCGACCGCCAGGTGGTCGAGGCGCTGGCCGCGGTGGCCGCGGCGCGCGGGCGTGCCGCGGGCGCAGGTCGCGCTGGCCTGGGTGCTGCAGAAGCCGGGCATCACCGCGCCGATCGTCGGCGCGACCAAGCTGGCGCACCTCGACGACGCGGTCGCGGCGCTGGCGCTGACGCTCACGCCCGAGGAGATCGCCGCGCTCGAGGCGCCCTACGTGCCGCATGCGGTGGTCGGCTTTGCCTGAAGGCGCGCAGCGGCGGGGCGTCCTTGCCCCGGGCGACATCGGACGACGCCGGCAGGCGATGGAATTCAGCACCACGCAGGACTTCCCGGCGGCGGTGGCGCGCCGTGGCCGTCTTCGGCCACCCGAGTATCCGCAGCGCAAGTACCTTGCGCTGGGCTCCAGCACGGTGCGCCTGCATCGCTTCGACGCCGAGTGCGCGCTCGATCGAGGTCGACCTCGAGCGCGACCTGCCGCGGGGCGGCGTCTCCTCGCCCATCCTGCTGAGCTTCCGCCGGGCGCGCCGGGCGCTGGACCGCGCCGCCCGCCTGCGGCATCGTTCGTCCTGGCGACGAACGGGCTTGGCATCGATCGCCGCCGTGCTCGACATCGAGCTCGTGGGCCTGCCGGTGCGTGCACACGGCGAGGGTTCGATCGTCGAGCTCGCGCCGGCGCGCAGTCGCATGACCCTGCAATGGCATGTTCAGGCGGACCTGCCCTGGCTGGCGCGATGCGGTCGAACGGCAGTTCGCCGACGCCCTGCAGGCCGCGCTGGAAGACGATCACCGCTTCACGCTGGCCTGGCTGCGCACCGAGCGCCCGGGCCGCCTGCGCGGCGCGGCCTGAGGGGCGCGGCGGCGCGCCGCTGTGCCCGCCGAAGGCGCCGCCGGGGCAGGCAGCTGCGGCCTCACTGCCGATGCGTTGACCGTCGAACTGACGACGAATCGTCGATTGCACAAGCGCAAGGAAGCCGAACCCCGGGCCGCCTGCAAAGTTCGCCGAGGCCGTTTACAGGTCACGGGACGCCGTGAGGATCATCTCGTCGGCAGCGCCAACGAACCGCCTCGTTGCCGGAATGCCGGTCGACCCGCTCGCGGTGCTTGCCGCGACATCGACGGAGTTCGCTTTCGTGTCGCCGAAGCAGCCGGCCGTCGGCCTTGCAGTCGTCGACCCGGCGCTACGGTCGGCTACGATGCGCCATGCTCCGATTCGTCCTGACGCGGCTGAGTCTGATCATCCCGACCTTCATCGGCATGACGCTGCTCGCGTTCTTCATGATCCGGCTGGTGCCGGGCGACCCGATCGAGACCCTGGCCGGCGAGCGCGGCATCGACCCCGCGCGCCACGCCGCGCTGGTCAACGAATACGGGCTGGACCGGCCGCTGATGGTGCAATATGGCATCTATATCGGCCGCGTGCTGCACGGCGACCTGGGCAAGTCGATGATCACGCAGGCGCCGGTGCTGCAGGAGTTCGCGGCGCTGTTCCCGGCCACGATCGAGCTCGGCACTTGCGCGATCCTGTTCGCGCTGCGTGCTCGGCATTCCGGCCGGCATGCTGGCGGCGGTGAAGCGCAACTCGATCTTCGACCACGGCGTGATGGGCGTCTCGCTGACCGGCTATTCGATGCCGATCTTCTGGTGGGGCCTGCTGCTGATCCTGCTGTTCTCGGTGCAGCTGGGCTGGACGCCGGTGTCGGGGCGCATCTCCGTCCAATACTATCTCGAGCCGGTCACCGGCTTCAACCTGGTCGACGCCTGGCTCGCGGGCGAACCCGGCGCCTGGCGCTCGGCGGCCTCGCACCTGATCCTGCCCACCATCGTGCTGGGCACCAATCCGCTGGCCATCATCGCGCGCATGACGCGATCGGCGATGCTCGAGGTGCTGGGCGAGGACTACATCCGCACCGCACGCGCCAAGGGCCTGTCGGCCTGGCGCGTGGTGGCGCTGCACGCCTTTCGCAATGCGCTGATCCCGGTCGTCACCGTCATCGGCCTGCAGGTCAGCGTGCTCTTCACCGGCGCCATCCTGACCGAGACGATCTTCTCCTGGCCCGGCGTCGGCAAATGGATGATCGAGGCCATCAGCCGGCGCGACTACCCGGTGCTGCAGGGCGGACTGCTGCTGCTCGGCGGCATGGTGATGGTCGTCAACCTGCTCGTCGACGTCGCCTACGGCGTCATCAATCCACGCGTGCGGCGCGCCTCGTGAGCACCGTGAACCCGGCCCCGCCGGCAGCGGCGACGGCCGAGGCGCCGCCCGGGCCGCTGCGCGAATTCTGGGCCAGCTTCAGCGCCAATGCCGGCGCCGTGGCCGGGCTGGCGATCGTCGTCGCGGTGCTGCTGATGGCCGCGCTGGCGCCGTGGATCGCGCCGCACGCGCCGGACCTGACCGACAACACCGCCTTCCTGCGGCCGCCGGTGTGGTCCGACGGCGGCTCGTGGAGCACGCCGCTGGGCACCGACGCGATCGGCCGCGACATGCTGTCGCGACTGATCCACGGCGCGCGGCTGTCGCTGACGATCGGCCTGGCCGTGGTGGCGCTGTCGATCGCGGTCGGCATCGTGCTCGGCATGGTGGCCGGGTTCGTTCGCGGCGTGACCGAGATCGCGATCATGCGGCTGATGGATGTCATCCTGACGCTGCCCAGCCTGCTGCTGGCGATCGTCATCGTCGCCATCCTCGGGCCCGGGCTGATGAATGCGATGCTGGCGGTGTCGGTGGTCGTGCTGCCGCACTACGTGCGCATCACGCGCGCGGCCGTGCTCGCCGAGACGGCGCGCGACTACGTCACCGCGGCGCGCCTGGCCGGCGCCGGCCGGCTGCGGCTGATGTTCGTCGAGGTGCTGCCCAACTGCGCCGCGCCGCTGATCGTGCAGGCCTCGCTCGGCGTCTCGACCGCGATCCTCGACGCCGCCGCGCTCGGCTTCCTCGGCCTGGGCGCGCAGCCGCCGGCGGCCGAGTGGGGCACGATGCTGGCCGACGCGCGCGAATTCGTGCTGCGCGCCTGGTGGGTCGTGACCTTCCCGGGGCTGATGATCCTGGTCACCGTGCTGGCGTTCAACCTGCTCGGCGACGGCCTGCGCGACGCGCTCGACCCGAAGCTCAAGCGGTGACCACGTCGCCTTGGCGCTCCTCGAAATCGAGAACCTGCACGTCGACTTCCCGACGCAGGGCGCGTGATGCACGCCGTCGACGGCGTCGGCCTTCGCTGGACGACGGCGAGGTGCTGGGCATGGTCGGCGAATCGGGATCGGGCAAGAGCGTGACGATGCTGGCGCTGATGGGCCTGGTCGCCTTCCCCGGGCGAGGTGCACGCGCCGCCGCTGCGCTTTGCCGGCCACGAGCTGCTGGCGCTGTCGGCGCGCGAGCGGCGCCGCCTCGTCGGCAAGGACGTGGCGATGATCTTCCAGGATCCGACCACCAGCCTGAACCCCTGCTTCACGGTCGGCTTCCAGATCGCCGAGACGCTGCGGCTGCACCTGAACCTCGACGGCCAGCGCGGCGCAGCGCCGCGCCGTCGAGCTGCTCGAGCAGGTCGGCATCCCGGCGGCGGCGAGCCGCCTGAAGGACTATCCGCACCAGCTTTCGGGCGGCATGAACCAGCGCGTGATGATCGCGATGGCCATCGCCTGCAACCCGCGGCTGCTGATCGCCGACGAACCGACCACCGCGCTCGACGTGACGATCCAGGCGCAGATCCTCGACCTGCTGCGCGCCCTGCAGCGCGAGCGCGGCATGGCGCTGGTGCTGATCACGCACGACATGGGCGTGGTGGCCGAGATGGCGCAGCGCGTGGCGGTGATGTACGCCGGGCCAGGTGGTGGAGGAGCGCGCCGGCGGCGCGACCTGTTCGCCGCGCCGCAGCACCCCTACACCGCAGCGCTGATGGCGGCGATGCCCGAGCGCAGCGACGGCCGGCAGCGGCTGGCGACGATCCCCGGCGTCGTGCCCGGGCTCTACGACCGGCCCGCGCGGCTGCCTGTTCGCGCCGCGCTGCGAATTCGCCACGCCGCGCTGCCGCGCCGAGCGGCCGGCGCTGCGCGCCCTGGGCCGCGCGGCGCGGTGCGCTGCCACTATCCGCTGGGCGACGCACGCGATCGCGGCGACACGCCATCGCGCCGCGACCGCGCCGGCGCGGACGAGGTCGGCATGAACGACGCCGGTCGTCGAGGCGGTCGGGCCTGACCCAGATCTACACCATCAGGCGCGGCCCGCTGCGCGAGCCGGCGCGGCTGCAGGCGGTGGGCGGCGTGTCGTTCGCCGTCGACGCCGGCCGCACGCTGGCGGTGGTGGGCGAATCGGGCTGCGGCAAGTCGACGCTGGCGCGCATGGTGACGCTGATCGAGACGCCCACCCAGGGCACGCTGCGGCTGCAGCGGCGTCGACGCGGTCGACCGCCGACGGGCCGCAGAAGCGCGGCGCTGCGCCGCGCGGTGCAGCTCGTCTTCCAGAACCCCTTCGGCTCGCTCAACCCGCGCAAGAAGATCGGCGCGCATCCTCGAGGCGCCGCTGGTGATCAACACCACGCACGACGCCGGCCGAGCGCGAGCAGCGCTCGCGCGCGATGCTGGCCAAGGTCGGGCTGCGGCCCGAGCACTACGGGCGCTACCCGCACATGTTCTCCGGCGGGCAGCGCCAGCGCATCGCGATCGCGCGCGCGCTGATGCTCGACCCGGCGCTGGTGGTCGCCGACGAGCCGGTGTCGGCGCTCGACGTCTCGGTGCAGGCGCAGGTGCTCAACCTGCTGGCCGACCTGCAGCAGGAACTCGGCCTGGCCTACCTCTTCATCTCGCACGACCTCGGCGTCGTGCGGCACATCGCGCACGACGTGATGGTGATGTACCTCGGCCTGGTGATGGAGCAGGGCCCGAAGGCGCTGCTCTTCGCGCGCCCGCTGCACCCCTACACGCGGCGCTGCTGGCCGCCACGCCGGCCATCGACGCCGGCGCGCGCGTCGAGCGCATCGTGCTCAAGGGCGAACTGCCGTCGCCGCTGAACCCGCCCGCCGGCTGCGTCTTCTCGACCCGCTGCCCGCACGCGGTGGCCCGCTGCAGCGCCGAACGGCCTGCGCTGCGGCCGCTCGACGGGCGGCAGGTATCCTGTCACCTGGCCGAGCAATTCCTGCTTTCCGGCGCCGCCTGAGGCGCCCGGCGATTCGCCGAGATCCCCTCACCCACAACCCGAAAGGCCCATCGACATGTTGCACGCCACCTCGAAGAAGACCCCACTGGCGCTGGCCGCACTGGCGCTGCCGCTGCTGCTGGCCGCCGGCGCGGCCTCGGCCAAGACCCTGGTCTTCTGCTCCGAAGGCAGCCCCGAGAATTTCTACCCCGGCATCAATACCACCGGCACCTCGTTCGACGCCAGCAGCCAGATCTACAGCCGCGTCGTCGATTTCGAGCGCGGCGGCACCACGGTCGTGCCGGGACTGGCGGAGAAGTGGACGATCTCGCCCGACGGGCTGGTCTACACCTTCCACCTGCGCAAGGGCGTCAAGTGGCAGTCGAACAAGAACTTCAAGCCGTCGCGCGACTTCAACGCCGACGACATGATGTTCATGTTCGAGCGCCAGTGGAAGGAGAACGACCCGTATTTCAAGGTCACGAGCTCGAACCACTCGTATTTCAACGACATGGGCATGCCCAAGCTGCTGAAGTCGGTCGACAAGGTCGACGAATACACCGTCAGGGTCGAGCTCAACCGCCCCGAGGCGCCTTTCCTGTCGAACCTGGCGATGGAATATGCCGGCGTGCAGAGCAAGGAATATGCGATCGCGATGCTCAAGGCCGGCACGCCCGAGAAGATCGACCAGGAGCCGATCGGCACCGGCCCGTTCATGCTCGTGCAGTACCAGAAGGACGCGGTCATCCGCTACAAGGCGTTCCCGCAGTTCTGGGGCGGCAAGGCCAAGATCGACGACCTGGTGTTCTCGATCACGCCCGACGCCTCGGTGCGCTGGGCCAAGCTGCAGAAGGGCGAATGCCACGTCATGCCCTACCCGAACCCGGCCGACCTCGACGCGATCCGCAAGGATCCGAACGTCAAGGTCCTCGAGCAGCCCGGGCTGAACGTCGGCTACCTGGCCTTCAATACGCAGAAGAAGCCCTTCGACGACGTGCGCGTGCGCAAGGCCGTGAGCATGGCGATCAACAAGAAGGCCATCATCGACGGCGTCTACCTGTCCACCGGCATCGCGGCGAAGAACCCGATCCCGCCGTCGATGTGGTCGTACAACGACGCCGTCAAGGACGACCCCTACGACCCCGAGGCGGCGAAGAAGCTGCTGGCGCAGGCCGGCCTGGCCGGCGGCTTCGCCACCGACCTGTGGGCGATGCCGGTGCAGCGCCCGTACAACCCGAACGCGCGGCGCATCGCCGAGCTGATGCAGGCCGACCTGGCCAAGATCGGCGTCAAGGCCGAGATCAAGAGCTTCGAGTGGGGCGAGTACCGCAAGCGCATGCAGGCCGGCGAGCACCAGATGGGCATGCTGGGCTGGACCGGCGACAACGGCGACCCGGACAATTTCCTGCATACGCTGCTCGGCTGCGACTCGGCCAAGACCGGCGGCAGCAACGTCGCCAAGTTCTGCTACAAGCCCTTCGAGGACCTGGTGCTGAAGGCCAAGACGGTGTCCAAGACCGCCGAGCGCACCGAGCTGTACAAGAAGGCGCAGGTGATCTTCAAGGAGCAGGCGCCCTGGTTCACCATCGCGCACGCGGTGCAGCTCAAGCCGGTGCGCAAGGAAGTCATCGACTTCAAGCTCAGCCCCTTCGGCCGGCACACCTTCTACGGCGTCGACCTGAAGGAATAGGCGACGGGCCGGCTGCGGTGGTCGTTCTCCGCTTCGTGCCCTGACGAATGCCCGGGCGTGCGTCGATGTCGCACGCCCTGCTGCTGGCCGCGGGCATGGCGACGGCCGCGGCGGCGGCAGCCGAGTCGCCCGGGTCGTGCATCGAGCGCGCCGGCGACGCGGCTGCGTCCGCGCCCGTCCGTCTGGCACAGCTTCGCTACCGCTGCCTGGCGCTGCGCGACGGGCAGCGCGTGCTGGTCGGCGAAGCCGGTGCCGTCGATGCGCGCACGGTGCTGCTGGTGCACGGCCTGGGCGGCAACGCACATCGCGACTGGCTGCGCGCCGTCCCGGCACTGGCCGCACGCTTTCACGTCGTGACCGTCGACCTGCCCGGCTTCGGCGGCTCGCCGGACGCGCCGCAGGGCTATTCGTTCGCCGGGCTGGGCGCCACGCTGGCCGAGGTCCTCGACGCCATGGCGCCGGGCCAGCGCGTGCACGTCGTCGGGCACTCGCTCGGCGCCGCGGTCGGCCTGTATTTCGCGCATGCCCGGCCCGCGCGGGTGGACCGCCTCGTCCTCGTGGATGCGGCGGGCATCCTGCTCAAGAACGTCTTCGTGCAGCACATGGCCAGCCGACGCCTGCCGCAGGTCGGCATCGAGCCCGTCGATCGCTGGCTGAGGGGCCTGGACGGGCGCATCGACGGCTGGCGGCGGGAAATGTTCGGTCGTCTCGAGGAGGGGTTCGACTTCAGCCGCTGGCTGGCGCAGAACCCAGACATCCGCCATGCCTTGCTCGGCGGCCAAACCCATGTCGAGGCCGCGCTCGGCCTCGTCGAGCACGACTTCACTGCCGCGATACGCGAAACCACCGCCCCGACGACGGTGATCTGGGGCGCGAACGATCCGGTGGCACCGCTGCGCACGGGCAGGTTGCTCGCCGGACGTTTGCCCGATGCGCGCCTGAGGGTGATCGACGGCGTCGGTCACACCCCCATGCTGGAGAGCCCCGACGCCTTCAACCGCCTGCTCCTGGCGGGACTCGAGGGGCCGCTGTCGCCGCGCCCGCCGGCCCCGGCGGACGGGGACTCGCAGGGCAGCGTGGTGTGCGAGAACCGCCCCGGCGCCCGCTACAGCGGCGTCTACGACGGCATCACGCTCGACCATTGCACCGGCGCCCGCATCGAGGATGCGCGCCTGAAGCGGCTGACGCTGAAATCGTCGTCGCTGACCATCGAGAGGTCGATCGTCGACAGCAGCGACGTCGCGCTTTCGGCGCAGCACAGCGTGGTCGTCGCCACCGATGTCGGCCTGCGCGGCCGCGTCGCGATCCGCGCCGAGCACAGCCGCCTGGACCTGGCCGGCGTCAGCCTGCACGCGAGCGAGCGCGGCGTCGAGATGCCGGCGCCCGCCCGCATCCTGTTCTCGGTCAGCGACTGGCACGGCAGCGACCACGACGGTGATGCACACTTCGTGTGGCCCCCACCTGCGGCCCAGCGCTGAACGGGCTGCCCCGGGCGGAACGTCGGTCGCCGAGGGTCTTAGTGGCCCCATGACCGCCCGCGGCGCGGAGGTCGTGTCCCGACCTCGCCACCGACAGGGACCCTCGCTTGCCGGCACACTGGCAGGCCATTCCGGTGCCCGACGACATGCCCGCCACCTTCGCCTTCGACAACACCTACGCGCGCGAGCTGCCGGGCTTCTACGTGGCCTGGCAGCCGGCCGCGGTGCCCGCGCCGCGGCTGCTGTTCCTCAACCGCGCCCTCGCGCGCGGAGCTCGGCCTGGACGCCGCCGCGCTGGACGGCCCCGAGGGCGCCGCGCTCTTCGCCGGCAACCGCGTGCCCGAGGGCGCCGCAGCCGATCGCGCAGGCCTACGCCGGCCACCAGTTCGGCGGCTTCTCGCCGCAGCTCGGCGACGGCCGCGCGCTGCTGCTGGGCGAGGTGATCGACCGCCACGGCCGGCGCCGCGACATCGCATTCAAGGGCTCGGGCCGCACGCCCTTCTCGCGCGGCGGCGACGGCAAGGCCGCGCGTCGGGCCCGATGCTGCGCGAAGTGCTGATCGGCGAGGCGATGCACGCGCTGGGCATCCCCACCACGCGCGCGCTGGCCGTGGCCGCCACCGGCGAGCCGGTCTAGCGCGAGACGGCCGCTGCCCGGCGCGGTGCTCACCCGCGTGGCCGCCAGCCACCTGCGCGTCGGCACCTTCCAGTTCTTCGCCGCGCGCGGCGAGCTCGAGCGGCTGCGCCAGCTGGCCGACTACGCCATCGCGCGCCACGACCCGGCGCTGGCCGGCGCGCCCGAGCGCCACCTCGGCGCTGCTGCGCGCCGTGGCCGCAGCGCCAGGCGGCGCTGATCGCGCAGTGGATGAACGTCGGCTTCATCCACGGCGTGATGAACACCGACAACATGACGATCTCCGGCGAGACCATCGACTACGGCCCCTGCGCCTTCATGGAGGCCTACGACCCGGAGGCCGGTCTTCAGCTCCATCGACCACGGCGGCCGCTACGCCTACGGCAACCAGCCGCACATCGCGCGCTGGAACCTGGCGCGGCTGGCCGAGACGCTGCTGCCGCTGATGGCCGACGGCGACGACGAGGCCGCGGTGCAGCGCGCGGTGGCGCAGGTCGACCGAGGTGATCGACGCCTTCCCGGCGCTGTACCGCGCGGCGCTGCTGCAGGGCCAGCGCGCCAAGCTCGGCCTGCGCGCACGCCGGTGACGACGCCGCCGACGCCGCGCTGGCCGACGACTGGCTGGCGCTGCTGCACGCGCAGCAGGTCGACTTCACGCTGGCCTGGCGGCGGCTGGCCGACGCCGCCGCGGGCGACGAGGCGCCGCTGCGCGCGCTGTTCGCCGACGCGCGGCGCGCTCGATGCCTGGCTGGCGCGCTGGCGCGCCCGCTGCGCGGCCGACGACGGTGCCGCCGCGGCGCCGGCGCGGCCCGCGCGGCGCGCATGCGCGCGCGCCAACCCGTCGATCATCCCGCGCAACCACCGCGTCGAGGAGGCGCTGGCCGCGGCCTCGGACGACGGCGACCTCGCGCCCTTCGAGCAGCTGCTGGCCGCGCTGCGCCGGCCCTACGACGAGCCTGCCGCAGCATGCGCCGCTACGCCGAGCCGGCCGCCGGCGGCGGTGACGGCCGGCTACCAGGACCTTCTGCGGCACCTGAGCGCCCCCAGGCGCCGGCCATGCCGCCGCCGCCCCCCGAGGGGGTATGGGCAAAGCGGCGGGGCCACATTTGCCCATGAGCGCGCAACGGCATTCGCCGACACGTGCGGCGAGGGTGGCAGCCGGAATCGCGGCGCGGCCACGGCTGCCCCGCGCCCGGCGGCGCGTCGATCGCTGCGGCTTCGGGATTGGTTACGATGCACCGTGGCGCCGAGCCCAGGCCGGCCTGCCGACGAAGTCCGGCGCTGCACCCACTTCCACTTCCAGGAGTCCAGAGATGCGCTGCGTCAACCGTTGGTCCCTGCTGGCCTGTGCCGGCGCCGTCTCGCTGCTGGCCGCCTGCAGCGGCATGCCCATGTCGGGCAAGTCGGACATGAGTTTCTTCGTCACCAGCGCCGGGCCCGGCAGGGGCGGCGACCTCGGCGGCCTCGCCGGCGCCGACGCGCATTGCCAGAAGCTGGCCGCCGCGGCCGGGGCCGGCCACCGCACCTGGCGCGCCTACCTGAGCGCCCAGCCGACGGCCAGCCAGCCCGGCGTGAACGCGCGCGACCGCATCGGCAAGGGCCCCTGGCAGAACGCCAAGGGCGTGGTCGTGGCCACCGACGTGGCACAGCTGCACGCCGCCAACAATATCAACAAGCAGACGGCGCTCACCGAGACCGGCGCCGTCGTCAACGGCCGCGGCGACACCCCGAACCAGCACGACATCCTGACCGGTTCGCAACCCGACGGCACCTTCATCGCCGGTGACGCGAACTCCACCTGCGCCAACTGGCAGATGAGCAGCGGCGGCGCGGCGATGCTCGGCCACCACGACCGCATCGGGCCTCGACGAGAGCGTGCCGGCCAAGTCCTGGAATTCGTCGCACCAGTCGGCCGGCTGCAGCCCGGACCAGCTCAAGTCCACCGGCGGCGCGGGGCTGTTCTACTGCTTCGCGGCGGACTGAAGACGGGCCCGGGCCGCCACGACCCTCGTTGCTGCTGCGCCGGCACGACGATGAGGGCGTTCTGCCCGAAAATGAACCTATCGGATGACTGCTGAGAAGGACAGGGAAATGGCGACACGCAAGACGACGGCGGGCGGCGCATCCGCGCCGGCCAAGGAAATCGGCCCGGCGGCGAAGGCAGCGACCCCGGCCACGACAAAGCCGGCGACAGGCAAGGTGCCGGCGGCCGGGAAGGCCACGGTGCCGGCAAAGGCAGCCAAGGCGGCTTCGGCTTCGGCCCAGGCGCCGGCGACAGGCAAGGCGGCGGCCAAGGAGAAATCGGCCGCCGTCGTCACGCCCGAGCAGCGCGCGAACTACATCGAGGTCGCGGCCTTCTACATCGCCGAGCGTCGCGGCTTTGCCTCGGGCGATCCGATGGCGGACTGGCTGGAAGCGCAGGCCGAGATCGACCGCGCCATCGCCAACGGCCTGCTCGGCCAGCGTTGACCGCGGGAGCGGCGGCGCCGCAGGCGCTCAGCCTGCCGCGGCGCCGCGATGGCGGACCCGGACGATCTCTTCCTCGACCTCGCGCAGCCGATCCTTGCCGAAGTACATCTCGTCGCCGACGAAGAAGGTCGGTGCGCCGAAGGCGCCGCGATCGTGGGCGGACTGGGTGTTCGCCGTCAGGGCGGCCTTGACCTCCGGCGACTGGGCGGCCTGCATCAGGCGTTCGGCGTCGAGGCCGGCCGCGGCCAGCACGCTGGCGATCGTGGCCGGGTCGTCCATCTTCAGCCCGCGTTCCCACATCGCCGCGAACAGGTCGTCGACGTAGCGCTCGAAGACTCCCAACTGCTGCGCCGCCACCGCGCCGCGCATGATCTGCAGCGTATTGACCGGGAAGTGCGGATTGAACCGGAAGTCCGCCAGGCCATGGCGGGCGACGAAGCGCTGCATCTCGAGCCCGCTCGTAGGCCAGCTTGTTCGGGAATGTCGGCGAAGGCCTCGATCGGCGAGCGGTTGTTCGCCAGCTTGAACAGGCCGCCGAGCAGGATCGGCACGTAGGCGAAGCGGGCCCCGGTGCGGGCCTCGATCGCCGGGATCACCTTGTGGCAGAGGTAGGCGTTCGGGCTGCCGAAGTCGAACAGGAACTGCACGCCGAGGTCGTGGGTCGCGGTCATGGGCTTCACCAGTTTTCGATCCAGGGCCGGAGTTCGGTCTCGTGCGTCCAGGCGTCGCGCGGCTGCTGGTGGATCTGCCAGTAGGCGTCGGCGATGTGGTCCGGGTCGAGGATGCCCTGCCTGCTCCTTCAGCGCGTAGCGCTCGGGAAAGTGGCTGCGGATGAATTCGGTGTCGATGGCGCCGTCGATCACGGTGTGCGCGACGTGGATGCCCTGCGGCCAGAGTTCGCGCGCCATGCTCTGCGCCAGTGCGCGCAGCGCGTGCTTGGCGCCGGCGAAGGCGGCGAAGCCCGTCGCGCCCGCGCAGGCTGGCCGTGGCGCCGGTGAAGATGATCGTGCCGCGGCCGCGCGGCAGCATCGCCTTGGCCACCTCGCGCCCCATCAGGAAGCCGCCGAAACAGGCCATCTCCCAGACCTTGGTGTAGACGCGCGCCGTGGTCTCGGTGATGGGGAAGCGCACGTTGGCGCCGATGTTGAACACCGCCACCTCGATCGGCGCGATCTCGCGCTCGATCTTCTCGACCAGCGCGACCATCTCCTCCTCCTTGCGCGCGTCGCTGCCGAAGCCGTGCGCCTGCCCGCCTTCGGCGCGGATCTGCTGCGACCAGCGGCTCCAGCTTGTCCGCCGTGCGGCGCGTGACGCAGGCGATATAGCCCTCGCGCGCAAAACGCCGCGCGATGGCGCCGCCGGTGGCGTCGCCGGCGCCGATCACGAGCAGGGCCCGGGCTTCGTTCATGCGGCCTCCGATGGCGCGTCGTGGCCTTGGGCCAGGACCGCCGCCACGTGAACCCGGACCTCGACGCCGGGCAAGGTCGAGTCGACCCTTGCCGTCGACGTGTCGACGTGCTTCAGCAGGTCTTGGGGAATCATCGTCAGGTCGGTCGGGAGGTCGGACGGAATCGGAGTCTATCGGCTGGCGGCCGCGGGTGTGACATCCTTCGAGGCCTGCGGCGCTCGCCGCCGAGCCTGGAATTCTGCCTGCCCTCGACATCGCCCGCCCTCCCGTGACACTGCCCGAACAAGCCGCGCTGCTGCTCGTCGACATCGTCGACAGCGCCGCCCTGGCCGAGAGGCTGGGCGACGAGGCGATGGCCCGGCTGTGGGCCGCGCACGACCGCGTCGCGCGCGACCTGCTGCGCCACTGGCGCGGCCGCGAGATCGACAAGACCGACGGCTTCCTGCTGCTGTTCGGCCGCGCCGGCGACGCCCTCGGCTTCGCGCTGGCCTACCACGCGCGCGCTGGCCGCGCTGCCGGCGCCGATCCGGGCGCGCGCCGGCCTGCATGTCGGGCCGGTGACCGTGCGCGAGAACGCCGGCGCACGACGTCGCGCTGGGCGCCAAGCCGCTGGAGGTCGACGGCGCTGGCCAAGCCGGTCGCCGCGCGCGTGATGTCGGCCGCGCTGGGCGGCCAGACCCTGCTGACCGCGGCGGCCCGCGACGCGCTGGGCCGATCGCCGCAGCGCGTGGTGTCGCACGGCCACTGGCGATTCAAGGGCCTGCCCGAGCCGATCGAGTTGTTCGAGGTCGGCGACGACGGCGCGCCCTTCACGCCGCCGCCCGACGGCGCCAAGGCCTACCGCGTCGTGCGCGCGAGGGCGACCTCTGGCTGCCGGTGCGCGAGATCCGGCACAGCCTGCCGGCCGAGCGCGACGCCTTCGTCGGCCGCCACGCTGCGATGCTGGACCTGGCGCGGCGCTTTGCGCACGGCGCGCGGCTGGTCTCGGTGCTGGGCATCGGCGGCGCCGGCAAGACGCGCCTGGCCACGCGCTTCGGCTGGACCTGGCTGGGCGAGTTACCCGGGCGGCGTCTGGTTCTGCGACCTGGCGCCGGCGCGCGGCATCGACGGCCTGGTGCATGCGGTGGCGCAGGGGCTCGAAGTGCCGCTGGGCCAGGACGACCCGGTCGAGCAGATCGGGCCATGCCATCGCCGGGCGCGGCCATTGCCTGGTCATCCTGGACAACTTCGAGCAGGTGGCGCGCCATGCCGAAGAGACCTTGGGCCGCTGGCTCGACCGCGCGCCGGAGGCGCGGTTCCTGGTCACCACGCGCGAGGTGCTGGGCATCGCCGGCGAAGAGGCGCTGGCACTGGCGCCGCTGCCCTGGGCCGAGGCCGAGAGCGCTGTTCGTGCGGCGCGCCAGCGCCGCACGCCAGGATTTCCAGCCCGACGACGACGACCGCGCCGCCATCGCGCCGCTGGTGCGCCTGCTCGACGGCCTGCCGCTGGCGATCGAGCTGGCCGCGGCGCGGGTGCGCGTGATGTCGCCGCGCGCGCTGCTGGCGCGCATGAGCGAGCGCTTCAAGCTGCTGGCGAGCAGCGGCGGGCGGCACGACCGCCAGTCCACGCTGCGCGCCGCCTTCGACTGGTCCTGGGACCTGCTGTCGCCGGCCGAGCAGCGCGGCGCTGGCGCAGCTGTCGGTGTTCGAGGGCGGCTTCACGCTGGAGGCGGCCGAGGCGGTGCTCGACCTGTCGGCCTGCGACGATGCGCCCTGGAGCGTCGACGTGCTGCATTCGCTGGTCGACAAGTCCTTCGTGCGCGCGCGCGGCGGCGACCGCTTCGACCTGCTGGTCAGCGTGCAGGTCTATGCCGCCGAGCACCTGCGCACCGAGGGCCGCTACGCCGGCAGCGGCCCGGCGGCGCTGCTGGCGCGCGCAGGCGCCGGCACGGCGCCTGGTTCGCCGCGTCGGGCGCCGCCGCGCTGCGCAAGGCGGCGACTGCGCCGACCTCGACAATCTGGTGGTGGCCTGCCGGCGCGCCGTCGCGCGAGGCGACGCCGTCACCGCGGTCGGCGCCCTCGAAGGCGCCTGGGCGGCGCTGAGCCTGCAAGGGCCCTTCGAGACCGGCGTCGCGCTGGCGCAGCTGGTGGCCGGCCTCCCGGGGCTGCCCGACGCGGCAGCGGCGCGTGTGCAGGTGGTGCTGGCCCAGGCCTGCACGCAGGCCGGCCATCTCGGCCAGGCGAGGCAGCACGCCGAACATGCGCTGGCGCTGTCCGCAGAGGTCGGCGACCGTCGCTCCCAGGCGCAGGCCGGCATCCAGCTGGCGCGGCTGCTGGCCCGTGACGGTCGGGACGATGCGTCCCGGACACTGCTGGTCGAGGCGCTGGCGCAGGTGCAGGCGCTCGGCGATCGTGCGCTGGAATGTGCGGCGCGCAACAGCCTGGGCAACCTCGAGGCCGACTATCGGTCGGCTGGAAGACGCCCGCGGGCAGTACCAGGCGGCGCTGGAAGTCGCCGCCGGCATGGCGCACCCGTTCCTGCGCGGCAGCGTGCTCGGAAATCTCGGCACCCTGCATATCTCGCTCGGGCAGCTGGACGAGGCCCGTGGCCACCTGGAGGAAGCGCTGCAGGTCGCGCGCGCCCTGGGCGACCGGCATGCACGAGGGCAATACCCTGAGCAACCTCGGACTGCTGCACCACATGCAGGACCGCGCGGCCGAAGCCGTGGCGGTGAGCGAGGCGGCGCTGCCGATCGCACGCGAGCTGGGCCATGCGCGGCTCGAATGCACGCTGCTGTGCAATCTGGGCATCTTCGAGACCGCGCTGGAGCGGGCGCCACAGGCGCGCCAGCGACTGGAGGCCGCGCTGTCACTGGCGCGCAGGCTGCCGGACCCGAGGCTGCAGGGGCAGGCGCTCGGATATCTGGCCGCCCTGCACACGCGGCAATGCGAATTCGAGTTCGCCCGGGTCCGCCTGCACGAGGGGCAGGCGGTGCTGGAAGCGGCAGGAGACCCCTTCAGCCTCGGCGTGCTGCTGTGCGTGCACGCCGAACTGGAGTGCCGGTGCGGGCGACCCGATGCCGCTTCCGCGATGCTCGAGCGGGCCGGCGCCCTGGCCGCCGAAGTCAGGGCCGGCCCGCGATCGGAACTGGGGCTGGCCCTGGCGCGGTCGCGCGAACTGGCGCTCGCGTTCGGAGGATCGGCGGGCCTCAGTCGTTCCGGATGACCGGATCCAGATTCAGGGCTTGGCCGCCGGGGCCCCGCAGGTTGACGTCGTATTTGTATTCCTTGCGGTCGATGTGCCTGAGCTTCTTGCACACGTAGGCGGTGCTCGAGTTGCCCGAGGCGCCGCATTCGCCGTACTCGCTGCCGCCGGCCTGGATGACGATGCCGTTGGCCGGAAACGAAAAGCCCGCCGTGTTCAGCTGCCAGCGGATCCGGTTCTGCTGCTTGCTCACGACCGCCGGGTCCGGCGATACGGTGATCACGCCGTCGACGACCCGCACGTCGACGACCTTGTCCGAGGATTGGGCGATTGCGCCCTGAGCCGCCACCCAGATGCAGAACAGCACTGTCCACTGAAGACGCATCGGAAACCTCGTTGTCGATCGCCCGGCCGGCATGACCGTGGCGCACACTGTAACCACTCGTTCGTCGCCCGACGCGACATTCGTTCGCGCCGGGCCTTGCCGCGTGCCCGACGAGGGCGCGGCAGCGGCCGCTATGCTTGCCATCGATGAAGACGCTGCTGATCGTCTACCACTCGATGACCGACGGCACGCGCCAGATGGCCGCGGCTGCCGCCGCCGGCGCGGGCAACGAAGCGGCCACGGTGCAGGTCAGGCTGCTGCGGGCGACCGATGCCGGGCCGGCCGACCTGCTCGCTGCCGACGCCTACCTCTTCGCGACGCCGGAGAACCTGGCGTCGATGTCGGGGCTGATGAAGGATTTCTTCGACCGCAGCTACTACGCCGCGCTCGACCGCGTCAACGGCCGGCCCTACGCGGTGCTGATCTGCGCCGGCAGCGACGGGCGCAACGCCGCGCGCCAGATCGAGCGCATCGCCACCGGCTGGCGCCTGAGGGCGGTCGCCGATGCACTCATCGTCTGCACGCAGGCGCAGACGCCCGAGCAGATCCTGCGCACGAAGAAGATCCGGCCCGAGGACCTGGCCCGCTGCGAGGAACTCGGAGGTACCCTGGCGACCGGACTCAGCCTGGGCGTGTTCTGACGGGCTCGAGGGGCCGGGGCGCAGGGCGGCGTGCTGGAAGGGGTGACGGGGATCCTTCGATGGCCAAGCCTGCGGGTGGAGCGGGACTTCGCAACCCGGGCTCGATCCCGGCAGCTCTTCGGCCCGCCATCGCGCCTGTCGGTGAGCCGAAGTCCGCCGCCGCGGCATCAGGCGATGAGCTTCAGTCCGGGCGGCAGCGCATCGCCGAACAGATTGCGCTCGGCGGCCTCGTCCAGCGCCACGACCTCGCGCACGCGGGCGATCCAGCCCGGCGGCGCGCCGTACGCCTGCAGCCTGTCGATCACGCGTTCGCAGGCCTCGGGCGGCAGGTCGCGCGCGCGGTCGCCGCTGCGGCGGGCCAGGTTGGCCGCCGCGGCTGCGGCGCCATCGACCCGCTTCCAGTCCAGCGCCAGCAGCACTTCCAGCCAGGCCTGTGCGGATTCGATCGGCACCGACGGCGTGCGCGCTGCCGTACAGCGGTACGCGCGCGCCGAGGCGGCCCAACGCCCACGGCGTCCAGGGGTCGGGGGCCGGCGGTCGCGCGCTCCGGGTCGCGGCCGGACGCAGGCGCTGCAGCAGCCAGTTGCCGATCTCGACCTTGTGCTCGGCCGGGATGCGCTCCAGCGAGGCACCCAGTCGCAGCATCTCGTCCCAGCCGCCCTTCACCAGGTGCGCCGGGCGCTCGACGATGCCGGCTTCCTCGCCGCGCAGGTTGAATGCGAAGTCCTCCAGCAGCCGCGACTGCGCCGCCTCGTCCAGCCCGCCGGCGACGCGACGCCACAGCGTCCACCACTCGCTGTTGACCTGCGCGTCGTGGCCATGCTGCACGCCCTGTTCGAACAGCGGCCACAGTTGCTCGATGCGCCAGCCGTCCAGCGCGTCGCCGAAGCCCGGCCGCAGGCACCAGCCGGCCAGGCTGAGCCAGACGCGCTCGTGGTCGGCCGAGCGGCGGCGGCCCCGGCGCGCGCTGCCACAAGGCGTCGAACAGGGGGCGCAGCAGCGCCGGTCGGCCAGCGCTCGCGCGTCGCCCAGCAGGGCTTCGAGCTGCGCGCGCAGCTGCTTCACGGCCTTGGGATCCGCGTCGCGCAGGCGGGCGCCGAAGACGCGTTCGATGCCGCTCGACCGCCTCGTCGAAGCGCGGCGGCAGGCCCGATGCGGTGGCGGCGCGCATGTCCGGCTCGCCGCGCAGCTGGAACTCGAGCTTCCAGCGCTGCGCCGGGTCGTCCGCGGCCAGGCAGTGCACCTCCAGCGTGCCCACCTCGGTCAGCGTGGCCGCCAGTTGCACCGGCGCTCTCGCGGCGGCCTTCGCCGCGCACCACGGTGGCCAGCGGCGGCAGCGGCCTGGGCATCGCAGTGCGGCCAGGTCGACCAGTTCGCCCGCCGTCGGCGCCGCCTGGCCTGCCACTTCGGCGGTGGTGGCCGCGAGGTGAAAGCGCACCGGCTCGCCGACGCGCAGCGCGAAGCTGCGGCCCTCCAGGCGCACTTCGTGGCCTTCCTCGGTGCCCTGCGGCAGCAGGCAGACGCCGGGCCTCGCGTGGCCACCTGCACCATCGTCCAGGCGCAGGAAATAGCTGCGCGGCGAGCCGCCGCCGATCCGCGGTGCCAGCCCGCGGCGCGCCAGTGCATAGGCCACGGCGCCGCGCGCCACGGCGACGTCGGGGTCGTCGTTGTGCAGCAGGCGCAGCGGCGCGCCGCGCCAGCCCGCCAGCGTGTCCTGCAGACGCGCGACGATGGCGTGGGCATGGAAGACGCCGCCGTTGAGCAGCAGCGCGTCGGGCCAGCCGGCGCTGCGGTGCTGCTGCAGGAAGGCGGCGACGTGGCGCGTCACCGCGGCGTCCGCGGCATAGGGCAGGCCGAAGCTGACGAGGCCGCTGGCGCGCTCGCGCCGCGGGCCTTCGTCGGCAGGGCCCTGCGGGAAGAAGCCGTCGACGACGCAGCGCTGGACCTCGTCGCGCGTGAGCTCGACCGAGCGCGCGCCGCCGACCAGCGCGCGACCGCCGCCCAGCAGCGTGACGCTGGCGCTGGCCGGCGCGTCGGCGGCCAGCAGGCGCTCCTTGACGGCGCGGCAGCGCGCCACCAGCTGCGCCAGCTGGCCGGCGCGGCGAGCCGCGACGCCAGGCCCAGCCGGGTCTCGGCCTGGTGGGCCAGCGCCAGGTCCATGTTGTCGCCGCCCAGCATCAGGTGGCTGCCGACGGCGAAGCGCTCCAGGCTGCGGCTCGCCGTCCCGCAGCTCGACGCGCACCAGGCTCAGGTCGGTGGTGCCGCCGCCGACGTCGCAGACCAGCACCAGCCGCGTGCCGGCCAGGTCCTCGCGCAGCGTCTTGCGGTGGCGGAACAGCCAGTCGTACAGCGCCGCCTGCGGCTCCTCGAGCAGGCGCAGCGTGCGGCAGCCCGGCGTCGCTGCGCGGCCTGCAGCGTCAGCGCGCGCGCCGCGTCGTCGAACGAGGCCGGCACGGTCAGCACCAGTTCCTGCTGTTCCAGCGGCTGCGCCGGGTGGTGGTGGTTCCAGGCCGCGCGCACATGCGCCAGGTAGCTGGCGCTGGCGGCCACCGGCGACACCTTCGGCACGTCGGCCGGCGCGCCCCAGGGCAGGATCGGCGGCCAGGCGGTCGACGGCGGCATGCGACAGCCAGCTCTTGGCGCTGGCCACCAGCCGCCCCGGCACCTGGGCGCCGAGCTGGCGCGCCAGCGACGCCGATCACCGCGCCGGCGTCTCACCGCGGCACGGGCGGCCAGGGCAGCGTCGCAGTCGCCGGGCGCCAGCTCGCCCGGCGCCGGGTGGTAGCGCACGAGGGCAGCAGCGGCCGCGCCGCCACCTCGCCGGGGCCACCAGCTGGTCGACGTCGAACAGGCGGATCGACGGGCGCGACGCGCCGCGCTTCACGCGGCGCGTAGGCGACCACCGTGTGGGTGGTGCCGAGGTCGATGCCGACGCTGTAGGCCGGCGCCGCCCCGTCCGGCGCGCCGGCGGCCCGAGGGTGCTCATGCTGTTGCCGTGGCCTCCTGCCGTTCGCCGCGCACGTCGAACTCGACCTTCCAGCGCTCGCTGCCGCTCAGCGGCAGGGCCTCGAGCTCCAGCGTGCCGGCCTCGGTGACGCGGGCGTGCAGGCGCACCGGCACCACGTCGCCGGCGCGGCGGCCCTCGGGGGGCAAGGTGGCCGAGATCGCGTCCAGCTCCTGCAGTTCGTCGCTGGCTCCAGACGTCGAGCAGGGTGCCGACGTCGTCCTGCCGGCGCACCGACGAGGCGAAGAAGCGGAAGCGCACCGGCTCGCCGACCACCAGGCCGAACTCCAGCGTCGGGCACGTCGGCCTCGGTGCCCTCTTCCATGCCGAACGGCGCCACGCACAGCGCCTGCACCGGCGGCTCGATGCCGGGCACCGCGGGCATCGCGGACTCGACGCCGACGTAGTAGGCGAAGCGCGGTGCCGCCGCGGATGCGCACGCCCTGGCCGCGGCGCACGTGGCCGTAGTAGGCGGCGCCGCGGGCCACCGCGAGGTCCAGGTCGGCGCCGGCCAGCAGCGCGCGCCGGCGCGGCGCCGTCGGCCGCCAGCCAGCGCGTTGAGCGTGGCCAGCGTGCGCTCGGCCAGCGCGGCCGGACTTGAAGACGCCGCCGTTGAAGAGCACCGCGGTCGGGTGCAGGAAGCTCGCGCCCGGCGCCAGCTGGTCGGCGAAGCCCGCCAGCTCGGCGACGGCGCCCGCGCTGCCGGCCGAGGAAGGCGGCCAGGTGGCGCGTGACCGCCGGCGTCCTGCGCGTAGGGCAGGCCGAGCTGCGCCAGGCCGGCGCGCGCGCGGCTGAGCGGCCGCGCCGACGGCGTCCACCTGCGGGAAGAAGCCGTCGAGCAGGGTCGGCGCTGACCTCGTCGCGCGTCAGCTCGGTGCGGATCGAGCCGCCGATGAGCTTGCTGCCGCGGCCGGGCACCACGATGGGCTCGGCGTCGCGGACCTCGCCGCCGTCGCCGAGCAGGCGCTCCTTGGCGCTGCGGCAGCCGTAGGTCAGCGCGCGCATCTGCCAGGCGTCGAGCGTCGTGCCGGCGGCGGCGAGCTTGCGCGCGACCGCATGGGCCAGCGCCAGGTCCATGTTGTCGCCGCCGAGCAGGATGTGGTCGCCGACGGCGACGCGGTGCAGCTCGAGGTTGCCCTCGCGCTCGAGCACGGCGATGAGCGAGAAGTCGGTGGTGCCGCCGCCGACGTCGACGACCAGCAGGATGTCGCCCGGCCGCACCTGCTTGCGCCAGGCGCCGCCGACTGGCCTGGATCCAGCTGTAGAGCGCCGCCTGCGGCTCCTCGAGCAGCGTCAGCTCGCCGCAGCCGGCGGCGCGCGCGGCCTCCACCGTCAGCTCGCGCGCGGCGGGGTCGAACGAGGCCGGCACGGTCACCGTCACGCTCCTGCTCGGCGAACGGCGCGTCGGGATGCGCGTGGTCCCAGGCCTCGCGCAGGTGCTCCAGGTAGCGCACCGAGACCTCCAGCGGCGAGACGCGCGCCACCTCGGCCGGCGCGTCGTGCGGCAGGATCGGCGGCGCGGCGGTCGACGCCGGGGTGGCACAGCCAGCTCTTGGCGCTGGACACCAGGCGGATCGGCGTCGTCGCACCGCGGCTGCGCGCCAGCTCGCCGACCACGTCGCTGGCCCTCGGCCGACCAGGGCAGGGCCAGCTCGCCGGGCGCGAGCTCGTCGGCATGCGGCAGGTAGAGGAACGACGGCAGCAGCGGCTGCGCCTCGACCGCGCCGGGCGCGGTGAGCTGCGGCACGGCCATCACCTCGCCGCCGCTGCCGTCGCCGTCGCTGGCTGCGAGGTCGACACAGGCCAGCGCGCTGTGGGTGGTGCCGAGGTCGATGCCGATGGCGTAACGTGAACCACTCATCTCGCCCCCTTGGCCCTGCGGGCCGTCCCCCGGGGGGGAGCGAGCGCCTTCGGAGCGGCCGCGCGGCGCTCACAGCTCCACCTCCGCCGGGGCCAGCACGCGCGGATCGTGGCGCTCGGCCAGCTTGGGCAGGCGCACCTCGGTGACGCGCCAGCCGCGGTGGCTCAGGCTGCCGGTGAAAGGCGCCTGGCCGACCACGTTGCCGGTCAGGCGCACCGCCGCCGCGTCGAAGCCGGCGGCCAGCGTGATGCGGCTGCCTTCGGCCTCGCTGCGCACCGGCACGATGCTGAAGTGCTCGCGCAGCACCTTGGCGCAGCCCTCGTGCACGACACGCGCCGCGGCGCCGATCTGCGCATCGTCGTAGGCGTCGAGCTCCTCGCCGACGAAGTCGATCAGGCGCGCCTCGCGCTGCAGCAGCGCCAGCAGCTGCAGCGCGGCGTCGGGGCTGGATTCCTTCAGCGGCGGCTGCTTGGGTGTGGGTGGCGGCGCGGGCGGTGCCATGGGCGCCGCGACCGGACCGCGTCGAACCGCGGCGAAGCGGGCCGCCAGCGCGGCGTCACCGAGCACGCCGAAGAAGGCGCCGAAGGCCAGTGACAGGCGTTGCAGCAGCGACAGCGGCTGGCCGCCGTCGGACGGTTTGAAGTCTTGTGGGTTCATCGCATGTTCCAGAGCGGGCGACCGAAGGGTGCCTCGGGGCAGTGCGGCAGCGCGAGGCCGGCGCCGGGGGACCCGAGTATCGATGCCGGCCGGGGTCCGGAGGACACGCCCCGGACCCTTGCACTGTGCCGGCTGTCAGGCCATTGTTGCAGCACGGGTCCTGGCCCGCGCCCTCAGGGGCTGCGCAGGGGCAGGCTCAGCCGGGCCTCGAGTCCGCCCTCGGGCGCGGTTGCGCAGCACGACGTCGCCGCCGTGCGCGCGCGCGATGTTGCGCGCGATGCCCAGGCCCAGGCCGGTGCCGCCGGTGGCGCGGCTGCGCGACGCCTCCAGCCGGAGAAGGGCTCGAAGACCCGCTCCAGTTCGGCCTCGGGCATGCCCGGGCCGTCGTCCAGGATGCGCAGCAGCAGCGTGTCGGGCGTCTCTTCCACGCGCACCGTGGCGCGGCCGCCGTAGAGCACGGCGTTGTCGACCAGGTTGCCCAGGGCGCGCTCGCAGCAGCGAGGCCACGCCGATGCAGGGCCGGCCGGCGCGGCCTTCGAGCACCACCGTGCGGCCCATCGCCTGCTGGTCGGCCTGCAGCGCGGCCAGCAGCGCCATCACGTCGACCGGCTGGCGCGGCTCGTCGCCGCCCAGGCCGCGCATGAACTCCAGCGTCTGCGTGACCATGGCCTCCATCTCCTTCAGGTCGGACTCGAAGCGCAGCCGCTGCTCGTCGTCGTCCAGCAGGTCGGCGCGCAGCCGCATGCGCGTCAGCGGCGTCTTCAGGTCGTGCGACAGCGCGGTGAGCATGCGCGTGCGTTCGTCGATGAAGGCGGCCAGCCGCTGCTGCATGGTGTTGAAGGCGCGCGCCGCCTGCTGCACCTCGCGCGGGCCGTCTTCGGGCAGGGGCGGGCGCTTGAGGTCCTGGCCCAGCGCCTCGGCGGCCTCGGTCAGCTGCTGCAGCGGCCGCACGACCCAGCGCACCGCGACAGTACGACAGCGCCAGCACGCTGGCCAGCAGCACCGCCAGCGTCAGCGCCAGCCGCCAGGGCAGCGTCTGCGGCGGCGCCGGCAGCTCGGTGTCGAAGCGCGCCCAGCGGCCGTCGCGCAGCTGCACCTCGGTGCGCACGCATGGCGCCGGCTGCCGCGCCGGGGCCGCGGCCCATCATGCCGGCCGCCGCCGCCATGCCCCGCATCGGCCCCGGTGCATCGCCGGGGCCGCCTGCGGATCGCGCGCCGGCCGGCGCGTCGCCGTCGCGGCGCCTCCACGCGCAGCGTGCGGTCGTCGCCCAGCGCGGCGCGCAGCCGCGACGCGAACATCTGCGTGTGCCAGCCGCAGGCGGCCCCGTCGGCCGCCGTCATCGGCGTCGGCGTGCAGCGACAGCACCAGCGGCGGCACGCGGAACACCGCCACGCACGCGCTCGCGCTCGGCTTCGCCCAGCCCGTCGAGCAGGCGCACGACGTCGGCGATGCGCTGCGCCGGCTGCATGCCGAAGCTGCTGCCGAGCAGCCGGTCGCGCTCGGCCACGTTGATCGCGGCGCTGAGCAGCTGCGCCACCAGCAGGCCGCCGGTCAGCACCAGCAGCAGGCGGCCGAACAGCGAGCGCGGCAGCCAGCGCTGCAGGCCGCGCAGGGCGGCCGGCGCCACGGTGTCGGTGCCGGCATCAGCTGCCCTCGCGGTCGACCGGCACCGCCAGCACGTAGCCCTCGCCGCGCACGGTCTTGATCAGCGCCGGGCTCTTCGGGTCGTCGCCCAGGCGGTGGCGCAGGCGGCTGACCTGCACGTCGATGCTGCGGTCCAGCGGGTCGGCCTCGCGGCCCTGGGTCAGGTCGAGCAGCTGGTCGCGGTCGAGCACGCGGTTGGGGTGGTCGAGGAAGACGCGCAGCAGCTTGTATTCGGCGCCGCCGATCGGCGTCACCTCGCCCGCCGGCGAGACCAGCTGGCGCCGCGCGGTGTCCAGCGTCCAGCCGGCGAAGCGCAGCTCAGCGTGTTCGTCCTGCGGCTTCAGGTTGGGCGGCAGGCTGCGCGTGCGGCGCAGGATGACCTTGATGCGCGCCAGCAGCTCGCGCGCGCTGAACGGCTTGGGCAGGTAGTCGTCGGCGCCCATCTCCAGGCCGACGATGCGGTCGGTCTCGTCGCCGCGGGCGGTGAGCATGATGACGGGGATGTCGGACCGGGCGCGCAGCGTGCGGCACAGCGTCAGGCCGTCGTCGCCCGGCAGCATCAGGTCGAGCACGACGAGGTCGAAAGCGCCGCGGTCGAGCGCCTGCCACATCGCGCGGCCGTCGCCGACGGCGGTGGCGCGCAGGCCGTTCTTCTCCAGGTAGCGCGTGAGCAGGGTGCGGATCTCGGCGTCGTCGTCGACGATGAGGATGTGGTCGGGTCGGTCCATGGTCTCGTCCGGCACCCCTATTGCACCGCCGCTCGGGCGGGCGGGGGCAGGAGAAACGTATCACAGCATGTCAGTCCCGCCGCCTGACGCGTGGCGCGACAAAAAGGGCGGTCTCGCGACACAGCCGGCTTACAAGGGGTCGATCCAATGGGAACCGTTGCACAGGGGTTCCTTGCAACGGCCGGGCCTCCGGGCCCGCCCCTTCAGACACCTGTACGAGGAGCACATCATGAAGACCACCACCCAGTTTGCCGCTGTTTCGCTGGCTGTCCTGAGCCTGGCCGTGGCCGGCGCCGTCTCGGCCCAACCGGGCTACGGCATGGGGCCGGGCTACGGCATGGGCGCGCGGCGCCGGCGCCGGGCCGTGCATTGGCGCGGGCCCGGGCGCGGGCCCCGGCATGGGCTATGGACCGGGCATGGGCGGGCGCGGGCCGGGTGCCGTGGACGCCGCCGCCATCGGCGCACGATTCGACGCACTGAAGGCTGAGATCAAGATCACCGCCGCGCAGGAAACCGCCTGGCAGGCCTATGTGGGCGTGGTGCAGCAGCAGGCCGGGCAGCTTCAGGCGCTGCGCACGCAGATGCAGGCCCAGATGCACGACCCGCAGGCCGCCGCGGCGGTGGATCGCGCGGCCTTCCACGATGCGATGTGGAAGCTGCGTGAACAACAATGGACCGAACGCGATGCGGCGCTCAAGGGACTGTACGCCGTGCTCACGCCCGAACAGAAGACGCTGGCCGAGCAGCGCCTGGCGTTCGGCCCTGGGCATCGCATGGCGATGCGCGGCTGGGGGCGCTGAGCGTCAGGAAGTCCTTGGGCTGAAGGTGCGCGCGACCTTCAGCCCCGGCTGCGGTGACGCCATGCGGCCGGCGCGATGCCGGTCGACTTCTTGAACGCCCGGCTGAAGGCGGCCTCGGACCCGTAGCCCGCCGCAGCGGCGGCCGCGACGACCTTGGCCCCGGGCTTGGCGAGCGCCTCCATCGCCAGTTGCATGCGCCACTGCGCGAGGTACTGCATCGGCGGCTGTCCGACGTAGTGCGTGAAGCGCTCGGCGAGCACCGATCGCGAGGTGCCGGCCTGCGCGGCCAGCGTCTCCAGCGTCCAGCGCCGAACCGGATCGGCGTGCAGCAGCGTCAAGGCCCGGGCCACCAGCGGATCGTTCAGGCCGGCCAGCCAGCCGGTCTGTGCGAGAGGCATCGTCGCGAGATGATGGCGCACGAGTTCGATGAACATCAGTTCGGCCAGTCGCAGCAGGACGGCCTGGCCGCCCGGCGAGCGTTCGCGCAGTTCGCACAGCGCGAATGCGATCAGGTGGCGCATGCGTTCGTTGGTCGGCGTCGTCGTGCGCAGGTGGACCATTCTCGGCAGCGCGGCCAGCACGGGATTGAAGGGCCGCACGTCGCAGCCGAGGAAGCCGCAGATGAACTGCGTCTGCGCCGGGCCCGCACCACCCTCCGCCAGCGCCGAGGGCAGTTCGCCGGCAGCCATGCGGCGGAAGAACGCCACCGCCTGCTCGCCGTCGTAGCTGGCCTGCGCATCCGGCGGGTCGGCGAGGAAATAGGCGTCGCCATGCGGGACGACGATCACTTCGCCGGCTTCGACGTGCTCGGGCGCCGCGTCGCGCAGGCCGGCCCAGCAGTGGCCGCGCGTCACGATGTGGTAGGAAACGATGTGCTGCGATGCCGGCAGCACGGCCTCGCGAAAGGCCTCCGTCGGCGGCGCCCACGACATCCAGGGTGTGCTGGCATCGACGAGGAACAGCATCGAGCCGGTCAGTCGCACCGCGCGCAGCACCTCGGACACCAGGTCGGTTCCGGACGCTGCGGCGTGAACTGCGGACGATCTGTCATGGACCTCGCTCATCGCGGCGCCGATGCTACGCCTGCGGCATTTGTGAATGGAGGTTCGAGATGAGCGAGACCCTTGCACCACGGCGCGGACAGGCCGCGCGTTCGCCCGCCGAGGTCTACGACGATCAGTTCGTGCCGGCGCTGTTCGGGCCCTGGGGCCCCGTGCTGTGCGACGAGGCCGGCATCGGCCCGGGTCAGCGCGTGCTCGACGTGGCCTGCGGCACCGGCGCATTGACTGTCGCGGCGGCCGCGCGGGTGGCGCCGGGCGGGGCGGTGCTCGGGCTCGACGCCAAGCCGGAGATGCTGGCCGTCGCCCGCCGCAGGCACGGCGGCATCGAGTGGTGCGACGGCCGTGCCGAGGCGCTGCCGTTCGCCGACGCGAGCTTCGACGCCGTGCTCAGCCAGTTCGGAATGATGTTCTTCGACGACCGCGTCGCGGCGCTGCGCGAGATGCAGCGTGTCCTGCGGCCCGGCGGTCGTCTCGTCGTCGCGGTGTGCGACGCGATCGATCGTTCGCCCGGCTACGCGGCGCTCGCCGCGTTGCTCGAGCGCCTGTTCGGCCGCACCGTGGCCGACGCATTCCGGGCGCCTTTCGTGCTCGGCGACGAGGTCCGGCTGCGGGCGCTGTGCGCCGAGGCGGGCCTGGTCGGCGCCGGCATCGTGCGTCGCCAGGGCATGGTGCGCTTCGCGTCGATCGACGCCCTGGTGTCGACCGAACGCGCCTGCGTGTGGACGCTCGGCGGGCTGCTCGACGAGGCACAGTTCGAACGCCTGCGGATCGAGTCGCAGGGCGTCTTCAGGCCTTTCGTCGACGCCGGCGGTGCGGTGGCTTTTGCGATGCCGGCATTGCTGATCAGCACGGCAAGGCACTGATCGACGCGTGGCGACGGCGGCGCCAAGCCCTGGCGCTCGCTGTTCGGCGGCCTCTCCTCCCGTGATGCCCGCTACGGCCGGCCTCAGATCGGATAGATCAGCGAATTGGGCAGCAGGTCGTTGTCGAAGATGCAGTGGCGCCGGCGGATCAGCCAGCGGCCGTCGACGCGGACGAGCCGGTCCCGATAGCGACCGACGCTCAGCAGCTCGGGCATCGCGTCGCGGTGCGTGCGCACCACGAGGTAGGCGGCCTCGGCTTCGACCTCGCCGTCCTGCACGCCCAGGATCACCGGCGCGCCCACCACGTGGCGCTGCCAGTAGGGGTCGTGGAACATGGTGTCGGTGGCGCCGACGACGCGGTCGCGCAGCATGGCGCGGCTTTCCAGTCGCATCGTCGCCAGCGGCAGGCCGCGGTCGAAGTTCTCGCGCGACTGCACGAGGTACATCGCGTCCTCGGTGAAGAAGTCGGGCCAGCGGGCGAAATCGCCGGCGTCGAGCACGCGCGCGACCTCGGCGTGCAGCTGCTGCACCGCGAACCAGGTGGCGATCTCGGCCGCGACGGGCGCGGGCGCCGGCTCAGACACCCATCACCCCGCGCCAGTAGCCGTACATGCCGCGGATCAGCGTCTCGGTCACCATGTGCGGCGTGTGCTGCCTGGCCTCGCGGCCGTCCTGCTCGTTGAGGGTGCGCGCCTGCGGGTGGGCGGCAAAGGCCTCCTGCACGAACTGGATGACCTCGCCGTCGTCGGCCGAGACGAAGCCGGCAGGCCCGAAGAGGTTGGCCTGGCGCAGGCGGCGCTGCGTCATCTCCGGCGTGTCGTCGGCGAAGCCGAAGTGGGTCCAGACGAAGTCGAAGACGCCCGGCGACACCGGCTGGATGTGACGGGTGGACAGCGAGTTGACCTGCTGCTGCACGATCAGGCTCGGGAAGACCGTCGTCATGACCACCGTCGGGCCATTCCACCAGGGCTCGGTCACGACGTCGAGCAGGCGTGGGTCGTTCAGCGTGAGCTTCTCGCGGAAGCTGGTGACGCCCTTCGTCACCTCGCCGGTGCCGCCTTCGTTGCGGCGCGAGACCATGCAGGCATGGCGGTGCCGGGCGTCGGTGACCATCTGGCTGCGCTGGTCGGCGCGCCACAGGCCGAAGGTCACGAACCAGGTGTGCAGCAGTCCCGGGTGGTAAGGGTCCTTGATATTCTCCTGCATCAGCTTCCAGTTGGCCGGGATGCGCTGGCGGCTGTAGCCCAGCAGCGTCAGCTCGCGGTGGCCGAAGACGCGGTCGAAATAGGGCAGCACTTCGGGGCCGAGATAGTCCTCGAAGGACTCGACGCCGTGGTCGAAGCTCGCAAAGACCGCGCCGCCGCGGCGCGCGACCTTCAGCTTGTTCAGGCCGTGCTGCGCCATGTCGAAGTCGGCGGGCATGCCGCCGTGGACCTCGCCGTCCTGCCTGACCCCGGCCTTGAACGGCAGCCCCGCCAGGTCGCCGTTGAGCCGGTAGCCCCACTGGTGGTAAGGGCAGACGAAGACCTTGGCGTTGCCGTGCCGCTCGCGGCAGAAGGCGACGCCACGGTGCGCGCAACGGTTCTCCAGCGCGTGCACCGCGCCGGCGTTGTCGCGCACGACGATGACGCTGCGCTCGCCGACCTGCGTGCGCTTGAAGTCGCCGGGCTTCGGGATCTCGCATTCGAGGCCGACATAACACCAGTGGCCGCGGTAGAAGAAGCGTTCCAGCTCTTCGCGGTAGACCGCCTCGTCGGTGTAGGCCCAGCCGGGCACGCGACTGTCGGGGACATCGCCCCAGGCCGGCAGGACCGGGCGGGCAGCCTGCGCCTGGATCGGGATCGACGGTACGTCCATGGCCGGCATTCTGCGCCCAGATCAGGCCTCGGGCCGGCTCGTGCACGTCGAGCGGCGTCCACGCGCAGGCCTGAACCGGCCCGGTGTTTGCGGCAACACAGGGGCTGCGCGGGCGCGTCTGCCCCGCGACCACCGAACCCGAGGTCGAACCATGATCGAGCGGCTGCATCCCGGCGTCTACGTCATCGAACTGCCGTGCGAGGCGAAGGCCATCGATGGTGTCCCGACCTCGACCCGATCCCGGACCCGCCCGCGTGGACCGACGGCAACGCGCACGATCCGGGAGTCACGCTGCTGAGCCTGCTCGTGTATGCGCTCGATGCCCTGCCGCATCGCGCCCATCCACACGTCAACGGCGCGGCGGCGGGCACGCCGCCGGGATCGGGCGTCGTCGGAGGGCTTGCGGTGCCGCGCTGCGACGAGGGCGCTTTGTCCAGGGTGGTCGTCTCCCCGGGCATGGCCTTCGGCGTCGACGGGCGGGCGATCGACCGCGACTTCACCAGCGCGCTGCGGCACGTGCCGCAGCATTGACCTTGCGCCGACGCGAGCGGCAATGTGCCTATCGCCATGCCGGCACTGCAGATCGGCACGGCCAGGCGTTGAACGAACATTGAACGATGTCTGGCGACGGCGGCACGGTCCGGCCGACCCGGGTTCAGGACCGGTGTCAGACCGCAGGCACGGACCCTTGTCGCACCGCGGACCGTCGGCGTTCGCCGGTCCGGGCACCCTGCCGCCCGCTGCGCAGTTCGCGCCCCAGCGCATCGAACAGGATGTCGAGCCCGTAGCGGAAGGCGGCGTCCAGCCGCCCGGCCTGCAGGTGCGGCGCCGCGGCGGCGACATGCGGGTATTCCACGCCCTGCGGCGCGTGCTCCAGCACCAGCGGCGTGGCGTCGGGTTCCAGCTCGCGGCTCGCGATGTCGGCCAGCCCCGAGCCGCTGGTGTAGTTGCCGAGCAGGCGGAACCAGTAGGCGCCACGCTGCGCATCGAGCCCGGACTCGGCGAAGGCCTGCAGGATCTGCTCGTATTTCGCGAACGCGGCCGCGCTGTTGAAGCGGCGCGTGGCCAGCAGCACGAAGGCCCGCGGGTGGCGGCGCGCGATGCCGAAGTAGCTCTCGAGTGCCGTGCGCAGGCGTGCGAGCGGCGCCCCCGTTTCCGGCGGCGGAACCTCGATCTCGGCGGCGAGCAGGTCGAGCACGGCGTCGAGCAGCGCCCCCTTGGCGGGGAAGTGGTGGTACAGCGCCATCGCCTCGACGCCGAGCTCGGCGCCCAGCCGGCGCATCGAGCAGCCTGCGACGCCGACGGCGTCGATCAGCGCCAGCGCGGCGCGTGCGATGCGCTCGCGGCTGAGCGGCTCGCGCGAGGGAGGCTCGCGCAAGGGCGGCGGCGCGGCGGTGGAGGCTCGGGTCATGTTTGGACTTTACAACGTAAGGTCGTTCGGCTAAAGTGCCTTACACCGTAAGGCCACGGTGCCGCCACACAGGAGGCCGAGCATGCAAGCCGAAGACCTCGTCGGTCTGGCCATCCCACTCACCTGGCTGGCCATGCTGGCCGCCGAGCCACTCTGGCCGGGGAGCCGCTGTTGATCGGGCGCGACGCCGACGGCGAGTTCTACGGGCCGGCCAGCCGGGGCCGCCCGGCGGCGGTGGAGAACCCGGCGTGACTGCCGTGGCTTCGGGGCACGCGGCGGCGCGCCTCGCCGACGACGTCGAGGCATCGGCCTTCATCGACCTCTACGCGGCGGCGCCGGCGCCATTGCGGCAGCAACTCGGGCTGCAGGTGCACCCGCTGCCCGGCGCCACCGCCTTGCTCGCGCCCGGCCTGCCGACACCGATGTTCAACCGCGTCATCGGTTTCGGCATGGGCCACCCGGCCACGGCCGAGCGACTGCGGGTGGCGCAGTGCCTGTACCGCGACGCCGGGGTCGCGAACTGGTGGCTGCACTGGAACCCCTGGGCGTCGCCGCCCGGATTCACCGCGTCCCTGCACGCCGCCGGCTTCACCTCGCCGTCGCGCCGCAGCTGGGCCAAGGTGCTGCGCGGCGCCGAGCCGGCGCCGCCGGTCGCGAGCGACCTGGCGGTGGCGCCGGTCCCCCGCGACCGCGTTGACGAGGTCTGCGCGTGCATCGCACAGGCCTTCGGCATGCCGGCCTTCATGGCCGACTGGCTGGCCGCGCTGGACGGGCGGCCGCGCTGGCGCCTGGTCGCCGCCCGCGACGGCGATCGCATCGTCGGGGGCGGCTGCCTCTACCTCGACGGTGCGCACGCCTGGCTCGGCATGGGCAGCGTGGTCGAGTCGCACCGGCGCCGCGGCGGCCAGCAGGCGCTGCTGGCGCGGCGCATCGAGCATGCCATCGACGCCGGATGCAGGGCCATCGTCAGCGAAACCGGCGAGCCGATCGCCGACGAGCCGACCCCGTCGCTGGCGAACCTGCTGCGCTGCGGGTTCACGGTCGTCGCCTCGCGCCTGAATCTGCAGGCGCCGCGCTGACCGGGCGGCCGCCGAAGGCCCGGCTCGGCCGCCGCTCAGGCAACGGGCGATGCCCGGGCCTTGAGCGCAGTCGCCAGGTGGCCCAGGACGGGCTCGCCGCCTTCCATGCGCAGGCAGGCCGTCTCGAGGACGAGGATCTCGAATCCCGCGCCCGCCAGGCAGTCGCGCAGGTAGGCCTCGCTGTGCCGGTAGCGGCCATTCACCTGCAGTTGGTGGCCGCCGGCGCCGGGCTCCTCGGCAGCCACCTCGAGCGTGAAGACCAGCAGCCCCGATCGGTGCAGCGCCCCGGCCGCGGCGGCGAACAGCTCGCTCAGCTCGCCGAAGTAGTTGAAGGTGTCCAGCGCCGCGACGACGTCGAAGCTGTCGGGGCGGCCGCGCAGGAAGGCCGTCAGCTCGCCAGCCACGAGCTCGTCGTAGACCGCCTTTTCGCGCGCCCTGGCCAGCATGCCGGTGGACAGATCGACCCCGACCAGCCGATCCGCGAAGGCGCGCAGCCGCTCGCCGCCGAGGCCCGTGCCGCAGCCCGCGTCCAGGATCACCGCCCTCGGGGGCAGCCGCTGTGCGACTCGTGCCAGCGCGGCGGCGACCAGTTCGGGCACCCGGTACTCGAGGCCCGTCAGCGTGCGCTCGAAACCGCTGGCGAACGCGTCGAACAGCTTCTCCACGTAGCGCTCCGAGGCCCGGCCGGGCACCTGCTCACCGGTGCGCGCCGCCAGCATGTGGGTGGCCACTGGATTCTGCGGGTCGACTTCGAGCCAGCGCCGGTATACCGCTGCGGCCTCCTCGGGCCGCTGACACGCCGACAGCAGGCGCCCCAGGTTTTCATGGGCCAGGCCGAAGCGCGGATCGACCTCCAGCACCCGCCGGTAGGCCGCCATGGCGTCGTCGATCCGCCCCTGCTCCTCGAGCACGACACCGAGGTTGTAGCGGGCCTCGACGAAGTCGGGCGACAGGTCCAGTGCCTTGCGCAACGCGACTTCCGCCTGCGGGAACTTCCGGACTTCACTCAGCAGCTGCCCAGGTTGTTGTAGGCCTCGGGATAGTCCGGCTGCTGCTCGATGGCCTTGGCGAATGCGGCCGCGGCTTCGCCATGGCGCTGGGCCGCCTGATGGAGGATGCCCAGTCGGTTGAAGGCCTCGGGATAGTGCGGCCGGTGCCGAATGGCGGCAACGTAGGCCTCCCCGGCGGCGTCGAGTGTCCCGGCGGCGTGATGGGCCTGGCCCAGCGCGCACAGCATCTCGGCATCGCTGGCGGACGAACGAAGGCCGGCCTCCAGCACGACTGCGGCCTCCGCGGGCCGTGCCAGATCGATCAGCAATCGGCCCAGGTTCTGGCACGCGTCGCGGTACCCCGGCCGCAAGCCAGCGCACGGCGATAGGCCTGGACCGCGTCCTCGAGGCGGCCTTGCGCCCGGTAGAGGACCCCCAGGTTGTTGTGGACCGCCGGCTGGTCCGGCGCGTGTGCCAAAGGCCGCCTGGTATTCCGCCTCGGCCTCGTCGAGCCGCCCGGACCGCTTCAGCGCATTGCCAAGGTTGACCCGTGGGTCGATCGCGTCGGGCTTCAGCTCGATCGCGACCCGATACGACGCGATCGCCGCGTCAGCCTGCCCCGCAGCGCTCAGCGCATTGCCCAGGTTGCTGTGGTAGGCCCAGGCCCCGGGCTCGAGATCGACCGCGCGCTGGATGTACTCGATGGCCATTTCCGGCCGCTTCGTCTGATGGGCGAGCACGCCGAACAGGTGCAAGGCGGCCGCATGCGCCGGTGCATGCTCGAGGTACTGCAGGTACAGCGACTCCGCCTCCTGCAGCCGCCCGTCGCGGTGGCAGGCCATGGCCTGCCGGAGCAGCGACTCGGGAGTGACTTCGGCCCGGGGCTGGCGTCGCGCCGGCCGGACCTCTTCAGGAATTCTGTGTCATCGGCTCTTCCGCATTCACCCGGTCCTGCAACTCGAACCGAAGGCGGCGCCGAGCTCAGGCCTCCTTCGGATCACCCGGGCGCGGCGCTTCCTGACCCGGCGCGATCGCGTCATCGGGAAACGGCTCGATACCGGCAGGGGGTCGAAGTCGACCGGCTTGGCCATCACGATCGACGGCAGCATGGTCGACATGCCGGCATAGATCAGCAGCGCCGCCGTAGAGCGCGTCGGAGATCTGGAAGCGCTCGCGCAGGATGCTGGCCAGCACCAGCGTGAAGATCAGCGTCGGCGTCAGTGCCGCGGCCACGCGCAGGCTGCCAGCGCGCTTTCGCCCTTGATGAAGCGCCGCTGCAGCCACAGCATGCCGACGCGCCCCGGCAGGGCCACCAGCGTCAGCGCGATGCCGAGCCCAGCGCCTCGCAGCGTGAGCGCGCCGCGCGGAACGCCCATGCCCTTGTAGAAGAAGTAGAAGGGCACGAAGAACGACGCGAACATCTGGATCGCGTGCAGGTTCTCGTCGGACGCCAGCAGGCGGCATGCGCTTGCGCAGCAGCCTGGCGATGAAACCGGCCAGGAAGGCGCCCACGAGGTAGTAGACGCCGAGCTTGTAGGTCAGGAACGCGGCGATGACGCCCACCATCAGCAGCAGCGAGAACTCCGAGCCGCGGGCATGGGGAATCACCAGTGCGGCCCAGCCCGATGAACAGCAGCGGCAGGCCCACGATCATCGCCAGCAAGGCCGCCGAGGACCAGGCCATGGTTTCGAAGCGACGCCGACTGCAGCACGACGAAGAGCACCACCAGCGCGAACAGCTCGCCGCTGATGGCCTTCATGCGGACCCAGTAGCGTTCCTCTGCGTTGATGATCGAGCGTGGGCAGGGTATCGAGGATGAAGCCGGTCGAAGGCGTCAGCACCGCCAGTCCCAGCAACACAGCCACCTGCCAGGTGAATCCCAGGTAGCGCATGGCCAGATAGCCGAGCGCCACCAGCATCAGCGCCCGCATGGCCAGGTGCCCCAGCAGGGGCCACTTGCCGCGCCTGAAGTCCTGCAGGTCGATCTCCAGACCCGCGAACAGAAACAGCGACGAGATGCCCAGCGTGGCCAGCAGCGCGAGCGTGGCGTCCTGGCTGAAGCTGCCGAGAAATATCGCCGCCGCCATGCCGAGGCCGAAACTGCGTCAGCGGCGCGGGGATGCGGAATCGCTGCACCGACGCGCGGCACCACCATCAGGCTGAAGATCAGCACCAGGAAGGCGACCTCCTGGGTGATGACGACGGCGGGCATGGGTTCGGATCGCTGGGGGTTTCTGGGCAGGTCTGCCGTCGAGGGCGGGCTCGACGGGCGCCGCCTTCATTGCGGTGCCGGCGTGCCGCCAAAGGCATCGGCGCCGAAGGTCCGCGAGCATACCGTCGTTGGCCGGGCTGCCGCGCTGCGGTTTCACGGTCATCGCCTCGCGCCTGCAATTGCAGGTGCCGCTCAACCGCCGCTCAGGGCCTGGACGATGCCCACGTCGTCGCGTCGGCTGCAGCGGCTGCGCCAGGTCGCGCACCGCCAGCCCGTTGACGAAGACGCGCATGTGCGGCGCGCAGCCGGTCCTGCTCGTCGACCATGCGGAAGCGGATGCCGCGGAAACTGCCGGTCGAGGTCGGCGAGCAGCTCGCCCAGCGTCGCGCCGCTCGGCCTCGACGCGCGACGCGCTGGTGTACGAGCGCAGCGCGCTCGGGATCAGCACCTTCATCGCGGCTCGCGCGGTGCGTCGGCGGTCGCATCCGGCTCGCGGCTCAGGCCAGCTCGGCCACCTCGACCGCGTAGATCTCGGGCAGGTGCCGCGCGATGCACGTCCAGCGTGCGCCCTCGTCGCGGCTCACCCACAGCTCGCCGCTGGTGGTGCCGAAGTACAGGCCGACCGGGTCCTGCGCGTCGGCGGTCATCGCCTGGCGCTTGACCGTCCACCAGGCCTGCTCGTCGGGCAGGCCGGCGTCCTGGCGCTGCCAGGTCTTGCCGCCGTTGCGCGTGACGTAGACCGCCGGGCGGCCCTGCGGGGCTGGTGCGCGGCCAGACGTCGGTGCCGTCCATCGGGAACACCCAGGCGGTGTCGGCGTCGCGCGGGTGCACGACCATCGGGAAGCCGATGTCGCCGACGCGCTTGGGCATCTTGCGGCCGATGCGCTCCCAGGTGTCCGCCGGGCCGGTCGAGCCGGTAGATGCCGCAGTGGTTCTGCTGGTACAGCCGGTCGGGGTTGCTCGGGCACAGCCGCACGCAGTGCGGGTCGTGGAAGGTGACGGTGGCGGGGTCGAAGCCCTCCGACCACCTCCATGCCCCTTGACCAGCGGCGTCCAGCTGCTGCCCGCCGTCGGTCGACTCGTGCACGCCGCCGCCCGACATGGCGAAGTACAGGTGCGCCGGATCGCGCGGGTCGACGATGATCGAGTGCAGCTTCGGGCCGTCGGGCGTGCCGTCCTGCACGCGTGCCCATCCACTCGCGGAACTGCGGGTCGTCGTTGACGCCGGCGAACGGCGCCCAGGTGCACGCCGCCGTCCTCGGAGCGGAACAGGCCCTGCGGCGAGGTGCCGGCGTACCAGATGCCGGGCTCGCTGGCGTGGCCCGGCGTCAGCCAGAAGGTGTGGTCGACCGCGCGCGCCGGCAGCCGCCCTCGGGCGCCTTCGCGAAGGCCGGCGGCTGCGCCGCCTCCTTCCAGCTGCGGCCGAGGTCGGTCGAGCGGAAGACCGTCGGGCCGAGGTGGCCGGTCCTGGCCGCCGCGAGCAGCGTGCGGCCGTCGCGCGGGTCGAGCACCAGGTGGCTGACGATGTGGCCGAGGAAGTGCGGGCCGTCGACGCGCCAGGTCTTGCGCCGGGCGTCGCCGTGGAACAGCCAGGCGCCCTTGCGCGTGGCGACCAGCAGCACGAGGCGGCGCGGAGGCGCCGCGCGGGACGGCCGCCTGGCGGCACCAGTGGAAGCCGGCTTGCGGGCCGGGGGCGGGACGGGAGCACGCGCCATGATGGACTCCTTGCCTGGCAGCCATGCCGCGCGCACCATCGACGGGACCGATCCGTCGGTGCCGGCACAGCCTGCGAGGCGGGAGTGTCGCCGCCCGGGCACTTCGTCCAGTGTCGTGACGCTCGCCCGGCGACCGGGTCACCGCCGCGGCTGCGATACTCGTGTCGACCCGGCGCCGGAGCGGTCCTGCCGGCGACCGCTGCCGCCCGGGCGACGATGCCATGGCCCCTTCACCCGCCGCGAGGTCGACGCGCCCGTGTCCACCCCCTTCTTGGCCGCCGCAGGCGGCGCCCGCCTCATCGCCCTCGACTGGGGGACCTCCAACCTGCGCGCCAGCCTGCTGGGCGAGCGCGGCAAGCTGCTCGAGCACCGCAGCGCCGCCGGCGGCGTGATGGCCGTGCCCGAGCGGCGCTTCGAAGCGGCCCTGCGCGCCCTGTGCGGCGACTGGATCGACGCGCACGCCTGCCCGCTGATCGCCAGCGGCATGATCGGCAGCCGGCAGGGCTGGGTCGAGGCGCCCTATCTCGACTGCCCGGCATCGCTCGAGGCCGTTGCGGCACAGGCGATGGCCGTGCCCCTGGCCGGCGGCGGCACGCTGCACATCGTGCCCGGACTGCGCTGCATCGGGCCCGACGGCCAGGCCGACGTCATGCGCGGTGAAGAGACGCAACTCTGGGGCGCGGGCCTCGCCGATGGCGGCTGCTGCGTGCTTCCGGGCACGCACAGCAAGTGGGCGTGGCTGGGCGCCGGGGGGCGGGTGCAGCGCTTCCAGACCTACATGACCGGCGAACTGTATGCGCTGCTGGTGCAGCACTCGATCCTCGGCCGCCTGATGCAGCACGGGGTGCCGCGGCCCGCCGCCTTCGCCGACGGCGTGCGCCTGGGCCTGGACGAGCATGCGCACCTGCCGCATCTGATCTTCGCCGCCCGCAGCGCAGGCCTGACGGCCGCGCGTGCCGCCGACGAACTGCCCGACTTCCTGTCCGGCCTGCTCATCGGCGCCGAGATCGGCGGCGCGCGGCAACGCGGCGCCCCGGCGCAGTGACGCTGCTGGGCGAAGCCGCCCTCTGCGCACGATATGCTGCGGCGCTGGAGACTGGGTGGCATCGGCGTGCGGCCGGCGCCGGCCGACGCCACCACGCGCGGGCAGTGGCGGGTGGCTGCCGCCGCCGGTCTGGTGGGGGCATCGTGATGCAGGGGGTGATCGCGATCCTGCGCGGCGTGACGCCGGCCGAGGTGCTGGACGTGGCGGCGGCGCTGCACCGCGGCGGCGTGCGCGTCATCGAGGTGCCCCTGAATTCGCCGGCGCCCTTCGACAGCCTGGCCCTGCTCGCACGTGCCTGGGCGACGCGATGCTGGTCGGCGCCGGCACCGTGCTCAGTGCAGCCGATGCCGACCGTGTCGCCGATGCCGGCGGCCGCCTGTTGCTGGCGCCCCATTTCGACGCCGCGGTGGTGCAGCGCGCCAAGGCGCGCGGGCCTGCTCGCCGTGCCCGGTGTGGCGACGCCCAGCGAGGGTTTTGCCGCGCTGGCCGCGGGGGCCGATGCGCTCAAGCTCTTTCCGGCCGAGATGCTGGGGCCGCCGGTGCTCAAGGCCTGGCGCGCCGTCTTCCCGCCCGCCACGGCCATGGTGCCCGTGGGCGGCGTCGGTGCCCACAACCTGGCCGCCTACAAGGCCGCCGGAGCCAGCGGTGCCGGCATCGGCTCGGCGCTCTACAGCCCGGGCGTGGCGCCGGCCGAACTGAACGCCGCGCGCGGCTGCTGGTCCGGGCCTGGACCGAAGGCTGACGGCCCGCGATGGCGGGGCCCGGAAGGATCAGGCCGCGGGCAGCCGCGCCCGCTCGTCGTGGCGCGCCAGCCGGCCGAGCAGGTGCTCGACCTCGGCGCGCGCCGTCGCCGTCAACGCCGCCGCCGGCTTGCGCATCGCGGCGCTGGCGAGCAGGCCGCGGCGCATCAGCAGGTACTTGCGCACCGCCAGCCCGACGCCCGGCTGCTGCTCGTAGCGCAGCAGCGGCAGGTGGGCGTCGAAGAGGTCGTGCGCCGCCTCGCGCTCGCCGGCCGGCGAGAGCCGCACCACGTCGCACAGCATGTCGGGGAAGGCGTAGCCGGTGTTGGCGCCGTCGGCGCCGCGTTCCATCTCGTAGTCGAGGAACAGGCCGTTGTTGCCGCACAGGATGGCGATGTGGCGCATCGAGCCCTCGCGCTCGCAGCCGCGCAGCGCGGAGATCTTCTCCAGCCCCGGCCAGTCCTCGTGCTTGAGCATGACGCACGACGGGCAGTCGCTCGACGATGCGGCGGATCACCGCCGGCGTCATCTGCACCGAGAAGGTCAGCGGATAGTCCTGCATCACGAAGGGCACGTCGGCGCCGATGGCCTCGCCCGCCTGCCGGTAGTAGCCGACGATCTGGTCGTCGGTGCGCAGCGTGTGGGGCGGCGCGATCATCACGCCGGCGGCGCCGGCGGCCATCACCTCGTGCGTCAGCTCGCGCATGGCGGCGAAGCCGGGCGCCGAGACGCCGACGATGACCGGCAGCCGCGGCGCGCGCCGGATCATGCGCCGCGCCACGTCGACGCTCTCGGCCTGCTCGAGCTTGGGCGCCTCGCCGAGCTGGCCCAGCACGGTCAGGCCGGTGGCGCCGATGCCGAGGTAGAAGTCGACCAGGCGGTCGATCGACGCGGTGTCGATGCGGCCGTCGTCGAGGAAGGGCGTGGGCGCGATCGGGTAGACGCCGCGGGCGTCGGCGGTGAGTGGCATGGCGGCGCTCCGGGGCGCGAAAGAGCTTGGCAGGCCGATTGTCGTGGAGGAGTGGCGCGAGGGTCGGCCGCCGCGGCGGAGCGAGCGCGTCGCCGTGCCCGGCGACGCCGGCGCTGGCGACGAGGGCCTTCGTGCCCGTCCCGAGCGTTTCCCTCAGACTCGAGGCCCATCCTCACTCCGGCTGACTGCGGCGGCTCCATGCTGGCCGTCCATTGCCCATTGGATCCGAATCGCGTTCCGCCCTGCGCCCTTGGCCTGGTACATCGCGCCGTCAGCCGACCTCAGAACATCGTCCGGCGTCGCTGCGTGGTCCACGAACAGCGCCACACCGATGCTGGCGGTGCAACGATGTTCGATTCGAGGTTCCGCCCGTCCTTCCTTGCCCGACGCCAGCAGATAAGGTGCGGACAGACTGGCGCGCACCTTCTCCGCAACGAACCCGGCCTGCAAGGCGGCAGCGCCGCTTTCGGTGCCCAACTCACCGATCACCACGACAAACTCGTCGCCGCCGGTGCGGGCCACCGTATCCATTTCCCGCACGCAACTTCTCAGTCGTCGCCCGACCTCGACCAGCAGCAGATCTCCTGCAGCGTGCCCGTGCGCGTCGTTGAGCGTCTTGAAGTTGTCCAGATCGATGGCCATGAGGGCACCATAGTGCCCAGTGCGCTTGCTCGATGCCATGGCCTGGTCGAGACGGTCGCTGAGCATGCGCCGGTTGGGCAGGCCGGTCAGCGCGTCAAGGAGCGCCTGCTGCCGGATCTGCTCCTCCAACTGCTTGCGCGCGGTGATGTCGGTATTCGTTCCCACCAGTCGCAAGGGTCGGCCATCGCTTGTGCGGCTGGCCACGATGCCGCGGCCGAGTATCCAGGTCCAGCGACCGTCCTTGCACAACATGCGGAACTCGATCTCCGCGGACGGCGTCTTGCCGTCGATGTGCGCCTGGATCGCGGCCATCACTCTGGAGATGTCCTCGGGGTGGACACGATCCGACCATTCGGAGGCCTTGTTCTGGACTTCGCCTTCGGCAAAGCCGAGCATCTCCTTCCATCGCTTCGAGTAATGCGCTTCGCCGGTCTGGATATTCCAGTCCCAGACGCCGTCTCCCGAGCCCTCCAGCGCAAATTTCCAGCGTTCCTCGCTTTCCATCAGCGCCTGCTGCCGTTGATCCAGTTCGACCAGCAGCCGATTGAAGCCGCCGACCAGCTGACCGATTTCATCTTGCCGCGTGACGGGCAACGGGGTCAGCGGCCGGTCCTTGTCGGACAGCGCGACCAACGCCCTCGCGGCCACTTCCATGGGCTGCAGCTGGCGCCGCAGCATCCACCAGGTCATGCCGCCGGACAGCAGCGTGATCAGGAGTGCCGCCAGCAGCATGGTGTCGCGCAACTTATGGACCGGGGCAAAAGCCTCTTCGGTCGGAAGTGCGGCGACGGCATACCAATCGGCGGCCGGGACGCCCTTGACCGCTGCCAGCACCTCCACGCCGACGGGATTGGTGAAGACCGCGACGCCTTCGTGGCCCTGAATGAAGCGGTCCAATGTCGGACTGATGCCTGGGGCCGGGAGCGCTTCCATGACGCGGCTCTTCGCGGAGGCGGTGACGACCAGCCGGTGCTTCTTCGAAACGAGCAGGTAGCTGCCGGTCCTGCCGTAGCGATTCGAGGTCACCTTGTCCAGGAAATTCGGCTGGCCGAGGTCGGTTGCACCGACCAGCGCGCCGATCACAGTCCCACGTGCATCAAGGACGGGCGCCACCATGTGAACGATCGGCGTCCGCAGCACCTTGCCGATGCTCGGCCTGCCGACGATGGATCTGGCCTCCTTCAGCGCTTCAGCGACGGAGTCCCGATCCATGTAATTGAGGCCAACCCTGGGCGCGGAGACGGGAAGGGAAGCAATGGCGGTCCCCTTGGCGTCGGTCAAGAAGAGGCCCCCGTTGAACATGCTCCGCAGGATCAGAGCTCGTCTCCAGTCGTTCTTGAGCCAGCGCCGCATTGGCGATCACTTCCGGAGAGAAGCGTCCCTTGGCGTAGCCCTCCAGGCCCCGCAGGCGATCCTCAATCGCGCCGTTGACCTGTGCGGCCACGGCAGAAATCGTCGAGAGTTGCTGCTCGCCCAGCATCCGCTCCATGTCCGCTTGCAGCCTCTTGAGTGGCAAAGAGCGTCAGCGACCAGATGCCGATCATCGAGATGACCAGCGTCAGGAGCGTCACCCGGGCCTTGAGTGAATGCTTCAGATAGGTGGTGAAGGCGATGTCGTCT
>CAVQWK010000015.1:0-6554 GCA_963717575.1 uncultured beta proteobacterium | reverse complement strand
GTCGGTCACGGTGGAGTGACCGACGCGGCCGCCATGGAGCTGTTTCATCTCGCCGGGCGCCTACCCGGTCAGCCCGGTTGGCGCATGCGCTCGACGAACTGCCGCACCCGGGGGTCGTTCGGACTCAGCGCCTGCAGCTTCTCGGCCCATTGCAGCGCCAGCGCGCGCTGGCCGCCCTGTGCGTAGAACACCGCCAGTGCGTAGACCGTGGCGGCGTCCTGCGGGGCCAGTCGCTCGGCGCGCAACAGCGCTTGCTCGGCCGGCTGGCGCCGACCCAGCTGCTGCAGGGCCAGCCCCAGGTTGTAGTGCACCTTGGCACGCTCGGGCATCAACTGCGCCGCCCTTCCCAGCGCCTGGGCGGCTTCGGGCAGGCGCTTCTCTTCGGCCAGCAGCAGGCCCAGCGAATACTGCAGCTCGCCGAGGGCGGGCTGGCGCTTCAGGCCGTCGGTGAGCACGCGCTCGGCATCGGCGTTGCGGCCGGTCTGGTTGTAGAGCTGCGAGAGATTGGCGCGCGCCGGCGTGAAGTCGGGGTCGATCTTCAACGCGGCCAGGTAATGCGCCTCGGCCAGGTCGAGCCGGCCGGTGTTCTGATGCACCACGGCCAGGTTGAGCCGCGCGCCGGGCATGTCGAGCGAGACGTTCTGGGCAGCGATGTACTCGGCCAGCGCGGCGTCAAAGGCCGGGCGCAGCGCCGCGTCGATCTGCGCCGCCGGCAACGACGACAGGCCACGCGCCGCGGCGATGCGAACGCCGCGCACCGGGTCGCTCAGCAGCGGGCCCAGCGCGTACAGGCGCTGCGCGGCCGGGGCGGCGTCGAAGCTGTCGGCGGCGGCGGCGCGCACCTCGGCGTCGGCATCGCGGGTGGCACTGATGCGCTCGGCCATGCCGGCGCTGCCGTCGCTGCGCAGCGAGGCCAGCGCGGTGGCGCGCACGATGGCCGGTTGCTGCAGGTCGGCCGCCAGCCGGGCCAATGCCTCGCTGGCGCCGGGCTGGCCGGCGCGCGCCGCGGCGAAGACCTCGCCGTAGTGCGGCTCCTGGCGCCGTTTCGGGCCGTACCAGGCCGCTACGCGGTCTGCGGCCCACTGCGCGCCCTGGTCGGCATGGCAGGCGTTGCAGGCGTTCGGCGTGCCCAGCTTCACCGACAGGTCGGGCCGCGGCACGCGCAGGCTGTGGTCGGGCCGCGGCTGGATCTGCATGTAGGTCTTGGCCGGCATGTGGCAGGCCACGCACTGCGCACCGGCCGAACCCGTGGGGTGGAAATGGTGCGCCGGCGTGTCGAAGGCGCCGGCGGCCGCGGCGAAGGCCGGCTGTTCCGGGTTCGGCTGGCCGCCATGGCATTGCAGGCACACCGCGTTGCCCGCCAGCTTGAGCTTGCCGGTGTGGGCGCTGTGGCAGGCCATGCAGCCGACGCCCTTCTGGTACATCTTGCTCTGCCGGTAGGAGCCGTCGACGAACACCTCGTCGAGCTGCTGGCCGTCGGCGTGGTACAGGCCGGGCATCAGCAGCGACGGCAGGTGGTGGTCGAGCCGCGGTTGGCCCGGCGGCGAATGGCCGGTGAGTTCGACGCGGCGCGAATGGCAGGCGGCGCAGGCTTCCACCTGCTGCGGGCCGCTGGCCGTCTTCAGCCGGATGCTCAGCCCGAAGGGCTCGCCGGCGGTCTCGGGCGCGGGCTGGCCGTCCTTCTTCAGCTGCGCCCACCGCACGTGGCGCTCGCCCGGCCCGTGGCACGACTGGCACGAGACGTTGGGCTCCTTCCAGGTCGACGCAAAGGTGTCGGTGGCGGCATCGAAGCGCTTCTCGAAGCCCGTGGTGTGGCACGAGATGCACATGGTGTTGGCGGTCTGGTAGCGGCCGGTCCAGTGCAGCACGTCGCCGGGCGGCGCCTTCTCGTTCGGAAGCAGGTGGAACCAGCGCTGGCGCTCGCTGTCCCAGGCGATCTGCAGCGGCTGCAGCCGGCCACCGGGCTGCGCGATGAGGTATTGCTGCAGCGGCGCCACGCCGAAGGTGTAGGCCACCTCGAAATCGGCCAGCCGGCCGTCGCCCCCGTCGGTGCGTACCAGGAACTTGCCGTCGCGCTGGAAGAAGCGTGACGTCACGCCCTGGTGCTTGAACTCCGCGCCGTCGAAGCGGCCGAGCACGGCCTGCGCGCTGGCCGGCGCCATGGCCTTGGCGTGGTGAGAGTCCTGCCACTGTCGAGCCTGCTCGGCGTGGCAACCCAGGCATTGCCGGTTGTCGACGAAGGCGGCAGGCGCCGGCAAAGGGGCTGGAGAGGCCGGCGATGCGACCTCCGGCACCGCGGGTGGGCGGCCCGCTGCAAGCCACCACCCGGTCAAGCCGATGGCTAGCAGCAGCAGGGCGGCCGCCAGCCAGCGCCGTCGATGGCGAGCCACCGCGGGCAGAACTCCCCCTCCCGGCGCCCCGGCGTTGGGTGGCGGTGCAGCGCGCGCGATGCAGGCCGATGTCGCTGGCTGAAGGGGGTCAGGTTTCTTCTTGCGCAAGGTGGGGCTGCGAAACAGTCCGTGGGCACTCGGGAGTGCTCCGGCGATGTTGCCACGCCGTTGCAGGCGCCGGCGATCAGCGCGCTGGCGCAAACTCCAGCGTGCAGCCGGCCTTCATGCCCCACGCTCGCAGAGCGAGGGCGGCCCGGTCGCAGACGCTGCGCGGGCCCGGGTCCGTCAGTTCTTCTGCGGCCTCGTCACCGCCTCCATCACGCGGTCGAGATTGAAGCTCCCGGGCTTCTGCCGCGGCGGAAACTCCTTGAAGCTCTGTAGCCACTGGCCGACATAAGCACCGGCTGGGGCGATGGCGAACATGCGCTCCATGTACCACTGCTGGTAGCCCATCGCATGCTCCTGTTCGGCGCGCTCGACGACGCACCCGCAGTGGGGCTGGACGAGGCCCCGAGGCGCCGCGGCAGCGTGACGGTGAAGACTGCGGCTCAGAAGGCGAGCAGAACGCACTTCGACGTAGGGGTCACTGCAGGCGGCCGGTAGTCGCCCAGATCCGCGTCTGCTGCAAAGCCCGATGGACCTTATTCCCACCGAACAGCCACCTTCGGGGGTTATACCGACTTGCTCTGGGGCCAGCCGCTGACGAATAGTCGGCCGCGCGGCGTCAAGGCATCGCGCCCGGTTCCTTCTTCCCTGCCCGCGCAAGCGGCGCGCCGCGCTGTGGGCAGGGTAAACCCAAGTTATTTGCTCAAACCTGGAGACCCTGCCCCATGAAGTACGTCGTCACGTCCCTCAAGATGTTCGCACTCGCCGCCACCGTCGTCGTGGCCGCCGCGCCCGCAGCCGCGCAGGAGACCGTTCGCTGGGGCATCCCCATGGCCTTCGGCTCCAACCTCACGGCGCTGGGCGACACCATGCCCTGGGTGTCGGAACAACTGAAGAAGGTTTCCGGTGGAACCGTCAACCTGCAGATCTTCGAGCCCGGCAAGCTGGTGCCGGCGTTGGGGATCTTCGAAGCGGTGTCCACCGGCAAGGTCGAGGCCGGCTACAGCTGGATGGGCTACGAAACCGGCAAGGTGCCGGCATCGCAGTTGTTCGGCGCCACGCCGTTCGGCATGGAGTCGCCGCAGTTCGCCGCCTGGATCTACTTCGGCGGCGGCGACGCGCTGTTGAAGGAGGCCTTCAAGCCGCACAACGTCTACCCGATCTTCTGCGGCACGATCAGCCCCGAGGCGGCGGGCTGGTTCAGGAAGGAGATCAAGACGCCCGAGGACCTGAAGGGTCTGAAATTCCGCGCCGCCGGCTTGGGCGGCAAGATCTACCAGAAGGTCGGCGCCTCGGTGACCATGCTGCCGGGCGGTGAGCTCTTCCAGGCACTCGAGAAGGGCGTGCTCGACGGCACCGAGTTCTCGCTGCCCACGGTGGACGACCAGCTGGGCTTCGACAAGGTGGCCAAGAACTACTACCTGCCGGGCTGGCACCAGCCGTCGACCAACCAGTTCCTCTACGTCAACGTGGCGGCCTGGGGCAAGCTGAAGCCGCAAACGCAGGCGCAGATCGAGACCACCTGCACCGCGGGCGTGACCATGGCGCTGGCCAAGGCCGAGGCGCTGCAGGGCGACATGCTGGCCAAGTTCAAGAAGGAAGGCGTCACGCTGCGGCAGTTCAACAAGCCGATGCTCGACGCATTTGCCAAGGCCGCGGCGGAGGTGTTGGCCGAAGAGTCGGCCAAGGATCCGATGTTCAAGAAGGTGCACGACAGCATGGCGGCCTTCCAGAACAAGAACCGCGAGTGGCACCACCTGGGCTACTTGCCGCGCGACTACAAGTGATCCTGCGACGTTGACCTGACTACACATACCCGCGCCGGCATCCGCCGGCGCGCGGGGGGAAATCACCATGACCACCACCACCGAGCCCACGGCGGGGCCCTCGGGCATCGCCTTGCCCGTCACGGCCTTTTCACGCGCCGTCGACCGATTCGTCGGCTGGGTGGGGGAGGTGGCATCGGCACTCTGGCTGGTGCTGGTGCTGGTGATCGTCGTCCAGGTCGTGGCGCGCTATGCCTTCAGTACAGGATCGGTGGCGATCGAGGAACTGCAGTGGCACATCTACGCCATCGGCTTCATGCTGGGGCTGAGCTTCACCGAGATGCGTGAACGCAACGTGCGCATCGACGTGCTGGCCGAGCGCTTCAGCCACCGCACGCGGCTGCGGATCGAGTTGATCGGTCTGCTGGCGCTGTTCCTGCCGTTCACCTTGTTCGTGCTCTGGTCCGCGGTGCCGTTCTTCTGGTCGTCGTACGAGCTCAAGGAGACCTCGGCCGCCGCCGGCGGCCTGCCCTACCGCTGGTTCCTCAAGTCCTTCATCATCACCGCCTTCGCCCTGCTGGTGCTGGTGGGCCTGAGCCGGCTCACGCGGGTCTGGGCGGCGCTGTCCGCGCGCCGCTGAATTCGTCCAGATCGGGAAACCCACCATGCTGCCGTTCTACGAATACCTCTCCATCGCCTTGATGGTGACCTTCATCCTGGCGCTGTTCGCCGGCTATCCGGTGGCCTGGCTGCTGGGCGGACTGTCGCTGATCTTCGCTGCCGCAGGCATCATGCTGGGGCAGCAGTTCGGTCTCGACACCTTCCTGATGACGAGCTGGACCAAGGTCGGCGGCGTCGTCGACCGTTTCGACGCGATCATGTCGAACTGGGTGCTGGTGTCGCTGCCGATGTTCGTCTACATGGGGCTGATGCTCGACCGCTCCGGTGTTGCCGACACCATGATGCGCAACTTCGTCAAGGTCTTCGGCGGCATCCGCGGCGGCCTCGGGCTGACCGTGGTCGTGATCGGCATCCTGCTGGCCGCCTCCACCGGCATCGTGGGTGCCTCGGTGGTGCTGCTGGCGATGCTCTCCATGCCCATCATGCTGCAGCACAACTATTCCAAGGCGATCGCCTCGGGCGTGGTCGCGGCGTCGGGCACGCTGGGGATCCTGATCCCGCCGTCGATCATGCTGGTGCTGATGGCCGACCAGGTATCGGTATCGGTGGGCGATCTCTTCGCGGGGGCGCTGGTGCCCGGCGTGGGCCTGGGCCTGCTGTACATGGTGTTTCTGGTGGTGGTGGGATTCGTGCGGCCCGACCTGGTGCCGCCGCGGCCGGACGATGCCGAGAAGCTGACGGCACGCCAGGTTGGCATCGCCTTCCTGTCGGCCATGCCCACGTTCGGGCTGATCCTGGTCGTGCTGGGCAGCATCTTCTTCGGCATCGCCACGCCCACCGAGGCCTCGGGCTTGGGCGCCGCCGGAGCCATCGTGCTGGCGGCGGTCAACCGCAAGCTGAGCTGGAGCGTGCTCCGCGAGGTGGGGATCGACACCACGCTCACCACCAGCTTCATCTTCGCCATCTTCATCGGCGCCACGGTGTTTGCCTACCTGCTGCGCCTGATCGGCGGCGACGAACTGATTTCGGAGTTCTTCAAGGACCTCGGCCTGGGCCCCACGGGCCTGGTGCTGGTGGTGCTGCTGGTCGTGTTCATCGCCGGCTTCTTCCTCGACTGGTTCGAGATCGTGCTCATCGTGCTGCCGCTGCTGGCGCCGGTGGTCAGGCTCGCCGGCGTGGACATGACCTGGTTCCTGATCCTGATCGCGCTGATGCTGCAGACCTCCTTCCTGACCCCGCCGGTGGGCTTCTCGCTGTTCTACCTGAAGGGCGTGGTGCCCAAGGGCGTGACCATCCTGGACATCTACGTCGGCGTGATCCCGTTCGTGCTGCTGCAGTTGATGATGGTGGCGCTGTGCTTCGTGATTCCGGCCCTCATCACCTGGCTGCCGCGGCAGATGTATGGCGGGGGTTGACCCCCAGGGCCCTGCGCCCACCTGACCGCGCACGACGCGGCGGCTCGGTTGCGAGTATCGCGTGGCACGGGCACGGGCTGCCGTCACCCGGTTCGCTCCCGAGCGCGTCGCAGACGTCGGTGCCGGCCGATCGGCCTGCCATTCCCTGGCAGCCCGATCGGCAGCTCTGATCGCGAACCTCCGGGCGAAGGCGCTCCAAGGTGCATCCTGGCGCCCGGCCTGCTTGAAGCCGGAGCCATCGGTGATCCAGGTTTCTG
>CAVQWK010000014.1:0-127098 GCA_963717575.1 uncultured beta proteobacterium | reverse complement strand
TTGGCGGATCGGACGGAAGTCCCCGCCGGCCGCTCGTTCGCCGGATCGCACCCAAATACGCACCGGATGCGCGAAGGCGCGCATGACCGGCGAGCTGAGACACCGCGAGCCGAGCCGCCCGGTCCAGCTCCGGCGACACCGGACCACCGCCGCGCACCGGCGAGGGCACCCCCGTGATGCCTTCGTAGGCGTCGTTCAGGCGCTCGTGGCGCAGCCCGTGCCCCGTCGCGCCGCGCTCACGCAGCGTGATGCCGAACTTCTCCAGCACGTAGTCGAAGCGGCGCAGGTTGCGTTTGAGGTCGCGGTCCGGCGCGCCCATGTGGGCGTCTCGGCTGGTGACCACCTGCTGCGCCAGTTCGAGCGCCGCCTGCTGAACGGGCGTGGCCAGCGGCACCCAGCGCACCCGGCCGCCCTTGCCCTTGACCCACAAATACCGATCCGCCTGCTGCTGCTCCACCGCCAGCCCGGTTTCGGTGAACGGCTTGACATGCTCGAACGGGCGGCATTGCACCGATTCCTTGCGGCGCAGCCCGAAGGCCTGCATCAGCCGCAGCGACGCGCCGACGAGGGGGTCGTAGGCGAAGACCTGGGCCAGCACCTCGTCGGTGGCGATGCCTTGGGCCGACCAGCTCTTGTCGCGCCGGGCGTTCTCGTGGCGCTGGTACTCCTCCAGGCTCAGCCCGTAATGCGCGGGCCCGCGCACGAAACCGGGCTTGCCCATCCACATCGCAAGACCCCGCAGGAAGCTCAGGTAGGTCTGGATGGTGGCCGGCGCCAAGCGCTCGTCATGCCACACCTGAACCATCGCATGGATGTGCTTCTGCCCGAGGTTGCGCGGGTCGGGCGCCATCTTGAACCCGGCCTTCAGGCTCAGGTCCCGGAAGAAGCGGCGCAGGAACTGCGCCCGCTCCTGGCGTGTCTTGTGCGACACCGTCTTCTCCAGTGAGGTGTGCAAGGTGTTGAAGAGTTCGATGAGGACGTCCAGAACCTTCAGCGGCGGCGCTGTGCCGGGCTTGTAGCGAGCCAGGATCTCCTGGGTCGACAGGCCAGCCCAGCTCTGGCGGCGGGCAGGCTCGTGCTTGGTGTTGCGGCCGGGGCTGGACGGCAGCTGCACCCGGCGGCGAGACGAACGGTGGCGAATGCGATCGGACATGGGGTCACTCCATGGTTTGTGGCCCGCCGCCCGATCGGCCGGCCCGTGTTGTCGATGAACCTGGAATCGCTGGAAGCAACCGCCGGGACGGATTCCGTCGTCCCGGTCGGCACGTGGTCGAGATCGTCGGCACCGCGCGCGACCACCACTGCGCGGCACCCACCCGGTGGGTTCGTCGGCCGGCGCCTGCGCGCGAGCCAACTCGGTCGGTCTTAAAAGTGAAACGTGTTGATCCGACCCATCCGTGCATTTCTGCAACCATGGGGATTGGTGACGCCGGCCAGCCTCCGGGGCATGGCGTCGGCATCGGCGACGAGGTCAGGCCTCGCGCGTGACTGGTGGATCAGTTCTGGATTCGCATCGCCATCCACTCGCATGGGTCCGCCCCTGACCGAAAGTCCAGGGCGGTGTCGAGTTCATGAGCGTGGGCGCGCGGGGAGCCTCATGGAGGCAAACACAACCGCTTGCTGCGTGGAACGCGTGCTCAAAGGAGGGCGGGAACGGTGCGCGGCATCGGGTGCCGGCCGGCTGTTCTGTCGTGCCTGGCGCGCTTCAGGGAGCGCCCAGCGGTCAACGCTGGCATGGCTGCAGGCAAAGCACTACGAATGGGACCTCGGGGCCGCCGCCTCTCGGGCGACGGCTGCACCGGACCGAGTCCGGGGCTTGAAGGGCAGGTAACGACTGCGACGCCTTTGGCTCCGCAAGGAGCATGGCCAGGACGGCCATCGGGAAACCGTAGTTGACGCCGGTGGGGGCGGATCGGTCAAGGCGCCTGACGGACGCCTTCTCGCAAGCGCCGGCCGGCGACGGCACTTGCAGGTGGCGATTTCGGGTGTGCGAGTCTGGCGTGAGCCGCGTTTATTGTCCCGAAGCGCCGCAGAGCGAGGATCCATGCGGGGTTGACAAGGGAATCTGCCGCCTCTGGTCCGTAGCCGGGGTACTCGCAGGGCTGGCGAGCGCGGGACAGCCCTGCGGCGCGATCTGGCGCCAGGGGTTGACGCCGAGATTTCGGGTGCGAGCGTGGTGACACGCGCGAAGTGCCCTCAGCCGCGTGCTGATTTCCAGCGTCACCGGCGTGTCAGCGCAGACCGTCTGCGATGACAGGCCGACGCTGCCGATGACGAAATCGGCCGCATACAGAGGGCATTCCGTGTGGAGGGATCGGGTCGCGTTGTCGATCCTGATCACGCGCAACACCAACTCGGAGCCTTCTCATGGACTTGATCGTCAGGGCGGTGGATGTCGGATCGGGCAACACCAAGTTCGTTACCGCGGCCAGCGGGGCCGACATCCGCTGCGTCAGCTTTCCTTCGGTGGCCTATCCGTCGAGCGATGGACTGCCGTCGTGGCCGTCCGGTGATCGAAGGAAAACCACGTTCATCCCCATCGGCGCGCTGTTCTACGAGGTGGGGCCCGAGGTGGCGCTGGCCGCCGACACGTTTCGCGCGAAGCAACTCCACGACGAGTACACCGAGTCGCCCGAGTACATGGCGCTGCTGCGCGGTGCGCTCGGCATGATGAAGGTCAGCCACATCGATCTGCTGGTGGTCGGCCTGCCGGTGGCGCTGTTCGCGGTCAAGAAGGCCGCGCTGGAAAAGGCCATGACCGGCAAGCACGACGTGGGCGACGGCAAGACGGTGACGGTGGCCAAGGCGCTGGCCGTCGCGCAGCCGCAGGGCGCGCTGGTGCACTACGCCAGCGTTCACCAGAAGATGGCCGAGATCGGCAAGGAGCAGAGCCTGATCATCGACCCGGGCTCCCGGACCTTCGACTGGCTGGTTGCCCAGGGCATGCGGCTGGTGCAGAAGCAGAGCCACTCGATCAACCGCGGCATGTCCGACGTGCTGCGCCTGATCGCGCATGCCATCACCAAGGACATCGGCACGCCCTACCGGGACTACGACGCCATCGATCTGGCGCTGCGCACGGGCAAGCCCCCGGTGATCTTCCAGAAGCCCTACGACATGAAACACCTGATGCCGCTGGCGGAGTCGGTGGCCGACCAGGCCGTGTCGAGCATGAAGGAGTGGCTCGAGGCGCCGCACAGCCTGCAGAACATCATCCTCGTGGGCGGTGGCGCCTTCCTCTTCCGCAAGGCGGTCAAGGCAGCGTTCCCGAGGCACCGGATCCACGAGGTCAAGGAGCCCATGTTCGCCAACGTGCGCGGGTTTCAGCTGGCGGGCCAGAACTACGCCCGCAGCGTGATGGCGGGAGAGCGCGACCGCGCGGCCACCGAGCATGGAGGTGCAGCATGACCATCAGTCCACTGCCCAAGGAGCCGCTGCCGATCCGCTTGGTCTTCAAGCTGGAGCGGGCCGAGCATCCGCGCCTGTACGACGAACTGATCCGCTTCCGCAAGGGCGCCAAGCGCGTGAACCGGCTGCGCCTGCTTGCCTACGACGGATTGCTGGCGCAGAACGGCGTGCTGGTGAGCGACGGCCTGGCCGCTCGCGCCGACGGCCGTGGTGCCGGGGCAGAGGAGGGTGCCAGTGCGGTCACGAACGACCTGTTTGCGCCTGCCATCGAAGGCTGAGGGGCTGTATGAAGCACCGCAGCAAGCGTCGCCGATCCGACGCGATCGTCAGCGCATCCGAACTCGCCCAGATGGGTCGCTGCGAACAGCTCGTCCTGTTCGAGCATCGGCACGGCCAGCGCCGACTGCCGCATCAGGAGGCCGCACGGCGCCAAGGCCTGGCGGCACATGAGCGCTTCGAGCAGGAAGGCTTGGCCGTTCGCTCGGCCGGCTTGCGCCGCGCAGGACGCTGCTTTGTCGCCAGTCTGCTCTTCGGCGAGGCCTGGCAGACCCAAGCGCTTCGTCAGTTCAGGGACAAGGTATTGCGCCCGCGAGGATGGGGGCGTGGCTTGATTCGGCTCTACTACCGTGGCGCACCCAGGGTGTGCGTTGTCCTCCGGCGTTGGCCGGTGCTGCGCCGGCCCGTTCGAGCGGTGCTCGGCGTCTTCGCGGCCGGGGTGAGGCTGATGCTGGGCGGAGCGGCACCGAGATGAGCGATCTCCTGGTCGACATTGGCTGCGCGGCGATCGGGGGTGCGGTTGCGCTCGGCCTGTTGCTGCACCTGAGGAAACGACAGGCCAGGGGTGTCGAACGCCGATCGCGACCGGCCGCCCTGCGGGACGCCGAACTCGTCCACGTCGAGAAGACGTTCAGGACGACCAGCCCGGTCCCCATCGCCGCGAAGCTGGATCGCGCCTATCGGCTGCCATCCGGGCAGTTGGTGCTGGTGGAACTGAAGACGCGATGGAATGGTGGGCCGAACCTCTCGGACGTGATCCAGTTGTCGGCGCAGCGGGTGGCGCTGTCGGCGGCCACCGGACAGACCGTTGCAGCCGAGGCCTTCGTGCTGATCGAGCGGCCTGGTGCTCGGCGGTCGCCCGTTGCGCACCGGGTCGACCTGTTGTCCGTCGATCAGGTGGTTGTGTTGGTCCGGCGCAGGGAAGCGATCCTCGCGGACCGGATCTCGCCACGGTACGCGGCGGAGGCGGGCCACTGCCAAAGTTGCGCGTTCAGAAGCCAGTGTGAGGGCGCTGGCAGACAGCAACGCTCCTAGTCTAGAGGCCGCCTCATGCTATCCGCCATTGGCGTATACTCTTCGTCGATGGAGTTCATCGAGACGCCGACGTTCACGCGCCAGGTGCAGGAACTGCTCAGCGACGAGGAGTACCGCGGACTCCAGAACACGCTGGCCGAGAACCCCGAGAGCGGGGATCTCATCAAGGCCGGTGGCGGTATCCGCAAGGTTCGCCATGCGGCGCAGGGCAGGGGCAAGAGCGGGGGCGTTCGTGCCATCTACTACTGGATCAAGGATCGGCACCAGATCTACATGCTGGTCGTCTACCCGAAGTCCAAGAAGGACGACCTGAGCGACAAGGAAACGGCCATCTTGCGCGAGCTGGTCAAGGAGCTGTGAACATGGACAAGACGCTGTTTGAAGAACTTGTGGGCAGCCTCAAGGAAGCCAAGGCCATCGCCAAGGGGAGTGCCAAGCCGTCCCGGCGTTTCGAGGTGACGGCCCCGGATGCCAAGGCCGTGCGGGAGCAGACGGGTTTGTCGCAAGGCGACTTTGCCAAGCTCATGCGGGTGAGTGTGAAGACGCTGCAGAACTGGGAGCAGCACCGGCGCAACCCCACGGGTCCGGCGGCGGCGCTGCTCAAGATCGTGTCTACGGCGCCGGAGGTGGCGCTGAAGTCGCTGCACGGCTGAAGCGACGGTGAGCCAGTTGCCAGTTCCAGTCTCCAGGGCTTGATCTGGTGGCGGGAAATGCTAGAGTTTTGCTGTGCCCGCCAACGGGTTCGGCCAAGTGACAGGAGCTCATCTGTACTTACCTATGACCATGACGTCCCACTCGAATGGAGGGGAACGTGACGGGAGATAGGAAAAGTCAGAAGGGGCGGAGCGAGCAACGACGCGGGTTGCGGCGCGATTTGCATGTGATGATCGACCACATGTGATCTCGTTTCACGGCGTCTCTTGACGCTCCATGGGCCCCTGAGTTCTGTTGAAGAGGTCAGGGGCTCTTGCATTTCCGCTCGTCTCGCGGCGGCCCGGCGGCCCGAGTCTGCATCGGGGTATCCGGCGATACAGAATCGGGGCTCCGGATCACAGCCCAGGGAGCCACTCGATGCAGGCAGCCTTCTACGAACGCACCGGCGCGGCGCGCGATGTCCTGCAGCTGGCCGAACTGCCCACGCCGCAGCCCGGCGCCGGCGAGGTGCGCGTGCGCCTGCGCTGGTCGGGCGTCAACCCGTCTGACGTGAAGTCACGGGCCGGCCTGCGCAGCAGCGTGCTGCCGTTTCCGCGCATCGTTCCGCACAGCGACGGCATGGGCGTGATCGATGCCGTGGGCAGCGGCGTCGAGCCGTCGCGGGTGGGCCAGCGCGTCTGGGTCTGGAATGCCGCCTGGGGCCGGCCCTTCGGCACGGCGGCGCAGTTCGTGGTGCTGCCGCAGCCGCAGGCCGTGCCACTGCCGGCGAATGTGAGCGACGAGGCCGGGGCGTGCCTGGGCATCCCTGCGCTGACGGCGCTGCATGCCGTGCTCACACGGGGCGGCGTCCAGGGCCAGCGTGTCCTGGTGGCGGGCGGTGCGGGCGCGGTCGGTCACTACGCGGTGCAGTTCGCGCGCCTGCTCGGCGCGCGGCAGGTGCTGGCCACGGTGAGCAGCCCGCACAAGGCCGAGATCGCGCGCGCGGCGGGTGCCGACATCGCCATCGACTACCGCGCCGACGATGTCGCGGCGCGCGTGCGCGAGGCCACCGAAGGGCAGGGCGTCGACCGCATCATCGAGGTCGACATCGCTGCCAACGCGGCGCTGGACCTGCAGATCATCCGCCGCGGTGGCGACTGCGTGGTCTACGGCAGCGGTGCCGGGGAGTTCAGGCTGCCGTTCTTCCCGCTCATCGTCAACAACGTCGGCTTGCAGTTCTTCATCGTCTACAACCTGAACGACACCGAGCGCGAGCAGGCCGTCCAGGTCCTGACCCGCCTGCTCGAGCAGGGTGCGCTGCAGCACGCGATCGCCGAGCGGCTGCCGCTGGCGCAGATCGCGCAGGCGCACGAACTCGTCGAGCAGGGGCGCGCGGTGGGCAACGTGGTGCTGGCTATGCCGTGACAACCCGCGGCGGTGCGGCGAGCCAGTGCCGCCCCCAGGCCAGGGCGAGCGCCAGGTTCGCCAGCGCTGCGTCGCTGGGCGCCGCACCAAGGTCGAAGGCCGAGCCGCGGATGGCCAGCAGCGTGCAAGGTGGGGGCTCGCGGTCGTGGAGCTGGCGGAACACCTGCAGCAACGCCGCCGGGGACAGCGCGTGCGTCATGACGATGGCATCGGCGGCGGGCTGCAGCACGCGCGCCTCGAAAGGCGGAGCGGCATCCACGCTGGCGTCCACGAACAGCACCCGCTGGCGCCCCGCGAGGTCGAGTGCGTGTTCGACCTGCAGCTGGTAGTCGGTCAGCACTTCGACGCCGCCCGGTGGTGCTGCCTCGAGCAGTGCCTGCAACCGCTCCGCGAACATCGGCCCCAGCGCGTCGTCGCCACGGCTCGGGTTGCCCCAGCCGAACACCAGCACCGGTGCCACGGCGGCGCGGTGCCGACTCACGCGGGATCCTTGGTGTTGCGCACGACGTGGTCGATCACCCCGCCCTGCGCGTCGACCAGGGCCACGTCGAGCGGCATCTGCCCCAGCGCATGGGTGGCGCAGGACAGGCAGGGGTCGTAGGCCCGGATCGCCACCTCGATGTGGTTCAGCAGGCCCTCGGTGAGGGCGTGGCCGTCGAGGTAGCGGCGCGCGACGGATCGGACCGCCTCGTTCATGACCTGGTTGTTGTGGGTGGTGGCGACGATCAGGTTGCACGTCGTCACCAGGTCGTCGTCGCCGACCGTGTAATGGTGGATCAGCGTGCCGCGCGGCGCTTCGATGGCGCCGATGCCGACCTGGCGGCGCGGGCCCGAGGCCAGCAACTCTCCGGCAACGATGTCGGGGTCGGCCAGCAGGGCGGCAATCACCTCCATCGCGTGCAGCAACTCGATCATGCGCGCCCAGTGGCAGGCCAGCGCGGCGTGGATGCTCTGGCCGCGGCCCCAATCGATGAACTCGCGCCGTTGCGCCTCGGCCAGCGGGCTTGGGATGAAGTCGCAGTTCTGGACCCGCGCCAGCGGCCCGACCCGGTACCAGCCGGACTGCGGACCCAGGCTGCGCAGGTAGGGGAACTTCATGTAGCTCCAGGGCTTGACCTCTTCCTCGATCAGGCCGAGATAGTCCTGGGCGCTGACGCCGTCGACGATGATGCGTCCGGCGGCGTCGCGCGCGCGCAGCACGCCGTCGTAGAGCTCCAGGGCCCCGTCCGCGCGCACCAGCGACAGCATGTTCGCCGGCACGTTGCCGAAGCTGTCGTACAGGGCCGGGTTCTGGGCGTGCAACTGCTTGGCGATGTCCACCGCGTCCTGCGCCCACGCGAGCATCTGGCCCACTTCGGCGAGCAGGGCGGCCCGGTCGGCGAGGCTCACGTGCTTGTTCATGCCGCCGGGCACCGAGCCGGTGCCGTGCACCCGCTTGCCGGCGGTGGCTCGGATCACCTCCTGGCCGAATTTGCGCAGCAGCACGCCCTTCTTCGCGATGTCCGGGTACCTTGCCGCCACGCCGACGATATTGCGCCGGTTGACGTCGGAGTCGAAGCCGAACAGCAGGTCGGGTGATGCGAGGTGGAAGAAGTGCAGGGCGTGGCTCTGCATCACCTGCCCGTAGTGCATGAGCCGGCGGATCTTGTCGGCCGCAGGCGTCACGGGCGCCGCACCCACGACGAGGTCCAGCGCCTTGCACGCCGCCAGGTGGTGCGAGACCGGACAGATGCCGCACAGCCTTTGCACCATCACCGGCACTTCCCAGTAGGGCCGGCCCTCGATGAACTTCTCGAAGCCGCGGAATTCGACGATGTGCAGCCGCACCTGCTGCACGTGGTCGTCGGCGTCGAGCAGGATCGTCACCTTGCCGTGGCCTTCGACGCGCGACAGCGGGTCGATCGCCACGCGGCGCAGGCCCTGCGTGTGCGCTGCGGTTTCGAGGTCGGGGCCCATGGCAGTTCAGTCGTAGTGAATCAGCCCATGGCCCAGGTGCGGCGTGCGCCCGGCCATGAGGTCGTTCAGGAAGGCCCAGAAGGCATCGGCCGACGGTGGGCAGCCCGGCAGGAAATAGTCGACATGCACCACTTCGTGGATCGGGTGCACCCGGTTCAGCGGCAGCGGCAATTCGGGGTCGTCGGGAACGCGGCTGCCGGTGCCCAGCCCCGGCCGGCTGCGATAGACCTCGGCCAGCATCACGCCCACGTTGAGGTGATTGCGCTGCGCCGGCAGTCCGCCCGTGATGGCGCACGCGCCCACCGCGACCAGCGTCTTGCAGCGGGCGCGAAACTCGCGCAGCACGGTCACGTTCTCGGCGTTGCACAGGCCACCCTCGATCAGCCCGATGTCGCAGCGACCGACCTCCTTGATATCGGTGAGCGGTGAACGGTCGAATTCGACCTGTTCGATCAACTCGAACAGTCGCTCGTCGATGTCCAGGAAGGAGGTGTGGCACCCAAAGCACCCGGCCAGCGATGCAGTGGCGACCTTGAATCGGTGCGGTGCGGTCACGGCTTGCCTCCTTCGGCATGCGCCTGGTCCGCCACCGACTCCGCGTCGTAGCGGCGTTCCCCAATCGGGATCGCGAAGCCGCGGCGCTTGGGCAGGATCGCGCCGACCGGACAGACGCTCGCGGCGCGGTCGTCCGGCGCCATGTCGGTGTCGGCCAGCCGGCCACTGGCGCTGTTGACGAGCAGGCGCGTGCCGATGCCTCGGCCGCCGATCGCGAAGACCTGCTTGCCGTCGACATCGGCACTGGCGCGCACGCACAGTTCGCACAGGATGCAGCGGTTGAAGTCGATCAGGATGTCGGGGTGGCTGGCATCGACGGGGCGGCTGGGGTAGAACTCCTCGAAGTGCGGCCCTTCCATGCCCATCTGGTAGGCCGTGGCCTGCAGCAGGCAGTTGCCGCTCTTTTCGCAGCTGGGGCAGAAGTGGTTGCCTTCGACGAACAGCATCTGCAGCAGCGTTTTGCGGTGCGCGTTCAACTCGGCGGTGTCGCTCTCGACTTCCTGCCCGGCCACGGCGGGCAGCGTGCAGGCGGCGCCGGTACGGCCGCCGGCCTTCACGATGCAGAGGCGGCAAGAGCCGTGGGGGGTGAAGTCGGGGTGCCAGCACAGGTGCGGGATGTAGCGGCCGGCGCGCGCGGCCGCCTGCATGACCGTTTCGCCGGCCCGGAACGGCACGTCCTCGCCATCGAGAGCGAAGCTGGCTGCTGCCTTGTCGGGAGGTGCCGTCACGTTGCATCGAGCTCCAGGTGGGCGCCCGCGTCGCGGCGGCCGGTCATGCCGCGTGCGATCGACAGCTCCGCATCGAGGTCGAAACCCGGTTCGAAGTGCAACGACTGCAGGTGTCGCTCGTAGGCCGGGCGGAACTTCGCGATCGTGTCGCGCAGGGGGTTGCAGGCCGAAGCGCCCAGGCCGCAATGGGTCGTGGCGTGCATCAGCTTGTCGAGTTCGAACAGCACCTCGATGTCGTGCCGCGAACCGCGGCCGCCGCCGGTCTCGTGCGCCAGCTTGTCCATGCGCCGCATCACCAATTCGGTGCCGACGCGGCACGGCGTGCAGAAGCCGCAACTCTCGTGGGCGAAGAAGTGGACGAAGTTGCGCGCCACCTCGAACATGTCGCGCGAGCGGTCGAACACCATGAAGGCGCCGGCGGTGGGCACGTCCTCGAAGGCGATGCGACGGCCGAATTCGAAGGCCGACAGGCAGGTGCCCGACGGGCCGCCGACCTGCACCGCCTGGGTGTCGCGAGCGCCGCAGTCCTCCAGGATGTGGGCGATGCGGGTGCCCAAGGGGTACTCGTAGATGCCCGGCCGCGCGCAGTCGCCCGACACGGAATGGATCTTGGTGCCGGTGGATCTGGGCGTGCCGATGCCGGCCCACCATGCACCGCCCCGCGCGGCGATGTGGCTCGCGGCCACATAGGTCTCGACATTGTCGACGGTGGTCGGCTGGCCGAGGTAGCCGCGCTCGACCGGAAACGGCGGCCGGATGCGCGGCGTGCCACGCTTGCCCTCGAGCGACTCGATCAGCGCCGACTCCTCGCCGCACACGTAGGCGCCGGCGCCGACATGGATGGCGATGTCGAAGTCGAAACCCGGCCGGCCGCCGATGGCGCTGCCGAGCAGCCGCTGCGCGCGCCGACGTTGCAGCACGGCCTGCAGCGGCTCGAGCAGGTAGCGGTACTCCCCGCGCAGGTAGACCAGGCCCTGGCCGGCGCCGACGACCCAGGCGGCCAGCGTCATGCCCTCGAAGACCTCGTCGGCATGGCGCGTGAGCAGCACGCGGTCCTTGAAGGTGCCGGGCTCGCCCTCATCGGCATTGCACACCACGACGCGGGAGGCACCCGGCGCGTTGCGGCACAGCTCCCACTTCAGGCCGGTTGCGAAGCCCGCGCCGCCGCGGCCGCGAAGCCTCGAAGCCTTCAGTTCGTCGAGCGTGGCCTGCGGCCCCCGCGCCAGCGCCGCCGCGACGGCGATGCCGGGATGCAGGGGGGCACCGAGCAGCACGTCGGCGCGGCGGATGTTGTCGTCGACCTGGAACCACGCCGCCGGCCACAGTGGCGCCGGGACCTGCGTGCGGATGAGCTCGGCCATCTGCTCGACCCGCTGCGCGTCCAGCCGCGTGATCACATGCCGGTGGTTGACGAGCAGCGCCGGGCCCTGATCGCACAGGCCCGTGCAGGAGGTCCGGGCCACGCTGACGAGGCCGTCGCCGCCGACCTGGCCGGGGGCCACCCCCAGCCGGCGGCACAGGTCGGCCATCAGGCCCACGCTGCCCAGCAGGCGGTCGGTGATGTTGTTGCTGAACAGCACCCGATAGCGCCCCACCGGCCGGGTGTGGAAGAAGCGGTAGAAGCCCGCCACGCCCTCGACGTGGGCCAGGGTCAGCTTGAGCTCGCCGGCCACCCTGCCGAGCAGGTCGCGCGGCAGCCAGCCCGTCTGCTCCTGCACCTCGCGCAGGATCTGGACGAGTGCGTGCGGGTCGCGCCCATGACGGCCGAGCACTGCGGACAAGGTCTCGCGCTCGGCCTCACTCACGACTTCTTCGCTTGCAGCTTCGACCACGTTCGCACCCGTGCTGGCCGCACCCGGCGGCGCTCAGACCGTGACTTGTTCTCCGTACTCCGGCACCCGCACCGACCAGCCGAGTTCATTCTGGATCGCCACGCGCAGCGTATCGGCGGCGTCGGGTTCGCCGTGCACGACGAAGGTCCGCTGCGGCGGGCGCTTCAGGTGGCGCAACCAGGCCAGCAGTTCGCCGCGGTCGGCGTGGCCCGAGAAGCCCTGCATGTGCTGCACCTCGGCGCGCACCGGCACCATCTCGCCATGGATCTTGACCTCGCGTTCGCCGGCCACGAGGCGCGCGCCTCGGCTGCCGCCGACCTGGAAGCCCGGGAAGACCACGGCATTGCGCTCGTCGGGGGCGCGGACCTTCAGGTGGTGCAGTACCCGCCCGCCGGTGGCCATGCCGCTGGCCGAGATGATGATCGCGGGGTAGCGCGAAACCGACAGCCGCATCGACTGCTGCACGGTGGTCACCAGCCGAACACCGTCGCAGAGGGTGGCCACCTCACGCGCCGGCACGCGCAGCAGGCGGCCGTAGCGTCGGTACAGCGCCGTGGCCTCCAGCGCCATCGGGCTGTCCAGGAAGATCGGCAGCTCGCTCGGGATCAGGCGCGCCCGCCGCAACCGCTGCAGCACCAGCAGCAGTGCCTGTGCGCGCCCCACGGCGAACGAGGGCATCAGCACCGAGCCACCGCGCTGCACCGTGCGATTGACGATGTCGGCCAGCAGCGCCGCGCCGTCCTCGCGCGGGTGAATCCGGTTGCCGTAGGTGGATTCGACGATCATCACGTCGGCCGGCGGCGGTTGCTCGGGCGGCGGCATCAGCAGGTCGTCGCGGCGACCGACGTCGCCCGAGAAGACGAGCCTCTGGCCGCCGTGCGTCAGCGACACCGCGCAGGCCCCGAGCAGATGCCCCACCGGCGTGAGCCGGACCGTGCTGTGGCCGAGCTTCAGCTCACGCCCCGTCGGCAACGGCACGAACTGGCCGAGTGCGCGCAAGGCGTCGGCGCGCGTGTAAAGCGGCAGCGCCTTGGCGTGGCGTGAGTAGCCGTAGCGGTTGGCCCGCCGGGCGTCCTCTTCCTGCAGGTGGGCGCTGTCGAGCAGCAGCACGCGAGCCAACTCGCAGGTGGCGGGGCTGGCATGGATGGGGCCGCGGTAGCCGTGCTTCACCAGGGCCGGCAGCCAGCCGCTGTGGTCGAGGTGGGCGTGGCTCAGCACCACCGCATCGACCTCGCGCAACGCGATGGGAAACTGCCAGTTGCGTTCGCGGTGCAGCTTCCAACCCTGGAACAGGCCGCAGTCCAGCAGGATCTGGCGGTCGCCCGCATCGACCAGGTGGCGCGAGCCGGTGACGCCGTCGGCGGCGCCAAGGAACTGGATCTTCATTTGCCGAGCTCCTGCAGTTCCGCCGACTCGACGATGCGCACGCCGGGCCGGGCGTCGGCCAGCGCGCGTCGCATCGCGCGCGCCACGGTGGCGGCGGAGATCGGCCGCCAGGCTTTGGGAATCAGCGCGGACAGCGGCGCGGTGAGCGCGAGCGCGAATTGCTCGCCCGTGCGCTGCGGTTGACCGAGCGCGGCGCGGTCGCCGGCCAGCAGTGATGGCCGAACGATGACCAGGCTGTCAAAGCCCAGGGCCGCCAGCGCCTCTTCCATCTCGCCCTTGACGCGGTTGTAGAAGGTGGCCGAACGCGGGTTGGCGCCCAAGGCCGACACCACCGCGAAGCGGGCCGCGCCGGCCTGCCGCGCGGCTCGGGCAAAGGCCAGCACGGCGTCGAAGTCGACGGCACGAAACGCTGCCTTCGAACCCGCCACCTTGATCGTCGTGCCCAGGCAGCAGTAGGCCTCTTCGGCGGCCGGCAGCGCGGGCAGGGCGCCGAAGTCGACCACATGCACACGCTGCAACCCTGCCGCCGGCCCGACCACCGGCACCGGGCGGCGGGACAGGAGATGAAGTTCTCCCGGGCCGGTCCACGCGGCCGCCAGTTCGCGCCCCACCAGACCCGAGCCACCAGCGAGCAAGGCTGTCATGGCAACAAGCCTACTCGATCAACGGCTGCCGGATTTGCGCGTGCGCAAGGCCTGGCACGTTCGCGGGTCAGGCCGTCAGCGGAATTGCTCGAGCAACCGCTCCAGCACCATCGTGAACGGCTGCGCCAGCATCGGCAGCGTCAGCAGCAGCCCCAGCAGGCCCAGGCCCAGCGTGACCGGGAAGCCGATGGCGAAGATATTGATCTGCGGCGCCACGCGCGAGATGGCCCCCAGCGCGATATTGACGAACAGCAGCATCGTCACCATCGGCAGCGCGATCCACAGCCCCATCGAAAACACCTCGGCGCCCCAGCGGTGAGGCTGCATCTCGCGCACGAAGGCAAAGGGCTCCGGGCCGATCGGGAATGCGGCAAAGCTCTGCCCGAGCGCCGCCACCACGAGCAGGTGGCCGTTGACGACGATGAACAGCCACGCCACGATGGCGCCGAAGAAGCGGCTCGCCGCCGTGGCGGTGCTGGCCGACAGCGGGTCGAAGAAGCCGGCGAAGTTCAAGCCCATCTGCAGGCCGATGATCTCGCCGGCAAACTCCACCGCAGCGAATGCCACGCGCACCGCGAAACCGAGCGACAGCCCGATCACCACCTGCTGCACCACCAGCAGCAGCGCCAGCGGCGAGTCCAGCGCGATTGCCGCCACCGCCGCCGGCAGCGCAGGCAGCGTGGGCTGCGCGGCCAGCGCGATCATGGCCGCCAGACCGATGCGCACCCGCGTCGGCACCACCCGCGTGCCCAGCACCGGCATCGCCGTGAACAGGGCCAGTGCACGCAGGAAGGGCCACAGCAGCGGCGTGACCCAGGCCATGACCTGGGCTTCGGTGAAGGTCAGCATGCCGGTCGGTCAGCCGACGGCCGACGGGATGGACAGCAGCACGCGCTGCAGATACTCCACCAGTGTCGTCACCATCCACGGCCCGGCGATGCCCAGCACCGCGGCCGCCGCCACGATCTTGGGCACGAAGCTCAGCGTCGCCTCGTTGATCTGTGTCGCGGCCTGGAAGATGCTCACCACCAGGCCCACCGCCAGCACCGCCAGCAGGACCGGGGCGGCCACCATCAGCAGCATGGTCAGGCCGTTCTGGCCGGCGGCGAGGACTTGCTGTGCATCCATTGTCTTGTCGGGGTCAGGTGGCGAAGGAAGCCGCCAGCGAACCCAGCAGCAGGTTCCAGCCGTCGGCAAGGACGAAGAGCATGAGCTTGAAGGGCAGGGCCACCAGCACCGGGCTGAGCATCATCATGCCCAGGCTCATCAGCACGCTGGCCACGATCATGTCGATGATGAGAAAGGGAATGAAGATCATGAAGCCGATCTGGAAGGCGCTCTTCAACTCGCTCGTCACGAACGCAGGTACCAGCACGGTCAGCGGCACGTCTTCGCCCTTGACCTCGGCCGGCAGCTTGGCGAGCCGGGCGAACAGCATGACGTCGCTCTGGCGCGTCTGCTTGAGCATGAATTCGCGCAGCGGCTGGGCGCCGGTCTTCAGCGCCTCGTCCGCCGGCATCGTGCCGGCCGCATAGGGTGCGTACGCCTGGTCGTAGATCTTGTCGAAGGTCGGCGCCATGACGAAGAAGGTGAGGAACAGGCTCATGCCGATGATCACCTGGTTGGGCGGCGCGGCCTGCGTGCCCAGCGCCTGGCGCAACAGCGACAGCACGATGACGATGCGTGTGAAACCCGTCATCAGCAGCAGCACCGCAGGCAGGAAGGACAGCGCGGTGAAGAACAGCAACGTCTGGATCGGCACCGAGTAGCTCGTGCCTCCCGGGCCCTGCGCCACCATCAGCGGCAGGCTGCCGCCCTGTTGCGCCAGCGCGCCGCCGGCTGTCACGGCCAGCAGGGCGCCCAGAAGGGGCCGGCTAAGGCGCATGATGAGGGGCTCCGCCCTGGCGCAGTCGCTGCAACAGGTTCGCGAACGAAGCCTGCGGCGGTTGCGTCGCGCTGGCCTCGGCCGGCGTCTGCGCTGCCATCGTGTGCAATGCCGTGATGCCTTGCGGGGTGACGCCGAGCACCAGCCACTGCCGTTGCTCCCCCTGGCCCACTTCCACCGTCACCAGCCGCTGCGACGCGGACAGCGGCAGCAAGGCCACCTGGCGCGGTGTGCCGGCCGGGCCGCCGGCACCGCCGCCGATCGGCGTGCGCTTGAGCAGCCACAGCACCGCCGGGATGGCCGCGATGACCGCCGCGAACCACATCAGCGAAGTCCAGCCCGGCGCCATGCTGCTCAGGCCTTCGACAGGCGTCGCATGCGTTCGCTGGGCGTCACGATGTCGGTGAGGCGGATGCCGAACTTGTCGTTGACCACCACCACCTCGCCCTGCGCGATGAGGTAGCCGTTGACGAGCACGTCCATCGGCTCGCCGGCCAGTGTCGCCAGCTCGACCACCGAACCCTGGGCCAGTTGCAGGATGTGCTTGATCGGGACGCGGGTGCGGCCGAGCTCCACCGTGAGCTGGACGGGGATGTCCAGGATCATGTCGATGTCGTTGCCGGCACCTGCGCCGGCCGCGCCTGGGCTCGAGGAGGCGAAGGTCGCGAACGACGCCGGGGCCACCGTCTCGGTGGGCGGTGCCAGTTCGCTGGCCAGTTCGCGCGTGATGGCGGCGCTCTCGGCACGCGCCGCGGCCCAGTCGGCTGCGGCGCGGTCGGCTTGCGGTTCGGCAGTCATGGTCATACCAGGTTCAGCGGCCATCTGGGCTTGCTCCGAGCCAGCACGCGGCGGCGCTGGCGGTGAGGGGTCGATCGGACGTGAGCGCGGGGGGCTTGGCCGGGTGGGCCACGCGGCGCCTACTGGATGATGAAATTCGAGAAGTGCACGGCCTTCACCGGCAAGGCCTGGGCCGGCGCTTGGCGGTGCTTCTTGTCGGGGCTGGCGCGGCCGGCCTCGTCTGCGGGCCGCGCTTCAACGGCTTCGACGGCGTAGCCCAGGGCTCGCGCGGTCTCGCGCTTGACGCGGTCGGCCAGCTGCGCCTTGCCCTCGCGGGCCAGCAGATCGGCGGCCGTACGGTCGGCGATGGCCATCAGGATGTTGTTGCGGATGGCCGGCATGTAGGTCTTGATCTGATCACCGGTCTTGGCGCTGTCGATCTCCAGCGTGATGCCGACCTGGGCGTAGCGGTCTGCATTGCGGTCGGCGAGGTTGACCGTGAACGGATCCAGCGGCACGAAGATCGGCGTCACACGGGCCTCGGCGCTGGACGAGGCCTCCGCAGCCGTGCCGTCCTCTTCCTGCGCGTCGGCTTGTTCCGCGCTGCGCTCCTCTTCACCAGGAAGGCGGCGGCTCCACCGCCGATGGCCAGCACCAGCGATGCCACGGCGACGATGAGGATCAGCTTCTTCTTGCCCCTGACGGGCACGGGCGCTTCGGCAGCCGCGGCGGTGGACATGCACTCTCCTGGAAGCAGGGCGCCGTGGACCGCCGCGATGGCAGCCCCTTCGTCCTGGTGCGACCATTATTGAGACCGTCGGCGATGCCGAAAGGCGCGAAAAGGGCGGTGAATGCAGCCCTCCAGGGCCTGCACGGTGGTTCAGGCGACGAGGTCCACCACGCCGCGGCGGCGCATGGCGGTCAGGCCGGGCCGCAAGGCGGGCTCGTCGGCACGCTCGGGGCCGGAGCGGCTGCCGGAGGGCGTGCCCTGGGACGCCGGATTGCGCTGCTGGCGTGGCTGCTCGAAGACGCCGCCGCCACTGAGCGTCAGCCCAGCCTCGCGCAGGCTGCCGGCCAGCAGCGGCATGGACTGCTCGAGCGCCTGGCGGGTGAGGCCGCTTTCGGCGGCCATGTGGACCTGTGCCGCCTGGCCGTCGATCTGGATCTGCACCGTGACTGGCCCCAGTTCGGCCGGGTGGAGATGCAGCCGGGCATGCTGCACGCCGTCGCGCACGAAGGTCGTGAGATGGCTGCCGAGCTCGGTGGCGAACGCTTCGCTCCCCGGGCCGGCGGTCATGCGTGCTTCGGCGATGGGTGCCGCGGCCCCACCCGACGGCACGGCAGCCGGTGCCGCAGACGCGGTGGGCATGGCAACGGCGGGCAAGGCGACGTCGGCAGGCCCGGCGGGAAGGCCGACGGGAGGCACGTGCGACGGTGCCGGCGGCAGGCTCTCGGCGGCCCGCTCGGTGCGTGCCGTGGCGGGGGCCCTCACCGGTTCCGGGTCCGGCAGCTTGTTCGAACCCGAGACGGTGGCCTGTTGTCGTCCGGGTGGCCGCAACGCACCGGCCGCTGTGTCGGTTTCACCGTGCACCATCGGCCTGGCCTGGATCGGCGCTAGCGTCGGCGTCGGCGTCGGCGTCGGCCGGCGTTGGTGTTGGCGTTGGCGTTGGCGTAGGCGCCGGCTGCGGGCTTGCCAGTGCGGCATCAGGGTGGCCGCATCGGCGGTGTTGACCGAAGCAACCGTGTCGGTGGGCGTGGCGCTCGGTGCATCGGCCGGGGTCGCTTTCCGGGGTATCCGTGGTTCCGGTGAGTTTGGCTGGTGCGGGTTCGACTGCGCCGGTTGTTTCACCTTCCTTGCGCGCCACGCGCCCGGCTCGGGCCGGCGCTGGGACGTGCGGCGGTTGCGGCGATTGCGGCAGTTGCGGCAGGTGCGGCACGTGCGGCGCTTGCGGCAGTGGCGGCACTTGTGGCGGGTGTGGCAGTTGAGGCGGTTGAGGCGGTTGTGGGGGGTGCTGCAGTTGCGGCACCTGCAGTTCAGTCAACAGCGTCGACGCGCCGGCAGTGTTCTCGGGAGTGGCCGGATCGGTGAGTTCAACGGCCTGTGCCGCGGTCGGGGTATCGCCGCCGGTGCCGATGCTCGTGGCAGGCAGGGCCGGCTTCGCGTCCGTCACCGGCGTTGGCCGTGGCGGCGGCTGTGCCGGGTTCGCGGGGTCCATCGGCGCGGAACGGCTCGCGTCAGGCTCGGGGAGAGCGGCACGGGCCGCCGTCCCTGCCGTTTCGATGGGGGACGAGGGGGCCGCCGCCCGAGGGGCGTGGATCCCTGCGTGGGCCGGTGCTTCGTGCGCGATTTCCGATGCACCCGCAAGATCATCGTGGAGGGCGCTCGCCTGCGGCCCGCTGGTGGCACGGCCGCTGGCACTGGCTCGCCTGTCAGCTGTGGCTCGGCCGGGCGCACCGGCTTCGCGCAGCGCGCTTGCGAAGTCGCGGGGCGGGCCCGCCGCGTCGCGACCGCCGGCGGCAATGGGCAGGCGGTCGTCGCCTTGGGCCGCGGGCGCCGAACGACGCGCCGGCACCGCGGTGGCCAGCATGGGCAGGAGATTCATCACGCCGCGTTCAACGGGCCGCGGTCAGGGCGTCCGCGCCCAGGCGCCACAGCCTCTGCACCGTCGCGTCGTCGCCACGGCGCTGCTCGAGTCGCGCGGCTGCCAGGCGCCCCTCCTGGGCCCGACGCTCGATCAGTTTGCGTACCGAAGCGACGCGGGTCTCGTGGGCCAGAAGCGCCGCGCGCAACTGCAATACGCGCACCTCGGCGCCTTGCAACTGGACCTCTTGCTGCTGAATCGCCTGGTCGAGCCGTTGCATGAAGTCGTGGTGGCAGTGCAGCAGTTCGATCGGCGAGCTGCGACCGGCGCGCGTGGGCCGGCGCTCGTGGTAGTCATCGCGATAGGTGTGCAACTGCTCGGCCTGCAGGCGCAGGCGGCGCGCAGCCTCCTCGGCCTGCAGCGAGGCGGCGAGCGCCGCGTCGCGCTGACGTTCGGCCTGGTCCAGCAGGGTCTTCAGGGAGTTGCTCAAACGTGACCTCTTCCTATGTGTCCATCAGGTGGCGCAGTTGCGCCCGGCTGCTGTCGAGGGCAGCGCGTTCATGCATGTCCTGCTGCAGCAGTGCGTTCATCTGCGGCTGCAAGCGCACGGCCGTGTCGAGTTCGGCGTCGTGGCCGGGCTGGTAGGCGCCAAGCTGGATGAGGTCGCGCGCCTTGCCCACGCGCGCCAGCAGTTGACGCATGCGGCGCGCCGCCAGCACGTGTTCTCGCGTGGCGACCGCGGTCATCACGCGTGAGATCGAGCGTTCGACATCGATGGCCGGGAAGTGGCCGGCCTCGGCGAGTTCGCGCGACAGCACGATGTGGCCGTCGAGGATGCCGCGTGCGGCGTCGGCGATCGGATCCTGCGGGTCGTCGCCTTCGCTGAGCACGGTGTAGAAGGCGGTGATCGAGCCCACGCCCTGCAGTCCGTTGCCGCTGCGCTCCACCAGTTGCGGCAGCTTGGCGAAGCAGCTCGGCGGGTAGCCCTTGGTGGCCGGCGGCTCGCCGATGGCCAGCGCAATCTCGCGCTGCGCCATGGCGTAGCGCGTCAGGCTGTCCATCAGCAGCAGCACGTGTTGGCCGCGATCGCGGAAGTGCTCGGCAATGGCGGTGGCGTAACCCGCGCCCTGCATGCGCACGAGCGGCGGCGCATCGGCCGGTGCGGCCACCACGACGCTGCGCGCGCGGCCTTCTTCCTCGAGGATGTCCTCGATGAACTCCTTGACCTCGCGACCGCGCTCGCCGATGAGCCCGACGACGATGACATCGGCCGCCGTGTAGCGCGCCATCATGCCCAGCAGCACGCTCTTGCCGACGCCGGTGCCGGCAAACAGGCCGATGCGCTGGCCCCGGCCCACCGTGAGCATGGCGTTGATGGCACGCACGCCGGTGTCCAGCGGCGTGCGCACGGGGTCACGGTCCATGGCGTTGATCGGGCGGCGAACCATCGGCTCGGCGTGCACGTTGAGGATCGGACCCAGCCGGTCCAGTGGCTGGCCATGCGAATCCACGACACGGCCCAGCAGGCCGTCGCCCATGGGCAGGTGCAGGCCGCGGTCTTCGCTGCGCCGCCAAGGGTGGTTCTCCACGCCCCAGCGCGGCGGCAGGTGCGGTGCCGGCCGCGGCACCACGCGCGCGCCGCTGCTCAGGCCGTGCAGTTCGCCGGTCGGCATGAGAAAGGCGCGATCGCCGTTGAAGCCCACCACTTCGGCCAGCACCGCGCTGCCGCGTGCGTGGCCTTCGGCCACGACCTCACACACCGAGCCGACGGGCAGACGGATGCCGGCGGCCTCGAGCACGAGACCGGTGACGCGCAACAGGGTGCCGGTGGATTCCAGCGGCTGCGGCAGCGCGGCATATTCCTGCAGGTCGCCCAACCAACGCTCCCAGCGCCGGCCCCGTGCCTGCAGTCGGTCCGCAAGCAGGATCATGGTGCGGGCTCGCCGTCGCTGGCCAGCGTCTCGTCCGAACCCATGGCCGCGGCGGCCTGCGCCCAGCGGCTGGCGATGCGGGCGTCGATCGCACCGACATCGCTCTGCACCAGCACGCCGCCGCGTTCGATCGACGGGTTGGCGTGCAGCCGGGCCCCGCGCGCGTCCAGCGCCTCGGCGGCCCCTTCGGCCACCAGCGGCAGATCCTGCGGGTGCACCTGCACCGAGATGTGGCGGGCGCTCAGCATGACCGCGTTGACGGCCTCTGCAGCCACCTGCGCCACCAGTTCCGGCCGCAGCTGCAACTCGGTGCGCAGCACCTGTCGCGCGAGCTGCACCGCGGTGCGCGCCACCGCCTGTGCGGCCTGCTGGTCGATCTCGCCGAGCTGGCGATCGAAAGCCTCGAGCAGGGCGCCGATCTGTGCCGTGGCCTGCTGGGCAAAACTCTGCTTGAAGCTGTCCAGCGCCACCAGGCCGTCGCGGTAGCCCTCCTGGTAGCCTGTCTGGCGGGCCGCGGCGACGCGTGCCTGCCAATCGTCGGCCGTTGGCGCGGGCGGTTCGGGGGCGGCCCCGGTGCCGGCCTCGGTCGCATTGCCGAAGTGGCTGGGCTTCCAGCTGGCAAAGTCGCCCAACTCCTCCCTGGGAATGAAGCGAGCGTAGGGTGAGCCGCCTTTCGCGCCCGCCGGCGGCGGAACGTTCTTCTGGCCATTGGCCTTAGACGAACTCATCGTCGCCGCCTCCCGCCAGCACGATCTGGCCTTCGTCTGCCAGCCGGCGCACGATCTTCAGCATTTCCTTCTGTTCGGCTTCGACCTCCGACAGGCGCACCGGGCCGCGGGACTCGAGGTCCTCGCGCAACGTCTCGGCGGCGCGCGTGGACATGTTCCTGAAGATCTTCTCGCGCAGTGCCGGGGTGGCGCCCTTGAGTGCCACCACCAGCGACTCGCTCTGCACTTCCTTCATCAACGACTGGATGCCCTTGTCGTCGATCCTCTCCAGGTCGTCGAAGACGAACATGTTGTCCATGATCTTCTGCGCCAGGTCGTTGTCGGTCTCGCGGACGAAGTCGAGCACCGAGGTTTCGATCGCCCCGCCCATCATGTTCAGGATCTCGGCCGCTGTCTTGGCGCCGCCCAGCGACGACCTGCGGGCCGCGTTGCCGCCGGCGAGCACCCGGCCCATGACCTCGTTGAGGTCCTGCAGCGCCGCCGGCTGGATGCCATCGAGCGTGGCGATGCGCACCATGACTTCGTTGCGCTGGCGCTCGCCGAAGAGCTTGAGCACGGCCGCCGTCTGGTCGGCGTCCAGGTGGACCAGGATGGCGGCTGCGATCTGCGGGTGCTCGTGGCGCATCAGCTCCGCCACCGAGGCGGCGTCCATCCACTTCAGGTTCTCGATGCTGGCGACGTCGCTGCCCTGCAGGATGCGGTCGATCAGCAGCGCCGCCTTGTCCTCGCCCAGCGCACGCCGCAGCACGTCCCTGACATAGGCGTCGTTGTCGGCGACGAGCAGGGTCTCGCTGCCCGCCACCTTCTCGAAGCGCTCCATCACCGCGTCGACGCGTTCGCGCGGCACCGTCTTCATGCGTGCGATGGTCTCGCCCAGCCGCTGGACTTCACGCGGCGCCAGGTGCTTGAAGACCTCGCCGGCCTGCTCCTCGCCCAGCGCCATGAGCAGGATCGCGGCGCTCTCCAGTCCATCATCGTCCAGTGCTGCAGACACGTCGGGCCTCTTCCTGGGTTGGCGGGTTCAGGCGGCTTCGCCGTTGACCCAGCCGCGAACCAGCTGCGCCATCGCCGCCGGGTTCTGCCGCGCCAGTTCGCGCGCGGCCTCGATGCGGTCGGCCTGTTGCGGTGCCGCCAAGGCCGGCAACCTGCCGGCGGGCCCCGGCAGGGCCGGGTCGCCGCCGACCACCTCGTCGAGCCGGCTGCCGGGGGCCGGCGCAGGCGGCGGCGCCATCACGGCGCGCAGCGCCGGGCGGATGAGCGAAAACACGATCACCAGCGCCACCAGGGCCAGGGCCACGGGTGCCGCGGCCGAGCGCAGCATGTCCTTCAGCCAAGGCTGTTGCCACAGCGGCGGCTCGTCGGCAGGCGCGGCGGCCTCGACGCGGAAGGGGGCGTTGATCACCTTGACGACGTCGCCACGCTGGGCATCGAAGCCGATGCCCTGCTGGACCAGTGCGGTCAGCTGCTCGATCTCACCGTCGGTGAGCGGCGTCGAGCTGGCCTTGCCCTTGGGGTCGATGCCAGTGCGGTGGTTGACCACGACCGCGGCGCTGAGCCGGCGCACCGCCCCGGCGGCGTTGCGCGTCACGGTGACGGTCTTGTCGACTTCGAAGCGCGTGGCCGCCTCGCGCCGTGCCGCGGCGGCCGCCGCCCCGCCGCCGGCGGCCTGCAGCGCCTGGGCCGGGCCATTGATGGGTGCGGTGGCCGGCGTCGCCGGCTGGTTGCTGGTGGCTCCCGGCACACCGCCGACCGGCGCGGTGCCGGGCTGCGTGGATTCCTCGCTGCGCTGCTCGCGCACGGCCATGCGCGCGTCGGCCCCCTGGTTGGGGCGGTACGCCTCGGCCGTCTGCATGGTCTGCGAGAAGTCGATCTCGGCGCTGACGCTGGCGCGCACGTTGTCGCGGCCCACCACCGGTTCCAGCAGCGCCAGCACGCGCTTGAGGTGGCCGGCCTCGACCTCGCGGCGGTATTGCAGCTGCTGCGAATCGAGCCCTTGCGCGGCATCGTCGTCGCCGGAGGCGGAGAGCAACGCGCCGGTGCTGTCGACCACGCTTACCGCACGGGCCGCCAGTTCGGGCACGCTGCCCGAGACGACGCGCACGATGCCGGCAATCTGGCCGCGGTCCAGCGCGCGGCCGGGATGCAGCGTCAGCACCACCGAGGCCGAGGGCTTCTGCTGTTCGCGGAAGAAGCCGTTCTGCTGCGGCAGCGCCAGATGCACGCGGGCCGCCTTCACGGAGTCGAGCGACTGGATCGTGGTCGTGAGCTCGCCCTCGATGGCGCGCTGCATCTTCATGCGCTCCTGGCCCTGGGTCTGCCCAAAGTTGTTCTTGTCCAGCAACTCGTAGCCGGCGCTGCCGGTGCCGGCGCCCGTGGGCAAGCCGCCGGCGGCGAGCTTCATGCGCAGCTCGTGCACCCGCGCCGCGGGCACCAGCAGGGTGCCGCCCCCTTCGGCAAAGCGGTAGGGCACGTTCATCTGGGTCAGGCGCTCGATGACCTGGCCGCCATCCCGTTCCGACAGGTTGGGAAAAAGCACGCGCCAGTCGGCCTCGCGCGCCCCGGCCCACAGCGCAACCAGCACCACCGCCAGGCCCGCCACGCCCAGCAGGGCCAGCAACTGTGTTCGAGCCGGCAGCGCCTGCAAGCGTGCGACGACGCCGGGCGCGGCGGGCACCAGCGGAGTGGGGACGGTCGGTGTGACGGCGTTGTCCATGGGGGTGGCAGAACTTCCGGAGTTGGGGCATTGTTGGCTGCGCACCGCCCGCCGGTGGCACGAGAAGGACGGCGAAGCCTGGGCTGTTCGTGCCATCGGGTCGCCAAGGCCTGGCCTACAGTGGCCTCGCCATGTCAGACCTCAGACTCCGCCCCTTCGACTTCCAGCAGGCGCTGTCACGCGCCGGCTTGGGGCCGGACGGCCTGCCGCGCGCCCCCGGTGCGGAACGGGGCGGCGGTGTCGACTTCCGCGCCGCCATGGCCGATGCGCTCAAGGGCGTGAGCCAGACCCACTTCGAGGCCCAGCGCCTGCAGCGCGAGCTCAGCCTGGAGAACCCGGCGGTGGGGCTGGAAGAGACGGTGCTGGCGATGCAGAAGGCGCAGCTCGGCTTCCAGGCCACGCTGCAGGTGCGCAACCGTCTGGTGCAGGCCTACAGCGAAATCATGAACATGCAGGTCTGACTTGCGCCGGCCCGCGTCCGGCGGCCGGGTTCACTCCGCGGCGCCGGCCAGCGCGATGAGCGCCGGCGAGGACAGCGATGCCGCAGCCTGATGGGTGCGGTGCTGCAGCCGCTCCGCCGGCATCGGCCGGCCGAACAAGAAGCCCTGGAGTTCGTCGCAGCCGTGCAGGCACAAGGCCTGGTGCTGGGCGTCGGTCTCCACGCCCTCGGCGTTGACGCGGATGGCCAACGAGTGGGCCAGGGTGACGATCGAGTGCACGATCGCATCGACCTTGCCGTCGCTGCCGAGGCCCTGCGTGAAGGCACGGTCGATCTTCAGCTTGTCGAACGGGAAGCGCCACAGGTAGGCCAGGCTCGAATAGCCGGTGCCGAAGTCGTCCATCGCAATGCGCACGCCCAGGGCGTGGAGCGACCGCAATGCGACCAGCACCTCGTCGGTGTGGCTCATGAGCAGGGACTCGGTGATCTCCAGCTCCAGCCGACGCGGCGACAGCCCCGAGGCGGCAAGAGCCGATTGAACCTCCTCGACGATGGCCCCTTCGCGGCGGAACTGCGCCGGCGACAGGTTGACCGCCACCGACACGGATGCCGGCCACGAGGCGGCTTCCTGGCAGGCGCTGTGCAGCACCCAGCGCCCCAGCGCCTCGATCTGCCCGGATTCCTCGGCCACCGGGATGAACTCCGCCGGCGGCACCATGCCCCGCGTGGGATGCGCCCACCGCGCCAGCGCCTCGTAGCCGACCAGGCCTTGGCCGCGGGCGGCGAAGACCGGCTGGAAGTGAAGCTGCAATTCGCCCCGGGCCAGTGCGTTGCGCAGGTCCTGTGCCAGGCTGCGACGGTCCTGCAGGGCGCGGTCCAGCAACGCGTCGTAGAAGCTCCAGGTGGCGCAGCCGCTGACCTTGGCTCGTTGCAGAGCGAGCTCGGCGTTGTGCAGCAAGGTGTCGGCGTCATCGCCGTCGACGCCGTGGATCGCCGCGCCGACGCTGGCCGTGACGGCGATGGGTTCGACCTCGCCGGCCATCGCGTAGGGCTGGGCCAGGCTGTCGACGATGCGCTGTGCCAGCGCCTTGACCGACTGGCTGTCGTAGGCCTCGCGCTGCAGCACCGCGTAACGGTCACCCGCCAGCCGCGCCAGCAGGTCGGCGCCACGCAGCACGCCGCGCAGCCGCTCGGCCGCGTGGCGCAGCAGGCGGTCGCCGCTGGCATGGCCGTGCGCGTCGTTGACATCGCTGAAGCGGTCGAGGTCGATGCAGAGCACGGCCAGTCCCCGTCTGTCGGCAGGGTGATCGGCGCAGGCGCGCGCCACGGCATCGCGGAAGCTGGCGGCATTGAGGGCTCCGGTCAGCACATCGTGGCGCGACAGGTACTGCACGCGAGCCTCGGTGGCGCGCTCGTGGCGCACGCGCCAGCGCCAGAGCAGGGCGCCGAGCAGCAGGACCCCGCCCAGCACCGAACTGGCAGTGAGCGCAGCGCCGCGGAACGACGCCGCGGTGGTTTCGGCGACCTCGGTCTGGTCGAGATAGACCTCGACCACGCCGATGATGTTGCGGCCGTGATAAACGGGCACATAAGCTTCGGTATAAACCTTGGGGCGGCCGTCGCCACCACGTCGCAGCTCGATCAGGCTCCTGCCTTCCCGCGCGGCAAGCTCAGCTTTGGCCTGGTCCTTGGGACTCGTGTCCTCGGGCCGCGGCGCAGTGCCGACGGATTCGGACACCAGCAGCAGGTGGCCGGTCTTGTCGTAGAGCTTGAAGCGGAACAGTCCGGCGGTGCCGCGCAGGCTGATCAAGCGGTCCTGGGCCTGTGGCGTGGGCAGGTCGCCCATGAAGACGAGGTCGATGTCGGGCACGTGGGCGGCGATGTGCCGCGCCCAGGCCAGCGCGGCCCGCTCGGCGTCGGCGGCCAGATGGCGATCGGCCTGGCGGTCAATGGCCAGCAGAACGCCGCCGACCGCGGCCAGGGCAGCCAGCAGGCCGACGATCCAGGCGCCGCGCTGCAGGACTTCGCCGAGTCGGTTCAGCATGAGGCGTGACGGCCGCTGCGGCCGGAGTCGATGTTGTGCACGGTCATCCCAGGGTGAGCAGCCGCCGGCGTCTCTGCGCCTGGTCGATCCAGCGCTGCAGCGCACGTTCGGCGGGGCCGCCGAGTGGCCGCCACTCAAAGCCCAGGCGCAGGCCGCCGCCACGCAGTCCGCCATGCGCATGCGCCGGTGGTGACACGTGTTGCAGCGTCGCCGCAGCCAGGAAGCGGGTCTCGCTGTCGAGTTGGCAGCGCATTTCGTCGAGCACGGCGCCGACGCGCAGCGGCGGCACACCGGCAGGCAACCAGAGCGCACAGCCACCGATGCTGAGATCGATGATGCGCAGGGTCAGGAGCAGATCCGCCTGGGCCGGGTGGCGAATCTGTGCCACTGGCGATGGCTGTGTGGTCGGCCGCACGCGGTAGGCGTTGCGGCGCTGGAAGCGGTAGAGCTCGTCCGGCAGGCTGCAGTGCAGGGCGCTGGCCGTCGCGCTGCGCACCAGCACCAGGCGATGCAGGTCGAACTGCAGCTTCACGCTGTCGCAATAGGCTACCGCGACGACCTCGTCGGACTCGGCCAACCGTGCGAGTTGCGGCTCGGCGCCGTCGGCATTGAAGCTCAGGCACTGCTGCGCCGCGTCGAGCGTCCACAGCGTGGCCGTGACGGCAGCGCCGCCGGGGCTGTGCAGGGTCACCGGCACGGCGCGGTCGCGCAGGTCGCGCAGCACGCGCAGCCGCTCGCTCGCGGAGCCGACGCGAAACGGTGCCCACGGGTCGGTGTCGCCCGTGGCGTCGAGTTCGGCAGGCCGGGTGTCTTCGAACATCGCGTGGCCGGTCAGTGCATCGTCGGCTGGCGCAGTGACAGCCGGTCCTCGAGATCCTGCAACCAGGGTTCGGCAAGGTGGCGGATCTCGGCGTCGTTGACGAGGATGCGCTGCATGATTCGCGACTTGGCCTTTGCGGCTTCCGCGTCCAGCGCGGCGTGGCGCGCGGCGTTCTTGAGCTGGCTGATCAGCAGCACGCAGGCGCCCTCCAGCTTGACGACCTGGTCCCAGTTGCCGCAACGCGCGGCCGACAGCATGTCGGCGCTGGCGCGCTCGATCGCCTCGTAGTAGTTCATCAGTTCGGGGTGCATCGGGGGTGCCCTGTGCGATGGGGTCGTAAGGAGGGGTTCAGGCGTCGCGGCGCGCATCGACGGCCGGGCGGATCGCTGCCCAGGCTTCGCGCACCGGAGTCATCAGCGCGGCGCACTCATCGAGCGCGCCTTCGTCGCCCTTCAGGTTGGCATGCATCAGGCGCGCCGTGACGTAGGCGTAGAGCTCGTGCAGGTCGCGCGCGAGGCGGCCCCCCTGTTGAAGATCGAGCGCCGAGCGCAGACCTTCGTCGACGATGCCCACGGCACGGCCGATGGCGCGCCCCTTGGCTTCGATGTCGCGCGCGCGGATCGCGCCGCGTGCCTGCGCCAGCGACTCGAACAGGCCGTCGAACAGCATCGCGACCATCTGGTGCGGTGTCGCATTGCCGTGCACCTGGCTGTCTACGTGAACCTGCTGGTACAGGCCGCAGTGACGCGAGGCGCTGTTCGGGAGGCTGGCCGGGGTCGAGAACATGGGTGTGCGCGCTGTGCGTCGGTGTAGGGCTTGCCTACATATCGGCCGGCCCGGCGATCAGCTTGAGGGCGCTGATGCCCCGTGAAGCACGGCTTGCAGGGAGCCTCGGTGGCCCAGCCGGGCCGTGCGCGCGACCGCCTGCCCCTGCTCGGGGCGCCATGGGTCTGCTGACCGTGCGCCCGAGGGGACACCTTCCCGGGGCGTTCAGTTGTTGTTGCTGTTGTTGAGCAACTGGACCTGCTGCGTCACGTACGCGCTCAGGCCGCTGAGCTGCGCCATCTTGCTGTCGAGGGCGGTGTACTGCGCGCGCAGGCGCGCTTCGACCATCGCCATCCGGTCGTTGAACCGGTCCTGCTCGGTCCGGTTGCGCGACAGGCGCTGCTTCAGGCCGTCCTCGCGTGACTCGAGCGAACCACCGGTGCCCGAATTCGCATCGGCGAGCACGTCGAAGCGGCGCGCAATGCCGATCGCCAGCGGGTTGCCACCGCCGTCGGCGCTGAACAGCTTGGCCAGCTCGGGCAGCCTGGTCAAGGCGGCGGCGAGCTTGCCGTCGTCGACCTTCAGCGAGCCGTCGCGTTGCAGCGCGATGCCGGCCGACGACAAGGTGCCGAACACCGACGACGCGTCCGACTGCGTGGCGACGAGGGCGCGCAGTTGCCCCTGCAGGGCCACCGCGATGCGGTCCCCCTGGAGCGTTGCGGATGTCTTGGTGTCGGGGTTGTAGCGCGTCTGTTCGGAGAGGAACTTGTTCGCTTCGTTGTAGGCGGCGACGAACTGCTGGATCAGCGCCTTCATCGAGTCGGTATCCTGAGCCACGGAGACGTCGATCGGGCCGGTCGTGGTCTTGGTGACCTGCACCGACACGCCGTCGATGAGATCGTCGAGCTTGTTCGACGCCGACGTCACGGGGGCGCCGTTGACACGGGCGACCAGGTCGACCGCACGTTGGTTGCCGCTCACGGGAGCGCCGGCCGGGGGGTCGAATGCCAGGCGGGAGAGGCCGTTGTCGTCGAGATGGCCCGCATCGTCGTCGGCGGCGGTGATCCGGAACCCGCTCTCCGCGCCGGTGGCGGTCGACCGCAGCACGAGGCGCGACCCCTGGCTGTCGTTGAGGATGGCCGCGGTGACGCCGGCGTCGGCGGCGTTGATCTTGTCGCGGATGCCCGCGAGAGTGTCCTCGCCGCTGCCGATCGCGATCGTCGCGCTGGTCGGGGGAGCCTTCGGCGTGAAGGCGGCGAAGCCGTCGCTCCAGCTGCCGAACTCGATCGTCAGCGTGCCGGTGCCGACGGCCGAGCTGGCCAGGGGCAGGGGCGTCGTGGCGACCGACTGGGCACGCGCGAGCTGGCTCACCTCGATCTGCAGGCTCACCGGTGCGGCGCTGTCGGTCGACGTGACCGTCAGCGCACCGGGGTCGCTGGACGTGGAGCGGGTCTTGCTCCACGTGGCTGCCGCGGCCAGCTTTTCGGCGGCGTCGCCGAGGGCGGCGATGCGCGACTTCAGCGCGCCGTAGCTGGAGAGCTGGGTCTGGGTCGTGGTGGCGGTCTGCTGCAGGCGCGTCAGCGGCCGGCTCTCGATGGCCATCAGCTGGGTGATGATCGAGTTGACGTCGAGGCCGCTGCCGACGCCGGTGGATTGAATGGCCATGCCGAGCTCCGAGTCTTAGGCGTATATCGGCAGGCGGGCCGGGCTCTTGAGCCGCGCCACGACCGTTGGCGCAGGGCACGGCCGGGCCGCGGCCGTGCGCCTGCGGTCGTTCAGCGCTGCAGCAACTGCAGCACCTGCTGCGGCAGCTGGTTGGCCTGGGCCACCATGGCGGTGCCGGCCTGCTGCAGGATCTGGGCACGCGACAGATTGGCCGTCTCGGCGGCGAAGTCGGCATCCATGATGCGGCCGCGCGCGGCCGACAGGTTCTCGGCCGTGACCTGGATGTTGGCGATGGCGTTCTCGAAGCGGCTTTGCACCGCGCCCAGGGTGCCTCGCGCCTCGTTGATGGCGGTCAGGGCGGTGTCGATGGCCGTGATGGCGAAGGCGGCCGACTCGGCGCTCGCGATCGTCAGGTTCGCGATGCCGGTCTCTGCAGCGTTGGCGGTCAGCGTTCCGGCCGTCGTCGCCGGTGCGGTGCTCATGTTGACGGTGGCGCCGATCGTGATCGCCTGCACGCTCGTGGAGTCCAGGGAGATCGTGCCGTCGGCGGCCAGGGTCACGCCATCCAGTGCGGCTGCGTTGGCGGCACTGGCGTCCTTGGCGGTCTGCAGAGCGTCCTGCAGTGCGGTGATCGTCTGCGCACCCGTCCGGCCACCCAATGCACCCACCGAGACGGTCACACCGTTGATGCTGATTGAAGTCGCCGCTGCCGGATCGGTGAACGCCATGCCGGCCGCGGTCGTCGCCTGATAGCTGTCCGCCACCTCCAGCGTGCCCAGGGCGTCCAGCTCGGCATTGACGATGGCCGAGAGCACGATGGTTTCGCCGGCATTGGCGCCGACCTGGAAGCTCTGCGCCGTGAAGGAACCGTCGAGCACCTTGGTGCCGTTGAAGCTGGTCGTCGTGGCGACGCGCTGGATTTCTTCCTTCAGCTGCGCGACCTCGGCCTGCAGTGCGGCACGGTCGGTGGCGTTGTTGGTGGCGTTGGCCGACTGCACCGCCAGCTCGCGCATGCGCTGCAGCATGTCGCCGAGCTTGCCCAGCGCGCCTTCGGCGGTCTGCGCCAGCGAGATGCCGTCGTTGGCGTTGCGCGCCGCCACGTTCAGGCCGCGCACCTGGGTGTTCATGCGCTCGGCGATGGCCAGGCCCGCGGCGTCGTCCTTGGCGCTGTTGACGCGCAGGCCGGACGACAGGCGCTGCATCGAGGTTGCCAGCGAGGACTGGCTCATGTTCAGGTTGCGCTGGGCGTTCAGCGAAACGATGTTGGTGTTGATCGTCTGGGGCATGGTGGCCTTCCTGCAGAAGTCGATCACTCCCGGCGGATTGCCGGCATACCGGATCGGTAGCTGCGATTCTTCAGCCGGCCTGCCGCCAGGAATCGTTCGAAAAGCGCGGTCTTTGGCCGCCAACTCGCGCAAGGAAAAGGGCCCCAGCCGCTCGGCGTGGGGCCCTTCTGGGCGCCACCGGGCCCTGAAGGGCCGGCGGCGTCGCGGGGAGCGATCAGCGCAGCAGTTGCAGCACCTGCTGCGGCAGCGCATTGGCCTGGGCGACCATCGCGGTGCCGGCCTGCTGCAGGATCTGGGCGCGCGACATGTTGGCGGTCTCGGCCGCGAAGTCGGCGTCGATGATGCGGCCGCGCGCAGCCGACAGGTTCTCGGCGGTGACCTGGATGTTCGAGACGGCGTTCTCGAAACGGCTCTGCACGGCGCCCAGCGTGCCTCGGGCCGTGTTCACGGCGCTGAGGGCGGTGTCGATGGCGCTGATGGCGAAGGCGGCGTCGTCGGCGGTGGCGATCGTCAGGTTCGAAATGCCGGTCTCGGTGGTGCCCGCGACGACCGTGCCGTTGGTCGTGCCGGCCGAGACACGCCGACACGTTGGTCAAGTTGGCGAGCACCAGCGTCGGCGTCGGTGGAGGTGATGGCGCCAGCCGCGCTCATGGTCACGTTGGCCAGTGCGGTATTGGCGGGGACGGCCTTGGCAGCGTCGAACGCGGCCTTGAAGGCGACAGCAGCTGCCGGCGCGTCGGCGGCGCCAGCGGCCGTGGAGATCGTCACGCCGTTGATATCGATGGACATGCCGGTGGCAAAGGCGGTCAGCCGTCGCGGCGGCCAGCGTCGTGCGTATAGGTGTCGGCTGCCGTCTGCAGCGAGCCCAATGCGGCCAGGTCGATGTCGGCCACCGCGGCCAGCGTGATCGTCTCGCCGGCGTTGGCACCGACCTGGAAGGCCTGGGCGGTGAACGAGCCGTCGAGCAGGTTGGTGCCGTTGAACTTGGTCGTATCCGCGACGCGCTGGATCTCTTCCTTCAACTGGGTCACCTCGGCCTGCAGCGCGGCGCGATCGGAGACGCTGTTGGTCGCATTGGCCGACTGCACGGCCAGCTCGCGCATGCGCTGCAGCATGTCGCCGACCTTGCCCAGCGCGCCTTCGGCGGTCTGCGCCAGGGAGATGCCGTCATTGGCGTTGCGCGCCGCGACGTTCAGGCCGCGAACCTGGGCGCCCATGCGCTCGCTGATGGCCAGGCCGGCGGCGTCGTCCTTGGCGCTGTTCACACGCAGGCCGGAGGACAGGCGCTGCATCGACGTCGCAAGTGAGGATTGCGTCATGCCCAGGTTGCGCTGGGCGGTCAGCGAAGGGACGTTGGTATTGATCGACAGGGACATGGAAGTGCTCCAAAAAGTTGATGACCACAGGCAACTGCCTGGCAGGCGACGCGGCCGCGATTTCTAGGCAAACGCCGCCTGCCTGCAACTCCCGCAGTTCACGGCCTTGCGACCGCGACGCTGCGAAACTCGCCCGGGCCTCCCGCTGCCGGCGAACCGCAGACCCAGGGTGGGTTCTGACTGCGGCCGTCGGACCCGTTTCTGGTCCGGACCCCGCACCTGCACTTGGCAGGCACGTTGAAGCCGTTTTCGTCAGCTGTCGCGAAACCTTTAGCGGCATGCGTCGTCGACGATCGATGGCGCCCAGAGCACATGGGCGCGGGGCGATCGCGTCGAGCCGTCGACGGGGGGTGGCGTTGCGCACGGGACAATGGCGGCCCGCCACCCTGAAACCGTGCGAGCCGAACATGACCGACCCCATCGACCTGCGCTCCGACACCGTCACCCGTCCCACCGCCGCCATGCGCGCGGCGATGGCCGCCGCGCCGGTGGGCGACGACCAGTACGGCGAAGACCCGACCACGAATGCGCTGCAGGAGCGCTGGCGCAGCTGCTGGGCAAGGAGGCGGCGCTGTGGCTGCCTTCGGGCACCATGGCCAACCAGGTGGCCTTGCGCGTGCTGACGCGGCCGGGCGACGAGGTCGTCACCAGCCGCGAGGCCCACGCCGGCTGGCACGAGACCGGCGGTGCCGCGGCCAATGCCGGCGTGCAGTTGGTGGAGGTCGGCCAGCGCGGCCTGTTCACCGCCGACCGAGTTCGAGGCGGCGATCAAGCCGCGCGGGCTGCCGGTGTTCCCGCCGACGACGCTGGTGGAGATCGAGAACACCCACAACCGCGGCGGCGGCGTCGTGTTCCCGCAGGACGAGGCCGTGCGCATCTGCGCGCTGGCGCGCGAGCGCGGCATGGCCAGCTTCCTGGACGGCGCGCGGCTGTGGAACGCGGCGGTGGCCAGTGGCCGCACCGAGGCCGAACTGGCAGCTCCCTTCGACCTCGTGGCGGTGGCGTTTTCCAAGGGACTGGGCGCGCCGGGCGGGTCGCTGCTGGCCGGCAGCCGGGCGCTCATCGCCAGCGCCGACCGCCACCGCCGCATGCTGGGCGGGGCCATGCGGCAGACAGGCATCTTCGCCGCCGGCGCCCTGCACGGGCTGGACCACCACCGCGCGCGGCTGGTCGACGACCATCGCCACGCCCGCCTGCTGGCCGAGGCCTTGGCCGGCAGCCCGGCGGTGCGGATCGACCTGGCCACGGTGCAGACCAACATCGTCGTCTTCCACCTGGCGCCCGAGGCAGCCGACGCGGCCACGCTGGTGGCGCAGGCACGCGAACGCGGCGTGCTGGTCAACGCCTTTGCGGCACGCACGGTGCGTGCGGTGACGCATCTGGACGTGAGTGGCGAAGAGGTCAGCCGCGCCGCTGCGATCCTGCGTGAACTGCTGGGCTGAAGGCGGTGCGCCTCGGTGCGCGGCCGTGACGGATCGACGCGACGAGGTCATGCCGGCGCAGCCTCCTAGAATCCGAGCAGGTTTCGAAGGGCAGGCATGAGCATCAAGAGCGACAGGTGGATCCGCCGCATGGCCGAGCAGCACGGCATGATCGAGCCGTTCGAGCCAGGCCAGGTGCGGCAGTCGCCCGACGGGCAGAAGATCGTCAGCTACGGCACCAGCAGCTACGGCTACGACATCCGCTGCGCGCCCGAGTTCAAGGTCTTCACCAACATCTACAGCACGGTGGTGGACCCGAAGAATTTCGACCCCAAGAGCTTCGTCGACATCGAGAGCGACGTCTGCATCATCCCGCCCAACAGTTTCGCGCTGGCGCGCACGCTGGAGTACTTCCGCATTCCGCGCAACGTGCTGACGATCTGCCTGGGCAAGAGCACCTACGCGCGCTGCGGCATCATCGTCAACGTGACACCGTTCGAACCCGAATGGGAAGGCTACGTGACGCTGGAGTTCAGCAACACGACGCCGCTGCCGGCGAAGATCTACGCCGGCGAGGGCTGTGCGCAGGTCCTGTTCTTCGAAAGCGACGAGGTCTGCGAGACCAGTTACAAGGACCGCGGCGGCAAGTACCAGGGCCAGCGCGGCGTGACGCTGCCGAAGACCTGATGGCCCTGACCGGGAGTGCAGCATGAAGTGGGAAGGCCAGGAACAGAGCCAGAACGTCGAGGACCGGCGCGAGGGAGGCGGCCCGCGCATCGGCGGCCGCGGCATCGGCATCGGCACCGTCGTGGTGGCGCTGGTGGCGGGCTGGGTCTTCGGCATCAACCCGCTGACTTTGCTGGGGGTGCTCAGCGGTGGCGAGACCGCGCCTGTGGTGGCGCAGGGACCGGCGCGACCACCCCCGGCCGAAGACCGCGCCGCGGCCTTCGCGTCCACGGTGCTGCGCGACACGGAGCAGGTCTGGGCCCAGGTCTTCCAGGCCGCCGGCAGCAGCTACCGCGATCCGCGCCTGGTGCTGTTCCGCGGCGCCACGCCCACGGCGTGCGGCACCGGGCAGTCGGCGATGGGGCCGTTCTACTGCCCGGGCGATGCCCAGGTCTACATCGATCTCGACTTCTTCGATACGCTGGCGCGCCAGATGGGTGCGCCGGGCGACTTCGCCCAGGCCTACGTGATCGCGCACGAGATCGGCCACCACGTGCAGAACCTGATGGGCATCACCGGCAAGGTCGACGCGCAGCGCGGGCGCATCTCGCAGTCGCAGATGAACGCGTTGTCGGTGCGGGTCGAACTGCAGGCCGACTGCCTGGCCGGCGTCTGGGCCCACCACTCGCAGAAGGGCAAGGGCTGGCTCGAGCAGGGCGATGTCGAAGAGGCCATGAACGCCGCGGCGCAGATCGGCGACGACAAGCTGCAGCGCCAGTCGCAGGGCACGGTGCGGCCCGAGAGCTTCACCCACGGCAGCAGCCAGCAGCGCATGAGCTGGTTCAAGCGCGGGCTGGACAGCGGCAGCGTGGCCCAGTGCAACACCTTCGACGCCCGGCCGTAGGCAGGCGATGAACCACCCCGCGAACCGCCTGGAGCGCATGGCCAGCCTGCGCGCGGGTGGCAAGGGCAAGGTGGTCAGCGCCGCCGAGGCGCTGGCGCTGGTGCGCGACGGCGACACCGTAGCCAGCAGCGGCTTCGTCGGCATCGGCTTTGCCGAGAACCTGGCAGTGGCGCTGGAGGAGCGCTTCCTGGCCACCGGGGCACCGCGCGGGCTGACGCTGGTCTACGCGGCAGGGCAGGGCGACGGCAAGGAGCGGGGGCTCAACCACCTCGGCCACGAAGGCCTGGTGGCGCGCGTGATCGGCGGCCACTGGGGCCTGGTGCCCAAGCTTCAGAAGCTGGCGGTGGAAAACCGCATCGAGGCCTGGAACCTGCCGCAGGGCGTGATCTCGCACCTCTTCCGCGACATCGCCGGCGGCAAGCCCGGGCACTTGTCGCGCGTGGGCCTGGGCACGTTCGTCGACCCGCGCCACGGCGGCGGCCGCATCAACGAGCGCACGCAGGCAGAGCGCGTGCGCTTGATGGTGATCGACGGCGAGGAGTACCTCTTCTACAAGGCCTTCCCCATCGACGTGGCGCTGATCCGCGCCACCACCGCCGACACCGAGGGCAACCTGACGATGGAGCGCGAGGCGCTGACGCTGGAGTCGCTGGCCATCGCGATGGCGGTGCGCAACAGCGGCGGCATCGTCATCGCGCAGGTCGAGCGGGTGGCCGAGGCGCATTCGCTGCATCCGCGTGCGGTCAAGATCCCGGGCGTGCTGGTGGACTGCGTGGTCGTGGCCGAGAAGCCCGAATACCACCAGCAGACCTTTGCCGAACCCTACAGCGCGGCCTTTGCCGGCGAGTTGCGGGTGCCGGCGGCCAGCGTGGTGCCGATGCCGCTGAACGACCGCAAGTTCATTGCCCGCCGCGCGGCGCTGGAGTTGCGTCCCAACGCCGTCGTCAACCTGGGCATCGGCATGCCCGAGGGCGTGGCCGCGGTGGCGGCGGAAGAACGCGTCATCGACCTCATCACGCTGACCGCCGAGCCGGGCGTGATCGGCGGCATCCCGGCCGGCGGGCTGAACTTCGGTGCCGCGGTCAATACGCAGGCCGTCATCGACCAGCCCTACCAGTTCGATTTCTACGACGGCGGCGGGCTGGACATCGCCTTCCTGGGCCTGGCGCAGGCCGACGCCGAGGGCAATGTCAACGTCAGCAAATTCGGGCCGCGCCTGGCCGGCGCGGGCGGCTTCATCAACATCAGCCAGAACGCGAAGAAGGTGGTCTTCGTCGGCTCGTTCGGCGCCGGCGGGGCGATGAAATTCGTGCGCGAGGTGGAGCACCGCACCTTCTCGGGCCGCGAGGCCTGGCGGCGCGGGCAGCCGGTGCTGTATGTCACGGAGCGTTGCGTGTTCGGGCTGCACGAGCGCGGCATCGAATTGCTGGAAGTGGCGCCCGGGCTGGACCTGGAGCGCGACATCCTGGCCGGCATGGCCTTCCGCCCGGTCATCGACCGCGAGCCGGTGCGCATGGATGCCGGTCTCTTCGCCAATGCGCCGATGGGCCTGCGCGCGCGATTGCTGTTGTTGCCGCTGGCGGACCGCTTCACCTACGACGCCGCCAGCCGCACCTTCTTCATCAACTTCGAGCGCCTGAGCATCCGCACGCCCGACGATGTGGAAGCCGTGCGGCGCGAGGTCGAGCAGCGCCTGGCGCCGCTGGGGCACAAGGTCTACGGCGTGGTGAACTACGACCACTTCGCGCTCGACCCGCAGGTGCAGGACGAGTGGGCGGCGATGGTGAAGGAACTGGTCGACCGCCACTACATCGACGTCGCGCGCTACACCACGAGCGGCTTCCTGCGCGCCAAGCTCGGCCCCGCGCTGGCGGCGCGCGGCGTCGCGCCGCACATCTTCGAGACCGCCGACGAAGCCCGGCGCGCGCTGCGCGACACCTGATCAGGTACGGCCCTTTTCGTCGGGGCGCTGCGCCGGTTCCTTGTACCAGTCTTCGCGCCGAACGACCTTGGCCTCGGCGGGATCGCCCAGGTAGTGCGGCGACATGATCTGCACGCCGTGCTCGTTGAACACGTCCTGGATGTGGGCGTGCAGCATGCTCAGGACCTGGGCGCGCGGCCAGGGCTCGGTCGGGCTGGCCAGGCAGACCAGGCGGTACTCCGGGTAGAAATCGGTCAGCGCGGTCTGGAAGACGCGCGGCGCCGGGTCGGCCAGGACCCCCTGCGTGCGGCGGGCCGCCTCGACGAGCATCGCCTCGACCTGTCGCCACGGCGTGTCATAGCCGATGGTCACCATCGTGTCCACCACGAAGCCGGGCCCGCGCACCGCGCGGGAGTAGTTCTTGGTCACCGTGCCGATCACCAGCGTGTTGGGCAGGGTGAGCTCCTCGCCCAGACCGGTACGGATGCTGGTCGTGAAGGTGCCCAGCTTCGTCACCGTGCCCTCGTGGGTCTCGATGCGCACGTACTCGCCCACGCGCAGGGTGCGTGAGTACATCAGCACCAGCCCGCTCACCGACTGCCCGACGAGGCTCGACCCGCCCAGCGTGAGCATCAGGCCGACGAGCACCGACATGCCCTTGAAGGCCTCGCTGTCCGACCCGGGCAGGTAGGGGTAGGCCATCACCATCGCGAAGAGCACGACGGCCAGGTTGAACAGCTTCTGGGTCGGACGGGCGGTGTCGACATCGAGCCAGCCGCCGCTCCCGCTGCCGGAAGCCGCCACGCGCGCGAAGATCTGGCGGCCGAGCGCGATCACGCCACGGGCGAGCACGAAGATGAGCACCGCGACGACGAGGTCCGGCAGCGCCCGCAGCGTTCCATTGCCCACGCGCGCGAAGACGCCGAGCAGGAAGCGGGTGAGACCCTCGCCCCACGGCCGTGTGTAGGGGAACTGGCTGAGGACGAAGCCCAGCCACTGGTAGGCCACCATCAGCACGACGACCCAGGAAAAGCCGCGCACGAACATGCGCGCTGCGACAACGATGCGGTCGGTGTGCAGGATCGGCACGCCGCCGATCGTGAACAAGGTGCGGTCCTTCGCGACCGACCTCTCGAGCCGGCCCGTCACCCAGCGGCGAGCGCCAAGGGTGAGCACGACCACGACGCCGGCGACGAGCGTCGCCAGCACGCCGACGCCGGCACTGTGAAGCAGGTGCTGTACCCTGCGGCCCTCGCGGGTCTCGTCCAGGGCGAGTTGCAGGGCCGAGCGCGCGGCTTCGCTCGCCCGGGCCAGCGTCTGGCCGCTCAGGTGATCGGCGTCGGCATCGACCATGATCATGGCGAACTGACCGTCGATCAGCAGCACGTGGCCCTGTGGCTCGACGCGCACCGTGACCTTGCCTTCCCCGCCCTGCGCCATCAGTTCGCGCACGGACGCGTTCGAGCGCAGGGCCCTGCGCTCGGGGCCCATGCCCATGAAGGTCCCGCGCAGGACCGCGACCGTGCGGTTGGCCACCACCACCTCGGCCTCTTCGGCGCTGGCCTCCACCGCCACGGCCTTGTCGCCCTTGGCTTGCGCGGCGGCCGTCTCGACCCTCTCGGACCGGGCGGGCGGCGTGGCACGGTCGGCCTGCGCCAGCGCCCATGCACAGCTGGCGCTGCAGGCGAGCAGCAACAGGGCGAGCAGGCGCTTCATGGTGCCCGGCGACCTTGACGTGAATATCCGCAGCCAGCTCATGCAGGCTCGCTGTGGTCGTCGATGAGGCTGGCGGGATCGGGCGGCATGAGTTCCAATTCTGAGCCTACATCACCGCACCCAGTTGCCAGGGCACGAACTCGTTCTGCCCGTAGCCGTGCAACTCGCTCCTGGTGTGGCGGCCCGAGGCCGTGGCCAGCATCAACTGGAAGATGCGCTCGCCGGCTTCGTCCACCGTCTCCAGCCCTTCGACGATGCCGCCGCAGTCGAGGTCGATGTCGTCCTGCTGCTTCAGCCACAGTGCCGTGTTGGTGCTGAACTTGAGCGATGGCGCCGGTGCGCAGCCGTACGCCGAACCGCGGCCGGTGGTGAAGCAGATGAGGTTGGCGCCCCCGGCCACCTGGCCGGTGGCGGACACGGGGTCGTAGCCCGGCGTGTCCATGTAGACGAAGCCCTGCGCCGAGACGCGCTGGGCAAATTCGTAGACGTCGACCAGGTTGGTGGTGCCGCTCTTGGCGATCGCGCCCAGGCTCTTCTCCAGGATCGTCGTCAGCCCGCCCGCCTTGTTGCCTGCCGAAGGGTTGTTGTCCATCTTCATGCCGTTGCGCGCGGTGTACTGCTCCCACCAGGCGATGCGGGCCAGCAGCTTGTCGGCCACGGCGCGGTTGACGGCGCGGCGCGTGAGCAGGTGTTCACCGCCGTAGATCTCGGGCGTTTCGCTCAGGATGGCGGTGCCGCCATGGCGCACGAGGCGGTCCACGGCGGCGCCCAGCGCCGGGTTGGCACTGATGCCGGAATAGCCGTCGCTGCCACCGCACTGCAGGCCCACGGTGAGGTGGCGCGCCAGCACTGGTTGGCGGTGCACGCGGTTCGCATGCGGCAACAGGCGCCGGATCTCCTCGATGCCCCGCGCCACGGTCTTGGCGGTGCCGCCGGTGTCCTGGATGTTGAAGGTGACGAGATGCGCACCTTCCTGCAATCCCTCCTGCGCGACCAAGCCCTGGATCTGGTTGGTCTCGCAGCCCAATCCCACGACCAGCACGGCGGCGAAGTTGGGGTGGCGCGCGTAGCCGCCGAGCGTGCGGCGCAACACCTGCAGTTCCTCGCCGTCGCTGGCGGTGGCGCAACCCATGCCGTGGGTCAATGCCACGACGCCGTCGACATGGGGGTAGTCGGCCAGTGCCTCGGGCCGGATGTCACGCCGGAAGTGGTCGGCGATGGCGCGCGCCGCGGTGGCCGAGCAGTTCACCGACGTCAGCACGCCGATGTAGTTGCGGGTGGCCACGCGGCCGTCGGCACGCACGATGCCGTCGAAGGTGGCCGGCTTGGCGACATGCGCCGTCGGTGCCGCACCGGCTCCCGGTTCGTGCGTGCGTGCGAAGTCGCTGAACGCGAGGTTGTGCGTGTGGACGTGCTGGCCGGCCGAGATCGGCTGGGTGGCGGTGCCGATGATCTGGTCGTAGCGCCGCACCGGTTCGCCCGCGGCGATGGCCTTCGTGGCGATCTTGTGCCCCGGCGGCACGAGGCCGGCGACGGTGACGCCTTCTTCCGCGATCACCGTCCCGCCCAGCAGTTGCCGGCGCGCGATGACGACATTGTCGGACGGATGGATGCGGATGGCAGGGCTGCTCATGGTCACGCGGCAGGGGCTGGGGGACCTGCTGTCGGTCAACCGTCGATCAGTGCCGGGTCCCAGGCGTGCACGGTCTGCTTCTGCTCGCCGAGCTTCTGAATGCCCAGCTGCATGACGTCGCCCGGCTTCAGGTACACCGGCGCCGGCTTCACGCCCATGCCCACGCCCGGCGGCGTGCCGGTGGTGATGAGGTCACCCGGGTTCAGCGTCATGAAGCGGCTGAGGTAGCTCACGATCTGTGCCACGCCGAAGATCATGGTCCGCGTGCTGCCGTTCTGGTAGCGGTGTCCGTTGACCTCGAGCCACATCGAGAGCTGCTGGGGGTCGCCCACCTCGTCGGCCGTCACCAGCCACGGGCCGACCGGGCCGAAGGTGTCGCAGCCCTTGCCCTTGTCCCACTGGCCGCCGCGCTCGAGCTGGTATTCGCGCTCGGAGATGTCGTTGACGACGCAGTAGCCGGCCACGTGGGCCAGCGCGTCGGCCTCGGACACATAGCGCGCCCGCGTGCCGATGACGACACCGAGTTCCACCTCCCAGTCGCTCTTCACCGATCCCTGCGGCAGCACCACGGCGTGGTTGCAGCCCACGGCGCTGTCGACCGTCTTCATGAAGACGATCGGCTCCTTGGGGATGGGCATGTTGGCCTCGGCGGCGTGATCGGCGTAGTTCAGGCCGATGGCGATGAACTTGCTCATGCCCGCCCAGGGCACGGCCAGCGTGCCTTGCGGGACCACGGGCAGGCTGCCGAGGTTGACGCCGCGCAGGCGCTCCAGGGCGGCCGGCGACAGCGTGGCCGCCGTGATGTCGGACAACAGCGAGGACAGATCACGCACCTTCCCATCGGCGTCGAGCAGACCCGGCTTCTCGTGGCCCTTGGGGCCGTGGCGCAGCAGTTTCATATCTGGTTCTTCCTCAGTTGGACCAGCCGCCGTCGATGACCTGGGCGGTGCCGGTGGTGAAGGTGGATTCGTCGCTTGCCAGGTACACCGCAAGCGCCGCGATTTCGTCGACACGGCCGACCCGCCCCATGGGCTGGCGCGCCACGAAGGCCGCCTCGACCTGCGCGAGGGTCTGCCCGCTGGCCTGCGCCTGCGCCGCGATGCGGTCGCGCAAGGAAGGCGATTCCACGGTGCCGGGGCAGATGGCGTTGCAGCGGATGCCCCGGGTGATGAAGTCGGCGGCCACGGACTTGGTGAGGCCGATGACCGCGGCCTTGGTGCTGCCGTAGACGAAGCGGTTGGGCGCACCCTTGATGCTGCCGGCCACCGAGGCCATGTTGATGATCGAGCCGCCGCCCTGGTTCGCCAGCATGCCGGGCAGAAAGGCCTTGATGGTGCGGAATTGCGAGCGCACGTTGAGATCGAAGGCGAAGGCCCACTCGTCCTCGGTGCAGTCGAGCACGGTGCCGGCATGCACGAAGCCGGCGCCGTTGAAGAGCACGTCCACGGGCGCGTGCGCGGCAGCGGCGGCCTGGATGGCCGCCGCATCGGTGACGTCCAGCCGCTGCACCGTGCAGCCGCATTCGGCCTGCAGTGTCGCCAGCAGCTCCGCGTTGATGTCCGTGGCGACGACACGCGCGCCTTCGCGCACGAAGGCCAGCGCCACGGCGCGGCCGATGCCCTGGCCGGCGGCGGTGATGAAAGCGGTCTTGCCTGCGAGTCGGTTGCTCATGAGCTCACTTCATTCGGTGACGAGTTGAACCTTGGTGCTGCGCGACTTGTCCAGCGCCAGGTCGAAGGCTTCCTGCGAGCGACCCAATGGCAGCTGCGCGCTGATCAGCGGTCGCACGTCGACGCGCCGCGAGCGTATCGCCTGCACCGCCCAGTCGAATTCGAGGTGGGCGCGGAACGCGCCGCGGTAATCGAGTTCGCGCGCCATCAGGCTGTTGGCGGGGAAGGGGATCTCCGGCGGCAGCGTGCCGACCTGGATGATGCGGCCGCCGCGCCGCGTGGCCGTGAGGCAGGTGCCCAGGGCCGCCGGGCTGCCGGCGGCTTCGATCGCCACGTCGGCGATGTCGGCCAATTCGCTGGCCGGCAGCTGATCGCTGCGGACGGTGCGATCGGCGCCCACCGTGCGCGCGATGTCCAGCGCGCGGTCGTTGATGTCGCAGCAGATGACGTGCGCGGCGCCGGCCAGCCTGGCCGCCATCACGCTCATGCAGCCGATGGTGCCGCCACCGGTGACGAGCACCGTTGCACCCAGCACCGAGCCGGCGCGATGGATGGCGTGCAGGCCGATCGACAGCGGCTCGGCGCAGGCGATCTCGCCCAGCGAGATGTGGCTTTCGGTGATCGGCGTGAGTTGCCGCTCGCCCATCACGAAGCGTTCGCGGAACATGCCCTGAGCGTGCGGAAAGACGCTGGCGCTGCCGAGGAAGAACATCTTGCGGCACAGGTTGCCACGGCCCCCGCTGCAGTAGTCGCAGGCGCCGCAGGGGTGCGAAGGGTTGATGGCCACGCGCTGGCCGGGCGACACGCGTGTGACTTGCGCACCCACCGCGACCACGACGCCCGACGCCTCGTGCCCCGGCACCAGCGGCTCGCGCACGACGAAATTGCCGACGCGACCCTGCTGGTAGTAGTGCAGGTCCGAACCGCAGATGCCACCGGCGCCCAGGCGCAGCAGCACGTCGTGTGCGCCCAGTGGCGGCGGCGTCTCTTGCTCCAGGCGCAGGTCGTGCGCGCCGTGGATCAGGCAGGCCAGTGACATGGGCGCGTCTCCTTGGGGTGGCTGCTCAGCGCGGGAGGCATCCGACGGATCTCGTCATCCGGCGTGAGATCTCAGCCGCGGCCGACGAAGGGCATCTTCGTCGCCATCACGGTCATGAACAGCACGTTGGCCGAGAGTGGCAGGCGGGCCATCGCCATGAAGGTGTCCGTGACGGCCGTCAGGTCCATGCGTGCCTCGGGCCGGATGCTGCCGTCGGCCTGCGGCACACCCTTGACCATCCTGTCGGTCATGCTGCTGGCGACGTTGCCGATGTCGATCTGGCCCACCGCGATGTCGTAGGGCCGGCCGTCGAGCGAGGCGGCCTTGGTCAGGCCGGTGATCGCGTGCTTGGTCGCGGTGTAGGCAATCGAACCCGGCCGCGGCGCATGCGCCGAGATCGAGCCGTTGTTGATGATGCGGCCGCCCATCGGGCTCTGCGCGCGCATCAGGCGGAAGGCATGCGACAGGCAGAAGAAGGCGCCGCTGAGGTTGATGTCCACGGCTTCGCGCCAGGCGGCGGCCGACAGCTCGTCGGGGGTGGTGACCGGCAGCGAGATGCCGGCGTTGTTGAACAGCAGGTCGAGGCGGCCGAAGCGCCGCTGCACGGCGTCGAACAGCGCTGCCACGGCGGTCTCGTCGGAGACGTCGCAGGGCATGGCCGCGGCGCGCTCGCCAGCCGCGCCGGCTGCCGCGATCGCGGCCTGCAGCGCCTCGGCGCGGCGGCCGACGAAGACGACGTGCCAGCCCTCGTTGAGCAGCGCGGTAGCGCAGCCCTGGCCGATGCCGCTGCCGGCGCCGGTGACGAGTGCGATCTTCGAATCGTTCATGCTGTTCTCGATCCTTGGGTCAACTTGGCCTGTGGCCGGACGAAGCCACCCTCATCCGGAGCCGCCAGTGCGCGGCGCGCTGCCATCAGTGATTGTCCTTGGGCACGAAGGCCCCGCGCTTGCCGCGCAGGAAGTCGAGGTCCGCGCCTTCGTCGGCCTGCAGCACGTGGTCGATGTAGAGCTTCCAGTAGCCGCTCTGCAGCGGCGGCACCGGCGGCTGCCAGCCGGCGCGGCGGCGCTCGAGTTCGGCGTCGTCGACATGCAGGTGCAGCTTGCGCGCCGGCACGTCGAGCGTGATGAGGTCGCCGTTGCGCACCAGCGCCAGCGGCCCGCCGGCGGCGGCCTCGGGCGCGGTGTGCAGCACCACCGTGCCGTAGGCGGTGCCGCTCATGCGCGCGTCGCTGATGCGCACCATGTCGGTGATGCCCTTCTTCAGGACCTTGGGCGGCAGCGGCATGTTGCCGACCTCGGCCATGCCGGGGTAGCCCTTGGGGCCGCAGTTCTTCAACACCAGGATGCAGGACTCGTCGACGTCGAGCTGGTCGTCGTCGATGCGGTGGTGGAAGTCGTCGCTGTCCTCGAACACCACGGCACGGCCGGTGTGCTGCATCAGTGCCGGCGTCGCGGCACTGGGCTTGATGACGGCGCCGCGCGGCGCCAGGTTGCCGCGCAGCACGGCGATGCCGGCGTTCGCCTTGAACGGTGCTGCCACCGTCTTGATGACATCGGGGTTGTAGTTCTGCGCCTCGGCGATGTTTTCGCCCACCGTGCACCCGTTGGCCGTGACGGCGCCCAGGTGCAGCACCGAGGCGATCTCCTTCATCACCGCCGGCAGGCCGCCGGCGTAGCAGAAGTCCTCCATCAGGTACTGCCCCGAGGGCTGCAGGTTCACCAGGCAGGGCAGTTCGCTGGCGAGGCGGTCGAAGTCGTCGATGGTCAGAGGCACGCCGATGCGCCCGGCGATGGCGATGAGATGGATCACGGCGTTGGTGCTGCCGCCGATGGCCGCCAGCGTGCGGATGGCGTTCTCGAAGGCCTCGCGCGTGAGGATGCTGCGACAGCGTCTGGTCTTCATGCACCATCTCGACGATGCGGCGCCCGGCCTGTCGCGCCAGCACGTTGCGCCGGCCGTCGACGGCCGGGTAGGCGGCGTTGCCCGGCAGACCCACGCCCAGGGCCTCCACCATGCTGGCCATGGTGCTGGCGGTGCCCATGGTCATGCAGTGGCCGTGGCTGCGGTGCATGCAGCTCTCGGCCTCGAAGAAGTCGGCCAGCTTCAACGTGCCGGCGCGCACCTGTTCGCTCATCTGCCACACGCCCGTGCCGGAGCCGAGTTCCTGGCCGCGCCACTTGCCGTTGAGCATGGGGCCGCCGCTGACGCCGATGGTCGGCAGGTCGGCGCTGGAGGCCCCCATCAGCAGCGCCGGTGTCGTCTTGTCGCAGCCCATCAGCAAGACCACGCCGTCGATCGGGTTGCCGCGGATGCTCTCTTCGACATCCATGCTGGCCAGGTTGCGGTAGAGCATGGCGGTGGGGCGCAGCAGCGTCTCGCCGAGCGACATCACCGGAAACTCCAGCGGAAACCCGCCGGCTTCGTAGACACCGATCTTCACCTGCTCGGCCAGCGTGCGGAAGTGGCTGTTGCAGGGCGTGAGCTCGCTGAAGGTGTTGCAGATGCCGATGACGGGCCGGCCGTCGAACTGGTCGTGCGGCACGCCCTTGCCCTTGACCCAGCTGCGGTACGCGAAACCATCGCGGTCCTGGCGGCCGAACCATTGCTGGCTGCGCAGGGTCTTGGGGTCGCGCTTGGGTCGCTCGCTCATGGGGTGCTGGCTTTCCCGGGGTTGGGCATCGGGGAGCTTCGAATACTATGGTATGACGATTGAAACCGTCAGCCGTAAAAGCCCTAGGAGACTGCATTGCCCGTTGCGACCCCCGAGATCGACGTCCTGGCCGTGGCCAAGCTCTCGCCCTTGCTCGCGCCGCAGCTGGCGGCGGCGTATCGCGTGCACGACCGCCTTCACGAGACCGACGCCGAGGCATTCGGCGCCGTGGCGCCGCGCATTCGCGGCATCGCCGCCAGCGGCGAGTCCAAGGTCGGCGCCGAGCTGATCGCTCGACTCCCGGCGCTCGAGATCATCTCCGTCATGGGCGTGGGTTACGACGGCATCGACGTCGGCGCCGCCAAGGCGCGCGGCATCCAGGTGACGCACACGCCCAATGTGTTGAACGACGATGTCGCCGACCTGGCCATCGGGTTGATGCTGTGCGCTGCGCGCCAACTGCCGGCGGCCGACCGCTATGTGCGGTCGGGCCGATGGGCCGCGGCGGGCCCCATGCCGCTGGCGCGCAAGATGTCCGGCGCGCGGCTCGGGCTGGTGGGCATGGGGCGCATCGGGCAGGCCATTGCACGGCGCGCTTCGGCCTTCGGCATGGACATCGCCTACACGGCGCGCAGCGCCCGGCCCGGCGTGCCCTACCGCTACCTGCCGACGGCCACGGCGCTCGCCGCGGAGAGCGACTTCCTCGTCGTCATCACGCCGGGCGGCGCCGGCACGCGCAAGCTCATCGACGCCGAGGTGCTGGCTGCGCTCGGCAGCAAGCGGCATCCTGGTCAACGTGGCGCGCGGATCGGTGGTCGACGAAGCGGCCTTGATCGAAGCCCTGGAGCGAGGCGTCATCGCCGGTGCCGGTCTCGACGTGTTCGAGAACGAGCCCCATGTGCCCGCACGACTGCTCGCGCTGCCGCATGTCGTGCTGGCGCCGCACATCGGCAGCGCCACCGGGCAGACGCGGCAGGCCATGGCCGACCTGGCGGCGGCCAACCTCGCGGCGCACTTCGCCGGGCTGCCGCTGCTGTCGCCCGTGCCCGAGATGCAGCCTTGAACGGCTCGAATCCGCGAACCCGGGAAACCACGGAGTCACGGTCGACGTAATCATCATACGATTGAACCACCACGGCCACGGGGGCCGGATGAGACCACCAGGAGACGAACCCATGCAACTGAAGAAATCTTGGATCCTCGGCGCCGCATTCGCCGTGCTGGCCGCCAGCCCGGCGTTTGCGCAGGAAAAGATCACCGTGTGGTGGGAGAAGGGCTTCTACAAGGCCGAGGACGACGCCCTGTTCGCGGTCGTGAAGAAGTTCGAGGAGAAGTACAAGATCAAGGTCGATCTCTCGCTGTATGCGAACCCCGAGGTCATTCCCAAGACGGTGGCGGCGCTGGATGCCGGCAACCCGCCGGACGTCGGCTTCGGCAACCTCTACGACTTCAACATCACCTCCACCTGGGCCTACGCCGGCAAGCTGGAGGACATCACCAGCGTCATCGAGCCGCTGCGCGCCAAGTTCGAGCCGCGCGCGCTGTCGACGACCTTCCTGCTCAACAACGCCGAGCAGAAGCGCGCTTACTACGCGTTCCCGATCCGCCAGCAGACCATGCACATCCAGTACTGGAAGGACATGCTCGGCGACGCCGGCTTCAAGGAGAGCGACATCCCGACGACCTGGAAGGAGTACTGGAGCTTCTGGTGCGACAAGGTCCAGCCGGCCTACCGCCAGAAGACCGGCAACCGCGGCTTCGGCACCGGCTTCCCGATGGGCGTGGACTCCAGCGATGCGTTCTTCTCGTTCCTGACCTTCATGGACGGGTACAACGTGAAATTGGTCAGCGACGCCGGCAAGGTGCTGGTCGACGACCCGACGGTGCGCCAAGGGCTGATCAACGCCCTGACCGACTACACCGCCGTCTACAGCAAGGGCTGCACACCGCCGTCGTCGACCAACTGGAGGGATCCCGACAACAACGTCGCGTTCGGCAACAAGACCATCGTGATGACGCACAACGCGACGATCTCGATCGCTGCCGCGCAACTCGACGCCTCCAACAATGCCTCCCTCACCGAAGCGCAACGCGCCCAGGCGAAGAAGAACTACACCGAACTGATCGCCACCGCGGGCTTCCCGACCAAGCCCGACGGCACGCAAGATGACCTACCGTGCCGCGGTCAAGACGGGCGTGATCTTCAAGGATGCCAAGAACAAGGCCGGGGCGAAGAAGTTCGTCGCCTTCCTGCTCGAGGACGCCAACCTCACGCCCTACATCGAGGGTTCGCTCGGGCGCTGGTTCCCGGTGACCAAGGCCGCGCAGCAGAGCGCATTCTGGAAGTCCGACCCGCACCGCCTGGTGGTCTACAACCAGTTCATGGCCGGCACGACGCCTTTCGAGTTCACGAAGAACCACAAGTTCGCGCAACTCAACAACGAGAACGTGTGGGCCAAGGCGATGAACCGCATCCTGAACGACAAGGTGCCGGTGGACAAGGCCGTGGACGAGATGATCGCCCGCATCAAGACGGTGGCGGCGAACTGAGTCAGGCGCCCGGGCCGGCCCACGCGGCCGGCCCGCCACCGCTTGCAAACCTCTCCGGCACCGCCCGGTCCCGGCCCCGGCCGGGCGGGCGGTCTCCTCCCGACACCGCGTGAACACCGCCGTCATCAAAGCCGCTGCTTCGCCACGCCGCCTGTCCCGCTGGGAGTGGTGGGGGCGGATGCTGGTCGTGCCCTACCTGGTGGTGTTCGTGGTGTTCGTGGTCTACCCGGTGGGTTACGGCCTGTGGCTGGCGCGCAACCCGCAGAGCTACGTCAAGCTGTTCGAGGATCCGGTCTTCTTCCGCACGGCGGTCAACACCGTCGTCTTCCTGGTCGTCGCGGTCAACGTCAAGATGGTGATCGCGCTGGGGCTGTCGGGCTTCTTCATCCAGACGCGCTGGTGGATCAAGGCGCTGTCGCTGCTGTTCATCCTGCCCTGGGCGGTGCCGTCGATCCCGACCATCCTCTCGGTGCGCTTCCTGCTCAACCCGGAGTGGGGCGTCATCAACATGACGTACTTTCGCCTGACCGGGCTGGACGGACCGAACTGGCTCAACAACCCGACGCTGGCGCTCAGCCTGTCGATGCTGATGCACATCTGGAAGAGCCTGCCGTTCTGGACCCTGATCTTCGTCGCCGGGCGGCTTGCGATTCCCGCCGAGCAGTATGAAGCCGCCAGTGTCGACGGCGCCTCGCGCTGGCAGAAGTTCCGTTTCATCACCTGGCCCTCGATGATGGGCCTGTACTTCACGTCGACCATCCTCTCGATGATCTGGACGCTGGGCGACTTCAACAGCGTCTACCTGCTCACCGGCGGTGGCCCGGCCGACCAGACCCACGTGCTGGCCACCTTGGGCATCCGCTATCTGCGGCTCGACCAGATCGACCTCGCGATGGCCTCGATCGTGGTGGCGCTGCCGCTGGTGCTGCCGCTGGTGTACGTGATGATGAAGAGGCTGTCGAAGTGAGCGGCCGGTCCCGCTTCACGCTGGGCAAGATCGGCCGCGAGGCGCAGTTGCTGCTCGTCGGCATCCCGGTGCTGCTCTGGACCCTGATCCCCGTCTACCACCTGCTGCTGTTCGCGATCTCCGAGCGCGACACCGCCACCAAGGGCTACCTGTGGCCGAAGTCGCCGACGCTGCAGAACTTCGACACCGTGCTGCAGCAGAAGCACTTCTTCCTGAATCACTTCTGGGTGCAGCTCGGCAACTCGCTGTTCATCGCGGTCGCGGCGGGGGCGATCACGCTGCTGGTGGCCACCTTGGCCGCGTTCTCGATCAGCCGGCTCAAGGTGCGCGGTGGCCGCACGGTGATGAACCTGGCGCTGTTCACGTATTTCATTCCGGCCGCGTTCCTGGCGGTGCCGATGTACAAGACGATGGCCACCTACGGCCTGCTGAACAGCCGCTGGTCGTTGATCCTGGCGATGGTGACGATCGCCTCGCCCTACTGCATCTGGGTGCTCAAGCAGGCGAGCGACAAGCTGCCCTGGGAACTGGACGAGGCCGCGCGCATCGACGGCGCGACCCCGCTGCAACTGTTTCGGCTCGTCTACGTGCCGCTGATGGTGCCTTCGCTGGTGGCGGTGGGTACCTATGCACTGCTGCTGGCCTGGAACGAGTATCTCTACGCCTACCTCCTGCTCAGCGACGAACAGTCGTTCACGCTGGCGGTCGCATTGGGCCACTTCCTGTCCGCCGACGACTCGCCCTGGGAGCTCCTGATGGCCACCGGCTTCATCTACGCGCTGCCGCCGGCGGCCATCTACTACGCGTTCAAGCGCTACATGGTGTCCGGCCTCACCGCTGGGGCCGTGAAATCATGAGCCCGCAGGCTCGTCACCTGAGCTAGGACCATGGCAGCCGTCTCGTTCCACGACATCCACAAGGCCTACGGCAAGGTCAAGGTCATCCACGGCATCGAATTCGAAATCGCCGACGGCGAATTCGTCGTGCTCGTGGGGCCCTCCGGCTGCGGCAAGAGCACCTTGCTGCGCATGCTGGCCGGGCTGGAGGAGATCACCGGCGGCGACATCCGCATCGACGGCAAGGTCGTCAACGACCTGGAGAGCAAGGACCGCGACATCGCGATGGTCTTCCAGAGCTACGCCTTGTACCCGCACATGACGGTGCGCGAGAACATGGCCTTCAGCCTGCGCCTGCGCAAGGCCGACAGCAAGACCACCGAAGAGCGGGTGGCCAACGCCGCGCGCATCCTCAACCTCGATCCGCTGCTCGATCGCTATCCGCGTGAACTCTCGGGCGGCCAGCGCCAGCGCGTGGCGATGGGTCGCGCCATCGTGCGCGACCCCAAGGTGTTCCTGTTCGACGAGCCGCTGTCCAACCTGGACGCCAAGCTGCGGGTCGCGATGCGCGCCGAAATCAAGGCCCTGCACCAGCGCCTGAAGACGACCACCGTGTACGTCACGCACGACCAGATCGAGGCCATGACGATGGCCGATCGCATCGTCGTCATGCACGACGGCATCATCGAGCAGATCGGCACGCCGCTGGAGTTGTTCGACCGCCCGGGCAACCTGTTCGTGGCTCAGTTCATCGGGTCGCCGGCGATGAACGTCTTCCCCGGCACGGTGCGCGGCGACGCCGTGGAGGCGCTGGGCGCACGCTGGCCGCTGCCGGCGTCCGTGAAGGCCGTGGCGGCGCAGGGGCAGTCGGTGAACTACGGCATCCGTCCCACCGACTTGAGGCTGTCCGAGAGCGGCATTGCTGGGCAGGTGGTGGTGGTCGAACCCACCGGCGCCGAGACGGAGTTGCTGCTGCAACTGGGCGGCGCATCACTGATCGCCGTGATGCACGGGCGCACCACGGCGCTGCCCGACGACACGGTGCACCTGGGGCTGGACGCCGAGAAGGCGCATGTCTTCGACGCCGCCAGCGGGCAGCGCCTGGGGTGACACAAGACGAACCAAGGGCGGGGGCTTCGATGGGCAGGCCAGGGACGCCGGTGACGATCGTGGTGATGGGCGTCAGCGGCTGCGGCAAGAGCACGGTGGGGCGCGCGCTGGCTTCGGCGCTGGGCGTGCCGTTCATCGAAGGCGACGAACTGCACCCGCCGCGCAACGTGGCGCTGATGGCGTCGGGGACGCCGCTGACCGACGAAGACCGGCTCGACTGGCTGCAGGCCGTGGCTGCGGCGCTGGCCGCGGCAGCCGGCACCGGCGCGGTGGCGGCGTGTTCGGCGCTCAAGCGCCGCTACCGCGACATCCTGCGCCGTGGCGCGCCGGGGCTGCGCTTCGTGCACCTCACGGGCGATCCCGCGCTGCTGGAGGCGCGGCTGCGCCGGCGCAGCGGCCACTACATGCCGGCCTCGCTGCTGCAGAGCCAGATCGACATCCTGGAATCGCCCGACCCCGACGAGAACGCGATCACGCTCGATGTGGCGGCCGGCCCCGCGGAGGTGCTGGCCACGGTCAGGCAACAACTGGAGTGCACGCCCGCATGATCACCGCCGACACCTTTCGCCTGGACGGCCGCGTGGCTTTGGTCACCGGCTCGTCGGCCGGCATCGGCTTCGCGCTGGCGCGCGGGCTCGGGCAGGCGGGCGCCACGCTGGTGCTGAACGGGCGCGACCCGTCACGGCTGGATGCCGCCCGGCTGCTGCTGGCGGGCGAGGGCTTGAAGGTCCACGCCCATGCCTTCGACGTCTGCGATGCGGCCGCCGTGGGCGCCGCGGTGGCGTCGATCGAGGAACACGTCGGCGCCATCGACGTGCTCGTCAACAACGCCGGCCTGCAGCGCCGCGCGCCCTTCCACGAATTCCCGCTCGCCGACTGGCAGCAGCTCATGCGCACCAATGTCGACAGCATGTTCATCGTCGGCCAGGCCGTGGCGCAGCGCATGGTGGCACGCCGGCGCGGCCGCATCATCAACATCTGTTCGGTGCAAAGCGAACTGGGGCGCCCCGGTATCGCGCCCTACATGGCCAGCAAGGGTGCGGTGAAGATGCTGACCAAGGGCATGGCGATCGACCTCGGGCCGCACGGCATCACCGTCAACGGCCTGGGCCCCGGGTACTTCAAGACCGAGCTCACGGCCTCGCTGGTGGCCGACGAGGCCTTCAGCGCCTGGCTCGTCAACCGCACGCCGAGCCGGCGCTGGGGCGAGGTCGAGGAGCTGGCCCCGGCGGCGGTGTTCCTGGCCAGCGATGCGGCACGGTTCGTGAATGGCCACATCCTCTACGTCGACGGCGGCGTCACCGCCACGCTCTGACCCTCAGGCTCCCATCGCCATGAACACGTTCACCAAAGTCGTGCTCTACACCGACACCGACGGCCGCGCCCGCTTCCGCGAGGAAGCGCTGGCGCTCACCGAAGGCAAGCCCGCGGCGCGGCTCTCGCCGCTGCTGCCCAGCGGGGGCTATCAGTTGCGCGAGAGTCCGGTCGGCTTTCGCAGCGAGTTCCACTGCACCGAGAACCCACAGTGGGTCTTCATCCTGGGTGGGCGGATGGAGATCGGCCTGCAGGACGGGACCTCGCGCGTGTTCGGGCCCGGGCAGCACTTCCATTCGGCCGACCTGCTGCCGGTCGGCGCCACCTTCGACCCCCGCGTGCATGGCCACTGGAGTCGGCAGGTCGGCGACGAGCCGCTGGTGACCCTGTTCGTGCGCGGCTGAGCCGATGCCGCCGCGCCCACATCCATCACTGCGCCCCGAGGGGGAGCACCGCGCCCTTCGGGCGGCCCGGCGGGCGCCGTGACCAAGATCAAGAACGTTCATGGCAACACGCTCGACCGCCTGGGCGAGGCCATCGTCGCCGGCCGCCACCTGCCCGGCACGGCGATCCCGCCCGAGCCGACACTCTGCGAGGAATTCGGCGTCAGCCGCACCGTCATCCGGGAGGCCGTCAAATCGCTGGTCGCCAAGGGCCTGTTGATCACCGGCCCCAAGCTCGGGACCCGGGTGCTGCCGTCCGATGGCTGGAACTGGTTCGACCCCGATGTCGTGGCCTGGCAGACCAAGGCCGGCCTGACGCGCGAGTTCCTGCGCGACGTGCAGGACATGCGACGCATCGTCGAACCCGCAGCGGTGTGCCTGGCGGCCGAGCGCGCCACCGCGTCGGACATCGCGGCCATCGAAGCCGCCTACGCGGGCATGCAGGAGGCGATCGAGCGGGGGGGCGACTACGTGCGCCACGACCTGCTGCTTCCACCAGGGGCTGCTGCGCGCCTGTCACAACCGCATGCTGGTGCAGATGAGCAAGGCGCTGGGCGCCCTGCTGCGCACGGCGTTCGAGATCTCCACCGCGCGGCCCGACGGGCCGGCGCAGTCGCTGCCCATGCACCGCGACGTGCTCGACGCGGTGATCGCGCGCGCGCCGCAGCGGGCCGAGCAGGCGGCGCTGAAGCTGATCGACAGCGCGCGCGACGACATCGAAGCGGTGCTGTCGTCGCGCCGCAAGCTGCCTTCGGTGGTGGAACCCGCGCAAAGGCTCAAAGGACGCGCCGTCACGGCGCAGGCAGAGGACCACAAGCAATGAGACTCCTGATCACCGGCGGCGCCGGTTTCGTGGGCGCGCGGCTCGCCCGCACCTTGCTGGCGCGCGGCACCCTGGCCGGGCGCCCCATCGCCACGATCGTGCTGGCCGACCAGGTGCCACCGCCCGCCGACCTGGCCGCCGAATCGCGCGTGTCGGCGCGCGTGGAGCCCCTGCTGGCTTCTTGCGCCGCCCTGCGCGACGAACCCTTCGACGGCGTGTTCCACCTCGCCTCGGCCGTGTCGGGCGAGTGCGAAGCCGACTTCGAGCTCGGGCTGCGCTCCAACCTCGACAGCACGCGCGCCCTGCTGGATGCGCTGCGCCACCGCACCCAGGGCGGTGCAGCGCCGGCGCGGCTGGTGTTCTCCAGTTCGGTGGCGGTGTTCGGCCCCGACCCCGCGCTGCCGCTGCCGGCGGTGGTGGCCGACGACACGCTGCCGGCGCCGCAGACGAGCTATGGCACCCAGAAGTTGATCTGCGAACACCTGGTGGCCGACTACACGCGCAAGGGCTACATCGATGGCCGCGCGGCGCGGCTGATGACGGTGACCGTGCGGCCCGGCCGGCCCAACGGCGCGGCCAGTTCGTTCTTCAGCGGCATCATCCGCGAGCCGCTGGCAGGCGAGGAGGCCGTCTGCCCGGTGTCGCCCGAGGTCTCGCACCCGGTGTCGTCGCCGCAGCGCACGGTGGAGGGCCTGATCGCCGTCTATGAAGCCAGTCGCGAGGCCTTCTGCGGCCGCAGCGCGCTCAACCTGCCGGCGCTCAACATCACGGTGCAGCAGATGCTGGATGCGCTGGAGGCGGTGGCCGGTCCGCGGGTGAGGGCGCGCGTGCGCTTCGAGCGCGACGAGCGCATTGCCGGCATCGTCGCCAACTGGCCCCGGGGCGCTTCGGCGGCGCGTGCGGCTCGGCTGGGCCTGGCGCCCGAGAAGCATTTCGAGGACATCATCCGCCAGTACATCGCCGACTGCGCCGGCACGCCGGCGGCCCTGAAGGGAATGAAGCCATGAACCAGATCGATCTCGAGGACCGTGTCGCCATCGTCACCGGCGGCGCCCAGGGCATCGGCTACGCCACCGCGGAGCGGCTGCTCAAGTCGGGCGCCCGCGTCGTGCTGTGGGACATCGACGCTGCGCGGCTGGAAGGCGCCTGTGCATCGCTGGCGGTGCACGGCCCGGTGCGCGGCGAGGTCGTCGAACTCACCGACGACGACGCCGTGGCCGCGGCCACCGCGACGGTAATGGGCATCGAGGGTCGCATCGACGTGCTCGTCAACAACGCCGGCATCACCGGCGGCAACGCGCCGACCTGGGAACTGGACCCCGCCGTGTGGCGGCGTGTCATCGAGGTCAACCTGATCGCGCCCTACCTCACCTGCCGCCACGTCGTGCCGGCGATGGTGGCGCGCGGCTGGGGCCGCATCGTCAATATCGCCTCGGTGGCGGGCAAGGAAGGCAATCCCAACGCCTCGCACTACAGCGCCAGCAAGGCGGGGCTGATCGCATTGACCAAGTCGCTGGCCAAGGAAGTGGCCACCAAGGGCGTGCTCGTCAATGCCATCACGCCGGCGGTGGCGCGCACCGCGATGTTCGACCAGATGACGCGGACCCACATCGAATACATGCTGGGCAAGATCCCGATGGGGCGTTTCGTGGAAGTCGGCGAGATCGCCGCCATGGTGGCCTGGCTGGCGAGCGAGGACTGCTCGTTCTCCACCGGCGCTGTGTTCGACCTCACCGGCGGCCGCGCCACCTACTGAAGCTCTCAAGCAAATGTGGCTTTGCCACTTTGCTTGAACCCCCACGGGGGGCGGGCTGGGCGCAGCCCGGCCCTGGGCTCTCAAGCAAATGTGGCTTTGCCACTTTGCTTGAACCCCCACGGGGGGCGGGCTGGGCGCAGCCCGGCCCTGGGGGCCTTCAGACGCAGACGCGCCCGGACACCGGGTATTGCGGGTCGGTGTAGCCGAAGGTGGACGCGTGCCCGGGCGGCACGCGCTCGTCGACCCAGCGCTCGTCTTCCGCGGTGACCTGCACGGACAGCGCGGCGACGTAGTCGCGCCACTGTTCCAGCGTGCGCGGGCCGGCGATCACGCCGCTCACCAGCCGGTTGTTCAGCACCCAGGCGATGGCCAGTTGCGATGCGCTCACGCCGCGCGCCTGCGCATGGGCGCGAAAGGCCTGCGCCAGCGCGATCGACTCGGGCCGCCACTCGGTCTGCATCAGCCGCCGGTCGGCGCGCGCGGCGCGGCTGTCGGCCGGCGGCTGCGCCTGCGGGCTGTACTTGCCGGTGAGGACGCCCCGCGCCAGCGGGCTGTAGGTCACCGCGCCCAGGCCGTAGTGCGCGCAGGCCGGCAGCACCTCCGTCTCGATGCCGCGGGTCACCGCGCTGTAGGGCGGCTGGCAGGCCACGGGCGGCGGGATGCCCATGCGGCCGGCTCGTCTCCACCAGTCGCGCCATGCGCCAGGCGCGGAAATTGGACACCCCGTAGTGCAGGATCTTGCCGGCTGTCGATCAGCCGCGCCATGCGTCGCCAGCGTCTCCTCCACCGGCGTCGTCTCGTCGTCGCGGTGCATGTAGTAGACGTCGATCCAGTCGGTGCCCAGGCGCTTCAGGCTGTCGTCCACGGCGCGCGTGATCCAGCGCCGCGACAGCCCGCGGTCGTTGGGCTGCTCGCTCATCGGGTTGGCGACCTTGGTCGCCAGCACCCAGCGCGAGCGGTCGGCCTGGATCAGCCGGCCGACCATGCGCTCCGACTCGCCCTTGGCGTAGACGTCCGCGGTGTCGATGGCATTGACGCCGGCCTCGCGCGCGGCGTCGACGATGGCGGCCGCCTCGGCCTCGGCGGTCTGGTCGCCGAACATCATCGCGCCCAGCCACAGGGGCGAGACCTTGAGGCCGCTGGCGCCGAGCGAGCGATAGGCAGGCAGCGCGGTCATGTCAGCCGATCCTCCCCAGCAACAGGTACTCCATCAGCGCCTTCTGCACGTGCATGCGGTTCTCGGCCTCGTCCCAGACGACCGACTGCGGGCCGTCGATGACCTCGGCCGTGACTTCCTCGCCGCGGTGCGCCGGCAGGCAGTGCATGAAGAGGGCGTCGGGCTGCGCCACGGCCATCATCTCCTCGTCCACGCACCAGTCGACGAAGGCCTTGCGTCGCTCCTCGTTCTCGGCCTCGTAGCCCATGCTCGTCCAGACGTCGGTGGTCACCAGGTGCGCGCCGGCGCAGGCCTCCAGCGGGTGGTTGAAGACCTTGAAGCAGCCGGGGTCGCGGATGCCGGCCACGGCGGGGTCGACCTCGTAGCCGCTGGGCGTGCTGACGTGCACGGTGAAGCCCAGCGCTCTCGGCCGCCTGCAGCCAGGTGTTGGCCATGTTGTTGCCGTCGCCGACCCAGGCCACGACCTTGCCCTGGATCGAGCCGCGGTGCTCGATGTAGGTGAAGATGTCGGCCAGGATCTGGCACGGGTGGTATTCGTTGGTCAGGCCGTTGATCACCGGCACCCGCGAGTGCGCGGCGAAGCGCTCGAGCTTGGTCGTGCTCGTAGGTGCGGATCATCACGATGTCGACCATGCGGCTGATCACGCGCGCCGTGTCCTCCACCGGTTCGGCGCGGCCGAGCTGGCTGTCGCCGGTGGTCAGGTTGAGCACCGAGCCGCCCATCTGGTACATGCCGGCCTCGAAGCTGACGCGCGTGCGCGTGCTCGCCTTCTCGAAGATCATCGCCAGCGTGCGGTCGACCAGCGGCTGGTAGCGCTCGTAGTTCTTGAAGCGCGTCTTGATGATGTGCGCGCGGTCGAACAGGTAGGCGTATTCCTCGGCGCGAAGGTCCTTGAACTGCAGGTAGTGCTTCATCAGCGTATGACCCGGTTTCATGCTTCGGCCAGGAAGGTCTTCACCAGCGGGCAGAGCAGGGCGACGACCTGCCGCGCCTCGTCGGCGCTGATGATCAGCGGCGGCACGAGGCGGATCACGCTGTCGGCGGTGACGCTGATCAGCAGCCCGGCCGCGGCGGCGCGGCCGAGCAGCACGCCGCAGGGCCGATCGAGCTCGATGCCGATCATCAGGCCCGCGCCGCGGATCTCCTTCACGCCGGCCACGCCGGCCAGTTCACGCGCCAGGCCGCCGCGCAGCACTTCGCCCACCGTCGCGGCGTGGGCCAGCAGGCCGTCTTCTTCCATGATGCGCAGCGTCTCCACGCCGGCGCGCATGGCCAGCGGGTTGCCGCCGAAGGTGGTGCCGTGGTTGCCCGGGCCGAGCACGTTCACGGCCTTCGGGCCGACGACGATGGCGCCGATCGGCACACCCGAACCGAGGCCCTTGGCCAGCGGCATGACGTCGGGCTGGATGCCGGCCCACTGGTGCGCAAACCACTTGCCGGTGCGGCCGATGCCGCACTGCACCTCGTCCAGCATCAGCAGCCAGCCACGCTCGTCGCAGAGGCGGCGCAGGCCCTGCAGGTAATCCCAGCGCGAGGCGTTGATGCCGCCTTCGCCCTGGATCGTCTCCAGGAACACCGCCACCACGTTGGGGTTGTCGCGCGCCACCTGCTCGATGGCCGCCAGGTCGTTCAGCGGCACCCGCACGAAGCCTTCGACCAGCGGCTCGAAACCCTTCTGCACCTTCGGGTTGCCGGTGGCCGACAGCGTGGCGATCGAACGGCCGTGGAAGGCCTTCTCGTAGACGATGATCTCGGGCCGGTCGATCCCCTTGTCGTGTCCGAACTTGCGCGCGATCTTCAGCGCGCCCTCGTTGGCCTCGAGCCCCGAATTGCAGAAGAAGACCGCCTCGAGACCCGAGATCTCGCACAGCTTCGCAGCCAGCTGCTCCTGCAGCGGCACCTCGTAGTAATTGGAGGTGTGGATGAGCTTGCCGATCTGTTCCTGCAGCGCCGGCACCAGCTTCGGGTGGGCGTGGCCGAGCGTGTTGACGGCGATGCCGCCCAGGCCGTCGAGGTACTTGCGGCCCTCGGTGTCCCAGACCCAGCAGCCGCGGCCGTGCGACAGCGCGATCGGCAGCCGGCCGTAGGTGTTCATCACATGCGGCATGGGCCGCGTCACGACGGGTTCGGGGGCATTCATGGGCGGCATCCTGGCTGACCCGCAAGACATGCCGCGCGTCGGCGCTGCGGTTACCCTGCGGGTCCGCGGATTCTAAAGGCGTGCTCTCGTGGGCGGGTCCGGGGAGGCGTCAGCCCGAGGCGGGCTCGAACCCCGCCTGCATCGCACCCATGGGCCCGCCCGGCAAGCAGTGCGGCGTGGCCACCCGCGATCCCTCAGGACGCGTCGTGGAAGAACTTCAGGAGCTCGAGGGCCTTGTCGTTCGAGTGCTGGAACGCCGCCGGATCGAACGATGTCGCGCCAACGCGGGCATGGCCCGGCAGCCGGGCGAACAGCGTGTCGTCCACGTTCTTGAACCCCATCGCCCACTCGCTGAACATCCGGGCCGGGATCTCGCCCTCGCCGAGCAGCAGGATGGTGTGGTGGCGCTTGTCGCGCTTGATCTTCTCGTAGAGGGTGCGCACCGCGCCCTCGTCGCCTTCCAGCATCTGGATGAAGTGCCCGCTGTCGGCGTCCGGCGAGTACCGGTAGATCAGCAGACCGGTGATGCCCTTCTCGGTGTTCTTCGCGCGACTGAAGGACAGAAGCGACTCGAGCGCGGCGGCGTCCATCGGCTTGTTCGCCTGGCTGACATAGATCACGTAACGCATGGGTTCTCCGCACTTTCCTTGTTGCCGAAACGGGATCGGGGGGCGGGGCAGGGTCGGGTGTGATCGGATACGACGGCACTCGGCAGTCGTACGGATCCCTACGTCGCGCGACGATCCTTGGATCACCGACTCGCGGCCGACTTTATCACCGGCGCTCGGGCGCTTCCCCTCTCGGGCCACCTCCTCGGGTCCGACCGTGTGAGCCCCTCCTGGATCGTGGCGGCTTGGACAAAACAATGAAGTTCTTAAACGTATCCTGACTTCCCCGCGGACACCTTGCACGCGTATGCCTCATGGTCTTTAATGCTGGAGGGTCAATTTGACGGCACTTGGCTGCGTTGGCGGGACGAACCTTTCCCCACTTTCACCTGGGCTTTGCGAGGAAATCATGCACAACAAGTTCACTCTTTCGGTCAGCGTCGGCAGTCGCGCGCTCGCTACGGCAGTCGTTCTGTCGCTTGCACCGCTCTCAGTGGCCGCTGCCCCTGACTTCCCGAAGCAGCCGGTGGAAATCACGGTGTTGTTCGGCGGCCCGGTGGCAACCATCGCGCAGATGCTCGCGGAGGGCATGTCGAAGCAGTTCGGTTCACCGGTGGTCGCCGTCAGCCGCACGGGCGGGGGCGGTGCGGTGGGATATTCGCACGTCCAGTCGAGTCCCCCGAACGGCTACAACGTCGTCTTCAACTCGAACTCCGTCAGCACCTCGTACCACATGGGCAACATGCCTTTCGACTACAAGGCATTCGATCCCGTGGCGCAGGTCGGGATGGAAGTGCCCGCCCTGGCGGTACGCGCCGACTCGGGCTGGAAGAACCTCAAGGAGTTTGCCGACGCCGGCAAGAAGCAGAAGTTGAAAGTCGGTATCTCGGGCCGTGGTTCCTTCACGCATCTGACATCGGCAGCGCTGTTCGAGAAGCTGGGCATCGAGGTCGTGTATGTACCGTACGGAACGGGCAGCGCACCTGTTGAATTGCTGGGGGCCGCATCGACGCTGCGCTGCAGTGGCCCGCGCAGTTCAAGGCGCAAGCCGATGCCGGCCAGTTGAAGGTGATCGCGGTGACCAGTGCCTCACGCATCCCGCTCATGCCCGATGTGCCGACGGCCAAGGAGCAGGGCTATGACGTCGACATCGTCATGTGGCGCGGCATCGTGGTGCCCAAGGGCACGCCGAAGGACGTGACCGAAAAGCTCGAGAAGGCCATCCAGACGGTGGTTCTCAGCCCCGATTTCAAGCAGCGCAGCGCCACGCTGGGTATGGAAACAGCCTTTCTTCCCGCCGCTGAATTCGGCAAGGTGATCGCCAGCGACGATGTGTCCATCGGCAAGTTGATGCGTGAAATGGGCATGACGAAGCAAAAGTAGGCCGCAATGCGTTCGGATCGCTGGTTGGGACCGGTCCTCGCCTTGCTGGCCCTGGGCTGGTTGGCGCTCGTCTATGCTTACATTCCGGGTTCCCGCAATGAGGGGGAGCCTGGTCCCCGCGCCTTTCCCATCGTGCTCGGCGCTGCGCTGCTCGGGATCGGGGTTCTGATGACCGTATCGGCGTTTGCCAAGGCAGGCAAGGCCGCGGCGGACAAGGAAAAGTCGGTGACACGACGCGAGGCGATCATTGTCGGCGGCACGTTCGGCCTGCTGGTGCTCTACGCCTTCCTGATGGAAAAGGCCGGCTTCCTGATCTCGACGCCCATCGTCGTTCTCCTCATGATGTACGGCATCCTGCGGCTGCGAAGCTGGCTCTTCATGCTGCTGATGGCCGCCGGGATCACCGCCTTCTGCTGGCTCTTCTTTGTCTTTGTGCTGGGAGCGCCCATGCCGCAAGGATCCTGGCGGTGGCTGTTGTGACGAGGAGCGCCTGAATGGAAGCCCTGAACCAGGCCTTTTCCCTCGCGCTCACCTACAACGCGATCCTCGCCACCTTTGCCGGTACGCTGGTGGGATTGATTTTCGGGGCCATCCCGGGACTCACCTACTCGATGGCACTGGCGCTGATGCTGCCGTTCACGTTTGGCATGGAGCCAACGGCGTGCGATCGCGTTGCTGCTCGGGGTCTATGTCGGGGGCATGACCGGCGGATCGGTCTCTGCCATCCTGCTCGGCATTCCCGGAACACCATCGGCCGCAGCCACCGTCTTCGATGGCTATCCGATGGCGCTGAAGGGTCAGGCCAGCGTCGCCTTGGGCGCTGCCGTCATCGCCTCGGTCTTCGGCGGTCTGGTCAGCCTGGCGATCATGGTGCTGCTGCTGGAACAGGTTGCGGCCGTCGCGATCAAGTTCGGCCCGGTGGAAATCTTCGCGCTGGTGCTGTTCGGGCTTTCCACCATCTGCGGCCTGGCCGAACGCTCCATGGCACGCGGTGTCGTGGCGGGTCTGCTGGGACTGATGCTGATGATCATCGGGCTCGACGAGATCGACGGCGTCGCGCGCCTGACTTTCGGCACCGTGGCGCTGCAGCAGGGGGTCAACCTGCTGGTGGCCATGATCGGCCTGTTCGCGGTGCCGCAGGTCATGACCACGTTCATCGACCATGGGCACAAAGAGGTCGCGAATGTTCCCGGCAATGTGCGCGCGACCATGCCCTCGCTGCGCCAGCTCAAGGATCGCCTGTGGCTGTCGATACGCTGTGCCATCCTGGGCACCGGCATTGGCGCGATCCCCGGCACCGGCGGCCCGATCGCGGCCTTTCTCAGCTACGACCACGCGCGGCGGTTCAGCAAGCGGCCCGATGACTTTGGCAAAGGCGAACTTTCGGGAGTGATTGCGCCCGAAACCGCCAACAACGCCGTCACGGGCGGCGCCATGATCCCGCTGCTGAGTCTCGGCATTCCGGGCGATCCGGCCACCGCCGTGATTCTGGGCGGGATGATGATTCACGGCCTGCAACCGGGTCCGATGCTGTTTCGAACCCACCTGCCGGCGATCTACGCCATCTACATTGCGATCTTCCTGGCCTACATGATCACGCTCGTGGTGCAGATCTGGGGCATCCGCCTGTTCGTGCGCGTGCTGCGGGTGCCGTCTCACCTGCTCGCGGTGTGCATCCTGGTCATGTGCGTGTTGGGCTCGTTCGCGATCCGCAACTCCATCTTCGATGTCTACACGATGGCGATCATGGGCTTGGTCGGTTATGTCCTGCTTCGTCTGCACATTCCCGTGGCGCCCGTGGTGTTGGGCCTGGTGCTCGGTGGAACGCTGGAGACGCAATTCCGGACCGCGCTGATCCTGGGCGAGGGCAGCTACCAGGGCTTTGTGGACAGCAAAGTGGCGCTCTTCTTCTTTGCATTGATCGCCGTGACCTTGGGCATGCAGTGGTGGACCACGCGCCGCAAGGAGAAGGTCGCCGCGGCTTCATAGCGCATGCCCGCAGATGGCGGCGGCAATCCGCCGCGGGTCATCTGGAGTCCGATGGGCGCCCGCAGCCATGCCTGCGCGGCGGCCGTCGCCGGTGAACGGCGTTCGATCGCACCCCGGTCGCGAAGGCACATCGACGCTAGCGCATTACTTTGCGGTACTCCGTGGGCGAAAGATGGAATCGCTGCCTGAATCGGCGGGTGAAATAGGCCTCGTCTTCGAAGCCGACGGAATTTGCGATTTTCGATACGCGCTCCGGGGTATGCGCCAGAAGGTGTTGCGCCTGCTCCATCCGACGTGCGGTCAGCCATTCGACAAAGGCCATGCCGGTTTGTTTCTTCAGCAATTGAGAAACATAGTTGGGAGAGAGAAAGGTGGCCGCGGCGACGTCGTTCAGAGAAATGTTGCCGCTCAACGAGCCGTCGATGAAATTCATGACTCGCACCAGAGCGTCGGAGCGGCCTTTCATGAAGGCTCGACTCTCCGAAAGCGCCTGCAACGCGGTGGCATGGCGTTCAACCGTGAATCCGATGATTTCGAGCAGGGCGCCACGGATGCGTTCCATCGTGCCCAGCGTGCGGTGCTTCTGCAATTCGTTGAGTCGTTCCAGTATCGAACTGACATGATTGAATTCCCGCTCTGAAAATACGAAGTCCACAGAGCCTTCGTAAAGAAATGGAATCAGTTCGGGGTACTCCACGATGGAAGCAGCCTCGATCTCCAGCGGCGAGAGTTTGAAATCCTGCTTCAGGAAGTTGGACGCAAAATTAATGACGTAGTATTCCGGATTTCCAAGCTCATGGGCGGCGTAATGCACCCGGTATGGAAGAATGAATATCAGTGATCGCGCCGGATAGCTGCGTCGCTGCCCGCAGATGACATGATGAGCCTCGCCGGACACGTTGGCCTCGATCTGAAAGAACTCATGGCGGTGCGGCGTCGTCACCGGAGGTCGGACCTTGTGGCTTCTGATTTCGAAGTCCAATCGGTCCGAGCGCTCCGCCATCTTGTAGGTCTTTATCTCCGGAGTGCCGTGTGCCACCGCGGGCGGAGCCAGATCGTCGGCGGGCCGGTGCAAGGTCGTGGGGGCCATGATGTCTCGTGTCTTCAACGCTGACTCTTCAAGGAATGTCCACCTGATGTTCGGTCGGTCAGGAGCCAGGAATCGACATGATCGGTCGACGCGGCCGCGCCCAGCCGTTCTGGTCTGGATGATTCAATGAAACACTTAAACGCATCCATGGACATGCCTCCTGCGACTTGCACCCCAGGTACGGCGGCTATGTAATCAGTGCGCACCCTACACCCTAGATCCCAGCATTGGGCGGCTAGAAATCCAACCGCTTACAGGAGCCAGTCATGACCGCAACGACAGCAGCCCCCTCCACGAAGAAGAGCTACGATGTTCCCGCCACCATGAAGGCCTGGGTGCTCGGCGACCCGGGGCAACTCTCCCTGGTCGAAAAGCCCGTGCCGCAACCCGGCGCGGCAGAGGTTCTGGTGCGCATCGATGCGATTGCCGTCTGCGGAACCGACGTGGAGATCATCTGGAAGGGCCTGCCCGCCATCATCGAGGGCGGGCCGCCGTTCAACAAAAATTTTACCCCGGGCCATGAGTACATGGGCACCGTCGTCAAGCTGGGCGTCGGTGTGGACGAATTCAAGATCGGCGACCGCGTGGCGGTGGAGGTCCATGCGGGCTGCGGCCGCTGCGAGCGCTGCCGCGAGGGCATGTACACCTCCTGCCTGAACTACGGCAAGAACTACGGGAACGTGCAGAAGGGGCACCGCGCCAACGGCTTCACCACCGACGGCGGCTTCACCCAGTACGCAGTCAACAACATCAATACGCTGGTCCATGTCCCGTCCGACATGAGCGACGAAGAGGCCACGCTGATCGTCACCGCGGGCACCGCGATGTACGGGCTCGACGTGATGGGGGGCCTGATCGCCGGCCAGTCGGTCGTGGTCATGGGCCCCGGGCCCATCGGCCTGATGGGCGTGGCCGTGGCCAAGGCGCTGGGCGCCAGCGAGGTGATCCTCATCGGCACCCGCGACAACCGGCTGGAGATGGGCCGCAAGCTGGGCGCCGATCACACCGTCAACGTGACCAAGGAGAACGCGGTCGAGATGGTGCAGAAGTACACCAATGGCGGCGCACAGTACGTTCTGGAGTGCTCCGGCGCGCTGACCGCGATCAACGACGCAGCCCGCATGCTCAAGCGCGGCGGCCGCATCTGCCTGGCGGCGTTCCCCGACAAGGAGGTCTCGGTCGACGTGAGTGCCCTGGTGCGCAACAACATCTACCTGTTCGGCATTCGTGGCGAAGGCAAGAGCGCGACCCATCGCGCCGCGTCGCTGATGGCACAGAAGCGCTTCGATGCCAAGCTCATACACACCCACACCTTCCCGCTGGATGAGGTCCCGACGGCCGTGCGCTATGCGCGCGAACGCATCGACGACGCCATCAAGGTCGTCGTGAAGATGTCCTGAAGAAGATTCTCCCGCCCGCTTGATCAGCCCCATTGAGAGGAGTCCACATGGATAACTTTTCGATTTACAAGTACGTGAAACTTGGGATCATCCATTTCAAGGCTTATCCGGAGGCCACTACCGGAGAGGGTCCCATCGTCGAAACCTTGCGCAAGATTTGCGAAGACGACTTCTGGACGGCGGTCGAAGTGGGCTGGATGAAGGATCCCAAGGTGAGGCACGAGGCACGCAAGCTGCTTGAAACCTCGCACCTGGAAGTCTCCTACGCCAACCAGCCGCGGATGTTCACGGGCAAGTTCGATCTCAATTCCTTCGACCCCGCCGAGCGCAAGAAGGCGATCAGCGCCATGAAGACCGGGGTCGACGAGGCCTTCCAGCTCGGCGCCACCAGCATGCGGGTCTTCTCGGGCAAGCATCCCGGTGACGAAAGGAAGGAAGAGGCCAAGAAGATCCTGATCGATTCGTTGCGGGAGGTCTGTCGCTACACCAACGAACAGGGCCCCATGGAAATCTACATGAAGGTCTTCGACTACGACATCGACAAGAGTTTCCTGATCGGTCACTTCCAGGATGCCGCCGATGTGACGGCGGTCATGCACAAGGAATTCCCGAACTTCGGCGTGCTGGCGGATCTCTCCCACTTTCCGCTGCTGCGCGAGACGCCTGAAGAGGCGATTCCGCTCGTGAAGCAATATCCCATGCACTTCCACATCGGGTCGTGCGCGTTCCGCGACCGCAAGCATCCGGGCTACGGCGACCTGCAGCCCCGCTTCGGCATGCCGGGCGGTGAAATCGATACGCCCCAGGTCAGAGACTATTTCAGGCTCCTGCTTGACCTGAAGCTCCTGAATCCGGACAAGCGCCCCATCCTCAGTGCCGAGGTCCGGCCGCTGCTGGCCGAGGAGACCTCCGAAGTGATCCTGGCCAACACCAAGCGGGTCATCAAAGAGGCCTGGGCCATGGTCTAGAGGACGCACGCCCCATGTTGACTTTCGATCAATACCTCACGCCCGCCACGCTGCAGGAGGCCCTGGATGCGTTGAACCGGATCCCGGGTGCCCGCATCGTGGCCGGTGCCACCGACCTCCTGCCCTGGGCCAGAGAGGGCCGTGCCGGCGACGTGCACCTGCACGCCTTGGTGGACGTGAGCCAGCTCGCCGAATTGCGCGGCTTGAGCCTGGCAGCCGGGCGCATCCACATGGGCGCCGCCACCACGATCTCGGCCTTCGAGCATGACCCGCTTCTGCGCGAACAGGCGCCGGTGCTGGGACGTTGCGCGGTGTGGTTTGCCGACGACCAGATCCGTGAGCAGGCCACCGTGGGCGGCAACCTGATCAATGCTTCACCGGCCGGCGATTCGCAGCCGGCATTGCTGGCGACCAATACCCATGTGACGCTGGCGCGACTCGAAAGCGGCGCCATCCTCGAGCGGACGCTGCCCTTGTCGGAGTTCATCGTCGGCCCGGGCCAGACGCTGCGCAAGCCGCAGGAAATCATGACGCGCCTGGAATTGGACGCCTTGCCAGGCCACGGTGCTGCTTTCGAGAAAGTGGGACACCGGCGCTCGATGGTGATCTCCACCGTGTGCCTGGCCGCGCTCGTCAAGCTCGATGGGGCCGGTCGAAGGATCGCTGATGCTCGCATCGCCATCGGCGCCGTCGGTCCGGTGCCGGAGCGCCTGGACGACGTGGAGGACTTCCTGACCGGTCAAGCGCCCACGCCTGCAAGCTTGCGCGCCGCGGCGGAAATGGCGGTGCGCCGGGTGCGTTCGCGCAGCCGGCAGGCCTACCGCCGCGAGGTGCTGGTCAATTTCGTCGAGCGGGCGCTCGCCGGCGCGTTGGCGCATGGGGGTCTGGCGGTCCAGCGACTGCCCAAGGAGGCGAGACATGTCTGAAGCAGCACGCCATTCCGTCGCGCCGAGCGAAGGCCGGCATGCGACGACCGTCGTCACGGCCACCGTCAATGGCCGCCAGGTCACGCGCACCGTTCCCAATCACTATCGCCTGATCGATTTCGTGCGCGAGGAGCTGAAGCTCACCGGCAACAAGGAGGGCTGTGGCGCCGGCGAGTGCGGCACGTGCTCGATGTTCGTCAACGGCAAGCTCGTCAAGAGCTGCCTGACGCCGGTGCAGAAGATCCAGGGCGCCGAGGTGGAAACGATCGACGACCTGGATCGAGACCACGGGATGACGGTGCTGCAGCGCGCATTTCACAAGTGCGGCTCCAGCCAGTGTGGTTACTGCATCCCAGGGATGGTCATGGCGGCGACCTCGACCTTGCGCCGCAATCCGTTCGCCAGCCTCGACGAGATCAAGGAGGGGCTGGGCGGAAACATCTGCCGCTGCACCGGATACCAGAAGATTCTGGATGCGGTGGAACTGGCGCGCGACGTGCTCAACGGCAGCCAGCCCGAGTCGACGCTCGACGAGGACGAGAGCACCGGCTACATCGGGCACAGCACGCGCCGGCTCGATGCGCCGGGCAAGGTCACGGGCGCGATCAAGTACGCGGGCGACATGTGGATGGCCAACATGCTGCACATGCAGGTCTTGCGCAGCCCGCACCCGCATGCCCGCATCGTTCGCATCGACACCCGCGCCGCCAGCGCCATTCCGGGCGTCGAATGCGTCATCACCAGCGCCGATGTGCCGGGTGTGGACAACTTCGGCGTGGCCATCGAGGACCAGCCCATCATGGCGCGGGGCGTGGTGCGCTACGTCGGCGAAGCGGTGGCGGCGGTGGCCGCCGAAACGCCGGACATCGCCCGCGCGGCCGTGCGCGCCATCCAGGTCGAATACGAGGTGTTGCCGGCGCTGTTCGACGCGGACGAGGCCATGCAGCCGGGGGCCGTGCAGCTGCACGGCTTCGCCGCGAACAACATCTGCAAGCACACCAAGATCCGCAAGGGCGACGTGGAAGCCGGGTTGAGGGAGGCGGACCTGATCGTCGAGGAGACCTACCAGACCGCGCCCATCGAACACGCCTACCTGGAGCCCGAGGCCGGATTGGCGTATCTGGAGGCGGATGGCTGCGTCACGGTGCAGTCTCCCAGCCAGAACATCACCCACCACCGCCACATGCTGGCCCGGATCCTGGGGCGCCCCATCAACAAGGTGCGCATGATCATGAGCACGGTGGGCGGTGGCTTTGGTGGCAAGGAAGACATGATCTACCAGGGCATGTTGGCGCTGGCCACGATCAAGACCCGGCGCCCGGTGCGCTATGTGTTCACCCGCGAAGAGAGTTTCATTGCCAGCGCCAAGCGCCATCCCGTGCAGATCCGCTACACCATGGGGCTCAAGCGCGACGGCCGCATCACCGCGACCAAGATGGTGATGGTGTCCGACGGCGGCGCCTATGCCATGTCGACGCCTTACGTCATGAACAAATCGGCGATCCTGGGCCCGGGTCCGTACGCCATCCCGAACGTCTGGGTCGATGCAATCGGCGTCTACACCAACAACACGCCGAGCGGGGCGATGCGTGCCTTCGGTGCCTTCCAGTCTGAGTTCGCCACCGAGGCGCACCTGGACCTGTGCGCGCAGCGGCTGGGCATGGACCCGGTGGCCCTGCGCATGGTCAATCTCATGCGCGACGGCGCGACCACGCACACCCGCCAGCAACTCGACCGCGTGCTGGCCACCGAGTGCCTGGCTGCGGTGGTGTCGGCTGCGGGCTGGGATGCCGGTGTGCCCTTCCGCCAAGGGTCGGGCCTTGAGGCCGCGCACCGACCTGGGTGGACCCGGGACACGAGCCCCTTGCACGCTCGGGGCGAGTCTGAGTCTTCCGCGTCCCGCGAGGGCGCGCCGGTGGGCAGCCGCCGACGTGCTGAGCAAGTGAAGGGGTCGACATGAAACATCGTGGACGGGGTGTGGCCTGTGGCTGGTACGGCATCGCCCGCACGGCGGCGATGGACCGGGCCGCGGTCTGGGTGGAACTGGACGATGGCGGCACGGTGAAGATCGCCACCGGCGTGACCGAGATCGGCGAAGGCATCCTCACCGGCCTGTGCCAGATCGCGGCGCAGGAGATGGGCGTGCGGCCCGAGGACATCGTGCTGGGCGACAACGACACCGCGCGCGTGCCGGAAGCCGCGCATGCCGGCGCCACGCGCATGACCTACATGATCGGCAACGCGGTCGCCATCGGTTGCCGCGAGGCCTTCGGCAAATTCCGTGACGCGATGGGCGCGTACTGGGGCGTCGCGCCCGGCAGCATCCGCGCCTTCGCGGGTGAAGTCTGGGTCGAGGGATCGCCCAGCAAGCGCATGAGCATGGCGCACGCCGTGCACGCGCTGAAGCACGAGCGCGGCATCGTCATCGTCGGCAGCGGCCTGTTCACCTCGCAGCACACGAAGCTGGATCCGGACACCGGGGAGGCCATCGCCCTGGCAGAGCTATGTGTTCGGCGCGCAGATCGCCGAAGTCGAGGTGGACGACGACACCGGCGAAGTGCAGGTCCTGGGTGTCTGGGCCGCGCACGACGTGGGTCGCGTCGTCAACCCGCAGCAGGTCGAAGGCCAGATCGAAGGTGGCGTGGTGATGGGCCTGGGGCATGCGCTGATGGAGGACTACATTCAGGTCGATGGCCAGACCACCACGCCTGGATTCGCCAAGTACATCCTGCCGACCTCGCTGGATGTTCCCTTGATCACGTCGGTCCTGATCGAAGAGCCCGATCCGAAGACGCCGCTGGGAGTCAAGGGCATCGGCGAGCCGGCGATCACGCCGACGGCGCCCGCGATCATCAACGCCATCTACGATGCCGTGGGAGTGCGCATGACCCGGCTGCCGGCCACGCCCGAACGCGTGATGGAAGCGCTGCGAAACAAGCGCTCGGTCCAGGTCGAGCAGGGCGAACGGGTCTGACCGGTGGCAACGGCCCCCGGGGCGGGAACGAAGAGAGAAAGTGGATGGAATCGATGATGGACGTGCCCACGATCAGGCAACCCGGCCCCGAGGGTCAGAAGGCACGTGCGAAGGCGATCGCCAGTGCAGGAGATCTCCAGACCGCACTGGACCGCGGGCTGCTGCCCAAGTGCCTCAGCGTCTCCCTGTCCGAAGGCCTGGTGCTGGGCCTGCTGAAGCAGGGCGTGCGCAAGTACCTGGCGATCTTTGGCCACGGCTCCACCGATCTGGCCGAGGTGCTGCGCGTGTACACCGAGGCCGGCGTCACCCAGGTCTACAACTTCCGCAACGAAGTCGAGATGGCGCACGCGGGCACGGCGCTGGCCTGGGTGCTACGGCGAGACCTGTGCCGTGGTCACCTCGATCGGGCCGGGTGCGCTGCAGGCGCTGGCCGGCTCGTTGGCCGCGGCCAGCAACGGCGTGGGGCTGTATCACCTGTACGGTGACGAGACGACCCACGGCGAGGGCTACAACATGCAGCAGATCCCCAAGCCGCAGCAAGGCCTGTACGGCCAGATGGCGGCGCTGATGGGGCAGGGCTACGTGTTGCACACGCCCGAGGCGCTGCGGGAGGCCCTGCGTCGCGGCACCCAATGCGTGCACCACCCGAGCAAGGCCGGGCCCTTCTACCTGCTGCTGCCGATCAACACGCAGCCGCAGGTCATCCAGGACCTCAACCTGAATGCGCTGCCCGAGAGGCTGCGGCTGCCGCGGCTGGCCGTTGGCGATGCGCCGGCAGCTGCAGGCCGCGGCGGACCTCATCCGCAGTCACAGCGCGCATCGTGATGAAGGTGGGCGGCGGTGGGCGCGGCTTTGCGCACCAGGTCCGCGCCCTGGCCGAGCGCTGCGGTGCCGCGGTGGTGCTGTCGCCGGGCTCCACCGGCGTGCTGCCCGATGCCCACCCGCAGAACATGCACGTGGGCGGCAGCAAGGGCTCGATCAGCGGCAACTTTGCCATGCAGAACGGCGAACTGCTGTTGGTCGTGGGCTCGCGCGCCGTGTGCCAGGCCGATTGCTCGGGCGTGGGCTATCCACGGGTGCAGGCGGTGATCAACTTCAACGCCGACCTGGCCGACGCCGCCCACTACAACCACACGCTGGCGCTGCAAGGCGACATCGGCGCCGTCATCGAGCAACTGCTGCCGCTGCTGCAGGGGCCCGATGAGCCGCCCGCGGTGCAGGCGCGGCACGCGTGGCTGGCCGACTGCGCGCGCCACAAGACGCAGTGGAAAGCGATGCTCGCCGAGCGCCAGGCCAGCGCGCCGCTGTACGACGCGGTCTGGCAGCGCCCGGTGCTGACGCAGCCCGTCGCCATCAAGCAGGTGTGCGACTTCGCCAAGGCGCACGGCGCGATCAAGTTCTTCGACGCCGGCGATGTGCAGGCCAATGGCTTCCAGACCGTGGAGGACGATGAGCCCGGGCAGACCTACACCGAGACCGGCGCCTCCTACATGGGCTTTGCCACCTGTGCGCTGATTGCCGGCGGCCTGGCCGCCAGCCCGCGCTATGCCATCGCCTTCACCGGTGACGGTTCGTTCATGATGAACCCGCAGGCCCTGATCAGTGCCGTGGAGCATGGCGCGCACGGCATGGTGGTGATCTTCGACAACCGCCGCATGGCAGCCATTTCGGGCCTGCAGCACGCACAGTACGGTGTGGATTTCCGCACCCACGACAGCGTGGCGGTGGACTACGTGCAGACTCGCCGCCAGTGTGCGCGGCGTGCTGGCGCTGAGCGGCGGCGACAGCGCCGCCAGCCTGCAGGCCGCGCTGACCCAGGCCCACGCACACGCCGGGCGTGTCGGTCGTGCACGTGCCGGTGTACGCCGGCACGGCACCCGAAGGCGGCCTGGGCGCGTACGGCTCATGGAACGTGGGCAACTGGTGCGAGGACGTGCAGCAGCGATACCACGCCGGCACCCTCTGAACCTCGAAAGGCGCGCATGAAGCGAGAAGACTTTGGGCTGTACCGCGAGTACGGTCTGTTCATCCACGGCCGCTGGCAGGCTGCGCAGGACGGCAACGTTCGCGAGGTGATCGATCCGGCCAACGAAGAGATCATCGGCTGGATACCCGCTGCTTCCGCGGCCGACCTGGACGCCGCGTTGGACAGCGCGCAGGCGGGTCTGCGGGTGTGGCGCCAGACGTCACCGTGGGAGCGCGCGGCGGTATTGCGCCGCACCGCCGACCTGATGCGCAGCCGCGTCGATGCCGCGGCCACGCTGATGTCCACCGAAACCGGCAAACCGCTGGCGCAGTCGCGCGGCGAATTGTCCGACGCCGCCGACCAGTTCGAGTGGTATGCCGGCGAGACGCAGCGCCTGTACGGACACACCATGCCGTCTCGGGTGCCCGAGGTCCGCATGCAGGTCCGTTTCGAGCCCGTGGGCGTGGTGGCGGCGTTCTCGGCCTGGAACTTCCCGGCGCTGCTGCCTTCACGCAAGATCGCCGCCGCCCTGGGCGCGGGTTGCTCCGTCATCGTCAAGCCCGCCAGCGAAGCCGCGGGCAGTTGCATGGCCGTCGTGCAGGCCCTGCACGATGCGGGCCTGCCGGCGGGCGTGGTGAACCTGGTCACCGGCGACTCGGCGGCGATCTCCGAACACCTGGTGGCCAGCCCCGTGGTGGCCAAGATCTCGCTGACCGGTTCCACCGGCGTCGGCCGACGGTTGCTGCGGCTGGCGGCCGAAGGCATCAAGCGCGTGACCATGGAACTCGGCGGCCACGCGCCCGTGCTGGTGTTCGAAGATGCCGATGTGGAGCTTGCCGCCGAACAGTGCGCGCGCTTCAAGTACCGGAATTGCGGCCAGGTCTGCGCATCGCCGTCGCGCTTCTACGTCCACGAGAGCCTGTACGCGCGTTTCGGCGAGCGCTTTGCCGAGGTCGCGCAGAGCCTGAAGGTCGGCCCCGGCCTGGACCCGGCCACCGAGGTGGGCCCGATGGCCAACCGCCGCGGCCTGACGCACGCGCACCGCCTGATCGACGACGCGCTCGGCCACGGCGCGCGCCTGCTGGCCGGTGGCGGGCGCCCCGCCGGCCTGGCCAGCGAGAGGGGCTACTACCTCGCCCCCACGGTGCTGGCCGACGTGCCGGCCACCGCGGCGATCATGCGTGACGAGCCCTTCGCGCCCGTGGCGCCCATCGCACCCTTCACCAGCTTCGACGAGGCCATCGCGCTGGCCAACAGCACGCCCTACGGCTTGGCGTCCTACCTCTTCTCACGCTCCCTGAAGACGGCCACGCTGGCCAGCGAAGCCATCGAGGCCGGCATGGTGGGCATCAACGAGTTGGCCATCGCCAGCGCCGAGATGCCTTTCGGCGGTGTCAAGGAGAGCGGCATGGGCCGCGAAGGCGGCGCGCTGGGCATCCGCGACTACCTCGAGCCCAAGTTCATCAAGACGCCGGCTGTGACCGTGCCCGGTGACCTTGCCTGCGCCATGAGCGGCCGCGCTCGACGCGCCCCTTCCCACTGTGCTGTACCCCCGCGATGACCGCACCCGACGGCAAACCCGACGCTGCGCACGGCCTGGCGCACGGCCTCACCAACTACGGCGACCGCGCCTTCGCACTCTATCTGCGGCGCTCCTTCGCCGCGTCCATGGGCTATTCGGCGCGCCATGCTGGCCAAGCCCATCGTCGGCATCGCCAGCAGCCCTTCGGGCTACAACAACTGCCACCGCAACATGCCCGAGCTGGTGGAAGCCGTGAAGCGCGGCGTGCTGGCCGCGGGCGCGCTGCCGCATCGATTTCCCGACCATCTCGCTGGGCGAGGTGTTCCTCAACCCGACCAGCCTGATGTTCCGCAACCTGATGAGCATGGACGTGGAGGAGATGGTGCGCGCCCAGCCGATGGATGCCGTGGTGCTCATCGGCGGTTGCGACAAGACCGTGCCGGCGCAGTTGATGGGCGCGGCGGCGGCCGACGTGCCGGCGATCCAGCTCGTCACCGGGCCCATGATGACCGGCCGCCATCAGGGCGAACGGCTCGGCGCCTGCACCGACTGCCGTCGCTTCTGGGGCAACTTCCGCGCCGGCAAGATCGCGCCGCGCGAGATCGACGCAGGTGGAAAGCCGGCTGGCCACCACCGCCGGCACCTGCGCCGTGATGGGCACGGCCAGCACCATGGCCTGCATCGCCGAGGCGCTGGGCATGTCGCTGCCGGGCACCGCCGCGATTCCGGCGGTGCACGCCGACCGCCTGCGCGCCGCGGAAGCGAGCGGCATGTTGGCCGCACGGATGGCGCTCGGCCAGGTGCCGGCGATGCGACCCGGCGACGTCATCACGCCGGCGTCGGTGGAGAACGCGCTGCGCGTCCTGCTGGCCCTGGGCGGCTCCACCAACGCCATCATCCACCTCACGGCCATCGCCGGGCGGCTGGGCATTCCGGTGTCGCTGCAGCGCCTGAACGAACTGAGCGACACGACACCGGTGCTGGTCAACCTCAAACCCACCGGCGACAACTACATGGAGGACTTCCACGCCGCCGGCGGCATGGGCGCGCTGCTGCGCGAACTGCGCCCCTTGCTGCACCTGGACACCGTCGCGGTCACCGGCGAGACCCTGCGCCAGAGGCTGGATGCCGAAGCCGAGGCCGGCGAGTGGACCGACCCCAGGATCATCCGCCCGGCCAACGACCCGGTGGAGCCCGTGGGCGGGCTGGTGGCGCTGTTCGGCTCGCTGGCCCCTCAGGGCGCCATCCTCAAGCGCTCGGCAGCCGACAAGAACCTGTTCGAGAAGGAAGGTCGCGTGGTGCTGTTCACCTCGTTGGAAGACCTGAGCCTGCGCATCGACGACCCGGCACTCGACGTCACCGCCGACGACATCCTGGTGCTGCAGCACGCCGGCCCCACCAGCAGCAGCGGCATGCCGGAGGCCGGCTACCTGCCCATTCCCAGGAAGTTGGCGCAGGCCGGTGTCAAGGACATGGTGCGCGTGTCGGACGCACGCATGAGCGGCACCGCCTTCGGAACCATCGTCCTGCACGTGGCACCGGAGTCGGCTGCCGGCGGACCGCTGGCCCTGGTTCGCAACGGGGACCGCCTGCGCTTGAGCGTGCGCGAGCGTCGCATCGACCTGCTCGTGGACGAGGACGAACTCGCCCGCCGACGCGCCGCACTGCCCGTGCCTGCCCCACGCGCTGCGCGCGGCTACGCCAAGCTCTACCAGGACCACGTGCTGCAGGCCGACGGCGGCTGCGACTTCGACTTTCTGCGCGGCCCGCCCGTCGGCCCGTCGCGGTGAGCACGCGCGGTTCCCGCCCCTGCCCCCAAGCCGGGTGCCTGTCTCGCCGCACGGCCCAGCGAGCGAACTAGAATCTCGGCTTGCTGCGCTGCAGCAGACAGCAGGCTCGATGCAGGTTTGGCGCCGCCAGCGCCGGCGAGCCGTTTCGAACCCGGCGGGCATTCGGGCCGGCCGCCGCCGATGAGACCAACCCAGCCGCGTCAGTTCGTCATCCAGGGCATCACCACCGCGGGCCGCATCTTCCGGCCCAGCGACTGGTCCGAGCGCCTGGCCGGCGCGATGTCGTCCTTCAGGCCCGGTGGCGGGGCCGGCGGCATCGGCGCCTACATCGGCTATTCGCCCTACTGCGTGCCGCAGGTGGTGGACGGCGTGAAGTGCGTGCTGGTGAACGAGGCGCTCAAGGACATCGAGCCGATGGCCTGGGACTTCGTGATGAACTTCGCCCGCGACAACCAGTTGCCGGTCAACGAGGTCTGTGTGTTGCCGGCAGCCGAGCCGTCAGCGCCGCGCTGAACCACGGCTTCAGAAACGACGAAGGGCCCGCATCGCGGACCCTCGGGGCTTGGAGGCCTGGAACTCAGGCCGCCAGGGACAACGCCTTGACCTTGGCCGAGAGGCGGCTCTTCAGGCGTGCCGCCTTGTTCTTGTGGAAGATGCCCTTGTCGGCCACGGAGTCGATGACGCTCTGTGCCGACTTGAAGAGTTCGGTGGCCTTGGACTTGTCGCCGCCGACCACGGCCTTCTGCACGTTCTTGACGACGGTGCGGAAGCGCGAGCGCAGCGAGGTGTTGGCGGCGTTGAGGACCACGTCCTGGCGAGCGCGCTTGCGGCCCGAGGCGAGGCGAACGGTTTTCTTCTTGGCTTTGGACGAGGTGGCCATGCTGTAGCGTTGAAGCCCGTGAGTGGGCCCGTGAAGAACAAAGACCGCGAAGTATAGCATCGCAGCCTGTGAATCTGTTCAAAGCCGCCTCCACCGTTTCCCTCCTGACCCTGGTCTCCCGCGTCACCGGGCTCGTCCGCGAGCAACTGATCGCGGCCACCTTCGGCGCCAGCGCAGCCACCGACGCCTTCAACGTCGCCTTCAGGCTGCCCAACCTGTTCCGGCGCCTCTTTGCCGAAGGTGCGTTTTCGCAGGCCTTCGTGCCCATCCTGGCGGCAACGCGCGAACGTGAAGGCGACGCCGCCACGCGGCTGCTCGTCGACGCCGTCGCCACCGTGCTGGCCTGGGTGCTGCTGGCCACCTGCATCGTCGGCGTGGCGGCGGCCCCGGTGCTGGTGTGGTCGATGGGCGCGGGGCTCGAGCGGTTCGACACCGCGGTGGTGCTCACGCGCTGGATGTTCCCGTACATCGGCTTCATGTCGATGGTGGCGCTGGCCGCCGGCATCCTGAACACCTGGAAGCGCTTCGCCGTGCCGGCGGTGACACCGGTGCTGCTGAACCTGAGCGTGATCGCCGCGGCGTGGTGGGGCGCACCGCGGCTGACGGCGGCCGGCATCGAGCCGATCTACGCCCTGGCCGGCGGCGTGATGCTCGGCGGCCTGCTGCAGGCGGCGGTGCAGGTGCCGGCGCTGGCGGCGATCGGCATGCTGCCGCGCTTCGGCCTGCTGCCCGCCGCCGTCGCCCGCGCCTGGCGACACCCCGGCGTGATCCAGGTGTTGCGGCAGATGGCGCCGGCGCTGCTGGGCGTGTCGGTGGCGCAGATCTCGCTGCTCATCAATACCCAGATCGCTTCGCACGTGGCGGTGGGCGCGGTGTCCTGGCTGACCTACGCCGACCGCCTGATGGAATTCCCGACGGCGCTGCTGGGCGTGGCGCTGGGTGTGGTCTTGCTGCCGCAACTGGCGGCGGCGCAGGCGCGGCAGGATGCGCACGAATACTCCGAGATGCTCGACTGGAGCCTGCGCATCGTGCTGATGCTGGCCCTGCCGTGCGCGCTGGCGCTGCTGCTGTTTCCGGTGGGCCTGATCTCGGTGCTTTACCACTACGGCGCATTCAGCGCCGCCGACGTCGAGATGACCGTGCGCGCCCTGCGCGGCTACGGCGTCGGCCTGTTGGGCCTGGTGGCGATCAAGGTGCTGGCGCCGGCCTTCTACGCCCGGATGGACCTCCGCACGCCCGTGAGGATCGCCGTCGGCGTGCTGGTGGCGACGCAGGCGCTCAACCTCGTGCTCGTGCCCTGGCTCGGCCACGCCGGGCTCGCGCTGGCGATCGGCCTGGGGGCGCTCGTCAACGCCGGCCTGCTGCTCGACGGCCTGCTGCGGCGGGGCGTTTACCGGCCGCGGCCGGGCTGGGGCGGCTTCATGGCGCGTGTCGCGGCGGCCAACCTGGCACTGGGCCTCGCGCTGGCCTGGGCGGCGCAGGGCATCGACTGGATCGGCCTGCAGGCGCGCTGGGGCCATCGTGTCGGCGCGGTGGCGCTGGTGCTCGTGGGCGTGGCCACGCTCTATTTCGCCGTGCTCGTCGCCTGTGGCCTGCGGCCGCGGCATCTGATCCGCCGTCGCTGACCTACACTGACATCAATGTCCGGCTCCCTGCATTTCGAAGCGCCCACCGCCCTGGAGTACTTTGCCGCATTGGTGGCCGACGACGCCACCCTGCCGGTGCTCGAGGCGGCCGTGGCGGTGGCGCAGGACGAGGTGCCGGACCTCGACGTGCAGGGCGTGCTGGCGCAGATCGACCGCCTGGCCGACCGCTTGTGTCGCCGCATCCCGGCCGACGCCGCGCCACTGCAGCGCCTGCGGCTGCTCAACCGCTACTTCTTCCAGGAACTGGGCTTTGCCGGCAATGTCAACGATTACTACGACCCGCGCAACAGCTACCTGCCCGAGGTATTGAAGACGCGCCGCGGCATTCCGCTGACGCTGGCGCTGCTGTACATCGAACTGGCCACGCAGGCAGGCTTGCGGGCGCACGGCGTCTCGTTTCCGGGACACTTTCTCGTCAAGCTGCGCCTGCCGCGCGGCGAAGTCATCATCGACCCTTTCAACGGCCAGTCGCTTTCGCGTGACGAGCTCGACGAGCGGCTGCAGCCGCTGCGCATGGAGCAGGGTCTGACCGGCGACGACGAGGTGCCGCTGGGCCTGTTCCTGCAGGCGGCGCCGGCGCGCGAGGTGGTGGCGCGGCTGCTGCGCAACCTGCGCGAGATCCATCGCGCTGCCGACGACCTGGAGCGCCTGGCCGCCGTGCTGCGGCGCTTGGTGATTCTGCTGCCCGGGGCCTGGGACGAGCGGCGCGAACTGGCGCTGCTGCTGGCCGACCTGGGGCACCACGGCCCGGCGGCCGACGAGCTGGCCGTGTGCCTGCAGCAACGGCCGTCGGCCAGCGATGCCGACGGGCTGCGCCGCCTGCTCGCGGCGTGGCGACGCCTGAAGTGAACGGCGCCGGCTTGCGCGTGAACGATCGATGAAGCAGATCCCGCTGGCCATCGGCCCCGAGCCCTTGCCCACCTTCGACAACTTCGTGTCCGGCGCCAACGCCGCAGCGTCGCACCACTTGCAGGCATTGGCGTTGCCGGGCGCGCCGGTCTACCTCTGGGGCTCGGCGGGCAGCGGCAAGACGCACCTGCTGCGCGCATTGGCCGCCCGGTGCCAGGCTGCCGGCGGGGTGGTCGCCTGGTTCGACGCGCTGGACCGCCTGCCGTGGGCGCTGCCGGGCGGTGCGGCGCTGGCGGTGATCGACCGTTGCGAGTTGCTTGACGCCGACGCCCAGCACGCCGCCTTCGCTCTCTTCGTCGATGCCGCGACCCACGGCGTGCAACTGGCGGCCGCCGGCCGTCTGCCGCCGGTGGACCTGCCGCTGCGTGACGACCTGCGCACGCGCCTGGCCTGGGGCCATGTCTACGCGCTGGAGCCGCTGGCCGAGGCTGAGACGCGTGCCGTGCTGCGCCGCGAGGCCGACCACCGCGGCATCTTCCTGTCCGACGAGGTCATGGACTACCTGCTGACGCACTTCGACCGCGACTTGTCGCACCTGATGCGGCTGCTCGACCGGCTGGACCGGTTCGCGCTCGCCAAGGCACGCCCGGTGACGGTGCCCCTGGTGCGACAGATGCTCTTGGAGGAGGGCGCCGAAGTCGCGGTCGAGCTGGCCGCCCCGCTGGTGCCGACACGATGAACCTGACGCTGTTCGACCTCGACGGCACCCTGCTGCCCAGGGACTCCGACCACGCCTTCGGCGAGTTCGTCGTCGCGCTGGGTTGGGCCGACCGCGATGAGTTCCGCCGCCGCAACGACGCGTTCTATGACGACTACCTGGCCGGCCGGCTCGACATCGATGCCTACGTCGACTTTGCCACCGCACCCTGGCGCGATCGGCCGGCCGAGGACCTGGCCCGGGCCACGGCGCGCTTTCTGGACGAAGTCGTGCGCCCGATGCTGCACCCGGCCGCCGTGGGGCTCGTGCAGCAGCACCAGCGCGAGGGGGATCTGGTGGCCATCGTCACCGCGACCAACGACTTCGTCACGCGGCCGATTGCCGGCTTGCTGGGCGTGGACCAGCTCATCGCCACCGACCTGGCGCGCGACGAGGCGGGCCGTGTCATCGGCACCATCCACGGCATGCCCGCCTTTCGCGAAGGCAAGATCACGCGCGTGCAGCAGTGGCTCGAGGGGCGCGGCCTGGCCCTGGACGACTTCGCGCGCAGCACCTTCTACAGCGATTCCACCAACGACCTGCCGCTGCTCGAGCGCGTCAGCCATCCCGTGGCCACCAACCCCGGCCCCGCGCTCGAGCGCATCGCGCAGGAGCGCGGCTGGCCGATCCTTCAAATCTTCCCATGATCAAGAAGTTCATCAAGCGCCTGCTCGGCCAGGGCGACAAGACCCCGGTGCCGCCCCCCGAGCCCGTGATCCCGCTGGGCGCAAGAGTCGAAGTGCCGCAGGCCGGGCACGGCATCGACCCGGCGCTGCTGGACGCCAACGCCGTGCGTGTGGTGAGGACGCTGCACGAGGCCGGCTACGAGGCCTACATCGTCGGCGGTGCGGTGCGCGACCTGCTCGTGGGCTTGCGGCCCAAGGACTTCGACGTCGCCACCGACGCCACGCCCGAGCAGGTGAAGGCGCTTTTCCGCCGAGCCTTCATCATCGGTCGCCGCTTCCGGCTCGTGCACGTGGTGTTCGGACGCGGACGGGAGCACGAGACGATCGAGGTCTCCACCTTCCGCGCCTACCTCGATGCCGCTGCCGCCGACCAGGTGCCCGGCAACGAGAAGACCAGCAAGCACGAGATTGCCGACAAGAAGCATGTCGTCGACGCCAGCGGCCGCGTGTTGCGCGACAACGTCTGGGGGCCGCAGGTCGAAGACGCCGCACGGCGCGACTTCACGATCAACGCCATGTACTACGACCCGCTGACGCAGATCGTGGTCGACTACCACGGCGGACTCGCCGATGCCCGGGCCCGCGTCTTGCGCATGATCGGCGACCCCGACACGCGCTACCGCGAAGACCCGGTTCGCATCATCCGCGTCGTGCGCTTTGCGGCCAAGCTCGGCTTCGGCATCGAGCCCGCCACCGAGAGGCCGATCGCCGCCACGTCGCCGCTGCTGGCCAACGTGCCGCTGTCGCGCTTGTTCGACGAAATGGTCAAGTTGCTGCAGACCGGGCATGCCTTGGCCAGCATCGAGCAGCTCAAGAAATACCGCCTGGTGGGCGGCACGGGCGGCGTCTTCCCGGTGCTCGACGCCGCGCTGTCGCTGGACGCGCCCAATCCGGCGCGGCAGAAATTCGTGCGGCTGGCGCTGGAGGACACCGACCGCCGCGTTGCCGAAGGCCGTGCGGTGGTGCCGAGCTTCATGCTCGCCTGCCTGCTGTGGCACGACGTGCTGGAGCGCTGGAGCGCGCTCAAGAGCGGCGGCGAGGCGCCTTTCCCGGCCCTGCAGATGGCGGTGGATGCCGTCTTCGACGCTCGCATCGGCGACATCTCGGGCCGCGGCAAGCTCGCGGCCGACATGCGCGAGGTCTGGCTCATGCAGCCGCGCTTCGAACGCCGCACGCCGAGTTCGGCGCCGTCCCTGGTCACCCAGCCGCGCTTCCGCGCCGGCTACGACTTCCTGCGCCTGCGCGCCGATTGTGGCGAGGTGCCCACCGAGCTGGCCGACTGGTGGGAGGATTTCCACCTGGGTGACGACGACGAGCGCGACGCGCTGCTGCAAGACCTGCGCGCGGCGATGCCGCCCAAGGTGCGGCGTGTGCCGGCGGCCGAAGCGGCGGCGCCCCGGGCGCCGGCCTCGCACGGTGGTGCGCCTGCACCCGTCGCGCCTCTGGAGGGCGATGCGCCAGCCCGCAAGCGCCGCCGTCGGCGCAGGCGGCCGGCGGGCGAGGGCGGCGGCCCCGCCGGCGGCGACAGCGCGCCCGCAGCCGGGGCATGACCGCCGAACGTGTCTTCGTCGGCCTGGGCGCCAATCTCGGCGACCCGCAGGCGACGCTGGCACGGGCGGTGAAGGAATTGGCAGAACTGCCGCGGACCCGGCTGGTGGCGGTTTCGCCGCTGTACCGCAGCGCACCGATGGACGCCCAGGGCCCCGACTTCGTCAACGCCGTGGTCGAGTTGGGCACCGCGCTGACGCCACGCGAACTCCTGCTCGCGCTGCAGTCCATCGAGCAGGCACATGGCCGCGAGCGCCCTTATCACCATGCGCCGCGCACGCTCGATCTGGATCTGCTGCTGTACGGCCAGCGCATCGTTCGCGACCCGGATCTCGTCGTGCCGCATCCACGCCTGCACGAGCGTGCCTTCGTCCTGCGTCCGCTCGCCGATCTGGCGCCGGACCTCGTGCACCCGGCGCTGGGGCGCCTGGACGGGTTCCGCGACCGTGTCGCCGGTCAACCGATCCAGGCCTTGACCTGACGGTGGCTCACAGGTTCGCTGAGCTGCCACTCGAAGAACCTCTGGCCGCCGTAGGCAATGGTGCCCATCAACACCGCGCCACCCAGCAGCAGTGCCAGGATCGCGGCCAGCACCGGCCCCCAGCCGGTGGCGCGTCCGGGTTGGCCGGGGTTGTGCCGGGCGTCCCACTTCTCGTCGGGGGTCAGTGCATAGACGATGGCCATGAGCATGGCCAGCGACAGCATCAGGCCGAGCAAGGGGATCAGCAGCCAGGCCAGGCGATCGTCCTGGCCCAGCGAGCGCAGGCGATGCACGCCGACCAGGCCCAGCAGCGCAGGCAGCGGGTAGGCCCAGACGAGGCGGTCCCGCGTGCCGTAGAGGTACAGGCGGTGCAGGCCCAGCGCGCCCACCGTCAGCGTCAGCCAGGCGGCCACGGTCTTGGATCGGTAATGCATGGCAGGTATTGTCGGCGGATTCGCCATCGAGCCGGATATAATGCGCGGTTTTCGGCGCTGGCCCCGGGGTAGTCAATCGGGGCGTATCTACGGCGCCGGCCGCGGTCGGCAAGGGCGCTCGAGCAGCGTCGATGCCGGCCACTTCGATGGCCAGCCCGGTGTGTCTCCCGTGGCGCGGCGATCGGCCCTGATTTCCAAGGAAAGTTCAACATGGTCGTGATCCGGCTGTCTCGCAGCGGCGCCAAGAAGCGCCCGTTCTTCAATATCGTGGTGGCCGACTCCAAGGAGCGCCGCGACGGCCGCTTCATCGAGCGCGTGGGCTTCTACAACCCCATGGCCGCCGGCGGCGAGCAGCCGCTGCGCGTGGCCCTCGACCGTGTGACGCACTGGGCCGGTGTGGGCGCCCAGCTCTCGCCGACCGTGGCGCGCCTGGTCGACCAGGCCAAGAAGGCTGCCTGAAGAGCTGGTCATGAGCACGCCGGGCCGCCCCAAGGGCGAATACCGGAGTGCGCAGCACGAAGGCATCCCAATGAGCACGCCGGGCCGCCCCAAGGGCGAATACCGGAGTGCGCAGCACGAAGGCATGCCCGTCCCCGCGCCAGCAGCGGGTGACGCGCCCACGTTGCCCGCGGATGCGGTCGAGGTCGGCCGCGTGCTCGGCGCCTGGGGCGTGAAGGGCGGCATCAAGGTCAAGCCCTTTGCCGCCGATCCGCAGGCGCTGTTCTCGTCCAAGCGCTGGTACCTCCAGCCCCCCGAGACCGTGTTGCCGCAGGGCCTGCGGGCCGCGCGGCCCCTGCCGCCGCTGCTGCGCGTCGTGCAGGCGCGCGAGCACGGCGACGGCGTGGTGGCCACCGTGCAGGAAATCGACGACCGCGACGCGGCGCAGGCCCTGTCCGGCGCGCGCATCTTCATTCCGCGCACCAGTTTCCCGACCCCCGACGAGGGCGAGTTCTACTGGGTCGATCTCATCGGCCTGGCGGTGGTCAACCGCGCCGGCGTCGACCTCGGCACCGTGACCGGCCTCATCGAAACCGGCCCGCACTGCGTGTTGCGCGTGCAGGCCGCGGGTGCCGATGCGCCCGAGCGGCTGATCCCCTTCGTGGCCGCCTATGTGGATACGGTCGACCTGCCGGGCCGCCGCATCGCCGTCGATTGGGACCCCGACTACTGACGGCGCACCGGCATGCGCTTCGACGTCATCACGCTATTCCCGGAACTCTTCACGCCGCACTTGAGCCAGGGCATCACGCGGCGCGCCTTCGAGTCCGGACAGGTCGACGTGCGCCTGTGGCCGCTGCGTGACTTCGCCGACGACGCCTATCGCCGCGTCGATGATCGCCCCTATGGCGGCGGCCCCGGCATGGTCATGCTGGCCGAACCGCTGCTGCGCGCCCTGGCCGCCATCGCTTCCGACCGTGGCGAGGCGCCGCCGGCGGTGGTGCACTTCACGCCCACGGGCCGCCGCATCGACCAGTCCGTGGTCAATCGTTTCGCCGCCGGTCCGGGCGCCGTGCTGCTGTGCGGGCGCTACGAAGGCATCGACCAACGCATCATCGACACCCACGTCACGGACGAGTTGAGCCTGGGCGACTTCGTGCTGTCCGGCGGCGAACTGCCGGCGCTGGCGCTGCTGGACGCCGTGGCGCGGCTGCAGGACGGCGTGCTGCACGCGCCTTCGCACCAGCAGGACAGCTTTTCCGACGGCCTGCTGGAGGGACCGCACTACAGCCGGCCTGAAAGGCTCGATCTCCATGGCGTCGAGCACGCCGTTCCGGCGGTGCTGCTGTCGGGTCACCACGGCGAGATCGCTCGGTGGCGGCGCGAGCAGGCGCTGGCGCTGACGGCGCGGCGGCGGCCCGACCTGATCGCGGCTGCCCGTGCCGCCGGGCGCCTGAGCCCGGCCGACGAGATGCATCTGGCCCGGCTGAAGCTATAATCAAAGGCTTTTCGATCCTCTGCCGGGCCACAAAGACTTCTTCAACCCGCCCGCGACACGATCGACCGGAGAACCGCTTGAACCTCATCGCCACGCTAGAGCAGGAAGAGATTTCCCGCCTCAACCCCACCATCCCCGCCTTTGCGCCGGGCGACACGGTGATCGTCAGTGTCAAGGTCGTCGAAGGCACCCGCAAGCGGCTGCAAGCCTATGAAGGCGTGGTCATTGCCAAGCGCAACCGCGGCCTGAACAGCAGCTTCATCGTCCGCAAGATCTCCAGTGGCGAAGGCGTCGAGCGCACGTTCCAGACCTACAGCCCCTTGATCAGCAGCATCGAGGTCAAGCGCCGCGGCGACGTGCGCCGTGCCAAGCTGTACTACCTGCGCCAGCGCAGCGGCAAGTCGGCGCGCATCAAGGAAAAGCTGGGCTGAGGTCCGATCAGCCCGCGGCGCTGACGCGGGTCGTGCAATTCCGCGTCCAATCGACGTCCGCCGCGAGCGTGGGCAGCGCGCCGCATGCAGATCTCGACGGCAAGCGAGCTTCGCCATGCCACCGCGCCGCATCCTGAACCCACATGAGGTGCCGGTGGCCGGCACCGACGCGCACCTGCCGGCGGTCCCTGCGCCAGCCCTGACGGCAGACGCCCTGCGCCACCGCTTCCTGGGCGGGCAGCCGTGGTTGCCAGAACTGCCGGGTGACGGACGCGTTCTCGCCGATCGCGAACCGGCGCACGCTGCCGTCCTGGTGCCGCTGGTTCAGCGGGGCGACACGCTGCACGTGCTGTTGACCCGCCGCACCGACCACCTGCGCGATCACGCGGGCCAGGTCAGCTTTCCGGGCGGCCGCAGCGAAGCCAGCGACTCGGACCCCGCAGCCACTGCGCTGCGCGAGGCCGAAGAAGAGGTCGGCCTTCGGCGCGACCGCATCGAGGTCATCGGCCAGATGCCGGCGTACACGACGATCACCCGATTCGTGGTCACGCCGGTGGTGGCGCTGGTGCAGCCGCCCTTCGAGTTGACGCTGGACAGCTTCGAGGTCGCCGAGGCGTTCGAGGTGCCGCTGCCCTTCCTGATGAACCCGGCGCACCACCGGCGCCATGTCCTCACCTTCGAGGGCGGGCCGCGGCAGTTCCTGTCGATGCCTTGGCAGGGTGCGGGGCCTGGCGGGGTGTCGCGCGAGTACTTCATCTGGGGCGCTACGGCCGCGATGCTGAGGAACCTGTACCACTTCCTCGCCAGGTGAAGAACTATCATCGCTGCGAATGAGTTTCTTTGCAGTCATGTTCGCGCTGCTGATCGAGCAGCTCAAGCCGCTCCCGCGTGACAACTGGATCCACGAGACACTGATGTCGTGGGTGCGCTGGACGGGCCGGAACTTCGACGCCGGGCGGCCGCACCACGCCTGGGTCGTGTGGGGCGTGTCGGTCGGCGCGCCGGTGGTCCTGGTGGCCGCGCTCTACCTGACCATTGCCCATTTCAGCCTGCTGCTGGCGCTGGCCTTCGACGTCGCGCTGCTGTACCTGACGCTGGGCTTCCGCCAGTTCAGCCACTACTTCACCGACATCCGCGAGGCACTGGACCGCGGTGACGAAGACGAGGCGCGCCGGCTGATGGCCGAGTGGCGCCACCTCGATGCCAGCGAGCTGCCGCGCACCGAGGTCTTGCGACACGTCATCGAACACGCGCTGCTGGCAGCGCACCGCCATGTCTTCGGCGTGTTCTTCTGGTTCGTGGTCTTCTCGGCGCTGGGGCTGGGGCCGGTGGGTGCGGTGCTCTACCGCATGGCCGAGTTCTCCAGCCGCTACTGGAGCTATCGCCTGCGCGCCATGGATGCGCCGGCCAACGACGAGTTGATGGCGCTGTCGCAGCGGCTGTTCGCGTTCATCGACCACGTGCCCGCCCGCCTGACGGCGTTCGGCTTTGCCGTGGTCGGCAATTTCGAGGAAGCCATCGGCAGCTGGCGGCGCGATGCCGGCCTGTGGCAGCACCCCAATGAAGGCATCATCCTCGCCGCCGCCGCCGGTGCGGTGGGCGTGCAATTGGGCGGCGCTGCCGCGCCCGGCGTGACGCCCGACCGCTCCAAGACCTTCACCGCCGGCGGCCCCGGCCTGGCCGACGCGGCCGGCTCCACCGCCGGCGAGCCGGCGCAGCCGGGCCATCTGCACAGCGTGGTCGGGCTGGTGTGGCGCTCCGTGGTGCTGTGGATGTTGCTGGTGGCGCTGCTGACCTTGGCGAACGTGCTCGGCTGATTCCCGCGCTCACCAGCGCGTGCGTGAAAGCTCCTCGAACAGCATCTCGTAGATGCGTTGCCGTGACGCGCTGATCTCGCCGCGTTCGGCAGCTGCGCGCACGCCGCACCCCGGTTCGTGGCGGTGGCTGCAGTTGTGGAACCGGCAGTGGCCCAGCGCTGCCGCAAAGTCGGGCATCAAGGTGGCCAGCCGTTCGGGCGCGATATGGCGCAGGCCGAATTCCTGGAAGCCAGGGGTGTCGATCAGTGCGCCGCGGTGCTCGGCGTCCAGCCAGTACCAGGTGCTGGTGGTGGTGGTGTGGCGCCCGGCGGCCAAGGCCTTGGAGATCTCGCCCACCTGGGCGGCAGCCGCCGGCACCAGCAGGTTGATGAGCGTGCTCTTGCCCATGCCGCTGGCGCCCAGCACCAGCGTCGTGCGGCCGGACAGGTGCTCCAGCAGCCGCTCGGCGGACCCTGCCGGATCGGCCTTCAGCGCCAGTTCGATGACCTCCGCGCCCATCGCCCGGTACGGTGCAAGCCTTTCGCGCGCTGCGTCGGCACTGGGCAGGTCGATCTTGTTCAGGCCGATGAGCGCCGGAATGCCGGCCTCCTGCGCCGCCACCAGCGCCCGCGTCAGCTGCTCCTCGCTGAAGACGGGTTCACCGGCCACCAGCATCAGCATCTGATCGAGGTTCGCGGCGAAGGACTTGGTTCGCCATTCGTCCTGGCGGAAGAGCAGGTTGCGGCGCGGCTCGAGGTGCTCGACGACGCCGCCGTCGCCCGTGGGCTGCCAGCGCACGCGGTCGCCGACGACGAGTTCGCTCTTCTTGCCGCGCGGGTGGCACAACACGCGTTCGCCCGCCGGCGTCTCGACGACGACATGGCGGCCGTGTGCGGCCACCACGAGTCCGACGTCGAGCGAGGACGGCGCGTCTGCGTCGGCGCCCCTCGGGCCGGGCGGGGTCAAGGCAGGAGCGCGTCCACCTTGGCGGCGCAGATGAAGTCGTTGATGGAGATGCCGCCCACCGAGTGCGTTTGGAAGCGCACCGTGCAGTGGCCGTAGGACACGGCCAGGTCGGGATGGTGGTCTTCGACGTGCGCGACCCAGGCCAATGCGTTCACGAACGCCATCGTGCGGTGGTAGTCGGCAAATTCGTAGCGCTTCTGGAGGGCCCCTTCGACCAGCGCCCAGCCGGACACCCGGGCCAGATATGGCGTGACTTCGGCGGCCGTCAGGGCGGGCTGCCCTTCGAGCGGCCGGCAACGCTGCGTGGACAGGTCGTTCATGGTTCAGGTGGGCGTCGGCAAGGCGGCCAGGCGCTCCGAGGCCGGCGGGTGCGAATAGTAGAAGCGCACGTAGACCGGGTCGGGCGTGAGCGTCGAGGCATTGTCCTCGTGCAGCTTGAGCAGGGCGCGGGCGAGGTCGCGGCCGTCGGCCTGGGCGCAGGCGTAGGCGTCGGCCTGGAATTCGTGACGGCGCGAGAAGACCGCCATCAGCGGTGAAACGAAGAAGACGAACGGCGGCAGCGCCAGCATGAACAGCAGCAAGGCCAGCGCGTCGTTGGGCGCCGCCAGGTTGGGCGACACGCCCAGGCCGGCGTAGAAGCCGCTCTGGCCCGCCAGCCAGCCCAGCAGAGCCAGGCCCAGCAGGCTGAAGCCGAAGATGCCCACCATGCGCTGAAGCACGTGCTTGTGCTTGAAATGGCCGAGTTCGTGCGCCAGCACCGCCTCCACCTCGCCGGGCGTCAGGCGCTTGCAGCAGCGTGTCGAAGAAGACCACGCGCTTGGCCGCCCCCAGGCCGGTGAAGTAGGCGTTGGCGTGCGCCGAACGCTTGCTGCCATCCATCACGAACAGGCCCTTGGCGGCAAAGCCGCAGCGCTGCATCAAGGCCTGCACGCGGGTCCGCAGCGCGTCGTCGGCCAGAGGCTCGAACTTGTTGAAGATCGGCGCGATGACGGTCGGGTACAGCACCAGCAGGGTCAGATTGAAGGCCACCCACGCCACCCAGGCCCACAGCCACCACAGGCCGCCCGAGGCGCCCATGATCCACAGGATGAGCGCGGCCAGCGGCAGGCCGATGAGCGCACCGATCAGCGTGCCTTTGGCCATGTCGGCCAGCCACAGTCTCAGCGTCATGCGATTGAAGCCGAAACGTTGCTCGATGCGGAAGGTGCCGTACCACTCCAGCGGCAGATCGAGCAGGCCGCCGATGGCGGCAAATGCCGCCAGCAGCGCCAACTGGTAAGCCATGTCGCCGAAGGCGGGCCGCAGGGCGTCGCGCAACAACTCGTTCAGGGCGTCGAGGCCGCCGAGCAGCGTCCAGCCCAGCAGCACGGCGCCGCCGAACGCGGTGGCCAGCAACCCGAACCGGCCCTTGGCCAGCGTGTAATCGGCGGCCTTGCGATGGGCTTGCAGCGTCACTGTCCCCGAGAAAGCGGTGGGCACCTGGTCGCGGTGCGCCGCCACGTGGCGCATCTGGCGCGTGGTCAGCCAGAACTTGACGGCCAGCGACAGCAGCAAGGCGGCCGCAAACGTCACCGTGAACGATGTGGGATGCATGGGGCGCGAGTGTAGGCTTGCGCCAGAATCAGGCGCTTTGACACGGGCAAGGCACCATGAGCGACAGCGGTTTGACCCCCAGCGAGCACAACCTGGTCTGGATCGACCTGGAGATGACCGGCCTGTTGCCGGGCAGCGACCGCATCATCGAGATCGCCGTCGTCGTGACCGACCCGCAGATCACGGTGCGCGTCGAGGGCCCGGTGTTCGCGGTGCACCAGAGCGACGCCGTGCTCGACGGCATGGACAACTGGAACAAGGGCACGCACGGCAAGAGCGGCCTCACCGAGCGGGTGCGAGCCTCCACGGTCGACGAAGCGGCGGCGGAGGCGCAGGTGATCGCCTTCCTGTCGCAGTTCGTGCCCAAGGGCAAGAGCCCGATGTGCGGCAACAGCATCTGCCAGGACCGCCGCTTCCTCGCCAACTACATGCCGGCGCTGGAAGCCTTCTTCCACTACCGCAACGTCGACGTGAGCACGCTCAAGGAACTGGCGCGGCGCTGGAAACCGGCCGTGCTGGACGGCTTCAAGAAGGCGCAGGCGCATACCGCGTTGGCCGACATCCACGAGTCGATCGACGAGATGCTGCACTACCGCCGACACTTGCTGTCGGTCTGATGAGCGATGAGCGATGAGCGATGAGCGATGAGCGATGAGCGATGATGAGCGGGCCGACGCGCCCCTTCCCGACGCGGCCCCTGCGGGCGCCGAGGCGCCGCGCGGCCCCTTGCCGCTGCTCGACCGCGAGCGCTCCATCCTGCAGTTCAACCGCCGCGTGCTGGCCCAGGCGCGGCGCAGCGACGTGCCGCTGCTCGAGCGGCTGCGCTACGTCACCATCGTCAGCAGCAACCTCGACGAATTCTTCGAGGTTCGCGTGGCCGACATCATCGAGGCTACGCGCCAGCCCGGCTCCGGCTTCACGCGCCGCGACCTGGCTTCGGTGGCCGGCGCCGCGCACGAATTGATCGACGAACAGTACGCCCTCTTCAACGACGTGCTGATGCCCGCGCTGCAGCGCGAAGGTATCGTCGTCCTGAACCATGCCGATCGCAACGCGGCGCAGCGCAAGTGGGTCCGGCGCTTCTTCGAGACCCAGGTGCGTCCGCTGCTGGTGCCCGTGAGCCTGGACCCCAGCCACCCGTTTCCGCAGGTGGCCAACAAATCGCTCAATTTCATCGCCCGGCTCGGCGGGCGCGATGCGTTCGGGCGCGACAACCAGATCGCCATCGTGAAGGTGCCGCGCGCGCTGCCGCGCGTGATCCGCCTGCCCGACGGGTTGTGCCCGGGGCAGCAGGGTTTCGTGCTGCTGACCAGCGTCATGCGCGCCCACCTGGGCGAGCTCTTCCCTGGCCGGGAAGTGGTCTCTTTCTCGCAGTTTCGCGTCACCCGCGACTCCGATCTGGACGTCGAGGCCGACGACGTCGTCAACCTGCGCCAGGCCATGCGCAGCGGCCTGACCACGCGTCACTACGGTCTGGCGATCCGGCTCGAGGTGGTCAGCACCTGCCCCCCGGAGCTGTACGGCTTCCTGCTCGAACAGTTTTCGCTGCCCGAGGTGGCCCTGTACAAGGTCAACGGCCCGGTCAACCTGGTGCGCCTGAGCCAGCTCATCGACCAGGCCGACGGTGCCGGCCTGCACTTCCCGCGTTGGGAGCCGCGCTGGCCCGATGCCCAGTTGCCGCGCTCGCGTTCGATCTTCGAACGCCTGCGGGAAGGCGATGTGCTGCTGCATCACCCTTTCGAGAGTTTCGAGCCGGTGGTGCAGTTCCTGCGCGAAGCCGTGCACGACCCCGAGGTGCTGGCCATCAAGCAGACCATCTATCGCACCGGCGCGCAGAGCGAGCTCATGGACCTGCTGATCGAGGCGGCGCGCCGCGGCAAGGAAGTGCTGGCGGTGGTCGAGCTGAAGGCGCGCTTCGACGAAGAGGCCAATATCAACTGGGCCGAACGGCTGGAGGCCGTGGGCGCGCAGGTGGTCTACGGCATCGTGGGCCTGAAGACGCACGGCAAGATGCTGCTCGTGACGCGTCGCGAGAAGGGCCGCCTGCGGCGCTATGCGCACCTGTCCACCGGCAACTACAACCCGCGCACGGCTCGCCTGTACACCGACATCGGTTGCCTCACGGCCGACCCGGGGCTGACCGCCGACGCCGATGTGCTGTTCCTGCAGCTTGCCAGCCAGACCCGGAGCAAGGCTCCGCGGCACCTGGTCACCGCGCCATTCCAGATGCACCGCCGCATGCTGCGCCATCTCGGCCAGGTGACCGTGGCGGCGCGGGCCGGCCGCCCGGCCCGCGTCGTGGCCAAGTTCAATGCGCTCACCGATCCCGGGCTGATGCAGGCCTTGGCCGAGGCCAGCCAGGCCGGCGCCAGCATCGATCTCATCGTGCGGGGAGCCTGCATGCTGCCGCCAGGACTGCCCGGCCTGACCGAAAACATCCGCGTGCGCTCGGTGGTGGGGCGTTTCCTCGAGCACACGCGCATCCTCTACTTCCGCTGGGGCGCCGGCGACGACGACGAGGTGCTCTACCTCAGCAGCGCCGACTGGATGAGCCGCAACATGTTCCGCCGCATCGAGGTGGCCTGGCCGGTGCGCGACCGCGCGCTTCGCCAGCGCGTCATCGACGAAGGCCTGGTGCCCTACCTGCACGACCAGCGCGATGCCTGGCTGCTGGATGGCGAAGGCCGCTACAAGCGGGTGGCCGAAGCCGGTGTCAGCGCGCAGCAGGCGCTGATGCAGCGCTATTCCTGACAGACAGGGGGCACCGATGGACCTCATTCTCTGGCGCCACGCCGAAGCTCTGGAACGGAGCGGGTTGACGGATGATCTCGAGCGCGCGCTCACGCCCAAGGGCGAGCTCCAGGCGCAGCGCATGGCCGCCTGGCTGAACCGCCACCTGCCAGCCAGCGCCCGCGTGCTGGCCAGCCCGGCGCGGCGCGCCCAACAGACCGCGGCGGCCCTCGATCGCAAGTTCAAGACGGTGTCCGCGCTGGCGCCCGATGCCGACGTCGATGCCCTGTTGCGCGCCGTGCGCTGGCCCGATGCCCGCGAACCCGTGCTGGTGGTCGGCCACCAGCCGACGCTGGGCCTGGCGGCCGCCTACCTGCTGTCGGGTCAGTCGCAGGCCTGGGCGGTGCGCAAGGCTGGGGTGTGGTGGCTGCGCGCGCGGGACCGCGCAGGCGAGCTGCAGGTGGTGCTGCACGCGGTGGTGGGGCCCGGTTTGGTCTAGGTCTGCGTCAACACCAGGCGCAACGGCCCGCTGCGCGCCCAGGTGGCGGCCTCCTCCTGCAGCAGGAACAAGGTGCGCGGGTTGGCTTCGGCCCAGGCCGCGCCGTGGGCCAGCATGGCGTCGCGGCCACGGGTGCGCAGGCTCAGCGCCTTGGGGTCGGCCTCGCCGCGTGCGTGGCACTTGATGACCGCCAGCCGCAGGCACAAAACCTGGCGGGCGAAGGTCTCGCTGGCCAGTTGGGGTTCGACCTTGCGCAGGCCGCCGCGCTGGCCCAGCACCAGGTCACCGATCCGGCGCTGCTGGCTCTGGGAAAAGCCCGGCGCATCGACGTTCGCCAGCAGATAGGCGCTGTGCCGGTGGTGGTCGTGGTGCGAGACCATCAGACCGACTTCGTGCAGCGCGCAGGCCCAGGCCAGTTCGCGCCGCGTGTCGGGATCGGTGTCGGGCGCCGTGGTGTCGAACAGCGCCAACGCCACCCCGGCCACCCGCGCGGCCTGGGCCGTGTCGACGGCGAAACGCCGCTGCAGTTCGGCCACCGAGGCGTCGCGCATGTCGCCGGGCAGCGCGTGCTGCAGTGCCAGCAGGCGCTCGTGCAGGTCGATGATCACCCCCTGGCGCAGCGCACCCTTGGCCGGCCACAACGCGCGGACATCGAAGTGCGCCGACAGCGTGTACAGGATGGCCAGCCCACCCGGCAACACGGCACGGCGTTCGGGCTTCAGCCCCGGCAGGTCGATGCGGTCGACGTGCCCGGCGTCCAGGCAGTGCGCGATGCACCAGCGCAGCCCCGCCGGGGTGATGCGGCCGTCGGTCACGCCGGAGGCCTGCAGCACCTGCGACACCGCGCCCGCCGTCCCCGACGACCCCAGCGCCTGCCGCCAGTGTCTGGGCGCAAAGGACTGCAGCCCTTCCTCGAACTCGGCCCCGGCAGCCACCTGGGCGGCGCGGAAGCCGTCGCGCGTGATGCGGCCGCCCTCGAAGAAGCGCATCGACAGGCTCACGCAGCCGACGCCGAAGGACTCCGCCACGGTGGGAGTGCGGCCCCGGCCCAGGATCAGTTCGGTGGAGCGGCCGCCGATGTCGATCACCAGTCGCGGCGCTTCGTTGGGCTGCATGTGCGCGACGCCGGCGTAGATGAGCCTCGCTTCCTCGCGGCCGGAGATGACCTCGATCGAGTGCCCCAGCGCCTCCTGCGCACGCAGCAGGAAGGCGTTGCGGTTGCGCGCCTCGCGCAGTGTCTGCGTCGCGACGGCGCGCACCTGGGTCGGCCCGAAGCCCGCCAGCCGTGTCGCAAATTTGCGCAGGCACACCAGGCCGCGCTGCGCCGCTTCCTCGGTGAGCATGCCGTTGGCGTCGAGCCCGGCACCCAGGCGCACGGTCTCCTTGAGGTAGTCGATGCGCCGGTAGCGGGTCTGAGGCAGCTGCCCGATCTCGAGCCTGAAGCTGTTCGAGCCCATGTCGATGGCCGCCAACGGGTTGCCCGGGTTCAGGCGTGTTTCCATGCGTGGATCGTACCCGGCCCGTCCGTGCTCGCCCGCCGGGCGCCGGGGCTTGACAGCGTCGATAACATGGAGCCGCCGAGGTCGTCTCCTTGACGCTCGCACGCCCACGATGACCCTCCTCTATATCGTTTCGGCCACCCTGGTGGGCGGCCTGCTGTCCGTCGTCATCGCGGCGTCGCTCACGCTGGCGGTGCTTGAGCCGTGTCGTCAAGGAACTGGTCAGTCTGTCGGCCGGCGTGTTGCTGGGTACCGCGCTCCTGCACGTGCTGCCCGAGGCTTTCGAGAGCCAGACCAGGCCACAGGCGCTGTTCGGTACGCTGCTGGGCGGGTTGCTGTTCTTCTGGCTGCTGGAGAAGGTGGAGCTGTACCGGCACGTCCACCACCACGAAGGCGACGGGCACGACCACCATCACCACTTCGACGCCCAGCAGGCGGGACGCGGGGGCCTGAGCGTGCTGGTCGGGGACAGCATCCACAACTTCTGCGACGGCATCATCATTGCCGCGGCCTTCCTGGCCGACACGGGGCTGGGCGTGGTCACCGCGCTGGCCATCGTGGCGCACGAGATCCCGCAGGAGGCGGGCGACTACATCGTGCTGCTCAACGCAGGCTTCTCGCGCCGCAAGGCGCTGCTGTACAACGCGCTCTCGGGGCTGGCGGCGGTGGCCGGCGGCGTGCTCGGCTACTTCCTCGTCGGCCCCTGGGAGGCGCGTGCTCCCGTACCTGCTGGTGGCCGCGTCCAGCAGCTTCATCTACGTGGCGGTGGCCGATCTGCTGCCGCAGCTGCAGCAGCGCCTGTCATGGCGCCAGACCCTGGCCCAGGTGGCTTGGCTGGGTGCCGGCCTGGGCCTGGTGCTGCTGGCGCGCGGCATGCTGAGCCACGCGCACTGAGCTTGTCGCCGGCGACCGGCGGCGCCGCGAGCCTCGGGCCGGTTCAGCGCACCACCAGCACGGGCAGCGTGCTGTGCGTGAGCACCTTCTGCGTCTCGCTGCCGAGCAGCAGCGCGGCTGACGCCGCGCCGGCCGTGCGAGGCCATCACGATGAGGTCGCAGCCCTGCGCCTTGGCGTGGTCGAGGATCGCCTCCCAGGGGTGCAGCGCTTCGACGGTGTGGCCTGGCAGGTCACGCCGGCGGCCGCGGCGGCATCGCGCACGGCCTTGACGCGCTCGCTGGCGATGCGCTCCTGGGCGTCGAAGAACTCCTGCGGCGGCACCGGCTGCATCTCCGAGATGGCGCTGTAGGGGAAGGGCTCCTTCACGCTCAGCACGTAGAGCTCGGCGCCGCACAGGCTTGGCCATGTCGACCGCGGTCTGCGACGGCCTTGGCGGTGATGTCGGAGCCGTCGGTGGGAACGAGGATGCGCTTGTACATGACAGACTCCTTTGCAGATGAGGGCGGCAATGTGTGCGAGATGGCGTCGATGTGCCAAGTGTTCCGGAGCAGCAACGCCGCTGTCGACTTGACGCGCGATCAAGCCGCGCGCGACCGGCCGCGACGGGTCGGCGCACCACTCGCTCCAGGAGCCGGGGTAGAGCACGGCCGCCATCGTACCCGGCGCGGCCATCGCGAGCAGGTTGTGGCAGGCGGTGACGCCCGAGCCGCATTGGTGCACGACCGCTGCCGGCGCCGGCGCCCAGCGCCGCGAACTCCGCGCGCAGTTGCGCGGCCGGCTTGAAGCGGCCGTCGGCGCCGAGGTTGTCCTTGAAGAAGCGCAGCGTCGCGCCGGGAATGTGGCCGGCCACCGGGTCCAGCGGCTCGACCTCGCCGCGAAAGCGCTCGCCGGCGCGGGCGTCGAGCAGGCGCACGCGGCCCAGCTGCGCGCAGCAGCTCGTCGGCGGTCGATCGTCGGCATGGCCGCGTGGGCCGCGCTGGGTAGGGCGGCTTGCGGTGGCCGCTGTCGGCACGGTCGGTCGTCCAGCGTCGCCGCCGGCCGCCAGCCAGGCCGCCACGCCGCCGTCGAGCACGGCCACCGCGTCGTGCCCCAGCCAGCGCAGCAGCCACCAGGCGCGCGCCGCATAGGGCGCCGCCCTGGCGGTCGTAGACGACGACCTGCACGCCGGGTGCGATGCCCCAGCGGCCCACGGTGGCGGCGAGCGTCCGCGCGTGCGGGCAGGGGATGGCGGCCGTTGCGGCCGGTCTTGGCGCCGCGACAGGTCGCGGTCGAGGTGGGCGTAGTGCGCGCCCGGGCAGGTGGCCCGTCGCCCAGGCGCGCTCGCCGGCCGCGGTGTCGGCCAGGTCGAAGCCGCAGTCGAGCAGCACCAGCGGCGCCTGCGTGGCCGAGCAGCGTGCGCGGGTCTGTTCGGCCGAGATCAGGGTCGTGAACGGCATGGTGATGGCTCCATTCAGGTTTCGGTCGGGGCGGCCGGTCGGCGCAGGCGTGCGGCCGCGCAGCTGCGTCGCGGCCACGCCGGCGCCGACGATGAGCGCCATGCCGGCCAGCGCCATCGCGGTCACCGGGTCGTCGAACAGCCAGACGCCGAAGCAGAAGCCGAAGACGATGCCCAGGTACTGCAGGCCGCGTTGCCCAGCGTGCGGCCGGTGGCGTAGGCGCGCGTCATCATCAGCTGCGCGGCCGTCGCCAGCAGCGCCGATGGCCAGCAGCAGCGCCAGCCCGCGCAGGTCGTGTGCGTGCAGGCCGCCGGTCCAGCAGCGTGGTCAGCGCGCCCGGCCACCACGCCGCCGAGCGAGAAGTAGAAGACGACGCGGTCTCGGGTTCGCCGGCGCGGCCCAGCGCGGTGACCTGCAGGTAGGCCATCGCCGACAGCATGCCCGACAGCAGGCCCACCAGGCCGTGCCAGAGCTGGTCCTGCTCGATCGTCGGGCGCAGCACCAGCGCCACGCCGGCAAAGCCGACCAGCACGGTGGCCACGAGCCGGCCATCGATGCCGCCGTCGGCGCCGCGCGCGGGCCCAGCATCACGGCGCCGCCGATCAGGAACAGCGCCATCCACACCGAGGACATGTAGTTCAGCGTCATCGCGGTGGCCAGCGGCAGGCCGCCGATCGCATAGAACCACAGGCACAGCGCGCTGACGCCGCTCAGGCTGCGCCAGAAGTGCATCGCCGGCACGCGGGTGCGCAGGCTGCCGCCGCGCCAGCGCATCACGCAGCCATCAGCGCCAGGCCGACCAGCGCGCGGTAGAGCACGATCTCGCCGGCGGCGTAGTGCGCCGAGGCGAGCTTGACGCACACGCCCATCAGCGCGAACAGCAAGCGACGCGCACGACCATCAGCAGCGGCGGCGACATGCGCAGCTGCCGCGCGTGCCCGTGCCAGGCCGCACCGGATCCTCGCTGCGGCCAGGCTCCGCCCCGCGAGCGGCCCGGTGGGCTCGGCACCGGGCGCCAGCGGCCCATCTCGCGCCGGTACCACTCGTGGAAGTGCTGCATGCCGTCTTCCATCGGGCTCTGGTAGGGGCCGACCTCGTCGTCGCCGCGCTCCAGCAGCGCCTTGCGGCCGGCGTCCATGCGCAGCGCGATCTCGTCGTCCTCGATGCAGGTCTCCATGTAGGCGGCCTGCTGCGCCTCGACGAACTCGCGCTCGAAGGCGGCGATCTCCTCGGGGTAGAAGAACTCCACCAGGTTGAGCGTCTTGCGCGGCCCCTGCGGGAACAGCGTCGAGACCACCAGCACGTGCGGGTACCACTCGACCATCACGGTGGGGTAGTAGGTCAGCCAGATCGCGCCGTGCGCCGGCGGCCTGGCCGCCGCGGAAGGCCAGCACCGCGTCGTGCCAGCGCCGGTAGACCGGCGAGCCCGGCCTTGCCAGCGCCTGCGTTCACGCCCACCGTCTGCACCGAGTGGTGGCGGCCGAATTCCCAGCGCAGGTCTTCGCAGGTCACGAAGTGGCCCAGCCCGGGGTGGAACGGGCCGACGTGGTAGTCCTCCAGGTAGACCTCGATGAAGGTCTTCCAGTTGTAGTCGCACTCGTGCAGGATGGCGCGGTCGAAGACGTAGCCGCTGAAGTCGAGCTCGGCTGCGGGGCCGAGCGCGGCCAGGTCGGCGGCGACGTCGCGACCGTTGTGCTTCGAACAACAGGCCGTTCCAGTTCTGCACCGGGTAGTTGCGCAGGTTCAGGCAGGGATCGTCGGCGAAATGCGGCGCGCCGACCAGCTGGCCGTGCAGGTCGTAGGTCCAGCGGTGCAGCGGGCAGACGATGTTGCTGGCGCGTGTGGCCGCGGCCCTGCAGCATCACCGCCTGGCGGTGGCGGCAGACGTTGGAGACCAGTTCGACGCCGCCCGGCGTGCGCACCAGGGCCCGGCCTTCGCCTTCCTGCGCCAGCGCGAGGTAGTCGCCGACCTCGGGCACGGCCAGTTCGTGCCCGAGGTAGCGCGGGCGAATGCTGGAAGATGAGTTCCTGTTCGCTGCGGAACAGGCCCTCGTCGAAGTAGCTGGAAACCGGGAGTTGCGAGACGGCTGCGCTCCAGCGCTTCGAGACTGATGCTCAGGTCGGACATGATCCGACCGGATCCTCCTTGGCTGGCGTATCGACCCCCTCGCCCGACGGCCCCGCGTGGGCAGACGGCAAACGAAACCGAAGCCGGTCGGCCACGGAGAAGCTGCAATTCTACCGGCCGATCCCAGATGCGCCCGGCACGGCGAACTGCAAGACCCTGCTGCCAGCCGCCTTCGGCAGTGGGCCTGCCGACCGCCTGGGCTCGGCGCGGGACGCATTGTCTAGAATCGGGCCTCACATTTCACTCCCGAAATGGCAAGAAGCGCCGCATCCGCCCCGAAAGAACCCGCCGAGCTACGAACAGGCCCTGGCCGAGCTGGACCGCCTGGTGGCGCAGATGGAGGGCGGGCAACTGCCGCTGGACCAGTTGCTCGACGGCTATCGCCGCGGCGCCGAACTGCTGGCCTACTGCCGCGCCCGCCTGCAGGCGGTGGAGGAACAGGTCAAGGTGCTCGACGACGGGCAGCTCAAGGCCTGGAGCCCGACGTGACCGACGGCCGACTTCGACGCCTGGGCGCGCCAGCAGCTGCGCGACGTGGAGGCGGCGCTGGAGTCCTGGGTGCCGGCCGACGCGCCGGCCGGCCTGGGCGAGGCCATGCGCTACGGCGTGCTCGACGGCGGCAAGCGCCTGCGCCCGCTGCTCGTGCTGGCGGCCTGCGACGCGGTGGCCGGCGAGCGCGACGCGGCGCTGCGCGCGGCGGTGGCGGTCGGAACTGATCCACGCCTATTCGCTGGTGCACGACGACATGCCCTGCATGGACAACGACGTGCTGCGCCGCGGCAAGCCCACCGTGCACGTGAAGTTCGGCCAGGCGCAGGCCATGCTGGCCGGCGACGCGATGCAGGCGCTGGCCTTCGAGGTGCTGACCCCCGACGCAGGGCATGGCGCCCGCGCTGCAGGCCAGGCTGATGCGCGCTGCTGGCGCGCGCGGCCGGCCATGCCGGCATGGCCGGCGGGCAGGCCATCGACCTGGCCAGCATCGGCCAGCGCGCTGGACGAGCCCGCGCTGCGCGACATGCACCGCCGCAAGACCGGCGCCCTGCTGCAGGCCAGCGTGCTGATGGGCGCGGCCTGCGGCAGCGTCGACGCCGCGGCGGAGCGCGCGCTGGCCGACTACGGCGACGCCGTCGGCCTGGCCTTCCAGGTGGTGGACGACATCCTCGACGTCACCCAGGCCTCGGAGACGCTCGGCAAGACCGCCGGCAAGGATCTCGACCACAACAAGCCCACCTACGTGTCGGTGCTCGGCCTGGAGGCGGCGCGCCGCCACGCCGCAGGACCTGCGCGAGCAGGCGCTGGCGGCGCTCGTCGCGCAGCGGCCTGGGCCCGCGGCGGGGTTGCTGGCCGTGCTCGCCGACAAGGTCGTGGAGCGTGAAAGCTGATATGGACACGCTGTTGAAGAAGATCCAGAGCCCGGCCGATCTGCGCCGGCTGTCGCGCCCCGACTTGCGAAGCCGTGGCCAACGAGCTGCGCCAGTTCGTGCTCAACACCGTCAGCCAGACCGGCGGCCACCTCGGCAGCAACCTCGGCACGGTGGAGTTGACGGTCGCGCTGCACTACGTCTTCAACACGCCGCTACGACCGGCTGGTGTGGGACGTGGGCCACCAGACCTACCCGCACAAGATCCTGACCGGCCGCCGCGACCGGATGCACACGCTGCGCCAGCTCGGCGGCATCGGCGGCTTTCCGCGCCGCGACGAGAGCGAGTACGACACCTTCGGCACGGCGCACAGCTCGACCTCGATCTCGGCGGCGCTGGGCATGGCGCTGGCCGCCAAGCTCAAGGGCGAGGATCGCAAGGCGGTGGCGATCATCGGCGACGGCGCCATGAGCGCCGGCATGGCCTTCGAGGCGCTGAACAACGCCGGCGTCAGCCATGCCGGCGTCACCGCCGACATCCTGGTGGTGCTGAACGACAACGACATGTCGATCAGCCCGCCGGTGGGCGCGCTCAACAAGTACCTGGCGCGGCTGATGAGCGGCAATTTCTACGAAGCCGCGCGCGAGGGCGCCAAGGCCGTGCTGAAGGCCGCGCCGCCGCTGTTCGAGCTGGCGCGGCGCTTCGAGGAGCACGCCAAGGGCATGGTCGTGCCGGGCACCATCTTCGAGGAGTTCGGCTTCAACTACGTCGGCCCGATCGACGGCCACGACCTCGAGTCGCTGATCCCGACGCTGGAGAACCTGCGCAGCAAGCGCGGCCCGCAGTTCCTGCACGTCGTGACCAAGAAGGGCTACGGCTACAAGCTGGCCGAGGCCGATCCGGTGAAGTACCACGCCGCCTCGGGCAAGTTCGACCCGGCCGAGGGCTTCCCGAAGAGCGCGCCCAGCAAGCCGACCTTCACGCAGGTCTTCGGCCAGTGGCTGTGCGACATGGCCGAGGCCGACGAGCGGCTGGTGGGCATCACGCCGGCGATGCGCGAAGGCTCGGGCATGGTCGAGTTCCACCGGCGCTTTCCCAAGCGCTACCACGACGTCGGCATCGCCGAGCAGCACGCGGTGACCTTCGCCGCCGGCCTGGCCTGCGAGGGCCTGAAGCCGGTGGTGGCGATCTACAGCACCTTCCTGCAGCGCGGCTACGACCAGCTGATCCACGACGTGGCGCTGCAGAACCTGCCGGTGGTGTTCGCGCTCGACCGCGCCGGCCTCGTGGGCGCCGACGGCCCCACCCACGCCGGCGCCTACGACATCGCCTACGTGCGCTGCATCCCGAACTGCAGCCTGCTCACGCCGAGCGACGAGAACGAGTGCCGCCAGGCGCTGACCACCGCCTTCCGCCAGGACCACCCGGTGGCCGTGCGCTACCCGCGCGGCTGCGGGTGCGGGCGTGGCCGTCGAGACCGGCGCTCAATGCCTGGCCCTGGGGCAAGGGCGTGGTGCGGCGGCAGTGGCCAGCGGCTGGCCGGTGCCTGGCCTTCGGCACGCTGCTGCACCCGGCGCTGCAGGCGGCCGAGAAGACTCGGCTGCACGGTGGCCGACATGCGCTTCGCCAAGCCGCTGGACGAAGCACTGGTGCTCGAACTGGCACGCACGCACGAAGGCCTGGTCACGGTCGAGGAAGGCTGCGTGATGGGCGGCGCCGGCAGCGCAGTGCTCGAGTGCCTGGCCGCGGCGGGGCTGGCCATGCCGGTGCTGCAGCTCGGCCTGCCCGACCGCTTCGTCGAGCACGGCGACCCGGCCAAGCTGCTGGCCCTGTGCGGGCTGGACGCCGCGGGCATCGAGGCGTCGATCCTCAAGCGCTTCGGCGGCCGGCCGACGCTGGCTGCCGTCAACGCCTGATTCGAGCCGTTCGAATGGCGTCGTGTAATCCGCGCGACCGTGTCGGCGCCCAAACGCTGGCATGCTTCGCCCTCCCATGACCAACCTCACCGACGCCCTCCACATCCCGGACACGCAGAGTGAGCGCGACGAACGCCACCTGGCGATCCAGCGCGTCGGCGTGAAGGACGTGCGCTACCCGCTGCAGTTGCGGGTGGCCGGTGCGGTGCAGGCGACGACGGCGTTGTGGTCGCTGGACGTGGCGCTGCCGGCGGAGAAGAAGGGCACGCACATGTCGCGCTTCGTCGCCTGGCTCGACGCGCTCGACGTGCCGCTGGACGCCGCGACGCTGCGAGCCCGCCACGCCGCGATGCTGGACAAGCTGGGCGCCGCCGAAGGGCCGCATCGAGGCGCGCATTCAGCTTCTTCCTGCGCAAGCGGGCGCCGGTCTCGGGCGTGCAGAGCCTGCTCGACTACCAGGGCCGCTGGATCGCCGAGACGCGTGCCGGCGCCACCACGGTGTGGATGGAGGTGGGCGTGCCGGTGAAGAGCCTGTGCCCGTGCTCCAAGGAGATCTCCGACTACGGCGCGCACAACCAGCGTTCGCTGGTGACGCTTCGCGTCGAAGAACTCGGCGGCCGTCGAGTGGCACGAACTGGTGCGCTTCGCCGAAGACAGCGCATCCAGCGAGATCTGGCCCATGCTCAAGCGCAGCGACGAGAAGTGGATCACCGAGCGCGCCTACGAGAACCCCAAGTTCGTCGAAGACCTGGTGCGCGACGTGGCGCTGCGCCTGAACGCCGATGCGCGCATCGGGCGCTATCACGTCGAAGTCGAGAACTTCGAGTCGCATTCACAACCACAGCGCCTACGCCCGCATCGAGCGCGCCTAGGGCGCGAAAGGGAGCCCCAAGGCCGCCCCGGCGCCATGCCCGCAGGGTTCAGAACTCGATCTTGTCGGCGATGGCCTTGATGCCCGCCTTGGCGCAGGCATCGTCGGCCTCGCCGCCGGGCGCGCCGGAGACGCCAATGGCGCCGTAGACCGACCCGCCGCCTTCGATGACCACGCCCCCGCCCACGGCCAGCATGCGCGGCGTGCTGCGGATGCCGCTCATCGGCCGGCCCGGCTGGGAGTCGGCCGCCAGGTCCAGCGTCGACGTGCGGAAGCTGGCCGCTGTCCAGGCCTTGTTGGTGGCCACGTCCAGCGTGTGCGCGCCCGCGAAGCGGTCGCGCAGGAAGACCTGCGTCAGGCCCGAACGGTCCACGACCGCCACGCCCACCTGGTAGCCCTGCGCGCGGCAAGAAGCCAATGCCGCCTGCGCCGCGGCCAGCGCGGTTTCGGGTGTGAGCGCCTTGATCTGGAAGGTGGCCGCCTGGTCCTGCGCCAGGACGGGCAGGGCCAGGCACAGGCCTGCGGTGATGAGGGCGTATCGCATGATGGGGTCTCCTCGAGTCGATCATCCGACCCGCCGGGCGGCAGGCCGCGCACCCCAGACGTTACACGGGCTGGCCGGCGCCAGGCTGATCCGCATCAAGCGACGCCGTCCCTGCACGTGCCGACGTCAGCCGCTGCCTTCGTGGCGCCACGAGGCGCCGGGGCGTGCACTGCGTCACACGTCGAGGCGCATGTAGGAATTTGCCCGACAGGCGCCGTGGAAGAAGAAGGACTTCAGCGACGGAACTGGGCTGATGTCCGCGGCCTGTTCGTCTGCCTACAGTCCGCTACCAACGATCCTGCCACCCGAACCCCTGGAGCAGACCCATGAACACCGAACAGATCCTGGCCGAAATCCGCGAAGCCAACCTGTCCTACCTGATGCTGGCGCAGAGCCTGATCCGCACCGACCGCGAGCAGGCGCTGTTCCGCCTGGGCGTGAGCGAGGAGACGGCGACGCTGATCGGCGCGCTGACGTCGGCGCAGATGATGAAGATCGCCGCCGGCAACACGCTGCTGTGCCGCTTCCGCATGGACGACGACGTGGTCTGGAACCTGCTCACCAACCACGGCAAGGGCGCCGCCAACGACGGCATGTCGCGCCTGCACGCCTCCATCCTGCTGGCCGGGCGCCACCAGGAAGCCGCCTGACCGACCGGTCTCACCCCAAGTCACCGAGAACCACACCATGGCCCGCAGCAAGAGCATCCTCACCGAAGCCCGGCAGATCGAACGCGCCGTCACGCTGATCCACCTCGGCGCGCGGCTGCAGGTGCTGGAAAGCGAGACCGACCTCAGCTACGAGCGCCTGCTGCGCCTGTACAAGGAAGTGGCGGGCCAGAGCCCGAGCAAGGGCCAGCTGCCGTTCTCCACCGACTGGTTCATGACCTGGCAGCCCAACATCCACTCCAGCCTGTTCCTGAACACGCACGAGTACCTGAACAAGGTGGCCGCGCTCGACGAGATCGACACCGTCATCAAGGCCTACCAGCTCTACCTCGAGCAGATGCAGTCGCAGGGCCTGGAGCCGCTGCTGAGCCTGACGCGCGCCTGGCGGCTGGTGAAGTTCGTCGACAACGGCATGCTCACGATGACCCGGTGCAGCAAGTGCGGCGGCCACTTCGTGACCCACCCGCACGAGATCGCGCGCCACTACGTCTGCGGCCTGTGCAACCCGCCGGCACGTGCCGGCAAGGGCAAGCCGGCAGTGCAGCGTCCGCTGGACACGCCGGCCGGCGTGCTGATGCCGCGGGCCTCGGCAGGCACATGGCCGCTGCCGCGGCGGCGCCTGGCGTGCATTGATCACGTCTCGGGGCTCGATCGAGCCGACGTCTGCCGATATACCGTGTGAGTTCATTGCTCGTCTCCTCCTGGCACAGGCACCTGTGCTTTCGATCGGGTCCTTCGGGGCCCGCTTTTTTTTGCGCGAGCGCCGCGACATCGGCGAGGGGAAGGGCGCCTTCTGCCCTCTTCCGACCGATGACCGGCTCGGCCGGCGCCGACACTGGCAGCCGGAGCCGCATGCCCGTGTCGACCTGCCGAACCACGCCCGCCCAGCGCCTGTCGCGCGCGCCCTGGCCCCTGCCCGCGGTGCTGGCATGGGGGGTCGGCTGGGCGCTGTGGAAGGGCATCACTGCCGTCGGCGGGTCGCCGGCGGCGGGCCTTCTCGCCGGGCTGCTTGGGGCGGCGGCCGCCGGCACTGGTGTTGCCAGGGTCGGCGGCGCCGGCTGATCGCCATGGCCGGATTTCCACTCTCGGCGCTGGCGCTCGGCCTGGGCACCGCGGTGCCGCCCTGGGCCTGGTTGGCGGCCTTGCTGCCGCTGCTGCTGGCCTACCCGCTGCGTGCCTGGCGCGACGCGCCCTTCTTCCCCACGCCGGCCGACGCCCTGAGCGGCCTGGACCGGCTGGTCTGCGCCGCCGGGTCGCGCATGCTCGACGCCGGCTGCGGCGTCGGCCATGGCCTGGCGGCGCTGCACCGCCTGTGGCCGCAGTGCGAGCTGCACGGCATCGAGTGGAGCCTGCCGCTGGCCTGGCCGCCGCACTGCGCTGCCGGCAGGCGCAGCGTGAGGCGGGGCGACATGTGGGCTGCGTCGTGGGCCGGTCACGACCTGGTCTATGTCTTTCAGCGCCCGGAGAGCATGACCCGCGCCTTCGACAAGGCCCGCCGCGAACTGGGCGCCGGGCGGCTGGCTCGTGAGCCTGGAGTTCGAGGTGCCCGGGCAGACGCCTGCGGCCTGCCTGCGAGAGCCCGGACGCCGCCCGGTATGGGTCTACCGGCCGGCGGCGACGCAGAGAGGCTCAACCACCGTCGAGCGCGGCCGATAACCCACCCATGCCCGCTCCGGTGTCTGCCGTGCACGGGCAACAAGTGGACACACCTTCATGTTCCTCATCATCGGTTGGCTCGTCGCGTTGAGTTGCGTCTTCGGCGTGTACGTCGTGCACGGCGGCAATATCGGCGTCATCCTCAAGGCCTTGCCCTTCGAGTTGGTCACCATCTTCGGAGCCGCCTGCGGCGCCTTCCTGGCCAACAACCAGATGAAGGTCGTCAAGGCCACGGTGCGTGGCATCGGCCGCTGCTTCAAGGGCAGCAAGTTCAGCAAGGCGCGCTACATGGCGCTCCTGGCGCTTCTGTACGACATCCTGCAGAAGGCGCGCAAGGAAGGCCTGATGGCGATCGAGAAGGACGTCGAGGACCCGCACAACTCGCCGCTGTTCCAGAAGTACCCCAATGTCGGCAATGACCACCATGTCACGGAGTTCATCACCGACTACCTGCGCATGATGGTCTCGGGCAACCTGAACGCGCACGAGATCGAAAGCCTGATGGACAGCGAGATCGAGACGCACCACCAGGAAGAGCATGCCGCTGTCGCGGCCATCCAGCGCATGGCCGGCGCCTTGCCGGCCTTCGGCATCGTGGCCGCGGTGCTGGGCGTCGTCAACACCATGGGCTCGGTGGGCCAGCCGCCGGCGGTGCTGGGCGCGATGATCGGCTCGGCGCTGGTCGGCACCTTCCTCGGCATCTTGCTCTCCTATGCCTTTGCCGAGCCGCTGGGCGGCCTGCTGGAGCAGAAGGTCGAGGACGCGGGCAAGGAACTGCAGTGCATCAAGACCACGCTGCTGGCCAGCATGCAGGGCTACGCGCCGCAGGTGGCCATCGAGTTCGGGCGCAAGGTGCTGTACTCGACCGATCGCCCGAGCTTCACCGAGCTCGAGGGCCACGTGAAAGGCAGGAAGTGATGGCTGGCGACGCGAAGAAACTGCAGCCGATCATCATCAAGCGCGATCAAGAAGGGGCGGCCACGGCGCCCACGGCGGCGCCTGGAAGATCGCCTACGCCGACTTCGTGACGGCCATGATGGCCTTCTTCCTGCTGATGTGGCTGCTGGGCTCGACGACCGAGGGCGACAAGAAGGGCATCGCCGACTACTTCGGGTCGCCGCTGAAGATGGCCTTGCTGTCCAGCGGCTCCGGTGCCGGCGATGCCGCCCACGTCATCAAGGGCGGCGGCCAGGACCTCACACGCACCACCGGCCAGGTCAAGCGCGGCGAGATTCAGGCACCGCGCGACACCATCAACGTGCATGCGCTGAAGGCCGAGCAGGTTCGTGCCGAAGCGGTGCGCCTGCAGGACCTGCAGCGCAAGGTCGAGCGCATGATCGAGGGCAACGCCAGGCTTGCCGGCATGAGCTCGCAGATCCTGCTCGACATGACACAGGACGGCCTGCGCATCCAGATCGTCGACCAGGACCGGCGACCGATGTTCGCCAGCGGCAGTGCGGTGGTGGAGTCCACCATGCGCGAGTTGCTGCGCGAGATCGGCGGCATCCTCACCGAGGTGCCCAACCGGCTGACGCTGGAGGGCCACACCGATGCCTTGCCCTTCGGCTCCGGCGAGCGTGGCTACAGCAACTGGGAGCTGTCGGCCGACCGCGCCAACGCCTCGCGCCGCGAGCTCATCGCCGGTGGCCTCGCCGACGACCGCGTGCTGCGCGTGCAAGGCCTGGCCGCCAGCAACCCCCTCGACCCCAAGGACCCGGCTGCCGCCGACCAATCGTCGCATCAGCATCATCGTGATGACACGCGAGGCCGAGGAGCGCGTGTTCAGCGGCGGCCAGTTGTCGCCGCCCCAGCCTGCGGTGCAGCCGCGCCCGGGGCCGGACATCGTGCCCGCCCTGGTGCCGGACGCTCAACCCGGCAGCCCCGCCGCGCGCCGCTGAAGGCACGCTGCCCGGCGGGCGGCGACACGCGGTCGCCGTGCCCCGGCGCCCACGGCGTGGGTCCGAGAACACGCGCCCCTTTTCCCGCTTATCCGACTCAAGTCGGTGCGCGGCGGCCTCACCATGGCAAGGCTCAATCCCGAGCCCGATCCCCCATGGCCGACACCGCACAGGACCGCAAGCTACCCGCCACGCAGCGCAAGATCGACAAGGCGCGCAGCGAAGGCCAGGTCGCGCGCTCGCGTGACCTGGGGCACCTCGGCGCCCTGGGCGCCGGCGTGGCGTTGCTGGCGGTCTTCGCGCCCGATGCCACGGCCTGGTTGAAGCTGCTGCTGGCCGACGCGCTGCGTTTCGATGTCGCCCAGGTGAGCCAGACCGAAGCGATGCTGGAGCGCCTGGCGGAGTCCAGCCAGCGCACGTTGGCGGTGCTGCTGCCGCTCTTTGCCACCGTGGTGGTCGTGGCTCTGGCCGGCGGCGTGCTGGCCGGCGGCTGGAACTACACGCTGGAGCCGATGAAACCCAAGTTCAGCAAGCTCAACCCGCTGCCGGGCCTGAAGCGGGTCTTCGCGGGGCCGCAACTGGTCGACACCCTCAAGGCCTGCCTGCTCGCGGCCGTCCTCGGCACCGCCGCCGCGCTCTACCTGAGCCGGCAATGGATCCATCACGCCGAACTGCTGGCGATGCCGCTGCCGGCGGCCCTGGCCGAGGGCGGGCGGCTCCTGCTCGGCGGCCTGCTGCTGTTGGTGGGTGTGCTGGCCGCCTTCGCGCTGGTGGACGTGCCGCTGCAGCGCCAGTTGCTGCAACGGCGCCTGCGCATGAGCTTCGAGGAAGTCAAGAAGGAGATGAAGGAGGTCGAGGGCAACGCCGAGGTCAAGGGCAAGATGCGGCTGCGCATGCGCGAGATGGTCAACCGCCGCATGCTGGCCGCGGTGCCGCGCGCCGACCTGGTGGTGATGAACCCGACCCACTACGCGGTGGCGCTGAAGTACGACGAGGCCAGGATGGCCGCCCCCCGGGTCGTGGCCAAGGGGGCCGACCTGCTGGCCCTTCGCATCCGCGACCTGGCACGCGACGCCAAGGTGCCGGTGCTGCAGGCGCCGCCGCTGGCGCGCGCGCTGTACGCGCACACCGAAGTCGACCAGGAGATCCCGGCGCGCCTGTTCGGCGCCGTGGCGCAGGTGCTGGCCTGGGTCTACCAGGTGCGCGACGCGATGGCTGCCGGCCGCCCGCTGCCCGACCGCGCGCCCTTGCCCGAAGTGCCCGACGACATGGATCCGCTGCGTCATGCCGCGGCGGGCGACGACGACACCAAGGGGGATGACCGTTGAACGCACTCGCCGCCAGGTTCACCGCGCTGCTCGGCCCCCGGGCCAGCGCCCGCGCCGCCGCCATGAAGACGCTGCTGCTGCCCGGCTTCGTGGTCATGATGCTGGCGATGATGGTGCTGCCGTTGCCGGCCTTCGTGCTGGACCTGCTGTTCACCTTCAACATCGCGCTGGCGCTGACGGTGATGATGGTTTCGGCGCAGATGGTCAAGCCGCTGGACTTCGCGGCCCTGCCCACCGTGCTGCTGGTCACGACGCTGTTGCGGCTGTCGCTCAACGTGGCGTCGACCCGCGTCGTGCTGATGGAGGGGCACACCGGGCCGGGGGCGGCGGGGCAGGTGATCGAGGCCTTCGGCCACTTCCTGATCGGCGGCAATTTCGCGGTGGGCCTGATCGTCTTCGCGATCCTGATCGTCATCAACTTCGTCGTCGTCACCAAGGGCGCCGAGCGCATCGCCGAGGTCGGCGCGCGCTTTACGCTGGACGCCATGCCGGGCAAGCAGATGGCCATCGACGCCGACCTCAACGCCGGCCTCATCGACGAGAAGGAAGCCCGCCGCCGCCGCGCCGAAGTGGGCGAGGAGGCCGACTTCTTCGGCTCCATGGACGGCGCCAGCAAATTCGTGCGCGGCGACGCGATGGCCGGCCTGCTGATCCTGTTCATCACGATGGTCGGCGGTTTCATCATCGGCCTGGCCATGCACGACATGAGCGGCGGCGAGGCGGCGCGGTCCTACATCACGCTGGCCATTGGCGATGCCCTGGTGGCGCAGATCCCGGCGCTGCTGGTGTCGGTGGCCGCGGCCATGGTGGTCTCGCGCGTGGGCAAGGAGCAGGACATCGGCACGCAGATCGGCGGCCAGGTCTTCGACTCGCCGCGTGCCCTGGGGGTGGCCGCCGGCGTGGTGGCCTTGCTCGGGCTGGTGCCGGGCATGCCGAACCTGGTGTTCCTGATCGTCAGCGCGGGCCTCGGGCTGCTGGCGTGGCAGTTGAGCCGCAAGCGTGGCCGCGCCGCCGCGGCCCTGGAGCGCACCGGACGCGTCGACGGCACCGAGGCGCCGGCGGCCAACGCCGAGGCGAGCTGGGACGACCTCGTGCCGGTCGACACGCTGGGCCTGGAGGTGGGCTACCGCCTGATCGCGCTCGTGGACAAGGCGCGCCAGGGCGACCTGTTGGCGCGCATCAAGGGCGTGCGCAAGAAGTTCGCGCAGGACGTGGGATTCCTGCCGCCGCCGGTGCACATCCGCGACAACCTGGTCGAGCTCAAGCCCAGCATGTACCGCGTCACGCTGCGCGGCGCCGTGGTCGGCGAGGCCGAGGCCATGCCCGGGCAGTGGCTGGCCATCAACCCCGGCGGTGCGACACAGCAGTTGCCGGGCGCGAAGACCACCGATCCGGCATTCGGCCTGCCCGCGGTGTGGATCGAGGAGCGCCACAAGGAGATGGCCCAAATGGCCGGCTTTACCGTCGTTGATTGCGCGACCGTCGTGGCGACCCATCTTTCACACTTGATGCAAGTCAACGCCGCGCGCCTGCTGGGCCGCGTCGAGACCCAAGCCCTCGTCGAGCACGTCACCAAGCTGGCCCCCAAACTGATCGAAGACGTGGTTCCCAAGATGGTCGGCATCGCCACCCTGCAGCGTGTGCTGCAACTGCTGCTGGAAGAGGGCGTCCACATCCGCGACATGCGTTCGATCATCGAATGCCTGGCCGAGCATGCCGCCACCGTCACCGATGCCGGCGAACTGGCACGCCGCATCCGCACCCACCTCGCGCCGGCGATCGTGCAGCACATCTACGGCCCGGTGAAGGAGCTCGACGTGATCGCGCTCGACCCCGACCTGGAGCGCCTGGTGACCCAGGCGCTGGGCTCGCCGCACGGCGCGGCCCTGGACCCCGGCGTCGCCGACACGCTGACGCGCAGCGCGGCCGACAACGCCCGCCGCCAGGAAGATCTCGGCCACCCGGCCTGCCTGCTGGTGCCCGACCACATCCGCGCCCCCATGGCGCGCTTGCTCAAGCGCGCGGCACCGCGTCTCAAGGTGCTGGGCCACAGCGAAATTCCTGAAACCCACTCGATCCGCATCGGCTCGATCATTGGAGGGGCGGCATGAACGTCAAACGCTTCACCGGCCGCACTTCGCGCGATGCGCTGGCTCTCGTGCGGCAGTCCTTCGGCGACGACGCGGTCGTGATGTCGACCCGGCCCTGCGCCGAGGGCGTCGAGGTGCTGGCGATGGCGCCGGAGAGCGTGCTGCAGCTCGAGCGCGTGGCGGCCGCCGCTGGCGCGGCGCGCACGGCACCGCCGTCGCAAGTGGGCGAAGCGATGCCTGCGCCCGCCACCGGACACGACCCGGAGCGTGGCGAGGCGCCGCCCGACGCCAGCATCGAGCAGGATGTCAGCGAACTGGAGATGAGCACGCTGTCCTTCCAGGACTACGTGCGCCAGCGCATGCTCAAGCGTCGGCAGGCCGAGCTGGCCGCCAAGGCACCCTCCGCAACGCCCCCGCCCCGGGCGGCACCGCCGGCGGCGCCGATCGAGGCCGCGCGCGCCCGCCACGGGGCGGTGCAGCGCGAGGTGCCGGTGTTGCGCGAGGAACTGCCACAGGCCTCCCCGGGCGCCGCGGCCATTGCTTCGCCGGCGCTGGCGGCGCGCGGCGAGCAGATCGAGATGCTCTCGGAACTGCGCTCGATGCGCGGCCTCATCGAGCAGCGCTTCAGCGCACTGGCCTTCATGGACAGGTTGCAGCGCCAGCCGCGTCAGGCGACGCTCGCGCAGCAGTTGCTCGACGTCGGCTTCTCGCCGTCATTGATCCGCAAGCTGCTGGAAAACCTTCCCGCCGACGTCGATGGCGCCAGCTGGGCGGCCAGCGTACTGGAACGCAATCTGCACACCGCCGAAGGCGACAGCCCGCTCGAGGACGTGGGTGGCGTCTATGCCCTGATCGGCGCCACCGGTGTCGGCAAGACCACCAGCACGGCCAAACTCGCGGCGGCCTTTGCCACCCGTCATGGCGCGGCCAACCTGGGACTCGTCACGCTCGATGCGTACCGGGTGGCGGCGCACGAGCAGCTGCGCGCCTACGGCCGCATCCTCGGCGTGCCGGTCCACACGGCGCACGATCGCGCTTCGCTCGAGGACCTGCTCGACCTGCTCTCGGCCAAGCGCCTGGTGCTCATCGACACCGCCGGCATGGCGCAGCGCGACAGCCGCACCCGCGAGTTGCTCGAGATGGTGTCGCACCGCGCCATCCAGCGCGTCCTGGTGGTCAACGCCTCGGCGCAGGGCGAAACCATCGAGGATCAGCTCGCGGCCTACGCCGCGCCGACCTGCCGCGGGGTCATCCTTTCGAAGCTCGACGAATCGGTGAAGCTGGGCCCGGCGCTCGATGCGGTCATCCGTCACAAGCTCACGATCCTGGCGGTGGCCAACGGCCAGCGTGTGCCCGAGGACTGGCATCGCCTTTCGGCCCAGGCCTTGGTGCAGACAGCGCTCAAGGGGGGCGGTGGCCCGGCCTGGCGCCTGGACAGCAGCGACGTGAACCTCATCTTCGCCGGCGCGCCCGCGCCGGGGGCTGAGCGCACGGCTCACGTCTGACCGCGATGTCCGACAGCTCAAGGACAGCAACGTTGATGCGCGGCCTGCCCGACGCGGCCTTGAACGCGCCACTGGACCAGGCCGATGGCCTGCGTCGGCTCTTCGCCGGCCGGGGCCGACATCTCCTGGCGCTGGCCGCCAACCCCTATGTGCCGTTCGGGGGCTTGGTGCTCGATCGCGTGGCTGCGGTGCTGGCCGCCGAGGGACGGCAGGTCCTGGTGGTGGACGCCGCGGCCAGCTCTCCGGCACCGCATGACCTGGTGCGGGTCGACCTCGCGGCCTGCATCGAGAACGTCGCCCCGCGCGTGGCCTACCTGCCGGCGCGTGGACTGCCGCTGGCCTACGTGGACACGAACGGCTCGGCCGGCTCCTTCATCGACGCGCTGCAGCAAGCCGCCCCCGAAGCCGAGGTCGTGCTGCTGCACGCCGAGGGGCTGGACCTGGCGCGACTGCTCAAGCGCCGCGCGGTGCGCCCGCTGCTGATGGGTGCCGACCACCCCGACAGCATCAAGCACGCATACGCCTGCTGCAAGCTGCTGGTTCGGCGCTGCGGGTTGATGAGTTTCGATTTGCTGCTGGCGGCCTCGAAGCTGTCGCCGCGGGCCGCCGGCATCGCAGCCAGCCTGGGCAGCTGCGCCGACGGCTTCCTGGGTGCCGCGCTGCGGGACTGGGCGCTCATCGATCCCGCCGACGACCCCGCCCAGGCGCCCGACGAAGCATTGGCGCGCCTGCTCGGCGCCCAGCTGGAAATCCATGAGATGCCGGCTCCGCCTTCCGGCGCCATCGCCGGCGGGCGCCCCGCGCACGCCGCAATGAACTCGCCCCGACACGTCTTCCGATAGAGGCCGATACCATGTACACCGCCAAGGGACAACTCGACGCCGGCGCTCTGCTCAAGCAGTACAGCCCGCTGGTGCGGCGCCTCGCGCACCAGATGATCGCCAAGCTGCCGGCCAATGTCGAACTCGACGACCTGATCCAGGTCGGCATGATCGGCCTCAGCGATGCGCTCAGTCGCTTCGATACCGCGCAGGGAGTGCAGTTCGAGACCTTCGCCACGCAGCGCATCCGTGGCGCCATGCTCGACGAGTTGCGCGGCAACGACTGGATGAGCCGCGGTGACCGCCGCCACCAGCGCAACATCGAAGCCGCGGTGCACAAGCTCGAGCAGCGCCACGGTCGCGCCCCCAGCGAAAGCGAGATCGCGCGCGAGATGGGCCTGTCGCTCATCGAGTACCAGGAGCTCCTGGGCAAGGTGCGCGGCACGCAGCTCATCTACCTGGAAGACATGAGCGGCGAAGAGGCCGACGACGACTACCTCGACCGCCATGTCACGGACGCCGATGCCAACCCGATGGCGCGGCTGCAGGACCAGCGCATGCGTGAGGCGCTGGTGGATGCCATCAAGAACCTGCCCGAGCGCGAGCAGTACGTGATGAGCATGTACTACGAGCACGACATGAACCTGAAGGAAATCGCCGCCGTGCTGGGCGTCACCGAAAGCCGGGTCTGCCAGCTGCACAGCCAGTCGATCGCGCGTCTGCGGACACGGCTGCGCGAGTGGTGACGGCGGCAGTGACCGGCTGACGCGCCTGCGCTGCCGGCACCGCGCACGCCGCGGTCAGCGGGTGCCGCCACTTCACCAGGATCAGATCAGGGGGAGGACCGGGTGCAGCCCGGCCCGTTCAGGCCAGCAGGCTGCCGCCCTGCCCGACGGCGCGCTCGGTGGCGCCGCTTGCGGAGTACAGACGCGCCGCTGCCAGGTCGCGGCATCAGCACGTCGATGGCGCGATCCAGCGACGCGGTGGCGCGGGCCAGGGCCTCGCGCTGGGCGGCCACCTGGCCGCTGGCCAGCGCCAGGCGCTGGCGCAGCGCCGGCGGCACGCCGCCGCTGCGGGCGGCGCGGCTGAAGTGGTCGACCGCGGCGGCCAGTGCGCGGTGCAGCTCGGCGGCCGCGCGGTCGACGCGCGGCGGCGTCGCTGGTCGCGCAGGGCCGCGCCGAGGGCGCTGAGCTGCCGCTCCACGGCAGCAGCGGGGGTTCGAGTTCGGCGGCCGTGCCATGCGGCCTGCCGCTCGTCGCGCGGTGTCATCATGGCGCGGGCGGCCCCGGTCAGCTCGAGCTTGCGGCCGAGCAGTTCCTCGGCGTTGGCGATCAGCTTGTCGGCGATGGCCTCGGCGTTGACCTTGAACTTGCCGTCGCGGATGGCCTGCGCGATGCGCTCGACCTTGGCGGCGTCGAAGGTGGGGTCGGCGCCGCCGCCAGCCAGCGCCGAGGCCGCCGGCGACAGCGCCACCTGCGCGCTGGGCTCGGGCTGGGCCGGCCGCGGGCGCGGCCTGGTTCCCGGCGTTCCGGCGGCGGGCGTTCCGACAGGACTTGGATTCGATGGGACCGATCTTCATGGTGGGCTCCTGCCTGGGGCACGGCGGCCGTGATGACCCGCGACATGAACGTCTCTATCGGTGCGCCGGCTGCGGACTTTAGGGCCTGGCGCGACAGATTTTCGCGCAGACCCCTCGAACGCGGGGGGTGGGCGGTCGGCCGGACGTCACAGGGTCATCTCCACGTGGCGCTCGCCGACCGGCCGGCCGACGACGATGCGGCCGCTCTCGGTGCGCACGCGCGCCGTCTGGCCTTCGATGCCGGGCGTCAGCGCCTGGCCTTCGCCGCTGACGGCGAAGCCGGCGCCGCGCGCCGAGATGCGCACCGTGTCGCCGGCGCGAACCACTGGCGCGGGCGCAGATCGCTCGGGCCGCAGCGCGCTGGCCGGCCGCCAGGGGCCGCGCCAGCGTGCGGCCGCAGCGCGCTGCGGCGATCGGTGAACGGCGGTGCCGGCGCGGCGGCCAAGTCGACCTCGGCCAGGCGCAGGTGCGTCGGCTCGAGCACGGTGCCGGCCGGCAGGGCCGGCGGCGACCACCGACGGCCGGCGCGAAGACACCTGCACCGTGACCGGCAGGTAGACGTTCCAGGGCGTCGCGCCCTCGACGCAGCGCAGGCCGACGCGGGTGCGCCCCACAGGCGCGACCCCGGCCGGCAGGTAGGGCTCGATGCGCGCGCAGGGCGCCAGCCGCAGCCGCGGGTCCAGCGGGCCGACGCTGCGCCTCGACGCGCGCGCCGGGCGGGGCCAGCGCCGCGCGGCTCGGCGGCCGAGCGCCAGCGGCTGCGGACACGGTCTGCGGCGTCAGCTGGGCGAGCGTCGGCGCGGCGCGCGGCCAGCAGGCAGACGCGGCAGCGCAGCGCGATGCGACCGCGCCGTGCGGCGCAGCGAGTGAGGGCAGGCGTGCGGTCGTTCACGGCGTGCAATGTAGGCAGACGCGCGCCGGCGCAGGGCTGGAATTGACGGGCCTTGGCGCCGTCTATTCGCGCTCATGCCGCGCCGGCGGCTGCCCAGAATGCCTGCACGCGACCGGGCCTCATCGACCGGGCCGCCAAGGAGCACCGCATGATCAACCGCCTGACCGACATCGCTGGACTTCCAGGCCAGGCCCTGTGCTGCGCGCCGAGCGCCAGCGCCTGATCGCCAGCAACATCGCCAATGCCGACACGCCGGGCTACGTGGCGCGCGACATCGACTTCGCCGCAGGCGCTGCGCGAGGCCACCGGCAGCGCTGGCCACGGCGGCGCGGCATGCGCCGCCGGCGCGGCCACTGCACGCGCGGCCGGCGCCCGCGCCGACGCCGACCTGCGCTACGCCATGCCGAGCCAGACCAACCTCGACCGCAACACGGTCGACATGGACCGCGAGCGCGCCAGCTTCGCCGACAACGCGGTGAAGTACGAGGCCACGCTGCGCTTCATCAACGGCAGCGTGCGCACGATGCTCGACGCGATGAAGAGCCAGCAACCAGGCCTAAGGAGCAGCCATGACCATGTTCCAGCATCTTCGACGTCGCCGGCAGCGCGGTCAGCGCGCAGAGCCAGCGCCTGAACGTGGTGGCCTCCAACCTGGCCAACGCCGACACCGTGGCCGGCCCCGACGGCAGGCCTACAAGGCGCGCCAGGTGGTGTTCCAGACCGCGCTGATGGGCGCGCCGGGCGGCGACGCGTGACGGCACCGCCGGCGTGCGCGTGTCGACGATCACCGAAGACCAGACGCCCGGCCGCCGCGTGCACGACCCCAAGCACCCGGCCGCCGACGCCGAGGGCTACGTCACCTACAGCAACGTCAACGCCGGTGGAGGAGATGGTCAACATGATCTCGGCCTCGCGCTCGTACCAGAACAACGTCGAAGTGATGAACACCGCCAAGAGCCTGCTGCTGAAGACGCTGCAGATCGGCCAGTGCATGAGCAGCGTCATCGGACGCACCATGGCCACCTCGACTGCTCGGCGCCGCAGCAGCCGCCAGCCCGTCGACGACCGCAACGAGGCCGGCAGCGCCGACCGCTTCCTGAAGCTGCTGGTGGCGCAGATGCAGAACCAGGACCCGCTGAACCCGATGGACAACGCGCAGATCACGAGCCAGATGGCGCAGATCAACACCGTCAGCGGCATCGACAAGCTCAACGGCACGGTCGAGGGCCTGAACCAGCAGTTCGTGCAGATGCAGGCGCTGCAGGGCGCTGCGCTGGTGGGCCGCGACGTGATGCTGCAGGGCGACCACGCTCGCCGTGGCGCGACGGCAGCGGGGTCGGCGGCTTCGAGCTGGCGGCTGCGGCCGACCGCGTCAAGGTCGAGATCCTCAGCGCCGGCCGGCCATGTCGTCGACACGATCGACCTCGGCGCCCAGGGCGCCGGCCGCCACGGCTTCGACTGGCCCGCCCGGGACGTGCCCGACGCGCGGCCTACAGCTTCCGCGTCGCCGCCAAGAGCGGCGCGTCGCCGTGCCGGCGACGCCGCTGATGCGCGACCGCGTCGACGCCGTCACCACCGGCGGCGACACGCTGATGCTCGAACTGCGCCACAGCGGCAGCGTGCCTACGGCGACATCAAGGCCTTCAACTGACCCACCCCGATCCACCGCGCCTTCCCGCGACTCCACAAGGACCATCCATGAGCTTCCAGCAAGGCCTCTCCGGCCTGAACGCCACCAGCAAGAACCTGCGAGATCATCGGCAACAACATCGCCAACGCCAACACCTACGGCGCCAAGGCCGTCGCGCGCCGAGTTCGCCGACGTGTACGCCGCCGCGCTCAACGGCGCCGGCGCCAGACCGATCGGCATCGGCGACCACGCTGGCCGCGGTGGCGCAGCAGTTCACGCAGGGCAACATCACGACCACCGAGAACCCGATGGACCTGGCGATCAACGGCGCCGGCTTCTTCCAGGTCAGCGACGGCACCAACCCGACCGATGTACACCCGCAACGGCCAGTTCAAGGTCGACCGCGACGGCTTCATCGTCAACAACGCCGGCCTGCGCCTGATGGGCTACCGCGGCCGACGAGCGCGGGCATCATCCAGCCGGGCCGGCCGTGCCGCTGCAGCTGCCCACCGCGGGCATCAAGCCCGACGCCGACGACCGAGATGCTGCTCGAGATGAACCTCGACTCGCGGCGTGCAGTGACCCTGCCCGCGACCGGCGCCGCCGATCGACTTCAACGACGCCGAGACCTACAACAACGCCACCTCGCTGACCGTCTACGACGCCAAGGGCCAGGACGTGGCGCTGACCTACTACTTCCAGAAGTCGCCACCGACACCTGGAACGTCTACGTCACGGCCAACGGCGTCACCGTCGACGGCGACGCCGCCGGCGCGCCGGAGCCGGTGACGACGCATCGACTTCCCGGCCGACGGCAGCGCGCCGCTGTCACCGGTCGGGTCCGGTGGCCTTCGACGTCCCGGCCAGCGTCAACACCGCAGGGCGCGGAGACGCTGGCCGATCGCCGGCGTGACGCTCGACCTGAGCAAGGCGACGCAGTTCGGCTCGCCCTTCGGCGTCACCGACCTGCCGCAGGACGGCTACGCCGCCGGCCAGCTGACGGCGATCACGGTCGAGAGCAACGGCATCGTCATGGCGCGCTATTCCAACGGCCAGTCCAAGCCGGCCGGGCAGGTCGAGCTGGCCACCTTCCGCAACCCGCAGGGCCTGCAGCCGCTGGGCGGCAACGTCTGGGCGCGCACCTTTGCTTCGGGCGACCCGATGGTCGGCGTGCCCGGCGACGGCAACCTCGGCGTGCTGCAGGCCGGCGCGCTGGAGGAGTCCAACGTCGACCTGACCGCCGAACTCGTCAACATGATCACCGCGCAGCGCGCCTACCAGGCCAACGCGCAGACCATCAAGACGCAGGACCAGGTGATGCAGACGCTGCGTCAACCTGCGTTGAAGCCGGCGATCTGCCCGAAGCGACACCTTCGCGGCCACGGCCGCAGCGGCCCGCTGGAGTCTGACGCATGGACCGCCATGATCTACCTGGCGATGGCCGGCGCCAAGGCCACGCTGCAGCGCCAGGACGTGCTGGCCAACAACCTGGCCAATGCGTCGACCACCGGCTTCCGCGCCGAGCTGCAGGCCTTTCGCGCCGTGCCGGTGCACGGCGACGGCGCCAGCACGCGGGTCTATGCGCTGGAGTCGACGGTGGGCCACGACAACCGTGCCGGCCCGGTGCAAGCCACCGGACGGCCGCTGGACGTGGCGATTCAGGGCAAGGCCTGGCTTGCCGTGCAGGCGCTGGACGGCACCGAGGCCTACACGCGGGCCGGTGCGCTGCAGGTCAACGCCGAGGGCCAGCTCGTCACCCCGGCGGGCTGCCGGTGCTGGGCGACGGCGGGCCGATCACGTTGCCGGCCGAGGCCTCGGTGGACATGGCGCCCGACGGCAGCATCACACCAGGATCGGCAAGGACGCGGCCGCAATTGGCCGGGCGGCTGAAGCTGGTGACGCCCGAGGTGCCGCTCGTGCGCGGCGTGGACGGCCTGTTCCGCGCCGCCGACGGTGACCTGCCGGCCGACCCGACCGCGCGGCTGCAGTCGGGGGCCCTGGAGGGCTCCAACGTCAGCCCGGTGGAGACGATGGTGGCGATGATCGCCGCCGCGCGCCAGTTCGAGCAGCAGATGAAGGTGCTGCAGGGCGCGGAACAGCGCGAGCAGACCGCTGCGCGGCTGCTGGCGCCACAGTGAAGCGACGGCGGCGCGGTCGCGAAGAAGGCCGGCCGGACCGCCTCTATTCCGCAGCTAGCCGCGCTTCAGTCCGGTCCAAGATCGGATCAAACCCCCGGAGGACCTGCACACCATGATCCGCTCGCTCTGGATCGCCAAGACCGGCATGGAAGGCCCAGCAGACCAAGCTGGACTCGATCGCCAACAACCTGGCCAATGTCAGCACCAACGGCTACAAGCGCGCCGGCGTGGTGTTCGAAGACCTGATGTACCAGAACCTGCGCTCGGCCGGGGCCGCCAGCTCCGAGCAGAGCGAGCTGCCCACCGGGCTGCAGGTGGGCCTGGGCGTGCGCGTCGCAGCCAGCACGCGCAACTTCAGCCAGGGCAACCTGCAGCAGACGGGCGGCAACCTCGACGTGGCGATCAAGGGCCAGGGCTTCTTCCAGATCCAGCTGCCCGACGGCACCACCGGCTACACGCGAGACGGCGCCTTCCAGGTCGACGCCAACGGCCAGCTCGTGACCAACACCGGCTTCGTGGTGCAGCCCGGCATCACCATCCCGCCCAGCGCGACGAGCGTGACGATCGCCCCCGACGGCACGATCAACGTCACCGCCGCCGGCCAGTCCGCGCAGCGGTCGCTGGGTCAGTTGCAGCTGGCCTCGCTTCGTCAATCCGGCGGGGCTGGAGCCGCGCGGCTCCAACCTCTATGCGGAGACCGCCGCGTCGGGCACGCCCAACACCGGCGCACCGGGCAGCGACGCGCTGGGCGTGCTGCAGCAGGGTCATCGTCGAGGGCAGCAACGTCAATGTGGTGGAGGAGCTGGTGTCGATGATCGCCACGCAGCGGGCCTACGAACTCAACTCCAAGGCCGATCCAGACCAGCGACCAGATGCTGCAGCGCCTGAGCCAGCTGTGATGCATGCGTGCCATGCACTCCTGGGCCATCCGCGCCGCCTGCCTGCTGGCCGCGGCCCTGCTGACGGGCTGCAGCGTGTGGTCCCCCCGCGTGGAGGTCGCCGACACCGCGCCGGTGCCTCAGCCGACCGCAGTGGTGACGGCGAGTCCGGCCACGGGCTCGATCTTCCAGTCCGCCAATTACCGGCCGCTGTTCGAGGACCACCGCGCGCGCCTGGTCGGCGACACGCTCACGGTGCAGATCGTCGAGAAGGTCAACGCCAGCCAGAAGTCCACCAGTTCGATCGACAAGGGCGGGAGCCTCTCGGCGTCGGTCACGGCGTTGCCCGGCGTTCGCCCGGCCGCATTCACGCGTGCCGCCGCCGCCGGCAGCTCCACCAACACCTTTGCCGGCAAGGGCGCCACCGAGAGCAGCAACGACTTCAGCGGCACCATCACCGTCGTCGTGCGCGAGGTGCTGCCCAACGGCCACCTGATGGTCGGCGGCGAAAAGCAGATCGGCGTCAACAACAACGTCGACGTGTTGCGCTTCTCGGGCCAGGTCGACCCGCGTTCGATCCAGCTCGGCAATGCCGTGCCCAGCGCCGCCATTGCCAACGTGCGCCTGGAACACCGCGGCCGCGGCGCGCAAGCCGAGGCGCAGGCCATCGGCTGGCTGTCGCGGGTGTTCCTCAGCGTATTGCCCATGTGATGGTGCCGAAGTGAACGTCAATCCCGAACGCCTCTTGCGCTGGTCAGTCTGGCTGGCATTTGCGGTGGCCAGCAGCGCGCTGTGGTGGCCCCATCCGGCAGCGGCGTCCGTCCGCATCAAGGAAGTGGCCGCCGTGCAGGGCGTGCGCAGCAACCAGCTGGTCGGCTACGGCCTCGTGGTGGGGCTGGACGGCACCGGCGACCAGACCACGCAGACGCCCATTCACGACGCAGAGCCTGTACGCGATGCTGCAGCAAATGGGCATCACGATACCGCCCGGCGCCAACATGCAGCTGCGCAACGTCGCCGCGGTGATGGTGACGGCGCAGCTGCCGCCCTTCGCGCTGCCGGGGCAGACGATCGACGTCAACGTGTCGTCGGCAGGCAATGCCAAGAGCCTGCGCGGCGGCACGCTGATCGCCACGCCGCTGAAAGGCGCCGACGGCCAGGTGTACGCCATGGCGCAGGGCAACCTCATCATCGGTGGCGCCGGGGCCTCGGCCAACGGCTCCAAGGTGCAGATCAACCACCTGTCTGCCGGCCGCATCCCGGAAGGCGCCAGCGTCGAGCGTGCCGTCGCCACGCCTTTGCTGGACGGCGATTCGCTGCACCTCGGGCTGACCGCCAGCGACTACGCCACGGCGCGCGCCGTGGCCGCGGCCATCAACGCCGCGAAGGGCGGCGGCACCGCTACCGCCATGGACGGGCGCACCGTGCGCGTGCGTGTGCCTGCGGGCGCCGGCGGCGAGCGCGTCGCCTTCCTGGCCGACATCGAGAACCTGACGCTGGACCTGGAGCGGCCCGCGGCGCGGGTGGTGCTCAACCCGCGCACCGGGTCGGTGGTCATGAACGAGGCGGTGACGCTGGGTGCCTGCGCGGTGGCACACGGCAGCCTGTCGGTGACGATCACCACCACGCCCATGGTCAGTCAGCCGAATGAATTCGGCCAGGGTCGGACGGTGCAGGTCGAGAAGTCCGACATCACGATCACGCAACAGGGCGGGGCGCTGGTCAGCATGGCGGCTGGTGCGCGCTTGACCGACGTCGTCAAGGCGCTCAACGCGCTGGGGGCCACGCCGATGGACCTGTTGGCCATCCTGCAGGCGATGAAGAGCGCCGGTGCCCTGCATGCCGAGATCGAAGTGATCTGAGCACCACCCGATGGCCGCCCTCCCCGTCAACAGCAGCCTCGCCTTCGATACCCGTGCCCTGGACGCGCTGCGCAGCCGCGCCGCCAGCGATCCCAAGGCGGCCGTGCGCGAGACGGCACGCCAGTTCGAGGCGCTGTTCATGCAGGAGTTGATGAAGAGCATGCGCAGCACCACCCTGGCCGCGGGTATCTCGGTGGCATGGGCGACGCCGGCGCAGGCGCGAAGTTGGGCACCGAAATGCTCGATACCCAGTACGCCAGTCAGCTGAGTGGACTGCCAGGTGGCCTGTCGGAGGCCATCATGCGCCATCTGGAGCGGCAGATGGGCCTGTCGCCCGGCCCATTCCCAGCACGCAGTCTGCCAACGACACGCCGCAGCCGCTGTCGGCCAGCCGCGTGCCGACCCGGATTCCGCAGGCCGGTGCCGCCGGCTTCGTGCAGCAGCACGGCGAGGCCGCACGCCAGGCGGAGGCGGCGACCGGCATCCCGGCCGCTTTCATGGTGGCGCAGGCGGCTCACGAGACCGGTTGGGGCCGCAAGGAGATCCGCCACGCCGATGGCACGCCCGCCTTCAACCTCTTCGGCATCAAGGCCGGTGCCGGCTGGCGCGGGCCGGTGGCGGAGGTGACGACCACCGAATTCGTGGACGGCCAGGCGAAGAAGGTGGTCGCCGAGCTTCCGTGCCTACGGCAGTTACGCCGAATCGTTCGCCGACTACGCGCAGGCTCATGAACGACAGCCCCCGCTACCAGGGCGTGGTCGACCGGGTCGCGACCTGGCCGCGCATCAGGGGCAGACGCCGCGGTCGGCTTTGCGCAGGGCCTGCAGCGCGCCGGCTACGCCACCGACCCGGCGTACGCCGACAAGCTCGACGCGCGTCATCAACACCACGCTGCGCCTGCAGCGTTCTCTCACCTAAGGATCGGCCATGGGCACCTCGCCACTGATGTCGATGGGCATCAAGGCCATGGCGGCCAACTATGCCGCGCTGCAGACCACCAGCCACAACATCGCCAACGCCAATGTCGCCGGCTACTCACGGCAGCAGGTGGAACTGGCGACCGCCCAGGGCCAGTTCAGCGGTGCCGGCTTCTTCGGCAAGGGCGTCAACGTGGTGGCGGTGACGCGCACGCACAACGAGTTCCTGACCCTCGAAGCCGCCAGCGCGCGCTCCCTCGCCGGCATGGACGCCGCCCGGTTGGAGCAGTTGCAGCGGCTGGAGGGCTTCTTCCGTTCCGGAGAGGCCGGCCTGGGGCACGCCAGCAGCGAGTTCCTCAATGCCATGGTCGACCTGGCCAGCCGCCCCGCCGACGCCGCCGCGCGCCAGGTGGTGCTGGCGCGTGCGCGGACCTCGCCGCGCGCTTCGGCGAAGTCGGCGCGGCACTCGACGAGTCGCAGGCCCGCGTCAATGCCGAATTCAAGCCACGGTGGCCGAGGTCAACAGCCTGGCCCGGAGCATCGCCGACGTCAACGAGCGCATCGCCGCATTGCGCGGCGTCGGGCAGCCGCCGAACGACCTGCTCGACGAGCGCGACCAGCTGATCGCGAGCCTGTCGCAGCATGTCCAGGTCAGCCGCATCGAAGCCGACGACGGCTCGATGGCCATCTTCATCGGCGGCGGCCAACGCCTGGTGCTGGGCAGCGAGGCGGCGAGCTGGAGATGGTGCCGGACGCTTCCGACCCGTCGCGCTCGGCGGTGGGATCGTGGAAAGCGGCATCTCGCGGCCGATCGGCGAAGAAGGCCTGGGCGGCGGCTCGATCGCCGGCCTGCTGCGCTTCCAGAACGACGACCTGACCGACGCGCGCAACCTGGTGGGCCGCCTGGCCGCCGCCCTGGGCGGGGCCGTCAACCAGCAGCAACGCTCGGCCTGGGCCTGCGCCCGCCGCTGGGGCAGGCGGCGGGGACCGACCTGTTCGCGACTGGCGCCGCGCTGGCCCTGCCCGGCGCCGCCAACGCGCGCGATGCCGGCGGCAACCCGATCGTGGCTTGGTGCTGACGATGACCGACCCTTCGGCGCTGCAGGCCAGCGAATACGAACTGCGCGAGGACCCGGCCAGCCCGGCGCCTGGCAGCTCACGCGCCTGCTCGACGGCCAGGTCAGCACCGTCGTCAGCGGCGATGTCCTCGACGGCATGCGCATCGACTTCGGCACCCCAGCGCCGCAGGCAAACGACCGCTTCCTGTTTCAACCCGTGACGCGGGCCGCCAATGGCATGTCGACCTTGCTCGACGACCCGCGCGGCCTGGCCGCGGCATCGCCACTGGTGGCCACCACGGGCCCGGCGAATATCGGCAGTGCCGGCGTGGCACCGGCTCGAGGTCGGCACGGCGCCGCTGCCGGTTCCCGGCGCCACGACGACGCATCACCTTCACCGATGACAACGGCGGTTACACCTGGGAGCTGCTCGACACCAACAATGCGCGCTGGCCAGCGGCAGCCGGCACCTGGCAGGCCGGGCAGTCCTTGCCGGCGTCTGCAGCCGACTCAACGGCTACACGATGCAGTTGACGGTGTGCCGCGCAGCGGCGACATCGTCACCGTGGAGGCCACGCCGGCTTCGGCCGATGGCCACCAACAACGGCAACGCGCTGGCCCTGCTGGGGCTTGCGCGACGCCGGCCTGGCCGACGGCCGCACCGCCATCGGTGCCTGTTCGCAGGCCATCGCCGAGATCGGCGTGCGAGTGCAGAGTGCCCGCGCGTCCGCCGACATCTCGACCGCGGTGGCCGGGCAGGTCGAGCTGGCGCGCAGTCCGCAGGCTGGCGTCAACCTCGACGAGGAAGCCGCGCGCCTGCATCCAGTACCAGCAGAGCTACCAGGCCGCGGCCAAGGTGCTGCAGGTCGCGCAGTCGCTGTTCGATACCTTGCTGCAGGTCACCGCTGGCCGCTGAAAGCCCACTCCATGCGCATCTCCACCGCCCATGCCTTCGACATCCTCGCTGGCCAACCTGCAAAGGCGCCAGCGCAGCTCGAGAACCTCGCAGGAACAGCTCACCAGCGGCAAGCGCGTGCTGCGCCCCAGCGACGACCCGGCCGCCGCGGCCGCGGCCGAGCGTGCGCTTGGCGGCGGCGTCGCGCAGCGATGCGCAGATGCGCGCGCTCGACGCGAGCCGCGGCGTGACGCAACTCACCGAAAGCGCGCTGGGCGACGCCGGCGAGCTGCTGCAGCAGGCGCGGGAACTGATCGTCGCGGCCGGCAACGGCAGCTACACCGACGCCGAACGACGCGAGCCTCGCCGAGCGCCTGAACGGCCTGCGCGCCGATCTGTTGCGGGTCGCCAACCGCAGCGACGGTGCCGGTCGCTATCTGTTCGGCGGTCAGGGCAGCGACGGCCCGCCGCTGCTCGACGGCCCCGGTGGCGTCACCTTCAACGGCATCGCGGGCCAGGCCGAGGCGGCGGGGGGCTCCACGACGCCGCTGTCGGTGGACGGCAGGGCCGTCTGGCTGCAGGCCCAGGACCCGGCGACCGCGGCGCGGACCCTGTCGGTGTTCGACGTCATGGATCGCATCGCCGGCGAGCTCTCGACCGCTGGCCGGACAGCGGCCGAGGTGTCGCAGACCATCAGCCGCGGCCTCGGCGAGGTCGATGCCAGCGCGGCCAACCTGTCGGCCTGGCGCTCGCGTGCCGGCGAGACGCTGAACCGTCTCGACAGCCTGGGCTCGCGGCTGGCCCAGGACAAGCTCGACGCGCAGCAAGCGCGTTCGCAAGCCGAGGACCTGGACATGGTGCAGGCGATCTCGGAGTTCCAGAACCGCCAGAGCGGCTACGACGCGGCACTGCAGACCTATTCGATCGTGCAGCGCATGTCGCTGTTCGACTACCTCCGTTGATCCGTGGGCCCCGCCGGCGGCGTACCCGGCGGCGCGGACGGGAAGGCCAGCCACTGTGCACGCACGCGCACAATTGCGGCTCCGGGTACCGTCGGGGGCTCAAGTCCATGCCGGATGGGCCGAAACTCCGGTCTCTGGCTATGGTTCGGTCTGTGCCGTGCAGGAAGAATCCAGCCCTGATTGCGGACCCGGTCCT
>CAVQWK010000013.1:0-45422 GCA_963717575.1 uncultured beta proteobacterium | reverse complement strand
ATGTCGCCGGTGCTGATCTGGTTTTCCAGCAGCAGGAAGAAGCCGGTGAAATAGTCCTTCACCAGGCTCTGCGCGCCGAAGCCCACCGCCAGGCCCACCACGCCGGCCGCGCCCAGGATGGGGGCCACCGAGATGCCGATCTCGCCGAGCACCAGCATGCCGGCGACCAGCGAGATCACCACGGCCACCAGATAGCGGAAGACGCGACCCAGCGTCTCGGCGCGCTTGACCGACTCGCGGTCTTCCATGCGCGCGGCGAGCCGGATGCGGAAGGCACGGATGGCGCGTTGCAATACGGCCGTGAGGATCCAGGCCACGACCACGATGACGGTGATGCGCAGCGCCGCGGTGGTGGCGCCGCCCATGCCGGCCCACAGCCGGTTGAAGGTGTCGAGATGGCTTTCGAAGTTCATGCGTTGGCCTCGGAGAGTTGATCCAGGAAATGCCGGTGCCACCAGTGCACGTCCTGCGCACGGATGCCGGCGAGCAGCCGCGCGTGGCGCGCCTGGCGCTCCTGCAGCGGCATGTGCAGCGCGCGCTGGGTCGCTTCCGCCACGGCCTGCGTGTCGTAGGGGTTGACCAGCAGCGCGTCGGTCATCTGCTCGGCCGCGCCGGCAAAGCGCGACAGCACCAGCACGCCGGGATCGGCCGGGTCCTGCGCGGCGACGAATTCCTTGGCCACCAGGTTCATGCCGTCGCGCAACGGCGTCACCAGCGCCACGCTGGCGGCCCGGTACAGGCCGGGCAGGCGCTTGCGCGCCACGGCGCGGTGCAGGTAGCGCACCGGCATCCAGTCGATCTCGCCGAACTCGCCGTTGATGGCGCCGCTCAGCCTCTCGAGCTCGTGCGCAGATGTCGGCGTAGGCCGCGACGCTCTCGCGCGACGGCGCCGCCACCTGCAGACAGCACCGCGCTGCCGCGGTTCTCGGGGTAGTCGTGCAGCAGCCGCTGGAAGGCGCGCAGGCGCTGCGGCAGGCCCTTGGTGTAGTCCAGCCGGTCCACGCCCACCAGCAGGTGGCGCTGCGAATACTGTCGGCGCAGCGTGGCGTACATCTCCCGCGCCTCGCGGCGCGTCGCCCAGGCGCCGAATTCCGTCGACGTCGATGCCGATCGGCACGGCGCGCGCGCGCACGCTGCGGCCGAAGGCCTGGAAGACGTCGTCGCCCAGGCGCTCGGCGCGCGCCTCGTTGTGCACGTAGCGGGCGAAGTGCGCCAGGTCGGTCTCGCTCTGGAAGCCGATCAGGTCGTAGGCGAACAGCGCGCGCATCAGCCACTCGTGCTGCGGATGGCGGCCATGATCAGCGGCGGTGGCAGCGGGATGTGCAGGAAGAAGCCCATGCGCTGCTGGCAGCCCAGCGCGCGCAGCTCGGCGGCCAGCGGGATCAGGTGGTAGTCGTGGATCCAGATCAGGTCGTCGGGCCGCAGCAGCGCCGCCAGCTGCTGCGCGAACAGGCGGTTGACGCGGCGGTAGCCGTCGACGTCGCCGCGGTCGAGGTCGGCCAGGTCGAGCCGGTTGTGGAACACCGGCCACAGCACGCTGTTGGCGTAGCCCAGGTAGTAGGCGCGTGGTCGGCTCGCGGCTGAGGTCCAGCGTCGCCAGCGTCACCGCGCCGGCGCGGTGCAGCTGCGGGGCGCCGTCGCCGCCTGCGCCGCTCCGCGACCTGGCCGCTCCAGCCGAACCACAGCCCGCCGGACGCCGCCAGCGCGTCGCCCAGGCGCCACCGCCAGGCCGCCGGCGGCGGTCTTGCGCGGGTCGGCCACGCGGTTGGAGACGACGACCAGCCGCGGCATCAGATCAGCGCTCCGCTCGGGGTTCATGAGCCGGCCGCCTGGTCTCCCGTGCAGGGCGCCTCGAAGCGGGCCAACGCCAGGCCCAGCCAGGCGTGCAGGGCCGCCGGATCGGCCAGCCGGTACGGCGCCAGCGTCTCGCCCGCGCCGACCTTGACGGCCACGCCGCCCAGGCCGAGCACGGTCTCGAAGGCCACCTCGTCGGTGACGTCGTCGCCGAAGACCCAGGGCCGGCGCGAACGGAACGGGCGTTCGTCGAGGAAGGCGCGCACCGCCTGGCCCTTGCTGGCGCGCCGCGGCTTGAGCTCGACGACCTTCTTGCCGCACAGCAGCGCCATGCCTTCGACGCGCCGCTGCGCCTCGGCCATGGTGGCCAGGCACTCGTCCTCCAGCGCATCGGCCTGGCGGTAGTGCAGGGCCAGGGCGCCGGGCTTGACTTCCAGCCGCAGGGCGGGGTGGCGGCGCACGAGGGCCTCGACGCAGCGCGCGCGCCGGCGCCAGGTCGGGCGTGGCGATGCGGCGCAGGAAGCCGTCGGGGCCGCGCCGCTCGGCGCCGTGCACGCCGGCCACGGGCAGGCGCAGCGGCTGCAGCCAGTGGTCGATCTCGGCCACCGGCCGGCCGCTGACCACGGCCACCGCACCGCCGAGGGCCCTGCGCCAGCGCGGCCAGGCGCCGCGGTCAACGCCGGCACCACCGTGACGGCGTCCGGGTGCTCGGCGATATCGGTGAGCGTGCCGTCGAAGTCGAAGAAGAGAGCGCTGCCACGGTCGGGCAGCGGCGGTTCCTGCATGCGGCGACCTTAACCCGTAGGGCGCGGCGGTGCAGCGCGGCGGCCGAAAATCGCACCCATGGGTGCGGTATCGGGCCGGGCCCCGGGGTGCCCTCTCGATGGGCGCGATCGAGCGTCTCGGGCTGCCGCACCTCGGCGCGGAACCTTTTGCGGCGTGGTGCTCCATGACGGTGCGCCGGTCTGCGCGGGCGCTGTCGTCGGCGTCGGGCCTCGGCGCGTTAAGGCCTCGCGGCATGCCGGGGCGGGTCTGCGTGCGCCGGATGCAAGGCACGGGTCTTGCGAAGGGCATCGAGCGGCTCGGGCCGGCGGAGAGGCGGCGAACTGCCGGGTCATGCGGGGCTTGATCGCCCTCTTGCCCGCGCGCAGGATGATCCATGCTAAATATCGAGCGTCGCTGACCAGCGCCGCCAGTGACCGGAAAGCTCTGATGGAGCCCGGGCCCGTACAGCCGGGACTCCATCAGAACTTCCCAGGCGCGCGGCTGGGGGGACCGTCCCCCCGCCGCGTCCGCCTGGACACCGGAGGTCCGCATGGACGTGATCAGCCATTTCGCCGCCCGCTACGAGCGCACGCGCGAGGAGGAAATGTCCCTCGAGGACTACCTCGCCGAGTGCAAGCGCAACCCGCTGGCCTATGCCACCGCCGCCGAGCGCATGCTCAAGGCCATCGGCGAGCCGCAGACCGTGGACACGCGCAACGACCCGCGCCTGTCGCGCCTGTTCGCCAACAAGCTCATCAAGGTCTACCCGGCCTTCGCCGAGTTCTACGGCATGGAAGACTCGATCGAGCAGGTGGTGAGCTACTTCCGCCACGCCGCGCAGGGGCTGGAGGAGAAGAAGCAGATCCTCTACCTGCTGGGCCCGGTGGGCGGCGGCAAGAGCAGCATCGCCGAGCGGCTGAAGCAGCTGATGCAGGAAGTGCCCTTCTACGCCATCAAGGGCAGCCCGGTGAACGAGAGCCCGCTGGGGCTGTTCGACCCCGCCGAGGACGGCCCGATCCTGGAGAGCGAATACGGCATCCCGCGCCGCTACCTCAACCGCATCCTCAGCCCCTGGGCGGTGAAGCGGCTGGAGGAGTTCGGCGGCGACATCCGCAAGTTCAAGGTCGTCAAGCGCCACCCCATCGATCCTCAAGCAGGTCGGCATCAGCAAGACCGAGCCCGGCGACGAGAACAACCAGGACATCTCCAGCCTGGTCGGCAAGGTCGACATCCGCAAGCTCGAGACCTACGCCCAGGACGACCCCGACGCCTACAGCTACAGCGGCGGCCTGTGCCTGGCCAACCAGGGCCTGCTCGAATTCGTCGAGATGTTCAAGGCGCCGATCAAGGTGCTGCACCCGCTGCTGACGGCCACGCAGGAAGGCAACTTCAAGGGCACCGAGGGCTTCGGCGCCATCCCCTTCGACGGCGTCGTGCTCGCGCACAGCAACGAGAGCGAGTGGAAGGCCTTCCGCAACAACAAGAACAACGAGGCCTTCCTCGACCGCATCTACATCGTCAAGGTGCCGTACTGCCTGCGCGTCAGCGAAGAGATCAAGATCTACGAGAAGCTGCTGAAGAACAGCTCGCTGGCCGCAGGCCACCTGCGCGCCCGGCACGCTGAAGATGATGAGCCAGTTCGCGATCCTCACGCGGCTGAAGGAGCCCGAGAACAGCAGCCTGTACACCAAGATGCTGGTCTACGACGGCGAGAACCTCAAGGACACCGACCCGCGCGCCAAGAGCTACCAGGAATACCGCGACTACGCCGGCGTCGACGAGGGCATGAGCGGCGTCAGCACGCGCTTCGCCTACAAGATCCTGAGCAAGGTCTTCAACTTCGACAGCACCGAGGTCGCCGCCAACCCGGTGCACCTGATGTACGTGCTGGAGCAGCAGATCGAGCGCGAGCAGTTCGCCAAGGAGACCGAGGACAAGTACGTCGGCTTCATCAAGGAGCTGCTGGCGCCGCGCTATGCCGAGTTCATCGGCAAGGAGATCCAGACCGCCTACCTGGAGAGCTACTCGCGAGTACGGCCAGAACATCTTCGACCGCTACGTCACCTACGCCGACTACTGGATCCAGGACCACGAGTACCGCGACACCGACACCGGCGAGGTCTTCGACCGCGGCGGCGCTGAATGCCGAACTCGAGAAGATCGAGAAGCCGGCGGGCATCGCCAACCCGAAGGACTTCCGCAACGAGATCGTCAATTTCGTGCTGCGCGCGCGCGCCAACAACCAGGGCAACAACCCGGTCTGGACGAGCTACGAGAAGCTGCGCACGGTGATCGAGAAGAAGATGTTCTCGAACACCGAGGAGCTGCTGCCGGTGATCAGCTTCAACGCCAAGGCCAGCGCCGACGAGGCGAAGAAGCACGAGGACTTCGTCACCCGCATGGTCGCCAAGGGCTACACGCCCAAGCAGGTGCGGCTGCTGTGCGAGTGGTACCTGCGCGTGCGCAAGTCCAGTTGAGCGCGGGGGACTGATGCAGCACATCGTCGACCGGCGGCTGGCGGGCAAGAACAAGTCCATCGGCAACCGCGAGCGCTTCCTGCGCCGCCACAAGGAGCAGATCCGCGAGGCGGTCAAGCGCGCGATCGACGGCCGCGGCATCCGCGACATCGAGCGCGGCGAGGACATCCACATCCCCAAGCGCGACATCTCGCGAGCCGGTGTTCGGCCACGGCCAGGGCGGCGTGCGCGAGGTCGTGCACCCGGGCAACAAGGACTTCGTCCGCGGCGACCGCATCGAGCGGCCCAAGGGCGGCGGCGGGCGGCGGCAGCGGCAAGGGCCAGGCCAGCGACTCAGGGCGAGGGCGAGGACGACTTCGTCTTCGCGCTGAGCAAGGAAGAGTTCATGCAGGTCTTCTTCGAGGACCTGGCGCTTGCCGCACCTGGTGCGCACGCAGCTGGCCGAGGTGCCCGAGTGGAAGTAGCCACCGCGCCGGCTTCACCAGCGACGGCACGCCGAACAACCTGCACGTCGTGCGCTCGATGCGCGGCGCGCTCGAGCCGCCGCATCGCGCTCGGCGCCGCGTCGCGGCGCGAGCTGCGCCGAGCTGGAGGAGCGCCTGGCCGAGTGCCGGCGCGACGCTGCAGCCCGGCGACGCGCCGCTGGACGCCGAGATCAGGCGACCTGGAGGCCGCGCATCGAGGCGCTGCGCGCGCGCGTCGGCCGCATCCCCTACCTCGACCCGATCGACCTGCGCTACCGCAGCCGCATCAAGGTGCCGGTGCCCACCAGCAAGGCGGTGATGTTCTGCCTGATGGACGTCTCGGGCTCGATGGACGAGGGCCGCAAGGAGCTGAGCAAGCGCTTCTTCATCCTGCTCTACCTGTTCCTGACGCGGCACTACGAGAAGATCGACCTCGTCTTCATCCGCCACCACACGCAGGCGCAGGAGGTCGACGAGGAGAACTTCTTCCACGCCCGCGAGACCGGCGGCACCGTGGTCAGCAGCGCGCTGGTGCTGATGGAGGAGATCATCCAGCGCGCGCTACAACCCAGCGAGTGGAACATCTACGGCGCGCAGGCCAGCGACGGCGACAACTGGCACCACGACAGCGGCCGCTGCCGCGAGCTGCTGAACGACAAGCTGCTGCCGCTGTGCCGCTACTTCGCCTACGTGCAGGTGGCCGAGGAAGAGCAGAACCTGTGGGAGGAATACACGCAGCTGCTGGACAGCCACCGCCACTTCGCGATGCGCAAGGCCACCGAGGCGTCGATGATCTACCCGGTGTTCCGCGACCTGTTCAAGAAGGAAGGCGCGAAGGCCGCATGAAGGCATCGAAGATCCGTCCGCCTGCCCTGGAACAGCCGCTGCCGCTGGCTGCCGCGGCCCGGGCGAACCGCTGCCGGCGCCCAGCGACTGGTCCTTCGAGCTCATCGAGCAGTACCACCGCGTCATCCGCGCCACGGCCGAGCGCTTCGGCCTGGACACCTACCCCAACCAGCTCGAGATCATCACCGCCGAGCAGATGATGGACGCCTACGCCAGCGTGGGCATGCCGGTGAACTACCGCCACTGGAGCTACGGCAAGGAGTTCATCGCCACCGAGAAGAACTACAAGCGCGGCCACATGGGCCTGGCCTACGAGATCGTCATCAACTCCAACCCCTGCATCAGCTACCTGATGGAGGAGAACACGATGGCGATGCAGGCGCTGGTCATCGCGCACGCCGCCTACGGCCACAACAGCTTCTTCAAGGGCAACTACCTGTTCCGCATGTGGACCGATGCGTCGTCGATCATCGACTACCTCGTCTACGCCAGAGAACTACGTCGCCGACTGCGAGGAAAAGCACGGCCTGGACGCGGTGGAGACCTTCCTCGACAGCTGCCACGCGCTGGCCAACCACGGCGTCGACCGCTACCGCCGCCCGGCCGCAAGAGCCTGGCGCAGGAGCTGGCCGAGCGCAAGGACCGCGAGGCCTACGCGCAGCGCCAGGTCAACGACCTCTGGCGCACGCTGCCGCGCCAGCGCCGAGAAGGACGCCGGCGCCAGCGAGAGCCGCGCGCTTCCCCGAGGAGCCGCAGGAGAACCTGCTCTACTTCATCGAGAAGAACGCGCCGCTGCTCGAACCCTGGCAGCGCGAGATCGTGCGCATCGTGCGCAAGGTGGCGCAGTACTTCTACCCGCAGCGCCAGACGCAGGTGATGAACGAAGGCTGGGCCACGTTCTGGCACCACAAGCTGCTCAACACGATGTACGACGACGGCTTCCTGACCGACGGCGTGATGATCGAGTGGCTGAAGTCGCACACCAACGTGATCTACCAGCCGCCGGTGGGGCACCCGGCGCTACAGCGGCATCAACCCGTATGCGCTGGGCTTCGCGATGTACACCGACATCAAGCGCATCTGCGAGCAGCCCACCGACGAAGACCGCGCCTGGTTCCCCGACATCGCCGGCACGCCCTGGCTGCCGGCGCTCGACCAGGCGATGCGCAACTTCAAGGACGAGAGCTTCATCGGCCAGTACCTGAGCCCGAAGCTGATGCGCGACCTGCGCCTGTTCGCGATCACCGACGACGAGAAGCAGAGCGAGCTCGAGGTCAGCGCCATCCACGACGAGGCCGGCTACCGCGCGCGTGCGCGAGAGCCTGTCGCGCCAGTACGACCTGGGCTCGCGCGAGCCCAACATCCAGGTCTGGAACGTCAACCTGCGCGGCGACCGCTCGCTCACGCTGCGCCACTTCCAGCACAACGACCGCCCGCTGCACGACAGCGCCACCAGGAGGTGCTCAAGCACGTGGCGCGGCTGTGGGGCTTCGGCGTGCACCTGGAAAGCGTCGAATGCCAAGGGCGACGTGAGCAAGCGCTGGACGGTGCCGGCGCCGCGCAGTGACGACGCAGCCGGGTGGCTCGGCGCCACGCTCGTCGAGCCACGCGTCGCTACCAGTGCGAAGATCTTGCCCGGGTTCATGATGTTCTTCGGGTCCAGCGCGTGCTTGATGCTGCGCATCATCGCCACGCTGCCGGCACCGGCCTCGTCGACCAGGAAGCCCATCTTGTGCAGGCCGATGCCGTGCTCGCCGGTGCAGGTGCCTTCCAGCGCGATCGCGCGCTGCACCATGCGCAGGCTCAGTCGCCTCGGCCAGTGTCGCGCTGCCTCGGCGTCGCCTTCCTTCACCAGGTAGGCGAGGTGGAAGTTGCCGTCGCCGACATGGCCGACGATGTAGTAGGGCAAGCCGGAGGCGTCGGCCTCGGCCACCGAGGGTTCGATGATCTCGGCCAGGCGCGAGATCGGCACGCAGGTGTCGGTGGTGACGCGTGCGGCAGCCCGGGTTGCGTCTGCATGCCGGCGAAGTAGGCCTTGTGGCGCGCCGTCCACAGCCGCGTGCGTTCCTCGGGCGTGCTGGCCCACTCGAAGTCCTCGCCGCCCTGCTCGCCGGCGATGGCCTGCACGGTCTCGGCCTGCTCCTGCACGCCGGCGTCGCTGCCGTGGAACTCCATCAGCAGCATCGGCGACTCGCGCAGCCCGAGCCGGCTCTGCGCATTGACGCGCGCGCACCGCATTGACGTCGAGCAGTTCGCAGCGCGCGATCGGCACGCCCATCTGGATGATCTGGATCGTGGCGCGCACCGCGGCGTCGATGCTGGGGAAGTGGCAGATCGCCGCGCTCACCGCCTCGGGCAGCGGGTAGAGCTTGAGCGTGACCTCGGTCATCACGCCGAGCGTGCCCTCGCTGCCGACGAACAGCCGCGTCAGGTCGTAGCCGGCGCTGCTCTTCTTGGCCCGCGTGCCGGTGCGGATGACCTCGCCGGCGGCGGTGACCACCGTCAGCCCGAGCACGTTCTCGCGCATCGTGCCGTAGCGCACGGCATTCGTGCCGCTGGCGCGCGTGGCGGCCATGCCGCCGAGCGTGGCGTTGGCGCCGGGGTCGATGGGGAAGAACAGGCCCTGGTCGCGGATGGCCTGGTTGAGCTGCTCGCGCGTCACGCCGGCCTGCACGGTGACGGTCAGGTCCTCGGGGTTGAGCTGCACGATGGCGGTCATGCGCGACAGGTCCACGCTCACCCCGCCCTGCACCGCGAGCAGGTGGCCTTCGAGCGACGAGCCGACGCCGTAGGGGATCACCGGCACCGCGTGTCGGTCGGCCAGCGCGCACGCACGGCGGCGACGTCCTCGGTGCTCTCGCAGAACACCACCGCATCGGGCGGGGTCGTCGGAACGGCGACTCGTCGCGGCCGTGCTGCTCGCGCACCGCAGCGGCGATGGAGCAGCGGTCGCCGAAGCGCGCCCGCAGCGCCTGCAGCATGGCCGCGGGCAGCGGGCGCCGGGCCTGACGCGGATGGCGCTCGTGGGGGGCGTTCATGGCGGGCTCCGGGGCGGGCAGGGCGTCGATTCTAGGAGTGCGACCCGGCGCGCGCGGCCGGGCAGTGGTCCAATAGCGGCCCACCCCGAGACCACAGCGCCCCATGTCCAACCGCCTCACCCAGATCGCCACCCGCACCGGAGACGACGGCACCACCGGCCTGGGCGACGGCAGCCGCGTGGCCAAGGACCACCTGCGCGTGCAGGCCATGGGCGACGTCGACGAGCTGAACTCGAGCCTGGGCGTGCTGCTGGCCGAGCCGCTGCCCGACGGACGTGCGCGAGCTGCTGGTGGTGATCCAGCACGAGCTCTTCAACCTGGGCGGCGAGCTGTCGATCCCCGGCTTCGAGCTGCTCAAGCCGACGCGGCCGTGCTGCGGCTGGACGAGGCGCTGGCGCACTACAACGCGCAGCTGCCGCGGCTGAAGGAGTTCATCCTGCCGGCCGGCACGCGCAGCGCCGCGCTGGCGCATGTCAGCCGCACGGTGGCGCGCCGCGCCGAGCGCGCGGTGGTCGCGCTGGCCGCGGCCGAGCCGGTGAACGAGGCGCCGCGCCAGTACCTGAACCGCCTGAGCGACCTGCTGTTCGTGCTGGCGCGCGTGCTCAACCGCGCCAACCTCGACGGGCTGGGCGGCGACGACGTCTACTGGCACTCCGAGCGGCTGGCCCGCTCGGCCGAGTGATTAGCGAGCGGCTGGCGCGCGCGGCCGACTGAGCGCGAGCGGCTGGCCCGATCGGCCGGTTCAGAACGTGATCGCGCCGGCCTCGACGTCGACGCGCACCAGCGGCCGGCCCAGCGCCCCGAGCGTGGCACGGGCGAAGTCGTGGCGCAGCTGTTCTTCCTGCTGCAGCCGCTGCAGGCCCAGCGCCGCGGCCACCGCCAGCACCTTGTCGGCGCTCAGCACCTTGCCGCTGGCGCGCAGCGGCTCGCACTCGTTGGCGATGAACTGATCTTCCAGCCAGCGCCGGCCGACGTCGGGCGCCCAGGGCGCCTCGCTCCCGGCAGATCCACCGTCACCGACCCCGCGGGCCCGAAGTCCACCTTGAATTCACGTCGCATCGCCGAGCCCCCTTGCGGACCTGAAGTCTACGCCGCGGGCGGGCGCTGGCGGTGATCCGGCGCTGCCGGCCCGCTCGTTCAGGCCGGACCGGCGTGGCGCCGGCGCGCCTTCACCGCCGCCGCCAGCACGTCCAGCACCGCCACCGAGTCGTCCCAGCCGATGCAGGCGTCGGTGATGCTCTTGCCGTATTCCAGCTGCGCCGGGTCGTCCTTGCCGGCGGTGAACTTCTGCGCGCCGGCGTGCAGGTGGCTCTCGACCATGACGCCGAAGATGCAGCGGTTGCCGGCGGCCAGCTGCGCGCCGACGTCGCGCACGACGTCGATCTGGCGCTGGTGCTGCTTGCTGCTGTTGGCGTGGCTGGCGTCGACCATCAGCCGGCAGGGCAGCTTGGCGGCCTCGATCTCCCGTGCAGGCCGCGGCCACGCTGGCGGCGTCGTAGTTGGGCGCCTTGCCGCCGCGCAGGATGACGTGGCAGTCCTTGTTGCCGCGCGTCTCGACGATGGCGACCTGGCCGTTCTTGTGCACCGACAGGAAGTGGTGCGGCCGCGCCGCGGCCTGGATGGCGTCGATGGCGATCTTGATGTTGCCGTCGGTGCCGTTCTTGAAGCCGACCGGCGCGCGACAGCCCCGAGGCCAGCTCGCGGTGCACCTGGCTTTCGGTGGTGCGCGCGCCGATGGCGCCCCAGGCGATGAGGTCGCCGATGTACTGCGGGCTGATCACGTCGAGGAATTCGCTGCCCGCCGGCACGCCCAGGCGGTTGATGTCCACCAGCAGCTGGCGCGCGATGCGCAGGCCCTCGTGGATGCGGTAGCTCTCGTCGAGGTAGGGGTCGTTGATCAGGCCCTTCCAGCCGACCGTGGTGCGCGGCTTCTCGAAGTACACGCGCATCACGATCTCCAGCTCGCCGGCGTGCTGCTCGCGCTGCGGCCTTCAGCCGGCGCGCGTAGTCCAGCGCCGCGGCCGGGTCGTGGATCGAGCACGGGCCGATGATCACCAGCAGCCGGTCGTCCTCGCCGTTCATGATGCGGCGGATGGCGCCGCGCGTGCCCGACGATCAGCGTCTCCACCGGCGTGCCGGCGATCGGGAAGAAGCGGATCAGGTGCTCGGGCGGCGGCAGCGGCGTGACGTCGCGGATGCGCTGGTCGTCGGTCTCGCTGGTCTTCTCGCTCAGCGGCCAGGCGGCTGTCGGCGGCGGGGCGTGGTGGACTTGGGGCTCATGGCGGCTTCCTCGGGGCTGGCGGTGCGATGCAGCGCGCGGCAAAAAAAAACCGCCGGGGCTGCCGGCGGTTGTCTGGGGTGCGCTGCGTTCGCTTTACGCGCTTGCCTCTCCAGCCGCCGAGCGGTGCGAGAACCAAAAGTACGCAAAGAAGAAGGACGCGAGACGCATGGCCGGCGAATGTAGCACGGCGGCTGGCGCCAGCTGACGCGCGCGACGGCCTCGATGCCGGCGAGCGGACCGCTGGCCCGGCCGCTCAGTACGGCGCTGGCCTCGAAGCCCGCCGCCAGCAGCGCGCGCCACCACCTCGCGCACGTGCGCCGGGTTGCGCGTCTGCATCACCAGTTCGACCTCGACGCTCTGCGCCGACAGCGTGCGAGAACGCGCGCTGGTGGTGCACCTCGTCGATGTTGGCGCCGGCCTCGGCCACCAGCGCGGTGATGCGCGCCAGCACGCCCGGCGTGTCGCGCGCGCCGACGCGGATGCGCGCCAGCCGCCCGGCGCGCACCATGCCGCGCTCGATGATCGCCGCCAGCAGCAGCGGGTCGATGTTGCCGCCGCACAGCACCAGGCCGACCTTGCGGCCGGCGTAGCGCGCCGGGTCCTTCAGCAGCGCGGCCAGGCCGGCGGCGCCGGCGCCCTCGACCACCGTCTTCTCGATCTCCAGCAGCATCAGCACCGCCTGCTCGATGTCGCCTTCGTCGACCAGCACGAGGTCGTCGACCAGCTCGCGCACGATCTCGCGCGTGATCTGCCCCGGCTGCCCGACGGCGATGCCCTCGGCGATGGTGCTGCGTGCCCTGCGGGTGCGCCGTGCCCTTGACGGCGTTGACCATCGCCGGGAAGCGCGCTGGTCTGCACGCCGATGATCTCGCACGCCCGGGCTTCAGCGCGCGCGCCGCGGTGGCGATGCCGCTGATGAGCCCGCCGCCGCCCACCGCGATCGACCAGCGTGTCGAGCTGCGGGCTGCGCGCGCAGCATCTCCAGCCCGATGGTGCCCTGGCCGGCGATCACCAGCGGGTCGTCGAAGGGGTGGACGAAGGTCAGGCCCTGCGCGTCGGCCAGCGCGCAGCGCATGGTCGCGCGCCTCGTCGAAGGTCGTCGCCGTGCAGCACGACCTCGGCGCCGAAGCCGCGCGTGCGCTCGACCTTCACGGTGGGCGTGTGCTGCGGCATCACGATCACCGCGCGCAGCCCCAGGCGCTGCGCGTGGTGGGCCACGCCCTGCGCGTGGTTGCCGGCCGAGGCGGCGATCACGCCCTGTGATCGGCTGCGCCGCGACTCGACCAGCGCCGCCAGCTTGTTGAGCGCGCCGCGCTCCTTGAACGAGGCCGTGAACTGCAGGTTCTCGAACTTCAGGAAGACCTGCGCGCCGACGATCTGCGACCAGCGTCTTCGATTCGACGCAGGGCGTGTCCAGCACCTGCCCGGCCAGCCGCGCGGCCGCGGCCTCGATGTCGGCGCAGCGTCACCGCCTGGGTCGGCGAGACGCCTTCGCTCAAGCGGTGCCGCCCACCGTCAGGCCGTCGATGCGCAGCGTCGGCTGGCCCACGCCCACCGGCACGCTCTGGCCTTCCTTGCCGCAGACGCCGACGCCGGTGTCGAGCTGCAGGTCGTTGCCGATCATGCTCACGCGCGTCAGCGCCTCGGGGCCGTTGCCGATGATGGTGGCGCCCTTCACCGGGTACAGGATCTTGCCGTTCTCGACCCAGAAGGCCTCGCTGGCCGAGAACACGAACTTGCCGCTGGTGATGTCGACCTGGCCGCCGCCGAAGTTGGTGGCGTACAGGCCCTTCTTGATGCTGGCGACGATCTCGTCGCTTGCGTCTTGTCGCCGGCCAGCATGTAGGTGTTGGTCATGCGCGGCATCGGCACGTGGGCGTAGCTCTCGCGGCGGCCGTTGCCGGTGGGCTTGACGCCCATCAGCCGCGCATTCAGGCTGTCCTGGATGTAGCCCTTGCAGGATGCCGTCCTCGATCAGCACGTTGCGCTGCGTGGCGTGGCCCTCGTCGTCGACGTTGAGCGAGCCGCGGCGGTCGGGGATGGTGCCGTCGTCGAGCACGGTCACGCCCTTGGCCGCCACGCGCTGGCCGACGCGGCCGGCGAAGGTGCTGCGAGCCCTTGCGGTTGAAGTCGCCTTCCAGGCCGTGGCCCACCGCCTCGTGCAGCAGCACGCCGGGCCAGCCGGGGCCGAGCACCACGGTCATCTCGCCGGCCGGCGCACGGCGCGGCTCTCCAGGTTGGTGAGCGCGGCGTTGACCGCCTGCTCGACGTAGCCCTCGATGACGTCGTCCTGGAAGTAGCCCAGGCCGAAGCGGCCGCCGCCGCCGCCCGAGCCGACCTCGCGGCGCACCACGCCGTCCACCGTCTGCTCGGCGATCACGGTCACGTTCAGCCGCACCAGCGGCCGCACGTCGGCGGCGCGCGTGCCGTCGGCGCGCGCCACCAGCACCACGTCGTACTCGGCGGCCAGGCCGGCCATCACCTGCACGATGCGCGGGTCCTTGGCGCGGGCCAGCTTCTCCACCTTCTCCAGCAGCGCCACCTTCTGCGTGCTGTCGAGCGTGGCGATGGGGTCGGTGGGCGCGTACAGCACGCGGCTGCCGGCCACCTTCAGCGGCGCGCGCCAGCTTGACGCGCCGGTTCTGCCCGGCCGCGGCGATGGTGCGCACGGTGCGCGCGGCGTCGAGCAGCGCGCCTCGCAGAGGTCGTCGGAGTAGGCGAACGCCGTCTTCTCGCCGGCCACGGCGCGCACGCCCACGCCCTGGTCGATGCTGAAGCTGCCGCTCTTGACGATGCCTTCCTCCAGGCTCCAGCCCTCGTGGCGCGTGGTCTGGAAGTACAGGTCGGCGTCGTCGATGCGGTGCTCGCCGATGGTGCGCCAGCGCGCGCGCCAGCGTGGCCTCGGTCGAGGCCGAAGGGCTCGAGCATCAGGCCCTGGGCGATGGCCAGGCGTTCGAGGGTGGGTTCGCGGGTGATCATCGAGGCGGTCTTTCAGGTGGCACGGCGTGCGGGCGGCCGGGCGCGCAGTGCAGGCGCGGATTGTAGGAGTGGGCCCCGCTGGCGCAGCGGCCGGCAGGGCCATTGCGGCCGTCGGCCGGGCTGCCAGCTCACGGCCGGCGTCGGCCGCCAGCGCCGAGCCGCCGGTGCTCGCGCCGCGCCACCCACAGCGTGGCGGTGCAGATCACCGCGCCGCCCAGCAGCGTGGTCTGCGTCGGCAGGTCGGCGAACATCAGCCAGCCCAGCAGCGCCGCCCACAGCAGTTCGAGGAACTTCACCGACTGCGTGGCCGAGATGTCGGCGGCGTGGAACGAGCGCGTCAGGCAGTAGTGGCCGGCGCTGCCCAGCAGCCCGCACAGCGCGAAGCCCAGCCACTGCAGCGCGCTCGGCGACTGCCAGGTCAGCAGCGCCATCGGCAGGCTGAACAGCGTCACCGAGCGCCTGCCAGACGACGATGACGCCCGCCGTCTCGGTGCGCGTGAGCACCTTGGTGATGAGGAAGGAGGCCGCGAAGACCGGCGCCGAGGCCAGCATCAGCAGGTGGTAGCCGCCGCCGCCGCTGCCAGCGCCCAGGCCGAGCTTGGGGCCGACGCACGATCAGCACGCCGGCAAAGCCGAGGCGGTGGCCAGCCAGCGCTCCCAGCGCATCGGCTCGCGCAGGAAGAGCCAGGCGCCGACCATGATGAACAGCGGCGCGGTGAAGCCCAGGCCGTGGTGTCGGCCAGCGGAATGTGCGGCAGCGCCAGGAACCACAGCACCAGGCCCAGCGTGTGCACCGCGCCGCGCGTGAACTGGCCGCCCAGGTTGCGCGGCCACCAGTCGACGCCAGCCGGCCGTGCAGCAGCAGCGGCAGCATCACCAGCAAGCCGAACAGGTAGCGCAGGAATTGCGCCTGCATCGGGTCGAGCTGCAGCGCCAGCCCGCGCATGGTGGCGTTGAGCACGACGAACAGCGCGCCGCTGGCGGCCGACCACAGCAGCCCGCGCACGGTGGGTGACCAGTGGGCCGTGCGGCCGCGCAGCCAGCCCGCGCAGGCGGCGCGGGCGCGTGCGTGCGGCCATCAGGCCGTCCCGCGCTGCCGGCGCCGGCGCCGCCGCGCTCGGCCAGCGCGCGCTGGTACAGCGCATTGCGCGGCGCGCCGGTGATCTCGGCCGCCAGCGCCACCGCCTGCTTCAGCGGCAGTTCGCGCAGCAGCACGCGCAGCGTCTGCAGCGCGGCCGGGCCCAGCGCCGTCGGCCGCCGCCGGCGCGGCGGGCAGGGCATGCAGCACGAGCACGAATTCGCCGCGCTGGCGGTTGTCGTCGGCCGGCCAGCCAGGCCGGCAACTCGGCGGCGGGCGCGGTGACGATGGTCTCGAACTGCTTGGTCAGCTCGCGCGCCAGCGTCAGCGCGGCGCTGCGGCGCGCCCGCGGCCAGTTCGGCCACCAGGGCGCTGATGCGGTGCGGCGCCTCGAACAGCACCTGCGTGCCGGCGTCGGCCAGCACGCGCGGCCAGCGCCGCGCGCCGCTCGCCGCCCTTGGCGGGCAGGAAACCGACGAAGCGGAAGCCGTGGCCGACGGTGTCGCCGGCCACGCGACAGCGCCGCCAGCGCGCTGCTGGCCCCGGGCACCGGCACCACCGTGTGGCCGGCGGCGGCGGCCTGCGCCACCAGCACCGCGCCGGGGTCGGACACCGCCGGCGTGCCGGCGTCGCTGACATAGGCCACCGACTCGCCGCGCGCCAGCCGCGCCAGCACGGCGGCCGACGCCTCGTGCTCGTTGTGGCCGTGCAGCGCCAGCAGCGGCTGCTGCAGGCCCGAGGTGGCGCAGCAGCTGCGCCGCCACCCGCGTGTCCTCGCAGGCCACGCGCCTGCACCCGGCCCAGCACGTGGATGGCGCGCAGCGTCAGGTCGGCGAGGTTGCCGATCGGCGTCGCCACCACGTACAGTGTGCCGGGCGGGTATTGCTGGTGTCCGGCGGCCGCGGCGGCGGCCTGCAGCAGCAGGGAGGGGTCGATGTTCAAGGCGGGCGCCGGTGGCAGCACCAAGGCGGTCGGCGACGATGCCGAAGCGCTGGCCCTGGCCTGGCTGCAGGCGCGCGGGCTGGTGCTGGTGCAGCGCAATTATCGGGTCGCCCGCGGGCCCCGGCGCACGCGGCGGCGAGATCGACCTCATCCTGCGCGAGCGCGACGGCACGCTGGTCTTCGCCGAGGTGCGCGCGCGCCGCAGCGCGCGCATGGCGGCGCCGCCGCCAGCGTAGGCGCCGCCAAGCGGCGCGCGCTGGTCTTCGCGGCGCAGCACTTCCTGTCGCGCCTGCCGACGCTGCCGCCCTGCCGTTTCGACGTCATCGCCATCGACGGCGATCGCATCGAGTGGCTGCGCGGCGCCTTCGACGCCGGCTGAGCAGGGAACCGGCGTGCCGGGGCCCTGTCATATGATGCGTGTTCATGCTTGAACAGCGCATCCAGCAGCATTTCTTCGACGGCGCCGACCTCAAGTACCAGTCTGCCGAGACGCTGGCGCGCCCGATCGCCGAGGCTGCGGCGGCCATGCTCGCGGCGATCACCGGCGGCGGCAAGGTCATGGCCTGCGGCAGCGGCGCCGGCACGCTGCTGGCGCAGCACCTGGCGCGGCAGTTCACCGGCCGCTTCGAACGCGAGCGCCCGCCGCTGGCCGCGCTGGCGCTGGCCACCGAGCCCGCGATGCAGGGCCAGCAGATCCGAGCGCTCGGCCTCCCGGGCGACGTGCTGCTCTACATCGACGATGGCGAAGGCAACAGCACGGCCAGTGATCTCGGCCGCGCAGGGCAAGGACATGACCATCGTCGTGCTCGCCGGCCGTGGCGCTGCCGCCTTCGGTGAACTGCTGGCCGAGACCGACGTGCTCGTGGCGGTGCCGCACGAGCGTTCCGCCCGCATCGCCGAACTGCAGCTGCTGGTGCTGCACTGCCTGTGCGATGCGGTCGATTTCCAGTTGATGGGGGAACAAGAGACATGATCGCGTTTCAGCCTGGGCCTGTCTCGTGCGCGCCGTCGCGGCGCTGGCTGCCGCTGGCGTGCTGGCGGGCTGCGCGCCGCTGGTGATGGGCGGTGTCGTCGTCGGGGGTTTCGTCGCCACCGACCGCCGCACCACGGGCACGCAGGTCGAGGACCAGACGATCGAGCTGAAGGCCGCGTCGCGGGTGAGCGAGCTGGCCACGTTGGGCCATGTCAACATCGTCAGCTACAACCGCACCGTGCTCATCACCGGCGAGGTGCCGCATGCCGACGAGAAGGCGCGCGTCGAGCGCGTGGTCGCCGGCGTCGAGAACGTGCGTGCGGTGGTCAACGAGCTGGGCATCGGCGGCAACAGCACGATGGGATCGCGCTCCAACGACACCGTCTGGCCGCCAAGATCACGGCCACGCTCGTCGATGCAGCCGACCTGCAGTCGAACGCCTTCAAGATCGTCGTCGAGCGCGGCATCGTCTACCTGATGGGCCGCGTCACCGAACGCGAGGCCAGCCGCGGCACCGAGATCGCGCGCTCGATCAAGGGCGTGCAGAAAGTGGTGCAGGTGTTCGAGATCATCACCGAGGCCGAACTGGCCGCGCTGGGCAAGGCCACCGCGGCCCCGGCGGCTGCGGCGTCGGCGCCGCGTTGAGCCCGGCCCTGGGCGCGCGTCCCGGCGATCTCAGCCGCGCAGGCGGCGGATCAGGCTCGAAGTGTCCCAGCGCCGGCCGCCCTGGGCCTGGATCTCGGCGTAGAACTGGTCGACCAGGGCCGTCACCGGCAACTGCGCGCCATTGCGCCGCGCTTCGTCGAGCACCAGGCCGAGGTCCTTGCGCATCCAGTCGACGGCAAAGCCGAAGTCGAACCTGTCCTCGAGCATGGTGCGACCGCGGTTGTCCATCTGCCAGCTCTGTGCCGCGCCCTTGCCGATGACCTCCAGCACCAGCGGCATGTCGAGCCCGGCGCGGCGGCCGAAGGCCAGCGCCTCGGCGAGCGCCTGCACCAGTCCGCCGATCGCGACCTGGTTGACCATCTTCGCCAGTTGCCCGGCGCCGCTGGGGCCGACGCGCGTCACCGCGCGCGCGAAGCACAGGGCCACCGGCTGCACGGTGGCGAAAGGCGCCTCGTCGCCGCCGCACATCACGGTGAGCGTGCCGTTCACGGCACCGGCCTGCCCGCCCGAGACCGGCGCGTCGATGAAGTGCAGGCCGCGCGCACGTGCCTCGCGGTGCAGTTCGCGCGCGATCTCGGCCGAAGCCGTGGTGTGGTCGACGAAGATGGCGCCCGGCTTCATGCCGGCGAAGGCGCCTGCCGCGCCGCGGGCGCCGCTGCCCAGGTCTTCGCCCAGCGTGACGGCACGCAGATCGTCGTCGTTGCCGACGCAGGCGAAGACGATGTCGGCGCCGGCGGCGGCCTCGCGCGGGGTCGCCGCCGCGGCGCCGCCGCATTCGGCGACCCAGGCGGCAGCCTTGGCGGCGGTGCGGTTGTAGACCGTGGTGGCGTGCCCGGCGCGGGCCAGGTGGCCGGCCATCGGATGGCCCATCACGCCCAGGCCCAGAAAGGCCACGCGGCGCGGCGCGGTTGGTTCGTAGTGGCGGGTGCTCATGCCCGCGATGGTAAGCGCCGCGGCCGGCGCCTACATCACATCACGCGCATGTGCTCGGTGCCGGCGGCGAGGTCGGTGCTGCGCGCGCGCTGGCTGTTGAGCTTGATCTGCAGCCGCAGATCGTTCACCGAGTCGGCGTTGCGCAGCGCGTCCTCGTAGGTGATGTGGCGCGCCTCGTAGAGGTCGAACAGCGCCTGGTCGAAGGTCTGCATGCCGAGCTCGCGCGAGCGCTTCATCAGTTCCTTGATTTCGGAGACCTCGCCCTTGAAGATCATGTCGCTCACCAGCGGCGTGTTGAGCAGGATCTCGACCGCGGCGATGCGGCCGTGGCCCTGCTCCCGCGGCATCAGGCGCTGGCTGACCAGTGCCTTGAGGTTGAGCGACAGGTCCATCAGCAACTGCGGCGCGCCGCTCCTCGGGGAAGAAGTTGATGATGCGGTCCAGCGCCTGGTTGGAGCTGTTGGCATGCAGCGTGGCCAGGCACAGGTGGCCCGTTTCGGCGAAGGCGACCGCGTGCTCCATGGTCTCGCGGTCGCGGATCTCGCCCATCAGGATGACGTCGGGTGCCTGGCGCAGGGTGTTCTTCAGCGCCGCCTCCCAGCTGTCGGTGTCGATGCCGAGCTCGCGCTGCGTGACGATGCAGTTCTTGTGCGGGTGCACGAACTCCACCGGGTCCTCGACCGTGATGATGTGGCCGAAGGAGTTCTCGTTGCGGTGGTCGACGATGGCCGCCAGCGAGGTGCTCTTGCCCGAGCCGGTGGCGCCGACGAAGATGACCAGCCCGCGCTTGGTCATCGCCACCTCCTTCAGCACCACGGGCAGCCCCAGGCTGTCGATCGTCGGCAGCGTGGCCGGGATGGTGCGGAAGACGAGCCCGACGTGCCCCTGCTGGATGAAGGCGTTGACGCGGAAGCGGCCCACGCCCTGGGGCGAGATGGCGAAGTTGCACTCCTTGGTGCGCTCGAACTCGGCGGCCTGCTTGTCGTTCATGACCGCGCGCGCCAGCGCCAGCGTGTGCTGGCCGGTCAGCGGCTGCGGGCTGACCTTGGTGATCTTGCCGTCGACCTTGATGGCGGGCGGGAAGTCGGCGGTGAGGAAGAGGTCCGAGCCGTTGCGGCTGACCATCAGCCGCAGCAGGTCGTTGACGAACTTGGATGCCTGGTCGCGTTCCATTCAGTGCGTCCTATCCAGGGAAGTTCTCGGGGATCTTGGCCTTGGCGCGTGCCTCGGCCGGCGTGATCAGGTTGCGGCGCACCAGGTCGGTGAGGTTCTGGTCCAGCGTCTGCATGCCCACGTTCTGGCCGGTCTGGATGCTCGAGTACATCTGCGCGATCTTGTTTTCGCGGATCAGGTTGCGGATGGCGCTGGTGCCGAGCATGATCTCGTGCGCGGCGACGCGGCCCGATCCGTCCTTCAGCTTGCACAGGCTCTGCGAGATCACGGCGACCAGCGATTCGCTGAGCATCGCGCGCACCATCTCCTTCTCGGCCGCGGGGAAGACGTCGACGATGCGGTCCACCGTCTTGGCCGCCGAGCTCGTGTGCAGCGTGCCGAACACCAGGTGGCCGGTCTCCGCCGCTGTCAGCGCCAGCCGGATGGTCTCCAGGTCGCGCATCTCGCCGACCAGGATGGCGTCGGGGTCCTCGCGCAGCGCCGATCGCAGCGCGTTGGCAAAGCTCAGTGTGTGCGGGCCGACCTCGCGCTGGTTGATCAGGCACTTCTTGCTCTCGTGCACGAACTCGATCGGGTCCTCGACCGTCAGCACGTGGCCGTACTCGTGTTCGTTGAGGTGGTTGACCATCGCCGCCAGCGTCGTGCTCTTGCCCGAGCCGGTCGGGCCCGTGCACCAGCACCAGCCCGCGCGGCTTGAGCGACAGTTCGGCGAAGACCTTGGGGCAGCCCAGCTGCTCCAGCGTCAGGATCTTGCTCGGGATGGTGCGGAAGACCGCGCCGGCGCCGCGGTTCTGGTTGAAGGCGTTGACGCGAAAGCGCGCCAGGCCCTGGATCTCGAAGCTGAAGTCGCATTCCAGCGTGTCTTCGTAGTGCTTGCGCTGCGAGTCGTTCATGATGTCGTACACCATGTCGTGGACCGCCTTGTGGTCCAGCGCCTCGACGTTGATGCGCCGCACGTCGCCGTGCACCCGGATCATCGGCGGCAGGCCTGCGGAGAGATGCAGGTCGGACGCCTTGTTCTTGACCGAGAAGGCGAGCAGCTGGGTGATGTCCATGGCCATGGGAGAACGGGCGCGCACGCCTTAAGCTTCGAAGGATTATGGGCAGCATCGGAAGCAACCTGCAAGAAGTGAAGCGGCGCATCGCCGCGGCCTGTGCCGAGGCGGGTCGAGGTGCCAACATCCTCACGCAGACGGCCGATTTCGGTGCCCCGCCGGGGGTCACCCTGCTGGCCGTGAGCAAGACCTTCGGCGCCGACGCGGTGCGCGAAGCGCACGCCGCCGGGCAGCGCGCCTTCGGCGAGAACTACGTCCAGGAGGCGCTGACCAAGATCGCTGCGCTGGCCGATCTGCGCCCGCGCATCGAGTGGCACCTCATCGGACCGCTGCAGAGCAACAAGACGAAAGCGGTGGCCGAGGCCTTCGACTGGGTGCACTCGGTGGACCGGCTCAAGGTGGCGCAGCGGCTGGCCGAGCAGCGGCCGGCGTGGCTGCCACCGCTGAACCTGTGCCTGCAGGTCAACATCAGCGGCGAAGCCAGCAAGTGCGGCGTGCGGCCGACCGAAGCCGCGGCGCTGGCGCGGGCGGTGACGGCGCTGCCGCGCGACAAGGTGGTGCTGCGCGGGCTGATGGCCATCCCCGAGCCGGCGGGCGAATCCGAAGCACAGCGTGCGCCGCATCGCGCCTTGCGCGCGCTGCGCGACGAGCTGAACGCGCAGGGACTGGCGCTGGATGCGCTGTCGATGGGCATGAGCGCCGACCTGGAAGCCGCCATCGCCGAAGGCGCGACGATCGTGCGCGTGGGCACGGCCATCTTCGGCGGCCGGCCTGTGCAAGCGGCATCGCCACGAGCCTGAGCGTCGGCCCGATTGCGGGTGCCGATGCGGCCGCCCGGGGGGTCGGCGGTGGTTCTTGAGCCTCCCGTGCGCTGGTTTCCCTGCATTGGGTTGACGATGCCCCACGAAGCGCTGCCGTCCCCATACACTTCCGGCACGCAGGGCTGTCGAGAGTTCATGCCGTCGCATCCGGTGCCCACCGACTTCAGGGCTGCCCGCCGCGTCGCGCCGGACGAGGAGTGAAATGAGCTGCCTGACTTCTATCGAGACGACCTTCCGCCGGGGCCTGGCCGCCGCAGCCATGTTGGCCAGCGCCTTGCCGATGACCGCACTCGCCCAGGCGGAAGGGGGCCTCTACGTCGCGGGGTACGGGTTCAGTTTCAAGGAGGCGGCCGAACGCGGTCTCGCGCAGAACCCCCGGAACGCGCGCTTCTTCGTGCTCGCGCTTCCGCCGAACACCAGTGCGCTCCTGACAACGGCACCCAGGTCGGCCGCGGCGGTACGCGACCGGGCCACTGGCGGCGGCGGGGTGCTCCTCGTCTGCCAGCGCGACATCGACAACGGTTCGGTCGATGCTTCCAAGCTGGTTCCGGCCGTTGTCGCCGTTCGCGGTTTCCCACCGTCGGGCAGCAACGCCCCCCCCATGGCGAGCGTTACTTTCCCGGCGAGAACCCGGACAACCTGCCCAGGAGCAACGAGACGTTGCGGCGCCTCCGAGCCACCTGTTCCTGACCCGCCGGGCCGATGCGCTCGCACGAGCCCGCATTCCCTGGTCCACCCATGACCCGGAAAAGAACATGAAGCCCGGACGCATCCTCCTCTGGCTCTTCGCTGCGCTGCTGCTGGTCGTCGTTGCGGCGCTGGGAGTGCGCGCTTTGCGCGCCCTGCAAGGGCCGGCGCTGCAGCCCTGGCACACCCACGTGCCTGTCGAGCTCACCGCGCAACAGATCGACGCGAGCGACTGGCAGGGATATCTGGCGCAGGAACGCGCCATCTTCGACGACATCCGCGCCAATGTCACGCAGCGGCTCGAGCCGGAAGCGCGCGTGCCCTACAACCGTTACTTCGAAGGCAGCCCGGTCTATCCGCCCCGGTTTTCACAGGACTGGAATCGCTCCTACGTCATCGAACCAGCCGGTTCGCCGCAGGGCGCTGTCGTGCTTCTGCACGGCCTGACCGACTCCCCCTACAGCCTGCGACACGTTGCACGCCGGTACGCCGACCGCGGCTTCGTCGCGATCGGGATCCGCATTCCGGGCCACGGCACGGTGCCGGCCGGCCTGACCGATGTGCGCTGGGAAGACTGGAGCGCCGCGGCCCGGCTCGCGATCCGCGAGGCTCGGCGGCGCGCCCCGGCACCGGCGCCGCTCCACCTCGTCGGCTTTTCGAACGGTGGCGCGCTGGCGGTGAAGTACGCCCTCGATGCGATCGAGGATCCCAAGCTGCCCGCGCGTCGATCGTCTCGTGCTGTTCACGCCGATGATCGGCATCACGCGCTTTGCGCGGTTCGCAGGGCTGGCCGGGCTTCCCGCCGTGCTGCCGCCGTTCGCGAACGCCGCCTGGCTCAGCAACCTGCCCGAATTCAATCCATTCAAGTACAACTCGTTCCCGGTCAACGGCGCGCGGCAGTCGTACCGCCTGACGGACGCGTTGCAGGCGCAGATCCAGCGCCTTGCCCGCGCCGGACGCTCTGGACGCGATGCCCCCGGTGCTGACCTTCCAGTCCGTCATCGATTTCACGGTCAGCACGCCGGCGATCCTGGCCGCCCTGTACGCCTTCCTGCCCGACAACGGAAGCGAGATCGTGCTGTTCGACGTCAACCGGACGGTCAAGTTCGGTCCGCTGCTGCGGCCATCGTCCCACGTTGCTCTGGAGCGCATGACGCCGACCACGCCGCAGACGTATCGCTTCACCGCCATCGCCAACGCGGGCGAGGACACCGACGCGACTGTCGAGCGCAGCATCGCGCCCGGTCAGCTGCAGGCGGTCGACAGCGCCGCTCGACATGCCATACCCGCCTGGCATCTTCTCGCTGTCGCACCTGGCGATTCCGATTCCGCCTGACGACCCTCTGTACGGCATCGCACCCGGATCCGAAGTCGCGCGCGAGTTCGGGCTGAACCTCGGCGCACTGGACGCTCGGGGCGAGCGCGGCGCGCTCATCGTCGATCAGGAATTCCTGACCCGGCTGCCATCGAACCCGTTCTTCCCGTACCTGCTCGCACGGGTCGAGGAAGGCATCGATCGGCCACCGGCGGCGAGCGGGCGCGGGCTGGTGGCGATACCCGTGCCCGGCCTGCCGGTTCGGCTCGAGGCCCTGCTGTCGACTTTCGTGCCTGACGATCTGGACGCGCAGCCCTTCGCCGGACCGTGACGCGGCGGACCCGAACGCGCCAGGATCAGACGGGTAAAGAAGAGCCTACGGTCCCGCGCCAGCCGTTGCCCTGCAAGGGCGCGCTGGACAGGTCAGCGCCTTGTCACTCGCCGCAAAGCAGCCGCATGCGCCGCTCGGCCATGTTGAATTCATCGTCGGTCGCCGCCGCCAGCACTTGCGCCTTGGCCTGCTCGCAGGCATTCGCCTGCTGGGTATCCGCGGCCGCGGGCGCGGGCGCGGCCGCTGGCGGAGCGGCCCTCGCGGCGGGCGCGGATTGCGCCGGCGCACAGCGGCTGTCCGGGACCAGGCGGATATTCGCGAACTGGCCCTGTTCGACCGCCACGCAGTCGCCGACGCGCTTGCCCGCCTGATCCGACACGATCCGCACCGTCTGTGTCCCGTTGATCAGGACCGTGTACTCGAACGCCTGGGAACTGCCGGCCATCGTCCCGACGCCGCGCCCGGCAGCCGCGCCGGCGAGTCCCCTCAGCGCACGATTGCTGCCGGACTGGCCACTGCCGGTGGCCAGGCCAATGCCGCCGCCGACCAGCGTGCCAACGGCGCGCGAACTGGAATCGGTCACGGTCGTCGCCTGCGCATTGGTGATGCGGCCATACTGCACGCGGGCCTGCGCCGTGGCGTCGAGCGCCGTGACCATCGCGACGGACGCCACAGCGCACGCCAGAACAAGATTCTTTTTCATATTCATCGCCTTTGACTCGAGTGGGCGGTGGCCCGTGCGCCTAGGAACGGAAGGTGAAGCCGAGAGCGAGGCCGTTGAAAGTCAGGGACTGCAGGGCTTCGGCGGGCTCGAACGTGTAATCGAGGTAGCGCCAGGCCAGAATGGCCTGGCCGGCGTCGAACGAGTAACCGACACCGATGATCGACTGCCAGGTCCGGCGCGATGCCCCGGTGCCGAAATCCAGGGCATAGGGCAGGAACCAGCGTGCCTGGCCGTCAACGCGCGCGCGCCCGCGGACGCCGACGATGGCATCCCAGTTCGTCACGCTCGTCTCCACCATGCCGGACCTGGCGAGCCCTGGCACCGAGCCGGGTCCCGCCAGCGACCAGCTCAGGGTCTGGTCGGTGTCCAGCATGCGCGTGCCGGTTCGTTGCGCACTCAAGTCGGAATAGACCCAGTCAGCATAGCCGCCCCAACGCCCTCGGCGAGCCCCGAGCGTCGCCATGAACGCCATGTCGAGCTTGCGCAGCACGTCCCTGGCATCGATGTCGATCGAGGGACCGCCCGCGCCGGTCGGGAACTGGGTCTCGCCACCGATCGCGGGTATCCAGGCGTAGATGGTGGCGTCGAACTGCCAGGTGTCGTCGCTTGCGTGCACGCTGCCCAGCGGCGCCGCCGCAGCGAGCAGGCCGAGCGCGACCAGACCGATTCGGGTGATGGGTCGCATGCGGGCTTTTGGGACGGTGCTGTCGACGGGGCTCAGCTACTGAACGAGCGCTCGTTGGCCTGCCTCCTTGCCCGCACGCATCTCAGATGTCGAGGCGCGTGATGCGGTTGCCGTTGAGGCTGACATTGCCCATCAGGCCCGCATTCGTCATCACGAACCCGATGACTTCCTGGTTGGCCGTCTGCGTCGTGACCTGCGCATTGGCGCCGACGTTGATCATCGTCACCGATGCATCGGCGCCGACCGTCCAGCCGCGGCTGTCCTCGAACTTCTTGCGTGCCCCCTCGGTCATGAACAGGAGGAAGACCGCCTGGGACTGGGCGCCGGCCAGCCATCCCACCGAAGCCTCCGTCATCCGGAAGTAGCCGGTGGTCTTGCCGCCCGCGCGAAGCACGCCCTGCCCGCTGCCGGCGCCGACCACGAAACCGGCCGAAACCACGCTCGGGAAGATCAGGGCGCCTCGCGCCGAGGCGACCAACTCCTTCGAGCCGGGGTGCTGGGCATACAGCCGCGCCAGCGCGCTGTCCGCTGCCGCATCGATGGCCGTGCGCTGCGCCACCGGATCGCCTCCGCCCTCGGTAGTGGTGGTGCAGCCGGTGGCGCCCAGTACCACGAGGCCGGCTCCGGCCATCAAGGCCCTGCGACGTTGTTCGTTCATTCGTTTCTCCTTCTGGGGATCAAGATGTGGAGCCCGGTCATCGGCCGAGCGAGATGGGCGAGACAGGCACTGTCGCGCCCGGCGGACGTCCGGTCCCCCCGCCAAGTGGTGCGGGAAAACCACTCGACTTTAATCGTAGTCCACCAAATCCCGCAATTCAAACGGCTTGGGAGCAGCTGCCGCCCGCTTGGGACGAGTACCCGGCAGGATCTCGAAGTCGGGCGTGAACGGCACGAGGATGGAGCGCAGCTGGTCGAAGCCCGCGCGATTGCCATCGAACTTTGCCCGGCCCGCTTTGATCAGGTCGTCAAAGGACGCGGCGCCCATCATCACCTGGTTGAGGTCGTCGCGGTTCAGCGTCACCGTCAGGTCCGGTTTCGCGGCCTGGAACCCCTTCAGCGTGGTGAGGGTCGCGTTGCTCATCTCTACGACGTACTGCTCGCCATTGTCCGGCGTCACCAGATTGATGGTGAACTGCATGCCATCGGCCTTCTTCGGGTCCATGCTGATGGCGACGAAATCGAGCCACTGCTCGGTCGACATCGCCCGCACCACGTCCGGGCCGGATGACCGCGGTGGCACGCCACCGGGCTGACCATTGCGCAACTCGTAGGCACCCTGCAGGAAGTTGTTGCGCACACTCGTGCTCTCGGCCTGGTAGCCGAGCTGCTCGAAGGCATCGGCGAGCAGGCGGCGTGCCGTCTGGTTGGCGGGCTCGGCGAAAACCAGCCGATTGAGGATCTCGGTGGCGTGCAGGTACTTGCCCTGAGCGATGAGCTGGCGGCCCTTGGCGAGGATCTTTGCCGAACCGCCCATCATCTCGACGTACAGCGGCGCCGATTCCTTCGGCGACAGCGGGATCAGATTGGTCGGGTTGCCGTCGAAGTGGCCGAGGAAGCGGTTGACCACGCCGCGCACGTTGTTCTGCACGTCGCCGTGGTAGCTGCGCGCCGACCACTGCTCGCGCAGGCTCTTGGGCACCTCGTAGACGTTGTGGATCTCGTTGATGGTGACGCCGCGGTTCGCGTAGTGCAGCGACTGGTTGTTCAGGTTGGCGTAGGCGTCGCGCTGGGCGCGCATCACTTCCTGGATGCGCGCCGTGCCCCAGCGCGGCCAGCTGTGCGAGGCGAACATCACTTCCGCCTCCTGGCCGAACTTGTAGAGCGCGACGTTGATCTCCTTCGACCAATTGAGCGCGTTGCGCACGGCCGCGCCGCGGATGGTGTAGATGTTGTGCACCGTTCCGGTGATGTTCTCCGCCGCCCAGAAGGCCTTGAACTGCGGGAAATAGGTGTTCATCTCGACCGGCGCCTCGGTGTCCGGCGTGTTCTGGAACACCATCTTCACGCCGTCGACCGTCATCTCCTCGAAGTTCTTCGAAAGGATGCGGTTCGGCGGAATGAGGCCGGTGTTGCCGTTGGCAACGTTCTTGCCAATCGCCTGGTCGACGTGGCCGAAGGGATGGCGCGGCAGGAAGAGGGAGTACTGCCACTGCAGGCGCCGCGACATCGCGGTGCCGGCGAAGACGTTCTCGGAAATTGCGGCCTCAAGGAAGTTCTCGGGCGCGATGACGAGCACCTTGCCGCTGGTGACGTCGGCCTCGTCGACGACACCGCGCACGCCGCCGAAGTGGTCGCCGTGCGAGTGCGAATACACGACGGCGACGACCGGGCGCTTGCCGAGCTTCTCGTTGATGAACTCGAGCGCGGCGCGCGCGGTTTCCTTCGCCGTCAGGGGATCGAAGACGATCCAGCCGGTATCGCCCTTGATGAAGCTGATGTTGGCGAGGTCGTAGCCTCGCACCTGGTAGATGCGGCCGGGCACCACCTCGTACAGGCCGTAGGCCATGTTGAGCACCGCCTGGCGCTGCAGGGAGGGATGAATGGTCTCGAAGTCCTTGCCCGTCAGCAGCCAGCCGTAGCTGCCCATGTCCCAGGCCACATGCCCGGCGTCGGCCATGATCTTCGTATACGGCGGCTCGGCAATGAAGCCGCGCTTGGCTTCCTCGAAGTCGCGCTTGTCGGCGAACGGCAGCGTGGCCTTCAGGCCGTTGCGCAACTCGAGGGTGAACTTCGACGGGGGCTGCCCCAGCGGATCGAAGTGCGAGGCCGCGTTCGCCGCACCGGCGGCAGGCAGCAGCCTGGATCCCGGCATCTGCGCGGCAGTCACGAGCGGCCATGCGCCGGCCGCAGCGAGCAGCAGAGCTGCCCAGCCTCCGAACTTGTACGACATCTGATTCCCCTGGTGGTGCGCGCCATCCGTGCGCGCCGTGCCGAAACGATGGTGCCCGGGCAGAACCATCAAGCCCGATTTGCTTCGGACGCCTGTCACTCAATCTACCCTGGAAGGATTATTTGCAGCGCTCATCGGGCCGTCCAATGCCGTTTGGTCAGGGCATCCATATACTTTGGGCATGCCCCTCGAGTTGCGTCAGCTGCGCCACGTGCTCGCCCTCGCGCAGCACGGAAGTCTCGTCCGCGCAGCCGCCGCGATGCACATGACGCAGCCCGCCTTGTCGCGCAGTCTCAAGCAGATCGAGTGGGCCGTCGGCAGCACCCTGTTCGACCGTTCCGTCAGCGGCGTGACGCCGACGGACCAGGGTCGCCTCCTGATCCGTCGGGCGCGGGAACTGGTCGATGCGGCCGACGAGCTCGACCGCGAGGTTCTTCGCGGGCGGGTCGGGGGGTCGGACCAGTTCAGCATCGGAGCGGGTCCTTATCCGGCCGAGACCGTCGTGCCGGCGGCTCTTGTGCGGTTCGTTCCCGACAATCCGCTCGTGCGCGTCCGAATGGTCCGCGCTGATTGGGACGACTTGCTGCGGCGACTCAAGGCGCGGGAGCTGGACTTCTTCGTTGCCGAGTTCAGCACCCTGCTCGACGAGCACGAGCTCACGATCGAACCACTGGGCCGCCACCAGGTGTACTTCGTGGCCCGGCGTGGTCATCCGCTCGACAAGAAGAGTGTCGTGCGCGCCGAGGAGACCTTCGCCTATCCTTTCGTCGCCATCAGCCGCTATCCGCCGCGTGTGCTCGACCCCATGCTTGCCGCACGGCAGCCGGTCGATGCCAAGCAGCCCGGGCGCCCCTTCCCGGCCATTGAATGCTGTGGCGTTGCAGCCGCCAAACGCATCATTGCCGACTCGGATGCAGTGGCGCCGCTCATGCTGTCGAGCGTGGCCGAGGAACTCAGGCGGGGCGCGCTCGCCGTGGTCGGGACCGAGTCCTGGAGCTTCGCGAACTATGCGATCGTGAGCCTCAAGAACCAGGCGATGAGCGCCGCTGCCGGCCGTTTTCAAAGCTGCCTGAACGATGCCGAGGCGGCGCTCGCCCGCGAGGAGTCGCGCCTCGTCCAGCGCTACGTGCCGAAGTCCCAGCCGGCCCCGATGGTCGACGGCAGCAGGACCCGGCGCGCTAAATCACCGCGTCCTTCTTGAGCGCGTCGACGATCAGGGTCGCAAACTGGCCGATCATGCTCGGCACGCTGTCCCAGCCGGTCGACGTCGTCGTGCCCGCGGACCAGACGACTTCCGATGAGCGGGTCTCGAAGAGGCGCGTATCGCCGTGCACGTTCTGTGTCGTGCGCACCTCGGAAGTGATGGACTGGCCCCACAACGCCCCATAGTGCGCCGACATGCCACCCCAACCGGGTCCCATGCCCGTGGGCCGGCCCATCCCCGGGCCCCAGGCCGGACCCATCATCATGCCCTGCGTCACCCGGACATCGGTCGTCACGCCGGAAATGCTGCTCATCAGCACGTAGGAGGCGGCGGCGTCTGTCACCGCCTCTGCGCATCTGCGTCTCCGACAAATGCGCACCGTCCGCAAGGAACTTGTGTGACGGCAAAGCCTTGACGCCAGCGGCAGCCAATGCCTCGACCATGCGGTCCTCCAGCATCCGGCGCTGAGTGGCATCGCGCAAGGCAGCCACGACGAGAACGTCCTGCACCTTGCCCCGGCTCGCCATCGACGGGGTGACCCACTGTGCATCGATCGTCGTCGCGCGCGTGGCGCAGCCGACGGCAAGCACGGTGAGTACCAGCGAGACAAGGTGAACGAGAGTGCGCGCAATCATGGATGGTCCCCGCGGTGGTGTTGTCGGTCCTCGCCTGCTCGTCGATTCTGCAGCCGCACGGAGCGTACCACTTCGACGTCACGACACGGGGTGAGCCGCAGCGTTCGCTGCTCTCGAACCCGGCCAACGGCCTGCCCGACGCGCGACGCGCATATGCTGTGCCACCCACGCGTCCGAAAGGCCCACCATGGACACCCGCACGACCATCTCTCCTGCCCCAGCCCGGGCCCGGCTGCCGTTTCCCTACCGCCCCGAGGCGGACGTGGTGGCGTTGGCGATGGCCGCGCTGCAGGGCAAGCTCGACTGGCCGGCCGTGGTGGCCGCCGCGCGCCCCTGGGTGCAGGGCGCACGCGACAAGCCGGCGCCGTTCTGGGCCATGGAGTCGCTGCTGCGCGAATATCCGATCTCCACGGCCGAAGGCCTGGCGCTGATGCGGCTGGCCGAAGCGCTGCTGCGTGTGCCCGACACCGAGACCGCCGTCGCGCTGACCGCCGACCAGCTCGGACGCGCCGACTTCGAGGCCGCGTCCGGCGAGGGGCCGTACCGGGTGCTGGCCCACCTGTCCGCGAGCGCCATCGCGCTTTCCAAGCGCTTCTTGCCCGAAGGCGAACAGCCCGGCGGTGTCGTGCAGCGCCTGGGGGCGAAGACGGTGGTGGCCGCCACGGTGCGCGCCATCCAGTTGCTGGGCCACCAGTTCGTCTATGCGCGCACCATCGCCGACGCCATGATCGAGGCCGGCACCCAGCGCCGGCAGCAGGGCGCGCTGCGCTTCAGCTTCGACATGCTGGGCGAGGGCGCGCGTACCGAGGCGGCCGCCGCGGAATACCTGGCGGCCTACCGGCAGGCCATCGACGCCGTCGCTGCCGGCCGGGCGACGCCGGCGGCGGGCTCGGTCGCCGGTGCCGCAGCGCACCCGCAAGGCTGTGACGAGATCTCGGTCAAGCTCAGTGCGCTGTTCTCGCGCTACGAGGAAGCGCAGCGCGAGCGCGTCTTCGCCGAACTGTTGCCGCGCCTGTGGGGCCTGGCCGACCTGGCGGCGCGCGCCCACATCAATCTGGCCATCGACGCCGAGGAAAGCGACCGCCTGGAGCTTTCGCTGGACCTGCTGGATGCGCTGGCCGCTCGCGTGGCGGCACAGCACCCGCAGTGGGCCGGGCTCGGCCTGGCGGTGCAGGCCTACCAGACGCGCGGCGTCGAGGTCGTCGACGCGGTGGCCGACATCGCCCGCCGCCACGGCGTGAAGTTCATCGTGCGCCTGGTCAAGGGCGCCTACTGGGACGGCGAGATCAAGCGCGCGCAGGAAGCCGGCCTGCCGGGCTATCCGGTGTTCACGCACAAGCACCACACCGACATCGCCTACCTGGCCTGCGCGGCGCGGCTGATCGGCCACCACGAGGTGCTGTACCCGCAGTTCGCCACCCACAACGCCGGCACCATCGCCGCCATCCTGCAGATGGCGCGCGCAGTGGGTGGGGTGGCACCGGGCGACGCCCGTGGCCGCGTCGCGTTCGAGTTGCAGCGCCTGCACGGCATGGGCGAGGGCATCCACCGTGAGGTGCTGAAGGACCCGACCGTCGCCTGCCGCGTCTACGCGCCGGTGGGCGAGCATCGCGACCTGCTGGCCTACCTGGTGCGGCGGCTGCTGGAGAACGGCGCCAATTCCTCGTTCGTGCACCAGCTCGCCGACGAGTCGGTGAGCGTGGACGACCTGCTCGCGTCGCCGCTGCACGCCGCCGACAGCCCGGCGCTGCCGCTGCCGCCGGCACTGTTCGGCGCTGCGCGGGCCAACTCCACCGGGGTCGACCTGGCCTGCCTGGTGATGCGCCAGCCGCTGCTCGATGCGCTGGACCGCGTGCACCCCGAGTCCGTGCACGAGGCCACCCGCGACGAGGCCGACGCCACCATGGCGCGGCTGCACGCCGGCTTCAGCGCCTGGAGCGCCTGCCCGCTGGCCGAGCGCGCCGCGCTGCTGCGCCGCGCCGCCGATGCGCTGGACGACCGGCTGCCCGAGTTCTGCGCGCTGCTGGTGAAGGAGGCGCGCAAGACCTGGGGCGACTGCGTGGCCGAGGTGCGCGAGGCGGTCGACTTCTGCCGCTACTACGCCGAGCAGGCCGAAGCGCGGCTGGCCGAGCAGATGCTGCCCGGGCCGACCGGCGAGACCAACGTGCTGCGCCTGCACGGCCGCGGCGTCTTCGTCTGCATCAGCCCGTGGAACTTCCCGCTCGCCATCTTCGCCGGCCAGGTGGTGGCGGCGCTGGTGGCGGGCAATGCCGTGGCCGCCAAGCCGGCCGAGCAGACGCCGGTGGTGGCGCGCCGCTTCGTCGGCCTGCTGCATGAGGTCGGCGTGCCCGCAGACGCCGTGGCCTGGCTGCATGGCCCGGGCGAGACCCTGGGCGCGGCGCTGGTGGCGCATCCGCTCACGGCAGGCGTGTGCTTCACCGGCAGCACCGCGGTGGCACGGCTCATCAACCGCACGCTGGCGGCCAAGGACGGCCCCATCGTGCCGCTGATCGCCGAGACCGGTGGCCTCAACGCCATGATCGTCGACAGCACCGCGCTGCCCGAGCAGGTCGTCGACGCCGTCGTGCAGAGCGCCTTCCGCAGCGCCGGCCAGCGCTGCTCGGCGCTGCGCCTGCTGTGCCTGCACGAGGGCATCGCCGACGCCATCGTCGAGATGATCCGCGGTGCGCTGGCCGAGTTGCGCGTCGGTGAGCCGGCGCTGCTAGCCACCGACGTCGGCCCGCTGATCGACGCCGAGGCCTGCGAAGCCATCCGGCGCCACGTGCAGCGCCTGCGCGGCCAGGCGCGGCTGCTCGGCGAGGCGCCGGCGGCACCGGGGCTGGCGCACGCGGTGGCGCCGGTGGCCTTCGAGATCGACCGCATCGCCGATCTGCGCGAGGAGATCTTCGGCCCCGTGCTGCACGTCGTGCGCTGGGGGCCGGGCCAGGCCGGGCCCGGCGCGGCACGCGACGTGGCCGAGGTCGTGCGCCAGGTCAACGCGCTGGGCTACGGCCTGACGCTGGGCGTGCAGACCCGCATCGACAGCCGGGCGCTGCGCATCGCCGACACGGCGCGGGTGGGCAACGTCTACGTCAACCGCAACATGATCGGCGCCGTTGTCGGCGTGCAGCCCTTCGGCGGCGAAGGCCTGAGCGGCACCGGCCCCAAGGCCGGCGGGCCGCACTACCTGGTCCGCTTCTGCGCCGAGCAGACGCTGACCGTCAACACCGCCGCCGCCGGCGGCAACGCCGAATTGCTGGCCGGCTGAGCCCGGCAGCCCGGTCGATGATCCGTCGACCGGGATCTCACAGTCTGGAAAAGGGGACAAGCCATGAAGAACATTCGCCACCTGGGGGCATGGGTGCTGCTGGCGTGCGCGCTGGCGACTCCGGGAGCGCTGGCCGCCGGCAAGACCAAGATGGACGAGGCCATGAGCCACGACGGCCTGCAGAAGGTGACGGTGCAGGGCCTGGCACTGGCGTATGCGCGCCCGGGCGCGTCGCTGGCCCGCTACGACCGCGTGCTGATCGAGCCGGTGCAGGTTGCCTTCAACCGGAACTGGGATCCCACGCGCACCGGCAGTCGCATCAAGCTCTCCCAGGAGGAGCGCGAGAACATCCGCAACGGCGTTGCCCGCATCGTGCAGGAGGAGTTCGTCAGGGAGCTGCAGACCCTCAGCAGCTACAAGGTGGTGAACGAGGCCGGGGCGGACGTGTTGCGCGTCAAGGTCAATATCGTCGACCTCTATGTCAACGCGCCGGACACCGAGAGCACGGCGCGCTCGCGCACCTACACCGTGTCGCCGGGCCAGATGACGCTGATCGCCGAGCTCTTCGATTCGGAGTCGGGCGAGATCCTGGCGCGCGTCGTCGACCGCCGCGAGGGGCGCAACGACGACACGCTCAGGCTGTCGAGCAGCCTCGTGAACCGCGGCGAGGCGCAGGACATCGCCGCGAGCTGGGCGCGCAGCCTGCGCATTGCGCTGGACAAGGCGCACGGCATCGGCAAGCCGTAGCGGCCGGGGGCGGCTCGGGCGCGCCTCAGGCCGACGGCGCGACGAGCGTCGTCGTGGCTGCAACGGCTGGATGGACTGTGGGTGCCACCCCCCCGTTTCAGTCCTTGAGCGAAGCGCGGTGCGATGACTTCAGCGGCCTCTTCACCTGGAATCACCCACATGCCCGGATCGGGGGTGAGGTGCGGGGAAGCTCTCCGCGAGTCCGGCGGGCTCGGCTCACTTGCCCAAGCGCGTCCGGGTCGTGGCGCTGCGGCGCTGACTCGGATCGGTTTGAGTTCCAGGCAGAGCCGGACGGGCTCGTTCTTGAGCGCGTCCCGCACGCCCGGCCATAATGCACCCATGCCTGCGATCCGTCCGATCACCGCGGCGCGCACCGGTTGGCGTTGGCGCAAGCCATCAGCCTGACCGACTCCTATTGCGCCCGCAGCGGGCGCCTGAAGTCCCCACCCAGCATGTCGCGCCGGCCCCGCCAGCGACAGAAAAAGCGGGTATCAAAGCGGGTACGAAACGTGGATGTCTCGCAAGACATCCAATGAAATCAATAGGATAGAGCGCATATGCTGCTGATGATCGACAACTACGACAGCTTCACCTTCAACCTGGTGCAGTATTTCGGCGAGCTCGGCCAGGACGTGCGCGTGTTCCGCAACGACGAGATCACGCTCGAGGGCATCGCGGAAATGAAGCCCGACCAGCTGGTGCTGTCGCCCGGCCCCTGCTCGCCGGCCGAGGCCGGCATCTGCGTGCCGGCGGTGCGGCATTTCGCCGGCAAGCTGCCGATCCTGGGTGTGTGCCTGGGGCACCAGAGCATCGGCGCCGCCTTGGGCGGCAAGATCGTGCGCGCGCAGCGGCAGATGCACGGCAAGACGAGCGAGATCAGCACCGACGGCCGCGGCGTCTTCCATGGCCTGCCGCGCCGGATGACGGTGATCCGCTACCACTCGCTGGTCATCGAACGCGAATCGCTGCCGCCCGAACTGGAGATCACCGCCACCGCCGACGACGGCGAGATCATGGGCGTGCGCCACCGCGAACTGGCCATCGAGGGCGTGCAGTTCCACCCCGAATCCATCCTCAGCGAGCATGGCCACGCGATGCTGAAGAATTTCCTGGACGGCGTGCGATGACGCTGCACGCCCGCGATACGGGCCCGATCGACCTGCGCAGCGATACCGTCACGAAGCCGACGCCGGCCATGCGCGCGGCCATGGCCGCGGCCGAGGTCGGCGACGACGTCTACGGCGACGACCCGACCGTCAATGCGCTGCAGGAACGCATCGCCGGCCTGCTGGGTTTCGAGGCCGCGCTGTTCCTGCCCAGCGGCACGATGAGCAACCTGTGTGCGCTGATGGCGCACTGCCAGCGCGGCGACGAGTACATCGTCGGCCAGATGGCGCACACCTACCGCTGGGAAGGCGGCGGCGCCGCGGTGCTGGGCAGCATCCAGCCGCAGCCGCTGGCGCAGCAGCCCGACGGCTCGATCGTGCTGGCCGAGATCGAGGCCGCGATCAAGCCCGACGATGCGCACTATGCGCGCACGCGGCTGCTGGCGCTGGAGAACACCTGGGGCGGCCAGGTGCTGCCGCTGCCCTATATCGAGGCGGCGACGGCGCTGGCACGCCGCCGCGGCCTGGCCACGCACCTGGACGGCGCGCGCCTGTTCAATGCCGCGGTGGCCACGGCGCAGGCCGAAGGCGGCGATGCGCGCGACCAGGCCCGCGCCATCGCCGGCCACTTCGACACCGTCTCGGTCTGCTTCAGCAAGGGCCTGGGCGCGCCGGTGGGCTCGGCCCTGTGCGGCTCGAAGGCGCTGATCGCCCGCGCCCACCGCATCCGCAAGATGGCCGGCGGCGGCATGCGCCAGGCCGGCGTGCTGGCCGCCGCGGCGCTGCACGCGCTGGACCACCACATCGACCGCCTGGCCGAGGACCATGCGCATGCGCGCGCGCTGGCCGAGGGGCTGCAGGGCCTGCCGGGCGTGACGGTGGCGCCGCCGCAGACCAATATCGTCTGGGTCGACCTCGCGCCGGCGCGTGCCGCCGGCGCGGTCGAGCGGCTGCGCGACGCCGGCGTGCTGTGCGGCGGCGGCGAGCGCCTGCGGCTGGTCACCCACCTCGACGTCTCCACCGCCGACATCCGGCGCGCCGTGTCCGTGCTCAGAGCCACCCTGTAGGAGCGAACCATGCCCATCACCAATACCGAAGCGCTGACGCGCATCATCGAGCACCGCGAGATCTTCCACGACGAGATGCTGACGCTGATGCGCCGCATCATGAGCGGCGAGATGTCGCCGGTGATGATCGCGGCCATCGCCATCGGCCTGCGCGTGAAGAAGGAGACGGTGGGCGAGATCGCCGCGGCGGCGCAGGTGATGCGCGAGTTCGCGACGCCGGTGCCGGTGACCGACCGCACGCACCTGGTGGACATCGTCGGCACCGGCGGCGACAGTTCGCACACCTTCAACATCTCCACCGCTTCGGTCTTCGTGGCCGCCGCGGCGGGCGCGCGCGTGGCCAAGCACGCCGGGCGCGCGGTGTCGTCGACCTCGGGTTCGGCCGACGTGGTGGAGGCGCTGGGCGCCAACATCAACCTCACGCCGCGACCAGCTGGCCACCTGCCTGGAAGAGACCGGCGTGGCCTACATGTTCGCGCCGAACCACCACACCGCGATGAAGCACGCGGCACCGGTGCGCCGCGAGCTGGGCGTGCGCACCCTGTTCAACATCCTGGGCCCGCTGACCAACCCCGCCGGCGCGCCCAACCAGGTGCTGGGCGTCTTCCACCCCGACCTGGTGGGCATCCTGGTGCGCGTGCTGCAGCGGCTGGGCAGCGAGCACGTGATGACGGTCTACGGCATGAACGGCATGGACGAGGTCTCGCTGTCGGGCGAGTCGATGGTGGGCGAGCTGAAGGACGGCGAGGTGCGCGAATACACCATCCATCCCAGCGATTTCGGCCTGCCGGTGTACGACTCGCGCGTGCTGCGCGTGGCCAACAAGGAAGAGTCGGTGCAGTGCATCCAGCGCGCGCTGGCCAACGAGGACGGCCCGATCCGCGACGTCGTGCTGCTCAACGCGGGCGCGGCGCTGTACTGTGCCGGCGTCGCCGTCTTCGGTGACCGACGGCGTGCAGGCGCGCGCGCGAGGCCGTGGCCTCGGGCAAGGCGATGGCCAAGCTGAGCCAGTTCGTCAGCGTCACCAACAAGTTCCGGACGGCCTGACATGAAGCCCCCACGCTCACTCCGATCGCTGCCGCCCCGCGCGGGGCTGCCAGTGGCTTCGGAGCGGCCGGGCGTCACTGACATGACCGACATCCTGCAACGCATCGTCGCCGTCAAGCGCGAGGAGGTGGCGGCGGCCAGGGCGCGGCGCAGCCTGGCCAGCTGGCGCGACGAGGCCGAGTCCGCCGCCGCGCGGCGCGGCCTGCGCGACTTCGAGGCCGCGCTGCGCGCGAAGGTCGCCGCCGGCCGCGCCGCGGTGATCGCCGAAGTCAAGAAGGCCAGCCCGAGCAAGGGCGTGCTGCGCGAGCACTTCGTGCCGGCGGACATTGCCGCCAGCTACGAGGCCGGCGGCGCCGCGGCGCTGAGCGTGCTCACCGACGAACGCTTCTTCCAGGGCGCGGCGGCCTATCTGCAGCAGGCGCGCGCCGCGTGTTCGCTGCCGGTGCTGCGCAAGGATTTCATGATCGACGAATACCAGGTCGTCGAGGCGCGCGCGCTGGGCGCCGACTGCATCCTGCTCATCGTCGCCTGCCTGGACGATGCGCTGATGGTCGACCTGGAAGCCGCCGCGCGGGCGCTGGGCCTGGCGGTGCTGGTGGAGGTGCACGACGGCGCCGAACTCGACCGCGCGCTGCGGCTGAAGACGCCGCTGCTCGGCATCAACAACCGCAACCTGCGCACGCTTCGAGGTCACGCTGGACACCACGCTGGCGCTGCTGCCGCGCGTGCCGGCCGACCGGCTGCTCGTCACCGAGTCGGGCATCCTGGCGCGCGCCGACGTGCAGCGCATGCGCGCGGCCGGCGTCGCACGCCTTCCTGGTCGGCGAGGCCTTCATGCGCGCGCCCGACCCCGGGGCGGCGCTGGCCGAGCTGTTCGCCTGATGGGCTCGCCGCACTGCCAGCCCTGCCCGGGCGCGCGGACGGGCTTCGTCTTCATCTGCCCGGGCCGCTTCGAGGCCAGCCGCGGCTACCCCTGCGCGGCCGGCACGGGCGCCAACCTGGCGCCGCGTGCTGGCGGCCCTGCACGAACGCCTGCCGGCGCAGTTCCCGAGCCCGGATCGCAGACAAGTATGTGATCACTAACTCATGGGATAGACGTCGAATATCCGGCGCTCACGCAACGCTCGGTGCCGACGCTGGACGAGGTGCTGGACGAGGCCAACCTGGCGCGCCTGGCGGCCGAGATCGCGTCGCTGGAGACCGTCGTCGCCTGCGGTGCGCATGCCCACGCCGCCGTGCGGGCGCTGGCCGAGCGCGGCTGCGATCCATGCCCGGCTGGCCTTCGGCGCGCCACCTGAGCCAGCGTTCGGTCAACATGATCGCCGGCGCGTCGGACACGCCGGGCCGCATCGGGGTCTGGTGCGACGGCGTGGTGGCGCAGCTGCTGCGGCGGGGCTGAGCGGCCCGGCTGACGGGTCGGAGCATCCGCCGGCCGGCACCGTGGTATAGTCACAGGCTCTCCGGAGGGGTGCCCGAGTGGCTAAAGGGGGCAGACTGTAAATCTGTTGGCTTACGCCTACGGTGGTTCGAATCCACCCTCCTCCACCAGAGATTGACATGACCAAGCGGTTGTGCCGAGCGGGAGTAGTTCAATGGCAGAACCTTAGCCTTCCAAGCTAATGACGCGGGTTCGATTCCCGTCTCCCGCTCCACGGAAGGTGTGTTGTAGTTCGCAGCGTCGTTACGGGCCTGCCGGTGAGGCCGGGCCGTCTGGCCGCCAGACCCGTACCGATGCCCATGTGGCTCAGTGGTAGAGCACCCCCTTGGTAAGGGGGAGGTCGCGCGTTCGATCCGCGCCATGGGCACCACAGTTTCTTCTTTCGTCACTGACATCTGAACTACCAAGCCAGGAGCGATCAAGATGGCAAAAAGCAAATTCGAACGCACCAAGCCGCACGTGAACGTGGGGACGATCGGGCACGTGGACCACGGCAAGACGACGCTGACGGCGGCGATCACCTCGGTGCTGGCGGCCAAGTTCGGCGGCGAGGTCAAGGCCTACGACCAGATCGACGCGGCGCCTGAAGAGAAGGCGCGCGGCATCACCATCAACACCGCGCACGTCGAGTACGAGACGGCCAAGCGCCACTACGCGCACGTCGACTGCCCGGGGCACGCCGACTACGTCAAGAACATGATCACCGGCGCGGCGCAGATGGACGGCGCCATCCTGGTGGTGTCCGCCGCCGACGGCCCGATGCCGCAGACGCGCGAGCACATCCTGCTGGCGCGCCAGGTCGGCGTGCCGTACATCATCGTGTTCCTGAACAAGTGCGACATGGTCGACGACGCCGAGCTGCTCGAGCTCGTCGAGATGGAAGTGCGCGAACTGCTGGACAAGTACGAATTCCCCGGCGACGCCACCCCCATCATCCACGGCAGCGCCAAGCTGGCGATGGAAGGCGACAAGGGCGAACTCGGCGAACAGGCCATCATGAAGCTGGCCGACGCGCTGGACAGCTACATCCCCACGCCCGAGCGCGCGGTCGACGGCGCCTTCCTGATGCCGGTGGAAGACGTCTTCAGCATCTCCGGCCGCGGCACCGTGGTCACCGGGCCGCGTGGAGCGCGGCGTCATCAAGGTCGGCGAGGAAATCGAGATCGTCGGCATCCGCCCCACGGTCAAGACCACCTGCACCGGCGTGGAGATGTTCCGCAAGCTGCTCGACCAGGGCCAGGCCGGCGACAACGTGGGCATCCTGCTGCGCGGCACCAAGCGCGAGGACGTCGAGCGCGGCCAGGTGCTGTGCAAGCCCGGCAGCGTCAAGCCGCACACGCACTTCACGGCCGAGATCTACGTGCTGAGCAAGGAAGAAGGCGGGCGCCACACGCCGTTCTTCAACAACTACCGGCCGCAGTTCTACTTCCGCACGACGGACGTGACGGGCGCGGTGGAGCTGCCCAAGGACAAGGAGATGGTGATGCCGGGCGACAACGTCAGCATCACGGTCAAGCTGATCAACCCGATCGCGATGGAAGAAGGCCTGCGCTTCGCCATCCGCGAGGGCGGCCGCACCGTCGGCGCCGGCGTCGTGGCCAAGATCATCGAATAAGCAACGACGTCAGGTTGCCGCAGGGGCATAGCTCAATTGGCAGAGCGTCGGTCTCCAAAACCGAAGGTTGGGGGTTCGATTCCCTCTGCCCCTGCCACCCGGTGAAGCGGGTGGCCCCGAAAACCAGCCCGCCGGGCGCTGCAACAGCCCGGCGGGCTTCGTTGCCAGTGCAGGCCGGCAGCGAGCATCCGCTGCTGACAAGCGGCCACTGAAACCACAGCGTCATGTCCACCTCTCCCCAAGTCGAAACGGTGTCCACGGGCGCCGACAAGGCCAAGCTGGCCGGGTCGGTGGCTGCTGCTGCTGGCGTCGATCTTCGCCTTCTACTACCTCGGCAAGCAGGACCTGTGGCTGCGCGTGGCGGCGCTGCTGGTGCTGATCGCGGCCGCGGTGGCGCTGTTCTTCACGTCCGAGCCGGGCAAGCAACTCATCGCCTTCGGGCGCGACTCGGTGCGCGAAGTCAAGAAGGTGGTCTGGCCGACGCGCAAGGAGGCCGGGCAGATGACGGGCTACGTCTTCGCCTTCGTGCTCGTGATGGCCTTGTTCATGTGGTTGACCGACAAGACGCTGGAGTGGGTGCTGTACGACCTGGTCCTCGGCTGGCGCCGGTGAGGTGAAACGATGAGCGAGCAAGAGATCCAAGCCGCGGCGCCCGAAGCGCCGGCCGCGCCGCCGTCCACCAAGCGCTGGTACATCGTGCACGCCTACTCCGGCATGGAGAAGGCGGTGGAGCGCAACCTGCGCGAGCGCATCGACCGCGCCGGCATGCAGGACAAGTTCGGCCGCATCCTGGTGCCCACCGAAGAAGTGGTGGAGCTCAAGAACGGCAAGAAGACGGTCACCGAGCGCCGCATCTACCCCGGCTACGTGCTGGTGGAGATGGACATGGCCGACGACACCTGGCACCTGGTCAAGCACACGAGCAAGGTCACCGGCTTCATCGGCGGCGCGCGCAACCGCCCGGCGCCGATCTCCGAGGCCGAGGTCGCCAAGATCGTCAACCAGATGCAGGAAGGCGTGGACAAGCCGCGGCCCAAGGTCCAGTGGACCGTGGGCGAGCTGGTGCGCGTCAAGGAAGGCCCCTTCACCGACTTCAACGGCGCGGTGGAAGACGTGAACTACGAGAAGAGCAAGGTCAAGGTCTCGGTCACGATCTTCGGCCGCGCCACCGGCGTGGAGCTGGATTTCGCGCAGGTCGAGAAGATTTGAGTTTCTCGCTGCGCGCCGCAGCAGCCCCGGCGCGGCGTGATCTGATCTTCAGGGTTGAGTGACGAGGAGCTGGCTGACCGCGGTCCGCAGGCGCTTGAACTCGAAGGAGCCATTCATGGCAAAGAAGATCGTCGGCTTCATCAAGCTGCAGGTACCGGCCGGCAAGGCCAACCCGTCGCCGCCCATCGGGCCGGCACTCGGCCAGCGCGGCCTCAACATCATGGAGTTCTGCAAGGCGTTCAACGCCCAGACGCAGGGCTACGAGCCGGGGCTGAAGCTGCCGGTGGTGATCACCGCCTACGCCGACAAGTCCTTCACCTTCATCCTCAAGTCGCCGCCGGCGACCGTGCTGCTGAAGAAGGCCGCCAAGATCGAGAAGGGCTCGGGCAAGGCGCACCTCGAGAAGGTGGGCACCGTCACGCGCGCCCAGCTCGAGGAGATCGCCAAGACCAAGATCAAGGACCTCACCGCCGCCGACATGGACGCCGCGGTGAAGACCATCGCCGGCTCGGCCCGTTCGATGGGCCTCATCGTCGAAGGAGTCTGAACATGGCCAAGCTCACCAAGAAGGCCAAGGCCCTGCAAGGCAAGGTCGAGACCACCAAGCTGTACCCGCTGGACGACGCGCTGGCGCTCGTCAAGCAGTGCGCCACCGCCAAGTTCGATGAGTCGATCGACGTCGCCGTGCAACTGGGCATCGACGCCAAGAAGTCCGACCAGGTCGTGCGCGGCGCCGTCGTCATGCCCAGCGGCACCGGCAAGACCAAGCGCGTGGCCGTGTTCGCCCAGGGCGCCAAGGCCGAGGAAGCCAAGGCCGCCGGCGCCGACATCGTCGGCATGGACGACCTGGCCGCCGAGATCAAGGCCGGCAACATGAATTTCGACGTCGTCATCGCCAGCCCCGACACGATGCGCATCGTCGGCACGCTGGGCCAGATCCTGGGCCCGCGCGGCCTGATGCCGAACCCGAAGGTCGGCACCGTGACGCCCGACGTCGCGCAGGCCGTGCGCAACGCCAAGGCCGGCCAGGTGCAGTTCCGCGTCGACAAGGCCGGCATCATCCACGGCACCATCGGCCGCCGTTCCTTCGACGACGACAAGCTGGTGGCCAACCTGCGCGCGCTGATCGACGCGCTGAACAAGGCCAAGCCGGCCACCAGCAAGGGGGTCTACCTGCGCAAGGTGGCGGTGTCCTCGACCATGGGGGTCGGTGTGCGCGTGGACACCGGCTCGATCGCCGCGCAGGCCGCGGCGTAACTGTTTGAACGGGCCGCGCGCTGGTCTGGCGCGCGGCGCGATGAATTGGTGGGCTGGCCCCGGCAACGGGGGCAGGTCATCCAAGACCGCTGGCGAGGCGCCCGGGCAACCGGGCACCTCTTAATGAGGGGCTTCCGGGCCCCGAGCCAGCGCAGATGGCGGTCCCGCTGGAAAGGTTCTCTCTCGAGGGTTCCCGAACAGAAGGTCGCTGATGTCCCGGTGTGCCGCGCAGCGATGCAAGGCACGTTTTGTGTGAGGAGCAGACCTTGAGTCTCAATCGCAACGAGAAGGCAGCCGTCGTCACGGATGTGTCCGCGCAGGTGGCGCGTTCGCAGACGCTCGCGCTGGCCGAGTACCGTGGCCTCACCGTGGAACACCTCAACAAGCTGCGCCGCGAGGCGCGCGACAAGGGCGTTTATCTTCACGTGCTGAAGAACACGCTCGCCCGTCGCGCCGTCGCCGGCACGCCTTTCGAGGTCGCCCAGGGTGCCATGGTCGGCCCGCTGATCTACGGCTTTTCCGAGGATGCCGTGGCCGCGGCGAAGGTCATTGCCGACTTCGCCAAGACCAACGACAAGCTGATCGTCAAGGGCGGCGCCTACGCCGGCAAGGCGCTCGATGCCAACGGCGTGAAGGCCCTGGCAGCGATCCCCAGCCGCGAAGTGCTGATCTCCCAGGTCGCCGGCCTGCTGAAGTCGCCGATCCAGCGCTTCGCAGCCGTGCTGGCCGCGGTGGCGCAGAAGCAGGCCCGCGGCGCCGCGGCCGACGCACCGGCCGAGCCCGCGGCCGCCTGATCGCGTCCGCGCATCCCCCTTTCTGAACCCCAAGTTTCGAGGAACCCCAAATGGCATTCGATAAAGACGCATTCCTGTCCGCCATGGACAGCATGTCGGTGATGGAACTCAATGACCTGGTCAAGGCCATCGAGGAGAAGTTCGGCGTCTCCGCCGCCTCGCATGGCCGCCCCGGCCGCCGGCGGCGGCGGCGCCGCCGCTGCGGTGGTCGAAGAGAAGACCGAGTTCAACGTCATGCTGCTCGAAGCCGGCGCCAACAAGGTGTCGGTCATCAAGGTCGTGCGTGAACTGACGGGCCTGGGCCTGAAGGAAGCCAAGGACCTGGTCGACGGCGCCCCCAAGGCCGTCAAGGAAGCCATTCCCAAGGCCGATGCCGAAGCCGCCCTGAAGAAGCTGCTCGACGCCGGCGCGAAAGCGGAAGTCAAGTAAGTCGGACCGGCGGGGCGCTATGCGCGCCCCGCCTCCGCGCGCTGCAGAGAGCAGCGAACAGAGCCAGCTCCGCCGCGGATCCGGCTCTGCCGGTCCGCTAGCGGAGCCCCCTCGGGGGGTGGCGAGGATGTCGGCGCAGCCGACACCACAGCCTGGGGGCTTTGTTCAGTGTTCTCTGATCCGACTGCAGAGAACGGGTTTGGTCGGGCTCGCGGTGCAATGCCGGGGTTGTCCGCCAGCGGCAGGTAGTGGCCTGTCACCAAGCCTCGGGCGCAACGCCCGAGACGCCAGTCGCCGCCTGAGCACCTGCCTAGGCCAGGCGGGTGTTCCCGACACGGAGAGTTCAATGGCGCAAGCAACCCCCTACACGTACACCGAGCGCAAGCGCATCCGCAAGAGCTTCGGCAAGCGTGAGAGTGTCCTCAAGGTGCCCTATCTGCTGACCATGCAGAGGGAAAGTTACGTCGCGTTCCTGCAGAAGGACGTGCCACCGCAGAAGCGCAAGCCCGAAGGGCTGCAGGCGGCCTTCCTGTCGGCCTTCCCGATCGTCTCGCACAACCAGTTTGTCGAGATGAAGTTCATCGAATACAACATCGCCAAGCCGCCGTTCGACGTGCGCGAATGCCAGCAGCGCGGCCTGACCTTCGCCGCCGCCGTGCGCGCCAAGCTGCAGATGATCATCTACGACC
>CAVQWK010000012.1:0-25012 GCA_963717575.1 uncultured beta proteobacterium | reverse complement strand
CGCGCAACACTGGACATCGTCACCCGCGAACTGCGGCGTGCCGGCGGTGTGGCCGACGCCATGCGTTGGCGGGGCTCTGGCAGGAGGGCTCGACGACCGTCGTCAGAGAATGCCTGGCCCCATCGACCTGAACGAAGCCGGGAACGAGATCGTCTTCAGCTACCGGCGTGCCGGTAACGAGGGGCCCTACGGCTTCAAGCTCGAGGGCACCGTGATCAAGTCTCTGCTCGGCCCCGGCTGGCAGGACTTGACCGATGGCAACGTCATGTCCGTCACCGACTTCAAAGTGACGCCGGTGCGGAAGATCCCCCGGTTCCACCGGTCCAGATCCCCTGCCCCAGGCTGTGCGCCGACGGCACCTCGGACTGCTGGCCGAAGCTGATCGTTCGCAGCTACAGGTCGACATCACGTGCCCAGTCCCGCAGCGACCCCGCCGTCCAGCGCAGCATGCGCAGCGTCGTCCGGCTGCGCAACGACCTGGTGCAGTTCGACGAGGCGCTGCCCCCCGAACCAGGCGTGCCCCGCATGAACAGCCGACTTCGCCAGCATCGCCAGCGCGGCGTCGCGACGCTGGTGGTCGTGATGGTGCTGTTCTTGATCCTGTCGCTGGTGGCCGCCTACACCAACCGCAACCTGATCTTCGAGCAGCGGACCTCGGCCAACCTGTACCGCTCCACCCAGGCCTTCGAGGCCGCCGAGGCCGGCGTCGAATGGGCCTTGACGATGCTCAACGCCGGCCGCATCGACGCCAGCTGCGCGCCCAGCGACGGACCCCGCCGAACACCAGCTTCCGCCAGCGCTATCTGGGCATCGAGCCGACCAGCGGCCTGGTCGCCCCGGCCGGCGTGCCGACGGCGGGCTTCGAACGACCGGCCTGGCCGAGTTGCGTCTTCGACGGCACCGACTGGAACTGCAGTTGCCCCGACGACGGTGCGCCCGCGCTGGCGGCCCCGGCCGGCGCGGGCATCTTCCCGGCCTTCCGCATCCGCTTCTCGCGCGCATCGCGTCGACGCAGCCCGGGGTCGTGCGGCTCGAAGTCAACGGCTGCACCCGGCTGGACGACGACTGCCTGGACTTCCCCGCGCGGGCGGTCGGCGGCGAGGGCCGGGCGACGGTGACGACCTTGATCGCGCTGGCAGCGGGCTGCCGGCACCGCCGCTGGCGGCATTGACCGTTCAGGGCGACGTCACGAGCACGGGCACGCTGCAGGCCGTCAACACCGACGCCGGCGGGGCGGCTCGCGCTGCATATCGGCAACGATCTGGCGCCCCCGGCGCCCGTCGTCGTCACCGGCCCGCCCGGCACACCGGCCGACGAGGCCCGCCGCGACGACGCCGCGCTGGCCGCGCTGCCCTCGGATCGCGCCGCGCCGTACACCGACGCCACCCTGTTCACCCACACCTTCGCGCTCTGGCCCGACCTCTACCGCGTGCAGCCGGGGGCAGTGGTGCTGGACTGCAGCGCCGGCTGCAACGCCCAGGACGTGCGCGATGCCGCCCAGGCCTACCCGGGCCGCGTGCTGTGGGTCGACGGCGACGTGAGGTGGCGACGGCGGCGACATCGGCTCGGCAGACTGCGCCCGTGATGCTGGTCGTCGCCGGCGCGACGGCGACGCCGACGGCGTCTTCGAGGCGGACTCGGATCGGCGTCGACTTCCACGGCCTGCTGCTGGTGCACGCCGATCAGTGGAACAGCGGCGGCAACGGCACGTGCGCGGCGCAGTCGTCAGTGACGGCGACCTCGCCGGCAGCGGCGCCTTCGCCAGCGTCTACGACCGCGCCGTGCTGGACCGCTGCGCTGGACGACCGGCAGCTTCGTCCGCGTGCCCGGCAGCTGGAGGGACTTCTGATGCGCAGCGCAAGCTTCCGGGTGCGCGGCGTCTCGCTGGTCGAGGCGCTGGTGGCGCTGGCCGTGATGGCCTTCGGCACGCTCGCCGTGCTCGGCGTGCAGACCTCGCTGCGCCTCAACGCCGACATCGCCAAGCAGCGCAGCGAGGCCGTCCGCATCGCGCAGGAGACGCTCGAAGCGGCGCGCTCTTTCGAGCGCATCGCCGGCTACTGGCGCGCTGGCAACCTGGAGAACGCGGCAGTGGCCGGCTACGACACGGCGAACACGACCTATCCGGCGACGCGCACGGTCACCGACACCGCGCCGACGCCGACGCGACCGACCCGCGGCGCAAGGGCGTCGTCGTCGACGTCGACTGGACCGACCGTGCCGGCGAGGCGCAGTCGATCCGCCTGACGACGGTGATCGAGGGCGTCGTGCCGGCGCTCGCCGGCTCGATGGCGGTGCCGGCCGATCGGGGCTATACAAGCGCACCCGACGGTCGCCATCGCGGCATCCCGCCCGGGGCGATCGATGCTCTGGACAAGCGCATCAGCCACTTCGAGCCGCCCGGTGGCGACGGGCTGTCGCTGGACCTTCGACAACGTCAGCGGCTTCATCACGCAGGTCTGCCCGGCCCCCGAGAACTGCGTCCCGGCCAATGCCCGCCTGCTCAGCGGCTTCGTGCGCTTCGCGACGACGGCGGCGCAGCCGACGGCAGCCGATGCCGAGACGCCGCCGAGTGCCGCCTTTCGCAATCGAGGTGGCGTGGCGCAGACGGCCCCCGCCGCCGGCGCCGTGGACTGCTTCGAGCAACGGTCGCCGTCCTTCGTGGCCTACTACTGCGCCGTGCCGGTGACCGCGCGGCACCGCGCTGGTCGGGCCGCTCGCTGCTCGTCCGGGTCTGACGGTGGCGACCGCCGAACGTTGACCACGCCGACCCCGCGCAGTTCCGCGTCTGCCGCTACACGCCCGCGCAGAGCACAGTCTCCCGACGACGCCACCCGATGCCGCCGCGTCGACCCTGCGGCGAGCACCCGCTGGCCTACAGCAACGTGAGCCACGCCGCTGACGAACCAGAACTTCCTGGTCATCCGCGCCGGCAACGGTGCGGCGGCCATTCAGCTGCCCGGGCGACGACGCGGCAACCCGCTGATCAACGGCAATACGTGGCGCCACCAGCCCGTCGAACTGAGCGCGGCCGGCGCCCGGCCGGCGTCGCCCGCTCGGCAGCATCCCGACATGCCCCTGACCCCACTCGACGCACCGGCTGCGCGAGGCCCTGGCGCTGGCCGAGCAGTCGATTCGGCCTGTCCGACCCCAACCCGCGCGTCGGCTGCGTCATCGGCCGCGAAGACGGGCGCGTGCTCGGCCGCGGCTACACGCAGGAAGCCGGCGGCCCGCACGCCGAGATCGTGGCGCTGCGCGACGCGCAGGCGCGCCGGCAGCGACGTGCGCGGCGCCACCGCCTGGGTCACGCTGGAGCCTTGCGCGCACCACGGCCGCACACCGCCGTGCTGCGACGCGCTGATCGACGCCGGCGTGGCGCGCGTCGTCGTCGCCGTCGGCGACCCTTTCCCGCAGGTGGCCGGCGCCGGCCTCGCGCGGCTGCGCGCCGCCGGCATCGAGCGTCGAGATGGCCGACGGCGACATCGCGGACGCCGCGCGCGAACTCAACATCGGCTTCTTCTCGCGCATGCAGCGCAGCCGGCCCTGGGTGCGGATGAAGGTCGCCGCGTCGCTCGACGGCCGCACCGCGCTGCGACAACGGCGCCAGCCAGTGGATCACCGGCCCCGAGGCGCGCGCCGACGGCCATGCCTGGCGCAACGCGCCGGCGCCATGCTGACCGGCATCGGCACCGTGCTGGACGACGACCCGCGGCTGGACGTGCGCCTGGTGCCACACGGTGCTCCAGCCGCTGCGCGTGGTCGTCGACTCGCGCTTGCAGACGCCGCCGGCGCGCGGCTGCTGGCAGCCGCCCGGGCGAGTGCTGGTGTGCAGCGCCAGCGCCGACGAGCGCCGCGGCCGCGGCGCTGGCGCGACGCGGGCGCCGAAGTACTGCGGCTGCCGGCCATCGACGGCGGTCGATCTGGCCGCCCTGCTGGCGAACTGGCGCGCCGCGGCGTCAACGAACTGCATGTCGAGGCCGGCGCCGGCTCAACGGCGCCCTGCTGCGAGCCGGCCTGGTCGACGAACTGCTGGTCTACCTGGCGCCGAACTGCTGGGCGCGGGCTCGGCGACTGGCCGCACTCGGACCCTTCGAACGGCTCAGCGATGGAGTTCCGATTCCTCGAGGTTTACCGGGTCGGGACGACTCCGCCTGAGGCTTCGGCCTGGCGACACGGCGCTGACGTTGTCGAGAAGGCCGCTTTTGCACGCGCGCAAGCCGAAGAGGTGGCGTCGGAATCTTTACAGCACCCGCTCGTCTGCGATGCGTCGACTAAGTGATTGATCCGTGAACGAACATTTTCGGGCACGAGAATTGCTTCACTCCGTCCAATGCAGATGCGCTCGCCAGCGACCGGGAATGACGAATCATGATCGGCAACTTCGACTATCCTGGGGCCGTTCACTTTGCCTCAGCTCGCTGGTACGGCAGTGGCTGCACCCTGTGTACTCTTCGGCGAGAACGCAACCCGCGGCCGGGACAGTCCCGAGGCAACCCGTTAACGGCGCGCACAGCGTTTCTCGAGCCTTCGTGGCTGGCGTGAAGACTCGAGGATCAGACGCCAATTCACCGCTTCACAAATTGGAAGCCACTCGCCTTCACGTTCACCGGCTCGGCAGCGGCAACATCGACTGCCACCGCTGACAGGGGGCGCGGAGTCGTCGATGCAACTTCGATAATGGACTTGGTCGGTTCAACACCACGCCTGGCCGGCCCGAGTGGTGGGATTGGCCGGGCAGACGCTTCACCATCGAATTCTGCAATCGCCAATCGCGGCTTTCGGCTTCTATGCCACGGACATCGGCGACTTCGACGGCAGTCACCGCTCGAACTGACCGACACCGGGGCAATGAACACGACCCTGATATGTCCCGAACACGGTCAATGGCGGCTGATGGATCGTTGCTGTTCTGCGGTTTCATCGACACCGATGACCGCGTACAAGAAGATCGACCTTTGGTAACACTGGGCAGCACCGGGTACACGACTACTTCGGCTTCGACGACATGGTGATCGGCGATCTGCGGCAGGTCAAGCCGCCCGGCAACCGGTGCCCGAACCTGTCTCGGTCGCGCTCTTTGGCGCCGTGTTGGCCTTGGCTCGCGCGATTCGCCGCCACCGTCGCACTGCCGCTGCCCGGTACTACACGCATTGCCACTCTCGCACAACGGCCGGCCCTCGGGGCCGGCCGTTGTCGTTTGGGCCCGCCACCTACAATCCCGCCCATGCCCATCTCCCCCGTCCCCGAGCTCGTCGCCGAGCTGGCCGCCGGCCGCATGGTGATCCTGGTCGACGAGGAAGACCGCGAGAACGAAGGCGACCTCGTGCTCGCCGCCGAGCACGTCACGCCCGCGGCCATCAACTTCATGGCCCGCCATGCGCGCGGCCTGATCTGCCTGACGCTCACGCGCGAGCGCTGCGAACGCCTGCAGCTGCATCCCATGACCAGCCGCAACGCCGCCCAGCACGGCACGGCGTTCACGGTTTCCATCGAGGCCGCCAGCGGCGTCACCACCGGCATCTCGGCCGCCGACCGCGCGCGCACCGTGCAGGCCGCGGTGGCGCGCGACGCCACGGCGGCCGACCTGGTGCAGCCCGGCCACATCTTCCCGCTGCAGGCGCAGGACGGCGGCGTGCTCATGCGCGCCGGCCACACCGAGGCCGGCTGCGACCTGGCGGGCATGGCCGGGCTCACGCCCGCGGCCGTGATCTGCGAGGTCATGAAGGACGACGGCACGATGGCGCGCCTGCCCGACCTGGAGGTCTTCGCGCGCGAGCACGGGCTGAAGATCGGCACCATCGCCGACCTCATCGGCTACCGCAGCCGCAACGAGACGCTGATCGAACGCATCGGCACGCGCACGCTGCACACGCCGCAGGGCGCCTTCGAGTGCATCGTCTTCAGCGACAAGAGCGGCGGCCTGCACCTGGCGCTGCAGCACGGCCGCTGGGCCGAAGGCGACGAGGTGCTGGTGCGCGTGCACGAGCCTTTCACCGCGCTCGACCTGCTCGACGCCGGCGGCGCCGGCCACTCCTGGCCGCTGCCGGCGGCGCTGGCGGCGATCCACGCGCGAGCCCTGTGGCGTGACCGTGCTGCTGAACACCACCGGCGACGCCGCCACGCTGCTGCCCCAGTTGCTGGGGCACGGCCACACCACGGCGCCGCCGCGCGCGCAGATGGACCTGCGCACCTACGGCGTCGGCGCGCAGATCCTGCGCGAGCTCGGCGTGCAGCGCATGCGGCTGCTCGGCAGCCCGCGCCGCATGCCCAGCATGACGGGCTACGGCCTGGAGATCACCGGTTTCGTTGCCGCCCCGGCTGCTGCCGCCTGAAGGAGGAAAGACCATGAAAGACGCTGACCAGGGCAGCGCGGGCGAGCTCATCGGCGAAGGCCTGCGCATCGGCATCGTGCGCGCCCGCTTCAACCAGGCGCTGACCGAGAAGCTGGCCGAGGCCTGCCTGTCCGAGCTGGACCGGCTCGACGTGGAAGAAGGCGACATCAAGCACGTCACCGTGCCCGGTGCGCTGGAGATCGCGCTGGCGCTGAAGGCGATGGCCGCGTCGGGCGAGTTCGACGCGCTCATCGCACTGGGCTGCGTGATCCGCGGCGAGACCTACCACTTCGAGCTGGTGGCCAATGAAAGCGGTGCCGGCGTCACGCGCGTGGCGCTGGACCACCACGTGCCGGTGGCCAACGCCATCCTCACGGTCGAAAACGAAGCGCAGGCCTGGGCGCGCGCCGAAGACAAGGGCCGCGACGCTGCCCGCGTCGCGGTGGAGATGGCCAACCTGATGGAAGACCTGTCGTGACCGACACCCCGGCCGCCAAGCGCGCGCCACCGAAATCGGCCCGCCGCCGCTCGCGCGAGCTGGCGCTGCAGGGCCTGTACCAGTGGCTGCTGTCGGGCGAGGAGCCGGCCGCGGTGGAAGCGCACATCCGCGACATGGACGGCTTCTCCAAGTGCGACCGCGCCCATTTCGACGCCCTGCTGCATGGCGGCATCGAACAGGCCGCGGCACTGGACGCCGTGCTCACACGCCATGTCGACCGCAAGACCTCGCTGCTGTCGCCGGTGGAGCATGCGGTGCTGATGATCGGCGTCTACGAGCTCATGAACTGCGTCGACATCCCCTACCGCGTGGCCATCAACGAGGCGGTGGAACTGGCCAAGAGCTTCGGCGGCACCGACGGCCACAAATACGTCAACGGCGTGCTCGACAAGTGCGCCGCCGAGCTGCGTCCGGCCGAGGCCCGGCCGGCGCGCGGCTGAGCGCGTGACGCAGCGCCCGCGGCCGCGCCGGCGCATGATCCGCACCGCCACGCCGGCTCGAGCTGATCGAGCCCTTCTACGTCATGGAGTGCGCCAAGGCCGCCGAGGTCATTGCGCGCAGCCCCGAATGCGACCCCGCGCGGGGTGGCGAGCCGATGGTGTTCCTGAATATCGGCGAGCCCGACTTCACCGCCGCGCCGTTGGTGCTGGAAGCCGCCGAGCGCTGCCTGCGCGAAGGCCGCACCCAGTACACGCAGGCCACCGGGCTGCCGGCGCTGCGCGAGCGCATCGCCGGCTGGTACGGCACGCGCTTCGGCGTCGCGGTGGATCCGGCGCGCATCGTCGTCACGGCGGGCGCATCGGCGGCCCTGCAGCTGGCCTGCCTGGCACTGTTCGAGGCCGGCGACGAAGTGCTGATGCCCGACCCCAGCTACCCCTGCAACCGGCATTTCGTCGTGGCCGTGGGCGCCACGCCGCGGCTGTTGCCGGCCCCGGCCGCCGCGCGTTTCCAGCTCGACGCCGCCTCGGTGGCCGCGCACTGGACGCCGGCGACGCGCGGCGTGCTGCTGGCGTCGCCCAGCAACCCCACCGGCACCTCGATCGCGCGCGAGGAAATGGCCGCCATCGTGCAGGCCGTGCGCGCCCGCGGCGGGGTCACGATCGTCGACGAGATCTATCTCGGCCTGAGCTACGACGACGCCTACGGCCACAGCGCGCTGGCGCTGGGCGACGACATCATCTCCATCAACAGCTTCAGCAAGTATTTCGGCATGACCGGCTGGCGGCTGGGCTGGATGGTGCTGCCGCCGCAGCTGGTGGGCGCGGTGGAGAGGCTGGCCCAGAACCTCTACATCTGCGCCAGCTCGCTGGCCCAGCACGCCGCCCTGGCCTGTTTCGAGCCGGACTCGCTGGCCGAGTACGAGCGCCGCCGCGCCGAGTTCCGCCGCCGGCGCGACTACATCGTGCCGGCGCTGGAAAGGCCTGGGCCTGCCGGTGCCGGTGGCACCCGATGGCGCCTTCTACGCCTGGGCCGACTGCTCGGCGTATGCCGCGTCGAGCTGGGACTTCTGCTTCGACATGATGCGCCGCGCCCATGTGGCGCTGACGCCGGGCCGCGACTTCGGGCCGGCGCAGGCCGAGCGCTACCTGCGCCTGTCGTTCGCCAGCGGCATGCCGCAACTGCAGGCCGCGGTGGCGCAACTCGGGCGCGCGCTCGGCACCGGGCAGACCCCGCATCACGCAACAAGTGTGACCGGCCGTTAACCACCGCGAAAACCCGCCTTTTCGACGCGCCGGGCGCGGGGGCTGAACGTAAGCTGCGGCTCCGTGGGCTACAACCTATTCCAGAGGCGCGAGCGTGCCGATGCGCCGGCGACCGAATTCGCGGCCACGGTGGCTTCGATGCCGCCGGGCCTGGGCGATGCACCGCCGGCGGTCCTGGACACGCGCCCCCCCGGCGCCGATTCACTGCCTTCGGGGCTGGACTCCGGCATCCCGGATGTCGTCACCGACCTCGGCGGCGAGACCCCGGCCGCGCCCACGGACGGCACCGTCGAGCAGCGGCCCACCCTCGCGCACATCGGGCGCTATGCGCTCAAGGGCCTGCTCGGCCAGGGCGGCCTGGGCCAGGTGCACGAAGCCTGGGACCCGCTGCTGTCGCGCACGGTGGCCGTCAAGACGCTGCAGATCGACATCGACACGCCCACGCGCGTGTCCCTGGACGGGCTCTTTCTCAACGAGGCGCGTGCCGCTGCCGGGCTGAACCACCCCAACATCGTCACCGTGCACGACGCCGGCCTGTCGGCGCACGGGGTCTATATCGCGATGGAGCGGCTGCGCGGCAGCGACCTGCGGATGAAACTGGCCGCCGGCTGGCGGCCCGCGCCCCGGCAGGCGGCGCAGCTGGTGCGCCGCGTGGCCGACGCGCTGGCCTATGCGCACGCGCGCGGCGTCGTGCACTGCGACATCAAGCCGGCCAATATCTTCCTCAGCCGGCGCGACCGGCCCAAGGTGCTGGATTTCGGCATCGCCCGCGTCGCCCACAGCGCCGTGCTGCCGGCCCTCGACGGCATGGTGGCCGGCTCGCCGCACTACCTGGCGCCCGAGCAATTGCAGGGCGGCGCGGTCGACGCGCGCACCGACATCCATGCCCTGGGCGTCGTCTTCTACGAGCTTCTCACCGGGCGCAAGGCCTACACCGGCGACAGCGTCGAGCAGATCACGCACGCCGTGCTCAACAACCACCCGGCGCCGGCGCACGAGGTGCGGCCGGGCGTGCCGCCGACGCTGTCGGCCATCGCGGCGCGGGCGATGGCGCGCGACCCGGCCGAGCGCTATGCCAGCGCCGCCGCGATGGCGATCGAATTGCGGCTCTGGGACGACCGCGACAGCGCCGCCGCGACCGCGGATGCGCCCGCGGATCGCGCCCCTGGAACGGCATGCGCCTGCGGCTCCCGCACGCCGCAGCGGTCGGCGCCGGGCCGCTGCTGCTGGGCGCGGGGCTGCTGGCCGGCAGCGTGGCGCTGGCGGTGTCGATGCGTTGGCGTGACAACGCCGCCCTGCCGGCCGCGTTGCCGAGCCCGGCGACCAGCGCGGCGGCGCCCGTCGTGGTGGCCGACAAAGGGCCACCGGCCGCGCCTGAGGCGGCGATGCGCCACGGCCGCGATCGAAAGCGGCGGTGATGCCGTCGATGCGGCCAGCGCCGCACCGGCAGCCCCGGTCACCGGCACCCCTGCACGAACCAAGGCCGTGCCACAGCGCAGCGCCCCCACACCCCGGCCACGCACCGACGCCGGTGCATCGGCACGCGAGCCGCGCCCGGCCGCGGCCACCGTGGCGACCGGCTCGCTGCAACTGGCCATCAGCCCCTGGGGCACGATCGAGGTCGACGGCACGCCCGCCGGCACCACGCCGCCGCTCGCGCGCCTGGCGCTGCCCGAAGGCACGCACACGGTCACCGTGCGCAACGCGGACTTCCCGCCCTACACCACCACCGTGCAGGTCAGCGCCGACCGGCCGGTGACCGTGCGCCACCGCTTCGCGCCGTGATGACCCTGTGCACCCGTGCCACCGCCATGGCCGCGGTGGGGCTGTCCCTGCTGGCAGGTTGCGCCTCGCCGCCGCCCGCCCCGCCAACGGCCCCGGTGGGCCTGGCCGAACTGATGGAGCGCCCGGCCGAGCGCGCGCTGTTCGAGGGCATCCGTGCCTACGACGACGGCCAGTATGTCCAAGCCGAAGCCGCGCTGCGCAGGGCCCTGGCCGCCGGCTTGCGCAGCGGGCGCGACCAGGCCAGCGCCTACAAGCTGCTGGCCTTCATCACGTGCACCAGCGAACGGCTGGCCGAATGCGAGGCCGCCTTCCGGGCCGCGCGAGCGGCCGACCCGGCCTTCCAGCTCAGCCGCCCCGAGGCCGGCCACCCCGTCTGGGGGCCGGTGTATCGCAAGGTCGCACCGTAGGCCTGCCGCCGCAAGGGCTGCCGGTATCATGCCGGCGCTGATGACGACCGCCAACGAGCCCGCCGCCCCTGCCCCGCTTGCCCCGTTTCGCCACCCCTTGCGCGTCTACTGGGAAGACACCGACGCCGGCGGCGTGGTCTTCTACGCCAACTACCTGAAGTTCTTCGAGCGCGCGCGCACGGAGTGGCTGCGTGCCCTGGGTTTCGGGCAGCAGCAGCTGCGGGAACGCACCGGCGCCATCTTCGTGGTCACCGACACGAACGTGCGCTACCGCGCGCCGGCGCGGCTGGACGACCTGCTCGAAGTGACCGTCGAGTTGCGGGCCGCCGGCCAGGCGTCGATGACCATCGCACAAAAGGCCTGGCGCGGTGACACACTGCTGGCCGAAGGCGACATCCGCATCGGCTGTGTCGACGAAGGAACCTTCCGGCCGCGCCGCATTCCCACCGAGCTGATGAACACCCTCGCATGACCCAAGACATTTCGATCACCGCCCTGGTCCTGCACGCCAGCCTCGTCGTGCAGCTCGTGATGGCGGGGCTGGCGATCACGTCGCTGGTGAGCTGGTCGGTGATCTTCGGCAAGCTCTTCGGCCTTCGGCGCGTGCGCAACAGCAACGACGAGTTCGAGCGCGAGTTCTGGTCCGGCCGCAGCCTGACCGAGCTCAACGAGGCCGTGATCCGGAAGACGGCCACGGCGCCGATGGAGCGCATCTTCGCCAGCGGCATGCGCGAATTCCTGAAGCTGCGCGAGAAGCACCTGGACGCCGGCGCGCAACTCGACGGCGCGCGCCGCGCCATGCGTGCCAGCTTCCAGCGCGAGCTCGACGTGGTCGAGAGCAACCTCAGCTTCCTGGCCAGCGTGGGCTCGGTCAGCCCTTACGTGGGCCTGTTCGGCACGGTGTGGGGCATCATGCACGCCTTCGTCGGCCTGTCCAACCTGCAACAGGTGACGCTGGCCACCGTGGCCCCGGGCATCGCCGAAGCGCTGGTGGCCACCGCCATCGGCCTGTTCGCCGCGATCCCGGCGGTGGTGGCCTACAACCGATTCGCGCGCGACATCGACCGCATCGCGATCCAGCTGGAGACCTTCATCGAGGAGTTCAGCAACATCCTGCAGCGCAGCCCGGGGCAGGCCGCGCCGGCCGCCGCCGCCATGGCGTCGGGGAACCGCTGATGCCGCACGTCGCCATGCGCGGCCACCGCGGCCGCCGCTCGATGAACGAGATCAACATGGTGCCGTTCATCGACGTCATGCTGGTGCTGCTGATCATCTTCATGGTCACCGCGCCGCTCATCACCACCGGCGTCGTCGACCTGCCGACGGTCGGCAAGAGCCAGCAGCGGCCCAGCAGCGTGATCGAGGTCATCGTGGGCAGCGACGACAAGCTGCGCCTGCGTGTCGACCAGCAGGAACCGGTGAGCCTGGTGCTGGCACAGCTGGCGGCGCGTGTGCGCGACAAGCAGGGCGGCAACGCCGACGTGCCGGTGGTCATCAGCGCCGACCGCAGCGTGCGTTACGAAAGCGTGGTGCGCGTGATGGACACGCTGCAGCGGGCCGGCGTGCGGCGCGTCGGGCCTCTCGGTCAAGCAAGGGGCCGGCTGAGCCCGCGCAGGCATGAGACCGCGATGACCGCAGCCGCCCTGGGCCACGACGCACTGCTGCCTCGCCCGCCCGGCGGCAACGGGGCCGGCCTGCTGCTGGCGCTGCTGGTGCACGGCGGCCTGCTGCTGGCGCTGACCACGGTCGTGGACTGGCGCACCGGAGCGACGGATGTGGTGAGCGCCGAACTGTGGGCCAGCGTGCCCCAGATCGCAGCACCGCAGGCCGAAGCCGCGCCGACCCCGGCACCCCCGCCCGTACCGGCCCCGGCACCGGCGCCCGCGCGCACGCCGGTGCCCCCGCCGCCGCCGCGCGTCGAAGCCAAGCCCGCCGAACCCGACATTGCCACCGCACGCGCCGAGCGCCGCAAGGCCGAGGCCGAAGCCGCGAGGCCAGGAAGGTGGCCGAGGCCGAACGCCGCAAGGCCGACGCGGATCGCCGCAAGGCCGAAGCCGACAGCCGCAGGAAAGCCGAAGAGCAGAGCCGCAAGAAGGCCGAAGAGGACAGCCGGCGCGCCGCGGCCGAGAAAGAACGCGTGGAAGCCGCTGAGCGCAAGGCCGAAGACGAGCGCCTGGCCAGGCAGCGCGAGGAAAACCTCAAGCGCATCATGGGCCAGGCCGGCACGGCCACGGGCAGCGGCGGCACCGGCACCGCGGCACGGTCCGCGGCGCCCACGGCGGCCTACGCGGGCATGGTGACGGCGAGGATACGGCCGAACATCGTCTACACCGGCACGCTGTCGGACAACCCGGCGGCCGAGGTCGAGGTGCGCACCGCACCGGGCGGCACCATCATCGCGCGGCGGCTCATCAAGAGCAGCGGCCACCCCGACTGGGACGACGCGGTGATGCGGGCCATCGACCGCACGCCATCGCTGCCGCGCGACACCGACGGCCGCGTGCCGCCGACGCTGATCATCGCCTTCAGGCCGCGCGAGTAGCGCCGCCGGCATCGCCCGCGTCGCCGGCGAGCAGGATCGCGGGCCGCATCATCGTGCGCGATCGGCCGCGGCCCGACGCTCAGGCCGGCGTGCCGTAGCCCCCTCCCCCCGGTGTCTCGATCACGAACACATCGCCCGGCTGCATGGCCGCCGACCCGATGTGGCCCAGCACCTCCACGCTGCCGTCGCGCCGCTCGATGCGGTTGATGCCCACGGCGCCGGGCTCGCCGCCGGCCATGCCGAAGGCCGGCACGACGCGGCCGTTGCTGAGGATGGACGCCGTCATCGGCTCCAGGAAGCGGATGCGGCGCACACCGCCGTCGCCGCCGTGCCAGCGCCCGGCTCCGCCCGACCCGCGCCGGATGGCGTAGCTGTCCAGGCGCACCGGGAAGCGGAACTCGAGCACCTCGGGGTCGGTCAGGCGCGAATTGGTCATGTGCGTCTGCACGACGCTGGTGCCGTCGAAGCCGCCGACGACGCGCCCGCCGTCGTCCTTCCAGGCCCCGGCCCCCGAGCCGCCGGAGATCGTCTCGTAGTACTGGTGCGTCTGGTTGCCGAAGGTGAAGTTGTTCATCGTGCAGGGGCTCGCCGCCATCACGCCCAGTGCGCCGAAGAGCGCGTTGGTGACGCAGCTGGAGGTCTCCACGTTGCCCGCCACCACGGCGGCGGGCGGGCGCGGGTTGAGCATGCAACCTTCGGGCACGATCACGCGCAGCGGCTTCAGGCAGCCGGCATTGAGCGGGATGTCGTCGTCGACCAGCGTGCGAAAGACGTACAGCACCGCCGCCATCGTCACCGCCTTGGGAGCGTTGAAATTGTTGGGCAGCTGATCGCTGGTGCCGGTGAAGTCGATGGTGGCCTCGCGCGCGGCCCGGTGCACGCGGACCTGCACATGGATGCGCGCGCCGTTGTCCAGCGGCAAGGTGTACTCGCCGTCTTTCAAGGCCGTGATGACGCGGCGCACCGACTCCTCGGCGTTGTCCTGCACGTGACGCATGTAGGCGGCGACGGTCTCGCGGCCGAACTGCGCCACCATCGCGCGCAGTTCCTGCACGCCCTTTTCGTTGGCCGCGATCTGGGCCCGCAGGTCGGCCATCGTCTGCTGAGGGTTGCGGGCCGGCCAGGGGCCGCCGCGCAGGCGACCCATCAGCTCGGTCTCGCGCAGCGCACCGTCGCGCACGAGCAGGAAGTTGTCGAAGAGCACGCCTTCTTCGTCGATCGTGGCGCTGAACGGCGGCATCGAACCCGGTGTGCTGCCGCCGATGTCGGCGTGGTGGCCGCGTGACGCCACGTAGAACGACGGCGCGGCGTCGTCTGCCTTCAGGTACACCGGCGTCACCACCGTGACATCCGGCAGATGCGTTCCGCCGTGATAGGGGTCGTTGAGCATGTACACATCCCCCTCGCGCATGACGGGGTTGCGCTCGATCACGGTCTTGATGCTCTCGCTCATGCTGCCCAGGTGCACCGGCATGTGCGGCGCGTTGGCGATGAGCTGGCCCTGGGCATCGAACAGGGCACAGGAAAAGTCGAGCCGCTCCTTGATGTTCACCGAGTAGGCCGTGTTCTGCAGCCGCAGGCCCATCTGTTCGGCGATGTTCATGAACAGGTTGTTGAAGACCTCCAGCATCACCGGGTCGGCATCGGTGCCGATGGCGTGCTGCGTGGCGCGCGGCCGCACGCGCTGCAACTCGATCGGGCCCGCCGCTGTCAGCCGGGCCTGCCAGCCGGGCTCCACCACGGTGGTGGCGTTCCTCTCGGCCACGACGGCCGGGCCGTCGACGAGCGCACCGGGCCGCATCGATTCGCGGACGAAGAGGCCGGCGTCCAGCCAGCCGTCGCAGTACATGCGCACGGTGGCATCGGGCTCGGCGCGATGCGGGGGCGGCTCTTCGCCGCGGTCCGCGGTCTCGAAGCGTTCGCCCGCCCCCACGGCTTCCACGGACACGGCCTCGATGACCAGCAGGCGGTCGGGCATCAGGAAGGCAAAGCGCTGCCGATAGCCGGCCTCGAACTCGCGCCGGATCTCGGCCAGGGCTCCGAAAGCCACCACCAGCGCCGTGTCGGTGCCCTGGTAGCGCACGTGCACGTGGCGGCGCAACTCGATCGCCTCCGCCGCCACGCCCTGGCTCGCCACCTCGTCGCGGGCCGCGGCGCCCAGGTCCGACAGGCGGGCCTCGGCGGCAGCCAGGCCGGCTCGTCCAGCGGCAGTTCGATCGATGCCTCGCGCATCGCGATCTGGTCGGCCAGGCCCATGCCGTAAGCCGACAGCACACCCGCCAGCGGGTGCACGAAGACCCGGCTCATGCCCAGGGCGTCGGCCACCAGGCAGGCGTGCTGGCCGCCGGCGCCGCCAAAGCATTGCAGCGTGTACTGCGTGACGTCGTAACCGCGCGCCACCGAGATGCGCTTGATGGCGTTGGCCATGTTCTGCACCGCGATCTGCAGGTAGCCCGCGGCCAGCGACTCGGGCGTGGTGATGCGGCCGGTGTCCGCACTCACCCGCGCGGCGAGTGTCTCGAACTGGCGCACCACGCCGTCGCGGTCCAGCGCCTCGTCGGCGGCGGGGCCGAACACCCGCGGAAAGTAGGCCGGCTGGATCTTGCCCAGCAGCACGTTGGCGTCGGTGGTGGCCAGGGGGCCGCCGCGGCGGTAGCTGGCCGGGCCGGGGTTGGCACCGGCCGATTCCGGGCCGACACGCAGGCGCGCACCGTCGAAGCCGAGGATGGATCCACCCCCCGCGGCCACGGTGTGGATGCTCATCATGGGCGCGCGCATGCGCACGCCGGCCACCAGCGTCTCGAAGGCCCGCTCGAAGGCCCCCGCGTAGTGGCTGACGTCGGTGCTGGTGCCGCCCATGTCGAAGCCGATGATCTTGTCGTGGCCGGCCGCCACCGCGGTGCGCACCATGCCGACGATGCCGCCGGCCGGGCCGGACAGGATGGCGTCCTTGCCCTGGAAGTGGTGCGCCTCGGTCAGGCCGCCGCTGCTCTGCATGAAGAACAGGCGCACCCCCGGCATCTGCGCAGCGACCTGCTCGACGTAGCGCCGCAGGATGGGGCTGAGGTAGGCGTCGACCACCGTCGTGTCGCCGCGCGAGACCAGCTTCATCAGCGGGCTCACCTCGTGCGAGACGCTGACCTGCGTGTAGCCGATCTCGCGGGCCAGCGCCGCGGCCGCCTGTTCGTGCGCCGTGTAGCGGTAGCCGTGCATGAAGACGATGGCGCAGGCGCGGATGCCGGCGGCGAAGGCCGATTGCAACTCGGTGCGCAGATGGGCAACGTCCAGCGGCTGCAACACATCGCCGTGCGCGGCCACCCGTTCGCGGGCCTCCACCACGCGCTCGTAGAGCAGTTCGGGCAGCACGATGTGGCGGTCGAACAGCCGCGGCCGGGCCTGGTAAGCAATGCGCAGCGCGTCGCGAAAACCCTGCGTCGTGACGAGCAAGGTGCGGTCGCCCTTGCGTTCGAGCAGCGCGTTGGTGGCCACCGTGGTGCCCATCTTCACGCACTCGACCTGCTCGGGCGTGATGGGCGCGCCGGCGGCCAGGCCCAGCAGGCGACGGATGCCTTCGACCGCCGCGTCGCGGTACTGCTCCGGGTTCTCGCTCAGCAGCTTGAGCGTGCGCAGATCGCCGCCCGGCGCGCGGCCGACGATGTCGGTGAAGGTGCCGCCGCGGTCGATCCAGAACTGCCAGCGTGTCGTCATGAGGGGGTTCCTGTTCATTGGGGTTCCGCGGCCCGGCGCGTTGCGGAGGTCGGCAAGCTCGTCGGGGCGCTGGAAGTCACAGCGACGTCGCCGCCCGCGCCGCCCGCTCGATCGGCACGCACTCGATCGTCGCATATCGCAGAATCGGCGCGTTCGCCCACTGGAGCCCCGCCATGAACGCCCCCCTGCCCCTGCCCGCGCTGGCCGATATCCGCGCCTTCGATGCCGAGATGGTGGCCATCCGCCACCAGATCCACGCCAACCCCGAACTGGCCTACCAGGAGCACGCCACGGCCGATCTGGTGGCCGAGCGCCTGGCACGTTGGGGCTACGAAGTGCACCGCGGCCTGGGCGGCACCGGCGTCGTGGGCACGCTGCGCGTGGGCACCTCGGGCCGGCACGTCGGCCTGCGCGCCGACATGGACGCGCTGCCCATCGCCGAGACCAGCGGCAAGCCATGGGCCAGCAAGGTCCTGGGCAAGATGCACGCCTGCGGGCACGACGGCCACACCGCCATGCTGCTGGCCGCGGCCCGCCACCTGGCGGCCACGCGCAACTTCGACGGCCACCTGCACCTGGTGTTCCAGCCGGCCGAAGAAGGCCAGGCCGGCGCCCGCAAGATGCTCGAGGATGGCTTTCTCGACCTGTTCCCCTGCGACGCCATGTTCGGCATGCACAACATGCCGGGCAAGCCCGAAGGCAAGTTCGTGGCCGTGCCGGGCTTTGCCATGGCGAGCTCCGACACCGCCGTCATCACCGTGCGCGGCGTCGGCGGCCACGGCGCCATGCCGCAGGCGGCGGTGGACCCGGTGGTGGCTGCGTCCAGCATCGTCATGGCGCTGCAGACCATCGTCTCGCGCAACGTGCCGCCGCTGCAGATGGGCATCGTCACCGTCGGCGCCTTCCTGGCCGGCGACGCACCCAACGTGATCCCGGGCGAAGCCGAACTGCGCCTGACGGTGCGCGCCTTCCGGCCCGACGTGCGGGACCTGCTGGAGAAGCGCATCACCGAGATCGCCCAGACCCAGGCCGCGGTCTACGGCGCCACGGCCGACGTGGCGTACCAGCGCCGCTACCCGGTGCTCAACAACGACCCGGCGCAGACCGAGTTCTGCAAGCAGGTCATCCGCGACTGGGTGGGTGCCGACGGCTTGATCGACAACACCGAGCCCGTCACCGGCAGCGAGGACTTCGCCTTCTTCCTCGAGAAGGTGCCGGGCTGCTATGTCTTCATCGGCAACGGCGTCGGGTCCGAGGGCGGCTGCATGGTGCACAACGCCGGCTACGACTTCAACGACCGTGTGCTGCCCACCGGCGCCAGCTACTGGGTGCGCCTGGCCGAGGCCTACCTCAGGAAGGCCTGACGCGGCGGGGCCGCCCCGGCCGCGGATCTGCGGCCCTGGAGTGGCGCTTCTCGAGGCTTCGGCCCCGACACGGCACCCGATACTCGTTCGCACGACCGTCCGGCGCTCGGTACGGTGCGCACCGCCGTCGGCAACGAGGAAGCCATGACAGACCTGTCCCAACCACCCCAGCCCCGGTTGACCCCGCAGGGCGACGGCTTTGCGTGGCCCACGCCCGACCTGGCCTGCTACCCGGCGCCCATGGTGCCGCCGGCGCCACCGGCATGCGAAGTCGAGGGGCTCAACGGCAAGGCCATCCAAGGTCGCCTGGCCGTGTTCGACCCGGCGAACGCCGTGCTGCAGATTCAAGTGGCCGACTCGCGCACGTCGCTGAACCTGCGCTTCGACCAGTTCCGGCGCCTGCGGCTGCGTCAGCCGCTGGCGGCGCTTCCGGCCCCGGACGACAAGCCCGACCCGGCCGCCGCGCGGCCGCAGTTGAGTTTCAACGTCCGCCTGCACGGCGCCCCGGCGTGGGAAGGCAGGACGCTCGGCCACCGCGAGGAGCCCTGGGGCCTGTTCCTGTTCGAACCCGTGGACGAAAAGGGCACCTTGCGCCGCTGGTTCATTCCGCGAACGGCCTACGACAGTGCCGAAGTCGGCCTGCGCATCGGCGAGGCGCTGGTGGCGCAGAACGTCGCGACACCCGAGCAGGTGCGCGAGACGCTGTCGGAGCAGCAAATGCTGCGCACACGCCGGCTCGGCGACCTGCTCGTGATGCAGCAGATCATCACGCACGATGAACTGACGGCCGCCATCGATCGCCAGGCGCGCATGCCCATGGTGCGCATCGGCGAGGCGCTCACCGCGCTGGGCTACATCACCGAAGCGCAATTGGACGAGGCGCTCGAGCAGCAGCGCAGCGACCGCAGCGTGCCGCTGGGCGAGTTGCTGCTGCGCAAGGGCTTCGTCTCGCGCGCCGACCTGCAGACCGCGCTGGCGCGCAAGATGGGCTACCCGCTGGTGGACGTGGCGCAGTTCCCGGCCGACATGGAGGCTGTTTCGCGCCTGCCGTACACCGTGGCCGTGCGCGTGCCGGCACTGCCGCTGATGGTGCGTGCCGGCCGCATGGTGGTGGCGATGGCGGACCCCACCAACCGCACGGCCATCGACGAGATCGAATTCGCTGCGCAGTGCAAGGTGGTCCCCGTGCTGTCGCATGCGGGCGTCCTGGCCACGGCGATCACTCGCGCCTACGAGAAGATCGGCGTCACCGCCAACATGTCGCACGGCGACGACGACACGGATGCGGGCATCGATTTCGAGCCGGGCAATGCCAGCAAGCTGCTGGCATCCATGGAGCGGGTCGAAGCCGGCACCGAGGACGAAGAAGACCTGGCGATCGAGCAGTCCGACAACTCGCTCGTGCGGCTGATCAATTCGATGATCCTGGAGGCCAACAGCCAGGGCGTGTCCGACATCCACATCGAGTGCCCCGCGGGCCGCGAGAAGGTGCGCATCCGCTTCCGCAAGGACGGCCAGCTGCGGCCCTACCTGGAGCTGCCGCACACCTACCGCAATGCGGTCGTCGCCCGCATCAAGATCATGTGCGACCTCGACATCAGCGAGCGCCGCAAGCCGCAGGACGGCAAGATCAACTTTGCCAAGTTCTCGCAGGGCATGCGGCTCGAACTGCGCGTGGCCACCATCCCCACGCTGGCCAACCGCGAAGACGTGGTGCTGCGCCTGCTGACGTCGACCAAGCCGATCCCGCTGGACAAGCTGGGGCTGACGCCGGCCAACCTCGAGAACCTCAAGACCGCCATCCAGCGCCCCTTCGGCCTGCTCTTGTGCGTCGGCCCCACGGGCTCGGGCAAGACGACGACGCTGCACTCGGCCCTGAGCAGCATCAACACGCCGGAGCGCAAGATCTGGACCGCCGAGGACCCGATCGAAATCACCCAGACCGGGCTGCGACAGGTGCAGGTCAACCCGCGCATCGACTGGACCTTTGCCAAGGCGATGCGCGCCTTCCTGCGCGCCGATCCCGACGTCATCATGGTCGGCGAGATCCGCGACAAGGAAACGGCACAGGTCGCCGTGGAGGCCTCGCTGACCGGCCACCTCGTGCTGTCCACGCTGCACACCAACAGCGCACCGGAGACGGCAACGCGCCTGATCGACATGGGCATGGACCCCTTCAATTTCGCCGATGCGCTGCTGGGGGTGCTGGCGCAGCGCCTGGTGCGCAGGCTGTGCAGCCATTGCCACCAGACCCGCACCGCCAGCCGCAGCGACGAGGACGAGCTGCTGCACGACTACATGTACTCCCTGGCCGGCGTCGAGAAGGCGCCCACCGCCGACGACGTGCTGGCGGGATGGCGGCAGCGCTTCGGTCGCGACGGCAAGCTCGCGATCCACGAGCGGGTGGGCTGCGATCACTGCGACAAGACCGGCTACCGCGGCCGCCTGGCCATCCACGAGTTGATGATGGTTTCGCGCTCGCTGCGCCATCTCATCCAGACCGGCGCTCGCGCCGAGGAGATCCTGCGCCACGCCCTCGGCCAGGGCATGCAGACGTTGCGCCAGGACGGCATCGAGAAGGTGCTGGCCGGACTGACGACGATCGAGGAAGTGCGCGCCAATTCCTAGCCCCGGCGGTGCCGCTCAGGGTTATGCCTAGCCCTGCATAGGTTTGCACTACTCACAATCCCGACTGGGTCCCGAGCCGGGGCGCTGCGTCGTGCCCGGCCGATCCATCCCCCCCGAATGAACGCGGAGACAGAACGTCATGCAGAAGAGCCTACACATCAACGCCGAGAAGTGCACGGGGTGCCTTCAGTGCGAAATGGCTTGCTCCTATGAGAACTACGGCGTCTTTGCGCCGGCCAAGTCGCGCATCAAGGTGTTCGACTTCCACGAAACCGGGCGCAAGGTGCCCTACACCTGCACCCAGTGCGACGAGGCCTGGTGCCTGCACGCCTGCCCGGTGGAAGCCATCACGCTGGACAAGCTCACCGGCGCCAAGGTGGTGAACGACAGCACCTGCGTCGGATGCAAGGTCTGCACCATCGCCTGCCCCTTCGGCACCGTCAACTACGTGCAGGAAACCGGCAAGGTGCAGAAGTGCGACCTCTGCGGCGGCGAGCCCGCCTGCGCGGAGGCCTGCCCCACGGGCGCCATCACCTATGTCGACTCCAACTGGACCGGCCTGGGCAAGATGCAGGCCTGGGCCGACAAGCTTGGCAACCAACCCACCGCCTGACGCAAGGAGTACACGACATGTCTTGGGCAGGAAAAATCCTCCGCGTCAATCTCACCGCCGGCACCGTGAAGTCGGAGCCGCTGAACATGGAATGGGCCCGCGCCTACCTCGGCTCGCGCGGCCTGGCCACCAAATACCTGGTGGAAGAGATGGACCCCAAGGTCGACCCGCTGTCGGCCGACAACAAGATCATCTGGGCCACCGGCCCGCTCACCGGCACCATGGCCTCCACCGGCGGGCGCTACACGGTGGTCACCAAGGGCCCGCTCACAGGGGCCATCGCCTGCTCCAATTCGGGCGGCTACTGGGGCGCCGAACTGAAGATGGCCGGTTGGGACATGGTCATCTTCGAGGGCGCCTCGCCCAAGCCGGTGTACCTGGCCATCCAGGACGGCGAGGCCGCGCTGCACGACGCCGCGCACCTGTGGGGCAAGACGGTGTGGGAGACCGAGGCGGCGCTGAAGACGGCGCACCAGGACCCGCTGCTGCGCGTCTCCAGCATCGGTGGCGCCGGTGAGAACAAGGTGCTGTTCGCAGCCGTCGTCAACGACCTGCACCGCGCCGCCGGCCGCTCCGGCGTGGGCGCAGTGATGGGCAGCAAGAACCTCAAGGCGATCGCCGTGCGCGGCACCCTGGGCGTGGGCAACATCGCCAACCCCAAGGAGTTCATGAAGGTCACCTACGAGAAGAAGAAGATCCTGCACGAGAACGGCGTCACCGGCCAGGGCCTGCCGGCCTACGGCACGCAGGTGCTGATGAGCGTGATCAACGAGATCGGTGCGCTGCCCACGCGCAACCACGCCGACGTGCAGTTCGAAGGCGCCAAGGACATCGGCGCCGAGGCCATGGCCAGGCCGCGTGCCACCGACGGCAAGAAGCACCTGGTCACCAACCAGGCCTGCTTCGGCTGCACCATCGCCTGCGGCCGCGTCAGCAAGATGGACAAGGGCCACTTCACGGTGGAGAACAAGCCGCAGTACTGGGGCGCCAGCGGCGGCCTGGAATACGAAGCGGCCTGGGCCCTGGGTGCCGCCAACGGCGTGAACGACCTGGAAGCGCTGCAGTACGCCAACCTGCTGTGCAACGAGCACGGCATGGACCCCATCACCTTCGGCGCCACCATCGGCGCGGTGATGGAGCTCTACGGGATGGGTGTGCTGACCAAGGAACAGATCGGCACCGACGCCAAGTTCGGCTCGGCCGCGGCGCTGGCCTACTTTGCCGAGATCACCGCCAAGGGCGAAGGCTTCGGCAAGGAGATCGGCCTCGGCAGCAAGCGCCTGACGGCCAAGTACGGCCACCCGGAACTGAGCATGAGCGTCAAGGGCCAGGAGTTTCCGGCCTACGATTCGCGCGGGATCCAGGGCATGGGCCTGGCCTACGCCACCAGCAACCGCGGTGCCTGCCACCTGCGCGGCTACACCGTGGCCTCCGAGGTGCTGGGCATCCCGGTCAAGACCGACCCGCTCACGGCCGACGGCAAGCCCGAGCTCGTGATCGCCTTCCAGGACGCCACCGCGGCCTTCGACTCGGCCGGCATCTGCATCTTCACCAGCTTTGCCTGGGGCCTGGCCGACGTGCAGCCGCAGGTGGCCGCCGCCTGCGGCGACGAGTTCACGCTGGAGAACCTGAGCAAGATCGGCGAGCGCATCTGGAACATGGAGCGCGATTTCAACAACCGCGCCGGCTTCACCAGCAAGGACGACTCGCTGCCGCCGCGGCTGCTCAACGAGCCGGCCAAGACCGGCCCCGCCAAGGGCCTGGTCAGCAAGCTGCCCGAGATGCTGCCCAAGTATTACGCGCTGCGCGGCTGGGACAGCGACGGCCAGCTCAAGGCCGGCACCCGTGAGCGGCTCGGCCTGTAGAACCGCCGGCCCGCTGCCCTGACATGCAAGGCGGTTCTCGGACCGCCTTGTTCACTTTGGAAACCAAGATGAAGCACCTCATCCTCGGCGCCGGCCCGGCTGGCGTCATCGCCGCCGAAACGCTGCGCAAGCATGCCCCCGACGACGAGATCACGATCCTGGGCGATGAACCCGAGGCGCCGTATTCGCGCATGGCCATCCCCTACCTGCTGCTCAAGCGGATCGGCGAAGAAGGCACGCACCTGCGGCACGGCGTCGACCATTACCAGAAACACCGCATCGCGCTGCGTCGCGGGCGCGCGGCCAAGGTCGACATTGCCGCACGCACGGTGGTGCTGGAAGACGGCAGCACCCTGCCCTACGACCGCCTGCTCATCGCCACCGGCTCGTCACCCGCCACGCCGCCCATCCAGGGCATCGACGGCCCGGGCGTCCATCCCTGCTGGACGCTCGCCGATGCACGCGCGATCATGAAGCTCGCCCAGCCCGGCGCGCGCGTGCTGCAGATGGGTGCCGGCTTCATCGGCTGCATCATCATGGAAGCCCTGGCCGGGCGCGGCGTGAAACTCAGCGTGGTCGAGATGGGTGACCGCATGGTGCCGCGCATGATGGGCGCCACCGCCGGCGGCATGATCAAGGACTGGTGTCAGGGCAAGGGCGTGGCCGTGCACACCGGTGCGCGCGTCGAAGCCATCGAACGCGACGGCAGCGCGACGATGAAGGTGCGCCTGTCCACCGGCGAGGTGCTCGAGGCGGAGCTCGTGATCAGCGCCACCGGCGTGCGCCCGAACATCGGCTTCCTGGAGAACTCGGGCATCACCTGCCTGGTCGGCGTGCTCACCGACGAGCACCTGCAGACCAGCGTGCCCGGCATCTACGCCGCGGGCGACTGCGCCGAGGCCTTCGACAAGATCAGCGGCAGGACCATTGTCAGCGCGATCCAGCCCAACGCCGCCGAGCAGGCGCGCGTGGCGGCGCTGAACATGGTCGGCCAGGTGACGGCGTTGCGGGGCGTGACGCAGATCAACGTGCTCGACACCCTGGGCCTGGTCTCGGCCAGCTTCGGCGCCTGGGACGGCGTGCCCGGCGGGCAGCATGTCGAGATGACCGACCGCGATGCCGACGGAGGAAAGGGCCGCCACCTCAGCCTGCAGTTCGGCGGTGACCGCCTGGTGGGCTGCAACTCGATCGGATGGACGGAACACGTCGGCGTGATGCGCGGGCTGGTCGAGGGCCAGGTGTCGCTGGGGGCGTGGAAGGACAAGCTGCTGCAGGACCCTACGCTGCTGATGCAGGCCTACCTGGCCAGCGCCCAGGCGCAGCACGCCCACGCCTGGGTCTGACGCCGACTTCCACGCGCAGCCTGAGGCAACATCGCGGCCATGCAGATCACGTTCAAGCTCTACGCCAGCCTCACCGAATACCTGCCGCCGGACCACCGCGCCGGCAACCAGATGACACTGGACGTGGCCACCGGCGCCACCCTCCTTCAGATCATCGAACCCTTCAGGCTGCCGATGAAGCAGGTGCACCTGGTGCTGGTCAACGGCCACTACGTGCCGCCCGCAG
>CAVQWK010000011.1:0-270158 GCA_963717575.1 uncultured beta proteobacterium | reverse complement strand
CTGGCGCAGCTGGTGCGGCGCATCGCCTGCGGCCTGCACGAGGCCGGCATGGTGCGCGACGACCACGTCGTCGTGGTGGGCGAGAACCGGCCGCGCCTGTACGCCACGATGCTGGCGGTGCAGTCGCTGGGCGCGGTGCCGGTGCCGCTGTACCAGGACGCGGCGACCACCGAGTACGTCTTCCCGATCAACAACGCCGAGGTGCGCTTCGCCATCGTCGAGGACCAGGAGCAGGTCGACAAGATGATCGAGGTGCGCGAGAGCTGCCCGCAGCTGGCGCGCATCTGGTACGACGACCCGCGCGGCCTGCGCAACTACGACGAGCCCGGGCTGGCGGCGCTGGATGCGCTGATCGAAGCCGGCCAGGCCTTCGACGCCGCGCACGCCGGCTTCTTCGACGCCGAGGTGGCGCAAGGCGCAGCCGCAGGACGTGGCGGCGATGTTCTTCACCAGCGGCACCACCGGCAACCCCAAGGGCGTGGTGCACACGCACTTCACGCTGCTCGACCGCGCCGGCGCCGGCGCCCGCTTCGACAAGCTCGGCCCCACCGAGGAGGTGCTGGCCTACCTGCCGCCGGCCTGGATCGGCCAGAACATCTTCAGCTATGCGCAGTGGCTGGCCTGCGGCTATGTCGTCAACTGCCCGGAGTCGGCCGAGACGGTGACGATCGACCTCAAGGAGATCGGCCCCACCTACTACTTCGCGCCGCCGCGGGTCTTCGAGGGCCTGCTGACCAGCGTGATGATCCGCATGGAGGACGCCGGCAGCATCAAGAAGTGGCTGTTCCACACCTTCATGGACGTGGCGCGGCGCGTCGGCCCGGCACTGATGGACGGCAAGCCCGTCGGCGCCGCCGACCGCCTGCTGTATGCGCTGGGCGACAAGCTCATCTACGGCCCGCTGCGCAATACGCTGGGCTTCAGCCGCGTGCGCGTGGCCTACACCGCGGGCGAGGCCATCGGCCCCGACCTCTTCACCTTCTACCGCTCGATCGGCATCAACCTCAAGCAGCTCTACGGCAGCACCGAGACGGCGGTCTTCGTCTGCCTGCAGCCCGACAACGAGGTCAAGGCCGACACCGTCGGCGTGCCGATCGAGGGCGTGCGAGATCCGCGTCGCCGACAACGGCGAGGTGATGGTCAAGAGCGCCGGCCTGCTCAAGGAGTACTACAAGAACCCGGCGGCCACCGCCGAGGTGCTGACGGCCGACGGCTGGTACCACACCGGCGACGCCGGCTTCCTGGACGCCGGCGGCCACCTGAAGATCATCGACCGCGCCAAGGACGTCGGCCGCATCATGGGCGGGCCGAGCGACGGCGCCATGTTCGCGCCCAAGTACGTCGAGAACAAGCTCAAGTTCTTCCCCTTCATCAAGGAGGCGGTGGCCTTCGGCGACAAGCGCGAGAAGGTCTGCGCCTTCGTCAACATCGACTTCGAGGCCGTCGGCAACTGGGCCGAGAAGCGCAACCTGCCCTACGCCGGCTACACCGACCTGGCGGCCAAGCCCGAGGTGCTGGAGCTGGTGCGCGAATGCGTCGAGAAGGTCAACGCCGACCTCTCGGCCGACGCCATGCTGGCCGGCAGCCAGATCAGCCGCTTCCTGGTGCTGCACAAGGAACTCGACGCCGACGACGGCGAGCTCACGCGCACGCGCAAGGTGCGCCGCGGCTACATCGGCGAGAAATACCAGGTGCTGGTCGACGCGCTGTACGGCGGCAAGAAGGAGCAGTTCATCGAGACCGCGGTGAAATTCGAGGACGGGCGCAGCGGCAGCGTGTCGGCGACGATCACGATCATCGACGCCAAGACCTACCCGGCGATGAAGAAGGCCGCCTGACCATGTCCACACGCAAGATCGGCGACGTCATCCTCGAAGTGAACAATATCTCGCTGCGCTTCGGCGGCGTGAAGGCGCTGACCGACATCAGCTTCAACGTGCGCGAGCACGAGGTGCGGGCCATCATCGGCCCCAACGGCGCCGGCAAGAGCAGCATGCTCAACTGCATCAACGGCGTCTACACGCCGCAGGAAGGCAGCATCACCTTCCGCGGCAAGACCTTCTCGAACATGAATTCGCGCCAGGTCGCCGAGATGGGCTTCGCGCGCACCTTCCAGAACCTGGCGCTGTTCAAGGGCATGAGCGTGCTCGACAACATCATGACCGGGCGCAACCTGCGCATGAAGACCAACCTCTTCCAGCAGGCCATCCGCTGGGGTGCGGCCGAGCGCGAGGAGACCGAGCAGCGCGAATTCGTCGAGAAGATCATCGACTTCCTCGAGATCCAGGCCCACCGCAAGACACCGGTGGGCCGCCTGCCCTACGGCCTGCAGAAGCGCGTCGACCTCGGCCGCGCGCTGGCGATGGAGCCGCAGGTGCTGCTGCTCGACGAACCGATGGCCGGCATGAACGTCGAGGAGAAGCAGGACATGAGCCGCTTCATCCTGGACGTCAACGACGAATTCGGCACCACCATCGTGCTCATCGAGCACGACATGAGCGTGGTGATGGACCTGTCCGACCGCGTCGTCGTGCTCGACTACGGCAAGAAGATCGGCGACGGCACCCCGGCCGAGGTGCGCGCCAACCCCGATGTCATCAGCGCGTACCTCGGTACGGGCCACTGAGGTAAACCGCGATGGGACCTTTCCTCGAAACCCTCTTCGGCGGCCTGATGACGGGCATGCTGTATTCGCTGGTCGCGCTGGGCTTCGTGCTCATCTACAAGGCCAGCGGCGTCTTCAACTTCGCCCAGGGCGCGATGGTGCTGTTCGCGGCGCTGGCGATGGCGCGCTTCTCGGAGTGGATTCCGCAAGTGGCTCGGTTTCGAGAACAAGCTGCTGGCCAACGTGCTGGCCTTCGTGGGCGCGATGGTGATGATGGTCGTGGCGGCCTGGGTCATCGAGCGGCTGGTGCTGAGCAAGCTGGTCAACCAGGAAGGCATCACGCTGCTGATGGCCACGCTGGGCATCGCCTATTTCCTGGACGGCTTGGGGCAGACGCTGTTCGGCAGCGACATCTACAAGATCGACGTCGGCCTGCCCAAGGACCCGATCTTCCTGTTCGAGAGCACCTTCCAAGGCGGCCTGCTGGTCAACAAGGAAGACCTCTACGCCGCCGCTCATCGCCGCGGCCCTGGTCGGCGCTGCTGAGCCTGTTCTTCCAGAAGACCGCCACCGGCCGCGCGCTGCGCGCCGTGGCCGACGACCACCAGGCGGCGCAGATCGATCGGCATCCCGCTGAACCGCATCTGGGTCATCGTCTGGAGCGTGGCCGGCTTCGTCGCGCTGGTGGCCGGCATCATCTGGGGCAGCAAGCTCGGCGTGCAGTTCTCGCTGTCGCTGGTGGCGCTGAAGGCGCTGCCGGTGGTCATCCTGGGCGGGCTGACCTCGGTGCCCGGCGCCATCATCGGCGGGCTGATCATCGGCGTCGGCGAGAAGCTGTCCGAGGTCTTCATCGGCCCCTACTTCGGCGGCGGCATCGAGATCTGGTTCGCCTACGTGCTGGCGCTCGTCTTCCTGCTGGTCCGGCCGCAGGGCCTGTTCGGCGAGAAGATCATCGATCGCGTCTGAGCACCGAGGGAGAACAAGATGCTCTACCGCGAAAACGGCCAGTTCAAGACCAGCTACCGCAGCGACAGCCAGGTCTTCCCGATCCTGCAGGACCGCATCGCCATCGGCCTGCTGCTGGCCTTCGCGCTGGTCGTCGTGCCGCTGCTGGCGCCCGAGTACCTGTTCCGCGCGGTGCTGATCCCCTTCCTGATCCTGTCGCTGGCGGCGCTGGGCCTGAACATCCTGGTCGGCTACTGCGGCCAGATCTCGCTGGGCACCGGCGCCTTCATGGCGGTGGGCGCCTACGCCGCCTACAACCTCCAGGTGCGCATCGAGGGCATGCCGCTGATCGTCGTCGCTGCTGCTCGGCGGCCTGTGCGCCACCGGGGTGGGCGTGCTGTTCGGCATCCCGTCGCTGCGCATCAAGGGCCTGTACCTGGCGGTGGCCACGCTGGCGGCGCAGTTCTTCGTCGACTGGGCCTGCCTGCGCCTGAAGTGGGTCACCAACGACTCGTCGTCGGGTTCGGTCAGCGTCGCCGGGCTCAACGTGCTCGGCCTGCCCATCGAGACGCCGGTGCAGAAGTACCTGTTCTGCCTGGCCTTCCTGGTCGTCTTCGCGCTGCTCGCCAAGAACCTGGTGCGCGGCCACATCGGGCGCGAGTGGATGGCCATCCGCGACATGGACGTGGCCGCCGCCGTGATCGGCATCCGGCCGGTCTACGCCAAGCTCACCGCTTTCGCCGTCAGCTCGTTCATCGTCGGCGTCGCCGGCGCGCTGTGGGGCTTCGTGTACCTGGGCTCGTGGGAGCCGGCGGCGTTCAACATCGACCGCTCCTTCCAGCTGCTGTTCATGGTCATCATCGGCGGCCTCGGTTCGATCATGGGCAGCTTCTTCGGCGCCGCCTTCATCGTCGCGCTGCCGATCGTGCTCGACAACCTGCCGGTCTGGTTCGGCATCCCGATCGACACCGCGCTGGCGGCGCACCTGGCCTTCATGATCTTCGGCGCGCTGATCGTCTTCTTCCTGATCGTCGAACCGCACGGCATCGCGCGCCTGTGGTCGACCGGCCAAGGAGAAGCTGCGGCTGTGGCCGTTCCCGCACTGAGCATTCCGTTTCAATCAACGAGCCGGCGCAGACCGGTGCAGCCGAGCCCATTCCCTCACCCGCATGGAGACACAGATGAAATTCAGATCGATCGTTCTGGCAACGGCCGTGGCCACGACCGGCCTCGCCGCACTCCTGACCACTTCCCTGGCCCAAGCCCAGGCCAAGGAGCAGTTCTTCCCGCTGCTGGTCTACCGCACCGGCGCCTACGCGCCCAACGGCACGCCCTGGGCCAACGGCAAGCAGGACTACATCAAGATGATCAATGCCCGCGACGGCGGCATCAACGGCGTGAAGCTCACCTACGAGGAGTGCGAGACCGCCTACGCCACCGACAAGGGCGTCGAGTGCTACGAGCGCCTGAAGGGCAAGACCAACACGCTTGTTCGACCCGCAGTCCACCGGCATCACCTTCGCGCTGACCGACAAGGCGCCGGGCGACAAGATGCCGCTCATCACCGTCGGCTACGGCCTGGCCGCATCGCAGGACGGCGGCGTCTTCAAGTGGAACTTCCCCATCCTCGGCAGCTACTGGACCGGCGCCGACGTCATCATCCAGCACCTCGGCAAGAAGGAAGGCGGGCTGGACAAGCTCAAGGGCAAGAAGATCACCCTCGTCTACCACGACAGCCCGTTCGGCAAGGAGCCGATTCCGCTGCTGCAGGAGCGCGCCAAGATGCACGGCTTCGAGCTGCAGCTGCTGCCGGTCACGGCGCCGGGCGTCGAGCAGAAGTCGACCTGGCTGCAGGTGCGCCAGAGCCGGCCCGACTACGTGCTGCTGTGGGGCTGGGGCGTGATGAACTCCACCGCGCTGAAGGAGGCCCAGGCCACCGGCTACCCGCGCGAGAAGATGTACGGCGTGTGGTGGTCGGGCGCCGAGCCCGACGTCAAGGACGTCGGCATGGGCGCCAAGGGCTACAACGCGCTGGCGCTGCAGCACGGCGCCGACCGCAACTCCAAGGTCGTGCAGGACATCATCAAGTACGTGCACGACAAGGGCCAGGGCACCGGCCCGAAGGACGAGGTCGGCCAGGTGCTCTACATGCGCGGCCTGATCATCCAGATGCTCGGCGTCGAAGCCGTGCGCCGGGCCCAGGAGCGCTACGGCAAGGGCAAGGTGATGACCACCGAGCAGGTGCGCTGGGGCCTGGAGAACCTGTCGCTCGACCAGAAGAAGCTCGACGCGCTGGGCTTTGCCGGCGTGATGCGTCCGGTCAGCACCTCGTGCGCGGACCACATGGGCTCGACCTGGGCGCGCATCCACACCTGGGACGGCAGCAAGTGGGACTTCTCGTCCGACTGGTACCAGGCCGACGAGCAGATCCTCAAGCCGATGATCAAGGCGGCGGCCGACAAGTACGCGGCCGAGAAGAAGCTGACGCGGCGCACGCCCGAAGACTGCCAGAGCTGAACCGCGGTGCGGCCCGCTCCGCGAGCGGGCCGCACGGCTCACACCCCGGCCCCGCGTGAGGGGCGGGCTCCTCGCGGAGCCCTCATCGAAGCGCCGCAGGCGGCGCTTCGATGAGCTCCAGAGGTCACGCAACGCCATGTCGAACATCCTTCTCAACGTCAACGGCATCGAGGTCATCTACAACCACGTGATCCTGGTGCTCAAGGGCGTGTCGCTGCAGGTGCCCGAGGGCGGCGTGGTGGCCATCCTGGGCGGCAATGGCGCCGGCAAGACGACCACGCTGCGCGCGGTGTCCAACCTGCTGGCCGGCGAGCGCGGCGAGGTCACCAAGGGCTGCATCGAATTGCGCGGCGAGCGCATCGAGAAGCTCAGCACCTCGGAGATGGTCAACCGCGGCGTCATCCAGGTCATGGAAGGCCGGCACTGCTTCGCGCACCTGACGATCGAGGAGAACCTGATGACCGGCGCCTACACGCGCAAGGACGGCAAGGCCGCCGTGGCCGCGACGCTGGAGAAGGTCTACAACTACTTTCCCGCGCCTGAAGACGCGCCGCAGCCTCGCAGGCCGCCTACACCTCGGCGGCGAGCAGCAGATGTGCGCCATCGGCCGCGCGCTGATGGCCAACCCGAAGATGGTGCTGCTCGACGAGCCCAGCATGGGCCTGGCGCCGCAGATCGTCGAGGAGGTGTTCGAGATCGTGAAGGACCTCAACCAGCGCGAGAAGGTCACCTTCCTGCTCGCCGAGCAGAACACCAACATGGCGCTGCGCTACGCCGACCACGGCTACATCCTGGAAAGCGGCCGCATCGTGATGGAGGGCGCGGCCAAGGACCTGCGCGAGAACGAGGACGTCAAGGAGTTCTACCTCGGCATGGGCGGCGGCGACCGCAAGAGCTTCCGCGACGTCAAGAGCTACAAGCGCCGCAAGCGCTGGTTGTCATGACCCCCCCCGTAGCGCCTTCGGCGCTCCCCCCCAGGGGGGCCACGCCAGCGGCCCGGCAAAGCCGGTTCCGCGGCGTGCTGCTTGGCCGCAGCTGAGGACTGCGTGCGATGAGCGACGACGACTTCGGCTTCGCGCCGCCGCCGTTCCAGCCCGAGGCGGCGCTGGTCGGGCTGCGGCGCTCGCTGCGCGACCTCGGCCTGGCCGAGCGCGGCGCCGGCTTCGAGCTGCGCGGCAAGCGGGTGCTGGAACTGGCGGCCGACGACGGCACGATCCGCGCCCGCATCGCGCGGCGGCTGATGCTCACGCCCGAGTGGGACGCGATGACCCTCGCCGGCGCCGCCGACACGCGCAAGCTGCTCGACGAGGTGAAGAAACGCCTGGCGCGCTGGGAGCGCGAGGACTGATGCCGCGCCCGCGCCCCGGCCCCGACTTCGAGCCCCAGCGTGCGCTCGCGGCGGCGCTGCCGGGCGCCAGCGAGGACGTCAAGTGGGGCGCCGATCTCGTCTACAGCGTCGGCGGCAAGATGTTCTGCGTCTTCCTGCTCGAAGCCGGCCGCGCCCGCACCTGCTCGTTCAAGGTCGACGACGACCGTTTCCTCGAACTGACCGGCGTGCCGGGCGTGATCCCGGCGCCCTATCTGGCGCGCGCGAAGTGGGTGCAGGTCGGGCGCGAGCATGGCCTGGCCGGCACCGACCTGGACGCGCTGGTGCGCCGCTCGCATGCGCTGGTGGCGGCACGGCTGACGAAGAAACTGCAGCGCGAACTGGGCCTGGCGACATCATGAACACCGAACACTACGACGAGCTCGAAACCCGCGACCCCGAGGCGCGCGAAGCCGCGCTGCTGGCCGCCCTGCCGGCCCAGCTGCGCGCGGCGCAGGCCACGCCGGCCTTCGCGCGCGCTGCTGGCCGGCGTCGACCCGGAGACGGTGACCACGCGCGCCGCGCTGGCGCGGCTGCCGGTGACGCGCAAGCACGAGCTGCTGGAGCGCCAGCAGGCCGCACGCGCGGCCGGCGGCGACCCCTTCGGCGGCTTCTCGGCCATCGGCTGGCGCGCGCAGGGCACGGCGCGGCCGGCACGGCGCGTCTTCCAGTCGCCGGGGCCGATCTACGAACCCGAAGGCGAACGGCGCCGACTACTGGCGCTTCGGCCGCGCGCTGTTCGCCGCGGGCTTCCGCGCCGGCGACCTGGTGCACAACAGCTTCAGCTACCACCTGACGCCCGCCGGCTCGATGATGGAGACCGGCGCGCACGCCATCGGCTGCACCGTCTTCCCCGGCGGCGTCGGCAATACCGAGCTGCAGTTGCAGGCGATGGCCGAATTGCGCCCGCAGGCCTATGCCGGCACGCCGAGCTTCCTGCGCATCGCGCTGGAGAAGGCCGACGAGCTGGGCCTCGCCCTGCCCTCGCTCACCAAGGCCTCGGTCGGCGGCGAGGCCTTTCCGCCGGCGCTGCGCGACGTGCTCGCCGCGCGCGGCGTGCACGCCTACCAGAGCTACGGCACCGCCGACGTCGGCCTCATCGCCTACGAGACCGCGGCGCGCGAGGGCCTGGTGCTCGACGAAGGCGTGATCGTCGAGATCGTGCGCCCCGGCACCGGCGAGCCGGTGCCCGGACGGCGAGGTCGGCGAGGTCGTCGTCACCGTGCTCAACCCCGACTACCCGCTGGTGCGCTTCGGCACCGGCGACCTGTCGGCGGTGCTGCCCGGCCGCTGCCCCACCGGCCGCACGCACACCCGCATCCGCGGCTGGCTGGGCCGCGCCGACCAGACGGCCAAGGTGCGCGGCATGTTCGTGCACCCCAGCCAGGTGGCCGAGGTGCTGAAGCGCCACCCCGAGCTCGGCCGCGCGCGGCTGGTGATCGAAGGCGAGATGGCCAACGACCGCATGACGCTGCACGTCGAAGCCGCAGCCCACCCGCGGAGGCCTGGCGCAGGCCGTGGCGCAGACCCTGCGCGACGTGACCAAGCTGCGCGGCGAGGTCGCGCTCGTCGCGCCCGGGCAGCCTGCCCAACGACGGCAAGGTGATCGAGGACGCGCGGCACTACGGCTGAATGCCTGCGGGCGGAACTGCGACGCGTCGGCGGGCGAGGTGTCCCGTGACCCCACGGCGAGCCCGCGTACGCCATCGCCGCTTCGGGGCCGGGCCGGCGGTCGGCTAGTATTTAGCGGCGTGGAGCGATCCGTCGTCCGACCGATCGGGCCCATGCTTCGAACCCGGAGACAAACACGATGATCAAGACCCGCCGGCTGCTGGTCGCGCTCTTCGCCACGACCGTGGCCGCCAGCGCCTACGCCTACCCCGAAAAGCCCGTCACCATCGTCGTGCCGTTCGCGGCCGGCGGCCCCACCGACAAGGTCGGCGCGCGACCTCGCCGAGGTGCTGCGCAAGGCCCTCAACAACCAGACCGTGGTGATCGAGAACGTCGGCGGTGCCGGCGGCACGCTCGGCGCCACCAAGGTGGCCAAGGCCGCCCCCGACGGCTACACCCTGCTGCTGCACCACATCGGCTTGGCCACCGCCCGGCGCTGTACCGCAACCTGCCCTACGAGACGCTCGACGACTTCGAGTACCTCGGCATGGTCAACGACGTGCCGATGACGCTGATCGGCAGGCCGTCGCTGCCGGCCAACAACTTCGCCGAGTTGCGCAAGTGGATGGACGACAACAAGGGCAAGATCAACCTGGCCAACGCCGGCCTGGGCGCCGCTTCGCACCTGTGCGGCCTGCTGTTCCAGCAGGCGATGGGCGTCGACATGACGACCGTGCCGTACAAGGGCACGGCGCCGGCCATGACCGACCTTCTGGGCGGCCAGGTCGACCTGATGTGCGACCAGACGACCAACACCACGAGCCAGATCGAGGCCGGCAAGGTCAAGGCCTTCGCGGTGACCACCCTCAAGCCGCTGACGACACCGGCGCTGGCAACCTGCCGACGCTGGACGCGTCGGGCCTGAAGGGCTTCAACGTCGTCGTCTGGCACGGCCTGTACGCGCCCAAGGGCACGCCCAAGGCCGTCTCGACCAGCTCAACGCGGCGCTGCGCCAGGCGCTTGAAGGACCCCGAGTTCATCAAGCGCCAGGAAGCGCTGGGCGCGGTGGTCGTCACCGACAACCGCCTGAACCCGGCCGATCACAAGAAGTTCGTCGAGGCCGAGATCGCGAAGTGGGGCCCGGCCATCAAGGCAGCGGGCCAATACGCCGACTGAGGCGAGCTCGGCGAGCACGCGGCCTGCATGGCCGGCTGAGGGCCGTGCGCGCCGTCCGGCAACGGGCGGCGTGACTGGCTCTTCAGCGCACCGTCAGCGGGATCGTCACCGGCCCGTCGTTGACCAGGTGCACCTGCATGTCGGCGCCGAACACGCCGGCCTGCACCAGGGCGTGCCGCTCGCGCGCCAGGCGCAGCGTCTCCTCGTACAGCGCCCGGCCCAGCGCCGCCGGCGCCGCGCCGGTGAAGCTCGGCCGGTTGCCGGCCGCCGGTGTCGGCGGCCAGCGTGAACTGCGAGACGAGCAGCAGGCCGCCGCCACGTCCTGCACGCTGCGGTTCATCTTGCCGGCCGTCGTCGGCGAAGATGCGCAGCTTGAGCAGCTTGTCGACCAGCCTCGCCGCCTGCGCCGCGGTGTCGGCCGGCTCGGCGCACACCAGCACCAGCAGGCCGGGGCCGATGGCGCCGACCACGGCGCCGGCGACCTCGACGCGCGCCTCGCGTCACGCGCTGCACCAGCGCGATCACAGCAGGTCCTTCTCGTCGTCGAAGTGCGCCTCCACGTCCAGCGGCAGCAGCTGGATCGTGGCGCGCAGGCCGGGCACCGCGCTCATCAGCGCCTGCTCCACCGAAGTGCGCACGGCCGCCGCGCGGCCCAGCGTCCAGGCCGCGGGCATGTGCATGTGCAGGTCGACGAAGCGGCGCTGGCCGGCGCGCCGCGTCACCACGTGGTCGAAGCGGATGGCCTGGTGGCGGAAGCCGTCCAGCACCTTGTCGATCTCGGCCCGCGTCTCGGGCTCCAGCGCCTGGTCCATCAGCCCGCCGGCCGAGCGCCACACCAGCGATGCACCCTCGCGCAGGATGTTCAGCGCCACCGCGATGGCGATCACCGGGTCGAGCCACAGCCAGCCGGTGGCCATCACCGCCAGCAGGCCGGCGACCACGCCGGCCGAGGTCCAGACGTCGGTGAACAGGTGGCGCGCGTCGGCCTCCAGCGCCATCGAGCGCGCGCTGCGCGCCTTCTTGCAGCATCGACCAGGCCAGCGCGCCGTTCATCGCCGAGCTCACCACCGACAGCAGCGAGGCCCAGCCCCACCGCCTCCAGCGGCTGCGGGTGCAGCAGGCGGTCCACGGCCGCCCACGACGATGGCCAGCGCCGCGACGAAGATCAGCACGCCCTCGAAGCCGCTGGAGAAATACTCGGCCTTGTGGTGGCCGTAGGGGTGGTCGTCGTCGGCCGGGCGCGCGGCCACCGTGACCATCGCCAGCGCGAACATCGCGCCGGCCAGGTTGACCAGCGACTCCAGCGCGTCCGACAGCAGGCTCACGCTGCCGCTGACCCACCAGGCGCCGGTCTTCAGCGCGATGGTGGCCAGCGCCACCGCGATCGACAGCTTCAGGTAGGCGCTGACCTGCATCGCCGCACGCCCGGGCTCAGGCGGCTGCGGCCAGCGTGACGCGCGCGAACTTGCGCTTGCCGACCTGCACGACGAAGGTGCCGGCTGCCGACCTTCAGGCCCTTGTCGCTGACCACGCTGCCGTCGATGCGCACGCCGCCCTGTTCGACCATGCGCAGCGCCTCGCTGGTGGAAGGCACCAGCCCGGCCTGCTTGAGCAGGGCGCCGATGGCCAGCGGCGCGCCGGCCAGCGCCACCTCGCGGCATGTCGTCGGGCACGCCGCCGCTCGGCGCGGCGCTGGAAGTCGGCCTCGGCCGCGTCGGCCGCCGCAGCGCTGTGGAAGCGCGCGGTGATCTCGCGCGCCAGCAGCACCTTGGCGTCCTTGGGGTTGCGGCCCGCCTCGACCTCGCGCTTCAGCGCCGCGATCTCGGCTTCGGGCCGGAACGACAGCAGCGTGAAGTACCTCCACATCAGCGCGTCGCTGATCGACAGCAGCTTGGCGAACATGGTGTTCGCGGGCTCGGTGATGCCGATGTAGTTGCCCTTGCTCTTGGACATCTTCTCGACGCCGTCGAGCCCCTCCAGCAGCGGCATGGTCAGGATGCACTGCGGCTCCTGGCCGTATTCCTGCTGCAGGGCGCGGCCCACCAGCAGGTTGAACTTCTGGTCGGTGCCGCCGAGTTCGAGGTCGCGAGCGCAGCGCCACCGAGTCGTAGCCCTGCATCAGCGGGTACAGCAATTCGTGCACCGAGATCGGCGATGCCGGCCTTGAAGCGCTTGCGTGAAGTCGTCGCGCTCCATCATGCGCGCCAGCGTGTACTTGGCGGCGAGTTCGATCATGCCGCGCGCGCCCAGCGGGTCGCTCCACTCGCTGTTGTAGCGGATCTCGGTCCTGTCGGGGTCGAGCACCAGGCTGGCCTGGCGGTAGTAGGTCTGGGCGTTGGCCTCGATCTGCTCGCGCGTCAGCGGCGGGCGCGTGGTGTTGCGGCCCGAGGGGTCGCCGATCATCGACGTGAAGTCGCCGATGAGGAAGATCACGGTGTGCCCCAGATCCTGCAACTGGCGCATCTTGTTCAGCACCACGGTGTGGCCGATGTGGATGTCGGGCGCCGTCGGGTCCAGGCCGAGCTTGATGCGCAAGCGGCTGGCCGGTGGCCTCGGAGCGCGCCAGCTTGCGCAGCCAGTCGGCTTCGGGCAGCAGTTCCTCGCAGCCGCGCCGGGAGATCGCCATCGCCTCGCGCACGCGGTCGGTGATCGGGTGCGGCAGGGCCGCCGGCGCCGGGTTGGACTCGGACATGGCTGGCATATTTGGGGTTTCTTCGAGGCTGGAGCGGCAGCGACGCCTGGGTATACTCGCGCTCTTGCGCCGGTGAAGGCGTGCAGCGCGACGGATGTACCGCTGCCGACGCACGCCCGACGATTCTAGTGGACGGCCTGCCGGCCTCTGGGACAGCTCCCGAGCCGGCACGGCCGCCAGCCGACAACGGCACGCGCACCGTCTCGCAGAGAGTCGCCGCGGCCATCAGAACAGATCCTGGTTTTGACACAACGACCGCACACGCCTGGCAGGGCATCCAGCAATTCGCCGGGCGGCAGCCGCCTGGGCATCGTCGCCGCCCTGGTGGTCACTGATGGCGGGTTTCGGCATCACCGCCGTCGCCGTGGCGCCGATGGTGCCGGACGCCGCCTGCTGCCGCAGCGCCTGGTGACCGAAGCCGTCGAACCCGAGCGGCATGGCCGCGCAGCTCGAGGCCCTGGCGTCGCACGAGCTGACGCTGACGCGCAGCGACGTCACCCGCGCCACCGACACCGCCGACAGCCTGCTGGCCCGCCTGGGCGTGCGCGACCCCGCGGCCGCCGCCTTCCTGCGCAGCGACAGCACGGCGCGGCTGGTGCTCGGCGGCCGCGGCGGCAAGATGGTGCAGGCCGCACACCGACGCCAGCGGCGACCTGCAGCAACTGGTGGCGCGCTACCCGGCCGAGCGGTCGGAGCTGAGCCGCGACGCACTTCACGCGCCTGACGCTCAGCCGCGTCGACGGCCGCTGGCTCGCCCAGCTGCAGACGGTGCCCTACGCGGCGCAGACCCGCCTGGCCAGCGGCACCGATCCGCAGCACGCTGTTCGGCGCCACCGACGAGGCCGGCCTGCCCGACGCCGTGGCCGCGCAGCTGGCCGAGATCTTCGCCACCGACATCGACTTCCACCGCGAACTGCGCCGCGGCGACACCTTCAGCGTCGTCTACGAGACGCTCACCGCCGATGGCGAGCCGGTGACCTGGAACGAAGGCGCCGGCCGCGTGCTGGCGGCCGAGTTCGTCAACGGCGGCCGCGCCCACCACGCCGTGTGGTACCAGCCCGCCAACGGCAAGGGCGCCTATTTCGGACTCGACGGCAGCAGCAAGCGCCGCGCCTTCCTGAGCAGCCCGATGGAGTTCTCGCGCGTCACCTCGGGCTTCGCGATGCGCATGCACCCGATGCTGAACGAGTGGCGCCGTCACCTGGGCGTGGACTACGGCGCGCCGATCGGCACGCCGGTGCGCGCCGTGGGCGACGGCGTGGTCGACTTCGCGGGCTGGCAGAACGGCTACGGCAACGTCGTGCAGATCAAGCACGGCAACGAGCGCAGCACGCTGTACGCCCACCTGAGCCGCATCGACGTGCGCAAGGGCCAGCGCGTCGAACAGGGCCAGCGCGTCGGCGCCGTCGGCATGACCGGCTGGACCACCGGGCCGCACCTGCACTTCGAGTTCCGCGTCGCCGGCCAGCACCAGGACCCGCTGCAGGTGGCCAAGGCCTCCGAGACCGTGCCGCTGGACGCCGCTGCACGCGCGCACTTCGCCGAGATCGCGCGCGGCCTGCAGGCCAAGCTCGACGTCGCCGAGACGCTGGCCGGCCAGCGCGTGCTGGCCGAGTAGGGCCGCGGCCGCGCGACTCGCGCGCCGCCATGGCCTGCTACATCGGGCTCATGTCGGGCACCTCGCTCGACGGCGTCGACGCGCGTCCTGGCGCACGACACGGGCCGCGGCACTGCCGCTGTCCGCGCCGCGGCGCATGCCAGCCTGCCGATGCCCGACGCGCTGCGCGGCGAGTTGCTGGCGCTGAACCAGGCCGGCGCCGACGAACTGCACCGCGCCGCACTCGCGGCCAATGCGATCAGCGAGCTCTATGCCGACGCGGTGGCGCGACCTGCTGCCGACAGGCCGGCGTGGCGGCCGCAGACGTGGCGGCCATCGGCGCCCATGGCCAGACCGTGCGCCACCGCCCGCAGGACTTCGACGGCACCGGCTACACGCTGCAACTGCTCAACGGCGCCCTGCTGGCCGAAGCGCACGGGCATCGACGTGGTCTGCGACTTCCGCAGCCGCGACGTCGCCGCCGGCGGCCAGGGCGCGCCGCTGGTGCCGGCCTTCCACGCCGCCTGCTTCGCCCGGCCGGGCGCCGACGTCGCCGTGCTCAACCTCGGCGGCATCGCCAACCTCACGCTGCTGCGCGCCAGTGGCGAGGTGCTGGGCTTCGACTGCGGCCCCGGCAATGTGCTGATGGACCTGTGGTGCCGGCGCCACCGCGGCACGGCCTACGACGACGGCGGCGACCTGGGCGGCCGGCGGGCACGTCGATGCCGCGCTGCTGGAGCCGGCTGCTGGCCGAGCCCTTCTTTGCGCTGCGCGCCGCCCAAGAGCACGGGGCGCGACCTGTTCGACGCCGGCTGGCTGGACGCGCGGCTGGGCGCCGCGCCGCGTCGCCACCGCAGGACGTGATGGCCACGCTGGCCGAGCTCACCGCCCGCGCCGCGGTGGACGCTGTGCGGCGCCACGCGCCCGCAGACGCGATCGCTGCTGGTCTGCGGCGGCGGCGCCTTCAACGCGCACCTGATGTCGCGCCTGCGCCGCACTGCTGGGCGCCGGGTCGACCGTGCGCAGCACGCGCCGACGGCCGGGCTGCCGCCGGATCAGGTCGAAGCCCTGGCCTTCGCCTGGCTGGCGCGGGCCCACCTGGCGCCGGCTCTGCGGCAACCTGCCTGCAGTCACCGGGGCGCGGGGCCCGCGCGTGCTGGGCGCGCTGTACCCGGCGACTGACGCCTGACGCGCGGCCGCGACCGCGCGGCTCAGGCCGAGAACGACGACCCGCAGCCGCAGGTCGTGGTGGCGTTCGGGTTCTTGATCACGAACTGCGCGCCCTGCAGGTCTTCCTTGTAGTCGATCTCGGCGCCCACCAGGTACTGCAGGCTCATGGCGTCGATCAGCAGCGTGACGCCGTTCTTGGCCATCTGCGTATCGTCTTCGTTGATCACCTCGTCGAAGGTGAAGCCGTACTGGAAGCCCGAGCAGCCGCCGCCCTGCACGAAGACGCGCAGCTTCAGGTCGGGATTGCCTTCTTCGTCGACCAGCTGGCGCACCTTGTCGGCGGCGCTGTCGGTGAAGATCAGCGGCGCGGGCATGTCGTCGGTGGACGGGGCGAGCGGTTCGGCCAGGGCGTTCATGGAAGCTCCTTCAGGATGCAGGTTCAAGCGTCGTCGGACGCCACGAGTATCAATGCGGGCTTTTGCAGCGTTCTTCAAGGACCAGTGATTTCGACGCATTGCACGAGCCCCTCGGCAGCGCCTTCGACCTTGCCATCTGGACCGCGGACATTTTCACCGACCCGGATACGGCGCGACCGCGGCCCGCCCGCGGGCGCGGGCGCACCGGGCACGGACAGTCCACCGGACTGTCCGCGCTACGACTTCAACGCTTGCTGAACTGCTTGCGACGGCGGGCGCCGTGCAAGCCGACCTTCTTGCGTTCGACTTCGCGCGCATCACGCGTCACGAAGCCGGCACGGCTGAGGTCGGGCTTGAGCGCGGTGTCGTAGTCGATCAGCGCGCGCGTGATGCCGTGACGCACCGCGCCGGCCTGGCCGGATTCACCGCCGCCGTGCACGTTGATCTTGATGTCGAAGGCCGTCTCGTTGCCCGTCAGCAGCAGCGGCTGCTTGACGATCATGATCGAGGTCTGGCGGCCGAAGTAGTCGCCGATCACCTTGCCGTTGATCATGATCTGCCCGCTGCCCTTCTTGATGAAGACGCGAGCCACGCTCGATTTGCGGCGGCCGGTGCCGTAGTTCCAATGTCCGATCATCGCTGCGTCCTCAAATCTCGAGCGGCTTGGGCTGCTGGGCGGTGTGCGGGTGCGTGGCACCGGCGTACACCTTCAGCTTCTTGATCATCGCGTAGCCGAGCGGGCCCTTGGGCAGCATGCCCTTGACGGCCTTCTCGATCGCGCGGCCGGGATGGCGGGCCTGCATGTCCTTGAACGACGTGGCCGTGATGCCGCCCGGGTAACCCGAGTGCCGGTAGTAGATCTTGTCCGTGGCCTTGGCCCCGGTGACGCGGATCTTCTCGGCGTTGACGATGACGATGAAATCACCGGTGTCGACGTGAGGCGTGTAGATGGCCTTGTGCTTGCCGCGCAAACGGAGTGCCACTTCGCTGGCAACACGTCCGAGCACCTTGTCGGTGGCGTCAATCACAAACCACTCGTGCTTCACTTCGGCCGGCTTGGCACTGAAGGTCTTCATGAGGGTCTTCCTGTGTGCAGCTTCGGTTGAAGCCTGCGGGTTCAACGGCGAAACAGCGCCCCGCCCCACCCTTCGGAACCGCTTGTGGAGGCGGCCTCTCAGGGCAGGTCGAATCGCTTTTCGCCCGGTGACTCGCGGGATGCCGCAGGCAGCTTCCCCGAAAGGCTCGAGCGTCAGCGAAAGACGCAAACAACAATCCCGGCCGTGAGCGGGAAAGCCTCGCAGTATACGACGAATGCGGAGCCACTGACTGAAGGCGCCGACCATCGACAGCAGCAGCGAGCCTGCAGTTTGAGGGTAAACCCTAGATCGTTAGGCTAGTCTGTGGCTCAATGCCCTCAGAGGATACGCATGACCACCCAGACCGACTTGCTCGAAGCAGCACTGCCCAAGGGCACCGGTGCACGCGCTTCGCGGACATGGGTGGCCATCCGCACCCTCGGGCCGCAACACGGGGGACGCATCCTGGCCCACCTGCTGGCCTTGAACGAAGAGCGACCGGCTGCTGCGCTTCGGCCAGGTGGCAACGGACGAGCAGATCCGGACCTATGTGGAACACATCGACTTCGAGCGCGATCTCGTGTTCGGCATCTTCAGCCGCCGCCTGCAACTGCTGGCGATGGCCCATCTGGCATTCGAGCCGTCGACCGACCCGCCCGCCGCAGCGGTGGAATTCGGCGTCTCGGTGCTCGAGCGGGCACGCGGCCGGGGCTACGGCGCACGACTGTTCGACCACGCCGTGACGCACGCCCGCAACCGCGGCGCGCGAGACATGCTGATCTACATCTCGCGCGAGAACTCGGCCATGCTCGCCATCGTTCGACGCGCCGGCGCCAGCATGCGGTTCGAGGGCGCCGAGGTCACCGCCCGGCTGCTGCTGCCGTCGGACACGCTGGCGTCGCAGCTCGAGGAACTGGTGGGGCACCAGGCTGCCGAAATCGACTACCGCATGAAGATGCATGTCCTGCGGCTGGACCGGCTGTGGCCAGGCGGTCTGCCGCCGCGCTCGCGCGGACACTGAACGGTACGGATACACGCAATCGCGGGGGGTGCGCGTCGTGATGCAGGCTGTAACATGTTCGGCACACCTATCGTCTGGCCTTCGCTCGCCGGAAGGCATCGTCGGGGCCGGCCGTTCATGCAAAACACTCTTCCCTGGATCCTCGCATCGCTGTCGCTGGCGCTCCTGCTCGCCGCAGGCGTGCTGTGGCTGTCTGCGGCAGCAGCGGCCCAAGTCGCGGCCGCTGCCGACGCGAGTGGACGCTGACTGCGCGCCCGGTCTTCAGCAGTGACGAGCGGCGCGTCTACCGCCAGTCTGCGCGAGGCCCTGCCGCACCACATCGTGCTGTCCAAGCTGCCGCTGGTGCGCTTCAGCCAGCCCACCGACCCGAACGAGGTGCGCTTCTGGTACGAGCTGCTGGGCTCGATCAACGTCACCTTCGCGATCTGCAGCGCCAACGGGCGCGTGCTGGCGGCGATCGACCTCGACAACGACCGCGGCGACTCGCGCCGCGCCACGCAGATCAAGCAGTCGGTGCTGGCGGCCTGCCGCGTGCGCTACGTGCGCTGCCCGGTCGACCACCTGCCGTCGATCGCCGAGCTGCAGTTGCTGGTGCCGCAGACCGGCGGCGCAGCCGCACGCGGCCCGCAGCCGGCGCCGACGGCGGGCCCGGCGCGAGACGAGCGGGTGAGTTCGACGACGTCGCGCCGGCGGCGCACGCACGACCCTGTGGCAGGACTCGGGCTTCATGCAGGACTCCTTCTTCGGCGTCGAGGCCCGAGCCGATTTCAGCTCGCCCAGCACCTTCGGCAACCTGCGCCCGGGACTGTCCGTGCGCGAAGTCCCGGACGCGCCCGACGACGTCGGCGGCGTCGTCGTCGACACGCCCGTGGCGCCGGTTCGGCATTGACGGCCCGACGCGCGGGATCCGACCGCTGCCCGGCGGCGGCGCGATGAATTATCGCCACGCTCACGCCCAGGCAGGTGCTCGACTCGCTGGACGCCGTGGGCCTGCGCGGCGACGGCCGCATCCTGCAGCTCAATTCGTACGAGAACCGCGTCTTCCAGGTGCTTCCTGGAGGACGGCCGCGCGGTGGTGGCCAAGTTCTACCGGCCGGGGCGCTGGAGCGACGCGCAGATCGTCGAGGAGCACGCCTTCGCACTGGAACTCGCCGCCGCCGAGGTCTCGGTGGTGCCGCCGCTGGTGCTGCAGGCGCAGCCCGGCGTGTCCGGGCTGGTGCTGCATGGCGACCCGCCGACGCTGGCCTGCCACCAGGTCGACGGCGCCATGCACCGCTTCGCCGTCGCCAATCGCTGCGCCGGCCGCGAGCCCGAGCTCGACGACCCGGCCACGCTGGCGCAGATCGGCCGCTTCATCGGCCGCCTGCACGCGGTGGGTCGGCGCCGGCCCTTCGTGCACCGGCACCACCTCGACCCACGCGCCGACGGCCAGCGCGCGCTGACGCTGCTGTTGGAAGGCGATTTCGTGCCGCCGACCGAACTGCCCGCCTGGCGAGCCGCCTGCGAGCGGGCGCTGGCCATGGCAGCAGCCGCCTTCGACGCGGCCGTCGCCGCTGGCCACGCTGCGCCTGCACGGCGACTGCCACCGCGGCAACGTGCTCTGGCGCGACACCGGGCCGAATGTCGTCGACCTCGACGACGCCATGCAAGGCCCGGCGGTGCAGGACCTGTGGATGCTGGTCTCGGGCGATGCCGCCACGATGGCGCAGCAGCTCAATACGCTGCTGGCCGGCTACGAGCAGTTCAGCCGACTTCGACGACCGTGAGCGCAGGCTCATCGAGCCGCTGCGCACGCTGCGCATGGTGCGCCACAGCGCCTGGCTGGCCGAGCGCTGGGGCGACCCGACCTTCCCGATCAACTTTCCCGTTCTTCGGCACCGCGGCCTACTGGAACCAGCAGACGACGCAGCTGCGCGAGCAGATCGAGGCCATGGCAAGCTGAGGCCTCACCGTGGCTAGTCCGTGCCTGGCCCGGTGTCCCACAGCGGCGCGATCTGCCTTGCCAGGTGGCGCCCATGGCTTCGTTCCACTTCACCGGGTGTGAGGCCGGGCCGCAGTCGGCGCGCGGCGGCCAGCGCCTCGCCCGCCTCGGCACTGCGCCCCAGCGCCTGCAGCGCGGCCGCTTCGGCGACGCGGGACAAGTGCAGCTTGGTGTCGCGGCCGGCACTGGCACGCGCTTCGTGCAGTGCTTCCTCGGGCCGGTTGGCGCGCAACAGGAACTCACTCAGTGCCCAGCCCCAGAAGCCGAGCCGTCGATCGCGCGGGCTGATGCGCATGCCGTGGCGCATCTTCTCGATCCCCGCCTCCAGTTGGCCTTGCAACGCCAGCGTCGCGCCCAAAGCCACATGGGCCTGCGCGTTGCTCGGATCGATGACCAGCGCTTGCCGCAGGATCTCGGCGCCACGCTCATGCTGCCCGAGGTCGCTCAGGGCGCAACCCGCGTAACCCAGCACCTGCGAGTCGCCGTCCTCCAGGGCCAGCGCCTGTTCAGCCGCCAGGCGGGCCGCTTCAACGGTGGCCGGCAGCGCAGGCAGCAGGCCGGTGGTCAGTCCCAATGCCGTGATCAAGGCCCGCTGCGCCCCGGCCAGGGCGAACCCGGGGTCGATGACGAGCGCGCGCTCCAGTTCGGCGCGCGCCTCGGCCAGCGCGCCTTCGTTCCAGCCCTTCAACGCGAGCGCGCCGACCGCTCGGTGGAAGTGGCCCCAGGCGTCGACGTCGTCGGGGTGCCGACGCCGGATCAGCGTGATTTCGGCTCGCGTCAGTTCGGGTTCCAGTTCCGCGATGACGCCGCGCGCGATGGCCTCCTGCAAGTCCACTGCGGATTCACGCTCGCTCTCGAGTCGGCCCGACCACAGCACGCGCGCCGACTCGGCCTCCACCAGGTGCGTCGAGACCAGCAAGCGAGTCCCGACCTGGCGCACGCTGCCCTCGACGACATAGCGCACGCCCAGCGCGCGGGCGATCGACGGCAGCCCTTCCTTGCGCCGGCGAAACTCGAACGACGACGAGCGTGAGATGACCAGAAAGCCAGGCACCCGCGCCAGCTGGGCGATCACGTCTTCGACCAGCCCGTCGGCCAGGAAGCCGATGGTAGCGTCGTCGGAACGGGCCTCGAACGGCAGCACGGCGATCGAAGGCCGGTCGGCCTGCGGCGGTGCCTGACTGCGCGCCGAAGCGGCTTCGAGGCGCCCGGCCGCTGCGGTCGCGGCCGGGCCCCCGGTCACCGCAAGCGTGAAGCGGTAGCCCCGCCCGGGCACCGTGGCGATCGCGTTCGCCCCCAGCACCTTGCGCAGCGCCGAGACCTGCACTGTGAGGTTGTTCTCCTCCACCACTACGCCGGGCCAGGCGAGCGAGAGCAACTCGTCCTTGCCGACCACGCGGTCGCGATGCTGGATCAGGGCCACCAGGAGGTCGAAGGCACGGGCGCCCAGGGTCAGGGACTCGCCATTGCGGCAGACCCGCCGTTCGCGAGTGCGGACCTCGAACTCGCCCACCGTGTAGGCACTGGTCAAACCGCCTCCCTGAGCGCATGGCCCGCCGGACTGGTGCGGCGATGGCACTGCGCGGTGGACTGTATCCGGCCCTGGCTCGATTAGGAACGTTTAGGCACGGCTTAGCTTCGCTGAAGGACAACGGCAGGGCTCGAGGAACAAAGTCCAGCCATCGACCCAGCCTACCGGCCACCCCAAAAGGAGCAGCCCCATGAACACCACCCAGATCGCCGACAGGTTCACCGCCCACCCGGTCCCCTTCGCCGTGCCGGCCCGCCTGGCGGTGTGGCTGCAACGCATCGGCGCGGCATGCGCCGCCCCCGCGCCAGTCAGGATCGACCTGCGCCAGATCGACGCCGGCGCCACCACCTGGGTGACCCGGCCCCGCGGCTGCGTCGTCAGCTGCCAGACCGGCACGCTGTGGCTCGCCTTCGACGGCGAGCCGCAGGACGTGATCCTCGAAGCCGGCGAGACGTACCGCTGCACCAGCGCAGCCAGGCTCTCGATCCACGCCCTGACCGCGGCGGCGGTCAGCGTGGCCTGAAGGGGCACGCTCAGGCCGTCAGCAGCCGGTTGACCCGCTGCACGTAGGCCGCCGGGTCCTCCAGCTGCCCGCCCTCGGCCAGCAGGGCCTGGTCGAACAGGATCTGCGCCAGGTCGTCGAAGCGCTCGCTCGCTCTCCAGGCGCTTGACCAGCGCATGCGCCGGGTTCACCTCCAGGATCGGCTTGCCCTTGGGCGCATCCTGCCCGGCCTGCTTGAGCAGCCGCGCCAGGTGCGAGCTCATGTCGTCTTCGTCGACGACGATGCAGGCCGGTGAATCGACCAGCCGCGTCGTCGCGCGCACGTCCTTGGCGCGCTCCTTCAGCGCCGTCTTCAGGCGTTCGAGCACGCGGCTTGAAGGCCTCGGCCGTTTCCTCGGCCTGCTTCTTCTCTTCCTCGTCCTGCAGCTTGCCGAGGTCGACGCCGCCCTTGGCCACGCTCTGCAGCGGCTTGCCGTCGAACTCGTACAGGTGGCTCAGCATCCACTCGTCGACGCGGTCCACCAGCAGCAGCACCTCGATGCCCTTCTTGCGGAAGACCTCCAGCTGCGGGCTGCCCTTGGCCGCCGCCAGCGTGTCGGCGGTGATGTAGTAGATGGCCTCCTGGCCTTCCTTCATGCGGCCCACGTAGTCGGCCAGGCTGCACGCCGCTGTCGGCGTGCGTGGACGCGAAGCGCAGCAGCTTGGCCAGCCGCTCCTGGTTGGCGTGGTCCTCGCCGATGCCTTCCTTCAGCACGGCGCCGAACTGGGTCCAGAACTCGGCGTACTTGTCCTTCTGGTTCTCGGCCACGTCTTCCAGCATGCGACAGCACGCGCTTGGTGCAGCCCTCGCGGATGGCCTTGACGTCGCGGCTTTCCTGCAGCAGTTCGCGGCTCACGTTCAGCGGCAGGTCGGCGCTGTCGATCACGCCCTTGACGAAGCGCAGGTACACCGGCATCAGCGCCTCGGCGTCGTCCATGATGAAGACGCGCTTGACGTAGAGCTTGACGCCGCCGCGCTTGTCGCGGTTCCACAGGTCGAACGGCGCCTTGGCCGGCACGTACAGCAGCTGCGTGTACTCGGTGCGGCCCTCGACGCGGTTGTGCGTGTAGGCCAGCGGCGGCTCGCTGTCGTAGCTGATCTGCTTGTAGAACTCCTGGTACTGCGGCGTCGGTGATGTCGCTCTTGCTGCGCGTCCACAGCGCGGCGGCCTTGTTCACCGGCTCCCACTCGTCGGTGGTGACCTGCTCCTTCTTCTCCTCGTCCCAGGTCTGCTTGGGCATCAGGATCGGCAGCGAGATGTGGTCGGAGTACTTGCTGATGATCGACTTCAGCTTCCAGGCGCTGAGGAACTCCTCCTCGCCGTCGCGCAGGTGCAGGATGACGTCGGTGCCGCGCGCGGGCGCGGTCGATGGTCTCGACCTCGAAGTCGCCCGTGCCCTCGCTGCTCCAGCGCACGCCGTGGCCGGCGTCGAGCCCGGCGCGGCGCGATTCGACCGTGATGCGGTCGGCGACGATGAAGCCCGAGTAGAAGCCGACGCCGAACTGGCCGATCAGGTTGGCGTCCTTCTTCTGGTCGCCTTCGAGCTTGGCCATGAACTCGCGCGTGCCGCTCTTGGCGATGGTGCCCAGGTGCTGCACGGCCTCCTCGGCGCTCATGCCGATGCCGTTGTCGCGGATGGTGATGGTCTTGGCCTTGTCGTCGAACCAGACGCGCACCTCCAGGTTGGGCGCGTCCTCGAACAGCTCGCGCTGTTGTCCAGCGCCTCGAAGCGCAGCTTGTCGCAGGCGTCCGACGCGTTGGAGACCAGTTCGCGCAGGAAGATCTCCTTGTTGGAGTACAGCGAATGGGTGACGAGGTGCAGGATCTGCTTGACCTCGGCCTGGAACGACAGGGTTTGTTTGTCCATGATCCTGGATGAAAGTGGGTGAGCACCGCCCACGGCAAGGCCTGCGGCGCAATTCGAATGAACCCAACCATGGTGGGGTCGGCCGCTGCCCTTTCAAGGGGCGAAGCAGGCAGGGTGTCGCATCGCCACCGATGCCGCCCGCCGCGGCGTTTGATCAGAAGCGCAGGCGTTGCCTGGCGGCAGTCGCGTCATTCCGACCCCAGCCGCAGCCGGCTCGGCTGCCGCCGCTCGATGGCCCACTTCAGCAGCGCGGCGCTGCGGTAGAAACCGTGCGCGAACTTGCCGTAGGGCATGGTGGCGAACAAGGCCATCACGACGCCCAGATGCAGGCACAGCAGCAGCGGCATTGCCGCGCCGCCGCGCGCCAGTGCCAGCGCCAGGCCGCTGACCCCGGCGCCGAACAGCAGCGCGATGAAGCCCAGGTCCATCGGCGCCTGCGCCGGGTCGCCCTGCAGCGGATGGCGGCGGCGGTGCTGCAACCACAGCCCCGCGGTGCCGGCGCTCAAGGCCAGGCCGCCCACCGTGCCCAGCAGCTTGGGCAGGCTGGTCCAGCCATAGGGCGCCATCCAGCCAAAAGCGTAGTGGTAGAGCGTGGCGACGCTGGTGGCGGCAAAGCACAGCACGAAGCCGTAGAAGGTGAGGTGGTGGAAGCGCCGGCGCGCGTGGGTCCAGGCGTCGTCCTCGTTGTTGCAGCCCTGGCCGTGGCCGCCGTCGAGGTACTTCAGCTGCAGCACGTTCTGCACGGCCTCGGCGACGGCCGGGGCCGAGGCGCTACCCGGCGGCGCGCCGCGCCAGAAGCGCGCCACGCCGATGCCCAGCGCCAGCACCGCGAAGGCGAACACCGGCGCGAACAGCGCCACCATCAGGCCGTGCGGGAACATGGCGTAGAAGCTGCCGCCGGCGGGCGGCGCGGCACAGGCCGCCGTGCAGGGCCAGCGCCAGCGCCAGGAACAGCGCCAGGCCCGCCGCCAGCGCCAGCGACAGCGTCAGGCCGTTGCGCCGGTACAGGCGGCCGAGCGCCGGCGGCCAGGCGTAGTCGGCGTAGGTCTGCAGCCGCACCTGCGCCATCGCCTGCGGCACGTTGACCGCGAACTCGTGCGGCGGCGCGTACTGGCAGGCGTGCAGGCAGGCGCCGCAGTTGTGGCACAGGTTGGCGAGGTAGTGGATGTCGGCCGCGGTTGAACTCCAGCCGGCGCGTCATCGCCGGGAACACGGCGCAGAAGCCTTCGCAGTAGCGGCAGGCGTTGCAGATCTGCATCTGGCGCGCCACTTCGGCCTCGGCGGCGTTCGGCGGCGGTGCGGTCCCGCCGGCCAGCGTCTGCGCCTCGCGCGCCAGCGCCTCAAGCTGCTGCACGGAGCTCTCCTTGCGTCGCGGCGGCAGCCGCCGAGGCCCCGGCGATGCGGCCGAAAACGGTGCCGATGGTCATGCCCACGCCCGCCGTGTAGCCCTGGCCGAGCACGTTGCCGGCCATCACCTCGCCGGCCGCGAACAGATTGGCGCTGGGCCGGCCGCCGAAGTGCACGGCGGCGTGCTCGTCGACCTTCACGCCCAGGTAGGTGAAGGTCACGCCGGGCTTGAGCGTGTAGCCGTAGTAAGGCGGCGTGTCGATCGGCCGCGCCCAGTGCGTCTTCGGCGGCGCCAGGCCCTCGGTGTGGCAGTCGTCGAGCACCGCGTGGTCGAAGTTGCCGACGCGGCAGGCGGCGTTGTACTGCTGCACCGTGTCGATGAAGGTCGACTCGGCACGCCGAGCTGCTGCGCCAGCTCCTCCAGCGTGTCGGCCCGGGCGCCCGGAAACACCGGCGGCATGAAGCGGCCCACCGCCTTGGCGTCGATGATCGAGTAGCCCACCTGCCCGGGCTGCAGCGCCACCAGCCGGCCCCAGATCGCATAGCGCTTGGGCCAGAAGTCCTCGCCCTCGTCGTAGAAGCGCCGGCCTTCGCGGTTGACCATGATGCCCAGCGAGACGCAGTCCACGCGGGTGCAGATGCCGCCGTCGTACAGCGGCGCGCGCGCGTCGATGGCCACCATGTGCGCCTGCGTCGGGTCGCCGATGGCGTCGGCGCCCTGCGCGATGCAGGTCCTTCAGCAGCACGCCCGTGTTGAAGCGCGTGCCGCGGATCGCGAACTGGTCGGCCGGCCACTCGCCGCGCTCGTTGCAGCCCCAGGCCTCGCGCAGCCACTCGCGGTTGGACTCGAAGCCGCCGCTGGCGACCACGCAGCGCGCGCCTCGATGCGCTCGCCGCCCGCCAGGTGCGCGGCGACGAAGCGGCCGCCGTCGAGCTCGAGCCGGTCGACCGCCGCGTCGTAGCGCACCTGCACGCCCAGCGCCTCGGCGCTGCGGTAGTAGGCGTTGACGAGCGCCTTGCCGCCGCCCATGAAGAAGGCATTGGTGCGGCTCAGGTGCAGCGTGCCCGACAGCGAGGGCTGGAAGTGCACGCCGTGGCGGCGCATCCAGTCGCGGCAGCGCGACGATTCGCGGATCACCAGCCGCGCCAGCGTCTCGTTGGTCTTGCCGGCGGTGACCTTGAGCAGGTCCTGCCAGAACTCCTCTTCGGGGTAGGCCTCGGTCAGCACGTCCTGCGGCGCGTCGTGCATGCAGCGCAGGTTGCGCGTGTGCATCGAGTTGCCGCCGCGCCATTCGCGCGGCGCGGCCTCGAGCAGCAGCACCGAGGCGCCGGCCTCGCGCGCGGTCAGCGCGGCGCACAGCGCGGCGTTGCCGCCGCCGATGACGAGCAGGTCGATCACTCGCAGGCCTCCGCGGCCGTGGCCGCACAGCTAGGGGCTATCACGCATGGAGCGAACCCATTGCGCTCGCTATAAGACTTGCTTATAGCAAAGCGGGACTCACCATGGACATGCGGCAACTGAAGTATTTCGTGCAGATCGTCGAGAGCGGCAGCCTGGCCAAGGCATCGCGGCAGCTGTTCATCGCCCAGCCGGCGCTGAGCCAGCAGATGGCGCGGCTGGAAGACGAGGTCGGCAAGTCGCTGCTGGTGCGCTCTTCGCGCGGCGTTGCTCCCACCGAGAACGGCGAGGCGCTGTACCACCACGCCAAGTTCATGCTGCGCCAGATGGACCAGGCGGTGGCGGTGGCACGGCAGGAGACGGCCGCGGTGAGCGGGCGCGTGGCGCTGGGCCTGGCACCCACCACCGTGTGCCAGCTCGGGCTGCCGCTGACGCTGCACCTGCGCGCCAAGTACCCCGGCCTGCGGCTCAACGTCGTCGAAGGCCTGAGCGGCCACCTCGAGCACATGACGCGCAACGGCCAGCTCGACCTGGCCGTGCTGTTCAGCCAGACCGCGGCTTCGGACCTGTCGGTCGAGCCGCTGCTGGACGAGGAACTGTTCGTCATCCTGCCGGCGACGAGCCCGCTGGTGGCGCGCGATCGCGCGTCGCTGCCACTGCGCGAGGTGGCCGCACTGCCGCTGATCCTGCCCAGCCCGGGGCACGGCCTGCGCCGCCGCATCGCGCTGGAATTCGAACGCATCAGCCTGCCGCTGGACGCCGTGGCCGAGATCGACTCGCTGCCGCTGCTGATGTCCTGCGTGGCCCAGGGCATGGGCGCCACGATCAAGCCGATGGCGGCCATCCACGCGCTGGGCGACACGCCGCAGCGCTGGCGCTGCCTGCGCATCGCCGACGCCGCGATGACGCGGCCGAACTACCTGTACGCCCTGCCGCCGCAGAAGCTCTCGCCCTGCGCCGCCGTCGTTCGCGACGAACTGCGGCGCGTGGTGCGCCAGTTGGTCGAGACAGGGGCGTGGCAAGGCGTCGCCTTGACCCCGCCGCAAGCGGCAGAAATCGGCGCCGACCTGCCGGCCGAAACGCCGGCCCTGGCCGCCTGAGAGTGCGGCGCGGCGGGGACCGGCGCGTGGGGCCGGCACAAGAGGACGGCCGCGACCCGACATCACGCCTGTGCCGCGTGGCGCGCCGCCACGTAGCCGAACACCAGCGCCGGACCGAGCGTGATGCCCGGCCCCGGGTAGGCGCCGTTCATCACCGACTGCATGTCGTTGCCGCAGGCGTAGAGCCCCGGGATCGGCACCCCGCCGGCCGCCAGCGCGCGGGCCCATTCGTCGGTGACGATGCCGGCCGCCATGCCCAGGTCGGCCGGCCTGCACCGCCACGGCGTAGAAGGGGCCCTCCTCGATCGGCGCCACGCAGGGGTTCGGCCGGTGATCGGCATCGCCCAGGTGGCGCTGGTAGATGTCGGAGCCGCGGCCGAACTCGGTGTCGACGCCGCGCCGGGCATCGGCATTCCAGCGCTCGACCGTGGCGACCAAGCGCGTCGGCAGGAATGCCCAGCGCCTGCGCCAGGCCCGCCAGCGTCGGTGCGCGCTTGAGGTAGCCGCTGGCGACGAAGCGCGACGTCGAGCGAGTGAAGGGCTGCACGCAGCCCAGGCCGTAGCGCCACAGGAAGCGACGGTCGCAGACCAGCCAGGCGGGAATCGCGCGCGGGCCGGCCCGCAACTGGCCGCGCACGAACTCGTGGTACGACAGCGCCTCGTTCACGAAGCGCTGCCCCTGCTGATCGACGGCGATGAGCGCCGGGCTTGCCGCGGTCGGTGACGGTGTGCGGAAAGACGGCCGGCGTGCCGTCGCGGCGGGTGAACGTCGAGCCGGGGACCCAGAAGGCCTGCCGTCTCGCCCGTCGCCGGTGAGCAACGCGCCCGCCGCCTGCGCCAGGCGTGCGCCACTGCTCGCGGCGCCCGACGGCACGGTGGTCGTCAACGACCCGGCCTCGGCAGGCACGTAGCGGCTGCGCAGCGCGGCATCCTGCGACAGGCCGCCGCTGGCGAGGATCACGGCCTTGCGCGCCAGCAGGTGCTCGCGGACGCCGGCACGTTCGACTTCGAGCCCCGTCACCCGGCCGCCCGCGGTCAGGAGTTGCGTGACCGAGGCGCCGAGCCGCAACTCGACGCCCAGGTCCAGCGCCGACTTGAACAGCCGCGCCACCAGCGCGTTGCCCAGGTGCAGCGTGGTGCCGCGCGGCGCGTGCAGGCGCTCGCGGCCGTAGCGCGCCAGGAGCCGGGCCACATGCCAGGCCGAGCGCGGCGAGCGTGCGGCGCGCCTGCAGGTGCGGAATGTCGGCGCGGCTGATCATCATGCCGCCGAAGAGCGTGAACTCGGGCAAGGGCGGGCGCAGCAGCGCGAATGACGCGCCCAGCGTGCCGGCGTCGAAGGGCACGGGCTCGAGCACACGGCCACCCGCGGTGGCACCCGGCAGGCCCGGGTAGTAGTCGGGGTAGATCATGACCGGACGCAGTCGCAGCGACGTCCTGGCCTCGAGGTAGCGCAGGGCCTCGTCGCCGCGCGACAGGAAGGCCTCGCGCACCGCCCGGTCGCCGCCGGCCGGCGCGCTGTGGTCGAGGTAGGTGCGGGCGGCATCGAGGCTGTCGGGCAGGCCGGCTTCGGCCATCTTGTGGTTCGCCGGCACCCACACCATGCCGCCGCTGATGGCCGTCGTGCCGCCGACCAGGGGCGCGCTGTCCAGCAGCAGCACGCGCTGGCCCTCGGCGGCGGCCACCGACGCCGCCGTCAGGCCGGCGGCGCCGCTGCCGACGACGATGACGTCGTGGGCGGCCTCCATCAGGTCGCGTGCCGTGTCGCTGCGGCGCAGACCGGTGTCAGATCAGGCCGCCGTTGGGTTGCACCACCTGCCCATGCACCCAGGACGCTCTGGGCGAGACGAGGAAGGCCACCACCTCGGCCACCTCGGCCGGCGTGCCGACGCGGTTGAACGGGCTCATGGCCGCCGATCGCGCCCTGGCCTCGTCGGTCTTGCCGGCACGGAAGAGGTCGGTGTCCACCGGGCCGGGCGCCACCGCATTGACGCGCACCTGCCGGCCCGCGAGTTCCTTGGCCATCGAGCGCACCAGGCATTCGACCGCCGCCTTGGTGGCGCTGTAAGGCCCCAGGCCCGGCGCCGCGTGGCGCACCAGCGAGGTCGTCAGCGCAATGATCGCGCCGCCGTCGGCAACCTGGCGCGCGGCTTCGCGCAGCACGTTGAAGGCGCCGACGATGTTGACTTCGACCAGCTGCCGGAACGGCTCGTCGCCGAACTGCGCCAGCGGCCCCGGCGGCACGTTGATGCCCGCATTGGCGATGACGGCGTGCGGCGCGCGGCCGAAGTCGCGCGCGGCGTCGGCGAAGACGCTGCGCCACCGCGGCGGCGTCGCGCACATCGGCGGCATAGGCGCGCGACGCCGTCGATCGCGCGCGGGTGCGGCCGAGACATAGGTCAGTGCGACCTCGAAGACCGTCACGCAGCAGCGCCTGCACGCAGGCCGCGCCGATGCCGCGCGAGCCGCCGAAGACCAGCGCCAGGGGTTTGTTGCTCATCGGTGATTCCTTGGGAGTGTGAAGTGCCGGCCCGCCTTCAGGCGACGTGCGGCTTGCCGAAGATCGGCTCCTTGTAGGGGATCGGCGGCAGCTGCCAGGTGCCGGTCGACGGCGGGCGCACGTCGGCGTCGACGTGCACGTCGATCACGCAGGGCCGCCGGTTCTTCAGCGCCAGCTCGATCGCGCCGGCGAGTTCCTGCGGCCGCTTCACGGTCACGCCATCGGCGCCGCAGGCGCGCGCCCAGGCGGCGAAGTCGGGGTTGTAGCGCTCGCCGGTCTGGCCCTTGTAGAAGGCGGTGCCGATCTCGCGGCCGTCGAACAGGCCGTACTGCAGGTCGCGGATCGCGCCCCAGGCGAAGTTGTTCCAGATCACCCAGACCACCGGCAGGTCGTATTCGACCGCGGTGCACAGCACGTACGGCGCCATCGTGAAGCCGCCGTCGCCGACCACCGCCACGCACGGGCCGGTCGGGCGCCGCGAGCTGCGCGCCCGAGCACGCCGCAGACGCCGAAGCCCATCGACGAGTAGCCCCAGCTGTTGAGCATGCTCTGCGCGCCGCCGGGCCTGCCAGAACTGCATGAACCAGTTGTGGTGCACGCCGGAGTCCAGCGCCAGGATCACGTCGTCGGGCAGCACCTTCTGCAGCGTGCCGACCACGAACTCGGGCCGCAGCGGGCTCGTCGAGTCGCTCGAAGTGCGGGCGCACGAAGGCTTCCCACTCGGCCTGCCAGCCCTGCACCTCGCGCAGCCACGCGGCGTAGCGCGGCGCGGCGATCGCGGTGCGCGCCGGCAAGGCGTTGAGCAACTGGCGCACGAAGGTCTTGACGTCGGCGATGATGCCCGAGCGTGGGCGGGTAGTTGCGGCCCAGTTCCTGCGGGTCGATGTCGACGTGCAACAGCTTGGTCTTCGGGAAGTTCCACGAATAGCCCGGGTGCCAGCTCGACGACGACTGCGGTCGTCGAAGCGCGTGCCCAGCGTGATGACCAGGTCGGCAAAGCGCCCGGCCTGGTTGGCCGGGTAGGCGCCGTTGCGGCCGATGAAGCCCAGCGCCAGCGGGTCGTCGCCCGGGATGCAGCCCATGCCGTTGGGCGAGGTGATGACCGGGATGCCCAGCCGGTGCGCGAACTCGGTGATCTCGGGCCCGGCCTCCGACAGCGTGGCGCCGTGGCCGATGAAGAGCACCGGCTTGTGCGCCGCGGCCAGCAGGTCCAGCGCCGCGGCCGACGTCGGCGTCGCTGGCGCCCGGGCGGTGCGGGCGGTCGAGGTGCGAGCGCGCCGGCAGCTCGACGTCGTCCTCTTCCTGGAACACGTTGTAGGGGATGTCCAGGTTCACCGGGCCCGGGCGGCCGGTGACCATGGTGTCCAGGCCTTGGCGCAGCGCCAGCGGCAGCATGTCCACGCGCGTGGGCTGGAAGGCGCGCTTGACCACCGGCCGCAGCACCTGCGCGAAGTCGGCCTGGTTGTGCTTGTACAGCTCCTGGAACGGCGCGCGGTTGTGCTGCGAGGTCGGCACGTTGGCGGTGATGGCCATGAAGGCCGACGAGTCCGACAGCGCGGTGGCCAGCGACATCACCAGGTTGGCCGAGCCCGGGCCGGTGGAGGTGAGCGTGGCCACCGGCCGGTGCTTGACGCGGAAGTAGGCGTCGGCCATGTGGCCGGCGCACTGCTCGTGGCGCGGCGAGATCAGCTGCAGCTCGTCGCGCACGTCGTACAGCGCATCGAGGATGCCCACGTTGCCGTGGCCGCAGATGCCGAAGACGTACGGCACCTTCTCCTGCACCAGGGTCTCGGCGATCAGCTCGCCGCCCTTCATCATCGGCATCGTCGCGCTCCCGGGCTCCTGCTTCGTGGTCATCGTCATCGCGTCGTCCTCACGCCAGCAGCGTCACCATGCGCTCTTCGCTCATCTCGCGCACGGCGTGGTGCGGGCCCTCGCGGCCGAAGCCGCTGTCCTTGCTGCCGCCGTAGGGCATGACGTCGACGCGCGAGCTCGAAGTTTCGTTGATGTGCACGCCGCCCACCTCGAGCCGGCGCGCCGCGCGCAGCGCGTCGCCGAGGCGGTTGGTGAACAGGCCGGTGGCCAGCCCGAAGGGCGTGGCGTTGACGCGCGCGATGGCCTCGTCCAGCGTGTCGTAGGGCACGAGCGACATCACCGGGCCGAAGATCTCCTGGCAGCCGACGGCCATGCCGTCGTCGACGCCGGTCCAGCAGCGTCGGCGGCACCACGGCGCCCTTGCGCGGCGCCGCCGGCCAGGCGCTCGCGCGCCGCGCGCCACGGCCTCGTCCACCCAGTGCTTCGATGCGCCGCGCCTCGGCCTCGCTGATCACCGGGCCGACCACGGTGTCGGCGTCCAGCGGGTCGCCGTAGGGCAGCGCTGCGCACCAGTCGCGTCAGGCGCTGCTCGCACCTCGGCGTAGATGCCGCGCTGCACCAGCAGCAGCTGGATCGAGGTGCAGACCTGGCCGGCCTTGCGGTAGGCCGGCATTGACGACCTTGGGCAGCGCGCGGTCGAGGTCGGCGTCGTCGGCCAGGATCGTGAAGGCGATGCGAGCCCAGCTCCATCTGCGTGCGGCGCAGGCCGGCGCGGCTGCTGGATGCTGGCGCCGACCTCGGTGCTGCCGGTGAAGGCGAAGAAGCGCACGCGCGGCTCGTCGAGCAGCCAGCCGGCGACCTCGGCGCCGCCGTGGATGCACGCTCATCAGCCCGGGCGGCAGCCCGGCGGCGAGCAGCGCCTCGGCCATGATGCACGGCGGCGGTGGGCGTGTGGCTGCGACGGCTTGAGCACCACGGCGTTGCCCGCGGCCAGCGCCGGCGCCACCTTGTGCGCCACGGTGTTCAGCGGCGCATTGAACGGCGTGATCGCGCACACCACGCCCAGCGGCACGCGCAGCGTGAAGCCGATGCGGCCGGCCTGGCCGGGCGCGCCTTCCAGCGGCACCATCTCGCCGCGGAAGTTGCGCGCCTCCTCGGCCGACAGGCGGAAGGTCTGCACGCAGCGCTTGCAGCTCGCCCAGGCCGTCGCTGGCCGGAAAGCCCACCTCGATCTGCAGCGCGCGCACGAGTTCGTCGCTGCGCTGCTCCAGCAGCGCGGCGGCGCGGTCGAGGATGGCGCCGCGCTCGTGCGGCGTCAGCGTGCTGGCGCGAAACGCCGCGTCGGCCTGCGCCACCGCAGCCGCGCACCTGCTCGCGCGACGGCAGGTGGATCGTGGTGCAGGGCTGCAGGCGGTACTTGTCCAGCACGACTGCGGCGGCCCGCGCCGTCGACCCAGCGCGCCGCCGATGAGCAGGCGGCAGTCGGGCAGGGTCGAGAGGCTGCTCATCGGGGTCTCGGGCGCCACATCAGACCGGCGCCTCGCCATCTTCGACCGGCGTGGTGACGACCAGGAACACCAGCGGCACGAGGCCGTTGTTGGTGAAGCTGTGGCGCACGCCGGGCGGCACGAAGACGTAGTCGTTGCGACGCATCAGCACGCGGCGGTCGTCCAGCGTCAGCATGCCCTCGCCTTCGAGCACGTGATAGACCTGCTCCTGCACCTGGTGCACGTGCTCCTGCACGTGCGCCATGGGCTGGTAGCAGGAGATGCGGAAGTCGATGCGGCGCGAGCCGCAGGTCTCGGGCCGCACCAGCGCCTTCGACAGGGCGCCGCCGAAGTGCCCCGGGTACTCCTGCCACGGGATCTCGGCGATGTTGGCTGACGAAGGGCTCGAGCGGCGTGGGTGGGCGACTGTCATGGGCGTTCCAGCTGGGCGGTCGCCCCGAGTCTATGAAGCGCGACCGCCGCGGGGAACTACCGATTTCCGAAGGCGCCTATCGCGGCGGCTTATAGCCAGGCCGTTGAAGCGCCCCAGCCATCGCGGTGGCTTATAGCGGCTGAAAGAAATCCGTAGTTTTCGGCCGCGTGGGCGCGCCGTAGCGATGCCCCGACCCATGAAGATCGCCGTATTCACCAAGAACCTCAGCAACCCCGCGTACGCCGCGGCACGCCTGGGTGCGGAGCGTGCCGCGGCGCGGCTGGGCGCCGAGGTCCGCCACTACGTGCCGGCCACGCCCGACGACCCGCAGCAACAGTCGGCACTGATCCACGAGGCACTGGCCGACGCGCCGGACGCCTTCGTCTTCACGCCCGTGCACCCGACGAAGGTGAACGCCGCGGTGGCGGCCATCCACGAAGCCGGCATCCCGATCTTCGGCTTCGTCAACCGCATGCCCGCGGGGCCTGCGTGTCCTATGTCGGTTCGTCCGACGCGCAACTGGCCGAGAACATCGCCGCCCACCTGTTCGACCAGCTGCAGGGCCGCGGCAACGTCGTCATCGTCGAAGGCCCAGCCGATTCGGTCACGAGCATCGAGCGGGTGCGGGCCTTCGAGGCCGCAGCCGCCCGTTACCCCGGCATCCACATCGTCGGCCGCTGCAGCGGCGCCTACCTGCGCGAACCCGCGCGCGCCGCCTTTGCAGCGCTGCTGCCGCAACTGCCGCAAGTGGATGCCGTGCTGGCGGCCAACGACATCATGGCCATCGGCGTGCTGGACGCGCTGCAGGCCGCCGGCCGGAACGCGGCGGTCGTGGGCGTGAACGCCATCCCGCAGGCCATCGAAGCCATCCGCGACGGCCGCATGCTCGCCAGCGCCGACTTCAACGCCATGCTGATGTGCTTCCTGGCCACCGAGTGCGCCATCCGCCACGCGCGCGGCGAGGCCGTCCCACACGAGATCGAGTTGCCGGTGGCCATCGTCGACCGCGGCAACTGCGCGCTGTGGAACCTGCCCTACGAACAACGCCCCTTGCCAACCCTGAGCGAGCTGACACCATGAAGCGCCGTGCCCTGATCTCCAGCCTGCCCGCCGCCGCACTGGCCACGCTGGCCTGGCGGCCGGCCGCGGCGCAGGCCTTCCCCGGCAAGCCGGTGCGGCTGGTGGTGCCCTTTGCGCCGGCCGGCATCGCCGACATCCTGGGCCGGCTGATCGCCGAGCCGCTGGCGCAGCGCTGGGGCCAGCAGGTCGTCGTCGACAACAAGCCCGGCGCCAGCGGCCACATCGGCGCGCAGCAGGTGGCGCAGGCGGCCGGCGACGGCCACACGCTGCTGGTCGGCACCATCGGCATCCACGCCGCGTACGCCAGCTACAAGAAGCTCTCGTACAAGCCGGCCGAGGACCTGCGCCCGGTCACCATCCTGGCCGAGGCGGCCAACGTCGTGCTGGTGCCGGCGGCGTCGCCCTACAAGACCTTCGCCGATTTCATGGCCGACGCGAAGGCGCGCCCGGGGCAGATCGCCTACGGTTCGGCGGGGCCGGGCTCGTCGGTCCACATGGTCACGGCGCTGTTCGAACTGATGAGCGGCGCGCGCCTGAACCACGTGCCGTACAAGGGCAGCGGCCCGGCACTGATCGACCTCATCGGCGGCCAGATCGCGGTGATGTTCGAGAACATCGGCTCGGGCATGGTGCACGTGCGCAGCGGCAAGCTGCGGCCGCTGGCCGTCACCGGCGCGACGCGCGAGGCCACACTGCCAGACGTGCCCACGGTCGCCGAAGCCGGCGTGCCCGGCTATGCCGCGACGTCGTGGTGGACCGTGGCCGCACCGCGCAGCACGCCCGCGGCGCTGGTCGAGAAGATCCAGCAGGACATCCGCGCGGTGCTGGCCTCGCCCGCCGCGCAGCGCCAGCTCGAGACCAGCGGCGTGCGCGCCGTGGCCGACACGCCGGCCGCCGCCGAAGCCTTCTTCGCCAGTGAAACGGTGAAGTGGAACAAGGTCATCGTGGCGGCGCAGTTGCAGCTCGACTGACATCGGTGCCCCTGTCCCACCCGAGAGCCGCATGAAACGCAGATCCGTCCTCGCCGCCACCCTGCTCGCCTGCCTGGCGGCCCCCGCCGCCGCGCAGGGCGAGGCCTTCCCAGCCAAACCCGTCCGCATCGTCGTGCCCTATGCCGCCGGCGGCATCGCGGACCTGCTGGCGCGCCTGATCGCCGAGAAGCTGGGCCCCCAGTACAAGCACGGCGTGGTCATCGAGAACCGCCCCGGCGCCGGCGGTCACGTCGGTGGCGAGATGGTCGCCAAGTCCGCGGCCGACGGCTACACGCTGGTGCTGGCGACCATTGCCCACAACGGCGCCGCGTCCATGTACAAGGGCCTGAAATACGACCCCACGACCGACCTGGTGCCGGTGGCCCTGGTCGCCGAAAGCGCGGGCGTGCTGATCGTCCACCCTTCGGTGCCGGCACGCACGGTGCCGGAGTTCATCGCGCTGGCCAAGGCGCAGCCGGGCAAGCTGAACTACGCCTCGGCGGGCAACGGCTCGGCCATCCACATGGCCACCGAACTCTTCAAGCACATGACCGCGACCGACCTCGTGCACGTGCCCTACAAGGGCAGCGCGCCGGCCATGACCGACCTGCTGGGCGGCCAGGTGCAGCTGATGTTCGAGAACATCGCCACCGCCCACCCCTACATCAAGAGCGGCCGCGTGCGCGCGCTCGGTGTCACCGGCCGCAGCCGCAACGCCAGCCTGCCCGACGTGCCGACGATCGCCGAAGCCGCCGTGCCCGGCTACGCCGCCGAGCCCTGGTACACGGTGTCGGCGCCGCGCGGCGTGCCGGCCGACGTGATGCGCAAGCTCAACGCCGACATCAATGCGGTGCTGAAGTCGCCCGACCTGGCGCAGCGCTGGGAAGCCCTGGGGGTGACACCGCTGGGCGGCAGCCTCGACGAAGCTTTGCTGCGCAACGCGGTCGAGCGCGAGCGCTGGACGCGTGTCATCCAGGCCGCGCGCATCACGGTTGATTGACCCATGCGGCCGCAGACGCCGCGCTGAAAGGAGACTCGCCATGAACCACCACCCGAACCGCCGCCGCATCCTGCAGACCGGCGCCGCCCTCGCGGGCGTCACGGCCCTCGGCGCGCCGGCGCTGCTGCACGCACAGGCCGACAAGATCAAGATCGGCCACCTGACGCCGCTGACCGGCTTCCTCGGCGCGCTGGGCGAATACGCCGTGATGGGCATCAAGATGGCCACCGAGGAGATCAACGCCGCCGGCGGCGTGATGGGCCGCCAGCTCGACGTGATGAGCGAGGACTCGGTCAACCCGCAGGTCGCGTCGTCGAAGGCGCAGCGCATGATCGAGCGCGACGGCGTCGCCGTGCTGATGGGCGAGATCAACTCGGCCTCGGCGCTGACGATCTCGCAGGTGGCGGCGCGCAACAAGAAGCTGTTCCTGAGCATCGGCGCGCGCTCCGACGCGCTGCGCGGCAAGGACTGCAACCGCTACACCTTCCACGTCGACATCCCGGTCACGGTGATGGTCAACGCCGCCGGCCAGGCGCTGGTGCGCGAGGGCCTGGTCAAGGGCAAGAAGATCTACAGCCTGACGGCCGACTACCTGTTCGGCCACGACCTGTCGCGCGCAGGCCAAGAAGTTCTTCGCCGCCAACGGCGGCGAGCAGATCGGCGACGAACTGGTGGCCACCGACGTCACCGACTTCAGCCCCTACCTGCTGAAGATCCGCCAGGCCAAGCCCGACCTGGTCGCCACCAACCTGGCCGGCAACCAGGTCACCAACTTCGTCAAGCAGTACGCCGAGTTCGGCCTGCCCTATCCGGTGGCCGGCTTCAACCTGAACACGGCCGACGCCTGGGCGGCCGGCGAGGGCAACCTGGGCGGCATCTGGCCGACGGTGTGGCACCACGACCTGCAAGACGCCGGGTTCGATGGCCTTCGTCGCCGCGTTCCATGAAGAAGTACGGCAAGCCGCCCGAGAACCACGCCTGGATCGAGTACGTTTCGCTGAAGATCATGGCGCAGGCCATGAACGAGACCAAGTCCACCGACACCGAGAAGCTGATCGCCTACTTCGAGTAGCGAGGCGCAGTTCGACCTGCTGAAGGCGCGCAAGGGCTACTTCCGCAGCTGGGACCACCAGCTGATGCAGGAGGCCTACCCGTTCACCGTCAAGCCCAAGGGCCAGGCCAAGGACAAGTAGGACTTCCTGCTCTTCGGCGAGGCCGTGCCCGGCCCCGAACCAGCCGCTGGAGCTGCTGGCGCCGACCAAGGCCGAGAACGTCTGCAAGATGTGAGTCGGGCCTGCCGGGGCGCGCGACCGGCGGTCCGAGCCCGCGCGTGGCGCGCGCGCGTCTTTCCCTGGATCTATGCAATTCGACTTCCTGCTCGAGCAGGTCGTCAACGGCCTCGTGCTCGGCGGCTACTACCTGCTGCTCGCCCTCGGGCTGTCGCTGATCTTCAGCGTCGGCGGCGTGGTCAACCTCGCGCACGGCGCGTTCTACGCCGCTCGGCGCCTATCTCTCGCTGGAGGTCGGCAAGCGCCTGGGCTTCGGCGCCGGCGTCGTGATCTCGCCGGTGCTCGTCGGGCTGCTCGGCATCGCCGTTCGAGCGCTTCCTGCTGCGCCGCTTCTACACGCGCCGACCCGATCCTGAGCCTGCTCGTCACCTTCGGCCTGGCGATGGTGGCCGAGCAGTCGATCCGCATGATCTGGGGCGCCGCGCCGCTGCCTTCGACGATGCCGCCCGAGTTCAAGGGCAGCGTGATGGTGGGCGACTTCCTGTTCTCGCGCTACCGGCTGTTCCTGCTGGGCGTGGTCGTCGTCGTGCATGAGCGCGCTGTGGCTGCTGCTGCACAAGACCTCGTTCGGCCGCGTCGTGCGCGCCGGCGTGCAGCGGCCCGACATGGTGGCGGCGCTGGGCATCCGGCTGCAGCCCTACATGACGGCGATCGTCGTGCTCGGCGTGGCCAGCGCGGCGCTCGGCGGCGCGCTGTTCGGCCCCATCGCGATCGTGCACCCGGCGATGGGCACCGAGATCATGACGGTGGCCTTCGTCGTCGTCGTGATCGGCGGCCTGGGCAGCTTCTGGGGCGTGGTGCTGGCGGCGCTGCTGGTCGGCGTGGTGCGCGGCATCACGATCCACTTCGCGCCGGCGGCCGGCGAGGCCTCGATGTACGTGCTGATGTTCCTGGTGCTGATGTTCCGCCCGCGCGGCCTGCTCGGCGAGCGCATCGAGCGGTTCGAATGAGCATGCGATTCCGCATCAGCGAGAAGCACCGGCGCTGTGGATCGGCGCCGCGGGCGCTGGTGCGTGCTGCCGATCGTGCTGCAGGCCATCGGCCTGACGCTGGACACCGCCACCGTCGTCGTCATCCTCGCGATGGCGGCGATGGGCCTGAACCTGCTGGTCGGCACACCGGCCTGGTCTCGTTCGGCCACAGCGCCTGGTTCGGCATCGGCGGCTATGCGGCGGCGCTTGGCGCAGCTGCACTGGTTCAAGGGCCAGATCGCTGCTGCCGCTGCTGTTCGCGGTGGCCTTCACGGCGCTGCTGTCGCTCGTCGTCGGGCTTCCTGATCCTGCGCCGCGCGCGGCGTGTACTTCTCGCTGCTGACGCTGGCGCTGTGCGCGCTGACCTTCGCCATCGCCTTCCGCTGGACGGCGCTGACCGGCGGCGAAGGCGGCCTGGGCGGCATCGAGCGCGGCACGCTGGGGCCGTTCGACCTGAACGACCACCTCACCTTCTACGTCTTCGTCGCGCGTGATCGCCTTTGCCGTGCTGTTCGCGCTGCAGCGCGTCGTGCGCTCGCCGTTCGGCCACGTGCTGGTGGCGATCCGCGAGAACGAGCAGCGCGCCACCTTCCAGGGCTACGACACCGACAAGTACAAGCTGCTGGCCTTCGTGCTGTCGACCACCGTCACCGGGCTCGCCGGCGCGCTGCTGATCTTCCTGCACCGGCTGGCCGCGGCCGAGTCGACGACCGTCGCCTTCTCGGGCGAGTTGCTGGCGATGGTGGTGATCGGCGGCATGCGCAGCTTCCTCGGTCCGGCGCTGGGCGCGCTGTTCTACCTGCTGTTCCGCGAGCTGTTCTCGATCTACACCGACAACTGGCTGCTGTGGTTCGGCCTGATCTTCGTCGGCTTCGTGATCTTCTCGCCGACCGGGCCTGGTCGGCATCTGGGACAAGCTCAAGCGCCGCTGGCGCCCGCCGCCCGAGGAGAGCGCGGCGATGAGCCGGCGCAAGATCTACGAGGGCCTGCCGCTGCCGGGCTTCCTGCGGCCCGGCGCCGCAGCCAGGCGCGGTGCTCGAGGTCGACGGGCGTCGACAAGCACTTCGGCGGCATCCGCGCCGTCAGCGGTGCGTCGCTGACGCGTCGAAGCCGGCCAGGTGCACGCGCTGATCGGCCCCAACGGCGCCGGCAAGACGACGACCTTCAACCTCGATCTCGGGCATGTTCCACGCCCGACCGCGGCACGGTGCGGCTGCACGGCCAGGCCATCCACCACCTGCCGCCCGACCGCATCTGCCAGCAGGGCCTGGCGCGCTCGTTCCAGATCACCAACCTGTTCAAGGGCCTGACGATCTACGAGAACCTGCGCCTGTCGCTGCAGGCGCGGCACGCGGCGCGCTTCAACTTCTGGCGCGACATCGACAGCTACGCCGAGATCCACGCCGAGACCGCCGAGCTGATGAAGTTCCTCGGCCTCGAGGGCATCGAGGACACGCTGGGCGGCGACCTGTCCTACGGCGGCCAGCGCCTGGTGGACCTGGGCATCGCGCTCGGCTCCAAGCCGCAGGTGCTGCTGATGGACGAGCCGCTGGCCGGGCTGGCGGCCGGCGAGCGCGAGCGCGTCTCGCAGGCTGGTGACGACCATCGCCAGCAACATCCCGGTGCTGATCGTCGAGCACGACATCGACCGCGTGCTGGGCTTCTCGCAGCGCGTCACGGTGATGAACCAGGGCGAGGTGCTGATGAGCGGCACGCCCGACGAGGTGCGCAACGACGCCGCGCGTGCAGGAGGTCTACACCGGCACCGGCACGCCGCCGGTCACCGGCCGCGTGGCCGGCCAGGCGGGCGAGCGGCCGCAGGTGCTGCGCTTCGACGGCGTCAACGCCTTCTACGGCAAGAGCCACATCCTCAACGACGCGACGCTGGACGTGCGCGAAGGCGAGATCGTGGCGCTGCTCGGCCGCAACGGCGCCGGCAAGTCGACGCTGCTCAAGGCGCTTGTGCGGCCTGCTGCCGCCGGCCGCGGGCACGATCGAATTCGAGGGCCGCGACATCGCCGGGCCTGTCGGCGCCCGACATCGCGCGCCTGCGGCATCGGCTATGTGCCGCAGGGGCGCGGCCTGTTCGCCGGCATGACGGTGGCCGAGAACCTGGCGCTGGGCCGGCTGGCCCGCGCCACCGACGGCAGCCACGGCATCGCCTGGAGCGAGGAGCAAGATCTACGAGTACTTCCCGCGCCTGAAGGAGCGCCGCAACGTCGCCGCCGACTACCTCTCGGGCGGCGAGCAGCAGATGGTGGCGGTGGCGCGCGCGCTGTCGGGCAACGTCAAGCTGCTGCTGCTGGACGAGCCCTTCGAGGGCCTGGCGCCGACCGTCGTGCAGGAGCTGTTCACGGTGTTCGACCGGCTGCGCGGGCAGGTGTCGATCGTCATCGTCGAGCACAACCTCGACCTGGTGCTGGCGCTGGCCGACCGCGTGTTCGCGCTGGAGCGCGGCGCGGTGTTCCACACCGGGCCGGCCGAGCCGCTGCTGAACGACCTCGACTACCGCAAGAAGATCCTCTGGCTGTAATCCGGGCCAGAGCCCGGCCGCGAGTCCAACGCCGGGAACCGCAGCAGGGGTGACCTCTTCGATGCGGCCGCAGGGCACGGCCGAGGAACGGGAGGTGCACAGCCCACATGGCGAGTTACCGTAGCCCGAATCACACAGACACACGGAGACATCCACATGAACACCTTCATCCGCACGGCTCTCGCACTGCTCGCGTCGGCCGCCCTCGCCCCCCACGCATGGGCGCAGGCCTGGCCGGCCAAACCGGTGCGCGTGGTGGTGGCCTTCACCGCCGGCGGCACCACCGACATCCTGGCGCGCAGCGTCGGCCAGCAGCTGTCCGAAAAGCTCAAGCAGTCGTTCATCATCGACAACAAGCCGGGCGCCGGCGGCAACCTCGGCACCGAGATGGTGGTCCGCGCCGCTCCCGACGGCTACACGCTGATCGTCAACTCGGTCGGGCCGATCGCGGTCAATCCGACGCTGTTCCCGAAGCTGCCCTACAACCCGCTGACCGACCTGGTGCCGATCGTGCAGATCGCCGACGTGCCCAACGTGCTCGTGGTGCACCCCTCGGTGCCGGCCAAGTCCTTCGACGAGTTCGTGGCCCATGCCAAGGCCAATCCCGGCAAGCTGAACTATGCGTCCACCGGCATCGGCACCTCGTCACACCTTTCAGGCTTCATCCTCGGCAAGCGGGCCGCCATCGAGGCCACGCACGTGCCGTACAAGGGCGCCGACGCGCTGCGCGACCTGCTGGCCGGGCGCGTGCAGTTCATGTTTGCCACGATTCCCTCGGTCAAGGCGCACATCGACGCCGGCACCCTGCGCGCCATCGCCGTCACCAGCGCCAGGCGTTCACGGTCGCTGCCCGATGTGCCGACGGTGGCCGAGCGCGGCTTCCCCGGTTTCGAGGCCGGTTCGTGGTTTGGATTCTTCGCCCCCAAGGGTGTACCGCCCGAAGTCGTGGCGACCTTGAACAAGGCGGTGAACGAGATCATTGCCGTGCCGGCGATGGAGGCCCAGCTCATCAAGGAAGGCGCCGACCCCGCCGGCGGCACGCCGGAACAATTTGCCCAGTTCGTGCAGCGCGAGTACGAGAAGTGGAAGGTCGTCGTGCGCGAATCGGGGGCGACGGCCGAATGAGCAAGCCGGGCCGCCCCAAGTGCTCATGCTCCCGCTCGGCGGGACCGGGCGAAACCCGCAGGATGTCCCTATGAGCTCGCCGGGGCAACGGGAGACCGGCGTGCACGTTCTCGAGCAGGCGGCCCGTTTCGCGGTGGCGTTCCGGGCGCGCCCGATCGACGCGCCGCTGCTGCACCACGCCAAGCGTGCGTTGATCGACTGGCATTCGGCCTTGCTGCCCGGCGCGGTGCTGCCCCCGGCGACGTTGCTCGAACGCGCCCTGGCCGATGAACTGGACCAGGGCGGGGCGCGCCTCGCGCTCGGCCGGCCGGCCGGTGCCCGCGTCGCGGCGCTGATCAACGGCAGCGCCGCCCACGCCGCCGAAGTCGACGACATCTTCCGCGATGCCATCTACCACCCCGGCGCGCCGACCATTGCCGCCGCGCTGGCGCTGGCGCAGGCGCGCGGGCAATCGGGCGCGGCCCTGCTGCGCGCCGTGATCGTCGGCTACGAGATCTCCACCCGCATCGGGGCGACGATGGGCCGCGCGCACTATGCCTACTGGCACAACACCGGCACCATCGGCTGCTTCGGTGCGGCCGCGGCCGCGGCCGAATTGCTGGAACTGGACGAGCCGCGCTTCGCGCATGCGCTGGCCACCGTGGCGACGTTCGCGGCCGCCTTGCAGCAGGCCTTTCGCAGCGATTCGATGTCCAAGCCCTTGCACGCCGGGCGGGCTGCCGAAGCCGGCGTCACCGCCGCGCTGGCCGCGGCCGCCGGCGTGACCGGCGCGCTCGACGTCATGGAGGGCCCGATCGGCTTCGGTCAGGCGATGGGCGACGGTCCCGACTGGGGGCCCTGCATGGCCACGCTGGGGCAGATCTTCCACATCGCGGCCATGACCGTGAAGAACCACGCCTGCTGCGGCCACACCTTCGCCGCGATCGACGGCGCGCTGGCGCTGCGCTCCCGCATGGGCGTCCAGGCGGCGGACATCGAGGCGATCGCGATCGGCACCTATGGCGAGGCGCTCCACGTCGCCGGCAACAAGGCGCCGCAGACCGCCGCCGAAGCCCGCTTCTCGTTGCCCTACGTCGTGGCCACCGCGCTCCTGCACGGCAGCGTGCGATTGGCGGCGTTTGCACCCGAACGGCTGGCCGACCCTCTGACACGTGAGCTGATGGCGCGCATCGACCTGAGCGTGGACACCGAACTGGACGCCGCCTTTCCGGGCCAGCGTGCGGCGCGGGTGTCGATCCGCACCCGCGACGGCCGTGTCGAGAGGCTGTTGCAACCCACGCGCAAGGGCGACCCCGACGCGCCGCTCAGCGACGCCGAACTGGACGACAAGTTCCTGGAACTGGCCACACCGGTCTGCGGCGGCGCGCCGGCGCGCGCCCTGCTCGATCGGCTGTGGCGGCTCGACACCTTGCGCCGGCTCGATACGCTCGGCGCGGGTGGCTCCTGAACTCACCTGCGCCCCCTGGCCGATCCCACATGAACACCTCCGAAGTCATCATCCAGTACCTCGCAGCGGCCGGCATCCGCCACCTCTTCGGCTACCCCGGCGACCCGACGGTCGAGTTCCTCGAGGCCGCGCGCCGTGCCGAGATGGGTTTCGTGCTCGGGTCGCGTGAAGGCACCGCCGGGTTGATGGCCGTGGCCTACGGCCAGCTCACGGGGAGGCCCGGCGTGTGCGTGTCCACGCTCGGCCCGGGCTCGACCAACCTGGTCAACGCGGTGGCCAGCGCCTGGCTCGACCGCGTGCCCATGATCGCCATCTCCGGCCAGATCGAGGGCCGCCGCGAACCCACCTTCACGCACCAGGTCATCGACCACGGCACGCTGTTCAAGCCGATCAGCAAGTGGGCGACCCCCGTGCAGCCGAACACCGTGGCCACCATCATGCGGCGAGCGCTGCGCACGGCGATGGCCGAGCGGCCGGGGCCGGTGCACCTGACCACCGCCGCCGACGTGGTGGGCGCAACGGCCACCGATGCCGACATCGTGCTGCCGCCGCTGACGGCGCAGCGGGCGCCGCAACTGTTCTCGGCGGCCGGCGTGCCGGCCGACCCGGTGCGGCGCCTGCAGGCCGCGCGGCGGCCGATGATCCTGGCCGGCCACTCGGCGGTCTGGAGCGGCGCCGGGGCCGCACTGCAGCGGCTGGCCGAAACGGTGGGCTGCCCCGTCGTCGTCGCGCCGATGGCCAAGGGCATCCTGCCGGAGACGCACCCGCTGTACGCCGGCACCCTGGACATGGCCTGCAACGGCTGCGTGTGGGACTTCCTGCGCGGTGCGGACCTGCTGTTGGCGATCGGCTTCGACGCGGTGGAACTGATCAAGCCGTGGTCATTGACGGCGCCCACGATCCACATCGACACCGTGCCGAACACCGACCAGGTCTATGGCGCCGAGATCGAGATCGTGGGCGACATCGGCACCATCCTCGACGCGATCAGCGATGCCGGCGTGGGCGGTGGCCGCTGGAGCCATGCCGAGATCGCCGCCCACCGCACCCGCCTGCGCGCGCTGTACGGCGCCGGACGCGTCAGCGGACGCATGAATCCGAGCGACGTCGTCGACGTGGTGCGCGCGGCGATGCCCGCCGACACCATCGTCAGCACCGATGTCGGTTCGCACAAGCTGCTGGTCGGCCAGGGCTGGACGACACACGCGCCACGCAGCGTGCTGATGAGCAATGGCCTGTCGTCGATGGGCTTCTCGCTGCCGGCCGCGATGACGGCCAAGCTGATCCACCCGGATCGACCGGTGGTCTGCTTCACCGGCGACGGCGGCCTGGCCATGGTGCAGGGCGAACTGCGCGTCGCCGCGTCGCTGAAGCTGGCACCGATCGTCGTGGTCTTCTGCGACAACAGCCTGAACCGCATCGAGCTCAAGCAGATGGCGCGCCACTACCCGAGTTGGGGCACGAGGATCGACCCGACCGACATCGCGCTGCTGGCGCAGGCGATGGGCTGCGACGGCGTCAACGTCGACAGCGTGCGCGGACTCGAAGCGGCACTGGCCGGACCGCGCTCGAGCGACCGGCCGTTGGTCATCGGCGCAAAGATCGACCCCAGCCAGTACGCCGCCCAGTTCTGAGCGCCGCCAGGGTCGGGCTGCACCCAGCTCGCCCGCCCCCGTGGGGGTTGCGATCCGCATCAGATCGCCTGCGCGGCGCGCAACTCGCCGATGGCGGCGGCATCCAGACCCAGTTCGCGCAGGATGGCATCGGTGTGCTCGCCCAGCGCCGGCACCGCACCGAGCCGCGGGTCGCCGTCGTCCCACGATCCCGGCGGCAGCAGCGCCTGCAACGGGCCGCTGGGCGAGGCCACCGAGCGCCATCGGCCGCGCGCCGCCAGTTGCGGGTGGGCCCAGACCTCGTGCAGGGTGTTGACTTGCGCGTTGGCGATCTGTGCCGCGTCGAGCCGGGCCACGACCTCGGCGGCAGTGAGCGCGGCGAAGGCCTCGACGATGATCGCGCGCAGCGCCTCGCGCTCGACGCTGCGCTGGGCGTTGCCGGCAAATCGCCGGTCGCTCGCCAGCGCGGGCTGTCGCAGCACCTGCTCGCAGAACGCCACCCACTCGCGTTCGTTCTGCAGGCCCAGCATCACCGTCTTGCCGTCGCCGGCGGGAAACGGGCCGTAGGGGTAGATGGTGGCGTGGCTGGCGCCGGCACGCGGCGGCGGCGCGGCACCGTCGTAGGCGTAGTACAGCGGGTAGCCCATCCACTCGGTCAGGGCTTCGAGCATCGAGACGTCGATGCGACGGCCGCGGCCGTCGATCGCGCGCTGCAGCAGGGCGGCCAGGATGTTGCTGTAGGCGTGCATGCCGGCGGCGACGTCGGCGATCGACAGGCCCGCCTTGCAGGGCTCCTCGGGCGTGCCGGTGATGGAGACGAAGCCGGCCTCGCTCTGGATGAGCAGGTCGTAGGCCTTCTTGTCGCGGTAGGGTCCCGGGCGCTTCGGATCGTCGCCATAGCCCGAGATATCGCAGACGATGAGCCCCGGCTTGCGTGGGCTCAGGGCCTCGTGCGACAGGCCCAGCCGCGCGGCCGCGCCGGGCGCCAGGTTCTGCACCAGCACGTCGGCCTTCTCCAGCACCAGCCGCTCGAGCAGCGGCCGCCGCCCGCGGGTGCTTGAGGTCGAGCGTGAGGCTCTCCTTGCTGCGGTTGGTCCAGACGAAGTGCGACGACAGGCCGCGCACACGGTCGTCGTAGCCGCGGGCGAAGTCGCCGCTGCCGGGGCGCTCGACCTTGATCACGCGCGCACCGAGGTCGGCCAGCTGACGGGTGGCGAACGGCGCGGCCACCGCGTGCTCGAGCGCGACCACGGTGAGCCCCTGCAGCGGCTGCACGTCAGGCCTTCAGGGTCGCGACGGCGTCCATCGTCAGCCAGCCGGCGTGGTCCTGCGCCCACAGCCTGACGCTCTGCCCGTCGACGGCCCCGCTGATCCGGAACGGCTGCCCGTCGAAGGTCGGCCGCACGGCCTTGAAGCGGAAGTCGGCCAGCTCGGCGCTGCGGGGCCTGGCGGCGCAGCAGGTCCAGCAGCAGCGTGGCGATCAGCGGCCCATGCACGACCAGGCCGGGGTAGCCCTCGACCTCGGTCACGTAGCGGCGGTCGTAGTGGATGCGGTGGCCGTTGAAGGTGAGCGCGCTGTAACGGAACAGCAGCACGTCGTCGGGCACGATCGTGCGCGCGCCAAGATGCCTGCGGACGCTGCCCCCCGGGAGGATCCGCTTCCGGCCCGGGCACCCCGGATCCGGACATCTCGGTCGCTTCGAGGTCGGGCGCCTTCTGCGGCGGCGGTTCGGTGTCGCCGGGCTGCCGGGCGCCGCGGTAGACGATGTCGTGGAACTCCACCAGCGCCGGCTCCGCGGCGTCGTTGCAGCGCAGTTCGTGCCGCACCTTCACGAAGACCAGCGGGCCGCTGCGCCCTTGCTTGCTCGTCACGTCTTCGATGGTCGAGGTGCGTTCGACCGCATCGCCGACCCGGATCGGCGTGCGGAACTCGAACTGGCTGCCGGCCCACATGCGCCGCGGCAGCGGCACCGGCGGCAGGAAGCCGCCGCGCCGGGCGTGGCCGTCGGGGCCGAGCTCGCTGTGGCGGTGCAGCGGCAGGAAGTACAGCCAGTGCCACAGCGGCGGCAGCGGCGTGCCCGGCGGCACCGGGGCGGCGGGGTGGTCGAGCGTGGCCGCGAGCGCCGCCACCGGCGTCGGGCCGATGGTGTCGCGCAGGGTCTCGGAGCGGCCGATCCAGGCGCGCAGGTCGGGGTCGGCGCCGCATTCAGAAGGTCTCGGTGTCGACCTCCGACGCCGACTGCGCGCCGTAGCGGTCGCCGGCCACGGTGTGCGGGTTGATCAGCGCGTCGAGCCGGGCCACGACCTCGGGCGCCAGCGTCACCGCCGCGGCGCCGACGTTGTCGCGCAGGTGCTCGATGCTCGACGTGCCGGGGATCGTGATCACATGCTCGCCGCGCGTCAGCAGCCAGGCCAGCGCCAGTTGTGCCGGCGTGCAGCCGACCTCCGCGGCGATCGCCTGGTAGGCCGGCAACAGGCGCAGGTTGGCGGCGTACGGCTCGGGGTGGAAGCGCGGCATGCCGCGGCGGATGTCCTTCGCGTCGAGCGCGGCCACGTCGGGCGGCGTCGCGCGTGAGGAAGCCCCGCGCCACCGGGCTGAAGGCGACGAACGCGGCGCCGATCTCGCGGCAGGCGTCCAGCACCGCGATCTCGGGATTGCGCGTCCACAGCGAATATTCGGTCTGCACGGCGGCGATCGGGTGCACGGCGTGCGCCCTGCGCAGCGTGGCGGCCGAGACCTCCGCTCAGGCCGATGCGCGCGCACCTTGCCGGCCTGCACCAGGTCGCGCCATCGCGCCGACGCTGTCCTCGATCGGCACCCGCTTGTCCCAGCGGTGCAGGTAGTAGAGGTCGATGACCTCGGTCTGCAGCCGGCGCAGGCTGTCCTCGCAGTTGCGGCGGATGGCCTCGGGGCGGCCGTCGATGACGCGCTTCATGCCGTCGTCGAACATGACCCCGGCCATGCCGCCCTTGCTGCAGAGCACGACCTGCGAACGGTGCGGCTTCAGCACGCGGCCGACCAGCGTCTCGTTGGCGCCGAAGCCGTACAGCGCCGCGGTGTCGAACAGCGTCACGCCGAGGTCCAGCGCATCCAGCAGCAGCCGCTCGGCCGCCTCGGCCGGCGGCGGCAGCGGCGTAGGCGTGGCTCAGGTTCATGCAGCCCAGGCCGATGGGGGGCACCTAGAAGGGTCCCAGGGTTCGCGCAAGGCGAGAATGTCGTTGCACGGGGGTAGGGTTCGTCATGCTGAAGATCGATGTCCGGAGCCAGGGGGCTCGAGCGGCGAAAGGGTGCGCCGACGCGATTGTGGTCCTGCGCGCCCCAAACCGCCTTCGAGGCGCCGTGACACCGTAGCACCGCGCACGCACACGCCCGCCGCCGCCGACCCAAGCCGCTGACCAGACCATGCCGACCCGCACCCAACTCGACATCGCCGCCGCCACGGCGCACGCGGCCTCGCCCGAACACAAGCGCTTCCAGGCCCTGCTGGTCAAGATCGACAAGGCGCGCCAGCGCCTGCACGCCTGGCAGGAGCAACTGCCCGTCTTCGCACGGATGCATGCCGAGCGTGTGGCGCCGCTGCAAGCAGAGCTGATGGCAGCGCAGCGGGCCTGGGCCTTTGACCTGGAGGCCTTGCAGGGCGCGCAGCGTTGGTCCAAGGCCGATGCGGCGACGCTGTCGGAGATGATCTGCGAAATCTGCGGCGCGTTGCTCGATGTCGCAGGCGAGCCCGACGCCGAAGTCAAGGCTCTCTACAACCGGCACGCCGAAGTCGACTTCGACACCGAGGACCAGCAGCACCTGGCGTCGATGAAGGCGATGTTGGAAGCGATGGGCGGCCTGGACCTCGGCGACGAGCCGGTCGAGTCGGCCGAGGAGTTGATGCGTCGTGCCCATGCCGGCATGGCCGACCAGGCACGGCAGGCGCAGGAAGCGCGGCCGCAGAAGGGCCGCAAGCCGCCGCGCCAGACCGCGGCCCAGAAGCGCGCCGAGGAAGATGCGAAGCGCATCTCGCAGACGGTGCGCGAGGTCTACCGCAAGCTGGCCAGCGCCCTGCATCCCGACCGCGTGGACGCCACCGTGCCGGCCACCGAGCGCGCTTCGCGGACGGCACTGATGCAACGCGCCAATGCCGCCTACGAGGCCGGCGACCTGCTGGCGCTGCTGGAACTGCAGTTGCAGATCGAGCAGGTGGACCTGGCCCATGCGGCCAACGTGGCCGCCGAGCAGGTGCGCCACTTCAACAAGGTGCTGGCCGAACAGTTGCGCGAACTGGAGGCCGAGATCGACGAACGTCAGCTCGCCTTCTGCGCCAGCTACGGGGTGCCGGCCGAACGCCGGCTCGACCCCGACAAACTGGGGCTGGTGTTGAAGGACGAAGTGCGTGAACTGGCCGCGGCGCAGGCGCGGCTGCAGCGCGATCGGCGGCTGTTCAAGGGCGACCCGGCGCAGGTGAAGCGGCTGTTGAAGCAGTGGCGCGCCGAGCGCCGCGCGCTGGACATGGACGACCTGTTCTTCTGAAACGCCGGCCCGGCGCGGTCGTCAGGCCAGCTGCTGCTCCAGCCGGTGCAGCACCTCGTAGCAGGGCAGCACCTGCGCCACGCTGGCGTTGGGCTCGCGGCCCTCGCGGATGGCGGCGAAGAACTCGCGGTCCTGCAGCTCGATGCCGTTCATCGAGACGTCGACCTTGCGACACGTCGATCTTCTCCTCCTTGCCGTTGAACAGGTCGTCGTAGCGCGCGATGTAGGTGCCGGTGTCGCCGATGTAGCGGAAGAAGGTGCCCAGCGGGCCGTCGTTGTTGAAGCGACAGGCTCAGCGTGCAGATGGCGCCGTTGGCCGCCTGCAGCTGGATGCTCATGTCCATCGCGATGCCCAGGCCCGGGTGGATCGGGCCCTGGATCGCGTTGGCCTTCACGATCGGGCTGCCGGCCTGGTAGGCGAACAGGTCCACCGTGTGCGCGGCGTGGTGCCACAGCAGGTGGTCGGTCCAGCTGCGCGGCTGGCCCAGCGCGTTCATGTTGCTGCGGCGGAAGAAGTAGGTCTGCACGTCCATCTGCTGGATGTTGAATTCGCCGGCGCTCGATCTTCCTGTGCAGCCACTGGTGGCTGGGGTTGAAGCGCCGCGTGTGGCCGCACATGGCCACCAGGCCGGTCTGCCGCTGCAGCGTCGACCACCGCCTGGCGTCGCGCAAGCGGTCGGCCAGCGGGATCTCCACCTGCACGTGCTTGCCGGCCTGCAGGCAGGCCATGGCCTGCGCGGCGTGCATCTGCGTGGGCGTGCACAGGATGACGGCGTCGACCTCCTTCAGCGCCAGGCTGTCGGCCAGGTCGGTGGTGACGTGGCCGATGCCGTACTTGTCGGCGACGTCCTGGGTCTTGTCGAGTTCGCGGCTCGACGAGCGAGACCACCTCGACGCCGTCGATCAGCCGGATGGCGTCCAGGTGCTTGATGCCGAAGGCGCCGGCACCGGCGAGGGCGACCCTGATGGTCATGCTGGTTCTCCAGGATGAGGTGGCCGACGGCCGTGTTCGACTGCCGGCACGTGATAGAAGCGGTGCAGCACCCTGGGCGGCCGGTCGCTCATGGCGCCGCGCGCGATCAGCCACATCACGAGCTCGATGCCTTCGCTGCCGGCCTCGCGCACATAGTCGATGTGCGGCACCTGCGCCAGGCCTTCGGGGTCGGCGATCAGGCGGTCGAGGAAGGCGTTGTCGAACTCGCGGTTGATGAGCCCGGCGCGCGGCCCCTGCAGCTGGTGGCTCATGCCGCCGGTGCCCCAGACCTGCACCTTCAGCGGCTCGTCGTAGCTCTCGCACGGCCTTGCGGATGGCGCGGCCCAGGTGCCAGCAGCGCCGGCCCGAGGGCACCGGGTACTGCACCACGTTCACCGCGAAGGGGATCACCGGGCAGGGCCAGGCATCGGACCTGCCCGCACATCAGGCTCAGCGGCACCGTCAGGCCGTGGTCGACGGCCATCTTGTTGACGATGGTGAGGTCGAAGTCGTCCTGGATCACGCTCTGCGCGATGTGCGCGGCCAGCTCCGGGTGGCCCATGACCGTGGGCACCGGGCGCGGTCCCCAGCCTTCGTCGGCGATCGGGAACTCGGCCGCCGTGCCGATGGCGAAGGTGGGGATCATCTCCAGGCTGAAGGCATTGGCGTGGTCGTTGTAGACGAGGAAGATGACGTCGGGCGGGTTCTCGCTGCAGCCACTGCTTGGCGAAGTCGTAGCCGGCGAAGACCTTCTGCCAGTAGGGCTCGTGGCTCTTGCCGAGGTCGAGCGCGGCGCCGATGGCCGGCACGTGGCTGGTGTAGACGCTGGCGGTGATGCGGGCCATCTCAGCCTCCTTGCGCGGCCCGCCGCGCCTTGGGGCTGGCGGTGCGCCTGGCGTCGCCGTCCTCGCCGACGTAGCGGTTGCCTTCGATCGAGCGGCCGCCGCTGATCATCATGTCGCGGTACTCCTCCTCGGTCATGCCCGTCATGCTGCCCGCCATCTGCTGGAAGCTCTTGCCGTCGGTGGCGCCGATCTTGGCCAGGAAGTAGATGTTGCCGCCCAGCGCGATGCAGCGGTTGAGGTCGCGCGCCATCACGGCCTGCTTCTGCTCCTCGGTCATCGGCCACTCGTCGAGGTAGGCGCGCTCGTCGGCCTTGAAGCGCGCGCGGTTCTCGGCCTTCATCAGGCTCATGCAGAACTGGTTGAGGTGGTAGCCCTTGCGGGACTGCTCGGCGTCGAAGATCGTCGTGCCGGGCACGTCGAGGTAGGGTTTTTCCAGCGGCATGTTCAGACTTCCTCCGGCCAGTACAGGCGCATCGGGTTGTCGACCAGCAGCTTCGTCTGCAGTTCGGGCGTGACCGCGATGTGCGGGATGAAGTCGACCAGCAGGCCGTCGTCGGGCATGTGGTCCTTCAGGTTGGGGTGCGGCCAGTCGGTGCCCCAGAGCACGCGGTCGGGAAAGGTCTCGACGATGCGGCGCGCGAAGGGCACCACGTCGCGGTAGGCCGCCTGTTCGCCATGCAGCGCCGGCGGGCCGCTCACGCTCAGGCGTCTCCGGGCAGCTGACCTTGCTCCAGATGTTGCTCGTGCTCGCGCATCAGGCGCACGAAGAGCTCGAATTCGGGCCCGTCCACCGGCTTGCGCACGTCGGGCCGGCCCATGTGGTCGACCACCACGGTGGTCGGCAACGCGGTGAAGAAGTCCCACAGCTCGGGCAGGTCCACGGCCTCGAAATAGATCACCACGTGCCAGCCCAGCGGCGCGATGCGCGCGGCGATCTCCAGCAACTCGTCGCGCGGCGTGAAGTCCACCAGCCGCCTGACGAAATTGAAGCGCACGCCGCGCACGCCGCACGCGTGCATGTAGTGCAGTTCGTGGTCGGTGACGGTGCGCTTGACGGTGGCGATGCCGCGCGCGCGTGCCGCCCGGAATGCTTGAGCGCGTCGACCATGGCCCGGTTGTCGGCGCCGTGGCAGGTGGCCTGCACGACCACGTTGCGCGCGAAACCGAGGTGGTCGCGCAGCGCATACAGCTGCTCGCCGCGACGCGTCGCAGGGCGTGTACTTGCGCTCCGGCGGCATAGGGGAAGACGCGCGCCGGGGCCGAAGACATGGCAGTGCGCATCGACGCTGCCCGGCGGCACGATGAAGCGCGGCTTGCTGGGCTGGGCGTACCAGTCCAGCCAGCCGGGGGTCTTCTCGAATTTCATGTCAGCCTTTGTTCTGCAGGGTGGGGTCGACCGCCGCATGCGCCAGCATGCGGTCGGCCTCGGTGCGCCAGTCGGCGCTGCGCGCGAAACCCGGGCTGCCGCGCGCACCGAAGAGGCCGGCGTCGGCCAGGTCCGCGACCCAGGCCTGGCGCTCGGCGGTGCCGGCGGCGCTCCAGGGCGTGAGGCCGGCCTCGCGCACGGTCTCGGCCACTTCGCGCACTTCCTCGCTGCGGCGGCGGCCGTGCTCGATGACGCGCTGGAAGAAATAGGCTCGCCTGCTTCTCCCAGTCGATGCCGGGGAAGGTCTCGCGCAGCGAGGCGATCACCGCATCCTCGACGCCATAGTGGCGCGCCGTGGTGAAGCTCTCGATGACCATCGCCTCCAGGCCCTTGATCATCACGCTGCGGCACATCTTGGTGGCGCTGGCCACGCCGAGCCGAGCGCTGGCCACGCGCGGCGCAAAGCCCAGCGCCGCCAGCTGCGGCTGCCAGCGCCGCGGCATCGGGGCCGCCCAGCAGCAGCGGCACCTTGATGCGGTAGGGCGGGATCGAGGTCATCACCGCGCCTTCGACATAGCGCCCGCCGGCGGCGTTGACCATCTCGGCGGCGCGGATCTTGGCGCCGGGCGAGCGGAATTGAAGTCCAGGAAGAACGCGCCGCCAGCAGGCCCGGCGCACAGGCCGCGGCCACCGGCACGGCCTGGCTGGCCGTGACGGCCGAGATCACCAGGCCCGCGCCCTGCACGGCATCGGCATGCGAGTCCGGCCAGCGTCACGCCGTGCCAGCGCGCGTGCTCGCGCATCGGCTCGCCGGCCTCGCCGTGCAGCTTGAGGTCGAAGGCGGTCACCGCCACGCCGGCTGCGCGCAGGTCCTCGGCCAGGATGCGCCCGACCTCGCCGTAGCCGATGAGTGCGATGCGGCTGAGCTGGCATGTTCAGTCGATGTACTTCAGGCCGGCCTTGGCTCGAGCGGCTCGCGCATCTTGTACATGTCCAGCCCCAGCACGCCGGCGGCGAGCTTGGCGCGCTTCTCGGCCTCGTTGGCCTCGCGCGCGGCGGCGGCGTCGGCGGTCTGCTGCGCCAGCGCCGCCGGCACGACGACCACGCCGTCGTCGTCGGCGACGATCACGTCGCCCGGGTTGACCATCGCGCCGGCGCACACCACGGGGACGTTCACCGAACCCAGCGTGGCCTTGATCGTGCCCTTGGAACTGATGGCCCTGCTCCACACCGGAAAGCCCATCGCGGTGAGGTCCTTCACGTCGCGCACGCCGGCGTCGATGACCAGGCCGCGCGCGCCGCGGGCGCGGAAGCTGGTGGCCAGCAGGTCGCCGAAGAAGCCGTCGGTGCAGTCGGCGGTGACGGCGGCCACCACGACGTCGCCTTCCTGCAATCTGCTCGGCCGCGACATGCATCATCCAGTTGTCGCCGGGGTGCAGCAGCACGGTGACGGCCGTGCCGGCGACATGCGCGCCGGCGTAGATGGGCCGCATGTAGGGCTTCATCAGGCCGACGCGGCCCATGGCCTCGTGCACGGTGGCCGAACCGAAATGCGCGAGCTGGTCCACCGCCGCGCGGTCGGCGCGCGGGATGTTGCGCTTGACGATGCCGAGCTGGTACATGGTCAGAGCCCCTTCGCCTTCAATGCGGCGTCCAGCCGCGGATAGACGCGCCGCGCATTGCCTTCGTAGACCTTGAAGCGGTCCTCGGCCGACAGGATGTTCGAGCCTTCGATGTAGCGCTTGGTGTCGTCGTAGTAGTGCCCGGTCTCGGGATCGATGCCGCGCACGGCGCCGATCATCTCGCTGGCGAACAGGATGTTGTCGACCGGGATCACGGTGGTCAGCAGGTCGATGCCGGGCTGGTGGTAGACGCAGGTGTCGAAGTAGATGTTGTTCAGCAGGTGGTCCTTGAGCAGCGGCTTCTTCAGCTCCTGCGCCAGGCCGCGGAAGCGGCCCCAGTGGTAGGGCACCGCGCCGCCGCCGTGCGGGATGACGAATTTCAGCGTCGGGAAGTCCTTGAACAGGTCGCTGGTCAGGCACTGCATGAAGGCCGTCGTGTCGGCATTCAGGTAGTGCGCGCCGGTGGTGTGGAAGCACGCGTTGCACGAGGTGCTGACGTGGATCATGGCCGGGATGTCGTACTCGACCATCTTCTCGTAGATCGGGTACCAGTGGCGGTCGCTCAGCGGCGGGCTCGTCCAGTGCCCGCCCGAAGGATCGGGGTTGAGGTTGATCGCCACGTTGCCGTACTGCTCGACGCACTTCACGAGCTCGGGGATGCAGCTCGCCGGGTCCACGCCCGGGCTCTGCGGCAGCATCGCGGCGGGGATGAAGTGGTCGGGGAACAGCTGCGCGACGCGGTAGCAGAGCTCGTTGCAGATCGCGGCCCAGGTGCTGGAGACCTGGAAGTCGCCGATGTGGTGGGCCATGAAGCTGGCGCGCGGGCTGAAGACCGTGAGGTCGCTGCCGCGCTCGCGCATCCTGGCGAGCTGGTTGGTCTCGATGGTCTCGCGGATCTCGTCGTCGCTGATCTTCAGGTCGGCGGCCCGTCGGCATCATCGCCGGGTCCTCGATGCCGGCGATCTGGGCGTTGCGCCAGGTCTCCAGCGCCTTGGGTGCGGTCGTGTAGTGGCCGTGGATGTCGATGATCAAGGCGGTCTCCTCGTGTTCGCCGCGCACTCAGGCCGGCTCCATGCCGTGGCGGCGCTTGGCCTCGGCGGCCGCGGGCGAGGTCATGAAGTCGAGCAGGGCGCGCACCGCGTCGGCCTGCGCACGGAACATGCGCACAGGCCGGCCGAGAAGGTGGTGATGAACGTCGACAGCCGGCGGGCAGCGTGCCGATCACGTCGATGCCTTCCAGGTGCATCAGCTCGCTGAGCTGCTGGAAGCCGAGCTCGACCTCGCCGCGCGCCACCAGGCTGCCCACCGGCACGCCCGGCGGCGGCTGCACGATGCGGTCACGAATGCGCGTCGGCGAGGCCCCAGCGCTCGAACAGCCGCGGCCAGGTGCGTGCCGCTCGGCCCGGTGGAATAGCCGATGCTGCGTGCAGTCTCCACGGCGTGCCGCAGCGCCGCCTCCGAGCCCACGTCGGGCCGCGGCGCGCCGGCGCGCACCGCGATCGCCACCGGCGAGCGCACCAGGTCGACCCGGCTGCCGGCGACGACGTGGCCCGAGGCGACCAGCCGGTCGATGGCGTCGGAGGCGAGCACCGACGACGTCGAATGCCTCGCCGGCCTGCACGCGCCGGGCCGCGTCGACCCCGCCCACCGATTCGATCGCCACCTGCAGCCTGCATGCGCGGGCGTAGGCGTCGGCCAGTTCGGCCAGCACCTGGCGCGTGGCCATCGACGAGATGCCGGTGATCTTCGATGGTCATGTCTTACCAGGCGGCCAGGGCGGCAGGCAGGTCCGGGGGCGCGACGGTCCGTGCGGGCGACATGCGACGTCCGCGGCGAAGCGTCATTCCTGAACAGCGCGAACCATACATCAACGCCGACCCGGCGCCGTTCACGGCGTCCTCGCCCGGGCGGCCGCTTCGGTGCGTCGCGGTAGGCCGCTGTCGTGCTGTCGCGGTTGTGCTTGCGCTCTCACCCAGCTTGAGTAGCATCTGTGATTGAGCCGAGCGCCAGTTACCGCGACCCTCGCAGACTGGCGTCATACCCACCCTTCAGGAGAGTCAGAAATGCGTCGATCGAACCGTTGGTCCCTTTTCGCGTGCGCCGCGGCTGTGACCGTGCTTTCCGCGTGCGGCAGCCTGTCCGGCAAGTCCGGCATGAGCTTCTTTGTCACCAGTGTCGGGCCGGGCAAAGGCGGTGACCTGGGTGGTCTGGCCGGTGCCGACAAACATTGCCAGTCGCTGGCCTCGGCGGTCGGCGCGGGCCACCGCACGTGGCGGGCCTACCTCAGCGCCCAGCCCACGGCCAGCCAGCCCGGCGTGAACGCACGTGACCGCATCGGTACCGGCCCGTGGCAGAACGCCAAGGGTGTGGTGATTGCCACCGATGTGGCGCAATTGCACGCGTCCAACAACATCAACAAGCAGACGGCGCTCACCGAGACCGGTGCCACCGTCAATGGCGGTGGCGACAACCCGAATACCCACGACATCCTGACGGGCTCGCAGCCCAACGGCACCTACATTGCGGGCGACGTCAACTCCACCTGTGCCAACTGGACGCAGAGCGACAAGGGTGCGGCCATGCTCGGCCACCACGACCGCCGCGGGCTGGACGAAAGCGTGCCGGCCAAGTCGTGGAACTCGTCGCACCAGTCGCGCGGTTGCAGCCCGGATCAGCTCAAGTCCACCGGGGGGGCGGGGTTGTTCTACTGCTTTGCGGCTGACTGACGCTGCGGTGCAGGCGCCGACCTGACGCGAAGCCTCCCCTGGCCGGGGCCTCCGGACGCAGGTCGGCGAACGGCAGCCGACACTGGCTGCACGTCTGTGCCGTCCTGAGCCCTGGCTGCGGCCGCCCGGCCGACGGGCGGCCGCAGCCGCTCAGCGCAGGTGCTGCCCGAAGAAGCCCAGCGTGCGCTGCCACGCCAGTTTGGCAGCGGCGGGCTCGTATTCGATCACCGGCAACAGCTTCTTCTCGCCCACCTGGGTCTCGTTGAAGAAGGCGTGCTGCGCGTCGTAGCGGTGGAACTCGTACTTGATGTGCGCCGCCTGCAGCTTGCTTTCGAGCGCATCGACGCCGGCGATCGGGAACGGCACGTCGCGCGTTGCCCAGTGGCCCATCAACGGCGCCTTGATCTTGGCCGCGTCCACGTACTCCAGCGGCGGGTAGCCGTAGAAGACGACCGCGGCATCGACCTCGGGCACGTGCACCGCCGACAGCAGCGTCAGCGCACCGCCCATGCAGAAGCCCGTGACGCCGACCTTGGCGCTGCCGCTGGCCTTCAGGTACTGCACCGCGCCGCGCACGTCCTGGCCGGCAGCGTCGCCGAAATTCAGGTTCGTCATCAGGTGTTCGGCCTCGGCGGCCTCCACCGTGGACTTGCCGCGGTAGAGGTCGGGCACCAGCGCGCGAAAGCCCTGCTCGGCGTAGCGGTCGGCGACGCCGCGGATCTGGTCGTTGAGGCCCCACCACTCCTGGATCACCACCACGCCGGGCGCGCCCTGCGGTGACGACGGTTCGGCGAGGTAGCCCTGTACGCTTTGCCCATCGGGGCGCTGGAAAGTCACGGTCTGGCCCATGTGCGGTCTCCGGTATGGGGTGGTGGACAGAGGGTGCGAAGTAGATGCTCTTCCCGCATGGCGCGTCAAGGCAGGCATGACAATACAGCCAACCGCCGCGCACCGCTCAGCCCCGGCCGCCACCGCGCATGAACGCCATCGAAGACACCCGCCACTGGCTCGAAGCCGCCGTCATCGGTCTCAATCTCTGCCCCTTTGCGAAGGCCGTCCACGGCAAGGGCCAGATCCGCTGGCGGCTCAGCGACGCGCGCGATCCGCCAGGCGTTGCTGGCCGATCTGGTGCAGGAGTTGCAGTTCCTGGCCGCCGCCGACCCGCAGACCGTGGAAACGACGCTGCTGGTCCACCCGCACGTGCTCGACGACTTTCTCGACTTCAACGACTTCCTCGACGTGGCCGACGCCGCGCTCGTCGACCTCGGCCTCGACGGCACGCTGCAGATCGCCAGCTTCCACCCTCAGTACCAGTTTGCCGACAGCGAGCCCGACGACATCACCAACCACAGCAACCGCTCGCCCTACCCCACGCTGCACTTGCTGCGCGAATCCAGCATCGCCCGTGCCGTGGCCTCGGTGCCCGACGCCGCGGACATCTACGAGCGCAACATGAAAACGCTGCAGGAACTGGGGCATGCCGGCTGGCAGGCCCTGTTCACGCGCTGAGCCAGCGATGAGCAAGCCATGAAGAGTCTGCATCGTCGGCCTCGGCGCCATCGGCGGCCTGTTCGCGGGCTGGCTGGGCAGCCGCCTGCCGCAGCCCGCGGCCGGCACGCTGCAATTGTCGACGCTGGCGCGCGGCGAGACGCTGGCTGCCGTGCGCCGGCACGGGCTGCGGCTGGACACGCCGCAGGGCGTGCTCACCGTGCCGCTGCAGGCCAGCGACGATGCGGCCGCGATCTGGGCCCGCAGGACCTGGTGATCGTCGCCGTCAAGGGCCCGGCGCTGGCCTCGGTGGCCCCCGCCGTGGCGGCGCTGTGCGGCCCGCGCACGCAGGTGCTGGCGGCCATGAACGGCGTGCCCTGGTGGTTCTTCGACGGCCTTCCCGGCCCCTGCCAGGGCCTGGTGCTGCAATCGGTAGACCCCGGTGGCGCGGTGCGCTCGCTGATCCCGGCCGAGCGCGTGATCGGCTGCGTCGTGCACCTGTCCAGCACCGCCGTCGAACCCGGCCGCGTGCGCCACGTCAATGGCCAGGGGCTGATCCTCGGCCGCGCCACCGGCGGCAGCAACGGCCGCCTGCAGACCGTGGCCGCCCTGCTGTCGAACGCCGGCTTCGCGGTCACGCTGTCCGAGCGCATCCAGCGCGAGGTCTGGTTCAAGCTCTGGGGCAACATGACGATGAACCCGATCTCGGCGCTCACCGGCGCCACCTGCGACCGCATCCTCGACGACCCGCTGGTGCGCGCCTTCTGCAGCGCCGTGATGCTGGAGGCGCAGGCCATCGGCGCCGCCTTCGGCATCCCGATCGAGCAGCAGCCCGAAGAGCGCCACGCCGTGACGCGCAAGCTCGGCGCCTTCAAGACCTCGATGCTGCAGGACGCTCGAGGCCGGCCGGCCGCTGGAGATCGACGCCCTGCTGGGCGCCGTGCGCGAGATCGGCAGCCACGTCGGCATCGCCACGCCGAACGTCGACGCCCTGTTCGGCCTGGTGCGCCTGATGGCCGCGACGCGGCCCCGGCAGCCTGCTACGTCTTGACCAGCGCCGACACCACGGCGCCGGTGGCTTCCTTGAGCTTGTCGCGCGCCAGCGCCCTGCACTGCTCGATACTGGCATTGGGCGCCGCGTCGAAAGCCGTGGCCGTCTTCTGCGGCCGGAACAGCACCGCCTTGGTGGTCGCCGTCAGCGGCAGCAGCATCACCCGCGCCGCAATGACGCAGGTGCCGGCCGGGGTCATGCCGCCTTCCACCTGGCTGGCGAAGATGAAGCTCCTGGCCGGGTAGATCTTCCACACACGGTCGGGGATGTTCTCGTCCATCACCGCCACGGCAGCCGCCTCGTCGATCAGGTTGCGGTTGGAGTGATCCAGGAAGCGCGTCTTGGGCGGTGCAGCGGCAGCGGCAACGGCCAGCGCCAGCAACGGGGCGGCGAGGATGAGCTGGAATTTCATTCGATACCTGCGCAGTGGTTGGAGACTCGGTCGTGACGTGCGGCGGTGAAGTGTAATCAGGTCATCGTCCCGTCGGTGGCCGCGTCGGGGACCGCCGGGAGCCATTGCAGCCGACACTCGACACGCGCTTCTTGAGCCGCGGATCGCGCCGGGTCTCCGCGAGGCCTGCGCCACGTCAAATAGCCGGCGCCACCTTGAGCCTATGCTTGCACGATGCCCTTGGCATGGGATTCATCGTGGACCAACACTACCTGACCCCGCTGTTCAACCCCGGCTCGATCGTCGTCTTTGCCGGCGACCCCGACGCCGAGCCCGCCCACGCCGCTGGCCGCGCACGCTGCGCCGTGCCCTGCGCGAGGGCGGCTACGCCGGCAGCCTGACCTGGCTCGACGTGGCGACCACCGGCACGCTGGCCGACCTGGCCAACTCGCGCGCCGACCTGGCGCTGATCGCGCTGCCGCACGACCAGACCGCTGGCGGCGCTGGAGATCGTCGGCCGCATCCGCTGCCGCGCCGCGCTGGTGCTGTCCAGCAACATGCCGCCGGCGCTGTGCGCCGAACTGCACCAGACCGCGCGCCGCCACGGCGTCAGCCTGCTGGGGCCCAACAGCCTGGGCCTGCAGCGCCCGGCACTCAAGCTCAACGCCAGCGCGCTGGGGCCGCTGGCGGCCACCGGGCCGCTGGCGCTGGTGTCGCAGTCGGGCGCGCTCACGGCGTCGATCCTCGACTGGGCGCGCCAGCACGGCGTGGGCTTCTCCACCGTGGTCTCGCTGGGCCCCAACACCGCGGTCGAGCTGCCGCAGGTGCTGGACTACCTGGCCACCGACGCGCAGACGCAGAGCATCCTCGTCTACATGGAAGGCATCCGCAACGCGCGGCGCTTCGTGAGCGCGCTGCGCGCCGCGGCCTACGCCAAGCCGGTGGTGGTGATGAAGGCCGGCCGCCAGCCGGCCGGGCCGACGCGTGGCGCTCACGCACTCGGCCGCCATCGTCGGCGCCGACGACGTCTTCGACGCCGTGCTGCGCCGCGCCGGCGTGGTGCGGGTGCGCCAGTTCACGCAGCTCTTCTCGGCCGCGCAGTGCCTGGCCTCGCGCTTCCGCCCGGTGGGCGAGCGGCTGGCCATCGTCACCAACGGCGGCGGCCCGGCGGTGCTGGCGGCCGACTGGGCCGGCGTGCTCGGGCTGCAGGTGGCCGGCGTCAACGACCTCGGCGAGGACGCCGACGGCGGCGCCTACGTCGCCGCCATGCAGGCGGCCATCGCCGACCGCGGCACCGACGGCGTGCTGCTGATCCACTCGCCCAAGGCCGGCGGCGACACCGACGCCGTGGCGCGCGCCGTCGGCGAGGCCTTCTCGCCGGCGGCCAAGCCGGTGCTCGGCTGCTGGATGGGCGAGGCCACCGTGCGCCGTGCGCGCGAGCTGCTGGCGGCCAAGCGCATGCCGGTCTTCCGCACGCCCGAAGGCGCGGTCGACGCCTTCCACAGCATCGCCAGCTTCTACCGCAACCAGCAGTTGCTGCAGCAGACGCCGCCGCCGCTGTCGCACCTGGCCGAGCCCGACACCGAAGGCGCGCGCCTGCTCATCGAAGGCGTGCTCGCCGAGCGGCGCAAGGTGCTGACCGAGATGGAGAGCAAGGCCCTGCTGGCGGCCTTCCACGTGCCGGTGACGCGCACCATGCTCGCGCGCAGCGCCAACGAGGCGATGCTGATCGCCAGCCAGCTGGGCTACCCGGTGGCGCTGAAGATCGACTCGCCCGACATCGCGCACAAGAGCGACGTGCAGGGCGTGGCGCTGGACGTGCACAACGCCACGCAGGTGCGCGACCGCTACCAGGAGATGCTCGACGGCGGTGGCGCTGGCCCAGCCCGCGGCGCGCATCAACGGCATCACCGTGCAGCCGATGGCCAGCCGCACCGGCGCGCGGCAAGGCGCCGCGAGGTCTACGTCGGCCTGACCACCGACGACCCCTTCGGCCCCGTCATCACCTTCGGCGCCGGCGGCACCATGATCGAGCTGATCAACGACCGCGCGATGGAGCTGCCGCCGCTGAACCAGTTCCTGGCGCGGCGGCTGATCGAGCGCTCGCGCGCCGCCGGCATGCTGGGCGAATGGCGCGGCGCGCCAGCCGGCCGACGTGCAGGCGCTGGAGCACCTGCTGCTGCGCGTGTCGGAGATGGTGTGCGCGCTGCCGCAGCTGCGCGAGATGGACATCAACCCGGTCATCGTCGACGAGAACGGCGCCGTGGCGGTGGACGCGCGCATCGTCGTCGACGACGCTGCCGCAGGCGCCCGGCAGCTACGGCCACCTGGCCATCCTGCCCTACCCGGCGAGCCAGGAACGCGAGTGGCCGATGAAGGGCGGCGGCCTGTACACGCTGCGCCCGATCCGGCCCGACGACGCCGAGATGCTGCAGGCCTTCGTGCGCGGCCTGTCGCAGGAGAGCCGCTACTTCCGCTTCGCCAGCGCAATGCAGGAACTGCCGGCGCGCATGCTGGCGCGCTACACGCTGATCGACTACGACCGCGAGATGGCGCTGGTGGCCGTCGTCAAGGAACGCCACACCGCCGAAGACGGCAGCTTCGACCGAAACCGAACGCATGGTCGGCGTGGTGCGCTACATCACCAACCCCGACGCCACGAGTTGCGAGTTCTCGCTCGTCGATCGCCGACGACTTCAAGGGCCAGGGCCTGGGGTCGCGGCTGATGCTGTCGATCATCGACCTGGCGCGCAGCAAGGGCCTGAGCGAGATCGTGGGCCTGATCCTGGCCAACAACACCGCCATGCTGCGGCTGATGCGCAGCCTGGGCTTCACGGTGGCGGCGTTCCCGGAAGACCCGGACTTCAGGATCGCGACCAAGGTCTTGTGACCTGGGCCGCACGGCACCCGTGCGGGCGCGGCCGGGGCGGGCGACGGCATCGACGATGCGCGCCGTGGCACGATGCGTGCATGCGGCGCTCCGTATACTCGTTTGCGCACCATGCCCTGCTCGACACGTGCCCCCTCGATCTCCATGACCCCGGCCGTCCGGCGCGCATCCGCGTGGCGGGCCGGCCAGGGAAACCGCGCCCGACCGATGTCCAGACCCCGACAATTCTTCGGCGACGTCGCATGACCGGGGGCTCGGCTTGACCTGGTCGATCCTCGCCCGCGACGACGGCGGTCGCTTCGGTGCCGCCATCGCCAGCCGCTTCTTCGCCGTGGGCGCGCTGTGCGTGCATACGCAGCGCGGCGTCGGCGCGCTGTCGACGCAGGCGCTGATGAACCCGCTGTACGGTCCGGCCGGGCTGATGCTGCTAGCGCAGGGCCATGCGCCGGCCGCGGTGGTCGCGGCCCTCACCGCCACCGACGCCGGGCAGGCACAGCGGCAGGTGCACCTGCTGGGGGCACGGGGCGCCGGCGCGGCGCACACCGGCACCTCGTGCGTCGACTGGTGTGGCCATGTGGTGCGCGACGACTTCAGTGTCGCCGGCAACATGCTGGCCGGTCCGCAGGTGATCGAGGCCACGGCCGAGGCCTATCTGCGCAGCGCCGGGCGACCATTGGCCGAGCGCTTGCTGGCTGCGATGACGGCCGGCGAGGCCGCCGGCGGCGACAAGCGCGGCAAGCAGGCGGCGGCCCTGCGCATCCACGGCGACGAGGACCACCCCGATCTCGACCTGCGCGTCGACGACCACGTCGAACCCATCGTCGAACTGCAGCGCCTGTACGAGGTCAGCCTGCAGCGCTTCCAGCCTTTCGTCGGCTGCCTGCCCGGCCGCCACGACCCGGTGGGCGAGCTCGACCGCAGCCGCATCGAGGCCGCCATCGAACGCTTTCACGCCGCGCGCCGCGGCGCCTGACCATGCCGCTGCTCGAGGTCACCGGACTGCGCACCACCTTCAGCACCGAAGAAGGGGCGTTCGCGGCCGTCGACGGCGTGAGTTTCGCCGTCGATGCCGGCCGCACGCTGGCCATCGTCGGCGAGTCGGGTTGCGGCAAGAGCGTGACCTCGCTGTCGATCATGGGCCTGATCGCCGCCCCCGGCCGCATCGCCGGCGGATCGATCCGCTTCGAGGGGCGCGAGCTCGTCGGGCTGGAGGCGCGCGCGCTGCAGGACCTGCGCGGCAACGGCATGGCGATGATCTTCCAGGAGCCGATGTCGTCGCTGAACCCGGCCTTCACGATCGGCGCGCAGATCGTCGAGGCGCTGTTGCGGCACCGCCCGCTGACCCGCGCCCAAGCGGCCGGGCGCGCCTTGCAGATGCTCGAGCGCGTGCGCATCCCGGCGCCGGCGCAGCGCTTCCACGAGTACCCGCACAAGCTCTCGGGCGGCATGCGCCAGCGCGCGATGATCGCCATGGCGCTGGCGTGCGAACCCCGCCTGCTGATCGCCGATGAGCCGACGACGGCGCTGGACGTCACCATTCAAGCGCAGATCCTCGACCTCATCCACGTCCTGCAGCAGGAGACCGGCACCGCCGTCATCCTCGTCACGCACGACCTGGGCGTGGTGGCCGAGGTGGCAAGCGAGGTGGTGGTGATGTACGCCGGGCAGGTGGTGGAACAGGCGCCCGTGGCCGCGCTGTTCGCCGCGCCGCAGCACCCGTACACGGTGGGCCTGCTCGGTTCGATCCCCCGACTGCACGGCGAGCAGCGACGCCTCGCCGCCATCGAAGGCCAGGTGCCGAGCCCGCTGCACATGCCGGCCGGTTGCCGCTTCGCGGCGCGCTGCCCGTTCGCCGATGAGCCGTGCCGCAGTGCCGCGCCGCCGCTGGCCGACCTCGGCGGCGGCCACTGGTCGGCCTGCTGGAAGGCACCGCTGGACGCCGACACGTTGCTGACCCGACCCTTGCAGGAGTGCATTGCATGAGCGCGCATGGCCGCTCCAAAGCGCTCATCCCGGAGCGCCTAGCGCGGAGGGTAGTCCAGTGAGCGCGCATGGCCGCTCCAAAGCGCTCATCCCGGAGCGCGTAGCGCGGAGGGTAGTCCAGTGAGACATCCGCTGCTGCAACTGCACGGACTGGTCAAGCACTTCCCGGTGCGGCGTGGGCTGCTCGGCCGGGTCAGCGGCGCGGTGCGGGCGGTGGACGGTGTCGACCTCACGCTGCATGCCGGCCAGACGCTCGGCGTGGTGGGCGAGTCGGGCTGCGGCAAGAGCACCCTGGGCCGCCTGGTGTTGCGGCTGATCGAGCCGACCGCCGGGCGCGTGGTCTTCGACGGCACCGACCTCGGCACGCTGGATGCCGCCGCGCTGCGCGCGCGGCGCCGCGCGATGCAGATCATCTTCCAGGACCCTTTTTCCTCGCTCAACCCGCGCATGACGGTCGCGCAGATCCTGGCCGAGCCACTGGCGCTGCACGGCCTGCACCCGGGCCGGCACCGCGAGCGGGTGGCCGAGCTGCTGCAGACGGTGGGCCTGGCCCCGGAGCACGCGCTGCGCTACCCGCACGAGTTCTCCGGCGGCCAGCGCCAGCGCATCGGCATCGCGCGTGCGCTGGCGGTGGAGCCGCAGCTCGTGGTCTGCGACGAGGCCGTGTCGGCGCTGGATGTGTCGGTGCAGGCACAGGTGGTGAACCTGCTGCAGGACCTGCAGCAGCGCCTCGGCCTGGCCTACATCTTCATCGCGCACGACCTCGCCGTGGTGCGGCACATTGCCAGCCACGTGGCGGTGATGTATCTTGGCCGCATCGTCGAACTGGCCGACAAGCGCACACTGTTTGCGGCGCCGCGGCACCCTTATACGCAGGCGCTGATGTCGGCCATCCCGCAGCCCGAGCCGGGCCGCGAGCGCCAGCGCCTGCTGCTTGCCGGCGACGTGCCCAGCCCGATGGCGCCGCCGCCGGGCTGCCACTTCCACACGCGCTGTGCGCACGCGGTGGCCTTGTGCTCGCAGAGCGCGCCACCCCTGGCGGCAGACAGCGACGGCCACGCCGTGGCCTGCCACCGCTGGCGCGAGATCACGCCGCCGGCCCCGCTGCGCAGCACGGCGCCCGCCACCGACCATGGTCGGCTGGCCCGTCTGCAATCCGCTTTCGTCCACTGAGTTGAACCGCCAGGAGATCACCGCCATGAAGAAGATGCCGTCCCGCACCCTGCTCGCCGCGCTGCTGCTGACCGCCAGTGCCGCCACCCAGGCCCAGGCCCTGCGCGTGGGCCTGGCCGAGGACCCCGACGTGCTCGACCCCACGCTGGCGCGCACCTTCGTCGGCCGCCTCGTGTTCGCGGCGCTGTGCGACAAGCTGGTCGATGTCGACGAGAAGCTGACCATCGTGCCGCAGCTGGCACTCAGCTGGGCCTGGTCGACCGACAACAAGGCGCTGACGATGAAGCTGCGCCCGGGCGTGAAGTTCCACGACGGCGAGCCGCTCGACGCGGCGGCGGTCAAGTTCAACCTCGAGCGCCACAAGACGCTGCCCGGCTCCAACCGGCGCGGCGAACTGGCGCCGCTGGCCAGTGTCGACGTCGTCGATCCGCTGACGGTGCGGCTGAACCTCAGCGCGCCCTTCTCGCCCCTGCTGGCCACGCTGGCCGACCGCGCCGGCATGATGGTCTCGCCCAAGGCCGCGCAGGCGGCGGGCGACAAGTTCGGAGCGAAGCCGGTGTGCTCGGGGCCGTTCAAGTTCGTCGAGCGCGTGGCGCAGGACCGCATGGTCTTCGAGCGCTTCGACGGCTACTGGAACAAGGCCGCCATCCACTTCGACAAGATCACCTACACGCCGATCACCGACGCCACCGTGCGGCTGGCCAACCTGAAGTCGGGCCAGCTCGACTTCATCGAACGCGTCGCCTCGTCGGACATCGAGAAGCTCAAGAGCGACAAGAAGCTCAAGACCGCCAGCATCACCGAGATCGGCTACCAGGGCATCACGATCAACATCGGCAAGAGCGACAGGGCCAAGCAGAACCCGCTCGGCCGCGATGCCCGCGTGCGCGAGGCCTTCGAACTCTCGCTCGACCGCCAGGGGCTGGCGCAGGTGGTGATGGACAACGAGGCGCAGGTCGGCAACCAGTGGGTCGCGCCGAGCAACACGTTCTATGCGAAGAACATGCCCGTTCCCAAGCGCGACGTGGCGCGCGCCCGCGCGCTGCTCAAGGAAGCCGGCGTGCCCAATCCCAGCTTCACGCTGGTCACGCCCACCACCTCCGACGCGCAACGCCTGGCGCTGGTGGTGCAGGCGATGACGCGCGACGCGGGCTTCGACGTGAAGATCCAGGCGGCCGAGTTCGCGACCTCGCTCAACATGGCCGACAAGGGCGATTTCGAGGCCTACGTGCTGGCCTGGAGCGGCCGCGCCGACCCCGACGGCAACGCCTTCAGCTTCCACGCCTGCAAGCAGCCGCTGAACTATTCCGGCTACTGCAGCGCCGAGACCGACGCGCTGCTCAACCAGGCACGCACGTTGCGGGACGTGGCCGAGCGCAAGAAGGTGTACGAACAGGTCGCCGCGCAGGTGCTCAAGGAGCGGCCGGTGATCTACCTGTACCACCGCAACTGGCTGTGGGCCTACAACGCCAAGCTCTCGGGCGTGCGGGAAATTCCCGACGGCCTGCTGCGCGTGACCGGCCTCAAGCTCGCGCCATAGGGTCCATGTTCGAGTTCCTGCTCAAGCGGCTGGCGCAGATCGTGCCAACGCTGATCTTCGTCTCGATGCTGATCTTCGGGCTGCAGCAACTGCTGCCCGGCGACCCGGCGAAGATCCTCGCCGGCGAGGAGCAGGACCCGACCGTCATCGCTTACCTGCGCGCCAGGCTGCACCTGGACGAGCCGCTGCCGGTGCGCTACGCGTACTGGGTCGGCGGCGTGCTCCAGGGCGACCTCGGCGAGTCGGTGCGCACGCAGCAGCCGGTGCTCGAACTCGTGCTGCAGAAGCTGCCGGTGACCCTGCAGCTGGCCACGATGGCGATGACGATCGCGCTCGTCATCGGCATCCCGGCCGGCATCGCCTCGGCGGTGGGCCGCGGCACGGTGTGGGACACGGTGGCCAACGTGTTCGCGCTGTGGGGCATCTCCACGCCCAATTTCTGGCTCGGCATCCTGCTCATCCTGCTGTTCTCGGTGCAGCTGGGCTGGCTGCCGGCCTCGGGCTACGTGAGCCCGTTCGAGGACCTGGGCGCGAACCTCGCCTCGATGATCATGCCGGCCTTCGTGCTCGGCAACGCGATCGCCGGCGTGCTGATGCGCCACACGCGCAGCGCGATGCTGCAGGTGCTGTCCAGCGACTACGTGCGCACCGCACGCGCCAAGGGCCTGCGCGAGCCGGCGGTGGTGCTCAAGCACGCGCTGCGCAATGCGCTGACGCCCGTCATCACGCTCGGCGCGCTCGAACTCGGCACGCTGCTGTCGGGCGCAGTGCTGACGGAACAGGTGTTCACGATTCCCGGCTTCGGCAAGCTCATCGTCGACTCGGTCTTCAACCGCGACTACGCGGTGGTGCAGGGTGTGGTGCTCGTCACCGCCACCGCCTACATCACGCTGAACCTGCTCGCCGACCTGGCCTATTTCCTGGCCAACCCCCGGCTGCGGTCCTGACCATGTCTGCCGTCCTGCCGCTGCCGCCCACCGTCGCGCCTGCGCAAGCCGGCCCGTGGCGCCGTGCCTGGCGCCGCCTGCGCCGCCGCCGCGTGGCGATGGTCGGCCTCGCCCTCGTGCTGGGCTTCGTGCTGCTGGCGCTCTTCGCGCCCTGGATCGCGCCGCACGACCCGATTGCCACCAGTTGGGGCGCGATCCGCAAGGCACCCACCGCGACGCACTGGTTCGGCACCGACGAGATCGGCCGCGATGTGCTCTCGCGCGTGATCTGGGGCACGCAGGCCTCGCTGCTGGCCGGCGCAGTGTCGGTCTCGATCTCGCTGCTGCTGGGCGTGCCGATCGGCCTGGCTGCCGGCTTCATCGGCGGCACGGTCGATGGGCTGATCTCGCGCATCACCGACGCCTTCCTCGCCTGCCCCTTCCTGATCCTGGCCATCGCGATGGCGGCCTTTCTGGGCCCCAGCCTGAGCAACGCGATGATCGCCATCGGCGTCTCGGCGACGCCGATCTTCGTGCGGTTGACCCGTGCCCAGGTGCTCAACGTGAAGGTGGAGGACTATGTCGAGGCCGCGCGCGCGGTGGGCAACCCGCCGTGGCGCATCGCGCTGCGGCACGTGCTGCCCAACGTCACGGCGCCACTCATCGTCCAGGCCACGCTCGCCATTGCCGCGGCGGTGATCGCCGAGGCCAGCCTGTCGTTCCTGGGCCTGGGCCAGCAGCCGCCCGCGCCGAGCTGGGGCAGCATGCTCAACACGGCCAAGAACTACATCGACAACGCGCCGTGGATGGCCATCTGGCCCGGCCTGTCGATCTTCCTGCTGGTGCTCGGCTTCAACCTGCTGGGCGACGGGCTGCGCGACGCACTCGACCCGCGGGCGCGTTGACCGCGGACGGCGGCTGAGCCCTTGCCCCCGATGACGCCACCGACGGGTCTGCGCTGGCATTGGCGCGTGCTGATGCTGGCGGCGGGCTGGGCCGGGTGCCTGTCGAGCCAGGCGGCCGACCCGGTGCGCGGTGCCGCGCTCTTCGCGCAGCCCCCCGCGCCAGGTCTGCTTGGCTGCATCGACTGTCACAGCGACAACCCGCACTTCAATAATTTCGGCAACATCTGGGTAGGCCGCAACGCAGTGGCGCTCATCGAGCGCGCCGTGGGCACCAACACGGGCGGCATGGGCTACCTGCGCAGCTACCGCTCGCCGGCCGACCTTGCCGACATCGCCGCCTACCTGGGCAACACGCCCGGCGCATTGAGCTTCCCGCTGACCGCGGTGGGCGGCAGCAGTGCGGTGCAGGCCGTCACCGTGGGCACCAGCACCAAGACGGGCGTGGGGGCGTTCGCGGCGCGCACCGAAGGGGACTTCACGGTTCGCGCCAGCAGCTGCGGCGCGGAGGTGCCGCGATTCAGCGTCTGCACGGTCGACGTCGCCTTCACGCCGACGGCCGGCGGACCTCGCAGCGGCGCACTGCTGATCAGCCACGATGGCACGCCGACCCCTGTGCGCATCGCACTCGACGGCCTCGCGCCCGAACGGATCCCGGCCGTCGCCACGGTGCTGCCGGAGCGGCTGGACTTCGGCACCAGTCCAGTGGGCCTGCCTGGGGTGACACGCAACCTCACGCTGGCCAACCACAGCGCCGAGCCGTTGACCGTCACCGGCGTAAGCGCCAGCGCCACCGGGTTCGTCGTCACCGGCGGCTCATGTACTCAGGGCACGATGCTGGCCAGCGGACAGCGCTGTGCGGTATCGCTGCGATTCGATCCCGCCACTGCCGGCGTATCGAACGGCACCTTGACGATCGTGCACGACGGCGTCGGTGGCCGCTCCACCGTGGTCCTGGCAGGCAGCGGTCGAGCCGGCGACGTGCCGCGGCTGCAAGCCAGCCCGGCTGCGGTGTCGTTCGGTGTGATGCAGGCCGGCGGCACGCCCGTCTTGCAGACCGTCACGCTGCGCAACGAAGGCAGCGCGCCTTTGACGACCGTCGAGATCGGCACGACCGGCGCCGACTTCGCCCTCGAGCACAACGGCTGCAGCGCCGCCCTGCCGCTGGCAGCGGGGCAGACTTGCCCGCTGCAGCTGGCCTTCAGGCCCACGCGGGCCGGCAGCTTCAGCGCCGAGTTGCAGGTCGCCGGCGCCGGCCTGGCCGAAGTCGTGCGCCTGCCGCTGCACGGCCGGGCCACTCTGGACCAGGCGCTGCTGCAGGCCAGCCCATCGCGCCTGCCCTTCGAAGAAGCGGTGAGCCAGGCCAGCGTGCAGCAACTGATGATCGTGAATCGCGGCTCCGTGGCGGCGCGGGTATCGAGCCTGGCGCTGACCGGAGCCGGGGCCGCGGCGTTTGCCGTCGCGCCTGGCACCACCTGCCAACCGGGCAGCGTGCTCGCACCCGGCACCGGCTGCGCCCTCGCGCTGCGCTTTGCGCCCACGACCCGGGCCAGCACGCAGCCCGTGTGCAGGTGCTGGCCGAAGGCCGCGATACGTCGGCAGCCATTGCTGAACTGGTGGGGACCACTCAGGCACAAGCCGCACCCCGGCTGCTGCTCGATGCCGTCGCGCTGACTTTTGCCGAGCAGGCGGTCGGCAGCGCCGCGGCCGGCGTACCGCTGCAGGTGACGGTGCACAACGCCGGCCGCGAGACCCTGCGCTGGGGCAGCGTGCAAGTGGTGGGTGATCACGCGGTCGACTTCGCGATCGACGGCGAGTGCCTCACCAGCCCCACCCTGCTGGCTGGCGCGTCGTGCACCCTGCGACTGCAGTTCACGCCACAGGCCCCAGGGCTGCGCAGCGCCAGCCTGCGGCTGGCACCCGCAAACGGATTCCCGGTGGCACTCGTATCACTGGCCGGCCGTGGCGTGACCATGGCGACGGCACAACTCAGCCCTGGCACGGCGGCACCCGAGCGCGGCAGCGCACCGCGCGGCACCCGATTGGACCCCAGACCCGGGCTCGATTGGCAGGTGCCGGCAGCGACACCCACGCACGCTGGCACCGCGCTGGGTCAGGTAACGGTGGGCCCGGCGTGGACCGTCGTCAACCGCGGCAACGCCCCCTCGGAACCACTGCGCTGGCGCATCGCCGGCGCTGCCGCAACCGATTACAGCATCGACCCTGCCAGCACCTGTGCCTCGGGCGCGGTGCTGCCCGCCGGAGGTGCTTGCTTCGTGCGCGTGATGTTCCACCCCGGGGTCGGCGGCGTGCGGGAGGCGGAACTGCAGCTGACCGCCGGCGACGCGACGCTGACCCAGGGCCTCGATGGCCGGTGCCTGGCGCCGACGGCCGGCGTGCTGGCCGCTGCGCCGGTGGCCGCTGTCTTCCAGGCCGTGCCTGGCCAGACGCCCGCGGCGCAGAGCGTGACGTGGCGCAACGACGGCGCGGCGGTATTGCACGTGCAGTCGATCTCGTTGCAGGGCACGGCCTTCACGCTGCGCGCGCCAGGCCCCGGGGCCTGCCCCGCCGAAAGCTTCGACCTGCTGCCGGGGCAGACGTGCCAGGTCGAGCTGGGCTGGACGGGCAGCGCCGCCGGTGCCGCAGGTGCGCAACTGGTCGCCACCGGCGACGACGCCTGGGGCGCTGCGGCCGTGCCGGTCACCGTCAGCGAGAGCCCGGCCGCACGCAGCAACGCCGGCGCCGGCGGCGGCGCCGTGGGTTCGCCGGTCTGGGTGCTGGCACTGGCCGCGGCGGTGCTCGCCCTGCGTCGCGCAACCCGGACACGGCAGAAGTCAGAATTGCGCCATGTCTGAAGCACGACGCGAGCCGCCCTGCCGGGCCGGCGCCCCGGCCACGCCTGCCCGCCGCCAGGCCTGCGGCAGCCTGGCGATCACCGCCGCGCTCGCCGCCACCGGCTTGTGGCCGCTGCGGCCCGCAGTAGCAGCCGATCGCATGCCCGAGATCTCGCTGCGTGCCAGCGATGGTCAACCCGTGCTGGCCGATGGCGCCCCCGGGCGTGCGACCTACATCGACTTCTGGGCCTCGTGGTGCGCGCCGTGCAAGCTGTCGTTCCCGTGGATGAACGAGATGCACGAGCGCCTGTCGGGCGCGGGGCTGCGCATCGTGGCCGTCAATCTCGACCGCCGCGAGGCCGATGCCAGCGCTTCCTGCAGCAGACCCCGGCGCGTTTCGCGGTGGCGATGGATCCGGCGGCCGGCACGGCCAGGCTCTGGCCATCCCGACCATGCCTACCTCGATGCTCGTCGCGCCCGACCGACGCGTGCTCTTCACGCACCGCGGCTTTCGGCTCGAGGACCGGGCCGATCTCGAGCGACGCCTGCGCGGCGCGCTGGGCTGAAGGCCGCGTCATGCAGCACCCCCTCGCGTCGCCTCGGTGCGTGCTCGGCGCCCTGCTCGCCCTGCTTGCGGGATGCAGCTTCGCGCCGCCCCAGCCGTGGGAGAAGGACATCCTGGCGCGGCCGGCCATGGCGATGGACGGCGACGCGCTCGGCCGGCGCTTCCTGCAGCACATCTACACGAGCAAGGAGAACTCGTCCGGCGGCGACGGCGTGGGCGGCGGCGGCTGTGGCTGCAACTGACGCGGCAGCTGAGCGCTCCGCTGCCGCCACGCCGGCGACGCGCCCGGCGGCCACCTGCTGGCCACGCCGCGGCGGCTGGGGCTCGGTGGTGGCGGCCGCGCTGGCGCTGCCGGGCCTCGGCAGCAGCGCAGGGCGAGCCCGGCCCCGGGCCCGGGCTGCTGGCTTTCAAGTGGCTGTCGTACCAGGACTCGCAGCCCGGCCTGGAGCGCGTCGGCGTGCAGTCGCCCTCGCTGCTGGTGCGCGCGCCGCTGGGTGACGCTGGGCTGCGGAAGCCAGCATGACCGCCGACAGCGTCTCCGGCGCCTCGCCGCGCTGGCACACGGCGGTATCGGGCGCCTCGCCGCATGAGGACGAACGGCTGTGCCGGCGACGTGAAGGTCACGCGCTTCAACGAGCGCGGCAGCTGGTCGCTCGGCGCGGCCGGCTCCGACGAGAACGACTTCTGCTCGCGCGCCGTTTCCGCTGCACGGCACGCTGGGCCAGCGACGACAACAACCGTAACTGGAACCCGGCCTCGGCTACACGCGCGACCGCATCGGCTCCAGTCAACGACCCGGCCGCTGGACGAGCGACGTCGCACCGTCGGAGTTGGCCGGCGGCGTGACCGCAGGCCCTGTCGCGGCGGACCTGGTGCAGCTGGGCCTGACGCTGGCGGAGGCCAGGGTTACTACACCGACCCCTACAAGCGCCTCGACGTGCGGCCGGATTCGCGGCGGCAGGCCATCGCCTGACGCTGCGCTGGAACCACCACTTCGAGGCGGCCGACGATCACGCTGCGCAGCCACTACCGCCACTACCGCGACAGCTTCGGCGTGCGCTCGCACACGCTGGAGTTCGAGCCCGTCTGTCAGGCCGGCGCGGCTGGCCGTCACGCCGATGCCTGCGGCTGTACACGCAGACGCGCGGCGTGTTTCTACTACGACCCCGTGTACTCGTTCCTCGGCGCGCCGCTGTCCGCCCGGCTATGTCGAAGCGCCGCCACGCTACCTCTCGGCCGGACCAGCGCTTGTCGGCCTTCGGCGCCGTGACGCTGGGCATGAAGCTCGGCTGGCAGTTCGACGACGATTGGACCAGCCGACTTCCAGTTCGATCGCTACGAGCAGCGCGGGCATTGGCGCGTCGGCGGCGCCGGCTCGCCCGGGCTGGCGCCGCTTCTCGGCGCGCTTCGTGCAATGGGGCCTGTCGCGCCGCTTCTGACGCGATGCAGTCCCTACCGGCGTGATCGAGCTCGGCTTCGAATTCACCGCCATGGCCAGCCCTTGCGAGCTGCGCCTGGTCGGCAACGACGAGGCGCGCACTGCAGCAAGCCGCGCAGGCGGCGATCGCAGAGGTGCGCCGCATCGAGCGCAAATACTCGCGCTACGACGCGGCCAGCCTGGTGTCGCGCATCAACGCCGCGGCCGGGCAGCGGCCAGGCCGTGCCTGTCGACGAAGAGACCGCCGGCCTGCTCGACGTTTGCCGGGCGGCTGCATGCGCTCAGCGACGGCCGTTTCGACATCACCTCGGGGGTGCTGCGCCGCGCCTGGGACTTTCGCGCCGGGCGGGTGCCGGGCAGCGCCGAAGTCGAGGCCCTGCTGCCGCTGATCGGCTGGCCGCGGGTGCTGTTCGACAGCGACGGCGTGGCGCTGCCGCAGCGCCGGCATGGAGATCGACTTCGGCGGCTTCGGCAAGGAGTACGCCGCCGACCGCGCTGCGGTGCTGCTGCGCCAGGCCGGCGTGGCCGGCGGCTATGTCAACCTGGGCGGCGACATCGCCGTGCTCGGCCCACGCAGTGACGGCCGCGGCTGGCGCTGCGCGCATCCGTCACCCGCGCCGCGACGATGCCTTGATCGACACCCTGGAACTCGGCGCCGGAGCACTCGCCACGAGTGGCGACTATGAACGCTACTTCGAGGCCGACGGCGTCGCCGCTACTGCCATGTGCTCGACCCGCGCAGCGGCTGGCCCGTGAGCGACTGGCAATCGGTGAGCGTGGTGGCCCCCACCTGCGCCGCCGCCGGGGCGGCCTGCACCATCGCCCTGCTGCTGGAGGCGAACGTGGCTTGACATTCATCCGCGAGCAGTCCTTGCCGTTCCTGGCGGTCGACGCCCAGGGCGTCGTGATCCGCGCCTGACGGCAGAGCGCGGGTTTGTCCGGACACCGAAGTCCGGGGAGAAAGCCCTCTGTGTATATACGGTGCAGGTCGAGCAAAGATACATTTGCGCCCATCGGACCATGCGCCCGGGCTTTCGGGGAGGAGGATTCCGTCAAATGACCAACCATCGCGTTGCGACCGTTGCTGCAGTGGTCCTCTCGCTGCCTCCTGGTCGCCTGCGGCGGCGGCGAACCGACGGCGTCGGAATCGCCGTCGGCACCTTCGCCGTCTGCCGGGCAGGTCGCCGCGCCGGCTGCGGCATCCAAGGTCAGCTTCCACGCCGCCAGCCGCTTTGCCGAGCAGGTCAGCTTCGGCGCAACGCCGGCCCTGGTGGCCGAGATCCAGGCCAAGGGCTACGAGAAGTGGATCGACGACCAGTTCGCCCTGCCCATCGTGCCGATCGACATCAAGCCTGCCGAGGCCATCTACGCCTATGGCCAGAACGATCAGGTGCCCCAGGAGCTGGGGACCTATCTGGAGCGGGAGTTCGGGCGCCGGGCGGTCGGCGGCAACGATCAGCTGCGATTGCGCGTGACGTGGTCCTTGTCGCAGTTCATCGTGGCCGCCGCCTCCAAGGGCGAGCTGCCGGGCTGGGTGACCTGGATCAACCTGCTCCATGGCACGCGTTCGGACGCTATGGCGAGTTGCTGCGCGAGGCCTCGGTCGACAGCCGACGATGGGCATCTACCTCGACAACGACCAGAACCGGCCGAAGAGCGCCGAGTGCCCGCATTGCGCGCCGAACGAGAACTACGCCCGCGAGCTGATGCAGCTGTTCACCGCTCGGCGTGCTCAAGCTCAACGCGGACGGCACGCCGTCAGCGCGACGCCGCGGGCCGCTTCCACGAGACCTACACGCAGCGCGACGTCGAGGAACTGGCCCGCGTGCTCACCGGCTGGACACCGCGACCCCGATCCGCGGGAGACCGGCCGACCGGAACTGGGGCAACTGGGGCAAGCCGATGGTGCCCGAGCACCTGGCCGCCGGAGCGCGACGCGGGCGCGAAGGTCGTGATGGGCCGGTATTTCCCAGCCGGCCAGTCGACCGAGAAGGACCTGCGACGACGCGATCGCCCTGCTGATGGCGCACCCGAACATCGCGCCCTTCGTCAGCCTGCGCCTGATCCAGCACCTGGTCAAGAGCGACCCGTCGCCGGCCTACGTCGCCGGGTGGCGGCCAAGTTCCGCGACAACGGCCAGGGCGTGGCCGGCGACATGAAGGCGGTGGTCAAGGCGGTGCTGCTCGACCCCGAGGCGCGCGCGGCGACAACCCGAGCCGCGCTCGGCTGCAGACGGCAAGTTCCGCGAGCCGTTCCTGCAATGGCCATGTGGCGCGGGCTGGGCTGCACAACGCTGCCGCGCACCAACTGGGGCGGCCTGGGCCATCTCGGGCGACGCAACCAGAGCCGTTCCGGCAATCAGTGTCTTCAGCTTCTACGCGCCCACCGACCGCGCACCCGGCAGCAACCTGCTCGCCCCCGAGCAGCGCCTGCTCACGGCCAGAAGACTCCGCAACCGATGGGCCTGTTCGAGTGGACCAGCGTCTGGAACAACCAGACCAGGACCCGCAGCTACGCCGATCTCGAGCGCCGCGGGCTGCAACGTGGAGCCGCTGGTCGTGCGCCTTCGCGACGTCCGCCGCGCGTCTTCAACGACTTGCTGTCAGCGCGCTTCTTCCGCGGCGCGATGCCGCCCACGCTGCGCACGCAACATCGAGCAGATCATGCGCCAACCTGGCCGCCCTGGAACAAGCAACGACCCTTCGAAGGCGCCGATGCGCATGCTCGGCTTCGCGCTGGCCACCCCCTACTTCGGAGTGAGCAAATGATGCACCCGCCGGCACTTCCTGGGCGCCGCCGGCGCCGCCTCGCTGGCCGGCACCGCTCGGCACGCTGATCGCGGCGCGGCCGCGCCGCCGGCGACGACTACCGCGCGCTCGTGGTCGTCTACCTCAACGGCGGCAACGACGGCCACAACATGCTGGTGCCGACCGACGGCGCCTATGGCGACTACCAGACGCGCGCGCCAACCTGGCGCTGCCGAAGGCGAGCCTGGTGGCGCTGCCGGGCACGGCGGCGGGCCACACCTTCGGCCTGCACCCGGCGCTGGCGCCGCTCGCTGCCGCCTCTACAACCGGGAGCGCCTGGCCTTCATCGCCAATGTCGGGCCGCTGGTCGAGCCGGCCACGGCGGCGCAGGTGCTGGCCACAGCGGTGCGACGTGCCGCCCTTCCTGATGTCGCACAACGACCAGACCGCCATCGTGCAGGGCTGGACGGTGCAGGACGACACCAGCGGCTGGGCCGGTCGCGCGCTGGAGCTGCTGCCATCACGGCTGCGCAACCCGCTCGCCGCCGTGACCATCGGACACCAACCGCACGCTGGTGCTGGGCCGGCAGTCGCCGGTGACCTTCATGCCGACGGCGGCTACGACAGCTGGTGGGGCATCGGCCGACCTGGTCGACCGCAGGACATCGGCGCGCAGTCGCTCGGCGCATGGCGCAGCTGGCAGTTCGCCAACGCCTACGAGGCCGAGTACGCGCGCACCTACGGCATGGCCTTCGACGACAGCACGCTTCATCGCACAGGCCGCGCCGCCGTCGTGGAGCCGACCGCCGACTTCGGCAGCGCCGACGAATGGCGTGGCCACGAGCCTGCGCACGCTGGCGTCGCTGCTGCCGTACTTCAAGTCGCAGGGCCTCAAGCGCCAGGTCTTCCTCAGCACCTGGGGCGGCTTCGACACGCACACCAACCAGCGCGGCAGCGACGCCAACACGCAGGACGCGCAGTTCGCCGTGCTGGCCAAGGCGCTGGCGGCCTTCGACGAGACCAACCGCGCCAACGGCCTGGACGATGAACGTGGTCACGCTGGTGATGACGCGAGTTCGGCCGCACGCGTGCGGCCCGGCTCCGGCGGCGGCAGCGAGCACGCCTGGGGCAACCACTGGTTCGCCCTCGGCGGCCCGGTCGCCGGCAGGCCGTCGCACGGCCGCTTCCCGAGCCTGGTGCTCGGCGGTGCCGGACGATGGCGACCCGGGCAGCAACGGCCGCCATGTGCCCACCACCAGCACCGACCAGGTCGGCGCCGCGCTGATGCAATGGATGGGCCTGCAGGGCTCGCAGTTCCACGACGTCTTCCCGCATCTCGCGAACTTCGAGCAGAAGACCATTCCGCTGCTCCGCACCTGACCGAGGCACCTCATGGCCGACATCGACCTCACCGCCGGCAACGACGTCTACGTGCAGCCCGATGCGAACAAGAACAACTGGGACAACGTCTTCGGCGAAGGCGGCAACGACCTCATCCGCCTCTACAAGGGCACGGCCATCGGCGGCCCCGGCAACGACCGCTTCGAGAAGATCGCCAACCCGGCGACCCCTGGCGCGAGCTTCAAGTCGCCTACTGGACGCCGGCGGCATCTGCGCGTCAACCTCGCCGAAGGCTGGGCCGATGACGGCTACGGCGGCCGCGACACGCTGATCGGCGTGCGCAGCATCCACGGCAGCGGCGGCAGAAGCGACTTGTTCATCGGCGACGCGCAAGACAACTACTTCTGGCCGCAACGGCGGCAACGACACTTTGATCGGCGGCGGCGGCAACGACGGTCATCTCGTCAACAGCTGGTTCGAGCCCGCACCGGGCGCAGCCTGGCGCAACGCCCTGCTGGCGGACCTCGACATCCAGGTCTCTGCCGACGGCCGCACCGCCACCATCAAGCCGCAAGATCGGCACCGGCTTCAGCTATCGACTGACCGACATCGAGTATTTCGACGCGCTGTCGTGGCAACAACGCTGGAAGCGGTTCAGCTTCGGCCGACTTCATCACGCCGCAGACCATGGCCGAGCAGGCCATCGCGGCCGGCGGCGCGCCTGCGCTGGAACGCGCCCAGCCCGCTGGGCACGGCCGCAACGTCACCTTCAGCTTCGTCACCTGGCGCCCGCCAGCGGCGTGGGCGCGCCGGGCTTCCGCGCCTTCACGCCAGCCGAGCAGCAGCTGGTGCGCGACATCCTGGCCAAGACGGCGGAGCTCACGCGGACTCAGCTTCAGCGAAGTCGCCGAGAGCGGCGGCACCAGCGGACAGCTGCGCTTCGGCGTCAGCCAGCAGGCAGCCACCAAGGGCGTGGCCTGGCTGCCGGGGCAGAGCGGGAGCGCCGGCCGGCGACGTCTGGATGGACGTCGAGTCGATGCGTCGGCATCGCCCCCGGCACGCGAGGGCTACGCCGCGCTGCTGCACGAGATCGGCCACGCGCTGGGCCTGCGCCACCCGCGCAATGTCGACGCCGGCGACGCCTGGGCGATGCAGCTGCGCGCGCAGGACGACCGCACGGCGCTGACCGTGATGTCGCAGAGCGCCTCGGCCGACGGCCTGTTCCGCGTCGGATTGGGGGCCGCTCGACGTGCTGGCGCTGCGCTACCTCTACGGCAGCAAAGCCGCCGCCGCCGGCAACACGCACTACGTGCTGGGTCGCGCTGCAGGGCGGCTCGCAGACGACGATCATCGACGACGGCGGCGTCGACACCCTCGACGCCTCGGCGCTGGACACCGGCGTCAGCCTCGACCTGGCGCCGGGCCGCCTGGGCAGCGCGGGCTCACGCCGGCGGGCTTCAGCCGGCGTCGACAACCTCGGCGTCTCGGCCACCACCTGGATCGAGCATGCCGTGGGCTCACCCTTCGACGACGTGCTGCTCGGCAACGACCTCGACAACACGCTTGACCGGTGGCCTGGGCAACGACTGGATCGAAGGCGGCGCCGGCAGCGACACCGCCGCCTTCGGGGGACGCCGCGCCGACTACGAGATCTCCAACCAGTTCGGCAAGGTCTTCGTGAAGGCGCGCGATGGCGTCTCGGGCTTCGACACGCTGAGCAGCATCGAGCGCCTGCAGTTCAGCGATCAAACGGTCGTGCTGTCGCCCAATGTCCTGGGCAACGACAGCCAGCTCGGTGTGGATGAGGACGCCAGCGTCTCGGCGACCCTGCCCGATCCGGTGGACGTGGCGCGCTCCGGCGTGAGCTACCAGTTGGCCGGCGAGGCCGCGCATGGGAACGCCGCCCTCAGCGCCGCGGGCCAGCTGCTGTACACCCCCGCCCCGAACTACCATGGCCTGGACACGGTGGCCTACGACATCGTCGGCGGCGCAGGCAGCAACCGGTATTTGGTCTTCGTCTCGGTGTTGCCCATCAACGACGCCGCCCCGGTGTCACGCGCCGGCGGCTTTCTCGCCTTGGGCAACAACGTGCTGCAAGGGCGTTTGCCGGCGGCCAGCGACATCGATGGCGACAACATCACCTATTCGCTGGCCACCGAGCCGCGCAATGGCGACATGACGTTGGCGCCCGATGGCAGTTTCGTCTACACGGCACGGGGCAGCGTCCGCGGCGACGATCCGTTCAGCTTCACGGTGAGCGACGGCATGGGTGGCAGCAATACCTACGACGCGCGGATGACGGTGGCCATCGTGTCACAGACGATCAACGGCACCGACGGCGCCAACACCCTGAGTGCCCGCAGCGGCGGCGACGGCTACCGCGGCCTGGGCGGGCCCGATCGCATCACGGGCGGCGCGGGCAACGACGTGATCGATGGCGGCGATGGCGTGGACATCGCCGAATATGCGGGCGCGCGCGGTGCTTACCGACTCACTCGCACCGCCTATGGCTGGGATGTGGACAACACCAGCGGCACGGAAGGCAACGACAAGCTCAGCAATGTGGAGCGGCTGAAGTTTGCCGATATGAGCATCGCCCTGGACCTGTCCGGCAACGCAGGCACCGTGGCCAAGATCCTGGGCGCCGTGTTCGGCAGGGCCGCGGTCGCCAACGAAGCCTATGCAGGGATCGGCCTGTACTACGTCGACGGCGGCATGAGCTACGAAAGCCTGATGCAACTGGCCATCGATGTACGGCTGGGTGCCGGTGCCAGCCATCAGGCGATCGTCGACCTTCTGTACAGGAATGTGGTGGGTTCTCCCCCTCCGGCTGACACGGCGGCCTATTTCGTCAGCCTGCTGGACCATCAGGCCTTCACCGTGGCAGGCCTGGGCGCGATGGCAGCCGACACGGACCTGAACCAGACCAACGTGGATCTGGTGGGGCTGGCGCAGCAGGGTCTGGAATACGTGCCCCAGGTCGGGGGGTGATGCTGGCTGGCCATGCGCCCGATGCGCCCGCCACGCCTGCTATGACGGCAGCGCCGTCACCGCAGCACCTTGGCCACCGGGTGCGCCCGCAGCCGGAAGGCGTCGGGCATGCCCGAGCCCAGCAGCGGCCGCAGGTACAGGCGGAAGGCGTCGGTGACGTCGGTGCCGAAGCGGCGATGAACTCGTCCTCCATCGTGCGCGTCTTGCCGGCCACCGCGTCCAGCGGCAGCAGCTCGTAGTCCACCGAGTAGAAGCCGGTGCGCTTGATGGCCACCGAGCCGTCGCGGTCGCCCCACATCGCGAACTGCACGGCCTTCTCGCCGACCTCGCGCGCCTCGCGCTGGTCGACGTCGCTGACGCAGCCGATGAAGCTGCGCTGCAGGTAGCCGAAGGTGTCGCCGCGCACGCGCTTGATCTTCAGCTTGTCCTTGATCTCCTCGCACAGCAGGTCGGCCAGCGCGCCGGTGCCGGACAGCTGCACGTTGCCGTGCGCGTCGTGCTCCAGGTCCTTGGCCAGGCGCGCCAGCATGGGCGTGCCGCTGGCGTCGTGGATGCCTTCGCTGACGGCGATCACGCAGCGGCCGTGGCGGTCGTAGACCGCCTTCACGTCGGCCAGGAACCTGCTCGATCGTCGAAGGCGCGCTCGGGCACGTAGATGAGGTGCGGGCCGTCGTCGGGGAACTTCTTGCCCAGGGCGCGAGGCCGCGGTGAGGAAGCCGGCGTGGCGGCCCATCACGACGCCGACGTAGACGCCGGGCAGCGCCGCGTTGTCGAGGTTGGCGCCGGCAAAGGCCTGGGCCACGAAGCGCGCCGCCGACGGGAAGCCCGGCGTGTGGTCGTTGCCGACGAGGTCGTTGTCGATGGTCTTGGGGATGTGGATGCAGCGCAGCGGGTAGCCGGCCTTGCGCGCCTCTTCGCTGACGATGCGCACGGTGTCCGACGAGTCGTTGCCGCCGATGTAGAAGAAGTGCGCGATCTCGTGCGCCTGCAGCACCTTGAAGATCTCCTGGCAGTAGGCGGCGGTCGGGCTTGTCGCGCGTGGAGCCCAGCGCCGACGCGGGCGTGCCGGCCACCTGCTCGAGGTTGTGGCTGGTCTCCTGCGTCAGGTCGACGAAGTCCTCGTTGACGATGCCGCGCACGCCGTGGCGCGCGCCGTAGACCCGGCGCACGTTGTGGTGGCGCCGCGCCTCCAGCACCACGCCGACCAGCGACTGGTTGATGACCGCGGTGGGGCCGCCGCCCTGGGCGACGAGGACCTTGCCGGACGACATGGATTGATCTCCTGAAGTGGGGTTCGGCGCGCACCGCATCGCGACCCATGGCGCGCCATGGCCGCATCGTAGCCTGCCGCTCGCGGCGCATCACCCACAATCATGGTGCCGACTGCTCCCGCCGCGCCCTCCACGACCCCATGCACCGCACGATCTTCAGCACGCCGGTCGTCAACACCGTCCTGCGCGCCTTCTCGCTGGCCTTCCTGCGTGCCAAGGGCTGGAAGATCGAGGGCGCACTGCCGCCGGATGCCGTCAAGTGCGTGCTGATCGCCGCACCGCACACCAGCAACTGGGACCTGCCCTACACGCTGATGGTGGCCTTCGTGCTGCGCCTGCACATCTACTGGATGGGCAAGCAGAGCCTCTTCGGTGCGCCCTTCGGCGGCCGTGATGCGCTGGCTGGGCGGCATTGCGGTGGACCGCGACAAGAGCAGCAACCTGGTCGCCGCGTCGGCGTTGGCCATCCAGGCCGCCGACGGGCCGCTGCAGTTGGTGGTGCCGCCCGAAGGCACGCGCGGCAAGACGCGGCACTGGAAGACGGGCTTCTATTACATCGCGCTGCAGGCGCAGGTGCCCATCGTGCTGGCCTACATGGACTACAAGCGCAAGCTGAGCGGGCTGGGGCCGGTGTTCACGCCCACCGGCGACGTGGCGTGCGACATGGCCGAGATCAAGCGCTTCTACGCGCCTTTCAAGGGCCGCCGCGCCGACAGCTTCGAGGCCGGCTGAGAAGCGGGGCTTCAGGCGGCGCCCGGCAGGCCGCGCCGGCGCGCCATTTCGTCGCCCATCGCACGCCGCGTGGCGGCGTCGGTCACATCCTTCACGGTGGGGTAGGCCGAGGACTCCTCGGCTTCGATGTGGGCGCGATACAACGATGCCATGGCCTGCCAACGCGCGGCCGCCGCGGCGAGGTCGGCGGCGTGCCAGGTGCCGTCGGCCACCCGCTGCAAGTCGGCGCGCACGGTGGCCCAGGTCGTAGCCATCAGTGCGTGGTCGGCGTGCAGGCGATCGGCCAGGGCCGCCTGGCCCTGTTCGTGCAGGCGCGGCAGCACGTGACGTTCCTCGTCTTCGTGGTGCGCGGGTGCCGCGAGGTCGAAGTAGCGCATCACGTCGCGCGCGGCCTGCTGCGCGCTGGCGTCGGCGCCGGTCTCGAGCAGGTGCACGGCCAGCCGCTGCGTCAGGTCCAGCATGCGGTGCACGCGCTGGTGGCAGGCCTCGAGCATCTCGAAGGGCTCGTCGAAGCCCGCGCCAGGGCCGGGGTGCAAGGTCACGGTGGCCGTCATGACGCGATCTTGACACGTCCGGCGGCCCACACTGGCGCGCGCGGCTTCCTCGGCTTATCGTTTGCAGGTGCTGCACGGGCCACGCGGGTGCCGATGCCACCGAGCCAAAGGGATGAAACCACCATGCTGAGCTTCCTGCCGCCGGCCGTGCGGGGCGTGATCGCCCTCGTGCTGCTGGTGCTCAACACCCTGTTCTGGTGCGCGCTGCTTTTTGCCCTGTCCCTCGTCAAGCTGGTGCTGCCGGTGCGCGCCGTGCGCGTGCGCATCGATCCGATGCTCAACGCCATCGCCACGCTCTGGATCGCCTGCAACAGCGGATGGATGCGGTTGACGCAGCGCACGGCGTGGGACGTGACCGGCGTGGCCGAGCTGCGCTACGCAGGCTGGTACCTGGTGAACAGCAACCACCAGACCTGGGCCGACATCTTCGTGCTGCAGCACGTGCTGAACCGGCGCATCCCGATGCTGAAATTCTTCCTCAAGCAGCAGCTCATCTACGTGCCGGTGATCGGCCTGGCCTGGTGGGCGCTGGATTTCCCGTTCATGAAGCGGCATTCGGCGGCCCAGCTCGCCAAGCACCCCGAGCTGCGCCAGCAGGACCGCATCACGACCATGCGGGCCTGCGAGAAGTTTGCCCTGGTGCCGACCTGCGTCATGAACTTTGCCGAGGGCACGCGCTTCACGCGGGCCAAGCACCAGGCCCAGGGCTCGCCCTACCGCCACCTGCTCAAGCCCAAGGCCGGCGCGCTGGCCCTGGCGCTGAACGCGATGGGCGACAAGTTCCATTCCCTGGTCGACGTGACCATCGTCTACCCTGCCGGTGCACCGAACTTCTGGCAGTTTCTGTGCGGCGACACGCCACGCGTCGTCGTGCGCGTGCGGCAGTTGCCGATCCCGGCCGAATTCTGTGCCGGCGACTACGCCGAGGACGCAGCCTTCCGCGGCACCTTCCAGCGCTGGCTGTCGCAGCTGTGGCAGGACAAGGACGGGCAGATCGGCGCCTTGCTGGCAGAGAGCGGCGCCGACAGGCGCTCCACGCCGGCCCTCACTTGACCGTGTAGCCCTTGCCCTCCAGGCAAGCGGCGCGCGCCTTGGCGAAGGCGGCCTGCTGTTGCTGGGTGCCCGCTTGCTGCTGTTGCTGCGCGGAAGTCGTGGCCGCGGCATTCTGCCTGCGGCTTTGCCCCCGCGCTGCGACGGCACCTACCGCGGCGCCGGCCCCGGCGTCACCGCCAACGATCTCGCCCACGACCGCACCGCGCGCGGCACCACGAACACCGGCACCGGGGGTCGTTCCCGTCGCCGTCGTGGGCGGCGTGGCCGCCGGCGGCGGAGGCGGCGGCTTCGCGGGGTCGAATTTGGTCTGTCCGACGGCCCACGAGTAACAGGCAGCCTCGTCGGCCTTCTGCTTTTCGGGCGTCTGCCCCTTCGCGGGGTACACAAACTGCTGCGCGCTCGCCGCCGAGGCCAGCAAGGAGGCCAGGACCACCGCCCACAGATTTCGATGATTCACCTGGATCTCTCCTGTTCAGTGCAAGACGATACCGCTGCCATCAGGGACTCAAAGCGGCCGGCCCAAGAAGAAATACAGGCTCTGCGTCCCGTCCGCTGCCCGGCCATAGCCCAGGTACGCCGGGCCGACCGGGCTGTCGGCGGAGACGAAGAGGGCCATCGACTTCAGCACGCCGCTGGCATTGCCTGGCACGAGTGGCTGCGTGTAGTTTCCGACCTCGAGCGACAAGCCTCCGTAGGCGCCGTCCAACAGGCCACCGCGGACGATCCGGCGGTAGTACATCAATTGACCGAACTGGAGACTGGCCCCGACCAGTTGCCCGGTGGCATAGCCCGACTGCCTCAGGAAGCCGCCCCATCCCAGCTGGTCATAGGTCGGCAATGGATTCGAGCCGATCTTGCCGCCGGCCCGCGCTCTGAATCGCACGGTGTTTTCGCCGAAGGAGTGGGTCACGGAGCCGCCGGCTTGCCACTTCGTATAGCTGGCGTCGGCGCCCAGGTCGGTGCTCGAGCCGTACACCTCCACCTGGGCGGCCCAGCCCTGGCGCGGGAAGTCCGCATTGTCGAGCCGGTCGAGCAGCAGGCGTGTCGTGACAGCACCCCGGCTGAAAGCGACATCCGCCGGATTGATGAGGCTGGGCCCGGTGTCGAGCCTGGGAGTCAGCTTCCCCCCCTCGATGCCGAGCCGGAGCTCGCCGTACTGGTCGAGCGTGACGCCCAGATCCACCGCGACATCGCGAGACCCGACGTTGTAGACCGCGATGCGGTCCCCGCCACTGAACAGGTTCACCCGTTCCTGCCCCAAGGCCACGCGGGGAGCGATGAAGTACCCGCTCTTGACGTCGAGCGGTTGGTAGAACTCCACACGCAGGTTGGCGTCGTAGCCCAATTGCACGTCGGTACGGAGTTCCGCCCCCAGCGAGTTCAGCCAGGTCTTGCGGTGGGCAGCGATCAAGGTGAAGTAGGTTTCGCCGCTGAAGTCGCTGGACAGCCCGATACCCAGGCGCAGGTAGTCCGGCCCCCACGCCTTCTCGACAGCCTGCACGGCCATCACCCGCTTGCCCGACTCCTCGAGGATGCGGTAGTTCACGTGCTCGAAATCGCCAGTGCCATACAGGCGCCGCATGTCCGCATCGACCACGCTCTGCACGATCGGCCGGCCCACGGTCGTCTCCATGACCGCCTGCGCCGACTGGGGGTTGACGCGTGTCAGGTTTTCGAACCGGATCTCGTCGACGGGCCTCAAGTCCGGCGGCAACGTCACCTGCTGGCGCTTGCGCAGCGCCGCGTATTCGTCGGCCGGCAGCGAAAGCTGCGCCAGCCTGTCCGCGACCTTGCGCGCCGCCACCTCGCCCAGCGGAGTGATCTTGGGCAGGTTGTCGAAGTCCCCGGTCGAGAAGTCGCCGAGTTCCGGCGAGATGAGGATGTCGGTCGGCTTGAGCGATGCCAGCGACGCCTGCACGTTCTGCTCGGTCAGGATGCTGAGCATCTGGCCGGCCACCCCCAGGATCGAGGTCAGCTCCTCGCGCTTGAGCAGCGGCGTGCCGACGTTCACCGCAATCACGATGTCGGCGCCCATCGCACGTGCCGTCTCCACCGGCAGGTTGCTGGTGAGCATGCCGTCGACCAGCATCATGCCGCCGAACTCGGCCGGCGACACCGCTCCGGGCACCGACATGCTGGCCCGCATCACATTGGCCAGTTCACCCTCGCTGAAGATCACGGCCTTGCCGGTGACGAGGTCGGTGGCCACGGCGCGGAATTGGATCGGCAGGTCATCGAAGCGATGGAAGCCCTGCACCTTCGACAACTCCCGCAGCACGGTCTCGAGCTGGACGCCGGTGACCACACCCTTGGTCAGGTTGGCTTTGCCCGAGCTGGTGCCGACTTCCGGCCCGATGAAGTTCAGGAAGTCGTCGGCCTTGCGGCGCATCGCCAGTTCCTGCCGCGGCGGCTGCTCCCTGAACAGCCTCTCGACGCTCATGCCGGCGGTGACCATCTCCATCTCCGGCACGTTCATCCCGGTCGCGTAGGCGCCCCCGACCAGCGCGCCCATGCTGGTGCCGGCGATGCAGTCGATCGGCACCCGGTACTCCTCGAGTACCTTGATCACACCGACGTGCGCGGCGCCCCGCGCACCGCCGCCCGACAGCACGAAGCAGATCTTCGGCCGCTTGGCGCCGGCCGCCGGCTTGCGCGCCTCATCGGGCGAAGCGGCCAACGCCGCGATCGGCAGCATCGCGGCAGCCACGGCCGCCACGGCCGCGACGATGAGCGCAGACAGGCCTACCATCTGAAAACTGAGGAGATCGCCGACCCATCGAACATCATGCTCTCGACCTGCTTGCCGGATTTCATCTCGTAGTCGACACCGCCGCTGCGTTGAATTGGGCCGTGCCTCTCAGCCGCACTGCCCCACGTAGCCGCAGGCGGTGCAGAAGTCGCAGCCGTCCTTGTGGATGACGCTGGCGTTGCCGCATTCGGGGCAGGGCTTGCCGGCCTGCAGCGCCGGCGCGTCGCCGGTGCGCGGCGCTTCCAGCACGCCCATCTCGCGCAGCGGGAAACCGCGCTCGTCCAGCACGCCCAGCATGGCGTAGCGGTGGATGATGAGCCGCGCCAGGTAGGCCACCGTCGAAGGCCAGGTCTGCTGGCGCTGCTGCCCCGGCGGCAGCCCAGGCACGAAGGCCATGAAGTGGCCCAGCGGCTCGGCGTAGTTGAGCAGCTTGCGCAGCTTCATGCCGATCCACGCCGGGTCGATGACGCGCATGTCCAGCGACAGCAGCCGCGCCAGGCCGTCCAGCGCGCGCGGGTAGTTGCCCGACAGCGCCATCGCGCAGGGCCGCGTGACGCTGCCGCCGTCGGCGCCGGGCAGCGTCACTTCCTTGAGCGTGACGGTGAAGGCCTCGCCGGTGGCCGGGTTGTCGATGTCCACCGCCCAGGCCAGCGTGCCCGAGGTGTCGGTGTGCGGCTCGTCGCGGCTGATCAGCGCGTCGACCACCGGCGTCGGCGCCGCCGCGCGGCGGCGGCAGCGTGCCGAGCTGTTCGCAGCGCCAGCGGATCACCGCCGCGGTCGCCGCCACCACGCCGGGGAACAGGCGCCGCTCGCCGTGCGGCGGGAACGGCATCTCGAACGGCCGCTCCTCGGCCACCGTGGCCAGCGCGTCCAGCTTGAGCTGCAGCCAGGCGGCGTCGTCGCTGCGCATGTCCATCGACAGCGTCTTGGCCAGCGCGCCCAGGCCGCGCGGCTGCTCGGCGCCGTTGACCCAGGCCTCGAAGGCGCGCGTGCCGCTCGCGCCTGGCCGGGCCCGTCCTCGCGCGGCACCTCGCCGACGAAGAGCGCGAAGTCGCCGAAGGGGTGCTGCACCATGAAGGTCCAGGCCGCGTTGCCGCCCGGCAGTTCGGGCCGGCCCGGCCAGCGCAGCGAGGCCAGCACCGGCGCCGGCAGGCGGTCCAGCGCCAGGCGGCGGTTGGCGTCGGCTCGCGGCAGCTTCAGCGGCGCCGGCGGCTGCGGCGTGGTGCTGAGCACGCTGCCGACCACGGCGTTGGGCCGGTAGGTGGCCAGGCCCTTCAGGCCGAGCGACCAGGCCTGGTGGTACAGGTCCTCGAAATCGGCATACGGGTAGTCGGCCGGCACGTTGACGGTCTTGCTGATCGCGGTGTCGATGAACGGCGCCACCGCGGCCACCATCTCGGCGTGGGCCTGCGCGCTCATCTCCAGCGCCGTGACGAAGGCCGGCGTCAGCGGCGCGTCGTCGCCCTTCAGGTGCTTGAACAGGCGCCAGGCGTGGTCCTGCACCGCGTGCTCGGCAAAGCCGCCGTCGGGCAGGCGCTTCTTGCGCGTGTAGGTCCAGCTGAAGGCGGGCTCGATGCCGTTGCTGGCGTTGTCGGCAAAGGCCAGGCTGATGGTGCCGGTGGGCGCGATCGACAGCAGGTGCGAATTGCGCAGGCCGTGGGCGCGGATGCGGTCCTTCAGCGGCTGCGGCAGGCGCGAGGCGAAGGTGCTGCCGCTGAGGTACAGGTCGGCGTTGAAGAGCGGGAAGGCGCCGCGCTCGCGCGCCAGGTCCACCGATGCGTCGTAGGCGGTGTCGCGCAGCGTCGTGCGCGATGCGGCGCGCCATGGCGCGCGCCTCGGCGCCGTCGTAGCGCAGGCCCAGCATCACCAGCGCGTCGCCCAGGCCGGTGAAGCCCAGGCCGACGCGCCGCTTGGCCGCCGCCTCGGCCTGCTGCTGCGGCAGCGGCCACAGCGTCACGTCGAGCACGTTGTCGAGCATGCGCACCGCCGTGCGCACCACGGCCGCGAAGCCGGCTTCGTCGAAGCGCGGCGTCGGGCTCGAAGGGCCGCTGCACGAAGCGCGTGAGGTCGATCGAGCCCAGGCAGCAGCAGCCGTAGGGCGGCAGCGGCTGTTCGGCGCAAGGGTTGGTGGCCGCGATGGTCTCGCAGTACGCCAGGTTGTTGTCGCGGTTGATGGTGTCCAGGAACAGCACGCCGGGCTCGGCGTGGTCGTAGGTGCACCGCATGATCTGCGCCCACAGTTCGCGCGCCGGCAGCTTGCGGTAGACCCACACGCCGTGGCCTTCGGTGCCGGGGCGCTGCCAGGCGCCGGCGGCCTTCTGCGCCGGCACCGGGCTCGGCGCGGTGCACCAGTTCGACGTCGCCGCCGTCGCGCACGGCCTGCATGAAGGCGTCGGTGACGCCGACCGAGATGTTGAAGTTCTTCAGGTCGCCGCCGTCCTTGGCGTGGATGAACTCCTCGACGTCGGGGTGGTCGCAGCGCAGCACCGCCATCTGCGCGCCGCGCCGCGCGCCGGCCGATTCCACCGTCTCGCAGGAACGGTCGAAGACGCGCATGTAGCTCACCGGCCCCGAGGCCGCGCTCTGCGTCGCGCCGACCCAGGCGCCGCGCGGCCGGATGCGCGAGAAGTCGTAGCCCACGCCGCCGCCGCGGCGCATGGTCTCGGCCGCCTCGGCCAGCGCGGTGTAGATGCCGGGGTGGCCGTCCTCGACCTGCGTGATGCTGTCGCCCACCGGCTGCACGAAGCAGTTGATGAGCGTGGCCGCCAGGCCGGTGCCGGCCGCCGACTGGATGCGCCCGGCCGGGATGAAGCCCTGCTGCAGCGCCTGCAGGAAGCGCTCTTCCCACAGCGCGCGCTGCTCCGGCGCCTCGGCTTCGGCCAGCGCGCGCGCCACGCGACGATTGCACCTCGAGCGGCGTGGTCTCGTCGCCCTTGGCGTATTTCTCCTTCAGCACCTCGGCGCTGATGGCCTGGGGCGGCAGGGCGCGCACAGCGGCGTCGGGTGCACGCTTCGGTGAAGTGGGCAGTGTCACGATGGGGGTCCTTGAGGCCTTCGGTGGGTGCGGCGTTGGCCGCGAAACGCTACGGCAGCGGCTTCGGCGTCAGTGTTGCGGGCTATCGATCATGCGCCGGCAGCCGGCCCGGCGCTGCCGCTCTGGGCATCGGTGTGGCCGACATCTTGCCGTGCAGCCCGATCACGGTCGCTGCCGGCCGGGGGCGCTTCAGTGCAAGCACCAGCAGCGGCAGCGTGCTCCCGGCCAGCACCGCCTTGGTCTGCGAGCCGAACAGAAATTCGCCGAAGGCACCGCGGCCGTGGGTGACCATCACGATCATGTCGCAGCCCTGCGACTCGGCGGCGGCGATGATGGCACGGTCGACCCGCGGCACCTGCGCATGGTGGCCGGTGAAGGGCACGCCGGCCTCACGGGCCTTGTCGGCAAAAGTTGCAGCAGGCTATTGGCGTGCGCCGCGGTCATGGCGTCGTGCTCCAGCGTCTCCTGCCGGATCAGCGACGGCGGCCGCCCGGGCGTGGGCGGGGCCGCAACCGGCTCGGCCACGAAACCCGTCACGGCCGCGCCCAGCTGGCGGGCCAGCTCCAGACTGGCCGTCATGGCGCGGTCGGTAAGGTCACTGCCGTCGATCGGCACGAGCAGATGTTGGAACATGTTGGGCGTCTCCTAGCTGCGGCCGGCTCGTCATGAAAGCGGGCCGACCGACACACCCGCCGAAATCTAGACATCTGGCCCCGCCGCTTCCTTGCGCTGGCGCAAACCGGACCCAGGCCGCACCGGCCGTGAGGCCGGGTCGAGCCCGCTCCAGGCCAGCCCGCCACCACCATCGCCTTCCTGCCGCCACGCGGAGACCCGCCATGCACATCCAGCGCATCCACCACGTTGCCTACCGCTGCCACGACGCCCGCGACACCGTGCTCTGGTACCAGAAGAACCTGGGCATGGACTTCGTGCTGGCCATCGCCGAAGACCAGGTCCCCAGCACGCACGCGCCCGACCCCTACATGCACGTCTTCCTGGACGCCGGCGGCGGCAACGTGCTGGCCTTCTTCGAGATCCCGAATTCGCCGCCGATGGGGCGCGACGCCAACACGCCGGAGTGGGTGCAGCACATCGCCTTCAAGGTCGACAGCGTGGCCACGCTGGAAGCCACCAAGGCGCGGCTGGAGGCCAACGGCATCCCGGTGGTGGGCATCACCGACCACACGATCTTCAAGTCGATCTATTTCTTCGACCCCAACGGCCACCGCCTGGAACTGGCCGCCGACACCGCCACGCCCGACATGAACGCACGGCTGGACGCCGTGAAGTGGGAGATGCTCGACGAGTGGGCGCAGCACCAGGCGCGCGCCCCGGCACGCGGCCTGGATGCACGAAGGTCGAGTTCACGGGCGCCATCGGGCAGGGACAGGGTTCGAGCTGACCGGCTCCTCGCCGGCAGGGCGAGCCCGCACCCGCTACGCCGGCAGCACGGTGCCGCTGACGCTGCCCAGGCCGATGCGCACCGCGCCCGGCGCCTGGCAGTAGGCGCGCAGGGTGACGGTGTCGCCGTCTTCGAGGAAGCTGCGCTCTTCGCCGCCGGGCAGCGCCAGCGGGCTGACGGCCGCCCGCCGACAGCTCCAGCAGCGACCCGCCCTGCCCCGGCTGCGGGCCGGACAGCGTGCCGGTGCCCAGCAGGTCGCCGGTGCGCAGGTTGCAGCCGTTGCTGGTGTGGTGCGCCACCAGTTGCGCCGGCGTCCAGTAGGCGTCGAGCGCATTCGACTGCGACAACCGCAGCGCCGGCAGACCTTGCTCGCGCATGCGCGCGGTCTGCAGCCAGACCTCGAGCGTGATGTCGACGGCGCCGGAGGCCCGGTTGAACGCCGAGTCCAGGTAGGGCAACGGCTGCGGGTCCCCGGCCGGGCGCGCGAACGGCCGCCGGAACGGCGCCAGCGCTTCGAAGGAGACGATCCACGGCGAGACCATGGTCGAGAAATTCTTCGCCAGGAAGGGCCCGAGCGGCTGGTATTCCCAGCCCTGGATGTCGCGCGCCGACCAGTCGTTGAGCAGGGTCACGCCGAACAGCCGGTCCTCGGCCTGCGTCCATGCCCACGGGCTGGCCGAGTTCGTTGCCGACGCCCACCCACAGGCCCAGCTCCAGCTCGTAGTCCAGCCGCTGGCTGGGCCCGAAGTGCGGCATGTCGCCGCTGCTGCGCGTCTGGCCCTGCGGTCGCTTCAACGGCCCGCCCAGGGTGATGGACGAGGCACGCCCGTGGTAGCCGATGGGCACCCACTTGTAGTTGGGCAGCAGCGGGTGGTCGGGCCGCATCAGCTTGCCCACCGCCAGCGCGTGGTGGATGCCGGTGTAGAAGTCGGTGTAGTCGCCGATGCGGCAGGGCAGCGCCATCTCGGCCTGCGCCTGCGGCAGCAGGCACAGCTCCAGGAACGGCCCGGTGTCGCTGCCCTCGGCGAGCGCTGCCGAAAGCGCGGCGCGCAGGGTCTGCCAGGCGCGGCCGGCCCAGGGCCATGAAGGCCGCCAGGTCGCCTGCCGCCAGCGGCTCCAGCAGTTCCGACACGCCGTCGGGCCACGGCGCCTGTTGCTGCGCGAGCTTGAGGTCGAGCACCTGGTCGCCGATGGCCACGCCGATGCGCAGCGGCTCGTCGCTGCCGGCGCGGCGGAAGCGGCCCAGCGGCAGGTTCTGGATCGGGAAGTCGCACGCCCGGCGCGTTGGCCGAGGCGACCCAGCTGCGCAGCGCCGGGTCGTGGGTGGCGTCGGTGAGCGGGGTCACGGCGCCGACTCCGCCGCCTTGGCGGCCCCCGCCCGCGCCGCGGCGATGGCCTCGCGCAGCACGCGCAGGTCGCCGACGTGGTTGGCCAGCAGCAGCACCAGGCGCGCATTCATCAGCTCGCTCTGCTCGTCGGTCAAGCCGCGGTGGCCGTCGATCAGCATCTCGTAGAAGTCGTCACCGGGGGTGTAGGCCTGGCGATGGCGCTCGCCGGGCGTGCCGAAGTTCGGCTGCGTGACGAGGTGGTTCATCGCTGGCGTCTCCTGCCCGGTGGCACGCGCCAGCGCGGCGCGCACCGCGCCGGCGTCGAAGCGGCGCCAGCGTGCGGCCACATGCTGGTCGGGCCGGATGAGGTAGGCGGTGCCGGGCCTGGGCGTCGAAGCGGCGTCGCCACCAGCCTTCGGTGTCTTCCAGCCACGGCAGGTCGAGCGGGCCGGGCTCGCCCGGCGGCAGCACGACCAGCGGCTGCACCGGGATCGCGCCGCGCGCCAGCGCGCCGAGCGCGTCGCGCTGCGCCGCGTCTGGGCGCGCCGAAGAGCATCAGCACGAAGCCGTGGCCCGTGTGCGGCAGCAGCCAGCCGGCTGCTGGCCGCCGGCGCGCACCGGCGCATCGTCCAGCGGCGCGCCGGGCACCATCCAGCCCTCGAAGGCGCTCGCTGTCGGGCGTGTTCAGCGACGAGGCCGTCAGCAGCGCCGGCACCGACAGCCGCCCGCTGTTGACCAGCGCGCGGCCCATCGGCAGCTCCTCGGCCAGCGACAGCACGGCGTCGCGCAGCACCTTGGCGGCGCGGCTCTTGGGCGTCATGAAGTCGGTGGCGCGCGTGCTGTTGAGCAGGTTCTCGTCGGCGGCGAAGGTGCGCTCGGCGCTGTAGCTGTCGAGCAGCGATGCCGGCGCCGTGCCCTGGATCACCAGCTGCAGCTTCCACAGCAGGTTGTCGGTGTCCTGCACGCCGGAGTTGGCGCCGCGGGCGCCGAAGGGCGAGACCTGGTGCGCCGCGTCGCCGACGAAGAGCAGCCGGCCGTGGCGGAAGCTGGCCATGCGCCGGCACTGGAAGGTGTAGACGCTGACCCATTCGAGCTCGAAGCCGATGTGCGCGAAACCCTGGCTGTCGAGCACGGCGCGGATGCGCGGCGTCACGCGCTCGGGCTGCTTCTCGGCTTCGGGGTCGGCGTCCCAGCCGAGCTGGAAGTCGATGCGCCAGACGTTGTCGGCCTCGCGGTGCATCAGCGCGCTCTGCCCCGGGTGGAAAGGCGGGTCGAACCAGAAGCGGCGTTCGGTGCGGTCGGCCGGGAAGGGCTCGCCGTCGAGCACGACGTCGGCGATGAGGAAGCGGTCCTGGAAGACCTTGCCTTCGATGTCCAGGCCGAGCGCGCGGCGGATCGGGCTGCGTGCGCCGTCGGCCACGATCAGCCAGTCGCATTGCAGCGTGTAGCGGCCGTCGGCGGTCTCGACCTCGACGGCGGCGCCCGCGTCGTCCTGCGTCACGCGCCACCACCTTGTGCCGCCAGCGCAGGTCGATGCCCGGCAGCTCCGGCGCGCGCTCCACCAGGTACTGCTCCAGGTGGTACTGCTGCAGGTTCACCATGCCCGGCCGGTGGTGGCCGGCCTCGGGCAGCAGGTTGAAGGAGAAGACCTCGCTGTCGCGGTGGAAGGTGCGGCCGACGTTCCAGGTCACGCCCTTGTCGACGACGGCGTCGCCCACGCCCAGGCGGTCGAAGATCTCCAGCGTGCGCTTGGCGTAGCAGACGCCGCGCGAGCCGACGCTGACGGTGTCGTCTTCGTCCAGCAGCACCACCGGCAGGCCGCGCAGCGCGGCGTCGATGGCCGCGCTCAGGCCCACCGGGCCGGCGCCCACCACGACCAGCGGCACGCGGCGCACGCCGGGCTGGCCCAGCTCGGGCGCGCGCCGGTAGGCGTAGCGCGGCCAGGTGTAGGTCTTCAGCATGGCCGGCGCCCTCTAGGATTCGAGCGACTTCCACATCTCGATGTCGCGCTCGGCCGTCCAGATGCGCGGGTCGCGGTGCGCCGTGGCTTCGTCGTAGGCGCGCGAGACGTCGAAGGGCATGCAGTGGTCGAAGATCACCCAGTGGCCGTATTTCGGGCGCACGGCCGCCAGCGTCTCGCGGTAGACGGTCTTCAGGTCCTTGCCCGCCGCGGCGCCGGCCTTCACGCTGGCGTAGACGTCGGCGATGAAGTTGCGCGTGCTGGCCAGGCCGGCGGCCACCTGCGCCTCGGTCTCCAGCGCCGGGCCGCGGCCGGGCACCAGCTTGGCGGGCTTCAGCGCCGCGATGTTGTCCAGCGTCTGCGGCCAGTCGCTGAAATAGGCGTCGCCGGCATAGGGCGTGGCGTCGTACTCGACGAGGTCGCCGCTGAACAGGATGCGCTCCTGCGGCAGCCACACCACGGTGTCGCCCTTGGTGTGGCCGCGGCCGAGCTGCAGCAACTGCACCTCGAGCTGGCCCAGCCACAGCGTCATCTTGCCGCTGAAGGTGATCGTCGGCCAGGTCAGCCCCGGCGGCACGCTCTCGACGGCGCGGAACAGGCGCGGAAAGCGGCCGATCTCGCTGGCCTTGTCCTGCTCGCCGCGCTCCTTGATCAGGCTCAGCGTGTCCTCGCTGGCGATGATGTGCTCGGGCCGGTAGGCGCTGGCGCCGAGCACGCGCACCGCGTGGTAGTGGCTCAGCATGACGTACCTGATGGGCTTGTCGGTGACCTCGCGGATGCGGCGGATGACGTCCTGCGCCATCGCCGGCGTGGCCTGCGTGTCGATGACCATCACCGCGTCGTCGCCGATGACGATGCCGGTATTGGGGTCGCCCTCGGCGGTGTAGGCGTAGGCGTGCTCGGACAGCCTGGTGAAGCTGATCTTCTTGTCTTCGAGATCGGCCTGGCTGGCAAAGGCCTTGGCGGGCGTGGAGGGCGTTGGGACATGGCGAAACCTTGCTGGCGGGACAGGGCTTGATGATTGCACAGTGGCTTGCCCGGCCGCGCCACGCTGGGGGTCGCGCGCGCCGTCCGCACCCGCTGCCGCCCCGGCCCGCACACCCACCGCCGCGGGCGTAGCATGCGCGCCAGCCGGCAACCCGCGCCGGCGCCCGGAGTACCTGCATGACATCCCGTCTCGCTGCCGCGGCAGCCCTCGCCGCCTTGTTGCCGTGGCCTGCCGCCCACGCGGCCGATATCGAAGCCGGCAAGGTCAAGGCGCAGGAGGTGTGCGCCGCCTGCCATGGCGCGGCCGGCGTGAGCGTCAGCGACGGCATCCCGCATCTGGCGGGGCAGCGCGCAGCCTACTTGCAGAACCAGCTCAAGGCGCTGAAGGAGGGCTCGCGCAAGAACCCGATCATGAACGCCATCGCAGCGCAGCTGAGCGCGGACGACGCCGCCAACGTCGCGGCCTACTTCTCGTCGCTGCCGGGCGCGGTGCCAGCCATGAAGTCGGAACTGCTGCCCAACCTCGTGAAGACCCATGTCGTCTTCCCGGAGGCCTACAAGAGCAGCTACACGATGTACCAGGCGATCGATTTCCCGGCCACGAAACAGGTCCGGTTCTTCTACGCCAACGAACCCGCGATGCAGGCCGCCAAGGCCGGCCGCGCGCTGCCCGACGGCGCGGTGCTGCTGGCCGAAGTCTGGTCGGCCCGGCTCGATGCCGACAAGAAGCCGGTCACCGGCGCCGACGGCCACTTCGCGCCGGACCAGTTGCTCTTCTACACCGCGATGGCGCGTGACGCCGGCTGGGGCCGTGCCATCCCCGACATGCTGCGCAACGAGGACTGGAACTACGCCGTCTTCACCAGCGGCAAGCAGCTGCGCAGCGGCGTCAACCAGGCCGAGTGCCTGGCCTGCCACAAGCCGCTGGACAAGACGAGCTACGCATTCACGCTGGAGCGCCTGACCGCCGTGGCCAGGACCCGCTAGGCGCAGCGCCCGGCACCGGGTGGATTCGGGCCGTCAGTCGCGCGTCGGCTTCGTCGCCAATTCGGCGAGCACATCGTCCGTGTCCTGGCCGAGCGCGGGCGCATTGCGCCGGTGCCGCCCCGGCGTGCGCGAGAGCTTGGGCACGATGCCGGGCACCAGGAGTCCGCTGCCGTCTGCGAGCGTGATCTCTTGCAGCATGCCGCGCTCGCGGTAGTGCGGGTCGGCGGCGATGTCGGCCACGGTGTAGATGCGGCCGCCGGGCACCTGCGCCGCATCCAGGGCGGCCAGCACGTCGGCGACCGTGCGCGATGCCGTCCAGGCACCGATGGCGGCGTCGATCTCGTCCACGCGCGCGACGCGGCCGGCATTGCCGGCCAGTTGCGGATCGGCCGCCAGGTCGGGCCGGCCGATGGCCTGCATCAGGCGCCTGAAGATGCTGTCGCCGTTGCCGGCCACCAGCACGTGGCCGTCGGCGCAGGCGTAGGCGTTGCTCGGCGCGATGCCGGGCAAGCGCGCTGCCGGCGGGCTCGCGCACGACGCCGAAGGCGCTGTACTCGGGCAGCAGGCTTTCCATGCAGTTGAAGACGGACTCGTACAGCGCCACGTCGATGACCTGGCCGCGGCCGCTGGCATGGCGCTCGTGCAGCGCCATCAGCACGCCGATCACGCCGTGCAGCGCCGCCAGCGTGTCGCCGATGCTCACGCCCACGCGCACCGGCGTGCGGCCGGGCTCGGCGGTGAGGTGGCGCAGGCCGCCCATGGCTTCGGCGACGACGCCGAAGCCGGGCTTGTCGCGGTAGGGCCCGGTCTGGCCGTAGCCACTGATGCGCAGCACGATCAATCGCGGGTTGTCCTGCAACAGCAGCTGCGGATCGAGGCCGAAGCCTTCCAGCGCACCGGGGCGGAAGTTCTCCACCAGCACGTCGGCTTCGCAGCGCCAGACGGCGCACGGTCTGCACCGCGACCGGGTCACGCAGGTCCAGCACCACCGAGCGCTTGTTGCGCGACTGCACCTGCCACCACACCGAGGTGCCGTCCTTGAGCAAGCGCCACTGGCGCAGCGGGTCACCGCTGCCGGGTGGTTCGACCTTGATGACGTCGGCGCCGAAGTCGGCCAGTGTCCTGGCGGCAAACGGGCCGGCGATGAGCTGGCCGAGCTCGAGCACCTTGAGGCCGGACAACGGGCCGATGGTTTCGCTGGCCGGTGCGGTTGAAGTCATGTCGCGGGATCAGTTGGCGGGTCGAACATGCAGGTGCGGCTCCGCCTCGCCACCGTGCCGATGGTGGTGGTGCGCCTCGACGCTGATCAGGTTGAGCTGGCCGTGGTGCACGCCACGCTCGGCGCACACCGCGTCGGCCAGGCCACGCACCTGCGCCACCGGGCCGCGCAGCAGCACGGTCTCGAGGCAGTGCTCGTGGTCCAGGTGGGCGTGCATGGTGGCCAGCGTGAGGTCGTGATGGGCGTGGTGCATGGTCGTCAGCCGCTCGCCGAGCTCGCGCTCGTGGTGGTTGTAGACATACGACAGGCAGGCCACGCATGCAAGGCCCTGCGGCGTGCTCTGGCGCGAGCGTTCGAGTTCGGCGCGCAGCAGGTCGCGCACGGCTTCGGAGCGGTTGGCGTAGCCGCGTTCGGCGATGAGGCGGTCGAAGTCCTCGGCCAGGTGTTCGTCGAGCGAGATCGTGAAGCGTTGCATCGCTGCCCCTTTCCGTGCCACCGTGGCCTGCGCATCAAGGCATTGTCGGGCGCGCCGGCAGCGGCCGAGGCAGTCGCAGGCAAAGCAGCGCCGCGCAGGCCGCCAGGCTCAGCGCGGCCGACAGCCAAAGCGCGCCCGCCCCCCAGTGCTCGAGCGCGATGCCGAACAGCCAAGGCGACAGGCCCTGCAGTGCACGGCCGGGCAACGCGATCCAACCCTGGCGCGCGCCATAGCCGCTGGCGCCGAAGAAGGCGAGCGGCAAGGTGCCCTTGGCGATGGTCATGATGCCGGCGCCCAGGCCGTGCAGGATGGTGAAGACCGCCGCCACCGGTGCGCCCAGCCACCACAGCAGCAGCGCGCCAAGCGGGTGGCCGAGCGTGGCCGCGCGCGCCACCGCCAGCGGCGAGACGCGGCGCAGGAAGCCGAACTCGAACAGACGCCCCGCCACCTGCGCCGGCCCCACCAGCGCACCCACCGCCACCGCCAGCGCCAGCGTGCCACCCGCGGCCTGCATCAGCGTGGGCAGGTGGGCCGCCATCGCGGTGCTGACGAACCAGACCAGCGTGAACACCATCGACAGCACTGCGGCGGTGTAGCGCGGCGGCTGGTGGCGGCGGCGCCGCCGGCGAGACCGCGGTGCCGGCCGCGGGCACCGTGGCGGCGGCCTCGGTGGCCAGCGTCGCCCTGGCCGGCGGCCGCGGCAGCATCGCATTCAACGGCAGCCCCAGCACGAGGTGCAGGCCAGCCCACACGAAGCATGCGCCACGCCAGCCCAGCTTGCACCTCCATCCACGCCGACAACGGCCAGCCCACGGTGCTGGCGAAACCGGCGAGCAAGGTGATGCCGGTGATGGCGTTGCGCGACCCTGTCCCGTACAGCCTCACCAGCGCCGCGAAGGCGGCCTCGTAGAGCCCGGCGCCCATCGCCAGGCCCAGCAGCAACCAGGCCGCGACCAGCGAGGCCGGCCCCTGGGCGCTGCCCAGGGTGGCCAGGCCTGCCGCGAACAGCACATTGGTTCCCAGCAGCACCGGCCGGCCCCCGTGGCGGTCGATCAGCCGCCCGGCCAGCGGACCGACCAGCGCCGACACGATGAGCGCCATCGAGAACACCGCGAAGACCGTGGGCGTGGCGACGCCGAGATCGCGCGCCATCGGCGCCGCCAGCATCGCCGGCAGGTAGTAGGACGAGGCCCAGGCCAGCGTCTGCGCCGTGCCCAGCGCAAGCACGGTGTGCGTGCGGTCGATCCTGGGGCTCACGCGCAGCCGCCCCACGGTTCCAGGAGGTTGCGGCAGAGTGACCAAGGCCGGGCTGGAGGGCGGATGTCATCGATGCGGTCCCTGCCCAGGCAGGGCTGCGGCGGGCGTGGCCTGCAGTGTCGCACCGGGAGTCACGGACCGGCGACGTACGGGCGGTCGGTGTGCAACGCCTGCGCCCACCGCAGATCGCGGCGGCGGCCGTGCCTGCCTCACTCGCAGGGAACTGAACCTTGTCTTTCCTGGTCCATGCTTGTTATCCGCACCAAAGCAGTACACCGACCATGCACCGCCCGGCAATGCCCAGCACGCCCGTCTTACTCCCGGCGGTGCGAGAGGCCCCGGCATGTCGGTCCTGGATCGCCCGCTCAGTGTTGCCGTGGTGGGTGCCGGCATCGCCGGTGCGGCCTGTGCCGCCAGCCTGCAGCAGGCCGGACTGATCGTGACGCTGTTCGACAAGTCGCGCGGCGTCGGCGGTCGGTTGGCCACGCGTCGGGCCCAGTGGACGGGGGCCGACGGGGTCGAGCACAGCGTCGAGTTCGATCATGGCGCGCAGACCATTGCTGCCCGGCAGCCGCGCTTCCGCGCCCTGCTGGCACGCGCCGAAGGCGCCGGCGTGGTGACGCGGTGGCGCCCGCACGTGCACGCCGCGTGGCCGGCGCCGGCCGTGCGCGACGTCTGGGTGGCCAGGCCCGGCATGCCCGCGCTGGTACGGTACGTGGCGCAGGGCGTGCCGCAGCGGCTGGCGCAGACCGTGCAGCGACTGCACCGCACGGCTGGAGGCTGGCAACTGGTGCTGGCCGACGGCCAGGGGGCCGGCCCTTACGACCAGGTCGTGCTGGCACTGCCGCCGGCCCAGGCCGCCCTGCTGTTGGCCGGCCACCACGATCGCTGGGCCGACGCCCTGGCCGCCGTTCGCATGCAGCCCTGCTGGACGCTGATGGCCGCCACCGACGATGTCGACTGGCCCTGGGACGCCACCGAACCTGGCCGCGGCCCGCTGGCCTGGGTGGCACGCAACGACCGCAAGCCCGGCCGGAGCGCCCCGCGCGGCATGGCCACCTGGGTGGCGCAGGCCATGCCGGAGTGGAGCACCGCACGCCTGGAGGCCAGCCCGGACGAGGTGGCCGAGCAACTGTGCGATGCGCTGAGCGCGCTGCTGCCGGGGCGGCTGGCAAACGGGCAGCCGCTGCGATGGCACCACCGCAGCGTGCACCGCTGGCGTCATGCGCTGCCGGCCGATGGCCGCGTCGACGGCCGCGAATGCTGGTGGGACGCCGAACGCGGCTTGGGAGTCTGCGGCGACTACTTCGACGGCGGCAATGTCGAGGCCGCCTGGCGTTCGGGCGATGAACTCGCCGACACGGTGGTCGCCGGGCTGGAAGCGCCGCCCGCGCTGTCCGCCGCCACCGAAGCCGCCGTGCCCGCCGAGGCCGCCCGATCGCGCCTTGACGGCCCGCGGCGTCAACGCTGGCGCCGGCGCAGTGTCGGCGTCCGGCGCGCGCCCGCATCCAGGCGCGCAACTGCGCCCCCACGTCCGCATGGCCGAGCAGGTCCAGGTGGCCCAGCCCTGGCCGACCCACTGCCGGCCGGCATCGAAAGCCAGCGTCGCGCGCCGCCTGCCTGTGGCGGCCCAGCGCGCTGTCCACCGGCACCAGGCCATCGCCCAGCAACTGGTCGCCCAGCGCGCCGTTGCCGCGGCCCAGCACGCCGGCCATGGCAAAGCAGGCCACACCCGCCGGCAACGGCACCGGCGTTCGGGTGTCGTGCCCGTGGGCGAAGCGGTCGCTGCCCATCCAGTCTTCGTCGAGCAGGCTGCCGTGGCGCAGGTCGGTGATGCCGGCACTGCGCAGCTTGCCCAGGCGCGAGAACGCCGCCGTGTAGGGGCTGGCCCCCAGCAGGAGGTCGATCCAGTGGCCGCCGCGCTCCAGCGGCGCGCCATGGTGCGGCGTGCCCAGGAAGAACATCTTCGTCACCAGGCGACGGCCAGCGCGTCGCCGCGCGCCTGGGCCTGCCGGATCGCGCTGCGCGCCACCAGGCCCGCCCATGCTGTGGGCCAGGATGACGATCTCTTCCAGCGGCACCGGCCAGGCCTGCTGCAGCGCCTGCAGGCGGTCGGCCAATTCGCAGCCCGTTGGTCGAGACATGGCGGCCGCTGTTGTAGTGCAGGTGCAGCAGCGTGCAGCCGGCCTCGGCGGCCAGCGTCGCGCCGTAATCGTGGCCATTGCGGCGCCACTGCCGCGGATGCATGCACAGCCCGTGCAACAGCAGCAGCACGCGCGGCCGGGCCTGCGGCAGCGCCTGGGCCAGCGCTTCGGCCTGCAGCGTGAGGGCCTGGCCGTCGTGGCGCAGCGTCATGGGTATGGCCAGCGGGTTGCCGGTGGCCGCGAGGTGGTCGCCGAGCACGCCGTTCAGCACGGCGATGACCGCTTCGCGCTCGGCCGCGGCCGGCACCGCCGGCCGTCGGACACCGCCGCCGCAGGCGTACCCAGCAGCGACACCACCTGACCCAGCAGCGCATCGAGGCTGCCGCCCACCAGGCGCGTGACACCGCGGATGCTGCGGTACACCAGCCCGGTGATGCCGCGGTGGGCTGATTCGACACCGCGCCCAGCGGCCCCGGCACGCGCAGGATGTTGTGGTGCAGGTTCTCGACCAGGCTGGTCAGGCCCAGCGTGGCGTCCACCGCCAGGCGGCTGACGCCGCGCAGGTCGCTGGCGATCAGCGCGGGCGGCCGGCCGCGGCAGGCGTTCGTGTGGGTTCGGTCATGCCGGCATCATGCCTGCATCACCGGGTGCGCTGAGAGCCGGCCACCCACGACCCCGGCGGCCCGCAGTGCCGCGATCTCGTCGGCGCCGTAGCCCAGTTCGCCGAGCAGCGCCGCGCGTGTGTTCACCCAGCGCCGGCGGTGGCTGGCGCAGGGGCAGGCGCCGGCCGTCGAGGCCAGCGGCAGCAGTGCCATGCGGGTGTCGAAGGCATGCCCGGCGCCGCTGGCGTCGGCCGGGACGGTGACGGGTGCCAGGCCGCCGGTGGCGAGCAGGTGCGGGTCGTCGAACAGGTCCTGCGGCCGCGTGATCGGCGCATAGGGCAGGCCGTTCTTCTCGAAGCGCGCGGCCAGTTCGGCGGCGGTGTGAGCCGCCAGGCGTTCGCGCAGCACCGGCATCAGCCAGTCGCGTGCCCGCACGCGGTCGTTGTTGCTCGCCAGGCGCTTGTCGGCCTGCAGGTCGGCGTAGCCGAACTCGGCGCACAGCAACGCCCACTGCGTATCGCTCACGGCGGCCAGGAAGATCTGCTCGCCGCCCTGCACCGTGAAGACGTCGTAGACACCCCAGGCCGAGATGCGGCCGGGCATCGGCGCCGCCGGACGGCCGGTCACCGCAAACTGCATCATGTGCTGCGCCACCAGGAAGACGTTGTTCTCGAACAGCGCGCTCTGCACCTCGGCGCCGCGCCCGGTGCGGTGGCGCTGCTGCAGCGCGGCCAGTGCACCGATGGCACCGAACATGCCGCCCATGATGTCGTTGACGCTGGCACCGGCGCGCAGCGGCCGGCCTTCGGGGCCCGTCATGTAGGCCAGGCCGCCCATCATCTGCACCACTTCGTCGAGCGCGGTGCGGTGCTCATAGGGCCCGGGCAGGAAGCCCTTGTGCGAGACGTAGACCAGGCGCGGATTCAACGCCTTCAACGCCGGCCAGCCCAGGCCCAGCTTGTCCATCGTGCCGGCCTTGAAGTTCTCGCTGAAGACATCGGCGCCGGCCAGCAGGCGCAGGACGATCTCGCGGCCGCGCGGGTCCTTCACGTCCAGCGCCAGGCTGCGCTTGTTGCGGTTGAACATGCGGAAAGAAGCCGGCGCCCGAACCCAGCAGCCGGCGCGTGCTGTCACCGCCCAGCGGCTCGACCTTGACGACCTCGGCGCCGAGGTCGGCCAGGATCATGCCGCAGGTCGGGCCCATCACCATGTGCGTGAACTCGACGACGCGCACCCCGGCCAGCGGCAGCGGGGCGGGTTCAGCGGCAGGGATGGGCATTGACGATCCCTCGATGTCCTGTCGGACGGAACCGCATTCTGTACGGTGGCGTTTCAGTCACCGGTGCCGGCCTCTCACCACGTGCGCCAGGGCGAGCAGCGCTGAGCGCGCGCCTGGGCGGTGAGCCTCCCGCCCCGCGCGCTCGATGCCCGCGCTCGACGAGACGGGGTCCGATGCGCGCCGCAGTCCTCAGCGCGCCGGCGCGCGCATCGCCATGCCATGCCCATGCCGGCCATTCAGGCGCTGATCGGCCAGCGCCTTCTGCTCGGGCGTGAGCACGGCATACAGATCCTTCAGCGCCGCAGCGCGCGCCGCCAGGTGCTCGTCCCGCATCTTCATCATGGCCTCATGCTGTGCGGCACGGTCCACGGCGGCAGCCGCCTTCGGATCCTGCATCTGGGCCTGCATCTGCGTGCGCAGGGCCTGGCGCTGCTCGGCCTGCTGCTGCACGACGGCAGCGTAAGCCTGCCACGCGCCGTCCTGCGCCGCGGTGATCTTGAGCTCGGTCTTCAGGTCGGACAGGCGAGCCCCGGTCACCGCGGGGGTTTCGGGACCGTCCATGCCGCCGCGCATGCCATGCTCGCCGATGCCCATGCCCATAGCCCATGCCCATGCCGACCGGCGCCGGCGCCGGCGCATGGCCCGGGACCCGCACCGGGGCCCATGCCCGCACCCATGCCATACCCCATCCCCATGCCGGGATGGGCAAACACCGCACTGGCAGCGGCGAACGACAGCGTGGCCAGTGTGATGGCCGCAAACTTGGTGGTGGTCTTCATGATGTGTTCCTCGAACAGGTGTCTGAAGGGTCGGGCCCGGGGGCCCGGCCGTTGCAAGGAACCCCTGTGCAACGGTTCCCATTGCAGCGCCGCCACGTAAGCGCGGTGTGTCGCGAACCCGCCTTTTTTGTCGCGCAACGCGTCAGGTGGCGGGCTTGACATGCTGTGATACGTTTCTCCCGCCCCCGGCCACCGCACGCCGCGGTGCAATGGCAGCCATGGACCGACCCGACCACATCCTCATCGTCGACGACGACGCCGAGATCCGCAGCCTGCTGACCCGCTACCTGGAGAAGAACGGGCTGCGCGCCACCGCCGTGGGCGACGGCCGCGCCATGTGGCAGGCGCTGGATCGCGGCGCCTTCGACCTCGTCGTGCTCGACCTCATGCTGCCCGGCGACGATGGGCTGACCTTGTGCCGCACGCTGCGCGGCAAGTCCGACATCCCCATCGTCATGCTCACCGCGCGCGGCGACGAGACCGACCGCATCGTCGGCCTGGAGATGGGCGCCGACGACTACCTGCCCAAGCCCTTCAGCGCACGTGAGCTGCTGGCGCGCATCAAGGTCATCCTGCGCCGCGCGCGCAGCCTGCCGCCCAACCTGCAGCCGCGGGACGAACACCTGATGCGCTTCGCCGGTTGGACGCTGGACACGGCGCGGCGCCAGCTCATCTCGCCGGCCGGGGTGGAGACGCCGATCGGCGGCGCCGAATACAAGCTGCTGCGCGTCTTCCTGGACCACCCCAACCGCGTGCTCGACCGCGACCAGTTGCTCGACCTGAGCCAGGGCCGCGAAGCCGAGCCGCTGGACCGCAGCATCGACGTGCAGGTCAGCCGCCTGCGCCACCGGCTGGGTGACGACCCGCGCAGCCCGCAGCTGATCAAGACCGTGCGCGGCGAGGGCTATGTGCTTTCCGTGCCGGTGGCGAAGGAGGGCGCTTGAAGCCGGTCGACGGCGCCGTGCACGCGCGCCGCGCCGCGCGGCCTGCAGCGCTGGCTGCCGCGCACGCTGTTCGGGCGCCTGCTGCTGGTGCTGGCCAGCGGCTTGCTGGTGGCGCAGCTGCTCAGCGCCGCCATCAACGTGGCCGAGCGGGACCGGCTGCTCAGCAGCAGCTTCGGCATGCAGCCGGCGCAGCGCATCGCCGACGTGGTCGGCCTGCTCGACACGCTGGGTGAAGTCGAGCGCGAGCGGGTCGTCGCCGTCTTCAGGGTGCCGCCGCTGGTGCTGTCGCTGCACCCGGCGCCGCTGACGGCCGAAGCACGGGGCGTCGGCCTGGCACACGCAGATGTTCGCGTCGCGGCTGCGCGCCGCGCTGGGTGGCGACCGGGCCGTGCGCGTGGAAGCCCGCGAAGGCTACGTGCCGGTGCCCCCCCTGGCCGGCAGCGCCGCCATGCGCCCGGGACACATGCGGGGCGGTCGGTGGCGGTCGGTGGCTGGCGGCGGCATGATGGGCCCGCGGCCCCGGCGCCGCGGCCGCCATCGTGCGCACCGAGGTGCAGCTGCGCGACGGCCTGTGGGCCCGCTTCGACACCGAACTGCCGGCGGCACCGCAGGCGCTGCCCTGGCGGCTGGCGCTGACGCTGGCCGTGCTGCTGGCCAGCGTGCTGGCCTTGTCCTACGTCGCGGTGCGCTGGGTCGTGCGGCCGCTGCAGCAGCTCACCCAGGCCGCCCAGGCGCTGGGTCAGGACCTGAATCGCCCGCCCCTGCCCGAGGACGGCCCGCGCGAAGTCCAGCAGGCCGCGCGCGCCTTCAACACCATGCAGCAGCGCCTGGCGGCCTTCATCGACGAACGCACGCGCATGCTCGCCGCACTGTCGCACGACCTGAAGACGCCGTTGACCCGCATGCGGCTGCGCGCCGACCTGCTGGACGACGACGAGCAGCGGCTGCGCTTCGAGTCCGACCTCAAGGAAATGGAGGCCATGGTCACGCAGACGCTGGAGTTCATGCGCGGCCTGGGCGGCAACGAGCCGCGCCAGCCCGTCGACATGATGGCCTTGCTGGCCGCGTTGCAGGCAGACCACCAGGCCATGGGGCGCAGCGTGCTGATCGAGGGCCGGACCACACGGCCTTGCATCGGCGTGGCCTCGCTGCTCAGGCGGGCCCTGGGCAACCTGGTCGACAACGCCGTGCTCTATGGCAACCGCGCCACGGTGCGTGTCGAGGAGACGCCCGAAGCGCTCGTGCTGCGCATCCAGGACGACGGGCCCGGCATCCCCGAAGCCGAGCTGGAACGCGTCTTCGAGCCCTTCTACCGGCTGGAAGCCTCTCGCAGCCGCGCCACCGGCGGCACCGGCCTGGGCCTGGGCATCGCCCGCAACATCGCGCGCACGCACGGCGGCGACGTGGTGCTGCGCAACCGGCCCGAGGGTGGGCTCGAGGCACAGCTGAGTCTGCCCTGGCAAAGCACCTGACGGTGCCGGCATGTTGGCAATAGCCGACACCACGGCGGCCTTGGCGGTGATAGCTTTCCCGGCATCACCGCTCCCACCCCGACACCATGCCCAAGACGCTCATCGAACCGTTCCGCATCAAGTCCATCGAGCCCATCCGGATGACCACGCGCGCCGAGCGCGAGCGCCTGCTGGAGGCGGCCAGGCTGAATGTCTTCAAGCTGCGCGCTGAAGACGTGCTGATCGACTGGTTGACCGACTCCGGCACCGGCGCCATGTCGTCGCGCCAGTGGGGCGCCATCATGGAAGGCGATGAGAGCTATGCCGGCGCGCGCAGCTTCTACCGGTTGGAGGCGGTGGTGCAGGGCATCACCGGCATGAAGCACTTCGTGCCGACGCACCAGGGCCGCGCCGCGGAAAAGGTTCTGTTCACCGCCGTGTGCAAGAAGGGCGAACTGGTGCCCAACAACTGCCACTTCGACACCACGCGCGCCAACCTGGAGTACCTGGGCATCGAGGCCCTCGACCTGGTCATCGCCGAAGGCTTGCAGCCGGCGCTGGTGCATCCCTTCAAGGGCAACATCGACCTGGCCCGGGTCCGGGAGGTCCTGGAGGCCGAAGGGCACCGCATCCCGTTCGGGATGATCACCGTGACCAACAACACCGGCGGCGGTCAGCCCGTGTCCATGGCCAACATCCGCGCCTATGCGAAGCTGCTCGGGCAACATGGCAAGCCGCTCATCATGGACGTGCTGCCGGTTCGCGGAAAACGCGATGTTCATCAAGCTGCGCGAGCCGGGCTACGAAAACACGCCGATCCGCGACATCGTGCAGGAGATGTTCTCCTACGCCGACGGTTGCACCATGAGCGCCAAGAAGGACGGCATGGTCAACATGGGCGGGTTCATCGCGCTGCGCGACGACACCTGGATCGACGGCGTGCGCAATGGACTGATCATGGCCGAGGGCTACCCCACCTATGGCGGGCTGGCCGGGCGCGACCTCGAGGCCATGGCGGTCGGCCTCGAGGAAGGCATGCAGGAGGACTATCTGCGCTACCGGCTGCGCACGGCCGAATACCTGGGGGAACGGCTGGAGGCTGCGGGTGTCGGCTTTGTCAAGCCCACGGGCGGCCACGCGGTCTACATCGACGCCCGAACGGTGTTGCCGCAGATGCCCGTGGCGCACTATCCGGCCTGGGCCCTGTGCAACGCGCTGTACCTGGAAGGCGGCATCCGGGGCGTGGAAATCGGCTCGGTGATGTTCGGCAAGCGGCTGGCCGACGGCACCGAGACCTACCACCGGATGGAGCTCGTGCGCCTGGCGTTCCCGCGCCGCATGTACACGCAGTCGCACTTCGACTACGCCGCCGAGGTGATCGCCGATGTCAAGCAAAAGGCCGACGGCATCCGCGGTGTGCGCATCACCAAGCAGCCGCCCTTCCTGCGTCACTTCACCTGCGAATGCGCCTGGGTCGACGCCTGACGCGGATTCGTCGTCTATCGAAAGAGAAGCGGGAAATCGGCTGTCGGCCCGAAGGCGAAACCCGACGCTCGCTATGCTCAGCGAAGATCGGCGCAGCAAAGTTGTGTCCGGGCAGGCCGCGTCGCTTCGCTGAGGCGGTCGTCGCTGCGCGCCGACTTCCCTGCGATGCTCGGTCTCGTGGCCCGTCGCATAACTCGCTTCGTTCGCTGCGCTCACTGCGCTCAAACAGATGCGACAAGTCAGTCCACGAAGCGCGCTGCGCGCGCGGCCACGAGCCCTGCGCTTCTCGGCGCCTCAGAGGCGCGCCGCGGCCTGCCCGGACACAACTCTGCGGACACGGTGTTGGCCTTCGTCGCGAAGACCGATGCAGGTGCTTCGCGGCAGGCGGTGCCCGGTGGGGGCGATTTCTGGGGCGACGAGAAGCGCAGGGCCGGGGTCGGCGCGCGCAGCGCGCTTCGTGGACTGACTCGCCGCATCTGTTTGAGCGCAGTGAGCGCAGCGAACGAAGCGAGTTATGCGGCGCGACCCCGGACCGAGCATCGCAGTGCAGTCGGCGCGCAGCGCCGACCGCCCCAGCATGAGCCCCCACCGGGAACCGCCTGCCGCGACGCGCGACGGCCGCCGAGAGCGCGGACTGTCGCCAACAGCCGCTACGGGCCGAAAGACGACAACCCACTTCTCATCGACTGATCGCCCACGCGGTATTGGACTCAGGTCACCGGGGCGGGATTGAAGAGCACCAGCGAGTTGTGCAGTTGCCAGTGTTCGGCCCACGTCTTCTTGCGCCCGCTGGCCACGTCGAGCATGAGGCGGAACAATTGCCAGCCCACTTCCTCGATGGTGGCCGTGCCGTCGGCGATGGTGCCGGCGTTCACATCCATCAGGTCGTGCCAGCGCCGCGCCAGGTCGCTGCGCGTGGCCACCTTGATCACCGGTACCGCGGCCAGGCCGTACGGCGTGCCGCGCCCAGTGGTGAACACGTGCAGGTTCATGCCGGCGGCCAGCTGCAGCGTGCCGCAGATGAAATCGCTGGCGGGCGTGGCGGCGAAGGTCAGGCCCTTGGCCTTGAGCTTCTCGCCGGGTGCCAGCACGCTGCGGATCGGCGCCGAGCCGGACTTGACGATCGAGCCCATGGCCTTCTCGACGATGTTCGACAAGCCGCCCTGCTTGTTGCCCGGCGTCGTATTGGCGCTGCGATCGACGCCGCCGCGCTTCAGGTAGGCGTCGTACCACGCCATCTCGCGGATCATCGCCGCGGCCACCTCCGGTGTCGTGGCGCGCGAGGTGAGTTGATCGACGGCGTCGCGCACCTCGGTCACTTCCGAGAACATCACGCCGGCGCCGGCGCGCACCAGCAGGTCGGTGCAGAAGCCGACTGCCGGGTTGGCGGTGATGCCCGAGAACGCGTCGCTGCCGCCGCACTGGACACCGACCACCAGCTCGCTGGCCGGCACGGTCTCGCGCCGGCGGGCGTTCAGGCGCCCGAGATGGACTTCGGCCTGGCGCATGATCGATTCGACCATCGACAGGAAGCCGACATGGGCGTCGTCCTGAAGGCAGACCACGTCGAGCGCACCGTCTGCATTGGCACCGACCCCAGCGACATGGCGCTCGTCGAAGATCGCGAGCGAGCCCGGCGGCAACAGGCGCTCGGGCTGCAGTTTCTCGCAGCCCAGGCTGACCACCATGACCTCGCCGCCGAAGTTCGGGTTCAGGCTGATGTTGCGCAGCGTGCGGATCGGCACGACGGCGTCGGGCGCGTCGATGGCCACGCCGCAGCCATAGCCGTGCTCCAGGGCGACCACATCGTCGACATGCGGGAAGCGCGGCAGCAGTTCGGCCTTGATGCGCCGGACGGCGAATTCGGTGACGCCGGCCACGCATTGCACCGTCTGGGTGATGGCCAGGATATTGCGCGTGCCGACGGATCCGTCGGCATTGCGGTAGCCCTCGAAGGTGTAGCCCTCCAGCGGTGGCAAGGATTCGGGCTTGACGGTGGCGATCGGCAGCTCGTCGAGTCCGCGCGCCTGCGGCATCTTCAGCAGTCGCTCGTGCACCCAGCTGCCGGCGGGAATGAGCTTCACCGCGTGACCGATGGGGACACCGTAGCGGAGGACGGGTGCATCGGCGGCGATCTCGACCAGCGCCACCTTGTGGCCCTGCGGCACGCGGTCGATCAACACCAGGCCGCCGGGCAGCACCGTGCCGGCGGCGAGGCCGCCGTCGTTGGCCACGATCGCGACGTTGTCGCGTTCGTGCATGCGGATCGTCAGCGCCGAGGATGAGGCGCGGACCCCGGCCATGCGGTCGGCGGGCGGCATCGCAAGCCTCACGCCAGGCCGGCTGCGCGCCCGGCACGCATGCGCGCCACCACCTGCTGCGCCCCAGCAGCCATCAGCCGCGCGTCGGAGCTGACCGTCACGAACCGGAAGCCCTTGGCGATGCGCTTCAGCGCGGCCTCGGGGCTGCCGTTGTGGATGCCGGCCACCACGCCGTGGGCCTGGGCGCGTGCCAGGATGTGATCCACGGCTTCGGCCGCCCTGGGATCCAGGTCGTCGAAGGCGGGCGTGCAGCCCAGTGCCAGCGACAGGTCGGAGGGGCCGATGTAGATGGCGTCCAGGCCTTCCACCGAGAGGATGTCGTCGAGATGGTCCAGCGCGGCGGCTGTCTCGATCATCGCGAAGGTCACGATGGTGTCGTTGGCGTGCTGCGGGTAATCCGCGCCGCCGTAAAGCAGCGCGCGGACCGGCCCGAAACTGCGCGTGCCGCGCGGGGCGTAGTGGGTGTAGGCGACCAGCTTCTGCGCTTCCTCGCGTGTGTTGACCATGGGACAGATCACACCGTAGGCGCCGGCGTCCAGCGTCTTCATCAGGATGCCGGGTTCCAGCCAGGGCACGCGCACCACCGGCACCGTGGCCGTGGTCGAGATCGCCTGCAGCATGGTCACCATGGCGGCGTAGTCGACGACACCGTGCTGCAGGTCGATGGTCAGCGAGTCCCATCCCTGGTGGGCCATGGTCTCGGCAGAGAAGCTGTTGGGGATGGCGAGCCAGCCGTTGACGGCGGCGCCGCCGGACTGCCACAAGGTGCGCAAGGGGTTGGGTCTCATTCGGGTCTCCTCAACGGTCCGGTGCCGGACCTGTCATCGGTCAAGCGCGGGGCGAGTCATCGGTCAAGCGCAGGGCGCTTGGGGTCGAAGGTCCATCCCGGGACGAGGTACTGCATGGCGATGGCGTCGTCGCGTGCGCCCAGCCCATGCTGCCGGTAGAGCCGGTGGGCCTTCTCGACTTCGACCATGTCGAGCTCGACGCCGAGGCCCGGCTTCTTCGGCACCTGGATGTGGCCGTGCTCGATGCGCAGCGGCTCCCGGGTCAGGCGCTGGCCGTCCTGCCAGATCCAGTGTGTGTCGATCGCCGTCACCTTGCCCGGCGCCGCGGCGCCCACGTGGGTGAACATCGCCAGCGAGACGTCGAAGTGGTTGTTCGAATGCGAGCCCCAGGTCAGGCCCCAATCGCGGCAGGTCTGCGCCACACGCACCGATCCGGCCAGGGTCCAGAAGTGCGGGTCGGCCAGCGGGATGTCGACCGACTGCAGCGCGAGCGCGTGGCTGAGCTGGCGCCAGTCGGTGGCGACCATGTTGGTCGCCGTGGGCAGGCCCGTGGCGCGGCGAAACTCGGCCATCACCTCGCGACCCGAGAAGCCGTCCTCGGCGCCGCACGGGTCTTCGGCATAGGCCAACACGCCGCGCATGTCGCGCATCAGGCGGATCGCGTCCTTGAGCAGCCAACCGCCGTTCGGGTCCAGCGTCACGCGCGCCTGGGGAAAGCGCTCGTGCAGGGCGGTCACGGCGGCGATCTCGTCGTCGCCGCGCAGCACACCGCCCTTGAGCTTGAAGTCGTCGAAGCCGTAGCGCTCGCGCGCCGCTTCCGCCAGCCGCACCACGGCTTCCGGGGTCATCGCGGATTCATGGCGCAGCCTGAACCAGGCGTTGTCGGCCCCCGGATCGGTGGCGTAGGGCAAGTCGGTCTTCGTGCGGTCGCCGATGAAGAACAGATAGCCCAGCATCTCGACCGCGTCGCGTTGCTGGCCCTCGCCCAGCAGCGCGGCCACGGGCACATCGAGATGCTGACCCAGCAGGTCCAGCAGCGCCGACTCGATCGCCGTCACCGCATGGATCGTCGTGCGCAGGTCGAAAGTCTGCTGGCCCCGGCCGCCGCTGTCGCGGTCGGCAAAGGACGTCTGCACCGACTGCAGCACGCGCTGGTGCGCGCCGATCGATTGGCCGACCACCAGCGCCGCGGCGTCTTGCAGCGTCTGGCGGATCTTCTCGCCGCCCGGCACCTCGCCGACACCCGTGTGCCCGGCGTTGTCGGTCAGGATCAGCAGGTTGCGCGTGAAGAACGGGCCATGGGCGCCGCTCAGGTTCAGCAGCATGCTGTCGCGGCCGGCGACCGGGATCACCCTCAGCGCGGTGATCACGGGGGGAGACGTGGAGGACATGGCGGCGGCAACCCCGCTCAGTCGGCCGTGATCTTTCCGGTTTCGATCACCTTCTTCCAGCGTGCGAACTCGGCGGCCTGGAAGGCGGTGAACTCCTCCGGCGAGTTGCCGACGATCTCGAAGCCGAGGTCGAGCAGCTTGGGCTTGACGGCGGGGTCGTTGAGCCCGGCGACGAGGGCGTCGTGCAGCTTGGCCTTGATGTCGGCGGGCAGGCCCTTGGGCGCCGCGAAGGCCTGCCAGGAGTAGACCGTGACGCCCTTGATGCCGAGTTCGTCCATCGTCGGCACGTCGGGCAGCAGGGGCGAACGCTTGGCACTGGTGATGGCCAGGGCGCGCAGTTTCCCGGCCCGGATGTTCGGCAGGCCGGTGTTGATGTTCATGAAGGTCGCATCGACCTGCGCACCCAGCAGGTCGGCCATCGCCGGTGCGCCGCCCTTGTAGGGGATGTGCAGACCCGTGGTGCCCGTCTGCTGCCAGAACAGCTCGGCGGTGAGGTGGTCGCTGGAGCCGTTGCCCGACGACGCGAAGCTCATCTTGCCCGGGTTCGCCTTGTGGAAGGCGATCACGTCGGCCATGTTCTTGTGCGGCGAACTGGCCGGCACGGCCAGCACGTTGGGCGCCTGCACGGCGACGGTGATGTAGTCGAAGTCCTTCAACGCGTCGTAGGGCGCGGCCTTGATCAGGTGGGGCGCGATCACGAACGGCCCGAGCGAGGAGACGAAGATCGTGTAACCGTCTGGCGCCGCGCGCTTGACGATGCCGGCGCCCACCGTGCCGGTGGCACCGGCCTTGTTCTCGACGATGAAGGTGCTCCCGAGCTTCTCCTGCAGCTTCGGGCCCAGGGTGCGCGCAATCAGGTCCGTCGACCCGCCGGGCGGGAACGGGACCAGCAGAGTCACCGGCTTGGACGGCCAGGCCTGCGCCAGGGCGCCGGTCGCGATGGTCAAGCCCACGGCGACGGTCGCGACGGTCGCGAGCGCGTTCAGCAGCTTCTTCATGCGGAGTCTCCTTTGCGGTTGGGACAGTTCACGTTAGCGTTACCAGTTCCGGCTTGGATGGTAGCGGGGTGAGTTCCCGAAGGCAGCCCCGGAAACTCTTACAGGGCAGCGGGCCCTCCGGGCTGGCGTCGGGGCATGATGTCCGCATGAACTCGATTGCCGACGCCCTGCTCCTGGATCTGTCACGTCGCCTGGGCGATGCCCGGGTCCCACGCGTGAAGGCCTTGCACCTGCCGCCTACGCCCTGGAACGGCAGCAAGGATGGCGAATTCGGTGCGCTGGAGCTCGAGGACGGCTCCCTGGGCCTGAGCTATGTGCTGCTTGACGACAGCCTGGCGGCCCTTGCCGGCGGACGGCAGGCCCGGGACCTGATCGGTGCCGACGCGATGCGCATCGCCACCCAGTGGCGCGATGGCCGAGGCGCCGCCCGCACCTTGGGATTCGCTGCGGTCAACGCCCTGTCTCGACACCTGTTCGACCGGGCGGGCTTCGTCCCGCCCGCCGCCACGGACTCGATCGGCGGACTGGATCCCCAACCCGGCGAGCACATCGGCATGGTCGGCTTCTTCCCGCCACTGGTCAGGCAGGTCACCGCCCTGGGTGCGCGCCTGACGGTGCTCGAATTGAGGGCCGACCTGGCGGGCGAACACCCCGGCTTCACGGTGACGCTGGACCCGGCGGACCTGCGAGACTGCGACAAGGTGCTGTCCACCAGCACGGTGCTGCTGAACCACACGCTGGACGGGGTGCTGGCGAACTGCTGCAGGGCACGTCGCATCGCGCTCATCGGCCCCGGCGCCGGATGCCTGCCGGGCGTGCTGTTCGAGGCCGGCGTCACCACGGTAGGCGGAACCTGGATCACCGATGGCTCCGGCTTCAAGCAGGCCCTGCGCCAGGGCGCACCTTGGAGCGCCTGCGCCCGGAAGTTCGCGATGAGCGCCGCCGATTGGCGCACCCCGTGAATCGGGCGGCCGATCGACCTCTGCCGCAAGACATCGTTCCCGAGGACGGGGCGCGCGGGCGCGCGCGCGGCGGGTCGGCCTGCCCCGCCCGGCGTCAGTTCTGCTTGGCCTTGGCCAGCGCCAGGTTCCACAGCGCGATCAACTGCTCGTACTCTTCGGTGGCCACCTGGAGGTTCAGCGGGAAGACCTTCAGCGAGGCCAGGTCGGGCATCGTGGTCAGCTTGGAGACGGCGATGTCGGTGCGCGTGGGACGGCGGAAGTTCTCGCGCAGCAGAGTCTCCTGCGCCTCCTTGCTCAGCAGCACGTCGTAGAACAGCCTGGCCAGCGCCATGTTCTTGGCGCCCTTGACAATGAACATGCCCTCGGGCCCGAGATAGGTGCCTTCGGACGGGTACACCAGCTTGATCTCCTTCTGCCCGCCGGCCACGAACTCGTAGGCCGAGGACTCGATGGTGATGCCGATCGGGTACTCGCCGGCGGCCACGCTCTTGTAGACCTGGCCCGAGCTCTGCACCACCACGGCATTGCGGGCGATGCGCTCCAGCCCGTCACGGCCGAACTGCTTCAGCAGCCCGTAGACCTGGATGAAGGCCGTGCCGGAACGCGCCGGATCGGTCAGCACCACCTTGCCCTTCCATTCGGGCTTCATCAGGTCGGACCAGGTCCTGGGCATGGCCTGGCCCTTGAGCTGGCGCTCGTTCACCATCAACACCATCACGTGCACATTGGTGCCGATGTAGGCGTTGTTCGGGCCCACGAACTGGGGGCCGATGGCCTTCGCCTCGGGCGACACATAGGGCTCCATCACGCCCTGGAAGGCCGCCAGCGTCCCGAAGCCGCCGCTCCAGAAGATGTCGCCTCCGGGATTGGCGGCTTCGGCCTGCATGCGCTTCATCAGCGTGCCGGTGCCGCCGGTGACCTGCTGCACCCGCGCGTTGGGGCTCCTCTTCTTCAGCGCCGAGGCCGCGTTGGCGATGGCTTCCGGGTTGTTGGACGAGTACAGCACCACGTTCTGCGCGGCTGCGCCGGCCGCAGCGGCACACAAGGCGAGGGCAACGAGGATCTTGCGCAAGGCGTTCATGGGGGGGTCCCTTCAGTTGGACTTGATGGAAAACAGGTTGATCTTCAGCAGGCGCGGCGCCAGCAGCACCGGCACCAGGATCAGCGTGACCAGCGCGGTGCCGTAGGCCGAGGCCAGGCCGAGCCGGCCCGTGTCGACTTGCCGGAAGATGGCGATCGGCATCGTCTCCAGCCCACCCGTATACACCACGATGGAGGCCGACAGCTCCGAGATCGACGTCGCCCACATCAGGATGGCGGCCGAGAAGATCGAGCCCTTCATGACCGGCAGCACCACCTTCAGGAAGGTCTTGAACGGGGTCACGCCCAGGCTGATCGAGGCCTCCTCGATCGACGTCGGGATGTTGAACAGCATCGACGAGGCGTTGCGCACGCCGAAGGGCAGGCGGCGCACCACGTACACCAGCACCATGATGAAGGCGGTGCCGGTGAGCACCAGCAGGCCGGTGTTGAAGGTCTGCACCAGCGCGATGCCGAGCACCGTGCCCGAGATGGTCAGCGGCACCACCACGGCGTAGTCGAGCAGCGGCGACAGGCGGGACTTCTTCTTCACGACCAGGTAGCTCACCAGCACCGCCAGCGTGGTGCCCAGCACGGTGGCCAGCGACGCGAAGAGCAGCGAGTTGAGGATCGGCTCCGGCGCCAGCGACAACGCGCGCTCCATGCTGCGCGTGGACCACAGCCCCCAGTGCATGACGGGGCCCCGGGCCTCGGTGAAAGCGCCCACGAACACCGCCAGCAAGGGCATCAGCGACAGCGCCACCAGGGCGCCGACCAGCGCCGTGAAGACCAGGCCCCGCCACGAGCCCAACGGCCGCGGCGGCGGTGCGCGGCCCGGCGTCATGTGCACGGTGCGCCGCTCGACACCCCACTTCTGCACGAACAGCGCCACCGCCACGAGCCCGATGGAGATCACCGACAGGCTGCTCTGCAGCACCGGGTCGTTGCCCATCTCGCTGACGAACATGCTGTAGGTCAGCACCGACAACAGCGGCACGCTGCCGCCGAGCATCGACGCCAGCGCGAAATTCCCGACCACCAGCGTGAGCACCACCAGCGCATTGACCAGGATCGCCGGCAGCACGGTGGGCAACAGCACGCGCCAGCGCGTGGCGGACGGGCTGGCGCCCAGGCTCAGGCTGGCCTCCTCGAGCTGGCCGTCGAAGCCGCGCAACGCAGCCAGCACACCCAGGTAGATGTAGGTGTAGTAGATGAGCGTCATCGAGAAGATCAGCCCGGTCCAGCCGTAGAAGCTGGGCACCGGCACGCCCAGATCACGCAGCGCGTTGCTCACCAGGCCGTTGTTGCCCAGCACCAGCAGCCACGACTGCCCGACGATGACCTCGGGGATGACGATGGTGGCCACCGGCAGCACGGCCAGCCACCGCTTGAGCGGGAAGTCGTGCCGCGCCACCAGGTAGGCCAGCGGCACGCCCAGCGCCGTGGCGCCGGCGGTGACGGCCACGCTCAACAGCACGGTGTTGCCGATGGCACGCAGGTACTCGGGCGTGGCCAGCACGGTGGCGAAGCCGCCCAGCGACAGCCCGCCGCCCGGCCCCTTCAGGCTGTTCAGCGTCAGCACGCCGATGGGAAGAACCACGAACAGCGCGAGCACGGCCAGGCACAGCAGCGACAGCACGCCCCAGGGCCAGGGGCTGAATCGCTTCATGCCGCGACGACACGGCTGTCGGCAGGCACCCGGAGCTGCACCGAATCACCGACCTCGTACGACGCCATGCCGGCGTCTTCCACCTGCAGTTCCTGGCCGCCCGACAGCGTGAGCCGGTAGCTCGTCTTGGCGCCGAGGTACTGGCGGCGCGCAACGCGGGCCGGCAACAGATTGGCGGTGCCGCCGGCGGCCGCCTCGTCGACCCGCATCATGCGCAACGCCTCGGGGCGCAGCACCAGTTGTCCTGCGCGTGGCCACGGGGATCGCCCCGGTGTCGACCTGCAGACCGACGTCGCCCAGGTTGACCCGCCCCGCGGCTGCCACGGTCACCGGCAACAGGTTGGCGGAGCCGATGAAATCGGCAACGTAGGCCGCCCGCGGCGTGGCGTAGAGCGACTGCGGCGTGCCCTGCTGCGCCACGCGCCCGGCCTGCATCACCGCAATCTGGTCCGACAGGGCGAGGGCCTCCTCCTGGTCGTGCGTGACGAACACCGTGGTGATGCGGGTGGCACGCTGCAGGTCCAGGATGACGTCGCGCATGCTCAGGCGCAGCTTGGCGTCCAGGTTGGACAGCGGCTCGTCCATCAGCAGCACGCGAGGCTTGATGACCAGTGCCCGCGCCAGCGCCACGCGCTGCCGCTGGCCGCCGCTGAGCTGTGCCGGCAGGCGCGCGCCCAACGACTGCAGCCCGACCTGTTCCAGGGCCTGTTGCGCGCGCGCGTGGACCTCCTCGCGCGCCAGCTTTCGTGCTCGCAGGCCATAGGCCACGTTGTCGAACACCGACTTGTCGGGGAACAGCGCGTAGTCCTGGAACACCATGCCGATGTTGCGCTGGTGGGCCGGCACGGCGGTGATGTCGTCGTCGTCGAAGAGGATGCGGCCCGCGTCGGCGTCGTTGAAGCCCGCGATGCAGCGCAGCAGCGTGGTCTTGCCGCAGCCGCTGGGGCCGAGCAGGGTGAAGAAGCTGCCGTCCTCGACCACGAGGCTGAGGTCCTGCAGAACGGCCTGTCTGTCGAATCGCTTGCTGATGCGGTCTACGGTGATCCGGGTCATGAACAGGGGAGCGACATCGCTTCAGGTCTCGTGCCGGGGCGGCGATCCGCCAGCATAGCCGAGCCATTGGCGGTCGGCAGGCGCTGGGCGCAAACCGGCACGCCGGTCGGCCCCCCGCGCGACGGGTCGTCCATCGGCCCGGAGACCCGCGACCCCGAGCGCGACAGCGTCGTCAAGACGCATCTGGCCGGATCCATCCCGCGCCCTCCCCGGCCGCTACGGCTTGCTCGAGGCCGCCGCTGCGTGAACGACAGCGCCAGGAAGTCCACGAACGCACGCACGCGTGCGACCTTCTGGTGACGCTGCGGATAGACCGCGTGGATGTCCGCATCGGGCGTGAAGTACTGGGGCAGCACCTGCACGAGACGGCCGCTGCGCAGGTGGCGATCGATGTCCCACTCGGCGCGCATCAGGATGCCGTGCCCGTCGAGCGCCCAGTTGACGGCGATCTCGCCGTCGTTGGTGGCCAGGTTGCCCCGCGTCTTGATCGCTTCGGTGGTCGCGCTCTTGCCGCGGCCGCTTGTCAGGCGCCACACGCCGTAGGCCTCTTCGCCCTGCCGGATGCCGATGCAGTTGTGCCGCATCAGGTCTCGCGGGACCTTGGGCATGCCGTGCTTGGCCAGGTAAGCCGGCGCGGCACACAGCAGCCGGCGGTTCGGCGCGAGATGCCTCGCGATCACGCGCGCGTCCGGCGGCGCGCCGAACCGGATGCAGACATCGAACGCAGTCCTCGGTGAGCGGAGGCGGATTCACTGACAACTGCAACTGCACTTCCACCTGGGGGTGCTTGCGCACGAACCTGGAGATGAGCGGCGCGACATGACTGCGCCCGAACCCGAGCGTCGCGTTCACCCTGAGCAGGCCCTTCGGCGTCGCCTTCGAGACGCCGAGCCGTTCTTCCATGTCGTTGATCTCGCCGAGGATGCGGCTCGCGTGCTCGAGATACAGCTCGCCCTCGGGTGTCAGGCTCATGCGCCGCGTCGTCCTGTTGACCAGCGAGACGCCGACGCGCGACTCCATCAACGCCAGATGCCTGCTCACCGCCGGCGTGGTGATGCCGAGTTCCCGCGCGGCCGCGCTCAGGCTGCCAGCGCCCGCCAGGACGGAGAAGAAGCCCAGGTCGGCAGGCTGAATGCTGCTCGTCATGGGATGCTCGATTGTTAGACTTCAGGTAAACAATGGATTCACTTTAGCCGCGCGCGCATGGGCCGTCCAATTCCTACAGTACGGGCACTGTCCACCCCCGCACGGAGACGAGCCATGAAGACCTATCGCATCGCCACGATCCCCGGCGACGGCATCGGCAAGGAAGTCGTTCCCGCCGGCCAGCAGGTGCTGGAGGCGCTCGCCGGCCGAGCAGCGCCTTCCGCTTCGAGTTCGAGAACTTCGACTGGGGCGGCGACTACTTCCGCGAGCACGGCGTCATGATGCCGGAGGACGGCCTGGACGCGCTGCGCGACAAGGACGCGATCCTGTTCGGCTCGGCCGGCGACCCGCACATTCCCGATCACATCACGCTGTGGGGCCTGCGCCTGAAGATCTGCCAGGGCTTCGACCAGTACGCCAATGTGCGCCCGACGCGCATCCTGCCCGGCATCGACGGCCCGCTGAAGCGCTGCAAGCCCGAGGACCTGAACTGGGTCATCGTGCGCGAGAACTCCGAAGGCGAGTACTCCGGCGTCGGCGGCCGCGTCCACCAGGGCCACCCGATCGAGGCCGCGACCGACGTGTCGATGATGACCCGCGTCGGCGTCGAGCGCATCATGCGCTTCGCGTTCAAGCTGGCGCAGTCGCGCCCCCGCAAGCTGCTGACCGTGGTCACCAAGAGCAACGCGCAGCGCCATGCGATGGTGATGTGGGACGAGATCGCGCTGCAGATCTCCAGGGAGTTTCCGGACGTCACCTGGGACAAGGAACTCGTGGACGCCGCCACGGCCCGCATGGTCAACCGCCCGGCGTCGCTCGACACCCTCGTCGCGACCAACCTGCACGCCGACATCCTGAGCGATCTGGCCGCGGCGCTGGCCGGCAGCCTGGGCATCGCGCCGACCGGCAACATCGATCCCGAGCACCGCTATCCGTCGATGTTCGAGCCGATCCACGGCTCGGCCTTCGACATCATGGGCAAGGGCCTGGCCAACCCGGTCGGCACCTTCTGGTCGGTCGTGATGCTGCTGGAGCACCTGGGCGAGCTCGAGGCCGCGCAGCGTGTCATGCAGGCCATCGAGCAGGTCACCGCCAATCCGGCGCTGCACACCCGCGACCTGGGCGGCAAGTGCGACCACGGCCGAGGTGACGCAGGCCGTCTGCAGCCTGCTTGCCGCCCGGTTGCCGCGCAAGGCCGCCTGACCGGCCACACCTTGCGGCGCCACCCGCGCGGGCAAGCAGCGCGCCCTACGGGCGCACCCCGTAGACGCGCTCGTAGACCTCGCGCGAGGCATCCACGGGCGTCATCTGTTCGTTGTAGCGGGGGTTGCCGCCTTCGAAGTTGTAGTAGTTGTACGGCCGCCCTTCACCGACGCGTTCGCCTTCCCGGCTCAGGCCCCAGTGGTCCGAACGGTACAGCGCGCCGCCCTCCACCTGCGACACCCACTCCTGCTCGCCGCGGAGGGTCGAGGTGCGCTTGTAGTCGATGTAGTCGCTGCTGCGCGCACGCTCCTGGAACGCCGCCATCGACGACTCGCGGACGGCGCGCGCCGTCTCGGCCATCATCCGAGAGGTCTTGGCCATCTGCCGCTTGAGGTTCTCGATGCCGCGGGCGATGTAGTCGGCCGCCCAGCGCTCGTTGATGCGGAAGGTCGAAGAGATCCGCACCAGCGTGGGCAAGGAGCGGTCGAACTGCTTCTCCGGGGCCCAGACGGCGAAGTAGAGGATGCCCCAGTGGCCCGAGGCGAGCGGGCTCGTGCCGATGACCTCGTAGTAGCCCTTGGAGCGCACGCCGTTCTCGTTGGTGAACTCGAGGACCGCCGTCTCGACGTCCGAGCGGCGCTGGATGCCCGCGCTGACCGCCGCCGCGCGTGCCGGGTCGCTGGCGCGCTGGGACACGCGCACGTCGCGCGACCCGAAGCGCGTCATCAGGGTCACCAACGCGTCGACGGGCGGCATGTACGGCGCATGGATGACGCCGGACAGCCGCGAACTGTCGAAGTAGGGAATGCTCGACGCGCCCCAGAAGTCAGCCGTGCTGAACGCGAAGCCGGCATTGCCGTCGCGGCTCTTGCTCAGCACCGTGCCCTTCGCGCCCCACATCTGCCAGTCGACGGGCAACTCCAGGGTGGCCGAGCCGTCCTGCAGGCGGCGCGGCCGCAGGGGGGTCTCGACGGGGCCGGCATCGCCGGCGGCGGGGACTCTGAACTGCGCCGGCTCGAGGACGGTGAAGTTCGCGAGCACCGACACCAGTTCGGGCTGCATGGCCGCGAAGCGCGACGCCTCGGCCTCGTAGCCGAAGACCCGCGCCTCGGGGAAGGCCTGCACGAAGTACTGGCGGCCACGCATCGCGGTGCGGTCGGGCTTCTCGTACTCGGTCTCGACGACGGTGCGTCGACGGTCGGCCGTGGTGCGCACCCAGGTCACGCGCAGGCCGGGGATCTGTGCGCGCACGGTCCTCAAGGTGACCGCGAGCCGCACGGAGTCGTTCTTGCGATCGTCCGACTTGAGCAGGGTCAACTGGACGAGCGAGTACCCGCGCGGAGCGACCGCCGTCACCGTGCGCCCGTTGGCGTGCTCGTGCGTCTGCACCTCCCAGCCGGCGGGCTTGTAGATCGCAAAGGTGTGGTCCGGCGCGAGGAAGAGTTCCAGCTTCGGTTCCGCGGCAGGAGCCGCGGCGCCAGTTGGCGGGGCGAGGGCCGCCCAGACAAGCACCCACGCCGCACTACCCGCTCGAAGAGCCCGCCACAACCGATGCATGGGTCCGTTTATGAACCTTCGGCGCGGGGGATGGTTGAGAAGAGTCAATCATCGAAACGACGCTGCATGGTCGGCGCGGGTCGCCGTCGCGGCCACTTGGCCGATCTGCCCGTGCCGCCGGCGATCGGCTGCCTGGAAGGCAACCTCGGTGGGTCCTCGGACAACAGCAGACTTGAGATCACGCTGGGCGCAGCCGCCGGTCCAAGACGAACTGATCTGAAGCTCAGGTGCACCGTCGGCCGAAGTTTGTTGTATCTGCAGTTCATTGCCGGCGGCGCATTGCGTGAGCCAGTTCTTCCGCCGAGCGGGCGAAAGCCGTCCGGCTTGTGGACCACCGCACCGCTCCGTTGTTGGGCGCCGCGACGATCCTTGCGGTTGTGCGTCGCCTCGAGAAGGGCGCCCATGGGCGGGTTCACCCTGCGATTTGCCGATTTGGTCGAAAGCACCGCGCTGGTCGCGCGCCTTGGCGATGCGCGCGCTGCCTAACTGTGGGCCGAGCACGACCGGCGAGCGCGGCAACTGCTCGCGCAGCAGCATGGGCAGGAGATCGACCGCAGCGACGGCTTCTTCCTGCTCTTCAACCACCCTGCGGATGCGGTGCGCTTTGCCACCGGGTACCACCACCTCGTCAGCGAACTCGGGCTTGTCTGCGCGCGTGGGCGTACACCATGGGCTTAGTGACGCTTCGCCACAACCTGCCTGGCGAAGTGGCTCGCGGCGCCAAGCCGGTGGAGGTCGAGGGCCTGGCCGAAGCCCCTGGCCGCCAGGATCATGACCCTGGTCGCGGCGGATGCACGCTGCTCAGCGCCGACGCCGCCGCGGCCCTCGATGTGCACAGCGCTCGAAGGTCAGGTGCTGCATCGGCACGGCCACTATCGGTTCAAGGGCATCGAGGAGCCGGTCGAGGTCGCCGAGTTGGCGGCGCCCACTGCGCGTTCACGCCGCCGGCCGACACCGACAGGCCTACCGCGTGGTCCGCGTGGCCGAGTTGTGGCAGCCGGTGCGGGCGATCCGCCACAACCTGCCCGCCGAGCGCGACGCGTTCGTCGGGCGCACGCGGGAGCTGCACGCGCTCGCGCAGCGGCTCGATCGGGCATCGCGGCTGCGTGACCGTGCTGGGCCCGGGGGAGCCGGCAAGACCCGGTTCGTGCGCCGCTATGCGAGCGCCTGGCTCGGCGACTGGCCCGGCGGCGTGTACTTCTGCGACCTCTCAGAGGCCCGCAGCCTGCAGGGGCATCGACAAGCGCGGTGGCGGTGGCGCTCGACGTTCCCCTCGCGCAGGACGATGCCGTCGCCCAGGTCGGGCACGCGATCGCCGGACGCGGCCGCTGCCTGGTCGTGCTCGACAATTTCGAGCACCTGGTGCAGCACGCGCAGCCGACGCTCGGCCGCTGGGCTGAGCGCGCCGCCGACGCGGTATTCCTCGTCACCAGCCGCGAGCGGTTGCGCCTCGCCGGCGAGGAGAGCTTTCCGCTCGAGCCGCTCGACGTGGACAGCGAGGCCGATCGACCTCTTCGTCGCGCGCGCGCGGGCGCAGCGGCCCGACTTCGCGCTGACCGCGGCCAATCGCGACGACGTCGGCCGCATCGTCCGCCTGCTCGACGGGCTGCCGCTGGCGATCGAGCTCGCCGCGGCGCGCGTGCGGGTGCTGTCGCCGGCGCAGCTCGTCGCTGCGCATGCGCGACCGCTTCGCGTGCTCGCCGGCGCGCGCGGCGACGTCGCGCGCCAGGCCACGCTGCGGGCGGCGATCGACTGGTCGTGGGACCTGCTCGCGCCCTGGGAGCAGGCCGCGCTCGCCCAATGCGCGGTCTTCGAGGGCGGCTTCACGCTGGAGCTCGCCGAGCCGGTGATCGACCTCGCCGCGTGGCCGACGCGCCGCCGGCGATAGACGCGGTGCAGGCGCTCGTGGACAAGAGCCTGTTGCGCACCTGGGTGCCGGCCGGCGAGGCCCGCTTCGACCTCGACGAGCTCTACTTCGGCATGTACGTGAGCATCCACGAGTACGCAGGCGAGAGGCTGCGAGCGATGGGTGCGGACGCGCAGCGCATCGCCGAGGAGCGCCACGGCCGCTGCTTCGCCCGGTTCGGCGAGCGACGCCGCGATCGAGGCGCTGTACGGCCACGAGGGAACGCAGCGGCACCGTGCACTGGCGCTGGAGCTCGACAACGTCGTCGCCGCGTGCCGGCGGGCGGTGGCGACGCAGGCGATCCCGCCACCGCGGTCCTCGCCTACCGCGCCGCGTGGGAGGTCCTGGACATGCGCGGCCCGTTCCAGTTCGCCGCGGAGCTGGGCGCCGCACGTGCTCGGGCATGGCTGGCCTGGACGAGCCGCAGCGCGGCCGCGCCATGCTCATCCGCGCCCGTACGCTCCAGCGGTCCGGCAAGTCGGCGCAGGCGCGCGACCTGCTCGAGCAGGCGCTCGCGCTGGCCGTTGCGCGCCGGCGACGCCCGCGCTCGAGGCGGGTGCCCGGGCCAACCTGGGCGCCTTGCTCTACCGCCGCGGACGGATGGACGACGCACGCGCGCATCTCGACGCGGCGCTCGCGCTGTTCCGTGCGCAAGGCAACCGGCGCGCGGAAGGGCAACGTCCTCACCCAACCTCGGAAGCTTCCACGTCGACACCGGGCGAAGTCGTCCTGGGCCGGCGGTACTACGACGAGGCGCTGGCCCTGCAGCGGGCGCTGGGCAATCGCGTCGAGGAGGCGAGCCTGCTGAGCCAGATGGCGGTGACCCTGGCGCGAGACGGGCAACCTGGCGGAGGCGCGCGCAGCGCTTCGAGCAGACACTCGCCATCAGCCGCGACCTCGGCGACCGCGTCGCCGTGGGCGAGGCGCTGACCAACCTCGGCTGCCTGCACCAGGACCTGGGCCGCCTCGACGAGGCCCGCGGGCTGTTCGAGTCGGCGCTCGCGATCCACCGCGAGGTCGGCAACCGCCGCGGCGAGGGGGTCGTGCTGGGTCAGATTGGCGAACTGCACCAGGGCGCCTCGGTGAATTCGAGCAGGCACGCCTGCACTACGACGAGGCGCTGCGCATCCACCGCGAAGTGGGCAACCGCCGCTTCGAAGGGGGCGTGCTGGGCAGCCTGGTGTACTCGCCGGGCGCGCAGGGGCAGACCGGATCGGCGCTGCAGGCGCTGGAGGCCGGCGAGCGGCTGTTGCGCGAGGTCGATGACCCGCTCGATCTGGCCAAGCTCTTGTGCACGAAGGGCCGCGCCGCACTCGCTGGCGGCAACCACTACAGCGCACGCAAGGCGCTCGCCGAAGCGCAGGGCATCGGCGTCGAGCTCGGCGCAGAGTCGGCCTCGGACCTCGGACGGCAGATCGAGGCCTTGAGGAGTTCGTTGAACCGGGCCCCATGAGCGTTGCGCCTGTTCCCGATGTCCGCTTCACTGCCCCGAGCTTGGTCTGTCGACGGACCCTTGCAGATTGAGATGTCGAAGCTAGCCGCCTCGGCGACCGTTCGTTCCAGCCTCGGTCGAGATGAAGGGCCGCTGTCAGGCTTGACCGCATGTTCACGGTTGCGGGCCACCGGCAGTCATAGCGACTGCATCTCTATAGCGAACAGCCCGTTCCTGGACGACCCGGTGATGATGAGGCTTCCATGGGGCGCGGCGCCGCGCATGTTGGTTCGCCAGCGTGCGTTCGTCCACCGGGCAGGCGTCGGCCCACTTCAATTGCTCGCTCGACAGCAGGTCTTCGCAGAAGGTGTCCAGCAGCGCATGCAGCTCCTGCCGCGCCAGACCCAGCTGCGCATATACGCCAAGGCGATCGAGCCACTCGATCTCTGCGTCGCCGATGTCGCCATCGGCCACCGCCGTCAGCGCCACGATGCGGGCGGCCGCTTGCGGGCTGTTCGCGGGATACCTGCGCATGATGATGCCCCCTTGGGTGCTCTCGGTCCTGGGTCAGTCGAAGATGTTGCTCAGCCAGGACTTCTTGCGGCCGCCCTGCGGGCTTCGACCGTGCTCGTAGTCGGAGTCCGCAAACTGGGGCTGTGATCGGGCGGCCGCGCTGCTGGCCGGGGCCGGCGCCATCGAGGCCGAGCGCTCGACCAGCTTGTCGAGTTCGCCGCGGTCCAGCCACACGCCCCGGCATTGCGGGCAGTAGTCGATCTCGACGCCCTGGCGATCGCTCATCACGAGTGCGGTGTCGGTACAGCTCGGGCATTTCATGGTGTGCTCCTGGTGATGTTTCATTCATCCGAGCTGCCGAAGCCGAACAGGCTCAGCAAACTCGTGAACAGGTTGAAGATCGAGACGTACAGCCCCACGGTGGCCAGCACGTAGTTGGTTTCGCCGCCGCTGACGATGCGGCTGGTCTCGAAGAGAATCAGCCCCGCCGACAGCAGCGCCACCATCGCGGCCACGGCCAGGCCCAGCGCAGGCATCTGAAGGAACACCGCGCCCAGGCCCGCGATCAGCGCGATGACCATGCCCGCGAACAGAAATCCGCCCATGAAGCTGAAGTCGCGCCGGGTCGTCAGCACCCAGGCCGACAAGGCCAGGAAGGTGGCACCCGTGGCCGCCAGGGCCAGGGTCACGACCTGCGCACCGCCGGGCAAGGCCAGCGACTTGGCCAGCACCGGCCCCAGCGAGTAGCCCATGAAGCCCGTCAGCGCGAACACGGCCGGCAGCGCCCAGCCGCTGTTCTTGAACCTATAGACGGCGAAGAGCAGGCCGAAGTAGCCGCCCAGCGTCAGCAGGAGACCCGGCGCCGGCAGCTTAAAGGCCACGCTGGCGGCGGCGATGGCCGCGCTGAACAGCAGCGTCATCGACAGCAGTGCATACGTGTTGCGCAACACGCGGCTCGCGCCGACATCGCGCGGCGCTCGCAGGGTCGGCGACGACCTGGGATCGGCCTGCGGAGTCCGGGCGAGCGGTCGAGGGGATGGGCGTCATGGGGTTCATGGTGTTGGGTCCTTTGTTCGTTCGTTTTCAGCGTTCGTGACTGATGAAGCGCTGGCGTATGCGGCGGGAGTCACTGCCACGGCGCCACAGGCGCATCAGGAACCGTGCGGCGCGCGCCAGCGCGTTGTCCAGCGCCGTGCGCCAGTCGTTCGCCACGGAGGCGACGACCACCGACCCGGCGCCATCGGTCCTGAGTTCCACCTGGCAGCGCTTGTCGATGCCGCCACGGGGGCCGTTCACGTCCGACATCTGCACCTCGGCGCGCGGCACCAGCCAGCCCAGGCGGCGCAGGACAAAGCGCACACGGCGCTCGGTCAGGTCGCGCAGTTCGGTGGCTTGCGGATGGCGGGACTTGAAAAGCACTTGCATCACGGATCTCCATCGGTTGAGGGACAGACGCAATGTCGGTCCCTTGAAGGATCTGAAAAAGCAGCTTTTGGAGAACGCCAACATCGGACAAACCTGAACACAAGACGGGGCTTCGGTCGCAGACTTCGGTGTTTCGCGGCTGCGGCTTGCACTCGCTGCGATCCGCAGACCTTCCTGGCACTTCATCCTCCGGACAACCACCCCATGCCCAACACTCGAACCGCGAATGCCGTCCGTCTGGAGTTCGCGCCCGACTCCCTGGTTCAAACCAACCTGTCGGGCGCGGCCTTCACCGGCGACTGGCTCTGGGTGGCTGGCGACGAAGCCTGCGGTCTGGACCGTCTGCGCCGGCTCGACCCCGTTGGGCGCGAGGTCTTGCGCTTTGGCGAAGTGCGCGACTTCCCGCTGGCCGATCTGCTGGACCTGCCCGGCACGGCCGAAGAAGAGGCCGACCTGGAAGGCATGGCCGTGGCCGACGGCTTCCTCTGGGTGGTCGGCTCGCATGGCCTGAAGCGCAAGAACGCCAAGCCCGACCGGGACCACGCTGACAACGCCAAGCGGCTGGCGAAGGTGGCGCTCGACGGCAATCGGCGTCTGCTGGCCTGCCTGCCCATCGAGCCCGACGCCAAGGGCGAGCCCTGCCTGGTACGGCAGGCCCAGGACGGCCGGCGGGCGCTGCGCCTGAAGGGCGATTCCCAAGCGAACCTGCTCACCCATGCGCTCGCCGATGACCCCCACTTCGGGCCCTACATGGCGATCCCGGGCAAGGACAACGGCTTCGACATCGAAGGCCTGGCCGTGGACGGCCGCCGGCTGCTGCTCGGCCTGCGCGGCCCGGTGCTGCGCGGCTGGTCGGCGCTGCTCGAGATCGCGGTCGAGGCCCGCGGCGATCAGCTGCGCTTGGTGCCCCTGGACGACAGCGGCACGCTGATCCGCAAGCACTTCCTGCAGCTCGACGGCCTGGGCGTCCGGGACCTGCACTTCTCCGGCGATGACCTCTACATCCTGGCCGGCCCGACGATGGTGCTGAACGGAGAGATCCGCGTCTTCAAGTGGCCTGCAGCCCGGCCCTTGCTGGCGGCCAACCGCGAGCCGGTTCGTTTCGAGGCGGCGCTGACCGAGTCGGTCTCGCTGCCCCACGGACGCGGCACCAACCGCGCCGAAGCGATCTGCGACCTGCCACCGGCGTTGTCGGGAGGCAAGCCGAGCTGGCTCGTCCTGTACGACGCGCCTGGCGCCGATCGCAAGGAGGGCGAGCACACCGTCTTTGGTGACCTGCTGCGCCACGATTGAGATCGCTCGCTCCGGTCTGTCGCGACCGCGCCATGGCTGCCGGCCCCGAAGTCGACCCCGCGTCGCCGCTCCAGTTCGTCATCAATGCGGCAGCGGGAAGCAGCGACGCGGACACGAAGCGCGAGGTCATCGAAACCGCGCTGCGGGCTGCCGGACGACGCGGGGAATTGCTGTTCAGCCGCCCCGCCGAGTTGGCCCGCGTGGCGCAGCAGGCTGCGACCAGGGCCATCGCCACCCGCACGGCCGTGGTCGCCGTCGGCGGCGACGGCACCCTCAACACGGTGGCACAGGCCGCGCACGCCGTGGGCTGCGCCATGGGCGTGGTGCCGCAGGGCACGTTCAACTACTTCGCCCGCACGCATGGCATTCCGGCCGATCCGGCCGAGGCCGCACGCCTGTTGCTTGGCTGGACGCCGTTGCCGGTGCAAGTGGCTGCCGTCAACGACCGCGTGTTCCTGGTCAACGCAAGCCTGGGGCTGTACCCCGACCTGCTGGAAGACCGCGAGGCGTACAAGGCGCGCTTCGGGCGCAGCCGGTGGGTGGCGTTCTGGGCGGCAAGCGCCACGCTGCTGCGCGCGCAACGGCAGCTGCGTCTGCACATCGAACAGGGCGCGGTGGTTCGCGACGTGCGCACGCTGACGCTGTTCGTGGGCAACAACCGGCTGCAACTGGAGCAGTTGGGGGTGCAGCCGCAAGGCACGCCGGGCCGGTGCGCGCAGCGAGGGTCGCATCACCGCGGTCATGCTGCGGCCGATCGGCACGCTGTCGATGATCAGGCTGATGCTGCATGGCGCCATGGGGACACTCGGCGAAGCGCAGAGCGTGGAACGCTTCGAGTTCCGGCACATGGTGGTGAGGCCCACGCTCGCGACCGGCCGCCGCGGGGTCAAGGTGGCCTTCGACGGCGAGGTCGCGCGGATGCGCGCGCCGCTCGACTTCCGCGTGCTCGCCAAGCCGCTGTACCTGCTGATGCCGCGCCGCATGACCCAGCCACCGACACCGCGGCCGGCCCCGAAGGGACCGGCGGATGAGCGTCTTGCTGCAGATCTCGGACCCGCACTTCGGCACCGAACAGCCGCCGGTCGTCGAAGCGCTGGCGGCGCTGGCCCGCCAGCAGCGGCCCGATCTGCTCGTGCTCTCGGGCGACATCACGCAGCGCGCGCGGCCGGCACAGTTCCAGGCGGCCCGAGCCTTCATGGAGCGCGGATTCATCCCCGGGCTGCTGCCTCATCGAGCAATGGGACCTCTCGACGGCCGAGCTGGCCTTCGTTCGCGCCGAGGTGACCCAAGTCCGGCCGGCCAGGGCATGACGCTGCAGATGCTGTGATGCTGGCGAGGCGCCGGATCCACCCGACGGTTTGCCGCTGACGCGGCCGCTGTGCCCCCTGTCGGCGCCCGGCACGTCACAGACTTCGGGTTTCCCGAATCTCGGCTCACGGAAGGTCGCTTTTTCCGCCGACCCATCGAGTCCACATTCGACTGCGTTCAGACTTCTTCGAGGCCCGACCATGAGACTCGTGCACTTCCACCCCATCCGCCGTTAGTGCTCGCCCGGCTGGGCCCGGGCCCCTGCGATTGTCGCTGCAGGTGTTCTTTTTGTTGACGGCGTTGGGCACCGCGCCGGCCCCGTGATTCTGACGTCGCCCCATCCCCATCCCGGCCTGTCCCTCTTGTTACCCTTTTGCGGCCTTTCGCGCCTTACGGATCCACCAGCCCGGCGCCTTCGGCCGCCGTCCTCGCTCTTCCACTGACGCGCGCGCGCCCGTCACCCGAACCACCCATTGAAGAGGGTTACCGACATGCGCAGCTATCCCCGCAACAGCCCGGAAGCCGCCGCACGCATCGTGGCCGTCTGATCGCCGACGGTCATGTGTGCCGCTCGGAGTCGATGCGCTGGAGCAGCTCGATGGACGCGCGAACTGGGGCTGGAGTCCGAGGCTTGCCGCGCATCGTCCAGACACTGTGTGAAGACCTGCTGACGGGTGACTACGGCAGTGGCTCGATGCTGGGCAGCGTGGACGACAGCGCCCTGGCCTCGCTGATGGCCGAGGTGGACGAGCCGGCGCTGCAGCGCAAGGTGCTGCGCTGGCGGGCGCCGCTGCCGCCCGACCGGCACCTTGCCGACGGCGAAGCCCTGGTCCTGGCGGCCGCCCGCCGCCATTGGTGCTGGGCGAGGAATCCGAGCAGGCAGCCTCTGCGCCGGCGGCCTGAGGTGGCGTGAGCGAGAGCGCTCAGGCGCGCGCCGCGGCGATGACCTGCAGCACCAGCGGGTGATGCTGCCCGCGCCGCGAGCGGATGGCGTGGACCTCTTCCTTCACGCCTTCGCAGCGCCCGAGCAAGCGCAGTCCGCGCATCAAGCCCACGTCATTGGCGCCCAGGCGGCTGACCGGGAACACCCCCAGCCCGCGCGCGGCAAACACCGCCAGCAGTGCGCTGTCTTCGAACTCGCCGACGATGTGCGGCCGCAAGCCCTGGGCCTCGAACCAGCGATCCAGGGTCGGGCGCAGCGCCGAGTGGCCGGTGGGCAGCAGCACCGGCAACCGGTTCAGCGATTGCGGAAACTGGTCCACGTCGGCCTTGTGCACATGGGCGGCGGGCCCGTACCACTCCACCGTCGACTCGACCAGCCGTTCGCTCGTCAGGCGCAGGTTCGGGTTGCGCGGTGCCGGCTGCCCGGCCAGCACCAGGTCGAGGTGATGCAGCGCCAGTTCGGCCAGCAGTTGCTCGAACTCGCCTTCGTGGCACACCAGCCGCAACGATGGCGTGGCCAGCACGGGCTCCAGCAGCGCGTGCGCCGCCAGCTTGGAAATGCCGTCCGACAGGCCGACGGCCAGGCGGGCGACCTTGCCGCTGGCCGCCTCGCGCACCTCGTCGGGGATCAACTGGCCCACTGGAAGATCTCCTCGGCGCGGGCGAAGGCGGCCTGGCCCGCCTCGGTCATCGCCACGCCGCGGCCGGCGGGCTTGAGCAACTGGTGGCCAAGCGCCTTCTCGAGTTCCCGCACCTGGGCGCTGATGGTCTGCACCGCCATGTCCAGCCGCTCGGCCGCGCGGGCGAAGCCGCCTTCCTTGGTGACGACCCAGAAGTAGTACAGATGGCGGTAGTTGAGCATGCCGATCTCGCATCGGAAAAACAGAAGTCTACTTCTGCCTGGCACTGGTTTCTTCGAATCCCGAACTGCTGAAGACTACCGGCTGCTGTTACCCAACCAAGACGAACCGATCATGTTCTACGCACTCAGCTGGTTTGTGATCTTCAGCCTTCTTGCACTCTGGTCGCTGGCAGCCTGGGCCTTCCACGCCGTCGCCGTGTGGACGGTCTCGAATGCGGGCGCGTTGACGGGCGCCGCATCGGGCGTCGAGGGCCTTCGTCTGCCGGAGTGGCTGGCCCCCTGGGTGCCGCCGGAGATCGTGCAGGCGATGACCTCGCTGCTGTCGGGCCTGGCGCCGGCTGTCGAGGGCCTGCTTCAGGCCGCGCCGGCGCTGGCCGGCGGCCTGACCGTGGCGACCTGGGTGATCTGGGGCCTCGGCAGCGCGCTGCTGGTCCTGCTGGGTGCGGGCCTGCACCTGCTCGTCGCGATGTGGCGCCGCCGCGGTGGCGGCTCCGGTCCCCAGCCGGCCCGCAGGTGGCCGCATGACGGGAAGCTCTCTGTCGCTCGGCGCACGCGACGGCTGAATGCGACCTGGACCCGGGCCGGGGCTGCGCCGATGGCAGGACCGGCCTGGGGTGGCAGATTTGTAGCTACAGTGCGGGTCATGAACATGCTCATGTTTCTCGGCGGCCTGGTGCTGCTGGTCATTGGCGCCAACGCGCTGGTGCGCGGCGCGTCCAAACTGGCCCTGTCGTTCGGCATCAGTCCGCTCGTCGTCGGGCTCACCATCGTCGCCTTCGGCACCAGCGCACCCGAGGTCGCGGTGAGCGTCGGTGCCGTCTCGACGGCAAGACCGACATCGCCATCGGCAACGTGGTGGGCAGCAACATCTTCAATGTGCTGTTCATCCTGGGCATCAGTGCCCTGATCACGCCGCTGGTGGTCAACATCCAACTGATCCGGCAGGAAGTGCCCATCATGATCGGCGCCAGCCTGCTGCTGCTGGCGCTGGGGCTGGACGGCCGCTGTCGTTCTTCGACGGGGCTTTCTGTTTGTGCTGCTCGTGGCCTACACGGTCTTCCTCGTCGTGCAGTCGCGGCGCGAGACACAGGCCGCCAAGGACGAGTACGCCGACGAGATCAAGCCCGCCGAGGCCGGCGCCTGGGACAGCCACTGCCCGGCGCAGATTGCTGCGATCGGTGTCGGCCTGGCGGCGCTGGTGTTCGGATCCGACTACCTCGTGCAGGCCTCGGTGAACTTCGCCAAGGCGATGGGCGTGAGCGACCTGGTCATTGGCCTGACCATCGTCGCCGCCGGCACCAGCATGCCCGAGGTGGCCACCAGCATCACCGCGGCAATCAAGGGCGAGCGCGACATTGCGGTCGGCAACGTGGTCGGCAGCAACACCTTCAACATCCTGGGCTGCCTGGGCCTGTCGGGGCTGGTGTCGGGCGACCTCGGCCTGGCCATGGCGCCCTCGCTGCTGGCCTTCGACATCTGGGTCATGCTGGCAGTGGCGTTGGCCTGCCTGCCGGTCTTCATGACCGGCCGCGAGATCGCGCGCTGGGAAGGCGGCGTCTTCCTCGGCTATTACGTCGCCTACGTGGCTTACCTGATCCTGGCCGCGCAGCAGCACGACGCGCTGCAGGCTTTCTCGGGCCTGATGCTGGGCTTCGTCGTGCCACTGACCTTGGTGACCCTGGTGGTGGTGATGATCCGCCGTCCGGCCGCGGCCGGCGAGCCGTGAGTCGATGAGAAGCGGGACGAACATCGTCGCATTCGGGCCTTGCAGGAAGGTGTTGCAGAGGCATATCGACAGCGAAGCAGCGCCTGGGACACCAAGCCCGCGCCCAACTCGCGGTTACCCTGCATGGACCCCATCACTCGACAGTCACGCTCTTGGCCAGGTTGCGCGGCTTGTCCACATCCGTCCCCCGCGCGCAGGCCGTGTGGTACGCCAGCAGTTGCAGGGGCACCACGTGCAGGATGGGGCTGAGCGCGCCGTAGTGCTCGGGCATGCGGATGACGTGCACGCCGGTTTCGTTCTCGATGTGGGTGTCGGCATCCGCGAACACGTAGAGCTCGCCGCCGCGGGCGCGTACTTCCTGCAGGTTGCTCTTCAGCTTCTCCAGCAACGCATCGTTCGGGGCCACCGTCACCACCGGCATCTCGTCGGTGACCAGCGCCAACGGGCCGTGCTTGAGCTCGCCTGCCGGGTAGGCCTCGGCGTGGATGTAGCTGATCTCCTTGAGCTTCAGTGCGCCCTCCAGCGCGATCGGGTAGTGCAGGCCACGGCCCAGGAAGAGCGCGTTCTCCTTGCGTGCGAAGTCATCGCTCCAGGCCATGACCTGCGGCTCCAGCGCCAGCACCGCCCGCAGCGCCACCGGCAGGTGGCGAAGGGCCTTGAGCTCGGCGGCTTCCCGTTCGTCGCTCAGGCGTCCGCGAACTTGCGCCAGCGCCAGGGTCAGCAGGTACAGCCCCGCCAGTTGCGTCGTGAAGGCCTTGGTGCTGGCGACGCCGATCTCCACCCCGGCGCGTGTGATGTAGGCCAACTCGCATTCGCGCACCATGGCACTGGTGGCCACGTTGCAGATCGTCAGCGTGTGCGGCATCCCCAGGCCGCGCGCGTGTTTCAGCGCCGCCAGCGTATCGGCCGTCTCGCCGCTCTGGCTGATGGTGACGACCAGCGTCCGCGGGTCGGGCACGCTGTCTCGGTAGCGGTACTCGCTGGCCACCTCCACCGTGGTCGGGATGCCGGCGATGCCCTCCAGCCAGTAGCGGGCCACGCTGCCGCTGTAGTAGCTGGTGCCACAGGCCAGGATCAGCACGCGGTCGATATCCCGGAAGATGCGGTGCGCCCCGTTGCCGAAGAGCTCGGGGCTGATGCCTTCGACACCTTCCAGCGTGTCGGCCAGCGCGCGTGGCTGCTCGAAGATCTCCTTCTGCATGTAGTGTCGGTAGGGCCCCAGTTCGGCGGCCCCGCTGTGCGCTTGCACGGTCCGCACCGGGCGCTGCACGGCCCGGTAGCGAGCCTGCGGGCCCGGGGCCTCGGGGGCCGTGATCCAGGCCTTGCCCAACTGCAGGTCGACCACGTCGCCCTCTTCCAGGTAGACGATCTGGTCGGTCACGCCCGCCAGCGCCATGGCGTCGCTGGCCAGGAAGTGCTCGCCCGACGCCGCCGCACCGACACCCAGCACCAGCGGCGAGCCCTGGCGGGCGCCCACCACGCGCTGGGGCTCGTCACGGCAGAACACGGCGATGGCGTAGGCGCCCCGCAGCCGCGGCAGCGCGCGCTGCACGGCGTCGAGCAGGTCGCCGTCGTACAGGCTGTGGATGAGGTGCGCAATGACCTCGGTATCGGTCTGGCTGGCGAAGACGTAGCCGCGCTGGCGCAGTTCGGCGCGCAGTTCGTCGTGGTTCTCGATGATGCCGTTGTGCACCAGGCCGATGCGTGCGGTCGCGGCCCCGGCGTCGGCCCCGTCGAGCGCACCGAAGCCGGTGGTCATCGCATTCACACCGGGCCCAGCCGAGAAGTGCGGGTGCGCGTTGTGCACTTCCGGCGCCCCGTGGGTGGCCCAGCGCGTGTGCGCGATGCCGGTGCCGGAGGCGATGCCCTCGGCCCGCACGTTGGCCTCGAGCTCGGCCACGCGCGAGGTGCTGCGGGCGCGGCGCAATTCGCCGCCCTGGTGCACGGCCACGCCGCAGGAGTCGTAGCCTCGATACTCCAGCCGCTTGAGCCCTTCGATGAGGATCGGGACGATGTTGCGCGTGCTGACGGCGCCGACGATGCCACACATGTTCGTGATTCCTTGACCGTTGTTGGAGCGGATCCTAGGCCAGCACCGATGCAATGTTGAATCGATGATTTGACTTCCTGTGCACTAAATCATCGTTCAATCATCGACTCGATGTAATTCATCACAATGGATAATCTTGTAGCGCTAATATTTCATCATGGATCTGGATGCCACCGACCTTCGCCTGCTGGACCTGCTGCAGGCCGACGCCTCGCTGTCGAATCTGGAACTGGCAGAACGGGCCCACACCTCGCCCGCCACGGCCCTGCGCCGCGTGCGCCGGCTGGTCGACACAGGGGTTATCGAACGCCGCGTGGCACTGCTTGACCCGCATCGCATCGGCGCCGGCATCACCGCCGTGGTGGAAGTCACCCTCGACCGCCAGGGTGCCGAGCACCTGGATGCCTTCGAACGACGCGCCGTGGCCGAACCCGCGGTGCAGCAGTGCTGGCGCGTCTCGCCGGGGCCGGACTTCGTGCTCGTGGTGCACGGCGCCGACATGGCGGCCTATCACGCGCTGGTGCAGCGCCTGTTCACGCAAGACGCCAACGTCCGCAACGTCAAGGCCTACTTCAGCGTCAAGCGGGCCAAGTTCGACACCCGGCTCGACCTGGCGGCACTCAGGCCGCCTTCAGGATCGCCAGCCCCTTGAGGTATTCGCCTTCGGGGAAGACCAGCGTCGTGGGATGGTCGCAGGCCCCTTCCAGGCGCTGCACGATGGCACCGTCGACCTCGGCGTCGATGGCCGCCCCGGCCACGATCTTGTGAAACAGCTCGGCGCCGATGCCGCCCGAGCAGCTGAAGGTCAGCAGCAGGCCGCCCGGCTGAAGCAGCATCAGCGCCAGGCGGTTGATGTCCTTGTAGGCGCGCGCCGCGCGCTCGGCATGCGCGGCCGTCGGCGCGAACTTGGGCGGATCCAGCACGATGGCGTCGAAGCGACGGCCGGCGTCCAGGCTCCGGCGCAGGTAGGTGTTGACGTCGGCGTCCACGCACGTCGCTGGCTGCGGTGTCGAAGCCGTTCAGTCGCACATGCGCCTGCACGCGCTCCAGCGCCGGTGCCGACGAGTCGACGCTGGTCACGTGTGCGGCGCCACCGGCCAGCGCCGCGACGGTGAAACCGCCGGTGTAGCAGTACGCGTTGAGCACCTGACGGCAACCGTAGTGCCGCACCCAGCGCGCCAGGAGCGCTCGGTTGTCGCGCTGGTCGAGGTAGTAGCCGGTCTTGTGGCCCTGGGCCACGTCGAGCGTGAGCTGCCAACCGTGTTCGGTGATCGTGAGCTCGGTGCCGCCTTCGCCGCGCAGCCAGCCGGTGCGCGGCTCCAGCCCTTCCAGGCCACGCACGCCGGCGTCCGAGCGCTCGTACAGCCGGCTGGCGCCGCTGGCCTGCAACAACAGGTCGGCCAGCAGGTCCTTCCAGCGCTCGGTGCCGGCGGCCAGGAACTGCACGCTCAGCGTGTCGCCGTAGCGGTCTACCACCAGGCCCGGCAGGCCGTCGGCCTCGCCGTGCACCAGCCGCACGCCGGTGCTGGCAATCGGCAGCCGCGCCCGCAGCGCCACGGCACGGGTGATGCGGCGCTCGAAGAAGCCGCGGTCGATGCGTTCGGCCTCGGTGAAGCTCCAGGCGCGCACGCGGATCAGCGAGTGGCCGCTGTAGGCGCCCCAGGCCAGGAAGCGGCCCGCCGCATCCTCCACGCGCACCGTCTCGCCGGGGTCCGCCTTGCCCCGGCGACGCTGCCGGCAAACACCCAGGGGTGGCGACGCAGCAGCGAGCGCTCCTTGCCCGGCAGCAGGCGGATGACCTTCACGGGTTCGGCGTCGTCATGGAGCCCTGGAGACTCAGGGCTTGCGCCGCGCGCGCGGGTGCGCCGCGTCGTAGACCTTGGCCAGGTGCTGGTAGTCGAGCTTGGTGTAGACCTGGGTCGTGCTGATGCTGGCGTGACCCAGCAGCTCCTGCACCGCACGCAAGTCGCCGCTGCTCTGCAGCAGGTGGCTGGCGTAGCTGTGGCGCAGCATGTGCGGGTGCACGTGTGTCGGCACCCCCGCCTGCAGCGCCTGCCCACGCAGCCGGTGGCGCAGCTGGTTGGGCGTGAGGCGCGTGCCGCGCCGGCTGACGAACAGCGCCGGCTCGCCGGCCTTGGCCAGCGTGCCGCGCTGCGCCAGCCAGGCCTGCAGCGCGCGCAAGGCTGCGCCCCCCACCGGCACGCTGCGCCGCTTGCTGCCCTTGCCCAGCACATGCGCGGTGGCGTCGGGCACGTCGACCCAGCCCGCGGCAGCCGCGCCGGCAGCCACGTCCAGGCCGATGAGTTCCCCCACGCGCAGGCCGCAGCCGTAGAGCAGTTCGACGATGGCGTGGTCGCGTGCGGCGAGCGCCGGCGTCGTGTGTTCGGTGCCGTGCTCGGCCAGCGCCACGGCCTGCTCCACCGACAGTGCCTTGGGCAGCGGCTTGGGCCCTTGGGCGCGCGGATGCCTTCCACCGGGTTGACGGCGACCACGCCATGCCGGCCCCACCAGCGGTACAGGCCGCGCCAGGCCGCCAGCGCGATGGCGATGCTGCGCGGCGCCAGCCCGCGCGAGCGCAGTTGCGCCACCCAGCCGCGGATGTGGTGCGGCTGCGCCTGGCGCAGGTCCACCCCCGCCGCCTGCGCCGACGCCTGCAGGCGCAGCAGCGCCTCGCGGTACATCGCCACCGTGCGCACGGCAAGCCGGCGCTCGACCGTGAGGTGGTCCAGGAAGCGCTGCGGCTCGGCGGCCAGATCGCCCATCGCCAGGCGTCGGCTCAGAGCGACGGTCGCAGCCGCGACAGCGCCGCCGCGGCCATGTCGCCGATGCGCGCCAGGAACTCGGTGCCCATGTCGGCGGCGTAGCGCGTGGGATCGGGCGACCCGAGCACGAGCAGCCCGATGGTGGCGTCGCCCTGTCGCAGCGGGATCATCGCCAGCGACATCACGGTGCCCGGTTCGGCGAGCCAGCCGGAGGCCTCGAAGCCGGCGTTGACGCCGCAGTAGGGCACGGTGAGGCTGGCGGCAAAGCTCTTCACGTCGTCGCTGGCGGGCAGCGCGAAGGCCTCGCCGGCATAGGCCGCACTCACGCCCCACAGCCGGATCGCCGCCTGCGGGATCAGGAACTCGTGCCTGAGCGATTCGACCAGGCGCTCCGGCAAGGCCGCCGGGTCGGACGTGAGCAGCAGGCTGCGCGTGCAACGGTGCAGGCGGTCGGCGATGGCCACGTTCTCCTGGCTGTGGCGGATCATCTCCATGATCTTGTGCTCCAGCCCCTTGATGCGCTCGCGCAGCATTTCCATCTGCCGCTCCTGCAGCGACACGGCGCGCTGGCCATGCGGGCTGCTCAACTGCACGGCCGACAGCAACTCGGCGTGTCGCTCGAAGAAGCCGGGGGTGTTGGCCAGGTAGTTCGCGATGTCGGCCTCGGTAATGCCCTGCACCCCCTGGCTCGTGCCTGAGGGCCCGCCGCGGGTCGTTCCAGGTGTCGTGGTCACAGCTCGATTTCTCCTTCGAAGACGGTCTCGGCAGGGCCGGTCATCAGCACGCTGCGATCATCGGACGGCCACTCGACGAGCAAGGGGCCGCCGCGTGTCTGCACCTCCACGCGCCGCCCCAGCCAGCCCAGCCGGATGCCGGCCACCACCGCGGCGCAGGCCCCCGTGCCGCAGGCCAGCGTCTCGCCGGCGCCGCGTTCGTGCACACGCAGGCGGATGGCGTCCGGCGCCAGCACCTGCATGAAGCCGGCGTTGACGTGGCGGGCAAAGCGCGCATGGGTCTCGATGCGCGGGCCGAGCAAGGCCACCGGCGCGGCATCGACATCGACCACGCGCTGCACGGCGTGCGGGTTGCCCATCGACAGCACGGCGACCTCCACGCCTTCCAGCGGCCAAAGCTCGAAGCCGCCTTCGTGGCGCGGCACCAGGCCGCTGGCGTCGAACGGGATGCGTGCGTGTTCGAAGACCGGTCGGTTCATGTCCACGGTGACGCGCCCGTCGTCGCGCAGCCGGAGTTCCAGCACGTTGTTGACGGTCTCCACCCTCACCGTGGTCTTGTCGGTGAGCCCGTGCTGGTGCACATAACGCACGAAGCAGCGCGCGCCGTTGCCGCAGTGCTCGACTTCCTCGCCGCTGCTGTTGTAGATGCGGTAGCGGAAGTCGATGCCCGGCGTGCGGCTGGGCTCGACCAACAGGATCTGGTCGGCGCCGACACCGAAGCGGCGATCGGCCAGCCGCCGCGCCTGTGCGAGGCTCAGTTCGATCGGCGCGTGCAGCGCATCGAGCACGACGAAGTCGTTGCCCGCGCCCTGCATCTTGGTGAACTTCAGCCTCATGAGGGGATTATGGCGATGGCCGGCGGACAAGCTGCCTTTACATCGCCTTGCGACGTGCGACGTGCGACGTGCGACTGCGACGTGCGACGTGCGACGTTCGCCTTCGCCGCAGCGCGCGCGCGAACGCGCTGTGGCCGGTCAGTCGTAGACCGACGGCGCACCCGGTGGCCGTGTCTTGAAACGCTTGTGCACCCACAGGTACTGCGCCGGGCAGCGCCGGATTTCGCTTTCGATCCACGCATTCATGCGCCGCGCGTCGGCTTCGGCGTCGTCGCTCGGCCAGTCGGTCCACGGCGGCTGGAAGTGAACGCGGTAGCCCTGGCCGCCGGGCAGCATCTCGGCCACCACCGGTTGCACCGTCATCTTCAGCGAACGCGCCATGCGAGACGGCGCCAGCAGCGTCGCCGCGGGCACGCCGAAGAACGGCACGAAGGCGGCGTCGCGCGCGCCGAAGTCCATGTCGGGCAGGTTGAAGAAGACGCGCCCGCGCTTGATGGCGCGCACCAGCGGCAGCGCGCTTTCGTGGCGCGAGAAGATCTCGGCGCCGCCGAAGCGCAGCCGGCCGCGGCGCATCGCGGCGTCGAGCACGGCGTTGCTTTGCGCCTGGTAGATCGACGCGGCGGGTCGCGTCTGGTAGAGCAGTGCCGCCACGCCGGCCACGTCCAGCCCCATGAAGTGCGGCGCCAGCCACATCACGGGGCCTTCGATGCGCTCAGCCAGCTTCGCGTCGCCTTCGACATGGATCAGCCGCCTGAGCCGCGCCGGGCTGGCGTACCAGAGCAGCCCGCGCTCGAGCAGGCTGCGACCCAGCCACTGGAAGTGCTGGCGCACCAGCGCCGCCCGCTCGGCGGGCGACAGCTCGGGCAGGCACAGCGCCACGTTGCGCAAGGCCACCTCCCGCCGGCGGCGCCCCAGCCGGTGCAGCAGGAGGCCGATGCCCCGGCCCAGCGCCGCCAGCAGCGGCAGCGGCAGCCAGTGCAGCAGCCAGACCACGGCCAGCAGCAGGCGAGCGAGCGCGCTCACGACGCGTCCAGCCGGCGCGGCTGCTTGTAGCGGTTGTAGCCCCACAGGTACTGCGACGGTCGCGCGCGGATCAGCGTCTCCATCGAGCGGTTGACCGCGGCCGCCGCGGCGGTCATCCAGGTCTCCTCGTCCTGCAAGCCCTTGAGCGGCAGCGCCTCTGCCAGTGGCAGCACATGCACGGCGTAACCCGCGCCGCGGGGCAGCCGCTCGCCCCAGACCATGCCCACCGCCGCGCCGGTCTGCAGCACGAGGCGTGCCGCCAGCGTCATGGTGTACGCGGGCCGGCCGAAGAACGGTGCCCACACGCCCATGCCCTCGGGCGGCACCTGGTCGGGCAGCAAGCCCAAGGTCTCGCCCCTGCGCAGTGCGCGCATCATCTGCCGCACCCCGGCCAGCGACGCCGGCGCGGTGGCCAGCGCCGGCCGCGCGCGGGCGGTTTCTTCCAGCTCGCGCAACCAGGCCTGGCGGGCCGGCCGGTACATCACGGTGATCGGCCGCCGCGCGCCGAAGCGGTCGGCATAGGCCTGCGCGCACATCTCGAAACTGCCCATGTGCGGCGTCAGCAGCACCAGGCCGCGGCCGGCGGCCAGCCCGTCCTCGATCAGTGCGGCGCCCTCCCAGGTCACCGGGTCTTCGATGGCCCGGCCGGCCGGGCGCAGCCAGAGCCGTGGCAGCTCCGCCACCAGCTTGCCGGCCTCGGCCACCGCAGCGCGGCGGTCGGCCTGCCCCAGGCCGGCCAGGTCGGCGTTGGCGCGCAGGCGGCGCCGGTAGGTCGAAGACAGCAGGTACGCGGCCCAGCCCAACGCGCCGCCCAGAGCGTGCAAAGAGCGCAGCGAGCGCTGGGCGAGCCAGCCGAGCAGGCGGTGGGCGACGGACATCCTTCGTATACTTTGAGTGTCGCCGAGTTAAAGAACAACTTGCGGGGCGACGCGGGGCCCGAGCATACCGAGCCCCGCCGGGACGGCTGCCACGGTGTGGCGCCGACTCAACAAACCCGCTAAAGCGTTCGCCGCGGCTCGCAAGGCCACTGACCGGCGACGCAGTCAGTGCAACCCAACCGGAGAATCCCGTGGCGAACGACTTCCTCTTCACTTCCGAATCCGTGTCCGAGGGCCACCCCGACAAGGTAGCCGACCAGATCTCGGATGCCATCCTCGACGCAATCTTCCGGCAGGACCCGCGCAGCCGCGTGGCCGCCGAAACGCTGTGCAACACCGGCCTGGTGGTGCTGGCCGGCGAGATCACGACCAATGCGCACGTCGACTACATCCAGGTCGCGCGCGACACGCTCAAGCGCATCGGCTACGACAACACCGAGTACGGCATCGACTACAAGGGCTGCGCGGTGCTGGTGGCCTACGACAAGCAGAGCAACGACATCGCCCAGGGCGTCGACCACGCGTCCGACGACCACCTGAACACCGGCGCCGGCGACCAGGGCCTGATGTTCGGCTACGCCTGCGACGAGACGCCCGAACTGATGCCGGCACCGATCTACTACGCGCACCGGCTGGTGGAGCGCCAGGCGCAGTTGCGCAAGGACGGCCGCATGCCCTTCCTGCGCCCGGACGCCAAGAGCCAGGTGACGATGCGCTACGTGAACGGCAAGCCGCACAGCGTCGACACCGTCGTGCTGAGCAGCCAGCACGCACCCGAGTGGAGCCTGGGCTCGACGATGAAGCCCGAGTTCATCGAGGCCGTGGTCGAGGACATCATCAAGCCGGTGCTGCCCAAGGAGTGGCTGAAGAACACGCGTTACCTGGTCAACCCGACCGGCCGCTTCGTCATCGGCGGCCCGCAGGGAGATTGCGGCCTGACCGGCCGCAAGATCATCGTCGACACCTACGGCGGCGCCTGCCCGCACGGCGGCGGCGCCTTCAGCGGCAAGGATCCGAGCAAGGTCGACCGCAGCGCCGCCTACGCCGCGCGCTATGTCGCCAAGAACATCGTCGCCGCCGGCCTCGCCAAGCAGTGCCAGATCCAGGTGGCCTACGCCATCGGCGTCGCCAAGCCCATGAACGTGACGGTCTACACCGAGGGCACGGGCGTCGTCAGCGACGAGGCGATCGCCGCGCTGGTGCAGGAGCATTTCGACCTGCGGCCGAAGGGCATCATCCAGATGCTCGACCTGCTGCGCCCGATCTACGAAAAGACGGCGGCCTACGGGCACTTCGGCCGCGAGGAGCCCGAGTTCAGCTGGGAGCGCACGGACAAGGCCGCCACGCTGCGCGCTGCGGCCGGCCTGTAGGGCCACCGCCGCGGCTCAGCGGGCCCCGAGCCCCCCGATCACCCGCGCAGCGCATCCACCGACGAGAGCATCTCGCGTTCATCGAGTTCTTCCTCGATGATGCGCAGGGTCTCGTCGTTGATGGCGTTCCGGGCGTGCAGCTGGTACAGCCTTTCCCGTTCGGCGGCGATGGCCACCAGCCGCAGTTCGCGCGCGGCAGCCACGCCCTCGGCCGTGTTCGCGGCAGCGCTGGGGTCGCCCTCGTGCAACACGACCTTGCCCTGGTAGCGATCCACGAGCTTCGCAGCGAAGTCGCGCGTGTTTTCGCTGCGCAGGCTCGGCCGCAGAGGCTCCAGCGCGGCGATTGCGGCATGGGCCAGGGCCGCGCGGGCGTCGGCTTCTTCCTTCTGCCGGGAGTCTTCGTCCGGCGCATGCAGCGTGCGGATGAGCCAGGGCAGCGAGACGCCGTTGATCATGAGCGTGAGGATGATCGTGGACGCCGCCAGGAAGACCAGCAGGTCGCGCTCCGGCAGCGGCGCGCCCGCGGTGGTCGTGATCGGCACCGCCAGCGCGGTGGCCAGCGTCACCGAGCCGCGCACCGCGGCCCAGCCGACCAGGAACATGCGGCGCCGGTTCGGTCCCGTCCTGGCGCCCGCCCAACCCCAGTGCAGCCGAAACCGCACGTGCGCCGAGGCCCAGACCCAGACCATGCGCATCGCCACCAGCAGCGCCCACAGCAACAGCGCCAGGCCGGCCAGCCAGAGCGGGTCGTGCTGTCGCACCGCCGCCAGCATGTGGCGCAACTGCAGGCCCAGCAGGACGAACACCAGGCCGTTGAAGATGTACGACAGCATGCGCCACACCTCGCGCGAGTGCCGACGCCCTTCGGCCGACAGGCCCTTGACCTCGCGCCCCCCGCCCACAGCCCGGCAATGACCACCGCCAGCACGCCCGAGACATGCAGCGCCTCGGCTGCGAGATAGGCCCCGTAGGGCACCAGGACGGCCAGCAGCGTCTGCAGCACCGGGTCGTTCACGCCGACGCGGATCAGGCGTTCACGCAGTTGGCGCCCCAGCCACTCCACCACCACGCCCACCACCACCCCTCCGCCCGACAGCACGACGAAGCTCGTGGCGACCTGGGCGCCCGAAATCGCGCCCGCCGCGGCCGCGGCGGCTACCGCCAGCTTGAAGGCCACCAGCCCGGTGGCGTCGTTGAGCAGGCTCTCGGCATTGATGATGTGGGACACCTGGCCGGGCAGCGGCAGGTCGGCGGTGGTGGCGGCCGTGGCCACCGCGTCGGTGGGCGTGACGATGGCGCCCAGCGTGAAGGCCACCGCCAGCGGCATGGCCGGGACCAGCCAGTGGATGAAGTACCCCACCACCACCACCGTCAGCACCACCAGGCCCAGGGCCAGCAGCAGCACCGGGCGCAGCACGTGCAGCAGGTCGCGCCGCGGCAGCACGCGCGCGTCGGCAAACAGCAACGGCGGGATGAACAGCAGCAGGAACACCTCGGGATCGACGCTGATCCGGTCCAGCCCCGGCAGCGCCGAGGCCAGCACCCCCACGACCACCAGGAAGATGGGCAAGCCGATGCGCGTCCAGCGAACCAGTGCACCGCCGGTGGCGGTGATCAACAACAACACGAGCGTGGTCTGGACGATTTCCATGGCGTTCCGCCGACTGCCGGCAACCCGCCGATTGCAGCATGGTCCTGGCGTTTCATGCCGCCGATGTTGCAGCGCAGCATCACACAGGTGAGCCGAACTTGACCCATCTCACCGTGGCGTGGATTGGGGTGTTGCGCGCCTTTGCCGTTGAGTCGAGACTTCTCGAATTGACGGTCTGACTTTCGAGGGTGGGCGTTGGACGCCCACCGTTCGTCCATTGCCGTCCGAAGCGCTTTGCGGGAGAGAACAGTGCACGAAACATGGGCCGACCTGCTGATGGCGGATCACGAGCAGACCGAGAGGGTGATCGACGCCCTTGAAAAGACCTGGCGCAAAGGGTCACCCGACCCGGCTCTGGTGCAGAAGGCCGTCCGGTACTTCTCTGAATTTGCCGATGCCTGCCACAACCAGAAAGAGGAGCAACACCTGTTCCCGCGCCTCTCGGCGGCCGGAATACCCAGCCATGGCGGGCCTCTGGCCGTGATGCTGGCGGAGCACGAGCGCAGCAAGCAGCTACTCGACGCCTTTCGTGACCTGGGCAACCGCGTCGTTGCCGGCGACGCGACGGCCGCCGCAGCCATGGTGGAGGCCTTCCTCGAGTACGGCGCCCTGTTGAAGGACCACTACTGGAAAGAGAACGACATCCTCTACCCGATGGGGAGAAGGGCGCTGGATTCGGACGACGATGCCGCCATCGTGAAGGGCATCCTGGAGATCGAAGAAGCACTCGGCATCGACACGCGCAAGCAGTACCAGTTGCTGGCCCGCGAGATGACGCAGGGCACTCTCGACGATCTGTCGGCGGCTCTGGACCCGCGTGTCATGGCGGGCATCCTGAATTCACTGCCCGTCGAGCTCTCGTTCGTCGACGCCGACGACTGCGTGCGCTATTTCAGCCACGAGAACCACGCCAAGATATTCCCCCGCACCCGGGGTGTCATCGGCATGAAAGTCCACAACTGCCATCCCCCCAAGAGCCTGCACATGGTCGAGCAGATCCTGGCGGACTTCAAGGCCGGCCATCGCGAGGCCGCCGAGTTCTGGATCGACATGGGCGGCAAGAAGATCCACATCCGATACGCCCCGGTGCGCGGAGCGCAGGGTGAATACCTGGGCTGCCTCGAGACCGTTCAGGACATCACCGCCCTGCAGGCAGCTGACCGGACAGAAACGCCTGCTCGACTGATCGCGGCATGGCACTGTCACCGGACGACCTGCGCCGCCACGCCGTGGCGCGCAGCCTGTTCGACGCCGACGACGCTGCCGCGGGCGATCGGTCGCCTGGGCTTCGTGCAGGCCGACCCCATCCGCGCCCCGGCCCGCGCGCAGGACCTGACGCTGCGCCACCGTGTGCGCGACTACCGGGCCGGCGACCTGGAGCGGCGCTATGCCGGCGCTCGGCATCGAAGAGGACTTCTTCGTCAACTACGGCTTCCTGCCGCGCGGCCGCACAGGCGCTGATGCACCCGCGCAGAGCCGCGCACCGTGTGGCCGAAGGCGCGCTGGGCGCAGGCGCAAGCCGTGCTGGACTTCGTGCGCGAACGCGGCGTGGTGCACCCGCGCGAGGTCGATGCGCAGTTCGCGCATGGCAAGGCGAAGAACTGGTTCGGGGGCTCGAGCAACGCCAGCACGCAGTTGCTCGACGGCATGCACTACCGCGGCCTGCTGCGCGTGGCGCGGCGCGAGGGCGGCGTGCGCCTGTACGCAGCGCGCGACCCGCACCCGCCGGCATCGGATCCGGCCGCCGCGCTCGATGCGCTGGTGGACGTGGTGGTGGGCAAGTACGCGCCGCTGCCCGAGCGGTCGCTGAGCGAGCTCGTCAGCCACCTGCGCTACGGTGCGCCGCAGTGGGCCGACGGCCGGCGTGCCGCGCTGGCGCGGGCGAAGGCAGGCTGCCGTCGGCCCGGGTCGAAGGGCTGACGTGGTACTGGCCGGCGGGCGAGAACCCGGCTTCGGCACGCCACGCGGTGCCCGAGGCGGTGCGCCTGCTCGCGCCCTTCGACCCCGTGGTCTGGGACCGCCGGCGCTTCGAGGCCTTCTGGGGCTGGGCCTACCGCTTCGAGGCCTACACGCCGGCACCCCGGCGCGTGCGCGGCTACTACGCGCTGCCGCTGCTGTGGCGCGACCAAGTCATCGGCTGGGGCAACCTCGCGCTGGCGCCCGACGGTCGCGCGTGATGGCCGATCTGGGCTACGTGGACGGCAAGCCGCCGCGCGAGCGCGCGTTCCGCGCCGCACTCGACGAGGAACTGGCGTGCGTCGAGGCCTTCCTGCAGCCACGCGTGGCCGCGACCCGGACCCGGCGACACGCGGCCTGAAGGCGAGCGCTGGACCGCCGCCGACCCGCCGGTGACCGATCTCAGCCCCGGGCCGCCGGCGGCGCCGCCCTGAGCGGCCGCTGGGCCGCGGCGAACAGCGCACCCAGCGCCAGCGCCGCGGCGCTGAGCACGAAGCCGCGCTCCAGGCCGCCGGGGCCGTCGGCGATCAGGCCGACGACGCTGGGGCCGACGATCTGCCCGGCCGCGAAGACGATGGTGAAGGCGGCGATGCCCGCCGGCCAGGCCGCCGGCTCGCAGTTGTGGCGCACGAGCGCGGTCGTCGACGCCACCAGCGAAAGGAATACGCTGCCGAACAGCAGCCCCGAGGCGAAGACGACAGCTCGCTGGGTGCTCAGCACCGGCAGCAGGGTGGCCAGCGCGAGCAGCGCGTTCAGCAGCGCCAGCGGCCCGCCGCCGCGCCAGCGCTGCAGCAGCCCCGCCCACAGCCACGACGACGCCATCACGCCCACGCCGAGCAGCGCGTAGAAGGCGTTCACCATCGCCGCCGCCCTGCCCTTGCTCGCGCAGCAGCGTCACGATGAAGGTCATGTAGCCGATGTAGCCGAGGCCGAACATCGTGTAGCCGGCCAGCGCCGGGGCCGAAGCGCCGCCAGGCGAAGGCGGCATGCGCGGCGCGCCTGGCCAGCGGCGGCGCCGCCCAGGCTGCGCGTGAACGCGGCCGTGAACGCCGTGGCCGCCAGCGCCGCCGCACCGAGCGCGAGCCAGGCCGCCGGCCAGTGCGGCGACGCGGCGGCGCCACCGAGCGCCGCGGCACGATCGGCAGACGGCCGAGGCGACGATGCCGATGCCGGCGCCGCCGTAGTAGATGCCGAGCACCAGCCCCGGCGCGCACGCGGCCCGCGCCCGCCAGCCGCGCCGCCAGCAGCCCGCCGCCGACGAAGCTGGCGGCGCTGGCCACGCCGGTCAGCCCGCGCAGCAGGTAGAGCACGGCGTCGCCGCGCACCGCGCCGTGGGCCAGCAGCAGCAGCGCCGCCGCCGCCGCCGCCGGCCAGCATCACGCGGCGTGCGTCGAAGCGGCGCAAGCGCGCGCGGCGCCAGCAGCGCGCCGACCAGGTAGCCGGCGGCGTTCATCGTGTTCATCGCGCCGGCGGTGAAGTAGCTCCAGCCGAGGTCGGCGCGCATCGGCGGCAGCAGCAGCGCATAGGAAAAGCGCGCCAGCCCCAGCGACACCGCGGCCGCCAGCGCGAGGGCCAGCGCCGCCGCGAGCGGCCGCGACGGCGTCATGCCGCGCGCGCGCGCCGCGAGCAGCGCGCGCGCGACCTCGGCGAAGCCCGCGCCGCGTTCGCCCTCGGTGATGTAGGCCGGCCAGGTGTGCAGCTCGGCGGCGAAGCGGCGCAGGTTGGCCACGCCCACGCTCAGCGGGAAGGCGCCGAACATGGCCTGGTCGTTGGTCGAGTCGCCGACGTAGATCCAGCGCCCGATCTCGCCGGCCAGCTCGCGCCCGTACAGCCGCTGCACCATCCAGTGCGCGGCGCTGAGCTTGGTGTGGCTGCCGAACCAGCCGTTGACGTGGATCGAGCTCACGGTGGCCTTCATGCCCTCCTCGCGCATCAGCGCCACCACGCGCTCGATCGCGGCCGCGTCCAGGTGCGCGAACTCGCTGTGGTCGATCGCGATGTCGGTCACGCGGCCGGCGCTGTCGCGCGCGAGCGTCGCGCCGGGCACTTCGCGCAGCACGCGCTGCGCCACCTCGCGCAGGCGGGTCGCGTTGCGCTCGCGCGTGGCTTCGTCCTGCGCGTATTCGGTCTGCAGCGCCGGCGCCCTCGCGGATCAGCGCCACGGCGCCGTTCTCGGCGACGATCGCCGCCACCGGCCAGGCCAGCGCGAAGGGTTCGCTCCAGCCCAGCGGCCGGCCCGTGATGGCGATCACCGGCACGCCGCGCCCGGCGCAAGCGCCTGCAGCGCCGTCAGCGGCCGCCGGGTCGAGCCGGCCCTCGGCGGTGAGCGTATCGTCGATATCGGTCATGATGCCGACGACGCCGCCGCAGGGCCTGCTCCGGCAGGGCCGCCAGCGGCAGCGAAGCGCACGCCGTTCACGCGGTGCCGCCCAGGCCCTGATCCGCTTGACGGGCATCAAGCCGCGGGCGGCACGAAGTTTCGATCATTGACATTCTTCACGCCACACGACACCGACCCATGGCCAAGGATACCGCCGCAGACAGCACCGAGCCCCAGACGCAGGCCACGACCCGGGCCAGGACGACGCCGCGCGGCGCCGCGCCGAAGCGGGCACGCCCCGCTGCGCCGGCCGACGACACGGCAGCCGCACCGCCACGACCGGTCGATGCCGGCGACGTGCCGCCGTCGCTGGAGAAGCGATCGATCGAACGCGAGCGCGTCTCGCGCGCCGCCCTGCGCGCCGAGATCGTCAAGGAGCAGGCGCTTGTCCGACATCCTCACCGCGCACGCCAGGGCCGATCCGGGCACCACGGCAGCGGCTGGCTCGGCGAGTTGCAGGCGCTGATCGACGGCGCCTCGCCCGACGAGGTGAAGACACTGCGCCGCGCCCTCTTCGACCGCCCGACGGAGCAAGCCCGCCGAAGGCGTCGACCCCGACCTCGAGCTCGCCCCCGGCTGGCGCGAAGGCGGCTACCCGTACAAGAACCTGATGTCGCGCCGCGCCTACGAGAAGCAGAAATACCGCCTGCAGGTGGAGCTGCTCAAGCTGCAGGCCTGGGTCAAGGAAAGCGGGCAGCGCGTCGTGATCCTGTTCGAGGGGCGCGACGCCGCCGGCAAGGGCGGCACCATCAAGCGCTTCATGGAAAACCTCAACCCGCGCGGCGCGCGCGTGGTGGCGCTGGAAAAGCCGAGCGAGATCGAGCGCGGGCAGTGGTACTTCCAGCGCTATATCGAGCATCTGCCCACGCGCGGCGAGATCGTGCTCTTCGACCGCAGCTGGTACAACCGCGCCGGCGTCGAGCGCGTGATGGGCTTCTGCACCGACGCCGAGTACGACGAATTCATGCGCCAGGCGCCGGAATTCGAGCGCCACCTGGTGCGCAGCGGCGTGCACGTCTTCAAATTCTGGTTCTCGGTCAGCCGCGCCGAGCAGCGCCGGCGCTTCAAGGAACGCAAGGCGCACCCGCTCAAGCAATGGAAGCTGAGCCCGGTGGACCTGGCGTCGCTGGACAAGTGGGACGCCTACACGCTGGCCAAGGAGGCGATGTTCCTGCACACCGACACCTCCGATTCACCGTGGACGGTGATCAAGTCGGACTGCAAGAAGCGCGCGCGGCTCAACGCCATCCGCTACCTGCTGCACCGGCTGCCGTATACGAAGAAGGATGCGCAGTCCATCGGCAAGGTCGACACGCTGATCGTGGGCCGCGCGGCGCTGGTCGCCGGGCGCTCGGAGGAGTTCACGCCCACGTCCGACGCCTGAGACCGGTCGGCGCTGCAAGCCTGGCGCCGGCTGGCTATACTTTCCGCTTTCCGAGGAGCGTTGCAACCTCACCGCGTGAGGCCAGGCTCGGGAACTTCAATTGCAACCGCGCTCACCTGCACGAGTGGCCTCGTGGGTGAGTGGTCCGACAACCTCCCCGCGTGCCCGTGCAGGTTCCTCAACCGATTGGAGCCCGAACGATGAACGCCGCACTCAAACCCCTGCCCTCCGCCGCGCAATTCCCCGACAGCGCCGTGGCCGACCTGTCGCTGGCCGACTGGGGCCGCAAGGAGATCAGCATCGCCGAGACCGAGATGCCCGGCCTGATGGCGATCCGCGAGGAATTCGCCGCCAAGCAGCCGCTCAAGGGCGCGCGCATCACCGGCAGCCTGCACATGACGATCCAGACCGCCGTGCTGGTGGAAACGCTGCAGGCGCTGGGAGCGCAAGTGCGCTGGGCCTCCTGCAACATCTTCAGCACGCAGGACCACGCCGCCGCCGCGCTGGTGGTCAAGGGCACGCCGGTCTTCGCCTACAAGGGCGAGACCCTGGCCGACTACTGGGACTACACGCACCGCATCTTCGAATTCGGCGCCAAGGGCACGCGAGGGCGAAGGCCCGAACATGATCCTCGACGACGGCGGCGACGCCACGCTGCTGATGCACCTGGGCAAGCGCGCCGAGAAGGACGCCTCGGTGCTGGCACGCCCCACCAGCGAGGAAGAGACCGTGCTCTACGCCGCCATCAAGGCCAGGCTGGCACAGGACGCCACCTGGTACAGCCGCAAGGCCGCGCAGATCATCGGCGTCACCGAGGAGACGACCACCGGCGTGCACCGCCTGAAGGAAATGTCGGCCGCCGGCACGCTGATGTTCCGCGCCATCAACGTCAACGACAGCGTCACGAAGAGCAAGTTCGACAACCTCTACGGCTGCCGCGAAAGCCTGGTCGACGCCATCAAGCGCGCCACCGACGTCATGGTCGCCGGCAAGGTGGCCTGCGTGGCCGGTTACGGCGACGTGGGCAAGGGCTCGGCGCAGGCCCTGCGTGCGCTCAGCGCGCAGGTCTGGGTGACCGAGATCGACCCCATCAACGCCCTGCAGGCGGCGATGGAGGGCTACAAGGTCGTGACCATGGAGTACGCCGCCGACAAGGCCGACATCTTCGTCTCGGCCACCGGCAACAAGAACGTCGTCACGCGCAAGCACATGGCCGCCATGAAGGACCAGGCCATCGTCTGCAATATCGGCCACTTCGACAACGAGATCGACGTCGCCGGCCTCGCCGACCTGACCTGGGAAGAGATCAAGCCTCAGGTCGACCACGTCATCTTCCCCGACGGCAAGCGCATCATCCTGCTGGCCAAGGGACGGCTCGTGAACCTGGGCTGCGGCACCGGCCACCCGAGTTTCGTGATGAGCTCGAGCTTCGCCAACCAGACCATCGCGCAGATCGAGCTCTTCACGCACAGCGACTACTACGAGAACGGCAAGGTCTACGTGCTGCCCAAGCACCTGGACGAGAAGGTGGCGCGGCTGCACCTGAAGAAGGTCGGCGCCATGCTCACCGAGCTCAGCGACGAGCAGGCGGCCTATATCGGCGTGCCCAAGCAGGGACCGTACAAGGCGGACAGCTACCGTTACTGAACCAGCAGGCCGCGGCGGCACGGGTTGCCAAGCGTCGACCATGGCGCCAGAATGGCGCCATGGTTCCATTCTGGAGGCGGTGATGGGTGTCAGTCTGTCGATCAAGGACGTGCCCGAGGCGCTGGCCGAGCGCCTGCGCCTGCGGGCTGCGCGCAACCACAGGTCGCTGCAACGTGAGTTGATGGCCATCGTGGAGGCGGCAGTCGAACCCGGAGCGGGTGTCGTACCGTTGCCTGGCACAGGCGGCCGCGCGACGACCGCTCACGTTGCGGCCCACGAATCCGATGGCGTCTATGCCGTCACGACGGCGCCTGAGCAGGCCCCCGGCACCGCGGATGAATTGCTGGCCGAACTCGACACCATCGTCGCCGGCAGCCGCTGGGGCAGCGCGCCGCTGCTGACTCGCGAGCAGGCGCACGACCGGGCGCTGGCGCGCGAGTTCGACTTCGAAGCGCGAGCCGCGGAACTCGCCGAAGCCCGCCGCCGGCAGCGCCACGGTGGCGCGGCATGACGGCACCTTTCTTCCTGGACACCAACATCCTCGTCTACGCCACCTCGCTCAGCCCCGACCATGCATCCAAGCGCGACGTGGCGCGCGCCTGGGTGGGCCGCGGCGACTGGGGTGTTTCCACCCAGGTGTTGATGGAGTTCTACGCCCAGGCCCGCCAGCCACGACACGGCCTGCTGCCCACCGCGGCGCAGGCCTTCGTGGAACGCATCGCTTCGCGACGTCCGGTGCTGGCGGTGGACAAGGAACTGGTGCTCGACGCCCTGGCGTTGCGTCACCGCTATTACCTGTCGCACTGGGACGCGGCCATCCTCTGCGCCGCGCAGCGCCTGGGTGCACGCACCGTGGTCAGCGAAGACATGGAACATGGCCGCGACTATGGCGGCGTCACAGTGGCCAACCCCTTCATCGCGGCAGGCAGGTTCGCTTGACACCCTGCACCACGAGGCTCCACACCATGACCAACATCCCCCTCAGCTTCGAATTCTTCCCCCCCAACACCCCCGTCGGCAGCGAAAAGCTCAAGACGGTGGTGCGGGACCTGGCCGCCCTGAAACCGGAATTCTTCAGCGTCACCTACGGCGCCGGCGGATCGACGCGCGAAAAGACGCTGGCCACCGTGCAGGACATTGCCGCCATGGGCTTCGAGGCCGCGCCGCACCTGTCGTGCGTGGGCAGCACCGAAGCCGGCATCGCAGAAATCCTGGCCACCTATCGCGCGCAGGGCATCCGCCGCCTGGTGGCGCTGCGCGGCGACCTGCCCAGCGGCACCGCCACCGCCGGTGAGTTCCGCTACGCCGCCGACCTGGTGGCGTTCATCCGCCGCACACAGGGCACCGACTGGCACATCGAGGTCGCGGCTTACCCCGAATACCACCCGCAGCAGCGCTACGCGCGGCGCGACCTGGAGCACTTCGCGGCCAAGGTCCGGGCCGGCGCCGATTCGGCCATCACGCAGTTCTTCTTCAACCCCGACGCCTACTTCCATTTCGTCGACGAGGTGCGCGCGCTGGGTGTCACGGTGCCGATCGTGCCGGGCGTCATGCCGATCCACAACTACGCCCGGATCGCGCAGTTCGCAGCCCGCGACGGCATCGAGATCCCGCGCTGGGTGGCGCTGAAGATGGAAGGCTACCTGGACGACGCGGCGGCCGTGCGCGCCTTCGGCATCGACGTCGTCACCGGCCTGTGCGAACGCCTGATCGCCGGCGGCGCGCCGGGCATCCACTTCTACACGCTCAACCAGAGCGCGCTGTCGCTGGAGATCTGCCGCCGCCTGGGCAGTTCGGTCGCCTGATCCGGAGGGTCGGCGGGGCCGATCCGGTCAGGCCGCCCGTGTGCGCAACCGGGTCACGACGCCGCCTGCCATGCCAAGCCCTCGTCGGTGAGAACGGCGTCCAGCGGGACGTCATGCGGCTCGGCCCGCAGCCAGGGCACGAATCCGTGCGCATAGGCCAGCCCCGCCGTGTAGGGCCTGGGCTCCAGGGTGGCCAGCGTGCGGTCGTAGAAGCCGCCGCCGTAGCCCAGTCGCACGCCCCGCGGTCCGTAGCCGACGCAAGGCACCAGCAGCAGCGTCGGCTCGAAGGTCGGCGTGTCCTTGGGCTTGGGGATGCCGTAGGCGTCTTCCTCCATCTCGCAGCCCGGGTACCAGACGCGAAAGCCCAGGCGCTTGGTGGCCTTGTCGATCACCGGCAGGCCGATACGGCGGCGCGGGTCGGCCTCGCCCCAGCGGTACAGCGCCGGCAGCGCGTCGAATTCACCCTTGATCGGCCAGTAGGCACCGATGGCGGTATCCTGCCGCGCCACCAACCAGACCCGCAGCACCTCCTGCAGGTGCATCGCTCGCTGGTGGCGGTCGATCAGGCTCTGGCGCTCGGCCTGCAACTGGCGGCGCAGCAGCTTCTTGTCGCTCGAGGGTTGCAGGGGCGGCAGGTCCGACGTCATGGCAAGGGGGCTCCAGGCGGGGCCAGGCACGGCAAGAGGCGTATTGTCACGCCATGGCCCGAGCGCTCCGCGACGAACACAGTCCCGCACGCCCGGCGCCGCTGTTCGGCAGCGGTGGCCGGCCGCGCTGAGCGCGCCGGCGTGCCCATGCCGGCTGCAGCCCTGAAACATCTCGCTTGGTAAGCTAAATTCGCTTCATGTCCATGCCCCTGCGCCAGTCCCTGACAACCGCCCTGCAGCGCCTGCCGGCCGTGGCGCTGGCGCTGGCCCTGGCGATTTCTCTGGCCGCCCCGGCAGCACAGGCCCAGGGCGGCGACGAAACCGTCGTGCAGGCGCGCGAGGCCCTGCGCACCAGGGACCGCGCCCGCCTGGCCGCGGCGCGGCAGGCCACCGGTGCGGCAGGCCACCCGCTCGCGCTGTGGGTCGAATACTGGGAACTCAACAACCGCCTGGGCGACGCGCAGCAAGCCGAACTCGACGCTTTCTACGCGCGCTGGCCGGGCACCTACGTCGAGGACCGGCTGCGCAACGACTGGCTGCTGGAGCTGGGCCGGCGGCGCGACTGGGCCAACTTCCGCGTCGAGTTCCCGCGCTTCCGGATGAACGACGACCGCGAGGTCACCTGCTACGCGCTCCTCACACAGCACCTGGCCGGCCAGGACGTGCGCGATGCGGCGCGCGAAGCCTGGTTTGCGCAGCGCGAGCCGGAAGACGGCTGCCAGTTGATGGCCTCCACGCTGTACGAGGCCAAGGTCCTGAAGCCCGCCGACGCGTGGCACAAGGCGCAGCTGGCGATCGAGATGAACCGGCCGCGCGCGGCGCGCGACGCCGCAGCGCTCGTGCGCCGCGGCTACGGTCCGATCGTGACCTCGATCGTCGACAACCCGGCGCGCTGGCTGCGACGCCGCCCGCCCGGCGGTGCCGGCTCGGGCTACGAACTGGAATTGCTGGCGCTGATGCGACTGGCCGCCAACGATCCCGAACTGACCGCCGGCCTGCTGTCCGACACCTGGGCCGAGCGATTGCCCAATACCCTGACGGCCACCGCCTGGGCCCATGTGGCCAAGCACGCGGCGATGAAGCAGCAGCCCCAGGCCGCCGTCTACGCGCGCCGCGCCTGGCAGGTGTGGGACGCCGCATCGCGCCGCAGCGCGGCACCGCCCCCCTGGAGCGACGACCTGCTCGCCTGGCACGTCCGCGCCGCGCTGCGCCAGCCCGCTGGCGAGGCCAGCCGCTGGCCGCTGATGACCCGCGCCATCGATGCCATGAGCGTGACCGAACAACGCGACGGCACCTGGGTCTACTGGCGCGCGCGCGCCACGGCAGCCCGTGCCGAGCCGGGCCCGCAAGGCGACGCCGCCCGCGCCGCGTCGACCCTGGCGCTGCAGTCGATCGCGCCACAACTCGGCTTCTACGGCAAGCTGGCGACCGAGGAACTGGGCGCCCCGGTGGTGCTGCCCGCCGCGCCGCGGCCACTGACCGACGCCGAGCGCGACGCCGCCCGCAGCCACGCGGGGCTGGTGCGCGCCTTGCAGCTCATCGACCTGGGGCTGCGCAGCGAAGGCGTGCGCGAGTGGAACTTCTCGCTGCGCGGCATGACCGACCGCGAGTTGCTGGCTGCCGCGCAACAGGCCTGCGAGCGCGCGGTCTGGGACCGCTGCATCAACACCAGCGACCGCACGCGCGGCGAGGTCGACATGGCGCAGCGCTACCCGACGCCCTTCCGCGAACAGGTGCTGGCACAGGCGCGCGAGACCGGCATCGACCCGGCCGTCATCTACGGGCTGATCCGCCAGGAGTCGCGCTTCATCAACGATGCACGCTCCGGCGTCGGTGCCTCGGGCCTGATGCAGCTGATGCCGGCGACGGCGCGCTGGACGGCAGGCAAGATCGGCTTGCCTTACACGCCGGCGATGATCACCGACAACGGCGTCAACCTGCGCCTGGGCACGACCTACCTCAAGCTGGTGCTCGACGATTTCGGCGGCTCGCTGGCAATGGCCGCCGCGGCCTACAACGCCGGCCCCGGCCGGCCGCGCCGCTGGCGCGAAGGCGCGGTGATGGAGCCCGCCGCCTGGGCCGAGACCATCCCCTTCAACGAGACCCGCGACTACGTCAAGAAAGTGCTGTCGAACAGCGTCTACTACGCCGCGCTGCTGGGCACGCCCGGGCCGACCTTGAAGGCACGCCTGGGCCCGCCGATCGGGCCGCGCGATGCCACGGCGCCCGCCACCGACCGCGAACTGCCTTGACCGCCCTCCTCACCCCACCATGAAAAACATCCTCGTCCTCGGCGGCACCGGCTTCGTCGGCCGCGCGGTGTGCGAAAAGCTCGTCGAGCGCAATGGCGGCGCCGGCGGCCGCATCATCGTGCCGACCCGGCGCATCCAGCACGGCCAGCGTGTGCGCTCGCTGCCGACGCTGGACCTGGTCGAAGCCAGCGTGCACGACGATGCGCAGCTGGCGCGCCTGGTGGCGCAGAGCGACGCCGTGATCAACCTGGTGGCCATCCTGCATGGCAGCCGTGCCGACTTCGGCCGGGTGCACGTGGAACTGCCGCATCGCCTGGTGCAAGCCTGCCAGGCGGCCGGCGTGCGGCGCGTCGTGCACGTCAGCGCGCTGGGCGTGTCGCTCGACGGGCCGTCGAACTACCTGCGCAGCAAGGCCGAGGGCGAAGCCGTGCTGATGGGTTCCGGGCTGGACGTGACGCTGCTGCGCCCGTCGGTCATCTTCGGTACCGAGGACCGCTTCCTCAACCTGTTTGCCAAGCTGCAGGCCGTGGCGCCGGTGATGCCGCTGGCCGGCAGCGACGCGCGTTTCCAGCCGGTGTGGGTCGAGGACGTGGCCAGCGCCGTCGTGCGCTGCCTCGACCGGCCCGAGACGATCGGCAAGATCTATGAGTGCGCCGGCCCGACGCCCTACACGCTGTCGGAGCTGGTGCGCCTGGCCGGCCGCTGGTCGGGTCACGAGCGGCCGCAGATCCCGCTGCCGGCGTTCGCCGGCCGGCTGCAGGCCCTGGCGATGGAGTGCTTGCCCGGCGAGCCGCTGATGTCGCGCGACAACGTCGACTCGATGCGCGTGCCCAACGTCGCCAGCGGCCGCCTGCCCGGGCTGGCCGAGCTGGGCATCCAGGCTGCCGCCCTCGAGGCCGTGGCACCCGGCTACCTGGGGCACGCTTTCAACCGCGGGCGCTACGACCGCTGGCGCACCGGCGCCGGGCGCGAGTAGGCGGCGTCCGCGCCCGCACGCCGGCGCCGGCACTGAAGAAGGGCTCGTCATGCAACTGGTGATCGGCAACAAGAACTACTCGTCGTGGTCGATGCGGCCCTGGGTGCTGATGCGCCAGCTTGGCCTGCCCTTCGACGAGGTGAAGCTGCGCTTCGACTTCGAGCCGGGCTCGGCCTTCCGCCGGGCGGTGGCGACGGTCAGCCCCGCCGGCCGCGTGCCGGTGCTGGTGGACGACGGCTTTGCCGTCTGGGACACACTGGCGATCACCGAATACCTGCACGAGCGCTTTCCCGGCCACGGCGTCTGGCCGACCGCCGCGAAGGACCGCGCGCGCGCCCGCAGCCTGGCGGCCGAGATGCATGCCGGCTTCGGCGCCTTGCGCAGCCAGTGCCCGATGAATATCGAAGCCGCATTGCCCGCGGTGGGCGCGCGCCTGTGGGCCGAGCAGGCCGACGTGCGCGCCGACGTCGCGCGCATCGAGACCCTGTGGGCGCAGGCGGTGGCGGCCAGCGGCGGGCCCTTCCTGTTCGGCGCCTTCTCGGCCGCCGACGCCTTCTACGCACCGGTGTGCATGCGCCTGCGCACCTACGCGCTGCCGCTGTCGGGCACGGCGCTGGCCTACATCGACCGCGTCTGCGCCGTGCCCGGCGTGGCCGCCTGGATCGCCGACGCGCTGGCCGAGCAGGATTTCCTCGCCTTCGAGGAGCCCTACCGCTCGAGCCGATGACGGCGACGTTCTACGTCGTGGGCGGCGCCGTCCGCGATGCGCTGCTGGGTGTGCATGCGAGCGACCGCGACTGGGTGGCCGTCGGCGCGACGCCGGAAGAACTGCTGGCGTTGGGCTACAAGCCCGTGGGCAAGGACTTCCCGGTCTTCATCCACCCGCAGACCGGGGAAGAAGTGGCGCTGGCGCGCACCGAGCGCAAGGTCGGCCCGGGCTACCACGGCTTCGCCTTCCACGCCGCGCCCGAGGTCACGCTGGAAGAAGACCTGGCCCGGCGCGACCTCACCATCAACGCCATCGCCCAGGCCGAGGACGGCACGTTGATCGACCCCTACGGCGGCCGGCGCGACATCGAGGCGCGCGTGCTGCGCCATGTCTCCCAGGCCTTCGTCGAAGACCCGGTGCGGCTGCTGCGCCTGGCGCGGCTGGCGGCGCGACTGGTGGACTTCACGGTGGCGCCCGAGACGATGGCGCTGCTGCGGCGCATGGTGGCGGCGGGCGAGGTCGACGCGCTGGTGCCCGAGCGGGTGTGGCAGGAACTGGCGCGCGGGCTGATGAGCGCACGGCCGAGCCGCATGTTCACGCTGCTGCGCGAGTGCGGCGCGCTGGTGCGGCTGCTGCCGGAGGTCGACCGCCTCTGGGGGGTGCCGCAGCCGCCGGAGCACCACCCGGAAATCGATGCCGGTCTGCACGTGATGCTGGTGCTGGACCAGTGCGCTTTGCTCGCGGCGCCGCTGCCGGTGCGCTGGGCCTGCCTCGTGCACGACCTCGGCAAGGGCACGACACCGCCCGACCAATGGCCGCGCCACGTCGGCCACGAAGGGCGTGGCGCGACGCTGGCACGCCGGCTGGCCGAGCGGCTGCGGGTCCCCACCGACTGCCGCGAGCTTGCCGACGTGGTGGCGCGCGAGCATGGCAACGTGCACCGCAGCGGCAGCCTCGACGCCGACGGCGTGCTGCGGCTGTTCGAGCGCTGCGACGCGCTGCGCCGGCCGGCGCGATTTGCCGAGGTGCTGCTGGCCTGCGAGTGCGACGCTCGCGGCCGCACCGGACGCGAAGAGGCGCCCTACGCGCCGGCGTCGCGCCTGCCGCCGCTGCTGCTGGCCGCACAGGACGTCGATACCGCTGGCGTCGCGGCGAGGGCCGCCGAAGAGGGGCGCACGGGGCCGGCGATCGGCGCCGCGATCCACAAGGCTCGCAGGGCCGCCGTGCACGCCGCCCTGCAGACCGACCCGCTGTTGTGACACCATGCGCCCCAGCGCCGGCCCGGATGCCGGTCCTGGCAAGGGCAGCACGGCAGGAGCGCGCATGAGACTGGCCGAAGGCATCCGCAAGCATGGTTTCCGCAAGTGGTACGAGCGTGAACTGATGCAGAGCCACGCCCACCTGGCGCTGACCTTCATCTGCATGGTCGGCGTGTTCGCGGCCTTCGAGGCGGGCACCACCTTCCGTTCCTGGGGCGACCAGTTCGCCGACCTGGGTGGCGGTCTGCTGTGCCTCGGCACCGGCCTGTGGGCGCTGCGGCGCTATCTTTTCCTGCTGGCGCATGCCGAAGCCACGGCGGACCAGGCGGACTGCCCGCAGTGCCAGACCTATGGCCGGCTGGAACTGGTGCAGTCCGACGCCAGCGGCGACGAAGTGCGGGTGCGCTGCCGCAAGTGCAGCCACCACTGGACCATCAGCGGCTGACCCGCTTCGACGCCAGCCACGGGCCGACGAGCGTCAGCGCACCGTTGACCAGCAGCAGTTCCACCCCCGCGGCCCCCCGCAACGGCCATCAGATCAGCAGGCCGATCCCCATCGCCAGCAGGCTGAGCACCAGCGAACTCGCCAGCGGCACATACCAGTCGCGACCGCCCAGGCGGAAGCTGAAGTCACCCGGCAACTTGCCGAGCCCCAACTTGCGCAGCCAGGCCGACAGGCCGTTGAAGACCAGGAAGGCAAGCAGGAAGACGAGCAGCCAGCGCATGGACCGTCAGAGGGTGTGGCTGCGGTCACCGGCGCGGAAGCCGATGGAGTCGAAGTGAAGGCCGCGGGAAACACCGATGACCTTGAACAGCTCGCCCATCTCGTGCTCGGCCAGCAGCTTCTGCGCCGCGGCCTTGGCGCGGAGGTCGGCGCCTTGCAGCAGGTCGAGCAGGCCGCAATTCAGCAGGAAGCGGGCCTGCGAGGTGTAGCCGACGACGTCCAGCCCCGCATCCTGGGCGGCCAGTGCGATGCCGGTGAAATTGACATGCGCGGTGATGTCCTTGGCGCCCACGTCGGCCAGCGGGTCGGTGTCGGCCAGGTGGGCGCGGTGGCACATCAGCGTGCCGCCGATGCGCTGCGGGTGGTAGTACTCGGCCTCGGGGAATCCGTAGTCGATGAGAAATGCGGCACCGCGCTCCAGGCGGTCGGCCAGCGCGCGGATCCAGCCCTCGGCCTGCCGGTGGATCTCGGTCACGGTACCGGGCACGAACGGCCCCGAGGTCGGCGGCCGCAGATCGGTGATGCGGTCGGCCCAGGCGAGGGCGTTGCCGGCAGCCGCCACGCCACGCTCGAACCACCGCTCGCCGTCCCAGTGCAGCAACTGCACCGGCATCGCGTCGAGCACTTCGTTGCCCACGACCACACCTTGCAGCGCCGCGGGCCAGGTGTCGAGCCAGCGCACGCGGTCGCCCCAGGCTGCCAGGCGCTCGGCCTGCCGCTCGCGCAGCGTGCCGGACAGGTCCACGATCGAATAGCGCCGCACACGGTCGCCCAAGGCGCCCAGCAATTGCGCCGCGAGCGCGCCCGAGCCGGCGCCGAATTCGAAGATCTCGTCGGCCTGCGCCGCGTCCAGCGCCTGCAGCACCTGCCGCGACAGGGCTTGGCCGAACAGCGGCGTGAGTTCCGGCGCGGTGACGAAATCGCTGCCCGACGCGGGCATGGCGCCGAACTGCCGGCTGCCGCGTGCGTAGTAGCCGAGGCCGGGTTCGTACAGCGCCATCGCCATGACGCGGTCGAACGGCAGCCAACCGCCAGCCGCCGCGATGGCCGCGAGCAGGCGCGCATGGAGGCGCGCCGATAAACTCTCGGGCCCGGCGTGAGTCATTCGCGCCATTGTAGGAAGCATGCCCAGCCCCCCTGAAACACGCCCGGTCGTGCTCGTCACCGGCAGCGCGCAGCGCATTGGGCGCGAGATCGCGCTCGACTTGGCCGCGCATGGCTGGCAGGTGGCGGTGCACTACCGCCACTCGGCCGCCGAGGCCGCGCAGACGGTGAGCGCCGTGCATGAGGCCGGCGGCCGAGCCATCGCCTTCGCCGCCGACCTGGCCGACGAGGCGGCCTGCGAGGCCCTGGTCCCGGCCGTGGCCCGGGCCTTCGGCCGCATCGACGCGGTGGTGAACAACGCCTCGCTTTTCGAGTACGACAGCATCGACACCTTCGGCTACGCCGCGATGGAGCGCCACTGGCGCGCCAATGCCGCCCCGGCCATCGTGCTGGCGCGCGCCCTGCACGCGCGCCGGCGGCAGCGCCGTGGTCAACCTGCTCGACCAGAAGCTGTGGAACCCGAATCCCGACTACCTGTCGTACACGCTGTCCAAGGCCGCGCTGGAAGCCGCCAACACGCTGCTGGCGCAGGCATTGGCACCGCAGGTGCGGGTGTGCGGCGTGGCGCCGGGCGTCACGCTGCTGTCGGGCGAAATGAGCGGTGCCGAGTTCCATCGCTCGCACCGCATGACGCCGCTGCAACGCGGTTCCACGCCGCAGGACGTGGCGCGCGCCGTGCGCTTCCTGCTCGAATCCCCCGCCATCACCGGCACCACGCTGCTGGTGGACGGCGGCCAGCACCTGCAGGCGCAGGCGCGCGACGTGATGTTCCTGGCCCGCGAAGGCCCCGACCCGAAAGCCCCCTGATGCAAAGCCTGCTCAACCACCCGCGCCTGATGGATTGCCGGCGCCTCTTCCTGCGCGACTACGAGGTGTGGATCAATATCGGCGTGCACGACTTCGAGAAGAAGGGCGAGCAGCGCGTGCTGATCAACGTCGACCTCTACGTGCCGCTGGCCGTGTCCACGCCCAAGGCCGACAAGCTGGAGGAAGTGGTCGACTACGACTTCATCCGCCGCACGGTGATGGCACGCGTGGCACACGGCCACATCCACCTGCAGGAGACGCTGGCCGACGAACTGCTGGTGCTGATGCTGGCCCACCCGCGCGTGCGCGCCGCCCGCGTGTCCACCGAGAAACCCGATGTCTACCCCGACTGCGACGCCGTGGGCTGCGAGGTCTTCGGCATCAAGGACAGCGCACCATGAACGCGATCACGGACGCGCCGCTCGTCACCCTGCATGCCGCCGGTACCCCGGCCCGCATCGACCCGCGCAAGGCCGCCTTCGAAGCCAACAAGCTCGGCAAGCGCCTGCACCGCCAGGTGGGCCAGGCGATCGGCGACTACAACATGATCGAGGCCGGCGACAAGGTCATGGTCTGCCTGTCCGGCGGCAAGGACAGCCACGCGCTGCTGGACATCCTGATCGCGCTGCGCGAACGCTCGCCGGTGCCCTTCGAACTGGTGGCCGTCAACCTGGACCAGAAGCAGCCCGGCTTCCCCGACCACGTGCTGCCCGCCTACCTGGCCAGCCGCGGCGTGCCCTTCCACATCGAGGCGCAGGACACCTATTCGGTGGTCAAGAAGCTGGTGCCGGAGGGCGCCACGATGTGCAGCCTGTGCTCGCGGCTGCGCCGCGGCATCCTGTACCGCGTGGCGGGTGAATTGGGGGCGACCAAGATCGCGCTGGGCCACCACCGCGACGACATGGTGGTGACGCTGCTCATCAACATGTTCTTCGGCGGCCGCCTGAAGAGCATGCCGCCCAAGCTGGTCAGCGACGATGGCAGGAACGTCGTCATCCGCCCGCTGGCCTACGTGGCCGAGACCGACCTCGAGCGCTGGGCCGAGCACCGGCGCTTCCCGATCATTCCGTGCACGCTGTGCGGCAGCCAGAATGACCTGCAGCGGGTGCAGGTCAAGCAGATGCTGCGCGAGTGGGAGCGCCAGTACCCGGGCCGCAGCGACAACATGCTGCACGCGATGGCGCACGTGACGCCTTCGCACCTGCTGGACCGGAACCTGTACCCCTTTTCGAGCCTCCGGACGACGGGTGTTGCCGATATGGGGGGCGACAAGGCCTTCGACGATGAACCCTGCGCCGTCGCGGCGCCGCCCGGCAGGGTGGTGTTCCATCGCCAGGGCGGCCCGGGCGGGGAAGACTGACGCACGAGATGCAGCGTTGTCGTCGCGCGGCGGCTCGCTGCGGCGCGACGACCTGCCGACGGCTGCTGGGCGGTCAGCCCGGCGGCGCGATGAGGGCGCGCAGGTCTTCTTCCCAACCCTTGAGGTTGTCGCGCGCCTTCTGTCGCTGCGCCGGCGCGGTGGCGTTGTGGATGCGGGCCGCGAATGCGCAGTTGTATTCGGCCAGCTTCAGCTGGTAGGCGCGGTACTCGGGGTCGGGTGAGCGCTCGGCACGCGCCGCCAGCATGCGCACGGCAGCCAGGCGTTGGTCCCGATCGGCGCGCTCGGCGAGCAGGCGGCGCAACACCTGCAAGGTGTCGCGCTGGCGGCGCTCGCGCTCGGCCAGCCAGAGCTCCGGGCTGAAGGGCGAGGCCGCCACGCCGACCTCGATGAGGCGCTTCTGCGGCTCGTCCAGGCTGCCGTAGAGCCGCTCGGCACGTTCCACCGTGCGCTTGACCGACTCACGCTTGCGCAACGCCGGGTCGGGCTGCAGGAAATCGCCGCGCATCTCGTCGTTGCCCTTGGCGTAGCGCTGCTCCAGGTGGCGCAGTTGCGGCTCGCCCAGGCCCGGCACGAGGTCGGCCGCGAGCTCGATCGCGCGGTCGAGCGCCGGGTCCAGCGCATCGCGCACCCGGGCCTGCCAGCGGCACGCCTGTGCCGCGGTGGTGGGCTCCACCACCTTGCTGCCGGCATCGGCCAGCACGGCGGCGTAGTCGGGCAGTTGGGTGGCGCGGTGCCACTCGAACCAGCGCTCGATGCCCTGCTTGGCCAGCGGCGCCTGCTCGCGGCTGAAGTCGACATAGCCGTCGAGCCACCACCAGGCCAGTTGCGGGCCGTTGTTGTAGCCCAGGCGCACGGCGCTGCAGCCCCATCAGCGCCAGCGCCAGCCAGCCGATAATCGTGCGCTTGACCAGGGATATCAGAGACAACTGCATGGCACTCAACGTCGTGATCATGGCCGCGGGCAAGGGCACCCGCATGAAGTCGGACTTGCCGAAGGTGCTGCACAAGCTGGCGGGCACGAGCCTATTGCAGCATGTTCTGGCCGCGGCTGCCCAACTCGGCGATGCACGCACCGTCGTCATCACCGGTCACGGCGCCGAACAGGTGGAGGCTGCCGCTGCCGCCAGCGGTGCGGTGTTCGTGCGCCAGGTGCCGCAGCTGGGCACCGGCCACGCCGTGCAGCAGGCGGTGCCGGCGCTGGCGGGCGACAACCCGGTGACGCTGATCCTCAACGGCGACGTGCCGCTGATCCGCCCCGAGACCGCGCGCGCGCTGGTGCAGGCCTGCGACGGCCGGCAACTGGCATTGCTGACCATCGAGTTGCCCGACGCCACCGGCTACGGCCGCATCGTGCGCGACGGGCAGCGGGTGCGCGCCATCGTCGAACACAAGGACGCCAGCCCCGCGCAGCGCGCCATCCGCGAGGTCTACACCGGCATGATGGCCGCGCCCACCGCGCTGCTCACGCGGTGGGTGACGGCGCTGTCCAACGACAACGTGCAGCGCGAGTACTACCTGACCGACATCGTCGCCATGGCGGTGGCCGAGGGTGTGCCCGTGGTGGCCACCGCCGCCGACAGCGAAACCGAAGTGCTGGGCGTCAACAGCCCCGTGCAACTGGCCGACCTGGAGCGGCGTCACCAGCGCGCGACGGCCGAGGCGCTGATGGACGCCGGCGTGCGCCTGGCGGACCCGGCGCGTCTGGACGTGCGTGGCGCACTGGACTGCGGCAGCGACGTCGAGATCGACATCAACTGCATCTTCGAAGGCCGGGTGCATCTGGCCGACGGCGTGCGCATCGGCGCCCACTGCATCGTCCGTGACGCCAGCATCGGCGCCGGTGCGGTGATCCACCCCTACACGCACATCGAAGGCGCCACGGTCGGCGCGGGGGCGCTGGTGGGTCCTTACGCGCGCTTGCGCCCGGGAGCGGTGCTGGGCGAAGAGGTGCACATCGGCAACTTCGTCGAGGTCAAGAATTCGACCTTGGCCAGGGGGGCCAAGGCCAACCACCTGGCGTACCTGGGTGACGCGACGGTGGGCGAACGCGTCAACTTCGGTGCCGGCAGCATCACCGCCAACTACGATGGCGCCAACAAGCACCGCACGGTGATCGGCGACGACGTCCACGTGGGCAGCAATTGCGTGCTGGTGGCGCCGGTGACGCTGGGCGCCGGTGCCACCATCGGCGGCGGCTCGACCATCAGCAAGCCGGCACCGGCCGGTCAGCTGACGCTGGCGCGCGCACGCCAGGCCACCATCGCGGGCTGGCAACGGCCGCGCAAGGCCGCGAAGAAGGACTGAGCCGGTCGCCGGCGCGGCGCAGGCCTGTCCCGACGCCGAAAGGGTTCAGGGGACTTCGGCCGCCGCCACCACGCTGGCCGCCAGGCACAGGTCTTCCCAGGCCCGGGCCTTGTCGGGCAGGTTGCGCAACAGGTAGGCCGGGTGGTAGGTGACCACCAGCGGCACACCCTGGTAGCTGTGCACGCGGCCGCGCAGCCTGCCGATGGGCTCGTCGCTGCGCAGCAGCGCCTGCACCGCGAAACGCCCCATGGCCAGGATCAGGCGCGGCTTCAGGAGCTCGATCTGGCGCACCAGGTAGGGCTCGCACCGGGCCATCTCGTCGGCCGCCGGGTTGCGGTTGCGCGGCGGCCGGCACTTCAGCGTATTGGCGATGTAGACGCGCTGCTCGGGGGGCTGCGGGCCGTCTTCGGCGCGCGTCAGGCCCAGCGCGGCCAGCATGCGATCGAGCAACTGGCCCGCGGCGCCGACGAACGGCTCGCCCCGCAGGTCTTCCTGCTCGCCCGGGGCCTCGCCGACCACCATCCAATGCGCCTGCGGGTGGCCGACGCCGAACACCGTCTGCTTGCGGCTCAGCGCACAGGCCGCAGGCGCGGCAGTCGGCCACGGCCTGCCGCAGCGCGGGCCAGTCCAGGGTGCCGAGGTCGCTGCCGCCTGCCGGGGACGACACCGCGGCCGGCGGCGCATCGACCCGGGCCGCCGGCGGCGGCCGTGAGGGTTCGGCGGCGGTGCGGACCCTCGCCGCCGACGTTGCCGGGACCGCCAGGCGGCGACGGCGCGGCAGTGGTCGCCGGCGCGCGGCGTGGCGGCCGGCAACGGTGTCCACAGGCGCAGCCCCATGCCGCGCAACAGGCTCGCCTGCCGTTCAGACCACGGCATGCGGCCCACCGCCTGCGAGCGCCAGCCGCATCACCACGGCGTCTTCGCGCGCCCTCGCGCAGCCGGGTAGTAGCCGCGCCGCAGACCGACTTCGGCAAAGCCCGCGGCGCGCGTAGAGGGCGCGTGCGCGGTGGTTGCTCTGGCGCACCTCGAGCCACAAGGTGGCCAGGCCGCGGTCGCGGCCATGATCGGCCACCAGCGTCCAGCAGTGCCGAGCCGTGGCCGCGGCCCTGCCAGCTCGGGGGCGACGGTCACGTTCAGCAGGTGCAGCTCATCGACCCCGGGCATGGCAATGAAGTAGCCCAGCAGGCTGGCCGTCGGCGCCTTCCAGCACCTCGGCGATGTAGCCGGCGGCCAGAGAGTCGATGAAGTTGCCGCGGCTCCACGGCCAGCCGTAGGCGCGCGCCTCGATGGCCACGCACGGCGTCCAGGTCGCGCACGGTCATCGCGCGGCGCCAGGCGTTGCGGGCTGCAGCAACGCGTTCATGGCGTTGCGACGCGGCGCGCAGCCGCCTCGCGTTCGCTGGTGGTCAGCGCCACCTTGTCGCGCAGGTACAGCGGCAGCGCCGCGGCGGCGTCGACGCCCTCGCCCGCCAGCGCGGCCAGCCGCGCCAGGCGCAGCAACGCGCCGGCGCGGTCGTCTTCGGTCGCCACGCGCGCGCAGCCCGCCGGCAGCGCCAGGCGCAGCCCGAACGCCGCCAGCGCCGAGCCAGCCAGCACCTGCCGGGCCTCGCCTGACCAGGCTTCGGCCAACGCCGGCAAGCTGTACAGGGCCGGCGCCTGCAGCACCCGCCAGCGCCCGGCCTGCCAGCGGTAACGGCCCGCATAGACCTCGTCCATGCGGGCATCCATCGCCACGCCGACGTCGAACTCGGGCGCCTCGGCAGCCACCTGCGCCCGCGCATCCTCGGCCACGATGAGCAGGCTGTCGATGGGCAGCAGCGGCCGCGCCAGGCCCAGGCCCAGGCCTTGCGCCACCGCGCAGGCCGTGCGCAGCCCCGTGAACGCCCCCGGGCCGCGGCCGAAGGCGATGGCGTCCACGTCGGCCAGGCTGAGCCCGGCCTGTGCCAGGAGCGCGTGGATGCTGCGGCAGCAGCGACGCGGATGACGCCGCGCCACCGTCGGCCAGCCTCGTGTGCGGCCGGCGGGTGCCCTGCAGACCCAGCGCCAGCCGTTCGGTCGAGGTGTCGAAGGCCAGCACGCAGGGCCCTCTCGGCGGCACGTTGGGCAGGGTCTCGGCAGGCATGCAGACAGTGTAGCCGTGCGATCATCGGTGCCATGTCGCGAGCTCGAGCTGCCCTGGCCGGCGCCCTGCTGTGCGCAGCGGCAGCGCCCGTGTGCCGCGGCGCAGCGCCTGCCGCCCGAGGTGCTCGCGGCGCTGCAGCGCGCACGGGTGCCGACCACGGCGATCTCGGTCGTCGTCCATGACGCCGGCAGCGGCCGCCCGGTCGCTGGCACTGGCACGCCCACGAGCCGGTGAACCCCGCATCGCTGGCCAAGTTGCTGACCACCGCCGCAGCACTGGACCAGCTCGGCCCGGCCTGGCGCTGGATCACACCGGTGTGGCTGACCGGCCCGGTGCGCGACGGCGTGCTCGAAGGATCGCTCGCCATCAGGGGCAGCGGCGACCCCACGCTGGTGCTGGAACGCGTGTGGCTGCTGCTGCGCCGCGTGCACGCGATGGGCGTGCGCGAGATTCGCGGCGACATCGTGCTCGACGGCAGTGCCTTCGCGGTGCCCGACACCGCGCCCGGCGACTTCGACGGCGAGCCGCTGCGACCCTACAACGTGCGCCCTGCGGCGCTGCTGCTGAACTACCGCTCGGTGGTCTACACCTTCGTGCCCGACACCGCAGGCCGGCATCGCGCGCGTGGTGACCGAGCCACCGCTGGCCGGCACGGCGGTCGACCGCAGCGTGCCCCTGACAGCCGGCCCCTGCGGCGACTGGCGCGCTGCGCTCAAGGCCAGCTTCGAGCCGGGTCGCACCCGATTCGGCGGCGCCTACCCCACGTCCTGCGGCGAGCTCTCGTGGCCCGTGGCCGACCCGCAGCCCGCCACCTACGACGCCCGCCTGATCGAGGCGCTGTGGCGCGAGATGGGCGGCCAGCTGCGCGGCACGCGTGCGCGACGGCGCCGCCGCCGGTCGACCTGCCGCCGAGCTTCGAGTGGCGATCGCCGCCGCTGGCGGAGGTCGTGCGCGACATCAACAAGTTCAGCAACAACCTGATGGCGCAGCAGCTCTTCCTGACCCTGGCGCTGCAGGCCGCGCCGCAGCAGCCGGCCACGCCGGACGCGGCGCGCCAGGCGCTGACGCGGCTGGCTGGCCGACGGAGCCGGGGCAAGCGCCGCCGACGAGCCTGGTCATCGACAACGGCTCGGGCCTGTCACGCAGCGCCCGCATCAGCGCCCAGCGCCTGGCGCGACTGCTGCAGCAGGTCTACGACAGCCCGGTGATGAGCGAGTTCATGTCGTCGCTGCCGATCTCGGGCCTGGACGGCACGCTGCGCCGCTCGCGCGCCACGCCCGGCCGCGCGCACCTGAAGACCGGCTCGCTGCGCGACGTGGCCGGTGTCGCCGGCTATGTGCTCTCCAACAGCGGCCGCCGCTACGTGCTGGTGGCCATCGTCAACCACCCGCAGGCGGGCGCCGCACGGCCGGCGCTCGACGCGCTGGTGCAGTGGACGCTGCGCGACGCACCGCCCGCGATGAACGATCCGCCATGGACCTGCACGACGCCCTGGGCTATCTGGCCGCTGCGCTGACCACCGGCTCCTTCGTGCCGCAGGCGCTGCTGACCCTGCGCACGCGCGACGTGCGCGGCATCTCGCTGGGCATGTACGGCGCCTTCACGCTGGGCGTGGCAATGTGGCTGGCCTACGGCCTGGCGCTCGGTGAGTGGCCGATCGTGGTGGCCAACGGCGTGACGCTGGCACTCTCGGCCACGATCCTGGCCGTCAAGATCATCGAGGACCGCAAGCGGCGCGGCTCGCCTCGGCGCTGAGCCGTCGGCACTGGTCGCCGGGCCCCGGTCGAAGTCTGCCGGGGCTCGCGTTCAAATCCGGAGCCAGCCCGCTTTCGCCAGCGCGCTCGCGATCGACTGCGCCAGCAGCTGGTGGCCGAAGGGCGTGGGGTGGAAGCCGTCGGAGAAGAGGTACGTGCCCCACCAGTTGGCACCCCCCGGCGACCCGGCCGGCGGCGCGGCCGACAACGCGGCGTCGGAGCAGGTCGGGAAGGTATAGGCGGGCAACCCATCGCTACCGATGCCGGTGACTGGGCAGGCCGGTGTCTTCACGTTGCTCAGGCCGAACCTCGCCGGCGAGGCGATCAGCTCGTCGAACAAGGCCGAGGCGTCGACCACCACCACCGCGGCATGGTCCTTGAACCGCGCGGCCAACTGGGCGTTGAAAGCCTGCACCCAGCCCTTGAAGAGCGCCTCGCTCTGCGCCCGCGCGGCGGCACCGGTCGCGCCGCCGCCGCTGGCCGCGGCAATGCCGTCGAGCACGGTCTGGAAGCGAGGCGTATTGGTGATGCCGGGCATGTTGAGCACCACAACCCGCTTCGCGCCCCTGTCCAGCACCTGGGTCTTGATCATGGTGTAGAAATAATCTGCCAGCGCCGCCATGTACTGGCCACCGCCGTTGGCCAGACCGGCGGCGCCACCGGCCGCGGCTGCGCCCACCTGGGTCGGTGTCAGTTGTGTCCCCAGCAACGCCAGGTACGAAGCGCCACCGTCACCGGCCGGCGCCGGCTGGGCGGCACGCAAGTAGGCACCCACCAGGTTGGCGGCATCGTTGCCGCCGCCGTCGATCACCACCAGGTCACCGGCCGCATAGTTGCCGGCGGTTGCGGCCGTGGCCAGTTGCACACCGATGTTGCGCGGATCGGCCGCCGCGAGGCCGCCGCCCGCGCCGTTGATGACGCCGCCGCCGACGGCGTAGTTGGTGCAACCCGCCGTGGGGTTGACCACGAAGGTGGTGCCCGTGAAGGCGTAGAAGTTGCAGCCGCGGGGCAGGCCGTAGGCGGCCGCGACCCGCTCGGGGTAGATCTGCGAGCCGCCACCCTGCACCGTGAACTTGATGCCGAAGGTGCCCACATCGGCGAGGCTGTCACCCATCACCTTGACCGACGTGACATCGGCATCCGTGCTTTCGTCGTCACTCCCGCCGCAGGCGGCCAGCAGTGCCACCACGACCAAGGTGAGAGAGCCCGTGCGTATCCGGAACATGCGTACTCCTGGGGGATGGCCTGCCGGCTCGGCGGACCGCAACAAGACAAGACAAGGGGACCGCCCCGAAGATCAGGACAGGACTCCTGCCGGTGATGGAAAGAAGCCGCACGGCCATGCGGACTCTGCGCGCGGGACTATATACGGGTCGACCCGGCACAGACAGCCCGGCCTTACCCTGAATCACGGACGCCGATTCGACCCAGCGCGTGCCGCGGCACGCACCCAGGCGACGTGTCAGAACGGATTGCGCTGCGCGCGATCGACGGCCAGCACGCCCAGTTGCGCCTGACCGCCGCTGGACGGGCGAATGGCGTCGGCCCACAGGTACGTGAACGGATTGCCGTCGGGCACCAGCGTGTCGCTGCGACACAGCGGCAGTTCCACGGCGCACACGGCCGTCGAGGCATTCACGAAGCCGAAGCTCGGGGGCGACTGGGCGATCGCACGGAACTGCAGGTCGGCCTGCACCAGCCCGACATAGCGCCCGTCCAGCAGCACCTTGACGCCCAGTTGTTCGTTGAAGGCCGAGGTGAGCCGGGTCAGCAGCGCCGCGCGGTCGGTGTCGGTGTGCAGCGCCCGTTCCGCAGCCGCGTAGGGTGTCAGCCCGACGTCGGGCACGTCGGAGACGACCACCTTGGCACCCAAGGCGACGAGCCGGTTGACGACCTGCGCCAGCCGCCCGCCGCGGTCCCGCGCCTCGGCCACCAGCGCATCCGCGGACTCGCCGGGAAATCGTTGGTAGATCTCGATGATGTCGTTGGCTCCGGCCAGCACGGTGGCCAGGTCCTTGTCTCGCAGGCCACCGGCCTTGACATTCGCCGCCTCGACCTGGGCCGCCACGCCGATCACCTTGGCGCCCGCGGCGGCGTACATGAACGCCTTCGGCTCGACCAGATTCGTCGGGTTGCACTCGGCAAAGACGAAGCCGTAGAGCGACGCCACCGACTGCACCCAGATCGGCTGCAGCCGGCAGTCGACGTTGCCGTCGTCGCCCACGCCGTTGACGCTGTATTTGCGGCCGTTGCCAGCGGGTGCGTCGGTGAGGGTGCTGGCTTCGTCGCCGAAGGCGAACACGCGCTGCGCCACGAAAGGCTCGTACTGGGTGGTGCCGCCACCGCAGGCGGCAAGCAGCCCCACGGCGGCCAGCAAGCTGGCCAGGGCACGCTGCCATCGCGGGGTGGCCGAACGGTCAAAGGTCATCAGTACTCCGAAAGCGGGTGCCGTGCCGGGCGGCGTGGTGGGCGGGGTCTGGCTGCCCACGCGTCGCCGTTCGCACGGGCTCCGCAGCTTCATCAGGCGGCCGCTGCGCGGGAAAGGCGGTCTCGCACGCCGTCCCATTCGGGGCCCGGCGGCGGCTGCTCCACCCAGATGGCCGACACGCCCGCGGCGTCGAACTCGCGCAGTACCGCAAACAACTCGTGCGCCGCAGCCGCCGCATCGGCCGGCATGACCCGGTGCAACCAGCCGGCCCCGGCCTCGGGCACGAACGCGGGAATATACCCCGACCACGGCGCCGGCCGGGCCCGCCTGGCTCTGAACCGCGAGCAGGCCGGCCCGCAGCGCTGCGGCGTCGAGCAGGCGCACCGGTGCCGCTGGTGCGTAGTGCGAGGCCAGCGTGCCCGAGGCGCGCGGCGACGCGGCATCGGGGGCGGCCAGTGCGGCGCCCAGCACGTCCTCCAGCTGCGCGCGCGTCAGCCGCCCCGGGCGCAGCAGCGCCGGCCGCTCGCGGGTGCAGTCGACGATGGCCGACTCGATGCCGACCTCGCACGCGCCCCCGTCGAGCACGGTCAGCGCGGCGCCGAACTCCTGCTGCACATGCGCCGCGGTGGTGGGGCTGACACGCCCGTACCGGTTGGCGCTGGGCGCCGCCACGCCGGGCACGCCCAGGCGCGCCGCCTCGCGCAGCAGCGCCAGCGCAACCGGGTGCGCGGGCACGCGCAGGCCGATGCTGGCCTGCCCGCCCGCCGCCGCAGCGCCCAGGCCGGCGCGCCGCGGCACGATCACCGTCAGCGGGCCGGGCCAGAATGCCGTCATCAGACGCAGCGCGGCCGCACTCACGCTGGCGCGCAAAGTTTCGCGCTGCGTCCGCATCGGCCACGTGCACGATCAGGGGGTGATCGGCCGGCCGGCCCTTGGCGGCAAAGATGCGCGCCACCGCGTCGTCGTCGTCGGCGCGCGCGCCGAGGCCGTAGACCGTCTCGGTGGGGAATGCCACCAGCTCACCGGCCGCGAGCAGCGCGGCCGCCTCTCGCACGGCCTTCGGGTCGTCGCCCCGCAGGATCGGCACCGCGCCGCCCGAGCTCAGAATGCGGGCAGGCCGAGCGCCGCGGCGGCCTGCAAGGCGGTGGCGCGCGCGGCCGCCGGGTCGGCTGCCGTCACCGTGAGGTGCCCCATCTTGCGGCCGCGCCGCGGCTCGGCCTTGCCATACAGGTGCAAGTGCACCCCGGGCAAGGCCAGCACGGCAGCCCAGTCGGGCGTGCGCGGCTCGGGCCCGGCGCGCGAACCACAGGTCGCCCAGCAGGTTGAGCATCACCGCCGGCGGAGTGCAGCCGCGGCGCCACCAGCGGCAGGCCGGCCAGCGTGCGCACCTGCAGGTCGAACTGCGAGATGTCGCAGGCGTCGATGCTGTAGTGGCCCGAGTTGTGCGGCCGCGGCGCCATCTCGTTGGCGACCAGCGAGCCGTCCTGCAGCACGAAGAACTCCACGCACAGCACGCCGACGTATTCCAGCGCCTCGGCCAGCCGCGCGGCCAGCGCCACGGCCTGCGCCGCCGTCGGGTCGTCGATGTCGGGCGCCGGCACCTGCGTCACCGCCAGGATGCCCTCGCGGTGCAGGTTCTGCTGCACCGGCAGGTGCACCCACCTGGCCGTCGCGCCCACGCGCGACGATCGACGCTGATTTCGTGGCGCAGGGGCAGGCGCTGCTCCAGCACGCAGGGCACGCCACCGAGCGCGGCCCAGGCGGCAGGCAGGTCGGCGGCGCGGCAACCACGGCCTGGCCCTTGCCGTCGTAGCCCAGCCGCGCCGTCTTCAGGATGCCGGGCAGCAGCGCCGCGGCCGCTGCGCGAGCCGGCGTCGGCCGCCGATTCGACCACCCGGTGCGGCGCACAGGGCACGCCGGCCTGCACGAACCAGCGCTTCTCCAGCGCACGATGCTGGCAGACGTCCACGGCATCGGCAGGCGGCGCCACCGGCAGCGCCGCCGCCAGTTGGCGCAGCGCGCCGGCCGGCACGTTCTCGAACTCGGTCGTCACGGCAGCGCACGCGCGCTGCAGCTGCGCCAGTGCGGCGCTGTCGGTGTAGGGCGCGCACAGATGCAGGTCGGCCGCGGCCCCGGCCGGGCTGGCGGCGTCGGGCTCGAGCACCGCGACGCGGTAACCGTGGGCCTGCGCGGCGTGCACGAACATGCGCCCGAGCTGCCCGCCGCCGAGCACGCCGAGCATCGCGCTGCCGGGCAGCAGGGGCACGAGCGGCAGCGGCCGGGTCGGCGCCTGCGACGAGCGCGGCAACGGGCGCAGCGCTCACTTCAGGTCCTGCGTCATGGCGCGCGCGGCCTCGGTCTGGCGCGACCGGAACTCCGTGCAGGCGCTGGCGCAGCGCCTCGTCATGGCTGGCGAGCATGGCCACCGCGAACAAGGCCGCGTTGGCGGCGCCGGCCGGGCCGATGGCGAAGGTGGCCACGGGGATGCCCTTGGGCATCTGCACGATCGAATACAGCGAGTCCACGCCATTCAGATGCTTGCTGGCAACCGGCACCCCGAGCACCGGCACCACGGTCTTGGCCGCCAGCATGCCCGGCAGGTGCGCCGCACCGCCCGCGCCGGCAATGATCGCCTGCAAGCCCGCGCGCCACCGCCTGATCGGCAAAGGCGAACATGTCGTCTGGCATGCGATGCGCCGACATCGACGCGCTTTTCGTAGGCGACCTGGAAGCTCGTCCAGGACCTCTGCGGCGTGACGCAGGGTTTCCCAGTCGCTGGAGGAGCCCATGACTAAGCTGATGAGGGGGTTCATGTTCTGTGACTTCACGTCGCGAGTGCAGCTAGCTCTCGTAGGTCCAGGACGTCCACTGAGTTCGGTCTACCTAGATACTGGCGCAATCTCGTTGAAACGGCTAGCAGTCTGGTCAGCAGATTCAAGCGCATCTCCTCGTATTGCTGCGTCAAGGCAGTCAGCCGAACTTTCGCATCGTGATACTCGAGGTGAACTCGTCCGCAAGCACACAACTGACCGCATCCATGCTGCGACCAAGTCTGCTCGATCAACAGTCGAAGGACTCATCAAGCGAACTCCAGCAATCGAATTGATACGTTGAAGTGCATCCTGCCATTCGTCCCAGTGTCGCCAGACAGAATGCAAGCTCAAGATCAACGAAGTGACTGACTGAAGTTGTAGCTTGGCAAATCGGCCGACATCACGAACCGCCGTGAGCTCTCAATGGCCTCAGCGTAATTGCTCTTCTAGAATGAATGATCCGCGCACTCAGCAGAGATGAAGAAAATTCGTGAACGCACGACACTCGTATCAGGTCTGAAGTTCATCGCGGAGGCGATCTCGAGTACGAGCAGTGACAATTGATACTTCAACGCCGCAAAGCATCGTTCTGCTCGCATCGCGGCCAACTGAAGCGCCGCACGATTGTAGAGTAGCGCCTCAATTGCTCGCCTGATCACCATCCTTCAGGCGTGCTATCGCGACTGCGCATGAACCAGTCCTGCGCATGCCGCGTCACCCACAAAGAGAAATGCAGTCGCCCAGAACCATTGACACTCGGCATGCGCGTCATGCATCATCCGCTCACATGTGTAAGCAGATCGCAATCGCAGAGACATCGACCATCGCATCGAAGTTCAGAGTCTCAAACTCAATATGAGCCTTCCATGCGGAAGCTATGCGCAATCGATAGGGTCCTTGCATCGCCAGACCAAGCAGCTTGCGCTCCTGCCATTCGATCTCGAGCCATTGGACTCAGAGTTCTCGAAAGTAGATGCAGTAGCCCTCCATGCAGCATTATCCAGGCGGTAACGTGACCGATCGACCATCGCCGAATTCTGCGCTCAGCTCATGCGCAATCTTTCGCGTCGTCGAACTCGCCAACACGCGCCCAGTAGCACGCCAGTTCCTTGCGGAATCTCAGCCCGCTTCGACATCGGTAGCATCTTTAGTTCCGATCTAGGCGCGCAAAAGTCGACTCATGAGTGGGATGTCATCTCTACCTCGCATGCGATCAAGTCCGATCGTCTGCACGATAACTGGCCTAATCCGTACGCATGTCGAACATCGGTGCTGATCATGCACGCAAAGAAAAAGGCCCGGCAATGCCAGGCCTCAGATACGATAGCTCGAACTCGCTGAGCGCGTTCGATCTCTAGACGCACTCAGGGCTTGTTGCCCGTCGGGAACGGCCAAGCCGCCGCCGGATTCAGCGTTGTCTTCGCAGGCGCTGCTGCAGCAGGGGCAGCGGGGGTCGCGGGTGCCGCCTTCTTTGCTGCCTTCTTTGCTGCGGGCTTCTTCGCGGCGCGGCTTCTTCGCCGCCGCAGCCTTCTTCGCCGGTGCAGCCTTCTTCGCCGGCGCCGCCTTCTTGGCCGGCGCGGCCTTCTTGGCCGGCGCGCCTTCTTCGCCGGCGCGGCCTTCTTGGCCGGTGCGGCCTTCTTCGCCGGCGCCGCCTTCTTGGCCGGTGCGGCCTTCTTGGCCGGCGCCTTCTTCGCCGGTGCAGCCTTCTTCGCCGGTGCAGCCTTCTTCGCCGGTGCGGCCTTCTTCGCCGGAGCGGCCTTCTTGGCCGGAGCGGCCTTTTTCGCAGTTGCCATAACGATCTCCTTGATCAAGTTGCAAAAGGCTCCGCAGCGCCAGGGGCACTGCGGAGATCCACCGCCCGGCGGTCTGCTGCGGGGCATGGGCCCTGCAACGGTCGCCCCGGTGCGGTGAACGGGGTCGCGAGCTCGGCTGTGATCACGGTCTGTTGCCGGCCTTGGCTCGCCATTCTTGGTCTCTCATGAACGCTCGAGCGCCGCGGCCTGCGAGGACCGCGTACGCTCGAGGTTCGACGCTGCACGCGACGATTGGCGCCTGCGCCTTCAGTCCCACGCCAATGCACCGCCGGTCTGGTAGTCGATGACACGGGTCTCGAAGAAGTTGCGCTCCTTCTTCAGGTCGATCATCTCGCTCATCCAGGGGAACGGGTTCTCCTCGTTCGGGAACAAGGCCTCCAGGCCGATCTGCGTGGCGCGCCGGTTGGCGATGTAGCGCAGGTAGCCCTTGAACATCGACGCGTTCATGCCGAGCACGCCGCGCGGCATGGTGTCTTCGGCGTAGCGGTACTCCAGTTCCACCGCCTTCTCGAACAGCGCCTTGATCTCGGCCTTGAAGGCCGGCGTCCACAGGTGCGGGTTCTCGAGCTTGATCTGGTTGATGAGGTCGATGCCGAAATTGCAGTGCATCGACTCGTCGCGCAGGATGTACTGGTACTGCTCGGCCGCACCCGTCATCTTGTTCTGCCGGCCCAGGGCCAGGATCTGCGTGAAGCCGACGTAGAAGAACAGGCCCTCCATCAGGCAGGCGAAGACGATCAGGCTCTTGAGCAGCGTCTGGTCGTTCTCGGGCGTGCCGGTGTGGAAGTGCGGGTCCATGATCGCGTCGATGAACGGGATCAGGAACTCGTCCTTGTCGCGGATCGACGCGACCTCGTGGTAGGCGTTGAAGATCTCGCCTTCGTCCAGCCCCAGCGACTCGACGATGTACTGGTAGGCGTGGGTGTGGATCGCCTCCTCGAAGGCCTGGCGCAGCAGGAACTGCCGGCACTCGGGCGCCGTGATGTGGCGGTAGGTGCCCAGCACGATGTTGTTGGCGGCCAGCGAATCGGCGGTGACGAAGAAGCCGAGGTTGCGCTTGACGATGCGGCGCTCGTCTTCGGTCAGGCCGTTCGGGTCCTTCCAGGTCGCGATGTCGCGCGACATGTTGACCTCGTTCGGCATCCAGTGGTTGGCGCAGCTGGAGAGGTACTTCTCCCAGGCCCACTTGTACTTGAACGGCACCAGCTGGTTGACGTCGGTCTGGCCGTTGATGATGCGCTTGTCGGCGGCGTTGACGCGGCGCTGCGCGGCGCGTTGCCGCTTCGCTGCCGGCAGCAGGCGCCGGCGCGGCCCGCGGCGGCTGGCGGCATGGGCCGCGACTCGAAGGACTGAACCCCTGCTGCAGTCGATGCAGTGACGATGCTGCTTGCAAGGCCTCGCGGCACTTGATTCGATGGTGTCCTGACGTCGTCTTCCCAGACCAGCATGTGTGTATTTCCTGTGGCGTCGAATTATCGGAGTGTTGTGCGTGAACACCAAGCACTAGTTGACATCACGGCGTTCTCGTTGTTGCGGCATCGCATCGAGAAAACGGTGATCACTTCAAGCGGCATTCGCAGGCTCACTGGCAGGCCTCGCAATCGGGGTTGTCGATCGAGCAGAACTTGACGTCGGCTCGCGGGTTCGGCGGCCGACGCAACGCTCGCCGCATCGACATTGGAGACCGCGTTCAGGCGCCCGCGCGCCACGGTCGACTTCTCGGCGTAGGTGGCGCTCGTGGTGCGCAGGTAGTAGGTCGTCTTCAGGCCGCGCAACCAGGCCAGCTTGTAGGTCTCGTCGAGCTTGCGGCCCGACGCGCCGGCCATGTAGATGTTGAGCGACTGCGCCTGGTCGATCCACTTCTGGCGCCGCGCGCCGGCCTCCACCAGCCACGACGCGTCGACCTCGAAGGCCGTGCCGTACAGGCGCTTGAGCTCCTCGGGCACGCGGTCGATCGGCCGCAGCGAGCCGTCGAAGTGCTTGAGGTCCATCACCATCACGTCGTCCCACAGGCCCAGCTTCTTGAGGTCGCGCACGAGGTACTCGTTGACCACCGTGAACTCGCCCGACAGGTTGCTCTTCACCGACAGGTTGCCGAAGCTCGGCTCGATCGACGCATCGACGCCGATGATGTTGCTGATGGTGGCCGTGGGCGCGATGGCCACGCAGTTGCTGTTGCGCATGCCGTGCTGCGCGATGCGCTCGCGCAGCGCGTCCCAGTCCATGCGTGCTCGAGCGGTCGACCTCGAGGTAGCCGCCGCGCTGCTCCTGCAGCAGGTCCAGCGTGTCCTGCGGCAGGATGCCGCGGTCCCACAGGCAGCCGCGGTAGCTGCTGTAGCGGCCGCGCTCCTCGGCCAGTTCGGTGCTGGCCCAGTAGGCGTGGTAGCACACGGCTTCCATGCTGCGGTCGGCGAACGCCACCGCCTCGTCGCTGGCATAGGGCACGCGCAACTGGTACAGGCAGTCCTGGAAGCCCATGATGCCCAGGCCCACCGGCCGGTGGCGCAGGTTGCTGTCGCGCGCCTTCTTCACCGCGTAGTAGTTGATGTCGATGACGTTGTCGAGCATGCGCATCGCCGTGGCCGTCGGTCGCTTGAGCTTGTCCTGGTCGATCTCGGCCGGCTCCTTCAGGTGCTGCGCCAGGTTGACGCTGCCCAGGTTGCAGACCGCGATCTCGGTGTCGCTGGTGTTCAGCGTGATCTCGGTGCACAGGTTGGAGCTGTGCACCACGCCCACGTGCTGCTGCGGGCTGCGCACGTTGCAGGCGTCCTTGAAGGTGATCCAGGGGTGGCCGGTCTCGAACAGCATCGACAGCATCTTGCGCCACAGGTCCTTGGCCGCCATGCGCTTGTAGAGCTTGATCTCGCCGCGGTCGACCTTGGCCTCGTAGGCGGTGTAGGCCTCCTCGAAGTCGCGGCCGAACTTGTCGTGCAGGTCGGGGCGGTGCTGGGGCTGAACAGCGTCCAGTCGCCCCCTTCCATGACGCGGCGCATGAAGAGGTCGGGGATCCAGTTGGCGGTGTTCATGTCGTGCGTGCGCCGGCGGTCGTCGCCGGTGTTCTTGCGCAGCTCCAGGAACTCCTCCAGGTCGAGGTGCCAGCTCTCCAGGTAGGAGCACACCGCACCCTTGCGCTTGCCGCCCTGGTTGACCGCCACCGCCGTGTCGTTGACGACCTTCAGGAACGGCACCACGCCCTGGCTCTTGCCGTTGGTGCCCTTGATGTACGAGCCCAGGGCGCGCACGCGCGTCCAGTCGTTGCCCAGGCCGCCGGCGAACTTGGACAGCAGCGCGTTTTCCTTCAGCGCCTCGTAGATGCCGTCCAGGTCGTCGGCCACCGTCGTGAGGTAGCAGCTGGACAGCTGCGAGCGCCGCGTGCCGCTGTTGAACAGCGTCGGCGTGCTGCTCATGAAGTCGAAGGTGGACAGCACGTTGTAGAACTCGATGGCGCGCGCCTCGCGGTCGATCTCGTTCAGCGCCAGGCCCATGGCCACGCGCATGAAGAAGGCCTGCGGCATCTCGATGCGGGCTTCGTCGATGTGCAGGAAGTAGCGGTCGTACAGCGTCTGCAGGCCGAGGTAGTCGAACTGCAGGTCGCGGCTGGCGTCCAGCGCGGCGCCCAGGCGCGCCAGGTCGAACTGCATCAGCTTCTCGTCCAGCAGTTCGGCCTGCACGCCCTTCTTGATGAACTGCGGGAAATACTCGGCATAGCGCTCGGCCATCTGCGCCTGCGTGACTTCACCGCCCAGGATTTCGCGGCGGATGGTGTGCAGCAGCAGCCGCGCGGTGGCGCGGGTGTAGGCGGGCTCCTTTTCCAGCAGCGTGCGCGCCGACAGGATGGCGGCCTTGAAGACCTCGTCCATCGGCACGCCGTCGTACAGGTTGCGGCGGGTCTCGGCCAGGATCGGCTCGGCCTTGACGTCTTCGCCGAGGCCGGCGCACGCCGACTCGACCAAAGCGCGCAGCGCCGCCATGTCCAGCGGCACGCGCTGGCCGCCGTCGATGACGTGCAACTCGGCCGCCCTGGCCGGTGCCGGCGTGGCCTGGCGCGCGCGCTCCTGCGAGCGGCGCTCCCGGTACAGCACATAGGCGCGTGCGACCTCGTGGTGGCCGCTGCGCATGAGGCCGAGCTCGACGTGGTCCTGCACGTCCTCGATGTGGAAGGTGCCGCCGCCGGGACGCGAGCGGAGCAGCGCGCGCACGACGGTCTCGGTGAGCCGGTCCACCGTTTCGCGCACGCTGGCCGAGGCCGCGCCCTGGGTGCCGTGCACGGCCAGGAAGGCCTTCATCAGTGCCACCGCGATCTTGTTCGGCTCGAAGCCGACGACGGCGCCGTTGCGGCGGATGATCTGGTAGCCGCGTAACCGCGGCACCGGCCAGCGGGTCGGCCGCGGCCAGGCCAGCGGCGGTGGTCCGGCCTTGCGCGGCGCCTTGCGGTGCGGTGGTCAGGACAGCTTGCATGAATCCCCTCAGTGATGTGGTGTGTTGGATGGGCGGCGCCACGGCGGCCGCGGCACAGGCCCCTGGTGCCGCGGCACGCCCCGGTGCCGCACGGCGTGTCGCCGCGACTCCTGCCGATCACCGGCGAGCGCACTGCGCGTGGCGGTGCGTCGGCGTCGCGAACAGCGCGGCAAGAAGGGCGGGAAAGCGGCCGGCGGTGCATGCCCCTGGCGTGACGAGCATTATTGCCTGCGGGCACTATATCTGGGGTCGGCGACACTCACAAGCCACTACGGCTAGTGTCTTGTCAGGACCTTCCCTCATCGGGATGCGGGCCCCGCCGGCCCTGTCGGCGCGGTCGGCCCCGCGGCCGCGCGGCCGCCGCGGCGCATCGCCGCATGGCGCGCGGCAGACGCCGAAGACGGCCCCGCCAGCCGCGGCCTTGCGCGCGCAAAAACGCCCGCGAGGCGCGTCAATTCAGGCTCGACCGTCCTGACTCCAAGGCAAGCGCGGCCGGCGGCGGCGCAACACGCGGCGCAGCTCGGCCCAGTCGAAGCCCGGCCCCGGGTCGGCCTTGCGGCCGGGCGCCACATGCTCGTGGCCGACGGCCTCCTCGATCGGGTAGCGGCCGGCCAGCGCCCGCAGCAACACCGCGAGCTGCCGGTACTGCGCCGGCTCGAAACGGCCGCCCTCCAGGCCCTCGAGCTCGATGCCGATCGACCAGTCGTTGCAGTTCTCGCGCCCGCGCCAGCTCGACCGCCCGGCATGCCAGGCGCGCTGGTCGCAGCTGACGAACTGCAGCGTGCGCCCGTCGCGGCGCACGAAGAAATGCGCCGACACCTCGAGCCCGCGCAAGCCGGCGTAGTACGGATGCGCCGCGGGGTCGAGCCGGTTGGTGAACAGCCGCTCCACCGCGTCGCCGCCGTACTCGCCGGGCGGCAGGCTGATCGAGTGCACCACCACCAGCGTCACGGCCGCGCCGGCCGGCCGCGGGCCGAAGTTGGGCGACGGGCAGGCATCGCGCCGGCCGCCACCAGCCGTCGCGCCAGCGCGGGCGCGTCACCATGGGCTCAGCTGCCGTCGCCGCGGTCGCTGGGGCCGTCGGCGGCGCCGACGCCCAGGCGCGCCATGCGATAGCGCATCTGGCGCAGCGACAGGCCCAGGCTCGCGCCGGCCGCCGTGCGGTTGTAGCGGTGACGTTCCAGCGCGCGCTCCAGGATGTCGCGCTCGACCTCGTCCAGATAGGCCGCCAGGTCCGCCGGCAAGGCTGGCAGGTGCCGGCGGTCGGCGCCTCGGCCACGGCGCGCGGCGGCGCCGTCGGGCTCGGCCAGTGCGGCGTCGTGCAGCACTTCCTCGGGCAGGCCGAGGTCGGCGCGGCCGATCACGGGGCCGGCGGCCAGCGCCAGGGCGCGGTGCAGCAGGTTCTCGAGCTCGCGCACATTGCCCGGGAAGGAATAGCGCAGCAGATGCTGCAGCGCGTCGGACGCCAGCGCCGGCGGCGGCGTGACGCCGGCATCGCGCCGCGATGCGCTCGAGCACCGCGGCGCAGATCGCCGGCATGTCGGCGATGCGCTCGCGCAGCGGCGGCACGAGCGATGCGGATGACGTTGAGGCGGTAGTACAGGTCCTGCCGGAAGCGCCCGGCCTGCACCTCGGCGCCCAGGTCCTTGTGCGTGGCACTGACGATGCGCACGTTGACCGGCAGCTCGATCGCGGCGCCGATCGGCCGCACGGCACGCTCCTGGATCACGCGCAGCAGCTTGCTCTGCATCTGCAGCGGCAGGTCGCCGATCTCGTCGAGGAACAGCGTGCCGCCCTGCGCGGCCTGGAAGAAGCCGCCGCGGTCCTCGTTGGCGCCGGTGAACGCGCCCTTGCGGTAGCCGAAGAATTCGGCCTCCAGCAGCGCCTCGGGAATGGCGCCGCAGTTGACGGCCACGAACGGCCCGGCCTGGCGCGGCGAACATTCGTGGATGGCCCGCGCCACCAGTTCCTTGCCGGTGCCGGACTCGCCATGCACCAGCACCGGCGCCATGCTGAGCGCCACCCGCTCGACGAGCGAACGCACCTGCTGCATGGCCGCCGATTCGCCGACCATGCGCTCCAGCGCCGCGCGCGGGGGCGCCGGCGGCGCGCGACGCGGCCGCTGGGCTGCGCGCCGCCGGGCGCCGGGCCCGGCGCAGCCGCCGGGCCGCCGGGCGGGCGGCCCAGCGCCGAGGCCACCGCGGCGCGGAACTGGCGCAGGTCCACCGGCTTGGTGAGGTAGTCGTAGGCGCCGGCCTTGAGCGCCTCCACCGCGTTCTCGGGCGAGCCGTAGGCGGTGATGACGATGGCCTTCTCGCTGGCGGCCCGCCTCGTCCATGCGGCGCAGCAGGTCCAGGCCGGTGCCGTCGGGCAGGCGCATGTCGGTGATGACGAGCCTGAAGCCGTCGCGGCCCGCTTCGACCAGGCGCGCCCAGCCTTCTTCGACCGTGCCGGCGCTTTCGACGTCGTAACCCTCGCGCACCAGCGTCAGCTCGTAGAGCGTGCGCAGGTCGGGCTCGTCGTCGACGACCAGCAGGCGGGGGCTCACGATCGAACTCGGGGCTGGGCTCAAGGCGGCGCGGTGGGTGAGCGGTGCCGGCAGCGGCGACGCGGCGCAGGCTGACGGCGAATTCGTTGCGCAGCCTCTCGGCGGCCGGGCGCAGGCGGTATTCGATGCTGGCGCCGAAGCGCTCGCACAGTTCGCGGCAAATATACAGGCCCAGCCCCGAGCCGCGGCTGCGCGTCGAAAAGAAGGGCTCGAACAGGTAGCGCTCGATCTCCGGCGCGATCGGGGCGCCGTCGCTGAGCACCGACAACACGGCGCTGGCCTCGTCGCGCGCAGCCAGGCGCAGGCAGATCGCGCCGGGCCGGTCGCTGGCGTGGCGCAGCGCGTTGTCGAGCAGGTTGACGAGCACGCGGCGCAGGTGTTCCGAGTCGAACCACACGGCCAGCGGCGCGACGGGCACCTCCACGCGCAAGCGGCTGCCGGCGCCCGCGGCCACTGCGCGGTGCGCGCCCAGTCGGCCGCGGCCGCGGCCACCTCGGCCGCGGCATCGATGGCGCGCGCAGTGGGCGCCAGGCCCGGGCGCAACCTCGGCCACGTCGTCGACCAGGCGCTTCAGGCGCGCCACGTTGTCGGCCACCATGCGTGCCAGCCGCTGCTGGGCCGGCGGCAGCTCCTCCTCCAGCAGCAGCGCATTGGCCTGCGCGATGGCGGCCAACGGGTTGCGGATCTCGTGCGCGATGCCGGCCGAGACGCGGCCCATGGCCGCCAGCTTCTCCTGCCGGATGCGCGCCTGAAGGGTGCGCAGGTCTTCGAGCAGCAACACGGCGAACGGCTCGCCGGCATGGTCCTCGGCCGGCGCGGCGGCAGCGCCTGCCTGGGGGGTGCGGCTGCGCATGAAGCGCACGCGCATGCGCAGCGTTCGCGTGTGGCCGCCGTCAAAGGCCAGCAAGGTGTCCCGGCCCGCCTCGGGCCAGCGTGCCCTCGGCCAAGGCCAGCTCCACCGCCTGCTGCAGTGCGATCCATGCCGCCCGATCCCGCAGCGTGAAAGGGGCCGGCGGACTCAGCCCCTGCTCCGCCAGCAACGCGCGCGCCGCCGGATTGGCGGCCCGCACGCGCAGCCGTGCGGTCGATGACCAGCACGCCATCGGCCATCTCCTCGATCACCAGGCGGTTGAGCTGCGCCTGCTGCCGCGCCAGCTCCAGGCTGCCGCGCGCGGCCAGTTCCTCGCCCGCCAGGCGCCCGGCCAGTTCACCCGACAGCAGGGTGATGATGAACAGGCCGAGCCCGCCAGACCCGACTGCAGCATCAGCAACTGCGATCGGCGCCGTCGAGCACGGAACGCGACGCCACCAGCAGCAGCATCAAGGCCACGGCCGCTGCGGTGCCCAGAGCCAGCAGGCGCGAGGTCAGCACGCCCGCCATCAGCACCGGCAGCACCAGCAGCGCAGTGAAGTTGAAGGTGGCGCCGACGGCCAGCACGTGCAGCAGCGTGAAGGCCAGCAGATCGACGCCGATCGTCGCCAGCCATTGGCGGCGCCTGTGCCACGCGTCCTGCGGCGGCTGCGCCAGCGCGCCAAAGCGCGGCAGCAGCCAGAGCACGATGGCCTGCACCGCGTAGGCCACGGAATCAGCGCCATCCACTCCGAGTGGCGCGCCCGCCGAGCAGGCTGCCCGCCGCCCTGGACCGCGACCAGGCCGACGCCGACGGCGGCGCGAGCCGCCGCATAGGTGCGGAAGATGCGCGTCAGTGCGCTGTCTTGCGCCTGGGCCGCGCGCCGCGCCTGACGCAGCAGGAAGCGGCTGTCGGCCGGTGCCGTCGCCCGCCGCCAGCCAGCCCGGGTCGAAGAACGAGTCGCGTGCCGGAGTGACCGCTGGCGCCGAACAGCGTGTCCTGCGCTTGCGGGTTGCCGGCCCGGCGACGGTCGCCGCTGCGGCGATCGCTGCCGCCGGCGTTCCTGGCCACCCGACGCCGGCGGCGGCGGCCCGGAAGCGGGGTCAGTCCGACGCATCCGCGGCGCGATCGGGCGCGTCAGCGCGGCCCGGCCAGGCGATGCGCCTCGCCGCAGTAGGGCCGGCCGACCGCATCGAACAAGGCCTCTGCCTTGGGCACATGCAAGCCGCAATGAGCGCATGCGAGCATGGCCGGCGACCGGGGGCGCGGCATCGGGCCGACCGACCGGCGGCGGCTTGCGGCGGCCCTTGAAGAAGAGCACCCAGGCCAGCACCAGCACGCCGATCAGCAGCAGGAATTTCAGGTGGACTCCGCGCATCAGGACGCGACGCGCCCCAGCAGCACTTCCAGCACGAAGCGCGAGCCCGCATAGGCCAGCAGCAGCAGCACGGCACCGACATAGAGCCAGCGCGTGGCACGCCGACCGCGCCAGCCGCGCAGGCGACGACCCACCAGGAGCGCCGCGAACACGCCCCAGGCCAGCAACGAAAACACGGTCTTGTGGTCCCAGCGCCACCATGCGCCGACGGCGACCGTGACGCGCCGAGCACAGGGTGGCGGTGAGCACCGTCGAAACCGGCTTCGACGAAACGGAAGGTCAGGCGCTCGAGTTGCAGCAGCGGCATGCCCAGGGCCGCCGCCACCGGCGGCAGCCGCCGCCGGGACCGCCGCCGCGCAGCCGGCGCTCGGCGGCGTCGAGCAGGATCGCATGCAGCACGGCGGCGCCGAACAGCCCGTAGGAAGCCGACGCCCAGCGCAAAGTGCAGCGGCGCCAGCGCCGAGGTCACGGGCCGGGTTCGCCGGGGAAGGCCGCCGCGAGCACCACGGCCAGCGCGCCGGCAAGGCCCAGCCACTGTCGCACCGCGGGCAGCGGCACGAGACGGCTTTCCACCGTGTGCACGGCGATCACCAGCCACACCGCCATCGACAGCACGGGCCCGAAGCCCAGCCGCGCACCGGGCTCGGGCTGGCCCAGGCCACCGATGTCCACCACCAGCAACAGCAGGTGCAGCACGAAGCCGCCCAGCAGGGCGGCGGTCGAGAAGCGCTGCAGCCGCAGCAGCGGCAGGGCCGCCGTGACGTACAGCACCGCCGCCACCGCCGCCAGCAGCAGAGCACCGCCCGGGGCGAGCGTGGGAGAGGCGGTCGATAGAATCATCACGACAGTGTACTGATCAAGGGCCCGTTCGACGCGGGCACGCATGGCGATGGCCTCGACCCTGAGCGACCGGCTGAGCAAGCTGGTGAAGACGATGCGCGGCCAGGCCCGCATCACCGAGAGCAACGTGCAGGACATGCTGCGCGAGGTGCGCATGGCCCTGCTCGAGGCCGACGTCGCCCTGCCCGTGGTGCGCGACTTCATCGCCCGCGTCAAGGAGCAGGCGCTGGGCCAGGAAGTGGTGGGCTCGCTCAACCCCGGCCAGGCGCTGGTGGGCATCGTGCACAAGGAACTGGCCGCCACGATGGGCGGGCCCGGCCGCACCGGGCAAGGGTCCGGTGGCCGATCTCGATCTGGCGACGCAACCGCCGGCGGTGATCCTGATGGCCGGCCTGCAGGGCGCAGGCAAGACCACGACCACCGCCAAGCTGGCGCGCCACCTCATCACCAAGCGCAAGAAGAAGGTGCTCACGGTATCGGCCGACGTCTACCGGCCGGCAGCCATCGAGCAGTTGAAGACGGTGACGGCGCAGGCCGGCGCCGAGTGGTTCCCTTCCGCACCCGACCAGAAGCCGCGCGACATCGCGCTGGCCGCGCTGGACCATGCCAAGCGCCACTACTTCGACGTGCTGCTGGTGGACACCGCCGGCCGCCTGGGCATCGACGAAGCGCTGATGGCCGAGATCCGCGAACTGCACGCGGTGCTTGAATCCGGTGGAGACGCTGTTCGTCGTCGATGCCATGCAGGGCCAGGACGCGGTGAACACGGCCAAGGCCTTCAAGGATGCGTTGCCGCTCACCGGCGTGGTGCTGACCAAGCTCGACGGCGACGCCCGCGGCGGCGCGGCGATGTCGGTGCGCCAGGTCACCGGCGTGCCGATCAAATTTGCCGGCATCTCGGAAAAGATCGACGGCCTCGAGGTCTTCGACGCCGAGCGCCACGCCGGACGCGTGCTGGGCATGGGCGACATCCTGGCGCTGGTGGAAGAGGTGCAGAAGGGCGTCGACCTCGATGCCGCGCACAAGCTGGCCGAGAAGGTCAAGTCGGGCAGCGGCTTCGACCTCAACGACTTCCTGAGCCAGATCACGCAGATGAAGAACATGGGCGGCCTGGCCGGACTCATGGACAAGCTGCCCAGCCAGCTGGCCAGCCGCGCTGCCGGCGCCGACATGGGCCGCGCCGAACGCGACGTGAAGCGCATGGAAGGCATCATCTGCGCCATGACGCCGCTCGAGCGGCGCAAGCCCGAGCTCATCAAGGCCAGCCGCAAGCGCCGCATCGCCACCGGGGCCGGCGTGCAGGTGCAGGAGGTCAACCGCCTGCTCAACCAGTTCGAGCAGATGCAGGGCATGATGAAGAAGATGAAGGGCGGCGGCCTGATGAAGATGATGAAGCGCATGGGCGGGGGCGGCTTCCCCGGCATGCCGCGCTGAGGACCCGGTCGCCCGGGCCCGGGCCCGACCCCGCCAGGGCGGCGCCGCCGGCCCGGCCGGCGATGCAACGCCTGGATACATTTCTTCTCGACCCGGGCCGTCAAGTCTGGTGGCGCGACGCCGATAGTGCAGATACGACTGCCGGCCGACGCGCGTGACCATGGACTTCCTGACCCCCATCGCCTCCTTTGCCCTGCCGGCCACGGTGCTGCTCCTGCTCACCCTGTTGGCCCTGCGCTTGCGCCAGCAACAGGCCAGCCGGCGCAGTACGTCGCCACGCGACGCCGTCGACACCATCGCCGGCTGGCCGCCCGAGCCGGCACGCGTGCTGTCGATCACCGAGCGCGAGGCGCAGGAGTTGCTGAAGCGCGCGATGCCCGGCTTCCTGGTGCTGGCCCAGGTGCCGCTGGCGCGTTTCATCCGCGTGCCGTCGCGACGGTCCTATGCCGAATGGCTGCATCGCGTGGGGTCGCTCAGCGCCGACCTGCTGCTGTGCGATGCCGGCTCCAAGGTGCTGGCCGTCATCGACGTGCGTGCCGTGCAGGAGACCGAGCGCAGCCGAAAGCGCCACGAGCGCCTGGCCCGCGTGCTGCGCGCCGCCGGCATCCAGGTGCACGTGTGGCGCGAAGGCGAGTTGCCGAGCCTGTCGCACGTTCGCAGCTCGCTGGCGACGCTGGCCGGGGCGCCCGCCGCCGGCATCAAGGCCACCAACTCGCGGCCGATGCCGCTGATCCCGGTGGCGGAGATGTCGGAGATCCTGGCCGAGGGCGACCGCGCGGCGCTGGAAGCCGCCATGGACGCGTCGATGGAACCGGTGCCTTCGGGCTTCTTCGAGGACTTCGAGGCCGCCGCCAGCCCGCGCTGAACCGGGCGCCGATGCGCCGCCGGTTCAACCGAGCAAGGCCTGCGCGAATTCGCGCGCGTCGAAGGTCTGCAGGTCTTCCAGCTTCTCGCCGATGCCGATGAAGTAGACGGGCACCACCCGCCCCTGCTCGGCGCCCCAGCGCGCGATGGCCGCCAGCACGCCGCCCTTGGCGGTGCCGTCGAGCTTGGTGACGACGAGGCCGGTGAGGCCGAGCGCGGCGTCGAAGGCCTTGACCTGCGCCAGTGCGTTCTGCCCGGTGTTGCCGTCCACCACCAGCAGCACCTCGTGCGGCGCACCCGGCATCGCCTTGGCGATCGTGCGCTGGATCTTCTTCAGCTCCTCCATCAGGTGCGCCTGCGTCGGCAGGCGACCCGCGGTGTCGGCAATGACGACGTCGCAGCCGCGCGCGCGGCCGGCACTGACGGCGTCGAAGGTCACGGCCGCCGGGTCGCCGCCTTCCTGGCTGACGATCTCGACCCGGTTGCGGTCGGCCCAGACCGCGAGTTGTTCGCGCGCCGCGGCACGGAAGGTGTCGGCCGCCGCCAGCAGCACTTTCTGGTCGGCTTCGGCGAGGTAGCGCGTGAGCTTGCCTATGCTGGTGGTCTTGCCGGCGCCGTTGACACCGGTGACCATGATCACGGTCGGACTCACCTGGCCGTCGACGCCGCCGATGACCAGCTGCCGCTGCAGCGGCAGCAGCAACGCCGTGATGGCGTCGGCCAGCAAGGCCTTCACCGCCGCCGGATCGGTGGCCCGGGTCTCCTTGACGCGGCGCTTCAGGTCCGCGAGCAGGTACTGCGTGGCCGCCATGCCGGTGTCGGCCAGCAGCAGCGCGGACTCGAGATCCTCGTACAGCGCGTCGTCGATGCGCGTGCCGGTGAAGACCTGCGTGATGCCGGCACCGGTCTTGCGCAGGCCCTGCGCGAGGCGACCGAACCAGTTGCTGCGGGGCTCGGGCGGCGGCGGCGGCGATGCCGGCCCCGGCCCCGGCGGCGGCAACGGCGGTGCCGACGGGACGACGGCCGGGCCGGGCGCGGCCGGGGGCACGGCTGGCGGCGGCGCCTTCTTCTTGAAGAAACTGAACATCGATTGCCGGTGGGTGACGCTGGCCTGCACGCGGCCGAAACGGCTCGCTATAATTGCGGGCTCAGGCGCTTTAGCTCAGCTGGTTAGAGCGACGGAATCATAATCCGCAGGTCCGGGGTTCAAATCCCTGAAGCGCCACCAGATCAGCGGCCCGGGCTCTCCAGCCCGGGCCTTCTTCTTTCACAGCCCCTGGATCCACACCATGATTCGCTGTGTCACGCTGGCCGCCGTGCTGTTTGCGTGTGCCCTGCCGGCCGCTGCCCAGACGCAGCGCAACTTCCCCGCCACCGCCCTGCGCGGTGAACTGGTCGTGCTGCAGCCGCCCCAGGCGCAACTGAACGGTCGGCCGGCGCGCCTGGCACCCGGCGCACGCATTCGCGGCGACAACAACCTGCTCGTGGTCTCCGGCGCCATCGCCAACCAGCGCCTGCTGGTCCACTACACGCTGGACACGGCCGGCCAGTTGCATGAGATCTGGGTCCTGACCGCTGCAGAAATCGGCCGCCCCTGGCCGACGACGCCCCAACAGGCCAGCGCCTGGGCCTTCGACCCTGCCGTGCAGGCGTGGCGGCAGCCATGAGCGACGCCCCCCGGAAGGTCTTCATCCGCACCTTCGGCTGCCAGATGAACGAGTACGACTCGGACAAGATGTCCGACGTGCTGCGTGCCGCCGAAGGCTACGAACCCACCGACAACGTCGACGAAGCCGACCTCATCCTCTTCAACACCTGCTCGGTGCGCGAGAAGGCGCAGGAAAAGGTCTTCAGCGACCTCGGGCGCGTCAAGCACCTCAAGAAGAAGGGCGTGCTGATCGGCGTCGGCGGCTGCGTGGCGAGCCAGGAAGGCGCGGCCATCATCGAACGCGCGCCCTATGTCGACATCGTCTTCGGCCCGCAGACGCTGCACCGCCTGCCGCAGATGATCGCGGCGCGCCGCAGTGAACGCCGGCCGCAGGTGGACATCAGCTTCCCCGAGATCGAGAAGTTCGACCACCTGCCGCCGGCACGCGTCGACGGCGCGAGCGCCTTCGTCTCCATCATGGAAGGCTGCTCCAAGTATTGCTCGTACTGCGTCGTGCCCTACACGCGCGGCGAAGAGGTCAGCCGGCCTTTCGACGACGTGCTGGCCGAGGTCGCCGGCCTGGCCGAACAGGGCGTGAAGGAAGTGACGCTGCTGGGGCAGAACGTCAACGCCTACCGCGGCGTCATGGGCGAGTCCGGCGACATCGCCGACTTCGCCCTGCTGCTGGAATACGTGGCCGACATCCCCGGTATCGAGCGCATCCGCTACACCACCAGCCATCCGAAGGAGTTCACGCCGCGGCTCGTCGACGTCTATGCGCGCCTGCCGCAACTCGTGAGCCACCTGCACCTGCCGGTGCAGCACGGCAGCGACCGCATCCTGATGGCGATGAAGCGCGGCTACACCGCGCTGGAATACAAGAGCACGATCCGCAAGCTGCGCGCGGTGCGGCCCGGCATCAGCCTGTCCAGCGACTTCATCGTCGGCTTTCCCGGCGAGACCGACGAGGACTTCGGCAAGATGATGGAGCTGATCGAGGACGTCGGCTTCGACAGTTCCTTCAGCTTCGTCTTCAGCAAGCGCCCGGGCACGCCGGCGGCGGCGCTGCACGACGACACGCCGCAGGCGCTGAAGCTTCGACGGCTGCAGCATCTGCAGGCGACGATCGAGGCCAACGTCCGCCGCATCAGCGCCAGCCGCGTGGGCACCGTGCAGCGCATCCTGGTCGAAGGCCCGTCGCGCAAGGACCCGCAGGAACTGATGGGCCGCACCGAATGCAACCGCATCGTCAATTTCGACGGCGGCCCGCAGGCGGCCCGGTGGCTCGGGCAGATGCTGGACGTGACGATCACCGAGGCGCTGCCGCATTCCCTGCGCGGCGTGCCGGTGCTCGCTGACAGCGTCGGCGCCGGCCCGATCGCCAGCGACGCGCTCGCGCGCTCCGCTGCCGTGGGATCCTGAGCGGTCAGGGCCTCATGCCCCGCGTCGCCCCGGCCCGAAGCCCTGCCACCACAACGTGACGGCGCAGGCGGCCACCATCGCGGCATAGGTGCCCATCTTGCCGTCGCGCCCCAGCAGCATCAGCCCGGCCAGCGTCACCACGGCGCCGGCGGCGCAGGCGGGGCCGGCCAGGCGGCGCCAGCTGACGGCAGCCAGGTCGCGCCGCCACAGCAGCTTGGCAAAGGCAGCGGCCAGCGCCCCGAGCGCCAGCGCGGGGACGAACAGGTTGGCCACGTGCCACAGGGCGTCCAGCGGTCCCATCTTCGAGGCTGCTTTCCTGCGTGGCGGGCCCGGGCTCGACGAAGGTCTGGCCGGGGCCGCCGCAAAACCTACAATTGTGCCGTGAGCGTCTTTGCCCTCGGGCTCAATCACACGACGGCACCGCTGGATCTTCGCGGGCGGCTGTCCTTCGCGCCCGAGCAGATGACGCCGGCGCTGCACGGCTTGCGCGAACGGCTGCAGCTCAGCGGGCCCGAGGCGGCGCTGGTCTCCACGTGCAACCGCACCGAGCTCTACGTGGCTGCCGGCAAGGACAGTGCACAGGCCCTGGTGCGGCCCACGCTCGACTGGCTGGCCGAGCATGGCGGCATCAGCGGCGGCCAGTTGCAGGCGCACAGCTATGTCATGGAGGACCGCGCCGCGGCGCGCCACGCCTTCCGGGTCGCTGCCGGGCTCGATTCGATGGTGCTGGGCGAGCCGCAGATCCTGGGCCAGATGAAGGAAGCGGTGCGCCTGGCCGACGAGGCCGGCACGCTGGGGACGACGCTGCACCAGTTGTTCCAGCGCTCGTTCGCGGTCGCCAAGGAGGTGCGCACCTCCACCGAGATCGGCGCCCATTCCATCAGCATGGCCGCCGCCGCGGTGCGGCTGGCCTCGCAGCTGTTCGAGGACCTGGGCCAGATCCGCGTGCTCTTCGTCGGCGCCGGCGAGATGATCGAGCTCGTGGCCACGCACTTCGCCGCGCGCACGCCCAAGGGCATGGCAGTGGCCAACCGCACGCTGGAGCGCGGGGAGCGGCTGGCGGCGCGCTTCGGCGCCGAGTCCCTGCGGCTGTCGGACCTGCCCTCGCGGCTGCACGAATTCGACGCCGTCATCTCCTGCACCGCCAGCTCGCTGCCGATCATCGGGCTGGGCGCGGTGGAACGCGCGCTCAAGGCACGCCGGCACCGCCCGATGTTCATGGTCGACCTGGCGGTGCCGCGCGACATCGAGCCCGAGGTCTCGCGTCTGTCCGACGTCTACCTGTACACGGTGGACGACCTCTCGGCGCTGGTGCAGACCGCCGGTGAAAAGCGCCAGGCCGCCGTCGAGCAGGCCGAAGCCATCATCGACGCCGGTGTGCAGAGCTTTGCCCACTGGCTGGACCAGCGCGCCGCGGTGCCGCTGATCCAGGCCCTGAACCGCCAGGCCGACGACTGGGGCAGCGTCGAGCTGGCGCGTGCGCGCAAGCTGCTGGCTCGCGGCGAACCGGTCGAACGCGTGCTCGAGGCGCTGGCGCAAGGCCTCACGCACAAGATGCTGCACGGCACGCTGGCCGAACTGCACTCCGCCGAAGGCGCCGAGCGCGAGAAGCTGGCCGATACCGTGTCGCGCCTGTTCCTGCGCCAGGGCCAGCGCCTGCCCGGCCGCGGGGGCCGGTAGCGGCCCCACGGCACCGCGCGCCGGCGGCATGGCCGGCCGCGCCGACTCGACCCCAGACATGACACCTGCCCTGCGTGAACAGTTCGAACGCCTGGCCCTGCGCCTGGCGGAACTGGACGCGACCCTCGCCGACCCGCAGGTCGCCGGCGACATCAAGCGCTGGCGCACGCTGTCGCGCGAGCAGTCCGAGGCGCAGGACATCGTCGGCCGCTTCCGCCGCTGGCAGCAGCGCGAGCGCGACCTGGCCGCCGCGCGCGAAATGGCGGCTGCCGAGGGCGACCCCGAGATGGCCGAGATGGCCCGCGAGGAGATCGCCGCGGCCAGCGCCGACATGCAGCGCCTGCAGGCCGAGTTGCAGGAAGCGCTGATCCCGCGCGACCCCGACGACGAACGCAATGCCTTCCTGGAGATCCGCGCCGGCACCGGGGGCGACGAATCGGCCCTCTTCGCCGGCGACCTCGCGCGCATGTACCTGCGCTTCTTCGAGCGCCAGGGCTGGCGCGTCGAGGTCATGAGCGAGAGCCCGGCCGAGCTCGGCGGCTACAAGGAACTGGTGCTGCGCATCGAAGGCGACCGTGTCTACGAACAGCTGAGATTCGAGTCGGGCGGCCACCGCGTGCAGCGCGTGCCGACCACCGAGAGCCAGGGTCGCATCCACACCAGCGCCTGCACCGTGGCGGTGATGCCCGAGCCCGACGAATCCGAGGAAGTGCAGCTGAACCCGGCCGAGCTGCGCATCGACACCTTCCGCGCCAGCGGCGCCGGCGGCCAGCACGTCAACAAGACCGACAGCGCGATCCGCATCACCCACCTGCCCACCGGACTGGTGGCCGAGTGCCAGGACGACCGCAGCCAGCACCGCAACAAGGCCAAGGCCATGGCGGTGCTGGTGGCCCGGCTGCGCGACAAGGAGCAGAGCGAGCGCGCGGCCAAGGAGGCAGCGCAGCGCAAGAGCCTGATCGGCAGCGGCGACCGCAGCGACCGCATCCGCACCTACAACTTCCCGCAGGGCCGACTCACCGACCACCGCATCAACCTCACGCTCTACAAGCTGGGCCAGATCATGGAAGGCGACCTGGGCGACGTGGTGGCGGCGCTGAAGGCCGCGCGCGCCGCCGAACAACTGGCGGCGCTGGAAACCGGCGCCCGGACGTGATCCTCGCCTCGCCGCCCGCCACGGTGGCCGCGGCACTGGCCGCCGCGCGCGACCTGGGCGTCGATCGGCTCGACGCCCAGTGGCTGCTGGGCCACCACCTCGGCCGGCCGCGCAGCTGGCTGCTGGCGCACGACGCCGACGCCTTGCCCGCTGCGGTGGCCGGCGCCGTCTGGGGCGATCTGCAGCGCCGCGCCGACGGTGTGCCGCTGGCCTACCTGACCGGCACGCGTGAATTCCACGGCCTGCCCCTGCACGTCACGCCGGACGTGCTGGACCCGCGGCCGGACACCGAGACGCTGGTCGATTGGGCGCTGGAACTGCTGGCCGGCGAGCTGGCCACGGTCGAGCGACCCGAGGTGGTGGACCTCGGCACCGGCAGCGGCGCCATCGCCCTGGCGGTCAAGCACGCCTGCCGGCGTGCCCAGGTCCGCGCGCTCGACGCCAGCCCCGCGGCGCTGGCCGTGGCCCGTGCCAACGGCGAGCGCCTGGGCCTGGCCGTGGAGTGGCTGGCCAGCGACTGGTGGTCGGCCCTGCCGCCACCGGCGGTGCACCTGGCGCTCGGCAACCCGCCCTACATCGCCGCCGCCGACCCGCACCTGCCGGCGCTGAAGCACGAGCCGCAAGCCGCGCTGGTGTCGGGAGCCGATGGCCTGGCGGCCATCGACGCGCTGATCTCCGGCTCTGCCGGCCACGTGCGGCCTGGCGGCTGGCTGTTGCTGGAGCATGGCCACGACCAGGGCGCATCGGTGCGCACCCGCCTCGCCGGCGCCGGCTTCGGGCAGGTCGCGACGCGCCGCGACCTGGGCGGCAACGAGCGATGCAGCGGCGGCCGGTGGTGCCCGCCGGCTCCCCTCACCGACCCTTGAGCGAGGCGCTCGGGTGTCGCGCCGGAGCCACGGGCTGGAGTCCGGCACGCCCGGAAGGTGGGCATTTGCATCGTTCAACGCAAACCCAAAGTGCTGCCATCGGAATACCATCACCGTGACGGCCCACCGATTCGACGGCCGCCCTGGCCCCGTGACCGGGGAAGGAGCGGAAGATGTTCAAGATCCCTCTCACCTGTCTGTTGGCCCTGCTGAGTGCCGGCGCCGGCGCCCAGAATGGGCTGAATGTGACTCTGGACAGCACGTCCGGCGCGCGTGCGCCCGAACAGAGCCTGCGCTTCGGCCTGGGCGATTTCCGCATGGACCTGTCGGTGGCCCGGCCGGGCACGGCACAAGTGCGGGCGCGCCTGCTGGGCGACTACTACCTCACCGGCCCCGGCTTCGGCGGCACGCAGGTCAGCGGCGGCTTGCGCGTCACCAGCGGCCTGGCGATCGGGCCGAGCGAAGGCACCGCAGCCCTGCCGCCGTCGCGCCTGGAGGGCGGGCTGCAGTGGGGGCCGCGCGAGTCGGACAGCAACCTGACCGACCGCTACGGCGTGCGCGTGGCCCTGCCCTATATCGGCCTCGGCTACACCAGCCTGTCGGCACGCGCAGGCTGGGGCCTGTCGGCCGATATCGGACTGGGGGGCCTGCGCCCGGGCGAGCGCGTGCGCTTCGGCGCCGGCAACCCGACCGCGGCGCAGTTCGAAGGCGTGCTCAACGACCTGCGCCTGGCCCCGGTCATCCAGCTCGGCGTGTCCTACGCCTTCTGACGCCTGGACGCCGCGGCGCCAACACGCCAGCCCGGGTATCGCAGCCCGGCGGTCCGTGGCCGCGCCGGATGCCGTATAAACGCAGCCACCACAGCAACCGGTCGAGATCGATCCCCATGAGCGACGTCCAGCAACGCATCGATGACTTGGTGAAGGGCAACCGCGTCGTGCTCTTCATGAAGGGCACGGCACAGTTCCCGATGTGCGGCTTCTCCGGCCGCGCCATCCAGATCCTCAAGGCCTGCGGCGCCGACGACGTGAAGACCTTCAACGTGCTGGAAGACGAGGAAGTGCGCCAGGGCATCAAGGACTACGCGCAGTGGCCCACGATCCCGCAGCTCTACGTCAACGGCGAATTCGTCGGCGGCTCGGACATCATGATGGAGATGTACCAGAGCGGCGAGCTGCAGCAGGTTTTGGGTAGCAAGGCCTGAGCCATGCGGGCCGAGCGCCGGGCCGCTCCCAAGCCGGCCCGCGTCCCCTTGGGGGACCGAGCGCAGTACCCTGCGTTCGAGGGGCTCCAGTGACGCAGCGCCTGGTCGTCGGCATCACCGGCGCCACCGGCGCGGTGTATGGCGTGAGGCTGCTCGCGCGTGCACGCACGCTGGGCGTGCAGACCCACCTGGTGGTCACGCCGTCGGGCGTGCTCAATGCGCACCACGAACTGGGCCTGGACCGCAAGGCGCTTGATGCGCTGGCCGACCAGTCCTACGCCCCCGGCGACGTCGGTGCCTGCCTGGCCAGCGGCAGCTTCGACACCGCGGCCATGGTCGTGGCGCCGTGCTCGATGAAGACGCTGGCCGCCATCGCCCATGGCTTTGCCGACAACCTGCTGACACGCGCCGCCGACGTGACGCTGAAGGAGCGCCGGCGCCTGCTGCTGATGGTGCGCGAGACGCCGTTCAACCTGGCGCACCTGCGCAACATGACGGCCGTCACCGAGATGGGCGCCGTCGTCTTCCCGCCGCTGCCGGCGTTCTACCTGAAGCCGGCGAGCCTCGACGAGATGGTCGACGACAGCGTCGAGCGTGTGCTGGCGCTGCTGGGCCTGCACGGTGCGGCGCCGCGGGAGTGGCACGGGCTCTGAGCGAGCGCATGCCGCCGGCGCGCGCCGGGCGTCAGGCCAACGGGATGTCCCAGGCCCGGCGCGCCCCGAACACCAGGTCCGGGTACTCGGCGCGCCCGCGGCTGCCGTTGTAGCGGCCCAGTGCCAGGAACAGGTCGCCACGCTCGCGGTCGAGGTAATGGCGCAGGATGACGCAGCCGAAGCGCAGGTTGGTCTGCAGGTGGAACAGGCGACGGGCATCGCCGTCGCCGATCAACCGCGCCCAGAACGGCATCACCTGCATGTAGCCGCGCGCGCCGGCGCTGCTGACGGCGTATTTGCGAAAGCCACTCTCGACCTGGATCAGCCCCAGCACCAGCGGCGTCTCGAGCCCAGCGCGCCGGCTCTCGTACCAGACCGCCTCCAGGAACTCCAGCCGCGTGTGGTGCTCGGCCTTGCGGCGCTTGAGCCGGTCGCTGGCGGTAGCCAGCCAGCGCAGGTAGGCCAGCCGGTCCTCGACCTTGTCGAAGCGCGGCCTGGGCGGCGCGGCGTCGGCCACCGAGGCCGCGAGCGCGGTGCGCACGGCGTCGACCAGCGGCTCCTCGACCTGCGCCCCGGCATGCGCCTGGCGCACCCAGGGAGACGCGCCCAGCAGCGCCAGCGGAGCGGCCAGCAGCGCGCGGCGCGCCGGCGTCATGCCTGCAGACGGCCTTTCACGCTGGCCACGGCCTCGGCCAGCGGCAGCACCGTCGCCGCAGCGTCGCGGCGGCCCTGCACTTCCACCGTGCCGGCCTTGAGGCCGCGGTCGGACACCACCACGCGCAGCGGCACGCCGATCAGTTCCCAATCGGCGAACATCGCCCCCGGCCGCTCGCCGCGGTCGTCGAGAACGACGTCGATGCCGGCGGCCGCCAGTTCATCGTGCAGCCGGTCTGCGGCCGACTGCACTTCGGCGCTGCGCTCGTAGCCGATGGGACACACCGCCACCGCGAACGGCGCCATCGAAGCCGGCCAGACGATGCCGCGCTCGTCGTGGTTCTGCTCGATCGCCGCGCCCAGCAGGCGCGTCACGCCGATGCCGTAGCAGCCCATCACGAAGACCTGCGGCTTGCCGGTCTCGTCCAGGTAGGTCGCCTTCATGGCGTCGCTGTACTTGGTGCCGAGCAGGAAGATGTGGCCGACCTCGATGCCGCGCTGGATGGCCAGCACGCCCTGGCCGTCGGGCGAGGGGTCGCCGGGAACGACGTTGCGGATGTCGGCCACGACGTCGGGCTCGGGCAGGTCGCGGCCCCAATTGGCGCCGGTGTGGTGGAAGTCGGCCTCGTTGGCGCCGCAGACGAAGTCGCTCATCAGGGCCACCGTGCGGTCGGCCACCACCTTGACGGGCTTGCGGGTCGCGATCGGCCCCAGGTAGCCGGGCTTGCAGCCGAAGTGGTCTTCGATCTCGGCGCCGGTGGCGAAGCGGAAACCGGCCTTGAGGCCTGCGATCTTGCCGGCCTTGACCTCGTTCAGGCTGTGGTCGCCGCGCACCAGCAGCAGCCACACGGTGGTGCTGGCGATATCGCCACGCTCGTTCTTCTCGTCGGTGGCCAGCACCAGCGACTTCACCGTGCGCTGCAGCGGCAGGCCCAGCAAGTTCGGCCACGTCCTCGCAGGTGGCCTTGCCCGGCGTGGGCGTCTTCACCAGCGGCTGCGCGGGGGCGGCGCGCTGCCGCATCGGCGCCACCGCCTCGGCCAGTTCGATATTGGCGGCGTAGTCGCTGGTCGGGCAGTAGACGATGGCGTCCTCGCCGGTGTCGGCGATGACCTGGAACTCCTGGGAGACGTCGCCGCCGATGGCGCCGGTGTCGGCGGCCACGGCGCGGTAGCGCAGGCCCATGCGGTCGAAGATCGCGCAGTAGGCGCGGTACATCGCGTCGTAGCTGCGGCGACCGGACTTCGAAGTCGCGGTCGAAGGAGTAGGCGTCCTTCATCGTGAACTCGCGCCCGCGCATGACGCCGAAGCGCGGCCGGCGCTCGTCGCGGAACTTGGTCTGGATGTGATAGAAATTGCGCGGCAGTTGCTTGTAGCTGCGCAGTTCCTGGCGCGCGATGTCGGTGATGACCTCTTCGCTGGTCGGCTGGATCACGAAGTCGCGGTCGTGGCGGTCCTTCACGCGCAGCAACTCGGGGCCCATCTTGACGAAGCGCCCGGTCTCCTGCCACAGCTCGGCCGGCTGCACCACCGGCATCAGCAACTCCACCGCGCCGGCGCGGTTCATCTCTTCGCGGATGATGCCTTCGACCTTGCGGATCACGCGCAGGCCCAGCGGCATGTAGCTGTAGATGCCGGCGCCCAGGCGCTTGATGAAGCCGGCGCGCATCATCAGCTTGTGGCTGGCGACCTCGGCGTCGGCGGGCGCTTCCTTGAGCGTGGAGATGAAGGTCTGGGAGGCTTTCATGGGGGCTGTGCTGCACGCGGCGCCGGGCCGCCGGCAAGGCCCTTCGGGACCTGCAAGACCCCGACCGGGACATGCGGGTTAGCGCGGGTTCGCGCTCCGCACCGCGCCGGTGCAATAATGAAATCAGTAACAAATTCGGGATTTGATTATGCTCGACCGGGAAGGCTTCAGGCCCAACGTCGGCATCATCCTGCTCAACTCGCGTAATCAGGTCTTCTGGGGCAAGCGGCTGCGCACGCACTCGTGGCAATTTCCGCAGGGCGGCATCAAATACGGCGAGTCGCCTGAGCAGGCGATGTTTCGCGAACTGCATGAAGAAGTGGGCTTGCTGCCCGAGCACGTGCAGATCCTCGCCCGCACGCGCGACTGGCTGCGCTATGAAGTGCCCGACCACTTCATCCGCAAGGATGCGCGCGGCCACTACCGCGGCCAGAAGCAGATCTGGTTCCTGCTCAAGCTGGTGGGTCGCGACAGCGACATGAACCTGCGCGCCACCGACCACCCCGAGTTCGACGCCTGGCGCTGGAACGACTACTGGGTGCCGCTGGACGTGGTGATCGAGTTCAAGCGCGGCGTCTACGAGATGGCGCTGACCGAGCTGGCGCGCCACCTGCCGCGCGTGAGCCACCACAACCGCTACCTGCGCGCCGGCCTGCGCTCGCAGCGGCTCGGAACCCGACGCGCCGGCCTTCGCGCCGCTGCCGCCCGAGGCCAGCCCGTCACCGGCCAAGTGAACTGCCGGGTGGATGCCGGCAGCCGGCCCTACACCAGCACCAGGTTGGTCCGGTGGATCAGTTCCGGCTCGTTGGCATAGCCCAGCAGGCGCTTCGATCTGCGATGAAGGCTTGCGCGCGATGAGCCGCGCCTCGGCGGCCGAGTAGTTGGCCAGGCCGCGCGCCACCTCGGCGCCGCCCAGCGTGCGCACCGCGATGACGTCGCCGCGCACGAACTCGCCGGTCACCTCGCGCACGCCGATCGGCAGCAGGCTCTTGCCCTCGTCGCGCAGCTTGGCCACCGCGCCGTCGTCCACCACCACCGCGCCGCGCAGCTGCAGGTGGTCGACCATCCATTGCTTGCGCGCCGCCAGCTTGGCCGTGCCGGCCACGAGCGCCGTGCCGATGGCTTCGCCGGCGGCCAGGCGCAGCAGCACGTCGGGTTCGCGGCCCCAGGCGATGACGGTGCTGGTGCCGCTGCCCGCGGCACGCTTGGCGGCCAGGATCTTGGTCAGCATGCCGCCGCGGCCGATGCCGGTGCCGGCGCCGCCGGCCATCGCCTCCAGCGCCGGGTCGCCGGCGGCGGCTTCGGCGATGAAGCGCGCCTGCGGGTCCTTGCGCGGGTCGGCCGAGTACAGGCCGCGCTGGTCGGTGAGGATCACGTAGCGCGTCGGCGTCCACGAGGTTGGCCACCAGCGCGCCCAGGGTGTCGTTGTCGCCGAACCTGATCTCGTCGTTGACGACGGTGTCGTTCTCGTTGATGACCGGGATCACCTTCAGCGCCAGCAGCGTGAGCAGCGTCGAGCGCGCGTTGAGGTAGCGCTCGCGGTCGGCCAGGTCGGCGTGCGTCAGCAGCACCTGGGCGCTGGCCATGCCGTGCGCCGCCAGCCGCGATCTCGTACATCTGCACCAGCCCCATCTGCCCCACCGCGGCGGCGGCCTGCAGTTCGTGCAGTTCCTTCGGCCGCTGCGCCCAGCCCAGGCGCTTCATGCCCTTCGGCGATGGCGCCGCTGGACACCATGACCAGTTCGCGCCCCTGCGCGCGCCAGTGCCGCGAGCTGGCGCGACCAGTTGCCGATGGCCTCGGCATCGACGCCCCGGCCTTCGTTGGTGACGAGGCTGGAGCCGACCTTGACGACGATGCGGCGCGCGCCGGCGATCAGGCTAGGCATTCGAGCGTCGGCGGCGCCTCGTCGAAGCGCGGGTCGGGCAGCGGCTCTTCGCGCTGGTACTCGGCGACGTGCGTCCAGATGGCCTCGACCAGCGGCTGCAGCCCTTCGCGCGCCAGCGCCGAGATCGCGAACACCGGCCCCTTCCAGCGCAGGCGGCGCACCCAGTCCTTGATGCGCTGCTCGCGCTCGTCCACCGGCACCATGTCGAGCTTGTTGAAGACCAGCCAGCGCGGCTTGGCGTGCAGCTTGGGGTCGTACTTCTTCAGCTCGGCGACGATGGCGCGCGCCTGCACCACCGGGTCGCGCCCTCGTCGAAGGGCGCCGCGTCGACGATGTGCAGCAGCAGCCGCGTGCGCTGCAGGTGGCGCAGGAACTGGTGGCCGAGGCCCGCGCCCTCGGAGGCCCCTTCGATGAGGCCGGGAATGTCGGCGACGACGAAGCTGCGCTCGGGGCCGACCCGCACCACGCCCAGGTTGGGGTGCAGCGTGGTGAAGGGGTAGTCGGCGATCTTCGGTCGCGCATTGGAGATCGCGGCGATCAGCGTGCTCTTGCCGGCGTTGGGCATGCCCAGCAGGCCCGACGTCGGCCAGCACGCGCAGTTCCAGCTTGCAGCTTGAAGGCCTCGCCGGGCCAGCCGGGCGTCTTCTGGCGCGGCGCAGCGGTTGGTGCTGCTCTTGAAGTGCAGGTTGCCGAAGCCGCCGTCGCCGCCCTTGGCCAGCAGGACGCGCTGGCCGTGCTCGAGCAGTTCCACCATCACCTCGCCGGTCTCGGCGTCGGAGATGATGGTGCCCACCGGCATGCGCAGCTCGATGTCGGGCGCGGCAGCGCCGAACTGGTCGGACCCGCGGCCCTGCTCGCCGTTCCTGGCGATCGTGGCGGCGCGCGTAGCGGTAGTCGATCAGCGTGTTGATGTTGCGGTCGGCCAGCGCCCAGACGCTGCCGCCGCGGCCGCCGTCGCCGCCGTTGGGGCCGCCGAAGGGGATGAACTTCTCGCGCCGGAAGCTCGCGCAGCCCGCGCCGCCATCGCCGGCGGCGATGTCGATCACGGCTTCGTCGACGAATTTCATGGTCAGCGGATGGTACTGTGGCCAGGGGTGCCGAAAAACGACGAAGCCCCGGCAGGCCGGGGCTTCGCAGCGGGAGCGAAGTGCGTCGTCAGACCGGCTTCACGAACACGGTCTGGCGGTTCAGCGCGCCCTTGATCTCGAAGGACACCGCGCCGTCGACCAGCGCGAACAGCGTGTGGTCCTTGCCCATGCCGACACCGGCGCCCGCATGGAACTTGGTGCCGCGCTGACGCACGATGATGCCACCGGCCTGGATCCGCTGGCCGCCGAAGACCTTGACGCCCAGCATCTTGGGCTGTGAATCGCGGCCGTTGCGGGTGGAGCCGCCGCCCTTTTTCTGTGCCATGGTGGGTGCTCCTTCTAGGCGTTGATCGAGCCGATCTGCAGCTCGGTGTAGGTCTGGCGATGGCCGCCGTGCTTCTGATAATGCTTGCGGCGGCGCATCTTGAAGATGCGCACCTTGTCGTGCTTGCCTTGCGCCAGCACCGTGGCGGTGACGTTCGCACCCGCGACCCAGGGCGACCCGACCTTGAGCTCGGCGCCGCTGCCGACGGCGAGCACCTGGTCGATGACGATTTCCTGGCCCACGTCCGCAGCTATCTGTTCTACCTTGATCTTTTCGCCGGCGGCAACCTTGTATTGCTTGCCCCCGGTTTTTATGACCGCGTACATGTGTGACCTCTCTAAGGACTGCCGCGCCGGAGTCCAAGCAAAAGGGGCTTCCCCATGGAAGCCGCCTGTCCGGCGCAGAGCCTTGAAATATAGCATGCCCGTTGCCGCGCGTGGAAGGATCGGGCTGGAACCGGCGCTGCTTCCTATAATGCCCGACCATCCGCAAAGCCCGCCGCGTGCTCGAAACCACCGCCCCCATCGCCAACGTGGCCGATCCGACCGATTCGGCCATGCAGCGCGTGGATGCCGTCATACGGCAGCGCCTGGCGTCGCGCGTGGCGCTGATCGACCAGATCTCGGGCTACATCGTCGGCGCCGGCGGCAAGCGCATCCGGCCGCGCCTGGTGCTGCTCTTCTGTGAAGCGCTGGGTTTCGAGGGGCCCGAACAGTACGAGCTGGCGGCCGTCGTCGAGTTCATCCACACCGCGACCTTGTTGCACGACGACGTGGTCGACGAATCCGCGTTGCGACGCGGTCGCGCCACCGCCAATTCGATGTTCGGCAATGCCGCCAGCGTGCTGGTGGGCGACTTCCTCTACTCGCGCGCATTCCAGATGATGGTCTCCGTCAACCGCATCCGGGTGCTCGAGGTGCTGGCGGACGCGACCAACGTCATCGCCGAGGGCGAAGTGCTGCAGTTGATGAACATGCACGACCCGGACCTGGCGGTGGCCGATTACCTGCAAGTCATCCGCTACAAGACCGCCAAGTTGTTCGAAGCCAGCGCGCGCCTGGGCGCCGTGCTGGCCGGCGCCCCGCCGGCGCTGGAGGACGCCTGCGCGGCCTTCGGACGCTCGCTGGGCACGGCCTTCCAGTTGGTCGACGACCTGCTCGACTACGAGGGCAACAGCCACGAACTCGGGAAGAACGTCGGCGACGACCTGCGCGAGGGCAAGCCCACGCTGCCGCTGCTGATTGCCATGGAGCGTGGCGCTCCGCAGGAGCGGGCGCTGATTCGGCATGCCATCGAGCACGGCGAGGAGCACAAGCTGCCGGAGATCCTGGCCATCGTGAAGGCGACCGGCGCACTCGATGCGACCCGTCATGCCGCACACAAGGAGGCCGACGACGCGCGCCTGGCGCTGGCCGCCCTGCCCGCCTCGCGCGCGCGCGAGGCTCTGCTAGAATTGTGTGTTCGGTCGATACACCGGTCTTCGTGAGACGGGTGACGTCGATCGCATGTCGCGCCGCCGGCCGTTGCCCGCGGCGTGACACCATCGGGGTGTAGCTTAGCCTGGTAGAGCGCTACGTTCGGGACGTAGAGGCCGGAGGTTCGAATCCTCTCACCCCGACCAGGTTTCATGCGGCCCCCACAGCGGCCGGTTCGGGCGCCAGCGGTTCGTCAGCGCCCTCAGGACGTGGCTTTTCGTCGTTTACACCTCTGGGCGGATCGGCGATGATGTTTTCGATATGCAGCCGCCGAACTGAAGCACATGGCCGTTGAGACGCTGGTTGAACCGCCACCCTCCTCGCTCTCCGGCGTGGCGCGCGTGCTCGTCAATGCCGGCAAGCTCAGCGCCAGAACGGCCGAGGAGCTGACGAAAGCCGCACGAGAGCGCAAGAGCAGCTTCGTCGCGGCCGTCATCAGCGCCGGCGCCGTGAGGTCCGACGATCTGGCGCACACGCTCTCCAGTGCACTCGCGCTGCCCCTGCTCGACCTGAATGCCGTCGACATGCAGAAGCTGCCGCGCAGCATCGTCGACCAGAAGATCGCCAGCCAGTACCAGTTGATGGTGCTGGGCAAGCGGGGCAACCGCCTGTTCATCGGTGCCGCCGATCCCACCGACCAGGAGGCGGTCGATCGCATCAAGTTCACCACCCAGCTCACGCCGGAGTGGGTGATCGTCGAATACGACAAGCTGATGCGCCAGCTCGAGGCGCAGAGCGCCAGCGCCAACGAAGTGCTGGAATCGATGGCCAGTGCCGACTTCGACTTCGACGTCACCGACGACGAAGCCGCGGCGGCCGTCGAGGCCGCCGATGTCTCGACCGAGGTCGAGGACGCGCCCGTCGTGCGTTTCCTGCAGAAGATGCTCATCGACGCCATCAACATGCGCGCGTCGGACCTGCACTTCGAGCCTTACGAATACACCTACCGCGTGCGCTTTCGCATCGACGGCGAACTGCGCGAGATCACGCAGCCGCCGGTGGCCATCAAGGAAAAGCTGGCCTCGCGCATCAAGGTCATCTCGCGCATGGACATCGCCGAGAAGCGAGTGCCGCAGGATGGCCGCATGAAGCTGAAGTTCGGCAACAAGGCGATCGATTTTCGCGTCAGCACGCTGCCCACGCTGTTCGGCGAGAAGGTCGTGATCCGGATCCTCGACTCGTCCAGCGCCAAGCTCGGCATCGAAGCGCTCGGCTACGAGAAGACAGAGAAGGACCGCCTGATGCACGCCATCGGCCGGCCCTACGGCATGATCCTCGTCACCGGCCCCACCGGCAGCGGCAAGACGGTATCGCTGTACACCTGCCTGAACATCCTCAACCAGCCGGGCGTCAACATCGCCACCGTCGAGGACCCGGCCGAAATCAACCTGCCGGGCATCAACCAGGTCAACGTCAACGAACGGGCCGGCCTGACCTTCGCCGCCGCGCTCAAGTCCTTCCTGCGCCAGGACCCGGACATCATCATGGTCGGCGAAATCCGCGACCTCGAAACCGCCGACATCGCGATCAAGGCCGCGCAGACCGGTCACCTGGTGATGAGCACGCTGCACACCAACGACGCGCCGACCACGCTCACGCGCCTGCTCAACATGGGCGTGCCGCCGTTCAACATCGCTTCCAGCGTGCTGCTCATCACCGCGCAGCGACTGGCGCGCCGGCTGTGCGAGAACTGCAAGAAGACGGCCGATTACCCGCGCGACTCGCTGCTCAAGGCCGGCTTCAAGCCCGAGGACATCGACGGCAACTGGAAGCCCTACCGCGCCGTCGGCTGTGCCAGTTGCAACAACGGTTACAAAGGGCGCATCGGTTTGTACCAAGTGATGCCCATCACCGAGGCGATCCAGCGCATCATCCTGACGGAGGGTACCGCCATGGACATCGCCAAGCAGGCCGAGTCCGAAGGCGTGCGCGACCTGCGCCAGGCCGGCCTGGCCAAGGTTCGCGCCGGCGTGACCACGCTCGAAGAAGTGATCACGGTCACCAACGAATAGCCGGCCCCGCCCATCCCACACCCCGCGAGCCCCACACATCCATGGCCACAGCAGCACTCGGCAAGAACCTCAAGGAAACCCTCTTCGAGTGGGAAGGCAAGGACAAGAACGGCAAGGTCGTGCGCGGTGAAATGCGCGCCGGCGGCGAGGCCGCCGTCAACGCCAGCCTGCGCCGCCAGGGCATCCTGATCACGAAGGTCAAGAAGCGGCGCACCAGCGGCGGGCGCTCGATCAAGCAGAAGGACATCGCCATCTTCACGCGCCAGCTGGCGACCATGATGAAGGCGGGCGTGCCCCTGCTCCAGTCCTTCGACATCGTCGGTCGCGGCGCCGCCAACCCGCGCCTGGCCAAGCTGCTCGGCGACATCCGCGCCGATGTCGAGACCGGCACCAGCCTGTCGTCGGCCTTCCGCAAGCACCCGATGTACTTCGACTCGCTGTACTGCAACCTCGTCGAAGCCGGCGAGGCCGGCGGCATCCTGGAGGCGCTGCTCGACCGCCTGGCGATCTACCAGGAAAAGACGATGGCGATCAAGAGCAAGATCAAGTCGGCGCTGATGTACCCGGTGGCAGTGATCGTGGTCGCCTTCATCGTCCTGACGGTGATCATGCTGTTCGTCATCCCGGCCTTCAAGGAGGTGTTCAGCTCCTTCGGCGCCGACCTGCCGGCACCCACGCTGTTCGTCATCGCGGTGTCGGAATTCTTCGTCTCCTGGTGGTGGGCGATCTTCGGCCTGCTCGGCGGCGGCATCTACTTCTTCCTGGAGGCCTGGAAGCGATCCGAGAAGGTCCAGATGGCGATGGACCGGCTGTTGCTCAAGATGCCCGTCTTCGGCGACCTCGTCCTCAAGTCGGTGATCGCACGCTGGACGCGCACCCTGTCGACGATGTTCGCCGCCGGGGTGCCGCTGGTCGAGGCGCTCGACTCCGTCGGCGGCGCCTCGGGCAATGCCGTCTATGCGCAGGCCACCGAGCAGATCCAGCGCGACGTCTCCACCGGCGCGGCACTGACGACCTCGATGACGTCCACGGGCGTGTTCCCGACCATGGTGCTGCAGATGGCGTCCATCGGCGAGGAATCGGGCTCGCTGGACCACATGCTGGCCAAGGCGGCCGAGTTCTACGAGGACGAGGTCGACGAAATGGTCAAGGGCCTGTCCAGCCTGATGGAACCCATCATCATCGTGATCCTCGGCACCCTGATCGGCGGCATCGTGGTCTCGATGTACCTGCCCATCTTCAAGCTCGGCGCGGTGTCGTCTGACGGCCTGCAGCCGCCCGGGCAGGAGCTGGCTCGCAGCGAGGCCTACCGGCCTCGATGTCCGGCTGCTCGTCGCCCGCGCGGCCGGCTGGCCGCTGCCTCGGGCACTGCTGCTCGTGGGCAGCTTCCTCAACGTCGTGGTGCACTCGCGTTGCCCGCTGCATGCTCGAGCGGCAGTGGTGGGGCGATGTCGCGGCTCAGCTGGCCGACGGGGACTCGTACCAGCGCGTCTTCGCCGCCGCCGCGCCGGAAGCGCATGGCGCAGGCCGGCAGCGCGCTCGAAAAGTCGCTCGGCGCCTTGTCCCCATTGAACCTGGCGCGGCCGGCGTCACGCTGCCCTCACTGCGGACACCGCATCCGCTGGTACGAGAACCTCCCGGTGCTCAGCTGGCTGGCCCTCAAGGGCCGCTGCTCGGCCTGCGGCGCCGCATCGCCCTGCGCTACCCGCTGGTGGAACTCGCCACCGCCGCGCTCTTCGCCGCCGTCGGCCTGGCGTGTGGGGCCGCAGCGGCAGGCCGTGCTCTGGTGCAGCGTGGCCGCGGCGCTGCTGGCGCTGGCCCTGATCGACTGGGACACCACGGTGCTGCCCGACGCGATGACGCTGCCGCTCCTGTGGGCCGGCCTGGTGGCGGCCGCCCTGGGCTGGCTGCCGGAGCTGACGCTGGCGCAGTCCCTGGGGGGCGCGGCAGCGGGTTACCTGTCGTTGTGGTCGGTCTACTGGCTGTTCAAGCTCGCCACCGGCAAGGAAGGCATGGGCTACGGCGACTTCAAGCTGCTCGCTGCGCTGGGCGCCTGGCTGGGCTGGCAGGCCATCCTGCCCATCTTGCTGATGGCCTCGGTGCTGGGCGCCGCCATCGGCCTGGCCATGAAGGCCGGCGGTTCGCTGCGCGAAGGCCGCTTCGTGCCCTTCGGCCCCTTCCTGGCCGGCGGCGGGCTGGTGGTGATGCTGGCCGGCCTGCCCATGGTGCTGGGGTGGATGGGCTGGTAGAGGCGCCGTCCGTGCCGCGGCGCGTGGCCGCGATCGGCCTCACGGGCGGCATCGGCAGCGGCAAGAGCACGGCCGCCCAGGGGCTGGTGGCCCTCGGCGCGCACCTCGTGGACACCGATGCCATCGCTCGCGAGCTCACCTTGCCCCGCGGCGCGGCGTTGCCGGCACTGGCCGCGGAGTTCGGTGCCGACGTGCTGACCGCCGAGGGCGCACTGGACCGCGAAGATGCGCCAGCGCGCCTTCGCCGACCCGTCCGCCAAGACGCGGCTGGAAGCCATCCTGCACCCGCTGATCGGTGCCGAGGCGCAGCCGCCAGGCCGCCGCCGCGGGGGCGCGGCCGGTGGTCTTCGACGTGCCGCTGCTCACCGAGTCGGCGCGCTGGCGCGCGCGCGTCGACCGCGTGCTGGTGATCGACTGCAGCGAGGCGACGCAGGTCGCGCGCGTGGTCCAGCGCCCAGGCTGGACCGAAGAGGCCGCCCGCCGCGTGATCGCCCAGCAGGCACCGCGCGCCGCGCGCCGCGCCATCGCCGACGCGGTGATCTGCAACGACGGCCTCACGCTCGAACAATTGCACGCCGAGCTGCGCGCCCTGTGGGCGCTGTGGTTTCCGGCAGGCAGCGGCGCGGCCTGACCGCTCGCATCCGGCCTGCAGCGGAGCCTGTGGAACAATCGCCAGCGTCCGCGATCCGACCTCCCGAACCGCCCGCAACCCGAGCCCGCCTTGGTCCTGTACGAGTACCCCTTCAACGAGAGCGTCCGCACGATGCTGCGGCTCGAACACCTGTTCGACCGCCTGGGCCAGTTGGTGGCGCGCGACACCGCGATCGACCACCACTTCGCGCTGGCCACCCTGTTCGAGATCATGGACGTGGCCTCGCGCGCCGACATCAAGAGCGACGTGCTCAAGGAGCTCGAACGCCATCGCACGCAACTGCACGGCTTTCGCGGCCATCCCGGCATCTCCGAAGCCGCACTGGACAAGGTCATCGCGCGCATCGACCACGCCTTCGACGGCCTGAACCAGCTGCAGGGCAAGGCCGGCCAGGCGCTGGCCAGCAACGACTGGCTGATGAGCATCCGCAGCCGCATCAACATTCCCGGCGGCACCTGTGAATTCGACCTGCCCGCCTACTACGCCTGGCAGCAGCACGCGCCCGAGCGCCGACGCGCCGACCTGCACGGCTGGATGGCCACGCTGCTGCCGCTGGCCGAGGCCTTGCAGGTGCTGCTGGGCCTGTTGCGCGAAAGCGGCATACCGCAACGCATGGTGGCCCCCGGCGGCCACTACCAGCAGAGCCTGCAGCAGGGCAAGGTCTACCAGTTGATGCGCGTGCGGCTGGACGGCAGCGACGGCGTGGTGCCCGAGATCAGCGGCCACCGGCTGCTGATCTCGATCCGCTTCATGCGCCCCGACGCCGAAGGCCGCCTGCGCGCCACCGGCAGCGACGCCACCTTCGAACTCGCGCTCTGCGCCTGACCCCCGTGAGCGACAGCGCCGAACGCCGCGTGCCGTGCCCGACCTGCAAGCGGCCGGCGGTCTACAGCGAGCGCAACCCGTGGCGGCCGTTCTGCAGCGAGCGCTGTCGCAGCGCCGACCTGGGCGCCTGGGCCAGCGAGCGCTTCCGCGTGCCGGCCGCCGCACCCACCGAAGACGACAGCACGCCGCCGAGCCACTGAGGGCGGGGCCCGATGAGCGCCACCACCGCCGTGCTGCAGGGCCACATCCTCACGCCGCACGGGTGGCTGCGGGGCGCGCTTCACCACGCCGGCGGTCGCATCGCCGCCGTCATCGGCGACGCGGTGGATGAAGACGCCGCACGGCGCGGCACGCTGCCGCTGCTGCTGCCCGGCTTCGTCGACCTGCACGTGCACGGCGGCGGGGGCCCGACACGATGAGCGGCGGTGACGCGGCCACCCACATGGCCCGCACGCACGCCCGGCACGGCACCACGGCGCTGCTGGCCACCACGATGACGGCGCCGCGCGCGGAGATCGAGGCCGCACTGCGCGCGATCGCGCCGCAGGTGGCAGCGCGGCCGCCGGGCGCGGCGCGCATCCTCGGCGTGCACCTCGAAGGCCCCTACATCAACCCCGGCAAGCTCGGCGCGCAGCCCGACTTCGCCACCCCCGCGACGCTGGACGAGGTGCTGGCACTGCATGCACTGGCGCCACTGAAGCTGATCACCCTCGCGCCCGAAGTCGCCCGGGCACCTGGCGCTGATCGTCGCCCTGCGCGAGCACGGCTTCGTGGTGCAGGTGGGCCACTCGAACGGCACCTACGAGGACGGCGTGGCGGCGCTGGAAGCCGGTGCCAGCGGCTTCACGCACCTGTTCAATGCCATGACCGGCCTGCACCACCGCGCGCCCGGCATGGCCGGCGCCGCGCTGGCTCACGCGCGGCGTGCCGAGATCATCCCCGACCTGCTGCACGTGCACGCCGGCGCGATCCGTGTCGCGCTGCGCTGCATACCCGGCCTGTACTGCGTCACCGACTCGACGGCCGCCGCCGGCATGCCGGACGGCGACTACGCGCTCGGCCGCCACACCGTCACCAAATGCCTGGGCGGCGTGCGCCTGGCCGACGGCACGCTGGCCGGCAGCACGCTGACCATGGACCAGGCGCTGCGCAACCTGGTCGGCCTGGGCCTGACGCTGGCCGAAGCCTCGCGCCGCACGTCGACCCTGGCGGCCGAGCACGTGGGCGCCACCGACCGCGGCCGGCTGGCGCCGGGCGCCTGGGCCGACGTGGTGCTGCTCGACCGCGACCTGCAGCTCACCGGCGTCGTCGTCGAAGGCGAAGCGATCGACCTCGCGAACCGGGACGACGAAGACCGTCGCTGAGGCGGGCAAGGTTCGATGTCGCGGCCGTGCCGCCCCGTGACCTCGCTGCCACTGTCGCTGGTGATCCTGCACCCCCTTGTACCCGGCACGCCCGATCGGCGCCGGGCTCACCGGCTCAGGCTGCGCAGGAACGCCACCAGGTCGGCCGCCTGCTGCGGCGTCAGGTCGAGACGGCGCAGGATGCGCTCGCCGTCGGCGTGCAGCCGTTCCTCGTTCAGCGCCGAGTAGTGCTGCACCACGTCTTCGATGCGTGCCAGGCTGCCGTCGTGCATGTAGGGCGCGGTGTGCACGAGCTGGCGCAGGCCGGGCACCTTGAATTCGCCGAAGTGCCGCGGCTCGACGGTGACGTGGCGCGTCGCCACGGCGCGCGGGTCGGCGGCACCGGCGTCGTCGTGCGGCCCGAGACGGTTCATGCGGCTGGCCAGCAGCTTCTGCAGCCCGCCGTGTCGGCCGGGGTCGACGCCGCCGGGGACGAAGAAGGGCACGCCGATGTCGGCGAACTCGCCGTTGCTGAAGGTCGGTCCGGCATGGCACACGCTGCACCGCGCCTCACCGATGAACAGGCGCAGGCCGCGCTGCGCGGCGACGGGATAGCGCGCTGCAGCCGCGCGGTCCCCGCGCTGCAGGGCATCGCGGAAGGCGTCGAAGGGCGTACGCGGCGACACCAGCGTGGCCTGGTACGCCGCCAGCGCCTTGGCCAGGTCGGTCGCAACGCGTTCGTCATCGGCGCCCGGCGCGGCGCCGAAGGCGCTGCGGTAGCCGGCGGCCAGGCGCGGCTCGCGGCGCACCGTTGCCGCCAGGGTTTCCAGGCGCTGGCCCATCTCCGCGGCCTGCAACAGCGGCGACAGGCTGGCCGCCCACAGGGAATCGTGGGCACCGTCCCAGCCGAACCAGCGGCGTTGCGCGGCATCCAGCAGCGTCGGCGTGTTGCGGGTGCCGATGGCGCGCCCCACGGCCACCGGCAGGCCGTCCTGGAAGGCACGGGCCGGGACATGACAGGTGGCGCAGGCGATGTCGCCCCCGGCCGACAGGCGCGGGTCGAAGAACAGCGTGCGACCGAAGCCGATGGCCGCGCGCCGGCCGTCGACGCGATTGGCGGGGTCGCGCCCGGGCGCGGGCGGCCAGGGCCCGTGCGCGGCGATGCGTTCGCGCTCCTCGGGCGTGAAGTCGAGCAGCGGCTGCGCGAGCGCCGGCCACGCCAGCACCGTGGCCAGCAGCGCGACGCCGAGCTTCACTTCAGTGGCGCCCGGCCGCCCGAAGCCACTGAGCGCCCCCTCGGGGGGCAGCGAGCGAGAGCGAGCCTGGGGGCTTCACTTCAGCGTGACCGACTGACGCAAGGTGTGCGTCGCGCCGGCGGCCTCGACGTCCAGGCGCAACTCCCAGCGCCCGGCCATGTGCCACAGCAGGCCCTCGGCGCGCCACAGGCCGCCGCCCAGGGCCTGCACGCTGGGGCGATAGTTCATGCCGTGGCGGTGCTCGGGCATCGTCGCGTCGACGCGAACGAGCCGCGCGTCGGCCGGGCACAGCGTGACCCGCAGCGCGAACGGGCGGCCGACGGCGATGGGGCCGGCCTCGGCGCGCCAGGCCAGTTGCACCGCGCCGGAGTCGAGCCGCTCGCCGGCCTCGGCAGGCGGCGGGCATGCCGCCCGGGCCGGCACGACGGCCGCCAGCAGCAGCGCCGACAAGGCCGCCGACGCCGTCACGGCGCGCGCCGCTCCAGCAGGGTGCCGAACAGGGTCTCGCCGTTCTTCCAGGCGATGCGCTCGGCCACCTCGCGCGGCAGGTCGGCCAGCCACTGGCGCGACCAGCGCGCGTGTTCGACCACGTAGTGCCAGCGCTCGGGCGTGAAGGTGTCGGTGCCGACCAGGAAACGGTCGGGGAACTCGAGGAACGCCGCGCGCCAGCCGTCGTCGACACGGCCCATGGTGGCGTGGTCGCTGCGGAAGGCCAGGTCGCACCACAGGTTCTTGTGCTTGCGCAGCATCTCGCGCACCTTCTCCGGGCTGTCGAAACCGGCATGGGCCCACAGGATGCGCGCGTCGGGGTCCTGCCTGAACTGGCGCTCGATGGCGTCGGCGTCCGAATGCGAGTGCAGGAACAACTTGTGTTCGCGTGCCAACTGCACCACGCGGCGCACCACGGGCAGGTCGGCGTCGGCACCGTAGACGTGGTACTCGCCGATGGCGACGTAGCGATACTGCTTCAGCCGCGACTCGAGGTGGTTCGTGATGGTCGGGTCGTGCATCCAACTGCCGATCTCGCCTCGGCTGCGGTAGGGACGCAGCGACGGCAGCACGAGATCCGGCGCCTCGGCAACCAGCTTCTGCGTGCCTTCGTCGCTGCTGCTCGACACCATGGCCCGCTTCAGGCCCGCCTGCCGCAACAGCGCCACGGCCTCCTTGGGCGGCAGGCGCTCCCAGGCGTCGTGGCTGTAGTGCAGGTGGGCATCGAAGATCGGCAACTGCGTCTGCGCCACCACGGGCGCGGCCAGCCCGGCCAGCAGCGCTGCCATGACGGCAGTTCGGCCTGGGCGTGCGGGCGCGGTGAAATCAGGCATGGGCGCTCCTTGTCGTTGCGCGTCGGATGGTAGCCAAGCCGCGCCGGCCCTGCGCCCAGGGTTGCCTTGGGCAACATCCCCACCCCTTGAACTGTTGCCTTCCACCCCTATAATAAGTTTGCTAGCACTCGAAGCCGTCGAGTGCTAACAGCCGGAGTGATCGCTTATGCGTCGCCGGCCATCGCATGTAAGCAAGGACAAACTTCCATTGATCCTTGCAGTATGCCTACCTCGACTTCCAAGGAGCACCTATGAAACTTCGTCCTTTGCACGATCGCGTGATCGTCAAGCGTCTGGAACAGGAAACCAAGACCGCCTCCGGCATCGTCATTCCCGACAACGCCGCCGAGAAGCCCGACCAGGGTGAAGTCCTGGCCGTCGGCCCGGGCAAGCGCAACGACAAGGGCGACTTCGTGGTCCTGAACATCAAGGTCGGTGACCGCGTGCTGTTCGGCAAGTACAGCGGCCAGACCGTCAAGGTCGATGGCGACGAACTGCTCGTGATGCGTGAAGAAGACCTCTTCGCCGTGGTCGAGAAGTAACTTCTCCCGCGCGTCGATCAACCCCCTGAACTGATTTCGGAGAAATACACATGGCAGCAAAAGACGTCATCTTTGGCGCAGACGCCCGTCACCGCATGGTCGATGGCGTGAACATCCTGGCCAACGCGGTCAAGGTCACCCTCGGCCCGAAGGGCCGCAATGTCGTGCTCGAGCGCAGCTTCGGCGCCCCCACCGTCACCAAGGACGGTGTCTCGGTGGCCAAGGAGATCGAGCTCAAGGACAAGCTCCAGAACATGGGCGCGCAGATGGTCAAGGAAGTCGCTTCCAAGACCAGCGACGCCGCCGGTGACGGCACCACCACCGCCACCGTGCTGGCGCAATCGATCATCCGCGAAGGCATGAAGTACGTGGCCGCCGGCATGAACCCGATGGACCTCAAGCGCGGCATCGACAAGGCCGTGACGGCCCTGATCGAAGAGCTGAAGAAGTCCAGCAAGGCGACCACGACGAGCAAGGAAATCAGCCAGGTCGGCAGCATCTCCGCCAACAGCGACGAGTCCATCGGCGAGATCATCGCCAAGGCCATGGACAAGGTCGGCAAGGAAGGCGTCATCACCGTCGAGGACGGCAAGAGCCTGGACAACGAACTCGACATCGTCGAGGGCATGCAGTTCGACCGCGGCTACCTGTCGCCCTACTTCATCAACAACCCCGAGAAGCAGAGCGCCACGCTGGACAACCCCTTCGTGCTGCTCTACGACAAGAAGATCAGCAATATCCGCGACCTGCTGCCCACGCTGGAGCAGGTGGCCAAGAGCGGCCGTCCGCTGCTGATCGTGGCCGAGGAAGTGGAAGGCGAGGCCCTGGCCACGCTGGTGGTCAACACCATCCGCGGCATCCTGAAGGTCGTGGCCGTCAAGGCGCCGGGCTTCGGTGACCGCCGCAAGGCCATGCTGGAAGACATCGCCATCCTCACCGGCGGCAAGGTCATCGCCGAAGAAGTGGGCCTGACGCTGGAGAAGGTGCAACTCACCGACCTCGGCCAGGCCAAGCGCGTCGAAGTGGGCAAGGAGAACACCACCCTCATCGACGGCGCCGGCGCGGCTGCCGACATCGAAGCGCGGGTCAAGCAGATCCGCGTGCAGATCGAGGAAGCCACCAGCGACTACGACCGCGAGAAGCTGCAGGAACGCGTGGCCAAGCTGGCCGGCGGCGTGGCGGTGATCAAGGTCGGTGCCGCCACCGAAGTGGAGATGAAGGAAAAGAAGGCGCGTGTCGAAGACGCCCTGCACGCCACGCGTGCCGCGGTGGAAGAAGGCATCGTCGCCGGTGGCGGCGTGGCCCTGCTGCGCGCCCGCCAGGCCGCGGGCGCCATCAAGGGTGACAACCACGACCAGGAAGCCGGCATCAAGATCGTGCTGCGCGCCGTCGAGCAACCCCTGCGCGAAATCGTCTTCAACGCCGGCGAAGAGCCCAGCGTGGTCATCAACAAGGTGCTCGAAGGCAAGGGCAACTACGGCTACAACGCCCAGACCGGCGAGTACGGCGACATGATCGACATGGGCATCCTGGACCCGACCAAGGTGACGCGCACGGCGCTGCAGAACGCGGCTTCGGTGGCCGGCCTGATGCTGACCACCGAGTGCATGGTGGCCGAGTCGCCGAAGGAAGAGTCGGCCGGCGGCGGCATGCCAGGTGGCATGGGCGGCATGGGTGGCATGGGCGGCATGGACATGTAAGCCCCTCCGGGGCGACATCGTTGCCCCGGGCACCCGACCGGATGCATCCGTGAGGCGCCTGGCGCCTGCGGATTAAGTCTCCGGGTGTCGATATTCCGAAGGCCTGCGTGTCGAACGCAGGCCTTTTTCGTTGATCGTCCGGGGCCGGACTGGGCTACCCTCGCGGCCATGGCCGTGCCGCAAGCCTCTCAGGAGCTCCTGCATTTCGTCGACGAGGAAATGCTGCGTGCGCCGCTGCTCTTCGATCAGATGATCCAGAGCACCCGCCGAACCACCCTCGACGCGACGGCCGCGATGGGCCCCGCGCAGCGTGCGGCGATGGCTGAACTGGTGCAGGGATTGCGGACGCACCAATCGCACCTGGCGGACTATTTCCTGCGCTCCCTGCGCGAGCAGGTCAACGCCGAACTGCTGCACCGGTCGCCGGCGCCGGCGCGCAGAAGCCACAGCGGCCCCAGGCATGGGCCCTGGTCGACGAGGACGAGGTGGCGCTGGACGTCGAACTGTCGCACACCGTCAATGCCATCAAGAGCACGGCCGAGTACGAGCTGCGCGAGTTGCAGACCTACACGTCGGCGCTGGTCGGCGACCCCGACGTCACGTCGCGACCACAACCCCTTCCGCGCCGAGACCTTCGCGCGCGCGCTGTGGGACGCGGCCCAGGCGCTGCCGATGTCGCGTGGGCACCAGGTGGCCTTCATGCGCCAGGCGGGCCCAGCGCTGGCCCAGTTGCTGCGGCAGAGCTACGCGGCGACCACGTCGAGGCTGGAACAGCAGGGCGTGGAGCCCGCGGCGTACCGAACGGTGATCCTGCCGAGCGGCTCGCGGCGCGACCGGCCCGGCGAGATCACCGCCTCCCCCGACCTGCAGCGCATGCTGGCAGCGATGCCGGCGCCCGCGGACACGCACCTCAGCTACGAAGGCCAGGCGCAGCCCGAACCGCGCCGTGAGCAGGGGCGCGGCGTCGCACGCCCCGCCACGAACCGCGTCGACCGGCAGGCGGTGGAACTGGTGAGCAGGATCTTCGACGCCATGATGGCCGATGAACGCGTGGCCGCCGACGTCCGCATGCTGATCTCGCGCCTGAACGGCCCCGTGATGCGCCTGACGCTGCGCGATGACAGCTTGCTCGACAAGGTCACGCACCCGCTGTGGCGCTTCATCAACCGGCTCGCCTTCGAAGCCGAGATGGTGCCCGACCCGGCCGACCCCGAGCGGGTCCAGCTGCTCAAGACGGCACAGGCCATCGTGGATCAGCTGACGAACGAGCCCGAGCAGAACACCGGCCTGTATCGCTGGGCCCTGGAGCAACTGGACAGCTTCATGGGCAAGCGCCTGGTGCGCCGGCTCTCGGCCGCCAGCAGCCACATCGGCGCCCTGCACAAGCTCGAAGACACGCTCTGCGCCGGGCAAGTCTTGCCGTCGACGATGCACGGCACGATCGACGTCGCACAGCTCGACACCGTGCCGGCCGTGCTGCTGGCCGACCCTCGGCGCGCGCCAGCGGCCCCCAGCGACGGCCAGGCCTGGCTGGTGCAACTGCAGCCCGGCGACTGGGTGCGCATGTTCCTGCAGGGCCGCTGGGTGCAAGCGCAACTGCTGTGGCCGGGAGAACGGCAGGAGAGTCTGGCTCTTTGGCGACGGCGCCTCCGACGCCACCTGGGCCGTCCGGCGCGGTGCGCTGCTCCTGATGCACGAGCAGGCGCTGCTCAAGACACTCCGCCAGCGCTCGATCGTCGGGTCTGCGGCGGCCAGGGTGCAGGAGCAACTGGGGACCGCTGCCGCCGGCAGCTGACGGTCAGGCCGGCGGCGACAATCGTCGGATCCAGTCGGCCACCAGGGCCGGCTGCTCGTGGACGATCCAGTGCGAGGCCTGGGGAACACGTTCGACATGCAGCGCGGGCACCCAGCGCTGCAGTCCGTCCAGCAGGCCGGGCAGCAAGGCCTGGTCCTGTTCGCCCCACAGCACCGTGGTCGGCACGCGCACCGTCACCATGTCGTCGGGCAGCACCAAGGTGTGCAGCGCGTCGTCCGAGCCGGCGCCGGGCTTGATCGGCGAGGCGCGGTAGTAGTTCAGCGGCCCGGTCAGGCCGGCCTCCCAGGCCGCCGTGAACTGCCGTCGCAATTCGGGCGTGAGCCAGGTCGCGTCGCCGAAGAAACGCCACAGCCGCGCGTACTCGCGATCCGCCAACAGGACCTCGGCGTCGGGCCGGCACAAGAAATTCATGTAGGCGCTGGCCGCCTGCTGCGCTGGGTTGTTGCGCAATTCACGCACGAAGGCAGCAGGGTGCGGCGAATTGATGATCAGAAGCCGCCTGATGAGCTCGGGTCGCTGCGCCGCCAGGTTCCACGCCAGGGCGCCGCCCCAATCGTGCGCCACCAGCACATCGAGTGGCGCGCCCAAGGCCTCGATCGCCGCAGCGACGTCGGCCACCAGGTGACGGGCGCGATAGGACGCCACATCCGCCGGTGCCGACGAGCCCGGAAAGCCGCGCAGGTTGGGCGCCACGCAGGCAACCTGCGGCGCCAGGCCCTGCATCACCTCGTCCCACACGAAGGCGGCTTCGGGAAAGCCGTGCAGCAGCATCACCCGCGTGCGCCCGGCGCCGGCGGCACGGCAGGCCAGCGTGATGCCGTGCGGCAGCGCAAGGTCGAACAGGCGCATCGTCACGCCGGCACCACCCAGCCGTGCAGCACCTCGGCGACATCGCCCAGGCCCTGCCGCGACAGCGCCGAGAACAGCGTCACACCGATATCGGCGCCCTCGGTCGAGACTTCCGCCAGCACCGCCTGCGCCGCCTGCAAGGCGGCCTGGCCGTCGCGGCGGTTGAGCTTGTCGGCCTTGGTCAGCAGCGCCAGCAGCCGCACCTCGCCGTTGGCCAGGCGGGGCGCCATCAGGTCGAGCAGCCGGCGATCGAGGTCGGTGAAGCCCAGCCTCGAATCGATCATCAGCACCACGCCGTGCAGAGGTCGGCGCCACTGCAGGTAGTCGGACATCACTTCCTGCCAGCGCAGCTTGGCGGCGCGCTCGACGGCGGCGTAGCCATAGCCGGGCAGGTCGGCAAAGAGCGCATTGGGCGCATCCTTGGGGCCGACCTCGAACAGGTTGATGTGCTGCGTGCGCCCCGGCGTGCGCGACGCGAAGGCCAGGCGCTTCTGTTGCGCCAGTCGGTTGATGGCGGTGGACTTGCCCGCGTTGCTGCGGCCGACGAAGGCAATCTCCGGCAACTCGCTGGCAGGGAGCTGGTCGAGCCGGCTCGCCGTGGTGAGAAAGCGGGCACTGTGGGCCCACGCCAGCGCGGCTTTCGCGCCATCCCCGAGGGCGGTTTCGGGAGCCTGCAAGGCGGTTGTCATGACGCATTGTAAAATTCCTGGCTTTGCTCGACCCACCAGCTTCTTTGTCGAAGGCTTTTCGTATGCAGCTGCCCCTCGTCCTGACCTTGATGGCCCTGCTCGCCAGCCCCGCGCTGGCCGCCGAAGGCAAGCCGGCATTCAAGCCCGACCCGGCCAAGGGCCAGCAACTGGCAACCGCTTGCGGCGCTTGCCACACCGCCGACGGCACGCGGGGCCTGCCGGCCAACCCCATCCTGCAGGGCCAGCACCCCGAATACCTGGTCAAGCAACTGACCGAGTTCAAGGCCGGCAAGCGCAAGAACGCCGTCATGTCCGGCATGGCGGCGCCGCTGGCCGAGGAAGACATGAAGCACATCGCTGCGTTCTACGCGTCCAAGAAGGCCCAGCCCGGGTTTGCGAAGAGCAAGGGCACCGTGGCCCTGGGTGAGCAGATCTACCGCGGTGGCATCACCTCCAAGCAGGTCCCGGCCTGCTCGGGCTGCCACAGCCCCAACGGCGCAGGCATCCCGGCCCAATACCCGCGTCTCGGCGGCCAGCACTTCGAGTACACCGAGGCGCAACTGCTCGCCTTCCGCTCCGGCGCACGCGGCAACAGCGCGCAGATGATGACCATCGCCAGCAGGATGAACGATCGCGAGATCGCCGCCGTCGCCGACTACATGGCCGGGCTGCGCTAGACCCGCCAACCGCCGCCAAGGCAATGTCCGCGGGCTGGTCTTGACCGGCCCGTTTCCTTTGGCGGGGGCGTGCTGCTGTAAGGTGTTGCGTCCGTTCACGTCAGAAGGGCTCACCACGGAGCCGCAATGCACGCCGCCATGAAGCCAGCCCCCGACCACCCGATCCCCTCCGAAATCACGCCCCAGGCCGTGGTCATGCAACGCCGGCACTGGATCCAGGGCGCCGCCGCCGCCGCGGCGCTGGCCGTGCTGCCGGCACGACAGGCACGAGCGCAGTCGCCGAGTGCGGGCAAGCTGGCGGCCCTGCCGGGCGCAAGGAGCGCGATGCCCGGCGCGCTTTCGATGGACAAGGCGACGCCCTACGCCGACGCCACCAGCTACAACAACTTCTACGAGTTCGGCACCGACAAGACCGACCCCGCGGCCCACGCCGGCACGCTGAAGACCCGGCCCTGGACCGTGGTCGTGGAAGGGGAAGTCAGGAAGCCGGGCACCTGGGACATCGAGACGCTGCTCAAGCTCAGCGCCATGGAAGAGCGCGTCTACCGACTGCGCTGCGTCGAGGGCTGGTCGATGGTCATCCCCTGGGTGGGCTACTCGCTGGCCGAACTCATCAGGAAGGTCGAGCCCACCGGCAACGCCAAGTTCGTGCAATTCGTGACCCTGGCCGACCGCGCACAGATGCCCGGCCTGCGCTCGTCGGTGCTCGACTGGCCCTATGTCGAGGGCCTGCGGCTGGACGAAGCCATGCACCCGCTGACCCTGCTCGCGTTCGGCATGTACGGCGAGGTGCTTCCCCACCAGAACGGCGCACCGCTGCGCCTGGTGGTGCCCTGGAAATACGGTTTCAAGAGCGGCAAGTCCATCGTCAAGATCCGCTTCGTCGAGAAGCAACCCAAGACCAGCTGGGAAGCCGCCGCGCCCAGCGAATACGGCTTCTACTCCAACGTCAACCCCAAGGTCGACCACCCGCGCTGGAGCCAGGCGACCGAGCGCCGCATCGGCGAAGACGGCCTGTTCGCGAGGAAGCGACCGACGCTGATGTTCAACGGCTACGAGCCGCAGGTCGGCCAGCTCTACGCCGGCATGGATCTCAAGCGCTTCTATTGACGCCGACGCCGACGCCGCCGTGCACGGCACGGGCTGCCGCGCGGCCGCGCCCGCCGCCCTTTCCGCCTTGAACGCCTTGACTCCGAACGGCCTGCTCGCGCACCGCGCTGCCAAGCCGCTGCTCTTCATCGCGGCGCTGCTGCCCTTCGCCTGGCTGCTCTACGGCGCCATTGCCGACACCCTGGGCGCCAACCCGGCCGAGGCGCTGATCCGGTCCACCGGCGACTGGACGCTGCGCTTCCTGTGCCTCACGCTGGCCGTCACGCCGCTGCGGCAGTGGACCCGGTGGCAGGCGTTGGCGCGACTGCGCCGCATGCTGGGCCTGTACACCTTCTTCTATGGCGTGCTGCACTTCCTGTGCTTTGCCTGGCTCGACATGGGCTTCGAACTCGATGCGATCGTTCGCGACATCCCCAAGCGCCCCTTCATCCTGGTCGGCACGGCGGCGCTGCTGCTGATGCTGCCGCTGGCAGCGACCTCGTTCAACCGCGCCATCCGGGTGATGGGCGCGAAGCGCTGGCAGGCGCTGCACCGCGCCGTCTACGCCACGGCCCTGCTGGCCATCGTGCACTTCTACTGGATGCGCGCCGGCAAGAACGACTTCGCCGAAGTGGCGTTGTATGCCGGCGTGCTCGCGGTGCTGCTGGGCTGGCGCCTGTGGCGAAGTCTCGGGGCGCGCCACGGCACGAACCCCGGCCAGCGAAACGCCAGCGGCTGAGGTTCCAGCGCCACGGCCCAGGCCCCCCCCCGCGAGTGCCGGCACGGACCGTTTCATGCCCACCGCCGGCCCGTGACCTCGTGCACGCACGACCCCCGCAATCGCGGGGGTGCAGGCGAGCGACGGCTGCTTAAGATTGAATGCACTCTCACCCGAGGTGACCCCGATGCTGCAAGCCCCGCTGCCCGACGAACCTGCCCGTGAAGCGCTGCGCCAGGCCGCGGCGGCCCTGGACAAGGCCGAGGCGGACGGACAGCCCCCCGCCATCAGCCGTGCGTTGGCCCAGGTGGCCCTCTGCTACCGGCATCTGAAGGCGATGGGCAGTGCCGAGACGTACTTCGAAGCGGCCCTGCGCTGGGCCCGCAGCGCCGGCTCCACCGACCAGGTCGTGGACCTGCTGTGCGACCTGTGCGAGACCACGGTCGAGCTGGCCGAGGCACAGAGCGCCCAGCGTCCGGGCAGCGGCCGTGCCGCGCGCGAACGCGCTCGCGACCATGCCTTCGAAGCCAGCACCCTGGCCGGTCGCGTGGCCGACCCGCACTGGGAAGCCACCGTGCTGCTGCGCATCGGCGACGTGCTCGACCGCTGCGGCGATCGCGACGACGCCACGCAGTTGCAGACGCGGGCGCTGAGGCTCATGGCGGGTGGCCGGCTGGAGCGGCTGGCTCACGGCTGACGGCTGACGGCTGACGGTCGCCGGCGACCGCGGCGGCAGGGCGGTCTTCGGGTTTGTTTGTCTGGGTGAGTTTGGTTGACTTTCACCATGCCGGGTTCCGCCCCGGCGGGCGGGTTTTCTTCTGGTGGCCCAGAAGAAAGTCACCAAAGAAGAGGGCCTGATTACAACCCCACACGCGTTCTGCTTGCTCCGCACGCCCGGCCCAGCGGGCTACTGGTCGGCATCGCGGTACATCGCACCACCCGCTCACTGGCCCGTTACGGCTCGCTGCGCATCGCCGGGTCGGACAGTCGGGTGCACGGCCTTCACATCGCCAAGCTACCGCACCGCCTCGCCCCCGCGCCACCATGTCGGCAATCCAAGGGCGAAGCGAAGCGAGCCCGCAACGTACGAGCGGGCTGCTGCTTCGATCTTCCTGTCGGTGTCCAGTAGCCCGCTGGGCCGGGCATGCGGAGCGTGCAGAACGCGTGTGGGGTGGCGTTCAGGCCCTCTTCTTTGGTGACTTTCTTCTGGGCCACCAGAAGAAAGTTACCCGGCTGCCGGGCCGGAACCCGGCATGGTGAAGGTCAACCAAACTCACCCAGAAACACCAACCCCAGGTGCATGGCCATCGCCAATGCGCCCCAGCACCGGCGCCAGCGCCCGCCCAGTGTGCGAACCGGCAGCGACCACCGCCTCCGGAGTCCCTTCGACGACGACGCGGCCGCCGCCGCCGCCGCCTTCGGGCCCGAGGTCGATGACCCAGTCAGCCTCGGCGACGACATCCAGGTCGTGCTCGATGACGACCACGCTGTGCCCGCCATCGACCAACCGATGCAGCACGCGAATGAGCTTCTGCACATCGGCCATGTGCAGGCCCACGGTGGGCTCGTCCAGCACGTACAGCGTACGGGGCGCGCGGTTGCCGCGGCGCGTGACGTCGTCGCGCACCTTGCTCAGTTCGGTGACGAGCTTGATGCGCTGCGCCTCGCCGCCGCTGAGCGTCGGCGACGGTTGGCCCAGCGTGAGATAGCCCAGGCCGACGTCGGCCAGCAATTGCAGCGGGTGCGCGATGGCCGGCATGCTGGCGAAGAAGGACACGGCTTCATCGACTTCCATGCGCAGCACGTCGCCGATGCTCTTGCCGCGCCAGCTGACGGCCAGCGTCTCGGGGTTGAAGCGTGCGCCGTGGCAGGCGTCGCACGGCACCTTGACGTCGGGCAGGAAGCTCATCTCGATGGTGCGCACGCCCTGGCCTTCGCAGCCGGGGCAGCGGCCGTCGCCGGTGTTGAAGCTGAAGCGCGCCGCCGCGTAGCCGCGCGCCTTGGCCTCGAGCGTCTCGGTGAACAGCTTGCGGATGGCGTCCCAGAAGCCGATGTAGGTGGCCGGGCAACTGCGCGGCGTCTTGCCGATGGGCGTCTGGTCGACCTCGAGCACGCGATCCACGGTCTCGAAGCCGGTCAGCCCGGTGCAGCCCACCGGCGCCGGTTGCCGCCCGGCGGCCAGGGTCTCGCGACCGGCCTTTGTGGCCTTCAGCGCCACCGCCGCCTGCACGTTGGCCAGCAGCACGTCGCGCGCCAGCGTGCTCTTGCCCGAGCCTGAAACGCCGGTGACGACGACCAGGCGCTGCAGGGGCACACGCACGTCCACGCCTTGCAGGTTGTGCAGGGTGGCCCCTTGCAGCACCAGGGCCGGCGCATCGGCCGCGACCGCGCGCCGCGGCTGCAGCGGGTGCTGCAGCGGCGTCGCCAGGAAGCGGCCGGTCACCGAGGCGGCCTGGCGCGACAGGTCGGCCACGCTGCCTTGCGCCACCAGGGTGCCGCCGCGCTTGCCGGCACCGGGGCCGATGTCGATGAGGTGGTCGGCGCGGCGGATGGTGTCTTCGTCGTGCTCCACCACCACCAGCGTGTTGCCCTTGTCGCCCAGCTTGGCCAGCGCCCCGAGCAGGATGCCGTTGTCGCGCGGGTGCAGGCCGATGGTGGGTTCGTCGAGCACGTAGCACACGCCCTGCAGGTTGCTGCCCAGCTGCGCCGCGAGGCGGATGCGCTGCGCCTCGCCGCCGCTGAGCGTGGGCGCGGCGCGGTCCAGCGTCAGGTAGCCCAGGCCGACGTCGGACAGGAACTCGAGCCGGCTCCTGATCTCGGACACCACGTCGCGGGCGATCTCGCTGTCCCGTGGCGTGAGGCGGCCGTGCACCTGCAGGGTGTCGATCCAGGCGCGCGCCTCGTGCACCGACAGGCGCGCAATCTCGCTGATGGCGCGTTCGGCGAAGGTCACGCCGCGTGCGCCGGCATTCAGCCGCGCGCCGCCGCAGTCGGCGCAGGGTTCGTCGACGAGGCCCTCGGCTTCGGCCTCCTCGGCCGGGAAACTCTGCTCGCGGCCCTTGTGCTCGTCGTCGCGCACCGAGTCGTCGTAGGCCTTGCGCTGCTCGCGCGTGAGCCGAAGGCCCGTGCCGACGCAGCCCGTGCACCAGCCGTGCTTGCTGTTGTAGCTGAACATGCGCGGGTCGAGCTCGGGGTAGCTGGTGCCGCACACGGGGCAGGCCCGCTTGGTGCTGAACACCTTGACCTCGCCGATGCCCTTGCCGGTGCCGAAGTGGGCCATCCCCGCGGCCAGGCCGTCCAAGGGGTGCAGCAGGTGCAGCACGCCCTTGCCCAGGTCGAGGGTGCGGCTGAGCAAGGCGCGCAGCTCGGCCTCGTTCTCCGGCGCGACCACGATGTCGCCCACCGGCAACTCCAGCGTGTGCTCCTTGAAGCGGTCGATGCGCGGGAACGGCCGCAGCGGCAGGAACTCGCCGTCCACGCGCAGGTGCGTGTGGCCGCGCGCCTGGGCCCATTTGGCGAGGTCGGTGTAGACGCCCTTGCGGTGGATCACCAGCGGCGCCAGCAGGCCCACGTGCTGGCCCTTGTGGTCACGCAGCAGCTGCGCGGCGATGCTCTCGGCGCTCTGCGCCTTCACGGGCGCACCGTCGTGCACGCAGTGCTGCAGCCCGAGCTTGACCCAGAGCAGGCGCAGGAAGTGCCAGACCTCGGTGGTGGTGGCCACCGTGCTCTTGCGGCCGCCGCGGCTCAAACGCTGTTCGATGGCCACCGTGGGCGGGATGCCGTAGACCGCGTCCACCTCCGGTCGGCCCGCCGGTTGCACGATGCTGCGCGCGTAGGCATTCAGGCTTTCCAGGTAGCGCCGCTGCCCTTCGTTGAACAGGATGTCGAAGGCCAGCGTGCTCTTGCCCGAGCCGCTGACGCCGGTGACGACGTTGAACTTGCCGCGCGGGATGTCGACGCTGAGGCTCTTGAGGTTGTGCTCGCGCGCATTGACGATGCGGATGTTCTCGTCGCCGGCCTGCAGGGCCCGCCGGCGCGCGCGGATGATCTGCTGCAGCGCGCGGCCCTCCTCGGCACGCGGCGTGCCGAAGCCGAGTGCCTGCTCGTACTCGCGCAAGGCCAGGCCGGTGTGCGAGGTGGGATGGGCCCGCACGTCGTCCGGCGTGCCGGTGCACACCACCTCACCTCCGCCCTCGCCGCCTTCGGGCCCCAGGTCGACGATCCAGTCGGCGGCGCGGATCACGTCCAGGTTGTGCTCGATCACCAGCAGCGAATGCCCGGCGCCCTGCAGCTTGCGCAGCGCGCGCATCAGCTTGGCGATGTCGTCGAAGTGCAGCCCGGTCGTCGGCTCGTCGAACAGGAACAGCGTGCCGCGCTTTGCGATCCGCCTGGCGCGGGCTGGCGGCGGCCTCGGCCAGGAAGCCGGCCAGCTTCAGGCGCTGCGCCTCGCCGCCGCTGAGCGTCGGCACCGGTTGGCCCAGGCGCACGTAGTCCAGGCCGACGTCGATGATGGGCTGCAATCGCGCCACCACCTCGCGGTCGTTCTGGAACCAGTGCGCGGCCTCGGCCACGGTGAGGTCGAGCACATCGGCGATGCTCAGCTGCATCGGCCCGCGCACGATCTTCACGTCCAGGATCTCGGGCCGGTAGCGGCGGCCGTCGCAGTCGGGGCAGCGCAGGTAGACGTCGCTCAGGAACTGCATCTCCACGTGCTCGAAACCCGAACCGCCGCAGGTCGGGCAACGCCCGTCGCCGGCGTTGAAGCTGAAGGTGCCCGCCGTGTAGCTGCGTTCGCGCGCCAGCGACAGGTCGGCGAAGAGCTTGCGCAACTCGTCGAAGGCGCCGACGTAGCTGGCCGGGTTGCTGCGCGCGGTCTTGCCGATGGGCGACTGGTCGACGAACACCGCGTCGGCCAGGAAATCGGCGCCCAGCAGCCGGTCGTGCGCGCCCGGCGCATCGGTGGCCTTGCCGAAGTGGCGCGCCAGCGCCGGGTACAGCACGTCCTGGATCAGCGTGCTCTTGCCCGAGCCGCTGACGCCGGTGACGCACACCAGCCGCTGCAGCGGGAAGGTGACGTCGATGCCGCGCAGGTTGTGGTCGCGCGCGCCTTCGAGCACGAGCTTGGGCGTGGCCTCGTCGACGAGTCTGCGGAAACCCGTGGACACCTGCTTGCGCCCGCCGAGATAGGCGCCGGTCAGCGTGTCGGCCTCGCGCGCGCCCTCGGGCGTGCCGTCGAAGACGATGCGCCCGCCGCGCTCGCCGGGGCCGGGGCCCATGTCGATGAGGCGGTCGGCCGCCAGCATCACCGCCGGGTCGTGCTCCACCACCACCAGCGTGTTGCCGGCATCGCGCAGCCGGTGCATCGCCTGCACGATGCGGTTCATGTCGCGCGGGTGCAGGCCGATGCTGGGCTCGTCCAGCACGAACAGCGTATTGACGAGCGAGGTGCCGAGCGCGGTCGTCAGGTTGATGCGCTGCACCTCGCCGCCGCTGAGCGTGCGGCTCTGGCGGTCGAGCGTGAGGTAGCCCAGGCCCACGTCGCACAGGTATTTCAGCCGCGTGCGCACTTCGTCCAGCAACAGCTTGAGCGCGTCGTCGAGCATCGTCGACGGCAACTCCAGGCCGCGCCGGGCCGCCCCAAGCGGCCTGCTCCCCCCGGGGGGGCGACGCCGAAGGCGTCCTGCGGGTCGGGATCACCATCGAAGAAGCGCCGAAGGCGTTCGATCGACAGCTGCATCAGGTCGTGCAGGCCGAGCCCGGGCAGCGCCTCGAGCTGCGCGCGCGTCCAGCCCACGCCCACCGGCAGGAAGCGCTGCGGCGCCGCAAGCACCGCGTCGGCGTCGGCCTTCGATCCCAGCCGCCACAGCAGCGCCTCGAGCTTGAGCCGCGCACCGCCGCAGTGGCCGCAGGGCGTGTAGCTGCGGTACTTGGACAAGAGCACGCGGATGTGCATCTTGTAGGCCTTGCTCTCCAGGTACTCGAAGAAGCGGCGCACGCCGTACCACTGCTTGTTCCAGTTGCCGCTCCAGTGCGGCGAGCCTTCGATGACCCAGTCGCGCTGGGCCGGCGTCAGCTGCAGCCACGGCGTGTCGCGAGGGATGCCGGCCTCGCCGGCATACTTGAGCAGGTCGTTCTGGCAGTCGGCCCAGGCCGGCGTCTGCATCGGCTTGATGGCGCCGTTGCGCAGCGTCTTGCGCTGGTCGGGGATGACCAGCCCGAGGTCGACACCGATGACGCGCCCGAAGCCGCGGCAGGTGTCGCAGGCACCGTAGGCCGAGTTGAAGCTGAACAGCGCCGGCTGGGGGTCGGCGTAGCGGCGATCGCTCTCGGGGCAGTGCAGGCCGGTGCTGTAGCGCCAGAGGTCCTCGCCTTCTCCGCTCGGAGCAGTGGCTGCACGTACACATTCAGCCGCCCGCTGCCGCGCTTGAGCGCCAGTTCGATGGCCTCCATCGCGCGCACCTTCTCGGCGCTGCCCAGCCGCAGCCGGTCGGCCACCACGGCGAGGATCTTGCGCGAGCCCTCGACGCGCTCGGCCTGCACGCGCGTGAAGCCGCTCGCCGACAGCCATTGCTCCTGCTGCTCGGCGCTGGTGTCGGCGGGCAGCTCCACCGGGAAGGTGAAGACCAGGCGCGGGTCGTCGGCGAGACCGCCTTCCTGCGACGGCCCGGCGAAGGCGGCGGCCCGTCGCACCAGGTCGGCGTAGATCGTCTCCGGCGTGTCGTGCCGCACGGGCAACGCGGTGCTCTGATCGAAGAGCTGCGCCGCCCGCGCGAACAGCAGCTTCAGGTGGTCGTTCAGCTCGGTCATCGTGCCGACCGTGCTGCGGCTGGTGCGCACCGGGTTGGTCTGGTCGATGGCGATCGCCGGCGGCACGCCGTCGACGCGGTCCACCGCCGGCCGGTCCATGCGGTCGAGGAACTGCCGCGCGTAGGCCGAGAAGGTCTCGACATAGCGGCGCTGGCCTTCGGCGTACAGCGTGTCGAAGACCAGGCTGCTCTTGCCCGAACCGCTGGGCCCGGTGACCACCGTCATCTCGCCGGTGCGGATGTCCAGGTCGAGGTTCTTCAGGTTGTGCTGGCGTGCACCGCGGATACGGATGAGACCGGACGACATGCAGGCCTGGGCGGGGGTGAGGGCGGGACATTCTAGGAGGCAAAGACCGGGAACCTGCGTGCGCAGGGGCCAAACCTAGAATCCCGGCATGCACCTCCACATCCTCGGCGTCTGCGGCACCTTCATGGGCGGCCTGGCGGCGCTCGCGCGCGAAGCCGGCCACCGCGTCACCGGTTGCGACGCCCAGGTCTACCCGCCGATGAGCGACCAGTTGCGCACCCTAGGCATCCAGCTCATCGAAGGCTACGCCGCCGACCAGTTGAAGCTGGAACCCGACGTCTTCGTCGTCGGCAACGTCGTCACGCGCGGCAACCCCCTGATGGAGGCCGTGCTCGACGCCGGCGCGCGCTACACCAGCGGGCCGCAATGGCTGGCCGAGAACGTGCTGCAGGGCCGCCACGTGCTGGCGGTGGCGGGCACCCACGGCAAGACCACGACGTCGGCGATGCTGGCCTGGATCCTGGAACAGGCCGGGCTGCAACCGGGCTTCCTGGTGGGTGGCGTGCCGCTGAACTTCGGCGTCTCGGCGCGGCTGGGGGCGGGCCGGCCCTTCGTCATCGAGGCCGACGAATACGACACCGCGCTGTTCGACAAGCGCAGCAAATTCGTCCACTACCGGCCGCGCACCGCCGTGCTCAACAACCTGGAGCACGACCACGCCGACATCTTTCCCGACCTGGCCGCCATCGAGACCCAGTTCCACCACCTCGTGCGCACCGTACCGGCCAGCGGCCGGCTGGTGGTGAATGCGCGCGACGCGGCGCTGCAGCGGGTGCTGGCGCGCGGCTGCTGGAGCGAGGTGCTGCGCTTCGGCACCAAGCGCGAGGAACCGGGCGGCCTGTGCGCGCGCGGCGAAGCGCAGGCCTTCGACGTGCTGCGCGGCAGCCTCAAGGTCGGTCGCGTCGAGTGGAACCTGCTCGGCGAGCACAACCAGATGAACGCGCTGGCGGCCATCGGCGCCGCCGATCACGTGGGCGTGGCGCCCGAGGCGGCGGCGGCCGCACTGGCGCGCTTCGAGAACGTGCGCCGCCGGCTGGAGCTGCGTGGCGAGGCGGGCGGCGTCAAGGTCTACGACGACTTCGCCCACCACCCCACCGCCATGCGCGTCACGGTGGGCGGCCTGCGCGGCCTGCTCGAGAAGCGCCAGGCCGTGCCGGGGGCCCCCCGCGAGCGCATCCTGGCCGTGTTCGAGCCCCGCTCCAACACCATGAAGCTGGGCACCATGAAGGCCCAGCTGCCCTGGGCGCTGGAAGAGGCCGACCTGAGCTTCTGCCTGCAGGGCGACTATGGCTGGAGCGTGCGCGACGCGCTGGCGCCGCTGGGCGCGAGCGCGACGGTGGCCGACTCGGTGGATGCGCTGGTGGCCGCCATTGCCCGGGCTGCGCACCCGGGCGACCACGTCCTGTGCATGAGCAACGGCGGCTTCGGCGGCATCCACGGCAAGTTGCTCGACACCTTGAAGGCCCGGGCGCGGTGAGACCGACGCACCTGCTCTACCTGCACGGCTTCCGCTCGTCGCCGCGGTCCTTCAAGGCCCGGCGCCTGCAGGCCTGGCTGGCCGAACACCGGCCCGAGGTGCACTGGTGGTGCCCGCAACTGCCGCCGTCGCCGCGGGAAGCGATGGCGCTGGTGCAGCAAGGCATTGCCGACTGGCCCGCGGATCGCTCGGCCGTGCTCGGCAGCTCGCTCGGCGGCTTCTACGCCACGGCGGTGGCACAGGCCACGGGCTGGCCGGCGGTGCTGCTGAACCCGGCGGTGGACCCGGCGCGCGACCTGGCCGCCTACGTCGGCGAGTTGACGTCGTTCCATGCCCCCGAAGAACACTTCTTCTTCCGCGCCGAGTACATCGCCGAATTGCGGCAGCTGGCGGTGCCCGTGATCACGCACCCCGAGCGCATCTTCGCCGTCATCGCCAAGGGCGACGAGGTGCTGGACTGGCGCGAGATGACGGCGCGCTACGCCGGCGCGCAGCTGCGCCTGCTCGAAGGCGGCGACCACGCGCTGTCGGATTTCGACGAGCACCTGCCCCACATCCTGAGCTTCCTGCAGCTGGGCGGCTGAAAGGCAGGCGCGCCGAACGGCGACAATCCCGCCGATGTATGCATTGTTCGATGACGCCGGCAAATTCCACGCCGGCCGGCTGATGTCCGAGACCGACAGCTCGGTGCAGGTGGAACTGGATTCCGGCAAGCGCGTCAAGGTCAAGGCGGCCAACGTGATGCTGCGCTTCGACAAGCCCGCCCCCGCCGAACTGATGGCGCAGGCCCAGGCGCTGGCGGCCGAGATCGACCTCGAGCTGGCCTGGGAATTCGCCCCCGAGGCCGAATTCGGCTTCGCCGAGCTGGCGCGCGAATATTTCGACGCCGCGGCCGGTCCCGACAAGCAGGCCGCGGCGCTGCTGCGGCTGTTCGACGCGCCGCACTACTTCCGGCGCCTGGGCAAGGGCCAGTTCCGGAAGGCGCCGGAAGAAACCGTCAAGGCCGCGCTGCTGGGCATCGAGCGCAAGAAGCAACTCGCGGCGCAGATCGAGTCCTGGGCCACCGAGCTGGTGCAGGGTGGCTGCCCGGCCCCGGTGCGCGAGCAGCTCTACCGCATCCTCTTCAAGCCCGACAAGAATGCGCCCGAGTACAAGGCGGTGGTCGAGGCGGCCAAGCGCTCGCAGCGTGCGCCGCTGGACCTGCTGAAGGAAGCCGGCGCCATCGACAGCGCCTACCAGTTCCACTGGCGGCGTTTCCTGTTCGAGCAATTCCCCAAGGGCCACGCCTTCCCGGCCGGGCTGGCCGCGCCCGAGGTCAAGGACGCCCTGCCGCTGGCGCCGGTGCAGGCCTTTTCCATCGACGACTCGGCCACCACCGAGATCGACGACGCGCTGTCGGTCACCGGCATCGGCCAGGGCACGGTGATCCTGGGCATCCACATCGCCGCCCCGGGCCTGGCCATCGCGCCCGACTCGGCGCTGGACCAGGTGGCGCGCGACCGCCTCTCCACCGTCTACATGCCGGGCTGGAAGATCACCATGCTGCCCGACGCCGTGGTCCGGGCCTACACCCTGATCGAAGGCCGCGACTGCCCGGCGATCAGCCTGTACGTGACCCTGGACGAGGCCACGCTGGAAGTGCGCGCCACCGAAACGCGCATCGAACGCGTGCCGATCGCCGTCAACCTGCGCCACGACCAGCTCGACGAGGTGGTGACCGAGGCCTCGCTCACCGGCGACGCCGTGGCCGAATACCCGTTTGCGGCCGAACTGGCGTTCTGCTTCCGCCTGGCGGGTGCGCTGAAGGCGCGGCGTGAAGTGGTGCGCGGCAAGCCCGAGCTCTTCAACCGGCCCGACTACAACTTCCGCCTCGAGCGGGACGACGACGAAACCGAGCCCACCGGCAACGAGCGGGTCTCGATCGGTACCCGCCGGCGCGGCGCGCCGCTGGACCTGATCGTCAGCGAGGCCATGATCCTGGCCAACAGCACCTGGGGCGGCTGGCTGGCCGAGCACGGCGTGCCCGGCATCTACCGCAGCCAGGCCAGCATGCTGCCGGGCGTGAAGGTGCGCATGGGCACCAAGCCGGCGCCGCATGCCGGCATGGGGGTGGCGCAATACGCCTGGTCGACGTCGCCGCTGCGGCGCTACGTGGACCTGGTCAACCAGTGGCAGATCATCGCCTGTGCGCGCCACGGCCGCACCGCCGCACTGGCGGCGCCGTTCCGTCCCAAGGACGCGGCGCTGTTCTCGGTGATCTCGGCCTTCGACGCCGCCTACAGCGCCTACAACGGCTTCCAGCAGGGCATCGAGCGCTACTGGACGCTGCGCTGGCTGGAGCAGAACGCGGTGGCCGAGATCGACGCCGCGGTGATGAAGGACGGCCTGGTGCGCGCCGAGACGCTGCCGCTGGTCTTCCGCCTGCCCGGCACCGAGACCCTGCCGCGCGGCAGCCGCGTGCGGGCGCGCATCACCGGCATGGACCTGCTCACGCTGGACCTGCACGCCGTGCTGGCGGCGCGGCTCGACGTGGCGGCGCCCGCCGCCGCCGAAGCGGCCGAAGAGGAAGGTGCCGAAGACGAGATCGAGGCCAGCGGCCCGCTCACCATCGCCATCGACCTGGAAGAAGGCGCGCCGGTCCCGGAGCCCGCCACCGGGCCGGCCTGAGCAAAGACACGGCGGCCATGCACTGGCGCGACCTCACCACGCTGCACTGGGCGCTGCTGGCCTCGGCGGCGGTGCACGGTGCGGTGCTGACCGTCCGCTTCGTCGACCCCGAAGGCTTCAACCGCGCCTTCCGCGACACGCCGCTGGAAGTGATCCTGGTCAACGCGCGCAGCAACGAGGCGCCGACGCAGGCACAGGCCATCGCCCAGGTCAACCTGGCGGGCGGCGGCGAGGCGCCCAAGGGCCGCGCCGCCTCGCCGCTGCCGCTGGCACCCTCGGTGCAGATCGGCGACGCGGCCGACGACGCGCGCCGCCGCATCGATCAGCTGCAGCAGGAGCAGCAGCAACTGCTGGCGCAGATCCGGCGCGAGATCGCGGCGCTGCCACCCCCCGACCTGCAGCGCGATGCAGGCCAGCCGCAGGAGCGTGACCAGGACGAACGCCGCCGCCAGTTGCTGCAGTTGCTGGCCGAGATCGAAAAGCGCATCAACGACCAGAATGCGCGCCCGAAGAAACGCTACATCAGCCCGGCCACGCGCGAGGAGGTCTATGCGCTGTACTACGACGCGCTGCGCCGCCGCATCGAGGAGCGCGGCACGCGCGACTTCCCGGCGCTCAACGGCCGCAAGCTCTATGGCGAGCTGACGATGAACGTCACGGTGGACGCCGCCGGCCGCGTGGTCGACGCCGAAATCGTGCGCCCCTCGTCGTCGCGCGTGCTCGACCAACGGGCGGTGGCCATCGTGCACGCGGCCTCCCCTTTCGGGACCTTCAATCCGGCCATGCGCGCGCAGGCCGACCAGATCGTCGTCACCTCGCGCTTCCGCTTCACGCGCGACGAGGGGCTCGAAACTTCATTGAGTTCACGATGAGCGCTCCGCACGGCCGCCCGAACGACTGCTCGCTCCCCCCGGGGGGACCGGCGTGCAGCGCCTCAGGGGGCCAACATGAGCGACCGCTACGCCGTGCTCGGCAACCCGGTGGCGCACAGCCGAAGCCCGGACATCCATGCCGCCTTCGCGCGCCAGACCGGGCAGGACATCGAATACGGCCGCGTGCTGTGCCCGCTGGACGGCTTCGAGGCCAAGGTGCGCGAGTTCGTCGCCGGCGGCGGGCGGGGCTGCAACGTCACCGTGCCCTTCAAGTTCGAGGCGCCGCGGCTGGCCGCGCGCTGCAGCGATCGCGCCCGCCTGGCCGCCGCCGCCAACACGCTGCGCTTCGACTCCGCGGGCTGGTTCGCCGACAACACCGACGGCATCGGTCTCGTGCGCGACATCGAGCACAACGCCGGCGTGCCGCTGGCCGGCCGGCGCGTGCTGCTGGTGGGTGCCGGCGGCGCCGGTGCGGGCGTGCTGGGGCCGCTGCTCGCCGCACGGCCGGCCGAGTTGGTGGTCGCCAACCGCACGCTCGACAAGGCCCTCGCGCTGGTGGCCCGCCACGCCGCCTGGGCCCGGGAACACGGCGTGCGCCTGGCGGCCAGCGGGCTGGATCGACTCCGGCGACGCCTTCGACGTGGTGCTCAACGCCAGTGCCAGCAGCCTGCAAGGCGAACCGCCGCCGGTGCCGCGGGCCGCGCTGCGCCCGGGCGCGCTGGCGGTGGACCTGATGTACGGCGCGGCGGCCGAGCCGTTCCTGGCCTGGGCGCGCGAGGCGGGCGCCACGGCCCGCGACGGCCTGGGCATGCTCGTGGAGCAGGCCGCGGAGTCGTTCTGCCTCTGGCGCGGCGTGCACCCGCTCACGGCGCCGGTGCTGCAGGCACTGCGCGCGGGCCTCGGGGCGGCGCCATGAAGGCACGGCCAGGCATCGTCGGACACGGGCTGCGCCTGCTGGCGCTGCTGCTGCTCTGCGCCGCGGCGCTGCAGGTCGTCTTTGCGCTGCGCATCGGCCTCATGCGCTTCGTCGACCCCCAGTCCACCACCTTCCAGCGCAGCGAGGCCTGGCGGCTGCTGGTGGAGAGGCAACGCATCCTGTGGAGCCAGGACTGGGTGGACGCCCGGCACATCTCCGATCACCTCAAGCGGGCCGTCATCGCCAGCGAGGATGCCGGCTTCACCGAACATTCCGGCATCGAGTGGGACGCCATCGAGAACGCCTGGGAGCGCAACCAGCGCGCCGAGGAGCGCGCGGCGCGGCTCGGCCAGCGCCAGCCGGAGCGCGCCGCGCAGCCCAAGGTGGTGGGGGGCTCGACGATCACGCAGCAACTGGCCAAGAACCTGCTCCTGTCGGGTGAACGCACGGTGCTGCGCAAGGGCCAGGAAGCGCTGCTGGCGCTGATGCTCGAGGGCTTGCTCGGCAAGCGGCGCATCCTGGAGATCTACCTCAACAACGTCGAATGGGGCGAAGGCGTGTTCGGCGCGCAGGCGGCGGCCCGGCACTATTTCCGCGTCGACGCCGACCGGCTCGGCCCCGCCCAGGCGGCACGGCTCGCGGTCATGCTGCCCGCGCCCAAGCGTTTCGAGAAGCGACCGGCGTCGGCCTACGTCGTGGGGCGCGCAGCGACGATCCAGGCGCGCATGGGGGCGGTGGAGCCTTGCCATGAGTCCGCTCGGCCGCCCGAAGACTCATACCGGAGTGCGCAGCCGACGCTCTGACTTCGCCGAGATTGCCGCGGTCGCCGCCCGCCTGGTGGTGGAAGAAGGCATGGAATACGCCGCGGCCAAGCGCAGGGCCGGCCGTGAATACGGCCGGCGTGCCGACCTGCCCAGCAACGAACAGGTCGAAGACGCCGTGCGCGAGCACATCGAACTCTTCTGCGCCGAGTCCCAGCCGGCCGAGTTGCGCGCCCTGCGCGAGGTCGCGCTGCTGTGGATGCAGCGGCTGGAGTCATTTCGCCCCCACCTGGCCGGCGCGGTGTGGCGCGGCACGGCCACGCGGCATTCGGCGGTGCTGATCGACCTCTACTGTGACGACCCCAAGGCCGCCGAGATCGCCCTCATCAACGCCGGGGAGGACTACGACAGCGGTGCCATCGATCGCCCCGGCCGCGAGGCGCTGAGCGTGCTCACCGTGGCGACGCCCTGCCGCGCGCTGGGGGGGCGGGTCACCGTGCACCTGAGCCTGCACGACCTCGACGACCAGCGCGGCGCGCTCAAGCCCGATGCACGCGGCCGCAGTTGGCGCGGCGACCTGGCCGCGGTGCAGAACCTGCTGAAGGAGACCGCATGAAGCGACGTGCCTGGTTGATCGGCGGCGCCGGCGCCGCCGCCGTCCTTGCCGGCGTGGGCTGGCGCGGCTGGAACGAATCGCGTCGCGACACGCACGCCGACACCACCGCCAGTGGCCTGTGGAGCCTGCGCTTCGAACGCCCCGGCGGCGGTGAACTGGCCATGGCCACGCTGCGCGGCCAGCCGCTGGTGATCAACTTCTGGGCCACCTGGTGCCCGCCCTGCATCAAGGAAATGCCCCAACTCGACCGCTTCCACCGCGAATTCGCAGCCCGCGGCTGGCAGGTGCTGGGCCTGGCGGTGGACCGCCCGCAACCGGTGCGCGATTTCCTGGCACGCACGCCGGTAGGCTATGCCATCGCCATGGCCGGCTTCGAAGGATCGGAGTTGACGCGGCAGCTCGGCAACTCGGCGGGCGGGCTGCCGTTCACGGTCGTCCTTGCCCGTGACGGCCGGATCGCCCACCGCAAGCTGGGCGAAACGAGCTACGAGGAACTGGCGCGCTTCGCGGCGACGACATGACTGTCGAGACCGGGCCGGCCTCGACCCCCGCTGGCGGGGCTTTTGCGGCAATTGGCGGCCAGCCGCTTTCAACAGGCAGCAAAAAGCGTAAAGTCCGGCTTCCGGCATGCCCCTGTCGGTCACCCTCATGAGCATCCTCGCCCTCCACGCCCCCAACCTCCACCTGCCCGGCGCACGCGAGCGCGGCGTTTGCCGCGCGACCGCTTTGGCGCAGATCGACGCAGATCTCGCCCGGATCACCGCAAATGCCGGCGCGCGGCTGCACAGCTTCGTGAGCAAGCACGAAGGCCCACCCATCGACCGCCTCCACGCCGCACGCGATGACGGCACCGGCCACATCGTCATCAACCCGGGTGGCCCGACCCACCTGTCCCTGCGCACCACCGCCGTCACCTGAACCGCCGATGGCGCGTCGGCCGCGCCGGCACACCGGTGCGGCCCCACAAGAATCACGAGGAGTCTGCCCCATGGATCTGAGGAAACTCAAGACGCTGATCGACCTGGTGTCGGAGTCGAACATCTCCGAGCTCGAGATCACCGAAGCCGAAGGCAAGGTGCGCATCGTCAAGGGCGGCGTCGCGGCCGCACCGGCGGCCACCTCGACCGCCGCTGCGGCGGCCGCGGCTGCCGCGGCCGAGGCGGCGCCGACGGCCGCCCTGGCGGCCCCATCCGCCCCCGCTGCACCGCCGGAGCCCGAGGGCCGGACCATCAAGTCGCCGATGGTCGGCACCTTCTACCGTGCCGCCAACCCCGGCGCCACCGCGTTCGTCGAACTCGGTGACGAAGTCAAGGAAGGCCAGCCCGTGTGCATCATCGAGGCCATGAAGATCATGAACGAGATCGAGGCCGACTGCAGCGGCAGGATCAAGCGCATCCTGTGCGAGAACGGGCAGGCCGTGGAGTTCGGGCAGCCGCTGTTCATCGTCGAATAGGCGGCGGCGCGTGTTCAAGAAGATCCTCATAGCGAACCGCGGCGCTCGCGCGAAGCGCGGACGTGCCGCAGGCACGGCACATTGCGCTGCGTGCGCAGCACGCAAGGGCGGTTTCGCCGCGTAGCCATGTTCAAGAAAATCCTCATCGCCAACCGCGGCGAAATCGCCCTGCGCATCCAGCGCGCCTGCCGCGAGATGGGCATCAAGTCGGTCATCGTCTATTCCGAGGCCGACCGCGAGGCCAAGTACGTCAAGCTGGCCGACGAGGCGGTGTGCATCGGGCCGGCGTCGTCGACGCTGAGCTACCTCAACATGCCGGCCATCATCGCCGCCGCCGAAGTGACCGATGCCGAGGCCATCCACCCCGGCTACGGCTTCCTGAGCGAGAACGCCAATTTCGCCGAGCGCGTCGAGAAGAGCGGCTTCGTCTTCATCGGTCCGACGCCGGAGTCGATCCGCACCATGGGCGACAAGGTCGCGGCCAAGCAGGCCATGATCAAGAGCGGCGTGCCCTGCGTGCCCGGCAGCGAGGGCGCGCTGCCCGACGACTCCAAGGAGATCATCCGCCAGGCGCGCGCCATCGGCTACCCGGTGATCATCAAGGCCGCCGGCGGCGGCGGCGGTCGCGGCATGCGCGTCGTGCACACCGAAGCGGCCTTGCTGCACGCCGTGCAGACCACGCGCGCCGAGGCCGGCGCCGCCTTCGGCAACCCGGCGGTCTACATGGAGAAGTTCCTCGAGAACCCGCGCCACATCGAGATCCAGATCCTGGCAGACACCTTCCGCAACGCGGTGTGGCTGGGCGAGCGCGACTGCTCGATGCAGCGCCGGCACCAGAAGATCATCGAGGAAGCGCCGGCGCCGGGCATCCCGCGGCGCATCATCGAGCGCATCGGCGACCGCTGCGCGACCGCCTGCAAGAAGATGGGATACCGAGGCGCCGGCACCTTCGAGTTCCTGTACCAGGACGGCGAGTTCTTCTTCATCGAGATGAACACCCGCGTCCAGGTCGAGCACCCGGTGACGGAGATGGTGACCGGCATCGACATCGTGCAGATGCAGATCCGCGTCGCCGCCGGCGAGAAGCTGCCTTTCACGCAGCGCAACATCCAGATGCGCGGCCATGCGGTGGAGTGCCGCATCAACGCCGAGGACCCGTACAAGTTCACGCCCTCGCCCGGCCGCATCATCCTGTGGCACGCGCCGGGCGGCCCGGGGGTGCGCGTGGACTCGCATGCCTACACCAACTACTACGTGCCGCCCAACTACGACTCGATGATCGGCAAGATCATCGTCCATGGCGACACCCGGGAGCAGGCGCTGGCACGCATGCGCACGGCACTGTCGGAGACCGTGGTCGAAGGCATCCACACCAACATCCCGCTGCACCGCGAGCTGATGGTCGACGCCAAGTTCGTCGAGGGCGGCACCAGCATCCACTACCTAGAAGGCTGGCTGGCCCAACCCCGAAGGTAGACATGTTGGCCCCCAAGCTAGCGGCTGGCGCCGCGTCGCTACCCCCCGAGGGGGCCGTCGGCCGCCTTGGGACTGAGTGCCGCGGCTCCGGCCCGGCCTGCGCCGGGCTGGACGGCACGAAGGCCAGTCGCGTCTCGCAGCTGGCGGCCCGGCGCCGGCCGTGACCATGTTCGAACTCGTCTTGCGCGCCCCGCAGGCGCTGGTGGAGCCGGTGTCCGACGCGCTGATGGACGGGCTCGAGGCGCTGTCGGTGTCGGTGGAAGACGCCGACGCCGGCACCGCGGGTGAACAGGCGCTGTTCGGCGAGCCCGGCCTGCCGGCACCGGCGGCGGGCTGGGAGCGGTCCACGCTGACGGCGCTGTTCGAGACCGAAGGCGCCGCCGAGCGCGCCGCGACCTGGCTGCTGGCGCAGGAAGGTGCGGCCGGCGTGCACGTGCAGGCCTTGCACGCGGTGGCCGAGCAGGACTGGGTGCGCTTGACGCAGTCGCAGTTCGCGCCGGTGGAGATCACGCCCGAGTTCTGGGTCGTGCCGAGCTGGCACGAACCACCGGCCGGCGCGCGCCAGGTGATCCGGCTCGACCCCGGCCTGGCCTTCGGCACCGGCACCCACCCCACCACCCGCATGTGCCTGCGCTGGCTGGCGCGGCGGCCGGACGGTGCCGCGCTGGGCCGCGTGCTCGACTATGGCTGCGGCTCGGGCATCCTGGCCATCGGCGCGGCACTGCTCGGCGCAGGCGCCGTCGACGCGGTGGACATCGACCCCGCCGCCGTGCAGGCCACGCGCGACAACGCCGTGCGCAACGGCGTGTCCGGCGCGGTGCTCGCGGCGGGACTGCCCGCCGCAGCGCACGGCGAATACGACCTCGTGCTGGCCAATATCCTGGCCACGCCCCTCAAGCTGCTGGCCCCCTTGTTGTGCGGCCATGTCGGGCGCGGCGGCTGGCTGGTGCTGGCCGGCATCCTGGAACGGCAGGCCGAAGAGTTGACGGCGGCCTATGCCCCCTGGCTCACGCTGGCGGTGGCCGACCGCGAGGACGGCTGGATCCTCATGACCGCGCGGCGCGCGGCGGCCGGCTGATGGCCTCGGCGCTGGCCACCCGCTGCCCCGCGTGCAGCACCGTGTTCCGCGTCGTGCCGGACCAGTTGCGTGTGTCCGAAGGCTGGGTGCGCTGCGGGCGCTGCACCGAAGTCTTCAAGGCCACGGAGAGCCTGGTCGACCTGGAGACCGGCGCGCGGCGAGACTGGGCCGACGTGCTGCCGCGCAGCCCCACGCCGGGGCTGCCCAACGCAGGGCCGCCGCCGGCCGATGCCCAGGCCGAGGCGGGCGCCCCCGCGGCAGACGCGCGGACGGCGGATGTCGACCTCTCGACCATCGGTGCGGGATCGGCGCCGCCCGCCGCGCCCGAAACGCCGCCGCCGCTGCAACCGGCCTCGCCCCCCTTGCCGCCGCAGGACGATGCGGAGGCGGGTCTGCAGGCCGATGCGGCGGCGGAGCCGCAGGCCGGCACGCCCGATGCCCCCGCCGACCGCCCGTCCTTCGTGCGCCGCGCCGAACGCGCCGAGCGCTGGCGCCAGCCGCGTGTGCGGGCCGCGCTGGCGGCGGCGGCGCTGCTGGGCGTGCTGGGCATCGCCGGGCAGATCGTCTACGAATACCGGGACCTGGCGGCGGCGCGGTTCCCGCAGCTGCGGCCGGCGCTGGAGCAGACCTGCGCGCTGCTCGGCTGCCGCGTCGAGGCGGCACGCGCCATCGACGCGCTGGCCGTGGAGAGCAGCGGCCTCGTGCGCGTGGAGAAGTCCAGCCTCTACAAGCTCTCGGTGGCGCTGCGCAACCGCGCCGGCATCGAGGTGGCGCTGCCGGCGCTGGAGCTCGCGGTCACCGACACCGGCGGCCGCCTGATCGCACGCAAGGTGCTGCTCGCCACCGACCTGGGCGCGTCGCAGCCCGCGCTCGGCGCCGGCCGCGAACTGGTGCTGCAGGCCACGCTGCAGGCCGCCCTGCCCGACACCGAGCCGGTGGCCGGCTACACCATCGAACTCTTCTACCCCTGACGGCGCCCCTGCCGTCGCACCCTCACGGAGCTGCCATGCCGGCACTGATCTGCGGATCCCTCGCCTTCGACACCATCACCACCTTTCCGGGCCGCTTCGCCGAGCAGATCCTGCCCGAACAGGTGCACATCCTGAACGTGTCCTTCCTGGTGCCGACCTTGCGGCGCGAGTTCGGCGGCTGCGCCGGCAACATCGCCTACACGCTGCAGGCGCTGGGCGGCACGCCGGTGGTGATGGCGGCCCTGGGCAACGACGGCGGCGACTACCTCGCGCGCCTGGCCGGCTGGGGCGTGGACACCTCGCTGGTGCACAACGACACGAGCACCTACACGGCGCAGGCGATCATCATCACCGACACCGACAACAACCAGATCACCGCCTTCCACCCCGGCGCGATGCAGAACGCGCACGAAATCGCCGTGCCGCCGCGGCCCGACCTCAAGATCGGCATCGTCGCGCCCGACGGCCGCGAGGCGATGTGGCAGCACGCCGGCCAGATGCAGGCCGCGGGCATCCCCTTCATCTTCGACCCCGGCCAGCAACTGCCGCAGTTCGACGGCGCCGAGCTGCGCCGTTTCGTCGAACTCGCCAGCTGGGTGGCCGTCAACGACTACGAAGGCCGCATGCTCAGCGAGCGCACGGGCTCGAGCCTGCAGGAGATGTCGCGCTCGCACCTGCGGGGCGTCGTGGTGACGCTGGCGCACGAGGGCGCCGACGTCTGGGTGCAGGGCCGCTGCACGCGCGTGCCGGGTGTGGCGGCCGAGCACATCGCCGACCCCACCGGCTGTGGCGACGCCTTCCGCGCCGCGCTGCTCTATGGGCTGGAGCGCGGCTGGGCGCTGGAGCGCTGCGTGGCCCTGGGCAACCGCATCGGGGCGCTGAAGATCGCCTGCCGCGGCGGGCAGAACCACGTCATCGACGGCGCCACGCGCGCGCTGCTGATCTGACGGTCTCGACGGGCGCCGCGGCGCAATGCCGTCGTCGGGCGAACCGGCGTATGTCAAGCAGGTCAGCTATGAGGATCCCTACACCTCACTCATACCAATTTGCGATCAATCGAATAGAAGTGCGGATCCGGCGCTTTGTCGTTCTTGAAGACTCGATGCGTGGCAGGCGCAGCGCCTCGCGGCAGGCGGCACCCGGCGGCGGCTCATGCTGTGGCGGTCGGCGCTGCGCGCCGACTCCACTGCGATGCTCTGCCTGGGGTCGCGTCGCGAAACTCACTGCGTTCGCTGCGCTCACTCCGTTCAGGCAGTCGCGACGAGATGGTTGTTGAAGCGCGCTGCGCGCGCCGACCCCAGGCCTGCGCTTCTCGTCGCCACAGAAATCGCCTCCGCCGGGTGCCGCCTGCCGCGAGGCAACAGCAGTGGTGTTCGCGACGAAGACCACCGGTGGATCCGCAAAGGCGAGCCCGGGCAGGACGCAGCGCGCCTCTGAGACGCCGAGAAGCACAGGGCCCGCGGCCCGCGCGCGCAGCGCGCTTCAAGCACCGACTCGTCGCGACTGTCTGAACGGAGTGAGCGCAGCGAACGCAGTGAGTTTCGCGACGGGGCCGCGGGACCGCGCATCGCAGGGCAGTCGGCGCGCAGCGCCGACCGTCTCAGCGAAGCGCTGCGGCCTGCCCGGGCTCGCCTTTGCCGCGCGGAAGGGCGCGATTGGAGGGACGCCGAACCAGCGCCAGTTGCTGCCAGCCGTGAACCGGCTTCCTGTCGACTGACCGCAAATCGGTATCAGCGCGTGCGGATCACTGCACCGTCTGCGCCAGCCCGCCGCTGGCGTAGCGCTTGGCGACCTCGGGCAGCGTCACCGGCTTGATCTTCGCCGCCTGGCCTTCGCAGCCGAATTCCAGGTAGCGCTGCTTGCAGATCTTGTAGGCCGCTTCGCGCGCCGGCTTGAGCCAGTCGCGGGCGTCGAACTTCTCCGGGTTCTCGGCCATGAACTTGCGCACCGCGGCGGTCATCGCCAGCCGGATGTCGGTGTCGATGTTGATCTTGCGCACGCCGTACTTGATGGCTTCCTGGATCTCCGACACCGGCACGCCGTAGGTTTCGCGCATCTTGCCGCCGTACTGGTTGATGATGGCCAGCAGGTCCTGCGGCACGCTGGAGCTGCCGTGCATCACCAGGTGCGTGTTGGGGATGCGGCGGTTGATCTCCTTGATGCGGTCGATGGCCAGGATGTCGCCGGTGGGCTTGCGGCTGAACTTGTAGGCGCCGTGGCTGGTGCCGATGGCGATGGCCAGCGCGTCGAGCTGGGTGCGCTTCACGAAGTCGGCCGCCTGCTCGGGGTCGGTCAGCAACTGCTCGCGCGTCATCGTGGCGTCGGTGCCGTGGCCGTCTTCCTTGTCGCCGCGCATGGTCTCCAGGCTGCCCAGGCAACCGAGCTCGCCTTCCACCGTCACGCCCACGGCGTGCGCCATGTCGACGACCTTGCGCGTGACGTCGACGTTGTAGTCGTAGCTGGCGATGGTCTTGCCGTCGGCCTGCAGGCTGCCGTCCATCATCACCGAGCTGAAGCCCAGGTTGATGGCGCCCTGGCAGACGTCGGGGCTCTGGCCGTGGTCCTGGTGCATGACCAGCGGCACCTGCGGCCACGACTCGATGGCGGCCAGGATCAGGTGCTTGATGAAGGGCTCGCCGGCGTACTTGCGGGCACCCGCGCTGGCCTGCAGGATGACCGGCGCGCCGACCTCGGCGGCAGCGGTCATCACCGCCTGCACCTGTTCGAGGTTGTTGACGTTGAAGGCCGGGATGCCGTAGCCGTTCTCGGCGGCGTGGTCGAGCAGTTGGCGCATCGAAACGAGTGGCATGGGGAGCTCCGGAAGTGGCGAGGTGGATGGGGGGAAACAGGCACAGTCGCGGCGCTGCGACCGGGCTGGAACGGCTTAGATTTTAGCGACGGCAGGGGAGGCCGACATGCGCTGGCTCAAGCGCGGGCGCAAGCGCTGACTCAAGCGGTGGACCGTGCGCTGGTCCGCTCGCTGGCCCAGGCGCTGGCCCAGGCGCCGGCTCCAGCGGATCAGCCCACCTGGCAGACCTTGAGCATGTTCGTGCCGCCGGGGTAGCCCATCGGCTCGCCGCAGGTGATGGCGTAGGTGTCGCCGGGCTTGAGCACGCCGCGCTCCACCAGCAGGGCCTCGGCCCGCTGCAGGGCCTCGTCGCGGTCGCTCAGCGCCGGGATCAGCAGGGGGCGCACGTTGCGGTACAACGCCATGCGGCGCTGGCTCTGCACCTGCGAGGTCAGGCCGTAGATCGGCACCTTGATGTTGTGCCGGCTCATCCACAGCGCCGTGGAGCCCGACTCGGTGAGCGCGACGATGGCCTTGCAGCCCAGGTGGTGCGCGGTGAAGAGGGCCCCCATCGCGATGCTCTGGTCGATGCGGCCGAAGCGCTTGTTGCTGAAGTCGGTCTCGATGGAGACGTCCTCGGCCCGCTCGGCTTCCAGCGCGATGAGGTGCATCTGCTCCACCGTCTCCACCGGGAACCTGCCGGTGGCTGTCTCAGCGCTGAGCATCACCGCGTCGGTGCCGTCGAGCACCGCGTTGGCAACGTCGCTGACCTCCGCGCGCGTGGGCATCGGCGCCAGGATCATGCTCTCCATCATCTGGGTGGCGGTGATGACGACCTTGTCCATCTCGCGCGCCATGCGGATCATCTTCTTCTGCAGCGCCGGCACCGCCGCGTTGCCCACCTCCACCGCGAGATCGCCGCGCGCCACCATGATGCCGTCGCTGGCCCTGAGGATGTTCGCCAGCTGCGGGATGGCTTCGCTGCGCTCGATCTTGGCGATCATCGCCGGGCGGTGCCGTGTCGCCTCGCCGGCGACGTTGGCGAGCTGGCGCGCCATCTCCATGTCGGTGGCGTTCTTCGGGAAGCTCACCGCCAGGAACTCGCACTGGAAGGCCACCGCGGTCTTGATGTCCTCCATGTCCTTGGCCGTCAGCGCCGGCGCCGTGAGGCCGCCGCCGGCCTTGTTGATGCCCTTGTTGTTGGACAGCTCGCCGCCGAGCACCACGCGCGTGTGCACCTGCTCGCCGCGCACCGCCTCGACGGTGAGCTTGAGCAGGCCGTCGTTGAGCAGCAGCGTGTCGCCGGGGCGCACGTCGCGCGGCAGTTCCTTGTAGTCCAGGCCGACGCCGTCCACGTCGCCGGGCTCGCTGCGCGCGGCGTCCAGCACGAAGGCCGCACCCGGCTCGAGCATGACCTTGCCGGCGGCGAATTTGCCGACGCGGATCTTGGGGCCCTGCAGGTCGGCCATCAGCGCCACCGTCTTGCCCACCTTCTCGGCCACCGAGCGCACCAGAGTCGGCACGCGCAATGTGGTCCTGCGCCGAACCGTGGCTGAAATTCAGCCGCACGACATCGACACCCGCGCACAGCAGGCGCTCCAGCACCTCGGGGTCGCTCGATGCGGGGCCGAGGGTGGCGACGATCTTGGTGGCGCGGGTCATGGGCGGGGCTCCAGGTGGCGAGCGGGGATTATCGGCGGGGGCGCTCGGGTGGGGTTCGGGCGGGTGTTCGTCCGGACTCTGGCGCGCCGCGAACACCGATCCGGGGGCTTGCGCAAGCCCCCCAAGGGAGGAATCGAAGGGTGATTGACGGGTCACCGTCACGCGGTGATGCTGCGGCCGGGTCGTCACGCCACATGGCGGCCGACAAGGGGGGACCGATGCGCGAACGATCCGGCCCGGCGGGGACTGCCTTTCGCCGTGCGACGCTTGGGTTGATGCTCCTGCTGGGCCTGCCGGCCCTCCGGGCCGCCGAGGTCACCCTGAGCTACCTGGAAGGCCAGCTGCCGGTCGCGCCCGATGCGATCGCCTCGCTGGGGCCCAACCTGTTCGGGGACCGGGTCAACCTCTACAACGGCTCGCTCGAGTTCGAGCACACCGACCTGGGCCTGCCGGGCAATGGCGCCCTCGGCGTGGCCCTGGGCCGGCGCCACACCCCGGGGCGCCCGCTGGAGGTTCGCGGCCAGTTCGGCGACTGGGACCTCAGCGTGCCTCGCATCAGCGGCACCTTCGCCACGAGCAAGGGCTGGGTGACCCAGAGCGGGGGCACGAATCGCTGCTCGGGCTGGTCCTTGCCGCCCGTCGTCTCCAGTGCGTCGACGCTGTCCCTCTCGCCTGTCGCGCCGGCGTCCGGGGCGCTCGAGGGCGCGAAAGCGGGCTCCCCCTCTTCGTCCACCCTCCTTGCGCCAGCCCCTGGCGAAACGACGCTGGCGACCACGATCGTCGGCTTCATCGCATCGGACTACTGGCAGGGTACCAACCTCGACGTCCCCGGCGAGGGTTCCCAGGAGATCCTCACCCGGGCGGCGGGCTACACCGCCGCGCCCGGCGACGACCCGTCCTACCGGCTCGTCACGCGCAACAACTGGCAGTTCATGTGTCTGGCCACCCTTCAGAACGCGGCCGGCGAAGGCTTCTTCGCCGTCTCGCCCGATGGCGTGCGCTACCGCTTCGACTGGATGGCGAGCCGGATGCAAGTGTCCGCCGGCAAGCAGGGCGCGACGCTGGGCCGCACCGAGATGTTCCTGATGGCGACCGAGGTCGTCGATCGGTTCGGCAGCTGGGTGCGCTACACCTACGACAGCGCGGCGCCGCTCAACCTGGTCCGCATCCAGTCCAGCGACGGTCGCGTCATCACCGTCACCAACGCCGGCGGCAGGGCCGTGTCCGCAACGGACGGCACGCGCACAACCAGCTACGGCTATACGGCGCAGGGCCGGCTGTCGTACGTGCAACAAGCCGACGGCAGCCGCTGGGGCTTCAACCTGGGCCCCATGGCGTACCCGGCCCTCGGCGAGCTCGGCGAAGACGCCAGCTGCGAGCACCCGGGGGGCTTCCCCAGCACCGCGCTGGTGGGCACCATCACCCATCCGTCCGGCGCCGTGGGAACGTTCACGACGGAGTTCCGCCTGCATGGCCGCACCTATGTGGAGCGGGTCTGCAAATACGTGCTCAACAGCCTGACGCTGACCACGGGCGCCGTGTGGCCGCGGCTGACGATTTCGCAGACCCTGGTGTCCAAGGTGATCACGGGACCCGGCATCGCGCCCATGACCTGGGCCTACAGCCATGCCGGAGTCTCGGGGTGGACGACGTGCACCACCTGTGCCGACCGAAAGGTCGTCACCGTCACGGACCCGGCCGGCTTCGTCAACCGGCACACCTTCGGCATCCGCTGGCGGGTCAACGAAGGGCAGTTGCTCCAGCTGGACGAAGGCTGGAACGGATCGACCGCGCTGCGGACCACGGTCTACCGCTACCGCACGGCGGCCGGGCAGGCCTACCCCGAGCAGTTCGGCACGAGCTTGCTGAAGAACAGCGACGACCTCGCCACCCGCAACCGCCCGCAGGACCGGCGGAGCATCACGCAACAGGGCGCCACCTTCACCTGGGAGGCGGCGGCCGGCACCGTGGGTCTCGACCGCTTCGCCCGTGCGACGCGCGCGACCCTGTCCAGCAGCCTGGGCCATACGAAGACCGAGACCACGGCCTACTCCGATCACATCGGCAAGTGGGTGCTCGGGCAGGTGGCCAGCGTCACCGACGACCTGGGCGTGCGGCAGAGCACCACCTACGACGCAGTCACCGCGTTGCCCACCGCCCTGCGCCGCTTCGGCCTCCTGCTGCAGACCTACGCCTACCACGCCGACGGCACCCTGCACCGCGCCTACGACCCACTGGGCCGCGCCACGACCTGGATCAACTACAAGCGCGGGCTGGCGCAGAACATCACCCACCGCGACGGCGCGCAGGAGAGCGCCGCCATCAACAACCTGGGCAAGCCCGACCGCCACACCAACGCCGCCGGCTTCACCACCAGCTACGCCTACGACAGCATGGGTCGCCTGGCGCGGATCGACCCGCCCGCCGAATCCACCTTCCAGTACCACCCCACCCTGAACGTCTTCGAGGCCGTGCCCGCAGCCGAATACGGGTTGGCGGCCGGGTACTGGCGCCAGACCACCAGCAAGGGCGGGGCCCGCACCACGCGCTACTACGACGCGTTGTGGCGCGTGCGCGGGGTGTACAGCTACGACGCAGCCGATCCCGCCAACACCAGCAAGGTGGTGGAGTTCCGCTACGACCACGAAGGGCGCAAGACCTTCGAGAGCTACCCCCAGCGCACCTTGACCGGCGTGGATACGGCCGTGGCCGGCACGCGCTGGGTCTTCGATGGACTGGCCCGCGAGGTGGCCAAGCACCAGGACAGCGAGCTCGGCGTGCTCACCACCACCAGCGAGTACCTCAGCGGCTTCACACGCCGCGTGACCAACCCGCGACGCAAGGCAACGATCTTCGCCTTCCAGGCCTTCGACCAGCCCACCGAAGAACACATCAAATCCCTCACGCTCCCCGAATCCGTCTGGCTGACCATCACCCGTGACATCCACGGCGAACCCACCACCATCGCCCGCGGCGGCAGCTACGCGGGCGTCGCACAGCAGGCCACGCGTCGCTACGTCTATGACAAATACCGGCGCCTGTGCAAGACGATCGAACCCGAGACCGGCGCCACCGTGCAGGCCTACGACGGCGCCGGAAACCTCGACTGGCGCGCCAGCGGCCAGGCGCTGGCCGGCACCAGCAGTTGCGACGACACCGCCGTGTCCGCCACGGCCCGCGTGAGCTTCGACTACGACGCGCGCGACCGCCTGACGTCCACCACCTACGGCGACGGCAGCCCCGGCATCGGTCGGGCCTACACGGCCGACGGACTGCTGTCGTCCATCTGGAGTGGCTCCTCGCAGTGGAACTACGTCTACAACAATGCCCGTCTGCTGACCCACGAGACCTTGCACTTCGCCGGGCAGCCCTACCCCTTCAGCCGGGTCATCGATCCGCACGCCAATGTCTCGAGCCTGAGCTACCCGACCGGCATCACCGTGCAGTACGCACCCAATGCCCTGGGCCAACCCACCGAGCTCTCCGGCTACACCCCCAGCCGCAACGTGCGCTACCACCCCAATGGCGCGCTCGCCGGCTACACGTTGAACAACGGCGTGGTGCACGCGGTGACCCAGAACCTGCGCGGCTTGCCTGCCACCTGGTCGGACTCGGGCGTCATGAACGACAGCTACGCCTACGACGCCAACGGCAATGTCAGCGCCATCACCGACGCACAGGAGGGCCTGAGCTCACGCGCGATGGGCTACGACGGCCTGGACCGCCTGATCTCCGCCAGCGGCATCTGGGGCGCGGGCACCTATGGCTACGACGCGCTGGACAACCTGCGCGCCAGCACCGTGGGCAGCCGCACGACCCAATCCACCGTGGACGCGGCCACCAACCGGCTGACGCAGCTCAACGTCAACGGCCAGCTACAGGCCTTTGGCTACGACGCCAACGGCAACCTCACCCAGCGCGGAGCGCAGACCTTCGGCTTCGACATCGGCAACCGGCTCTACACGGCCCCGGGCAAGGCCAACTACGCCTACGACGGCCACGGCCGGCGCACCTGGGTGGCCTACGCCAGCGGCGCCACCAGGTTGCAGGCCTACAGCCAGGCCGGCAAGCTGCTGCTGAGCGTGGACTCGCAAAAGGGCGTGACCTCGCACATCCACCTGGGCGACAAGCTGATCGCCGAGGTCAACAACCAGACCGGCACACGCTACAGCCACACCGACGCACTGGGCAGCCCGGTGGCCACCACCAACAGCACCAGGCAGGTGCTCTCACGCACGCGCTACGAACCCTACGGTGCCACCGCGGCGGGCACCAACCCGACCAGCATCGGATTCACCGGACATGTGAACGATGCGGATACGGGGCTGGTGTACATGCAGCAGCGGTATTACGAGCCGCTGGCGGGGAGGTTCCTCAGTGTTGATCCGGTGACGACGGATGCAAAGACGGGGGAGCACTTCAACCGCTACCGCTACGCGGCGAACAACCCGCACAGATTCAAGGACCCGGACGGGAGGCTCTTCGAGACAGCCTTCGATCTGTTCAGCTTGGCGCTGAGTATTCAGCAGTACAGGAGCGATCCGTCGATTGGGAATGCCATTGGCGTTGCCGTGGACGCCGCTGCCGCGATCATTCCCGGAATTCCGGGGGGCGTTGGCGTTGGTAATAGAGCGCCACATGTGGGCGGCACAACACCGTCGCCGACACTGCCAGAGGAGTGGAGAAAACAGCCTCCGGCAAGCGCGTTGGCGATTTCACAAAGAGCCAGAGGAATGCCGCAAAAAGCGAGAATGCCACTGCCAATGGCGGCCAACTCTCATGCACTGACTGCGGCAAAGGGCTTCAGAGTATCAAGAGCGAAAAGGGGGTTCCTACGCCCGGGAACCGAGCACAGATCCACCATGATCCGGCGATCAAGGACGAGGGGGGCAACACAGCTCCACCCGTAGTTGTGTGCCCCGATTGCCACAAACAGAGGCACCCCAGTGAGTAGCATAGACGAGTCCCACGGTATCGCTGAAGTTCCCGCTGGAGGTCGTGGAAGATTGGCCGCCAGTTGCAGTTGAGTCGCTACCCTTCCGAGTGTCGTCCAGGGGCTACACTGGCCGCAGCCTGCACCTCTCGAGAGCTCGTAGCGATGCCGAGGGACCTCGTGATGACACTGATCGAGGCGATGTCCTGGATGCGGAGGCCACAACTCAGTTGTTTGCATTGAGAGCACTGATGAAATCGTGGCGTCGATCTCCTATCGAGTCCGGAAGAACACTACGATTTGCGATGCTACGCTTGAAGCAGAGCCGAACGGAATTAACTCAGCGATGGCGAATTGAGAATCCCTCGAGGTGTAACTGCCGCGCGGATTCGATTGCGGACGGTGTAGCAATCGACGTCTGAGACAGTTTCAATCAAGAGCTGCCCGCATGAGACGGTGCTACGAAGGCCCACTCGGGCTGCGCGGCTGCGCGACGGCGTCGGCCTTCGATGCGGCGAAGGCTCGCTTGCGCTTGTCGCGACCGTGGCCTGGCGCAAACTCGCTTCGCTCGCTGCGCTCACTCCGTTCGACAGCCGTGCCGAGTCGTTTGCGAAGCGCGCAGCGCGCGCGGCGACGGCGCGCGACGTCAGCGCCTCCCACGCGCACCGCCGCCTGCCCGGGTGCACCTTCGCAGCAGCATCGTGGTCTTCATCGCAAACACCGATGCGGCAGCCTCGCGGCAGGCGGTGCTCGGCGGGGGCGATTTCTGGGGCGACGAGAAGCGCAGGCCTGGGGTCGGCGCGCGCAGCGCGCATCCACGACTGACTCGTCGCGGCTGTTTGAACGAAGCGAACGCAGTGAGCGCAGTGAGTTCTGCGACGCGACCCCAGGCCGAGCATCGCAGTGCAGTCGGTGCGCAGCGCCGACCGCCCCAGCATGAGCCCCCGCCGAGCACCGCCTGCCGCGACGCGCGGATGCAGGCATGAGGACCCCGCGCCTGCGCATGTGCACGGCGACCTTGCCGTCGCGTTCGATGCCCGGCGCGCGACAGGGGGTATGCATCGTGCCGAAGACCCGTGGCGATGACCCCCAGTCCAACCCGCACGATCCAGTCAACGTTCAGGAGCAGACCCATGCCACCGCGACAAGCCTCGCTCGCCGCTCTCGCCCTCGCCTCGGCCTTGGCTGCCTCGGCCCAATCCGACGTACCCCCTGCCGAGCACTACACGCGCCCCGCGGCCATCGCCGACATGACGATCTCGCCGTCCGGCAAGCGCTGGCATTCCTGACGACGGCGGACAACGGTCGCACCGTGGCCGCAGTCTTGAACCTGCCGGTAAACGGCCCAGCGAAAGTCGTCGCAGGCTTCGGTGACTCCGACGTCTCCACGGTCGCCTGGGTCAATGACGACCGCCTTGTCATCGAAGCCTTTCAGGACGGGCCCCTGGTCAGCGAAAACGGCGCCGGCACGATGGCGGTGGATCATGACGGCGGCAACCCGCGCGCGCTGATCGCCTGGCGCTCGGACAACTGGAGCACCGGCACCCGCCTCACGTCGCGCATGCTCACCTATGGCTGGTTCCTCCTCGGCACGCTGGACGACGGCAGCCAGGATGTTCTGGTCCACCAGCGCATCAGCGAAGCCCGCGGCGACCGCCTCACCGACAACGTCTCGCGCCTGAATACACGCACCGGCGCGGTCAGAAAGGTTGGCACCGACATCCCCGATGGGGCCTACGCGTGGCGTTTCGATCGCGCGGGCGAGCCGCGCACGGTGATCGTCGATGACCGCAACCGCCGCAAGCACTACTGGCGGCAACCGGGCCGCGACGGTGGACCCTGTTCGCCGATGTCGAAGCGCGGTCGCTCGACGACTTCGGAACTGTCGCGCTCGAAGGAGACCGTCATCTGGTCGTCGCGCGCCGGCGGCACCAAGGACACCTCGGCGCTCTACAGCCTTGACCTGGCGTCAGGCAAGTTCGACCCCGAGCCGTTGGCCGCGGTGGCGGGTTTCGACAGCCATGGCGGCTATCAGTCCGAGTCGCCGGGCGGCAGCATCGCGGGCGTTCACCTGCGTGCCGACAGGCCCTTGAGCGCCTGGTTCGACTCCCGCATGGCCGCCATCCAGGCGGCAGTCGACGCCGCCCTGCCTGGGCGCTGGAATCGGCTGTTCTGCGGGCGATGCGCAACCGCGAATTTCTTCGTCGTGGTCTCCCAGTCGGACCGCCAACCCGGCGAATTCCTGGTCTACGACTCCGCGCAGCGCAAGCTGCAGTCGATCGGCAAGACGCGTCCGTGGATCGACGAGGCACAGCAGGGCCTGCGCACCTTTCACCGCTATGCCGCGCGCGACGGCCTGCCGATCCCGATCTACGTCACTCACCCGAAGGGCAGCACGCCGAAGGAGCCGCTGCCCGCCGTGGTACTGGTCCATGGCGGCCCCTGGGTCCGGGGCAGCGACCGCACGTGGGAGGCCGAAGCCCAGTTCCTGGCCTCACGCGGCTACCGCGTGCTGCAGCCGGAGTTCCGCGGCAGCGAAGGCTACGGCTTCGCGCACTTCCGCGCCGGCTGGCAGCAGTGGGGCCTGGCGATGCAGGACGACCTGGCCGATGCGGTGCAATGGGCCGCGGCGCAAGGGCTGGTCGACCCCGCCCGCGTCTGCATCATCGGCGCCAGCTACGGTGGCTATGCTGCCCTGATGGGCCCCGTGCGTCACCCCGGCACTTGGCGCTGCGCGGCCAGCTTCGCCGGCGTCACCGATATCGACCTGATGTTCAGTAGCGAGCGCAGTGATGTCAGCGAGCACTCCAAGCGCTACGGGTATGCCAGCCTGATCGGCGACCCCAAGGCCGATGCCGACAAGCTGCGCCGGAACTCGCCGCTGCACCGCGTTGCCGACATCAAGGTGCCAGTGCTATTGGCACACGGCTACCACGACAGGCGCGTGCCACGCGAACACTACACCGCGTTCGTCGATGCCGCGCAGACGAGCCGGTGTCAAGCTGGAGTCCGTGATGTATCCCGGTGCGAGCCATGGCTGGCATGACTCGGGGGACCACACCGATTTCCTGAGCCGGCTCGAGAAGTTCCTGGCCCGGGAAATCGGAACCAAGCAGCAACGCTGACCTGCCCCATGTCGCACAGCGTCAGTCCTTGATCGGCAAAGACGCCTCGCTTACCGCCAGTCAGCCAACAGCCGCCGCATCCGCCACCGCCAGCGCCGTCATGTTGACGACCCGCCGCACCGTCGCCGACGCGGTGAGGATGTGCGCCGGCTTCGCCGCGCCCGAGCAGGATCGGCCCCACGGTCACGCCGTGGCCGCCGGTCATCTTGAGCACGTTGAACAGGATGTTGGCGGCGTCCAGGTTCGGCAGCACCAGCAGGTTGGCGCTGCCGCTGAGCGTGGTCTCGGGCAGGTAGCCGCGGCGCACGGTTTCCGACAGCGCCGCGTCGCCGTGCATCTCGCCGTCGCACTCGATGCCGGGGCGCGCTTCACGAACAGGTCGCGCGCCGCGCGCATGCGCCGCGCCGCGGGGCGCGACGATGAGCCGAAGATCGAGTGCGACAAGAAGGCCACCTTGGGCGGCATGCCGAAGCGCCGCACCTCGGCGGCGGCCATCAGCGCGATGTCGGCCAGTTCCTCGGCGCTGGGCTCCTCGTTGACGAAGGTGTCGGTGATGAACAGCGTGTGCTGCTCCAGCATCAGCGCGTTCATCGCCGCCATCGTGGGCGCGCCGGCCTTGCGCGCCGATGACGTTGCGCACATGCGCCAGGTGCGCGTCGAAGCGCCCGTTCAGCCCGCACAGCATGCGCGTCGGCCTCGCCGCGGCGCAGCATCAGCGTCGAGATCAGCGTGTTGGACCGCCGCACCGCCGCCTTCGCCACTTCGGGCGTGATCGCCTTCGCGCGCCATCAGGCTGCGGTAGAGCTCCCAGTAGTCGCGGAAGCGCGGGTCGTTCTCGGGGTCGCAGATCTCGAAGTCACGCCCGACCTGCAGGCGCAGCCCGGCGCGCTCGATGCGCATCTTCACCACCTCGGGCCGGCCGACGAGGATGGGCTTGGCGAGCCCTTCGTCCAGCACGACCTGCACCGCGCGCAGCACGCGCTCGTCCTCGCCCTCGGCGTAGACCACGCGCGCCGGCTTGCGGGCATGCTGGTGCTTGGCGGCGGCGAACACCGGTCGCATGAACATGCCGGTCTGGTAGACGAAGCGGCCCAGGCTCTGGCGGTAGGCCTCCAGGTCGGCGATCGGCCGCACCGCCACGCCGGATTCGGCGGCGGCCTTGGCCACGGCCGGCGCGATGCGCAGGATCAGCCGCACGTCGAAGGGCGTGGGGATGATGTAGTCGGGCCCGAACTTGAGCTCCTTGCCCGAATAGGCGGCGGCCACCTCGTCGCTGGCCTCGGCCTTGGCCAGGGCGGCGATCTCGCGCACGCAGGCCAGCTTCATGGCCTCGGTGATCTTGGTCGCCCCGCAGTCCAGCGCGCCGCGGAAGATGTACGGGAAGCACAGGACGTTGTTGACCTGGTTCGGGTAGTCGCTGCGCCCGGTGGCGATGATGCAGTCGGGCCGCACCGCCTTGGCCAGCTCGGGCCGGATCTCGGGCTCGGGGTTGGCCAGCGCCAGGATGATGGGCTTGGCGGCCATCGTCGTCACCATCTCGGCGCTCAGCACGCCGGCGGCCGAGCAGCCCAGGAAGACATCGGCACCGTTCACCACCTCGGCCAGCGTGCGCGCCTCGGTGCGCTGGCAATAGCGCTGCTTGCTCTCGTCCAGCTTGCCGGCCTTGAAGTCGTCACGACCCTCGCGGATGACGCCCTTCGAGTCGCAGACGAAGATGTTCTCGCGCCGCACGCCCAGGCCCACCATCACGTCCAGGCAGGCGATGGCCGCGGCGCCCGCGCCCGACACCGCCAGCTTCACGTCGCCGATCTTCTTGCCCACCAGTTCCAGCCCGTTGAGCAGCGCCGCCGAGCTGATGATCGCGGTGCCGTGCTGGTCGTCGTGGAACACCGGGATGTTCATGCGCTCGCGCAGCTTCTTCTCGATGTAGAAGCACTCGGGCGCCTTGATGTCCTCCAGGTTGATGCCGCCCAGCGTGGGCTCCAGCGCGGCGATGATGTCGATGAGCTTGTCGGGGTCGCGCTCGGCGAGCTCGATGTCGAAGACGTCGATGCCGGCGAACTTCTTGAACAGGCAGCCCTTGCCTTCCATCACCGGCTTGCCGGCCAGCGGGCCGATGTCGCCCAGGCCCAGCACCGCGGTGCCGTTGGTGACGACGCCCACCAGGTTGCCGCGCGAGGTGTACTCGTGCGCCAGCGTCGGGTCTTCCTCGATCGCCAGGCAGGCATAGGCCACCCCCGGCGAATAGGCCAGCGACAGGTCGCGCTGGTTGCTCAGCGGCTTGGTCGGCGTGACCGAGATCTTGCCGCGGGTGGGGGCGCGGTGGTATTCGAGCGCGGCTTCGCGCAGCGCCTGTTCGGCGTCAGAAAGGGGCTTGGCCACGGCGGTCTCCTTTGTTGTGGTCGGGAACGGCGAGATTAGCGCGGATCGGGGCGTGCGGCGATTGTGCCGATGGTTTCGGTCTCCGTTGTCGCGACTCGATGTGCCACATGTCGGATATTTTTACAGCTGTACCTAGCTAACCAGCCGACGGGTGCCGAGCCCATGATGCACATCCCAGCCCCTCAATCAGGGGGTGGCGTGGGTACTTGGTCAGACTTGGCGGTCCATTCGTTCTGGATTTGCGGCAAAATTCCCCAATCATGCGCAAGAGGTACTTGGTGCCATCTGAGCATGACTCAGGTCCGTCTGAGTTGACTGTCACGGCACTTAACGACTAGCCACCAAGCGCCTGGCGGCACGAAAATTGCTTGCATAAGTTGAACGATCGACTCCACGGGTACATGCTGCGGCGACACAGAGTTCGGCCTCGTCCGCCTAGGAATGCGCAACGAACGGCCCGGTTGCTGGGTGGCCAAAGACGCACGGTTGGTGATAGTGGAGCGACAATGAAGCCAGTTTTGGGTTCCGGTCTTTGAGGGGATGGGGTCGCGCGGCAAGACCCGGTTCGGCCCCACCACAGGTAATGGGTTTCTTGTCGAGTTCAGAGGTTCATCATGGATAAACATCCCTCCAAGTCCGCAGAGGTGCTCCAACCGGTCACGCCGCCCGCGCCGGATCAGGTAGACACGGAGTAAGCGGCCCGGCTGTCACGACGCCGGGCACTGCTGCGCGGACTGGGAAAGGGGGTCCGCCGGCGGTTGCCGCGACCATGCCATTCAAGGGCCATGCGGTTACGCCTGCCGTCACATCCTTGACCAACGGGACCATCTGCTCGATTTCAGGTGTGCAGTCGGGGAGCGACATCGAATTCGACTGGGCTTCCGGTGTGCGCCGGGTACAACGTGTCCTACTACAGCGTTCTCAGCAAGTGGCCAAACTACACATCGGCCAACAATGGCGAGTCCACGTTCACCAACGGCACGGCCATCTTCACCGACAAGGCAAAATTTGATCTGCTGGTGTTCGGAGCCGGTCTCAGTTGGTCGGTTTTGAGATCGTCCAGGACACTCCCACCTCAGACGAAGCCCATTGGATCGTCGCCCTGTTGAACGCCAACAAGACCAAGACCGGTAATGTCGCGCCATACAGCCCGGCGGAGGTCATCGAGCTCTACAAAGGTCCGGACAAGTTCGGCCGCCCTCGCCTTTTTCAAGGGCTACATGGAGACGCTGACGGGCTGACCGTGAGGGCGCACGAGCGGTAGTTGAGACATCGCGATTGGTGTTGACTCGCCGAATCTGGGGGCTACACCCGCTCGTATGCCTAGCTTGGCGCAAGCTGGATGACGACTGGGTCGTATTCGACCGTGCCTCGGGTAATACGCACCAATTGCCGGCGCTGGAAGCCGGCATCCTGATGTGCCTCGAACAGGAGCCGTTGAGCACGGAAGATCTGCAGCAATCGCTCCGTGAACTCATCGAGACCGACCCACCTGCCGCCCTGGAGATGGCTGTTACCAGGGCGCTGGAGAAGCTGCTCGCCCTCGAACTGCTCGCTCCTTGCTCGTGACGTTGCTCGGCACCCTGTCGTTGCGACAAATCGGACGCAATCTGAGCGGACCTGGGCTGGTCATGCGTACCGGTCCGTTTCATGTGCGCATCCACACCTCGCTGCCGGCCGTTGCCGGCGCGATTGCGCCCTACGACTATCCGCTGGGCGCCGATGACGAATACGTTGACTTCGACATCCGTCTGAACCCGGCCGCGGACTGCGCCGCTGGGTACGTCCGCAGGTCCGCTTCGTCCATGAAGGCATCGAACCGTTCCTGCCACTACCAGCGGACCATGCGCCGCCGATGCTCGAATGGGGAATGAACTGGTGCATCTCACGCAGGCACATCAGTACCTGATGCTTCATGCCGCTGTCGTCGAGCGCGCCGGCCGAGCACTCATCCTGCCGGCACCCCCTGGCTCTGGCAAGAGCACGCTGGTGTGCTGCGCTGGTGGTGTCGCGGCTGGCGGCTGCTATCCGATGAATTGACCCTCATCTCGCTCTTCGATCAGCGCATCGCCCGGTCGGCTGATCAGCTTGAAGAACGAGTCGATTGAAATCATTCGCCAGTTTGCGCCCCATGCGGTCCTTAGTCATCCGACCCACGGTACTAGCAAGGGCACGGTGGCGCACATGCGCGCTGCGCGTGATCACGTGGAGCGAATGGACGAATGCGCACGCGCTGCTTGGGTGGTGTTCCCACGCTATCGGGCCAGCGCACGTGCCGCTCGAAGCCAAAGACCCGCGCGGATTGCGTGCTGGAGCTGGGCCGCAATGCCTTCAACTATTCACTGCTGGCGCGAGCGGGCTTCGAGGCTCTAGCAGATCTGGTGACCGGTTGCAGTTGCTACGACTTGATATACGGCGAGCGACGATGCGATTGCCGTGTTCGACGCCCTTGCCGGCGATGCAAAGGTGTCGTGATGCGGAACCTCCTCGCCCAGACACTTTCGCATCCAGGACGACTGCCCGACCTGGATATGCGAGGCTGGGAGACATTGCTGGCTCAGGCTTGGCGGAGCGGACTGATCGCCCGCCTGGCGCAGCACCTCACGGACGTCAATCGAATGGCCGCTGTCCCGCCGCGTCCGCGGGAGTATCTTGAAGCGCGTTGCGCGCCGCCGAGCGTCAGGAGCAGGAGGTACGCTGGGAGGCCGAGTGCATTCGGCAGGCGCTGGTTGGTGTGGACACGCCGGTCGGGGCGCTTACTGAAGTACTCGCCATGTCCTGGCACGCTTGCCAGCGGCCAGGGGTCGGCTGTTTTCGGACGTCGACTTCATGGTCCCGCGCGACCGCCTGGTGGAGGTGGAGGGCGCGCTGCTCCGCGCCGGATGGTACGAGAGGCTCGCGATCACTACACGCAACGCTTCTATCGTGAGTGGATGCACGAACTTCCGCCTATGAGGCATGTTCGACTAGGCAGCGCGATCGATGTGCACCACACGATCACGCCGCCAACCTCGCACTTCAACGTTGATGGCGACTTGCTGCTCCCCCAGTGCGTCTCAGTCGAGGGATCGGGACGCCTTCAGGTACTTGGCCCGGCAGACATGGTTCTGCACAGCGCTGTGCACCTGTTCCAGGAGGGCGACTTCGGGCATGGCTTGCGCGACATGCTCGACATGAACGACCTAGTCGGCAATCTGGCCAACAAGCCGGCTTTTGGGAACATCTGGTCCAGCGCGCACACGAGCTGCGTCTTGGCATCCCGCTGTACTACGCGGTCGATCAACTGCAGCGTCTGTTCGGCAACAGGGGTGCCCGATCATGTCGCGGCGGCAATCTCGGCCATGCGTCCAGGCGCATTGCCAAGAAGGGCGATGGGCCGATTGCTGTCCAGTGCCCTTCGACCGGACCACCCCAGTTGCGACAGCGCCTTCACATCACAGGCGCGATGGCTGCTGTACGTTCGGGCGCATTATCTCCGTATGCCGATCTGGCGAGCGGTACCACATTTGCTTCGCAAGGCCTGGAAGAGGCAGTTTCCGGGCGAGTCGAGCTCACACTGACTCGATGCACCCCTTGCAGAGTGCAACTCGCGCTCGGCAGCCATGCGGCACATCAGTCCTCAGCTGGGTTACCGCTCTGCCCGCTTCGCCAGGATCTCGAACGCCGGCAGGGTCTTGCCCTCCAGCACCTCCAGGAACGCGCCGCCGCCGGTCGAGATGTAGCCGACGTCCCTCTCGATGCCGTACTTGGCGATCGCCGCCAGCGTGTCGCCGCCGCCGGCGATGCTGAAGGCGCTGGCTCGCGGCGATGGCGCGGGCGATCGTCTCGGTGCCCTTGGCGAAGGCGTCGAACTCGAACACGCCCACCGGGCCGTTCCAGACGATGGTGCCGGCGGCCATCAGCTTGCTCGGCCAGCATCGCCGCGGTCTGCGGGCCGATGTCGAGGATCAGGTCGTCGGCGGCCACGTCGGCGGCGGCCTTGACGGTGGCCGGCGCGTCGGCCGCGAAGTCCTTGGCGCAGACCACGTCCACCGGGATCGGCACCTCGGCGCCGCGCGCCTTCATCGCCTCGATCACGGCCTTGGCCTCGGCGACCAGGTCGGCCTCGGCCAGGCTCTTGCCGATCGGCAGGCCGGCGGCCAGCATGAAGGTGTTGGCGATGCCGCCGCCGACGATCAGGCCGTCGACCTTGCGCGCCAGCGCCTTGCAGGATGGTCAGCTTGGTGCTGACCTTGCTGCCGGCGACGATGGCCACCAGCGGCCGCTTCGGGTGCGCCAGGGCCTTGGTGATCGGCGTCGATCTCGGCCGCCAGCAGCGGGCCGGCGCAGGCGATCTTGCGCGAACTGCGCGATGCCGTAGGTGCGTGGCCTCGGCGCGGTGGGCGGTGCCGAAGGCGTCGTGCACGAAGATGTCGCACAGCGCGGCCATCTTGCGCGCCAGCGCCTCGTCGTTCTTCTTCTCGCCCTTGTTGACGCGGCAGTTCTCCAGCATCACCACCTGGCCCGGCGCCACGTCACGCCGTCGACCCAGTTGGCCACCAGCGGCACCTCGCGGCCCAGCAGCTCGCCCAGGCGCTTGGCCACCGGCGCCAGCGAGTCCTCGGGCTTGAACTCGCCTTCGGTCGGGCGGCCCAGGTGGCTGGTGACCATCACCGCGGCGCCGGCCTTCAGCGCCATGCTGGATGCACGGCACCGACGGCGCGGATGCGCGTGTCCTCGGTGATGTTGCCGGCATCGTCCTGCGGCACGTTGAGGTCGGCGCGGATGAACACGCGCTTGCCGGCCACGCGGCCCTGGGCGACGAGGTCGGTGAGGCGGAGGACGTTCATGGTCGGCTCGCAGTCGGGGGATTGACAAACGCGATTCTAGGAGGCAGTCCGGCAGATCACCAGCCCAGCCCCATGCGCAGCGGCAGCATCACCGCCATGCCGGCGACGATGGTGCCCAGCATGTCGCGCCGCCAGAAGAACCAGGCCGCCGCGGCCGCGGCGGCGAACAGGCGCGCGTCGCGCCAGGTGCCGATGAGCCGGCCCTGGGTCATCACGATCTCGGGCACCACCACCGCCGCCAGCGCGGCCAGCGGCGCGTAGCGCAGGCCCTCGCGCAGCCAGCCGGGCATCGGGCAGCTCGCGCTCGGGCAGGATGAAGAAGCCGCGCGTGAGCAGCGTGATGCACGCGCCAGGCCGACGATGGCGAGCGCGACTCCCAGGTCCTCAGCGTCGGCTCACGTCGCGTCGTCCACGCGGCGCCGGCTGCGCGCGCGGCCGTCGCTGTGGTCGATCAGCAGGCCGATGGCCACCGCCGCGGCGATGGCCACCACGATGTTCAGCTTCAGCGGCAGCGCATAGGCCGCCACCGCGGCGCAGCCGGCCACCAGCGCCGGCCACGCCAGGTGGCGCGGTCGGACAGCAGCGAGCAGGCCAGCCCCAGCAGCGCCAGCGTGCCGGCGAAGCCGAGGCCCCATTGCGCCGGGCACCGCAGTCGGCCAGCACGATGCCCATCAGCGAGGGCACCTGCCAGGCCGGCCAGTTGAGCAGCCACGCCGCCCCAGAAGTACGGCACCTGCTCGGGCGCCGGCTTCGGCTCGGGAAAGCGGCGCATGAACAGCACGTAGTTCAGGTCGGCGGTGAAGTAGGCCAGCGCAGCGCGCTCGCCGCAGCGGCTAGGTGCGCCAAGTAGGGCCGCCACATGCGCGCTGAAGATGACGAAGCGCAGGTTCACGCAGAGCGCCGTGGCCCACACCACCCAGATCGGCGCGCCGCTGGTCATCAGCGGCAGCGCCGCCAGCTGCGCGCTGCCGGCGAAGACCATCAGCGACATCAGCACCACCAGCGGCATGCCCAGGCCGCTCTTGACCATCGCCACGCCGGTGATCAGCCCCCAGGCGGCGATGCCCAGCGCGATGCCGACCATGTCGCGCGCGCCGCGGCTGAATTCGGGGTGGCGCCAGGCGGGCGGCGGTGGCAGGGCGGCTGTGGCGTCACCCGCGGATTGTCGCCAGCGCGGCTGTGGCCGGCATTGCGCACGCGCCGCCCGGGCGCAGGCTACCTCTTCGTGACGCTGCCGCTGCCGCTGCCACCGATTTCCTGACGACCACGGCGTCGCCGCTGTAGCCGACGTCGCCGCTGCCGGCGATGCTCACGTCCAGCGTCTTCTGCGCGTGCACCGCGGCATCGCCGCTAGCCGGCGATCCTGACCGACACCTCGTCGGCCCGCAGCGTCGGCCAGCTCGACGTCGCCGCTGCCGGCGATGCTCACCTTCAGCCTGCGTGGCCTGGCCGCTGCCTTCGACGTTGCCGCTGCCGGAGATGCGCGACGGCCAGCTCGTCGGTGCTCAGCCCCGCCAGCCTGACATCGCCCGAGCCGGCGATCGAGACCTGCAGCGCCGGCGTGTCGAAGCGCGTCCACGCTGATGTCGCCCGAGCACCGGCACCGGCCAGCGAGCGCAGGCGCGGACACGACCACGTTGACGGTCGCGCGCGAGCGTGTGGTGATGCTCTCGCCCCGCTTCGCAGCGCACGACGCAGCGTGGCGCCCCTGGCCGTCGTTCGACCACGGTCTCCAGCAGCGGCAGCAGGTTGTCGTCGGCACTGCACCTGCACCGTCTGCGTCGCCCCTGGCGCACGCGCGAGGTCGATCGAGCCGGCGCAGCGCGATGGCCTCGAAATCCGGCAGACTGGCGCGCCTCGGTGGCCGTGCGGCCGGAGCCGGTGGTGGCGGCCTGGCCGGCCAGCGGCAGCAGCGGCCAGGCCCAGGAGCGCGGGGGCGAGCAGGCGCGGAGCGGATCGTCGGCGTCATGGGCGTCCTCCGGTGTCGAGTGGAAGCCACGACTGTGCCGCAGGCCCGGCGCCGCGCGCCGCGACGCGGCAGGCGACGCACTGCAGCCGCCGGCGACGAAACGGTCCGCCACCGGCCCCGGGCTGGCGCCGGCAGCTGCGGCGCCGGCGGCCGTGCGCCTTCTTGGGCGGGCCCGCCTTCGCTGCGCGTCGCCCTCGGCCGCCGGCGCAGCTCGGTGGCCGGCAGCGGGCGGCGATGGCCTCGATCTTGTTCTCGCGCATGTAGTCGTTCATCTCGCGCCAGCCGGCGAAGACGGCGGCCTTGTCGGCCTGCTTGTTGAGCGCGTAGCACTCCTCGATGGCGCGGCCGGCATGGCGGCAGGCGCCGCCGACGGCCTTGCCCTCGGCGTCGCGCCGGCCCGCCACGCGCGGAGCCGTCTCGATGCCGAGCATGTCGCATCCGGCCAGCAGAGCGGGGCAGCGATCGGCAGAGGAGCGAGGGCGAGGCGGCGCATGGCGGACGTTCGGGCGTGGCAGTGTACGGGGCTGACTCGGCCTCTATCGGCACGACCCGGCCGCCGGCTTGAGCCGGGCGGGCCGCCGGCAGCCTCTCGGCCGTCCCGATTCGCGCGCGGCTGCCGCGACGTCCCGGCGTCACGGTGCCGCTGCAGGAACGTCGCGCGCCGCCATGCGCCGGCCGCCCGGGCGCTGCAGTTCCTGCAGCTCCAGCGCGCCCTCGCCGCAGGCCACGCGCCAGGCTGCCCTCGGCCGGCCTGCAGCACCTGCCCCGGCGCGCCCGGACCCGCGGCACGACGCGGCCGCGCCAGACCTTGACCGGCTGCCCCGCCGAGCACGCGGTCGCGCCGGGAAACGGGTCGAAGGCGCGCACCCGGCGCTCGATCACGGCGGCCGGCGCGCGCCAGTCGATCGCGGCCTCGGCCTTGTCGATCTTGTGCGCGTAGGTCACGCCTTCGGCCGGCTGCGGCGTGGCCGCAGCGCGCCGGCCTGCGGCCGCGTCCAGCGCCTCGCACGATCAGCCGCGCGCCCAGCGCGGCCAGCCGGTCGTGCAGCGTCGCGCTGGTGTCGTCGGCCGCGATCGCCACTGCGCTCGGCCAGCAGCATCGCGCCGGTGTCCAGGCCGGCGTCCATCTGCATGATGGTGATGCCGGTCTCGGCGTCGCCGGCCTCGATGGCGCGCTGGATCGGCGCCGCACCGCGCCAGCGCGGCAGCAGCGAGGCGTGGATGTTCAGGCAGCCCAGGCGCGGCAGCGCCAGCACCCAGGCCGGCAGGATCAGCCCGTAGGCCGCCACCACCATCACGTCGGGCGCGGCGGCGCTGCAGCGCCGTCGCGGGCCGCGGCGGCGTCGTCGGAAACCTGCCGTCCAGCCGCAGGCTGCGCGGCTGCGCCACCGGCAGGCCGTGCGCCAGCGCCAACTGCTTCACCGGCGAGGCCTGCAGCTTCAGGCCGCGGCCGGCCGGCCGGTCGGGCTGGGTCAGCACCAGCGGCACCTCGTGGCCGGCGGCGAGCAGCGGCCGCCAGCGCCATGCGCGGCGAATTCCGGCGTGCCGGCAAAGGCGACCCGCATGCCGTCTGTCAACGCGCTGCATCTGCCGCCATCAGGCTTGCCGCGCTGCTCGTCGCGCGTCTTCTTCAGCATCTTGGTGCGGATGCGGTCGCGCTTGAGCGGGCTCAGGTATTCGACGAACACCTTGCCGATCAGGTGGTCCATCTCGTGCTGCACGCACACCGCCGTCAGGCCTTCGGCGTCCAGCTCGAAGGGCTCGCCGTCGCGGTCCAGCGCGCGCACGCGTGACGCGGGCATGGCGCTCGACGCTGTCGTAGATCGGCGGCACCGACAGGCAGCCTTCCTCGCCGACGCGCCGTCTCGTCGCTGCGCCCGACGATCTCCGGGTTGATCAGCACCAGCGGCTGGTCGCGCTGCTCGGAGGTGTCCATCACGATCACGCGCTCGTGCACGTCGACCTGGGTCGCCGCCAGGCCGACGCCGTCGGCGGCGTACATGGTCTCGAGCATGTCGTCGACCAGGCGGCGGATGCGCTCGTCCACCGCCGCCACCGGGCTGGCGACGGTGTGCAGGCGGGGATCGGGATAGCGCAGGATGGGCAGTCGGGCCATGGCGTCAGGTGTCGGAGGCAGGACGCTGGCGGCGACGAACAGCCGAGACAGCTGTGGACGGCGCGCAACGCAGGCGTCCGTGACAGGCCGACACAGGCGGTCGGCCGGGTCGGTTTCGTTGCGACATCAAGGGTTTATGGGCAGAATCTGTGAAACCATGTGAGCATTTTCGCCGCAGCTTGCCGACGGCCCGGCGCGGCAGCGCGCAGCCGATGCCACAGGCCCTGCCGATTGTGGCATCGCCAGCCGCAGCGCCGCCGGGAGCACCCGCCCCATGAGCCGTTGCCATCGTCCGCGCTGCCCCGCCGCCGGCGCGGCGCGCCGCGGCCACCGCTGGCCGGCGCTGGCTCGGCGCTCGCCGGCTGCACGGCCGCCTTCGGCCGGCGCCGTCGCATTTTCCCATCACCGCCGCAGCAGCGCAGCACCGCCCAGCAGGTGGCCCAGGCCGGCGTGCCGCTGTCCGAGCTGGCGCCCAACGCGCCCGACTCGCACACCGTGCAGCGCGGCGACACGCTGTGGGGCATCTCCACGCTCTTCCTCAAGAGCCCCTGGCGCTGGCCCGAGCTGTGGGGCATGAACCTCGACCAGATCCGCAACCCGCACCTGATCTACCCGGGCCAGGTGCTGGTGCTCGACAAGGCCGACGGCCGCGCCCGCCTGCGCATGGCGCAGGCGCGGCGGCGAGCCCGGCGACACCGTCAAGCTGTCGCCGCGCGTGCGCAGCGAGCTGCTGGACAACGGCGCCATCGCCGCCATCCCGCTGCACCTGATCGGCCCCTTCCTGAACGAGGCTGTGGTCTTCGACACCAACGAGCTCGACGCCGCACCGCGCATCGTCGCCACGCAGGAAGGCCGCGTGCTGGTCTCGCGCGGCGAGACCGCCTACGTGCGCGGCGACCTGGGCGGCGCGCGCGACTTCCGCCTCTTCCGCGAGCCGCAAGCCGCTGCGTCGACCCGATCACGCGCGAGGTGCTGGGCTACGAGGGCCGCTACGTCGGCACGGCCGAATACGTGCGCGCCGGCGAGCACCGCAGCCGACGCCGAGGCCAGCCGTCGTCGTGCCGGCCACCTTCAGGTCACCAGCATCGCGGCAGGAGGCCGGCGTCGGCGACCGCCTGTCGCCGGTGCCGCAGCAGCGACCTGGCGGCCTACGTGCCGCACGCCGCCGGCCAGGCGCGATCGACGGCCGATCGTCTCGGTCTACGGCGACGGCCTGCGCGCCGGCCAGAACCAGATCGTGGCGCTCAACCGCGGCACGCGCGACGGCCTCGAGCGCGGCCATGTGCTGGCGCTGTGGCGCGCCGGCGCCGCGGCCGTCGACCCACCGGCGCCGAGCGCGCGTCGATGCGCCTGCCCGACGAGCGGCACGGCCTGCTGTTCGTGTTCCGCGTCTTCGAGCGCGTCCCTACGCGCTCATCCTGTCGGTGAAACAGCCCGTCCCGCCGGCGATCGCTTCACCCAGCCCTAGCCTGGCACCGAGCCGGCCGGGCATCCGGGGGCCGCGCTTGCTCGACGGCGACGAATTTCCGGCCTGGTTCCGGCTGCTCGAAACCCCGGGCCTCGGCCGCGGGACGGCGCGCCGCCTGCTCGCCGCCTGCGGTCCGCCCGAAGCGGTGCTCGCCGCCCCACCCGCCACGCTGCGCCAGCTGGCCGGCGCCGCGGTGGCCGAAG
>CAVQWK010000010.1:0-11152 GCA_963717575.1 uncultured beta proteobacterium | reverse complement strand
CACAGGAGTCGGTCACTGCCCACAAGACCGGTCATTCGCGGAATCAAGTTCGTTCAGTCTTGGCGCAAGCGTTTGACTTCTGCCTCCAGCGCGGCGATGCGCTGGTCGCGGGATTCGATGGCCTTGCGCACGTCCGCAGCCTCCATCCGCTGCGGAATGTGCTGCGGGCAGTTCACGTCCCAAGCCGTGACGGTGAAGAGCATCACCTGTTCCGGCCTGGCCCGATAGCCCGCCGGCATCAGCTGCTTCAGCAGGACTTCGTCGCTCTCGACGACGCGCGCCGTGCCCCAGATCTTGATGCGGCGCCGGTTGGCGTAGTCGATCAGGAAGAGGTGGGCCTTCGGGTTCTCTTCGAGGTTGCCTTGCGTGATGTACTGGCGGTTGCCGGCGAAGTCGGCGAATCCGATCGTGCGCTCGTCCAGCACCTTCAGGAAGCCGGCCGGCCCGCCGCGGTGCTGGATGTAGGGCTGGCCCTGCGCGTTGGCGGTGGCCAGGAACACGCTGATCTGGGCCTCGATCTCTGTCTTCAGCTCCGGCGTGATCGACTGCTCCCAGGATCCGCCTTCCTCCATGCGGCTGTAGGCCGGCCGCGAACCCTTGCGCGCCTGGATGGCCTTGACGACGTCGGTGAACGCCACGTCGCTGGCGTACGCTGCGGGTCGGTCCATGGTCACAGCCCCAGTTCGGTGAGCCCAGGGAGGTCATCCGGCCGCCGACCTGCCGGCCAGCGATACAGGCGCTCGCCTTCGGCGATCGGCAGGTCGTTGATGCTGGCGATGCGCGTGTGCATCAGGCCCTCGGCGTCGAAGGCCCAGTTCTCGTTGCCGTAGCTGCGGAACCACTGACCGTCGGCGTCGTGCCATTCGTAGGCGAACCGTACCGCGATGCGGTCCTCCCGGAACGCCCACAGTTCCTTGACGAGCCGGTAGTCGAGCTCGCGGTGCCACTTCTGCGTGAGGAACGCCTCGATCTCGGCGCGGCCCTGCAGGAACGTGGACCGGTTGCGCCAGCGGCTGTCGGGCGAGTAGGCCAGTGCCACGCGCGACGGGTCGCGGCTGTTCCAGGCGTCCTCGGCCAGTCGCACCTTCTGGATCGCGGTCTCGAGCGTGAACGGTGGCAGGGGCGGACGGGACATGGCAGGGTCTCCAGGTAGGTGGCCGAGGCCCACGAGGTCGGCGCGCGCCAGGCAGCGCGACCCCGTGGGATGAGCGTGATGGCTCAGGCCGCGAGCGCTTGCGCGACGGGGAAGTCGATCTCGGTCTGGGCCACCGAGTTGATGTAGTTGGTCCAGGTGTTCAGCGCCACGTGCTGGACGATCTCGACGATCTGCGCGTCGTCGTAGCCCGCCATGCGCACGGCCTGCACGTCGGCGTCGGTGACGTGCCCGCGCTCGCGGACCACCTTGGCGGCGAAACGCACTGCGGCGTCGGCCCTCGGGTCGAGCGAGCCGCCGTGGCGGTTGGCAGCGATCTCGGCGTCGCTGAGCTTCGCCAGGTTCTTGCCCATGTAGGTGTGAGCCGACAGGCAGTAACCGCAGCCGTTGATCTGCGCCACCGCCAGCGCGATGCGCTCGCGGGTGGGCGCCGGCAGGCTGCCCTTGGCCAGGGCGCCGGACATGCCGAGGTAACCCTCCAGCGCGGCCGGGCTGTTGGCGACCAGGCGGAACAGGTTCGGCACGCTGCCGATCTGCTTCTTGACGGCTTCGAGTTGCGGGCGGGCCGGTGCAGGGGCGGCGTCGATGCTGGCGGGGGTGCTGAGGCGGGACATGGTGTTGACTCCGGGGGTGGGTTGAGCCGGTGCAATCCGGTGAAGAGAATGTAGATATTCCCGTTGATGACCACTAGACAGACAATCTGCGAATCTTTCTCTCACTTATTGGAACAATGGATCGCCTGGAAGCCATGTCCGTGTTTGCCGCCATCGTCGATGGCGGCAGCCTGTCGGCGGCGGGACGCCGCCTGAACGTGCCCCTGGCGACCGTGAGCCGCAAGCTCGCGGACCTGGAGGCGCACCTGAAGACGCGCCTGATCACGCGCTCGACGCGCAAGCTCGTGCTGACGGACGCCGGGCGCGACTACCTCGCGGCTTGCCGACAGATCCTGGAGCAGGTCGACGAGGCCGAGCGCGCCGCCTCTGGTGCCTACGCCAAGGTCAAGGGCCAGCTCGTGGTGGCCGCGCCGATCGTGTTCGGGCGCCTGCACGTGGTGCCGGTGGCTGCCGCGTTCCTGGAGGCAGCACCCCGAGGTCGACATCCAGATTCGCCTGGGCGACCGCAACGTCAACCTCATCGAGGAGCATGTCGACGTCGCCCTGCGAATCGGCGCGCTGCCCGACAGCAACCTCGTCGCGACGCAGGTGGGAACGATCAGCCGCGTGGTGTGCGCGAGCCCCGCCTATCTGGAGCGGTTCGGCACGCCGCTGTCTCTGGAGGAACTCGCGGCGCACGCTTGCGTCACGTTCGACGGTCTGGATGCCGCCACGGCATGGACTTTCGTCGCCCGCGATGGCGAACGCCGAGCAGTGCCCGTGCGCTCACGCATGACGGTCTCGACGGCCGATGCCGCCATCGCCGCATCGGTCCTCGGCATCGGGCTCACCCGCGTGCTGTCCTATCAGGTCGCCGACGCCTTGCGCGAGGGCCGGCTGGTTCGTGTACTTGCAGACGACGAGCCCCCACCCGTACCAGCCAGCCTGATCTACCCCGGTCAGGGAAGACTTCCGATGAAGACCCGCGCCTTCATCGACTTCGCGGTGGGCCAACTGCGTGATCGATTGTTGGCGTCCGACGCGCCGGATCCAGCTCACGCTGTCGTGTGAGGCGCGGCCGACTGCATTGGTCCGCATCGCGGCCCGTGGTGACAAGGGGCCGGCCGGCGGTGGACGACTCTTCAGCGACATTCACTGCTCTCAATGGTGCGCCGCAAACCAGCCGCTCGGGGCCAACCATCAACCGAACATCCGAAAGCAGGGCGGCGCACGCACGGTATCAGCGCGGTCTGCCTCTGCACGAACTCCAGCAGCGACATCGCGGAGTGCGCGGTGCCGTCGCGCCGCGTCCGCGGCCGCATCACGCATCCAGCGCGTACCGCCGCATCGCGGGCTCCAACCGCATTCCGACCCCGCAGCCCGGCTGATAGGGAACTACCAGATCGCCGTCACGGCCCTCGAACGGCTCCGCGAGGATCGGATTGGCCCAGCCCTGCCACTTCCGCCAATGCGCGGTCTCGGTGACGCACATCAGGTGGACTGCAACCTCCGGGTAGAGGTGCGTCGACACCTCCATACCCCGCGCCGCTGCGAGCGGTACCGTGCGCAGCCATCCCAACACGCCGCCGCCAGCGGCCTGCTCGACCCAGGCAAGTCGCTCACCGTCTAGGTCCAGGGCAACCCCTTGCAAGACCCATCGACCCTGGCGGCGATGCTGATTCCCACCAACGACGCCTTTGTCTCACTCAACGCCGTGCAATTACCTACCCGGGCTGGCCGGCGCAACGGTACGTCGCCATCGCCTACGACACTGGCAGCGAGGTCACCGACGAGCTATGCACGTCGTGACCCGGCCCCTTCTTCGCCGAGTGCGGCGGCTCGAACGGCGACGCCCAGGCCAACGGCGGCGAAGACTTCGTGCATGTGTGCCGTGGCGTGCATGGCGTCGGTGACTTGAAGCCCAACGCCCGCGACTAGCGCAACCCGGTCGCCGAAGTCCGCGTGGGCCTGGTGCGCTGAGCCGGTGCTTGCGGGAGCGCAGCGTCGCCCCGCGTTCAGCGGCCCTTGGCCGACCGTGATGAACGCTGCGAAGGGGTCGCACCACACGCTCACGGTCGTGTGGTTCGCCGGCCCGTCGTGGGCCGGAGAGTCTCTCGCCCCGTCGGGCTCCTTGCCCAGCCGAGCGCCGTGCGTCGGACCGGCGAGCCGCGCCCCTTCACGATCGACCACTGTAACCACGGCAGGGGTCGCAGCGAACTGACTCCCGGCGCCGCGTCGCGGGCCGATCCTTTCAACCGACTCTGCTGGAGCTTTCACGATGACCCAAACCGTTTCGATGCAACTGTCCGCCGCCGCCCTCACCCTGGCCGTCGGCGCCGCGCTGTCGATGGCGCATGCCCCCGCCCATGCGCAATCGGCGGACAAGGAGAAGTGCTTCGGCGTCGCGCTGAAGGGCAAGAACGACTGCGCCGCCGGCCCCGGCACCACCTGCGCCGGCACCTCCAAGGTCGACTACCAGGGCAACGCCTGGAAGCTGTCCCCAAGGGCACCTGCGAGAAGACGGCCTCCAAGACCTCGCCGACCGGCATTCGGCCAGCTCGAAGGAGTTCAAGGAGAAGCAAGGCCTGATCGTCGGCTGCCGCAAGCTCTGCACCGCCACGTACGACGCCATGACCTCCAGGCGCTCAGCCCGCCGGCTCGCACCTCGCGCGCCGGCATCGGTCTCAAGCCGCACATGTCGCGCGAGATCCTCGACGCAGCGGCGCGGCGGTCGGCTTTCTTCGAAGTCCATGCCGAGAACTACATGGGCGCCGGCGGGCCGCCCATCGCCATCTGCGAGCAGGTGCGCGAGCGCTAGCCGCTGTCGATCCATGGCGTCGGCCTGTCCATCGGCGGCGACGAGCCGCTCGATACGCGCTCACCTCGACGCGGCTCAAGGCGCTCGTGCGAGCGCTACGAGCCGCATTGGTTCTCCGAACATCTGGCCTGGTCGAGCCATGGCGGGCGTCTTCTTCAACGACCTGCTGCCGCTGCCCTACGACGCGGCGACGCTGGCACCGCGTCTGCGACCATATCGACCAGGTTCAAGACGCACTGGGCGCCGCGCATGCTGCTGGAGAATCCCGTCGACCTACGTGGCGTTCGCGCGCTCGACGATGAACGAAGTCGAATTCCTCGCGCGAGGTCGCGCGCCGTACCGGCTGCGGCCTGCTGCTCGACGTCAACAACGTCGTTTGTCGCGGCGTCAACCATGGCACGCGACCCGTGGACGTTATATCGACCGCTTTCCCGCTGGCAGCGCGTCGGCGAAATCCATCTCGGCGGGCTTCGCCGAAGACCGCGACGCGGCGGGCGACCGCTTGCTGATCGACGCGCACGGCGCGCCGTCGCCGACGCCGTCTGGGCGCTGTACGAGCGCATCGCTCGAACGGCCGGGCCGCTGCCGACGCTGATCGAGTGGGACAACGACGTGCCGGACGTGGCCGTGCTCGCGGCCGAGGCCGCTGCGGCCGACGCGTGCTCGCGCGCGCGGCCAGCGACGACGGACCGCCGCATGACAGCGTTGCCACGCGCTCCACGAGCCGACTTCGCCGCGGCTTTGCTCGATCCCGAGCGCCCGTGCCTGGCGGCCTGCGCACCTGGAACGGCGCCGATCCGCCGCAGCGCTTCGCCGTCTATCGCAACAACGTCGTCGTCTCGCTGGTGCAGGCGCTGGCCGATGGCTTTCCGGTCGTGCGATCAACTTGTCGGCGGCGAGTTCTTCACGCGCGATGGCGCGCATATATGTCTGCGCGAATCCGCCGCGCTCACCCGTGCTGGCCGAGTACGGCGACGGGTTGGCCGACTTCATCGCCGGCTTCGAGCCCGCCGCGTCGCTGCCCTATCTGGCCGACATGGCGCGGCTCGAGCGCGCACGCGTATGCGCCTTCCACGCGCGCAGACGCCACGCCGCTGTCTGCCGAAGCGCTCACGCGCCACCTCGCCGAGCCGCAACGGTTGGCACAGGCGCGACTCGCACTGCACCCGTCGCTCGCAGTCGTGCGCTCGCCGTGGGCGGTAGCCTCGTTGTGGGCCGCGCACCAGAGCGACGACCCGGCGGCCATCGGCGCGGTCGATCTGTCGCGCGCCGAAGACGCGCTCGTGCTGCGCCAGGGCGACGATGTGCTCGTGCTGCCGGTGCAGAGCAGCACGGCCGTGTTCATTGCCGCGCTGGCACGCGGCTGTCCGCTCGGCGAAGCCGCCGCATCGGCGCTCGTGCCCGGCAGCGACGACCCCCTCGACCTCGCCAGCCCGCTGGCTTCGCTGATCCGCCACGGCGCGCTGATCGCCTGGTTTCTTCCTGGAGACAATACATGAATACGAACACCGCTTCGGCCCGCGTGGTCCGCCAACAAACCAGCGGCGCCTTGGCGCGCGCGATGTCGACCGCGCATGCCTGGTTCGCACGCATCCCGGAGTCGCTGATCGCGCTGCTGGCGCGCTTCTCGATCGCGGCGGTGTTCTGGAACTCGGGTCAAACCAAGGTCGAGGGCTTCGCGCTCAACATCGTCTCGGGCAGCTTCGAGTTCGGCCTGCCGCGCCTGTCGTCGTCGGCCGTCGATCTGTTTCGCGATGAATACAAGCTGCCGCTGCTGCCGCCCGAATTCGCCGCCGTCATGGCCACGATCGGCGAGCACGCGCTGCCGTTGCTCGTGCTGCTCGGCCTGGGCACGCGGTCTGGCGTCGTTCGGCCTGTTGGTGATGACCGCGGTGATCCAGCTCCTCGTCTATCCCGGTGCCTACGCCACGCATGGTGTGTGGGCGGCGGTGTTGTTGTGGCTGATGCTGCGCGGGCCGGGTGCGCTGTCGCTCGACCACCTGATTGCGCACCGCCAGCGCGCCTGAATCACGCAGCGACCCGGTTCAGCGCGCGGCCAGGACCTCGGTCTTCGGGTGGAACGCGAACCAGGCGAACCAGAACGCCATCACCGAGGGCAGCACTTGGCCCGCCGCGTCGAACGCCTCGGCACTGCGGTGCGTGCGGTCGAAGCGAATTTCCACCGGCGCGCCGCCAACACGGTCAGCCAAGCGGCCTTTCGCATCGACACGCTGCGCCAGCACGGAGAACGGGTAGGCCTTGGCTTGGCCCGCGATGCGCAGGCCGAGGACCCATTCCTTGACCGGCAAGCGATCGTCTCGGTGCTGCACCTCGAACAGCAGGCGCGGCACGCTGTCGTAGCCGGCGTAGGGGTCGCGCTGTAGTCGCGCGCGTAGCCGGTATCGGTGGACAGCACCTCGCGTGCGGGTGGCGCGCGCGCCAGTCGGCCCAGCTGGTGTGGGTCAGCGGCACGGGCGTGAGCTTGGTACCTTTCATCGGCCCGCTGACGGCCTCTCGAGCAGATTGCGACCACAGCGACTCGGTCCGCGGTCGTACAGCAGCACGTCGCTGTTGTAGAGCAGGCCCGAGACGCCGAAGCCCGACGGCGCCTTGCTGGCCCGCGCGCCTCGAACGCCATGCCGGTGCCGCACAGCGGGCAGTAGGTGACGGCGATGGCCTCGTTCGCCGAAACTGGTCGTTGACCATCTCGTGCCAGTTGAGGATGCGCACCGGGTAGGCGCGTGCGACGCCGTTCGGCCAGGCCGAGCACGCGGCCGTTGTCCTTCAGCCCGCTTCTGGCGCTTCGACGAAACGCGGCTGTCGATCGCCGGGATGCCGTCCTTGCGGCGGTCCGCCGCTGCTCGATCGCCTTGATGGGAATCAGCGCGCCGCGCACGGCGGATTTCAAAGCCGTTGAGCGTTTGCGCGGCGGCGCGGCGTGGTGCGGCGCCGAGCAGCAGGGACGCGGAAGACAGCACAACATGGCGGCGTTTCATGCAGGAACCGTCCAGCGGGTTGCGGGCCCGGCGGCCGATCCATCGGCCCAGCGCAGGTTGCGGTGATCGAAGCCCGACGCGAGCGTCGGCTTGACGATCGCGAAGTATGGCGAGACATCGAAGTCGCGCGGCGTGAACAGGCTGTGGTGGCGCACGTGCAGGATCTCTCGACGCGGCCGGGCACAGCGGGTCGTTGGTGGAGCGCTGCTCGATGGTCGGCAGGATGGGGTAGCGCACCGATTGAAACGCCTGCGCGACGAGGGTTGAGCAGATGGCGCGTGTCGGGTCGCCGCTGCCCAGCGCGATCAGGCGACGCCGCCAAGCGCCGGTACGGGCGGCGTGGGCAGCAGCTCCGCACCAGTCGATGATGTTCTTCAGGTCGTAGCGATGGCCCAGGCGCGCGATGGCGTATTCGATCACCGCCTGCGCTTCGTTCGCACTCAGGCTGATCGGGCGGCAGATTCGCAGGTGCAGGCCGGCGAACTGTCCGAGCCGACCGCGCGCACGCCCTCCACCACATCCGCTTCGATCACACCGCCGGCTGGCCGTCGGCCGCACGTCGCTCGCCCAGCCGGTTGCCGACGTACAGCGCCGCATGCGACCAGGTCGATTGCGTCAGGTACTTTACGCCGGTCGAAAAGCGCGACTCGCCTTCGACCAGGATCACGTCGCCCGGCCGCAGCGCCGCGGCCAGCGAGCGCAGGTCGGCCGGTGCCGACGTGCCATGCACATGGCGGCGCCGGGCCAGAAAGCGCGCCGGCGCGGCGCCGATGCGGCCCGCCAAGCGGGAGGGGAAAGCAAGTTCGGCCATGGCCGCTGCTCTTTCGCCGCAGCCCCGCCCTTCGTTACCTGCGCGGCACAATGCCCGGCCGGCCTTGCTGTAACCAGAACACCCTTGCCGACGAAATGGATGATGACGCCACCCAGGACGATTTCGAGTCCGGCCTGAAACCGCTCTGGATGCGCGCCCAGTCGGGGGACGAGGCGGCCTATGCCCAGGCGCTGCACCGCATCGCCCTCCGCCTGCGCGGCTACCTGCGCCGCCGCATGCAGTACGTGCCGGACGATGTGGAGGACCTGGTGCAGGAGACCCTGCTCGCATTGCACCTGCAACGCGGCACGTACGACGCGGCGCTGCCGGTGAGCGCCTGGGTGTTTGCGATCGCGCGCCACAAGCTCGTCGATCTGTGGCGCCGGCGTGGCCGCCGCGACGACCGGCGCGACGCGATCGACGACGTCGATCAGGCGCAACTGCTCTCCGCGCCCGACGAAGGCTCGGCGCAGCGCGACCTCGACAAGCTGCTGTGCGAGTTGCCCGAGGCGCAGCGGCGGGCCATCTTGCTGACCAAGATCGAAGGCCTGTGGTGCCGAAGCCTCGTTGAAAACGGGAACGTCGGAGTCAGCGATCAAAGTGCAGGTGCACCGGGGCTTGAAGCGCCTCGCGCTGTTGGTTGGAGGCAAAGAGAGTTCATGAAGACCGAAGCATTGATCGAGATGCTGGCGCGCGGCGCCGGCCCGGCCCCACGCGCGGTAGTGGCGCGCCGGCTGCTGCCGGTAGCGGGCCTGGCCTCGTGGCCAGCGCGTTCTTGGCGCTCGCGCTGATCGGGCCGATCCCGGCCTCGATGTACGCGACGACGGTGCCATGGATGAAACTCGCCTACGCCGGTGCGCTGGCCGCCGCCGCGGGCTGGTTGACCGCACGCCTGGCGCGGCCGATTGGGCGTCTGGCGGTGCCGCGCGTGGTCTTGCTCTGCGTGTTCGGCGCCATGGGCTTGCTGGGGCTGGCGGCACTGATCGCCACGCCGAGCAGCGATCACCTGTCGACACTGTTGGGCCACTCGTGGCTCACCTGCCCCGGCAATGTGGTCGCGTTTTCTCTGCCGGCATTGGCCGGCTCGTTGTGGGCTGTGCGCGGCCTGGCGCCGACGCGACCGCGCGCCGCGGGTTTCGCTGCCGGGCTGTTCGCGGGTTCAGTGGGCGCCCTCGGCTACGCGTTGTCGTGCCCCGAGGTCTCGGCCGCTTTCGTCGCCGTCTGGTACACGTTGGGCATCGGCCTGAGCGGCCTACTCGGCGCGCTGCTCGGTCCGCGCGTACTGCGTTGGTGATGGCGTTCGGCGGCGTGCCCTTGCATCTGATCACAAGGCGCGGCGCGATGGCCTGGGCGGGCGCAGCCCTGGCGCTGCCCTCGCGGTCGCATGCGGCGAACGGCTGGTCGGTGCGGCCGTTGCCCTCGCCCACGCCCTGGACGCAACTGCGATCGGGCCCCGCGCGCTCGTTGCTGGGCACCGACCGCGATGGCGGGCTCTGGCAACTGCGCGCAGGCCGCGCCGCGCAGCGCTTGGCCGATGGCATCGATCCGCTGGCGCCCCTGGCGTTCGGCCATGGACGCATCGTCGCGCGCCGACACGACGGCCGGTTCTGGGTGGGTGGCGGCGCGAGCAATGCGGGCGTATCGCACGTTGTCATCGCCGCGCATGCCGGGCTGCTCGTCCTGCCGCTGGCCGTGATCGCGGTGCAAGGCGACGGCCTGACTGCGCACTTGATCGACCTGGAGCCGACAGCCGGCACCTGGATCGTCGTAGCAGCACCGACAAAGAACCGGGGTTACTGTTCCCGATGCACGGCCCTTGCAGATCGACATCGACGGCCGTGGCGACGGCGGTCATGTGCTGGTGCTGGGGGGACCGGCCGCAGGCGCTATCCGCACGAGGTGCTCGGCGACGACATCGAAGCCACCCGAGTGCTGTGGCTCGAGCGGCACGACCTGGGCGTATTGCGCTCGCTGGCGATCGAGGCCCCCTACGTGCTGGAGGACATTGCGCCCAAGCCTTGGCAGGCCGGTGGAGCGCGGCCCTCGCTCCTGAGCATGCGCTCGGGTCCACAGGGCGCGCAGCTCGTGCTGATCGAAGCCGATGCCGCCGCACCGAGCGCGCTGAAACTCGCGGTCGTTCGGGCCCCCCATCGGCACTCGCATGCGCTGGCTCTCGCACACTTCAGATGGCGCGCGCCTGCTGGCCGTGCACACACCGCATATCGGCGGCGTGCTGCATCGCTACCGGCGCGAAGGCGACCGGCTGGTGTCCGAGCATGTGCTCGACAACCTCAGCAATCACGCCATCGGATCTCGTGAGCTCGATGTGTCGGCCTGGGTGGACTCGCGGTTGGTGATCGCCGACCGCACACGCAAGCACCTGCTGATCATCGATACCGACCGTGCCAGCGTGGTGGCGCGACTCGATGGTGTCGGCACCGTTGTGCAGATAGCCAACGGGCCGGACGACGACTCCGTGGCCTGCCTCACTTCCGAGGGCACGCTGTTGCTGAGGTGCACAGGTTGGCCGTGCCGCGCTGACTTCGCGGTGCATGTGATGGATCAGTGCATGGAAATCGCGCCTAAGCTTTTGTCGCACAACGCTCCGCGCCCTTCAGGATTTGCCAAGAGAGTAGGGGCCCCTCATCAGCAGCTCATCAGCCGCGCCAATGCCTCGAGCAGTTGGGCGGCGCCCGCCGGCACGCCCGACAAGGCTTCATGTCGCCGCCTTCGACCGATCTCGGCCACGGACTCGGCCGAGAAGCATAGGAAGTCCGAACG
>CAVQWK010000009.1:0-64589 GCA_963717575.1 uncultured beta proteobacterium | reverse complement strand
AACCGATGCCTTCCTCGCCGTTGGCGGCCATCGGCAGCATCAGGAATTTCAGGTCTTCCTGCGTATAGCCGAAGGCCTGCTGGCGGTCGAGCAGCGACGCCGTGAATGCGGGCGCCGCCTCGTCGGCCGGGATCGCGTCCAGCCGCACGCGCACGTTGTCGATCCACTGCTGGTAGGGGCGCGCGTTGGCGAACTGGTTCTTCAGTTCCTCGTCGTCGACGATGCGGCCCTGCTCCAGGTCGATGAGGAACATCTTGCCCGGCTGCAGCCGCCACTTGCGCACGATGCGGTTCTCGGGGATCGGCAGCACGCCGGTCTCGCTGGCCATCACCACCAGGTCGTCGTCGGTGACGATGTAGCGTGCCGGCCGCAGGCCGTTGCGGTCGAGCGTGGCCCCGATCTGCTTGCCGTCGGTGAAGACCATCGCCGCCGGGCCGTCCCAGGGTTCGATCATCGCGGCGTGGTACTCGTAGAAGGCGCGCCGCCGCGCGTCCATCAGTTCGTGGTTCTCCCAGGCCTCGGGGATCATCATCATCGCCGCGTGGGCCAGCGGGTAGCCGGCCATCGTCAGCAGCTCGAGCGCGTTGTCGAAGGTGGCGGTGTCGCTCTGGTACTCGAAGCTGATCGGATAGAGCTTCTTCAGGTCGTCGCCGAGCACGGGCGACTTCATGACCCCTTCGCGGGCGCGCATCCACTTGAAGTTGCCCTTGACGGTATTGATCTCGCCGTTGTGCGCCACCATGCGGTAGGGGTGGGCCAGCGGCCATTCGGGGAAGGTGTTGGTGGAGAAGCGCTGGTGCACCAGCGCCAGCGCCGACACCGTGCGCGGGTCGGCGAGGTCGCGGTAGTACTGGCCCACCTGGTCGGCCAGCAGCAGGCCCTTGTAGATGACGGTGCGGCAGCTCATGCTGGGCACGTAGTACTCGCGGCTGTGCGTCAGCTGCAGCGCCTGGATGGCGGCCGACGCCGTCTTGCGGATCACATACAGCTTGCGCTCCAGCGCATCGGGCACGATGACGTCCTGGCCGCGGCCGATGAAGACCTGGCGGATCACCGGCTCCTTGGCGCGCACGGTGGGGCTCATCGGCATGTCGCGGTCCACCGGCACGTCGCGCCAGCCCAGCAGCACCTGGCCCTCGGCCCGGATCGCGCGTTCGAGTTCCTGTTCGCAGGCCAGGCGCGACGCATGTTCCTTGGGCAGGAAGATCATGCCGACGCCGTACTCGCCGGGGGGCGGCAGCGCCACGCCATGCGCCGCCATCTCGGCGCGATAGAAGTCGTCGGGCATCTGGATCAGGATGCCGGCGCCGTCGCCCATCAGCTTGTCGGCCCCCACCGCGCCGCGGTGGTCGAGGTTCTCCAGGATCTTCAGCCCCTGCTCGATGATGGCGTGCGCCTTGACGCCCTTGATGTGGGCCACGAAACCGACGCCGCAGGCGTCGTGCTCGGCGGTCGGGTCGTACAGGCCACGCTGTGCCAGGGCGCTGATCTCGTCAACGGTGGCGCTCGCGCTGGCGGCGGGGTGGGGTGCGTGCGTCGACATGGCGCGCTCCTGGTTCAGGGCTGGAAGGGAAACCTTGCAAGCCTACCGCAGTGCAGCAAATGCGGCAAGTTCAAGAAATTGGGGTCGGAGCATAAATAGCTAGCTGTCAAAGCAATGCAAGAGTAATTGGGGACATAGTCATGTCATGCGTATCCGGCTGCCATGACCACAAGCAGGTACCGTGCCCATGCTGCAGCAAACCGGCTTCCCGCCGGGTAGTGTCAGTCCGGCCTGCGTGCGTCTCTTCGGGTCGTTATAGACCCCCGCAGCCTGCTGCGCACGCGTATCCGCACGGCACGAGCGGAGCAGAGCGCCCCGCCGGCCTGATCCCGCCACAGTGCAGGCACGCGAGCCCCCGACAAGGTTGCTGAACCTTCGCACTGGTCCGTGAGCCAACGATCGCGACGACCGCCGCAACGGAACCGCGCTACCTCAACTGCCGTGCACCCGCTCTCGCCTGGGCCGGCCGCGCGGGCGGGGTTGTGTCGGGCGCGATGTCGCCGCAGCGAGGCCGGCCCTGAAATCGGCTGAGCCGGCGGCCCAACCTCCGAGGGCGGCGCCCCGCAGCTGGGCCGCCGGGGCGGCGGCGATGCCGGTGTCCAGCAGCCTGCGGTAGGCGGCCTCGCGCTCGAAGGGCGTGTTGCCCAGTTGCCAGTATTCAGGGGGGTCGATCAGCAACCCCTCGCGCGGGCCACCGAGCCGGTGTGCCGCACTCGTGATGCCGGGATCGGCCGCAGCGCCGTCGATCAGGCACAGCGCCTGCAGGCGCGTGGCACCGGGTTCCACCACGCCGCAGCGAAAGCGGCCGTCCCACAGCGTGCCCGAACGGCCGTGACGGCGGTTGTGGGCGGCCACGTAGCGCCGGCCCAGCGCCTGCATCAGGCGGCTCAGGCTCAGGCGTTCGGCGGGCGTGACCAGCAACAGCACCTCGGTGGGCAGCAGGGCGTAGGCATGCACCTGCACGCGCTCGGCCGCCGCGGCCTCGCGCAGCGCGGCAAGGTAGGCGGCGCGGTCGACCTCGTCGGCAAACACAGCCGTGCCGCTGTGGCCACGCTGGACGATGAAATGGGCCTGGCCGGCGACCACCAGGCGCGGCAGCCGGGCCACGGCAAGCTACTCGGCAAACAGCCGCCGCCCGGTGAGGCGGTGGTGTTCGCGCAGCGCAAAACGGTCGGTCATGCCGGCGATGTAGTCCGCCACCGCACGCGGCAGGTCGGGCGCGCCGGCATAGTCGCCGGGCATCTCGTTCGGTGCGGCGCAATAGGCGGCAAACAGCTCGGCCACCGCCGTGCGCGCGCGTGCCGTCGTGTCGGCCACCTGGGGGTGACGGTAGAGCTCGCTGAACAGGAAGCGCTTGAGCTCTGCGTTCTGCCCGCGCTGCGTTGCGCTGAAGCAGGCGAGTGCCGGCAGCCGGCGCACGGCGTCGACGTCGGCCGGTGCATGTTCGGCCACGGCGGCGGCGGTGGCACTCACCAGGTCGCCCACCAGCGCCGACAGCATGCGCCGCAAGGTCTCCGACAGCAGCCGCCGGCTCGGCTGCGCGGCCAGCGCCGGATACTCGGCCAGCACCTCGGCGCGCCAGCGCGCCACCAGCGGCACTTCGCCGAGTTGCGCCATCGTGATGAGTCCCGAGCGCACGCCGTCGTCGATGTCGTGCGCGTTGTAGGCCATCTCGTCGGCCAGATTGACGAGTTGCGCCTCCAGGCCCGGCTGCGTGCCGTCCAGGAAGCGCCGTCCCGGCCCGTCCGGTTCGGCCTGCACCAGCTGCTCGGCGTTGCGCCGCGAGCAGTGCTTGAGGATGCCCTCGCGCGTCTCGAAGCTCAGGTTCAGGCCGTCGAAGGCGGGGTAGCGCGCCTCCAGTGCATCGACCACGCGCAGGCTCTGCAGGTTGTGCTCGAAGCCGCCGTGTTCGCGCATGCACTCGTGCAGCGCATCCTGCCCGGCATGGCCGAAGGGGGTGTGGCCCAGGTCGTGCGCCAGCGCGATGGCCTCGACCAGGTCTTCGTTCAGGCGCAGCGTGCGCGCTGCCGAACGCGCCAGCTGCGCCACCTCCAGCGAGTGCGTCAGCCGGGTGCGGAAGAGGTCGCCCTCGTGGTTGATGAAGACCTGCGTCTTGTAGACCAGGCGCCGGAAGGCCGTGCTGTGGACGATGCGATCGCGATCGCGCTGGTGCTCGTTGCGCGGCGGCGCCAGGGGTTCGGCGATGCGCCGGCCGCGCGAACGGCGCGGGTCGCAGGCCCAGGGCGCCAGGGTTTCGAGGTTCACGCCGCGGTGGCACCGTGACTGTTCGATGCACGCCGCGGACCAGCGCATCGGGCGCCGGTCGCACGCGCGGCGCGGCCGGGTGCCTCGATGACGACGAAGCGGATCTCGCCGCCTTCGGCCTTCTTGTCCACCCCCATCAGCTCGAACCAGCGCTGAGTGGGCATCGCCGGCGCCCGCACCGGCAGCCCGGCGCGTTGCACCAGGCGCCGCACGCGTTCGACGAAGGCCGCCGGCACCAGACCCAGCGCAGCCGAGAGCTCGCAGGCCATCACCATGCCGCAGCCGACCGCCTCGCCGTGCAGCCACGCGCCGTAGCCCATGCCCGCCTCGATGGCGTGGCCGAAGGTGTGGCCGAAATTGAGGATGGCGCGCAGGCCGCTCTCGCGCTCGTCCTGCGCCCACCACCTCGGCCTTGATCTCGCACGACCGCTGCACGGCGTGGGCCAGCGCGGCGCGGTCGCGGGCCAGCAGGGCGTCCAGGTGGGCCTCGATCCAGTCGAGGAAGGCCATGTCGGCGATCGGCCCGTACTTGATGACCTCGGCCAGCCCGGCGCACAGCTCGCGGCCGGGCAGCGTGTCCAGCGTGGCCAGGTCGCAGACCACGCGCACGGGCTGGTAGAAGGCGCCGATCATGTTCTTGCCGCGCGGGTGGTTGATGGCGGTCTTGCCGCCGACCGACGAGTCCACCTGCGCCAGCAGCGTGGTCGGCACCTGCACGAAGGGCACGCCGCGCATGTAGGTGGCGGCGGCAAAGCCGGTCATGTCGCCGACGACGCCGCCGCCGAGCGCAAACAGCACGGTCTTGCGGTCGCAGCCGGTGGCCAGCAGGTGGTCGAAGATCGAGGTTCAGCGAGGTCCAGTCCTTGTGCTGCTCGCCGTCGGGCAGCAGCACGCGGCTGACGCGGCCGTAGTGCGGGCTGAGGGCCTGCTGCAGCGCGTCGCCGTACAGCGCGTCGACCGTGGGGTTGCTCACGATCACGGCCTGCGCCGCGCGCGGCAGGCCGGTCCAGGCGGCCGGCGAAGTGCAGCAGGCCGGCGCCGATGAGGATGTCGTAGCGGCGGCCGGCGGTGGCGACCGTCGACGCTGCGGGTGCGCGCGGCGCCGCGCAGGGCCGGAGGAGGGGGGAGTTTGCGGCTGGCATCGCCGCGCAGTTTAAGTCGCCGGCGTGCTGCCGATCGATCGAGGGCACCTGCGCCGGGTCGACCAGGCCGGCCAGTTCCAGCTGCATCAGCACCATGCCGGTGAGCGCCGGCACCGAAGGCCGCACCGATTCCACGACGAAGTGCGCCGTGCGGCGGTACAGCGGGTCGCGCTCGCGGTAGAGCTCGCGCAGGCGGCGCAGCGGGTCGGCCACCTGCAGCAGCGGCCGCTGCGTGTCGTTGCGCAGCCGGCGGTGCAGGTCTTCGGGCGTGGCGCGCAGGTAGAAGACGTGCATGTGCGAATGCAGCGCGTCGCGGTTGGACGGCCGCAGCACGGCGCCGCCGCCGGTGGCCAGCACGATGCCGGGCTGGCTGGCCAGCTGCTCGATGACGTCGGCCTCGACGTCGCGGAACGCCGGCTCGCCTTGCGCGGCGAAGATAGTCGCGGATCGGCATGCCGATGCGGTGCTCGATCTCGGTGTCGCTGTCGACGAAGCGCAGGCCCAGTTGCCGCGCCAGATGGCGCCCGACGGTGGACTTGCCGCAGCCGGGCATGCCCACGAGGGCCAGGCTGAGGTCAGTCGTCAGGGGCACATGCTGGGGCGCGCCGCGTTGGTCACGATGTTGATGCCGTAGGTGGTGGCGGTGCCGCTGGGCGACGTGAAGGTGACCAGGACGACCCCGGTGGGAGGGGAGGTCAGGCCGAAGCTGTAGGCCACCGAAGCCAGCGAGGCCTCGGTCGTGCTCGCCACCGGTGAACCGCCGACCGAGACCGTGACGCCCGTGGTGGGCGAGCTCGCCGAGATCACCGTGCCGGCGGCCATCGGGTTCAGCCGCGGGCGCAGGTTCTGCGACGACGCTGCCCGGGTTCGCGTCGGCGACGATGAAGCTCAGCGTGCCGCTGCCGCCGCCGTACCAGGTATCGCCGGCGACCAGCGTGAACTGCGCCGTCTGGGTCGGCAGCGGGCCGATCTGCAGACTCGATCTTGCGGCAGGACGCATCGAGGCCGCTCGTATTCGCCCACAGCGGCCGCGCGGTCGAGGTCGAGAGCACGGTCTCGGTAGCGCGGCGAACGTAGACCTGCCCGGCGCCACTCCAGGCCCCGTCGCAGGTGCCCGGCACGCTGGGGATGCTGGTGTTCAGCAGCAGCAGGTTGTTGGCCGGTGCCGTGCAGGCCGACGAGTTGTTCACGGCCAGCGGCACGAACTCGTCCACGGCAGAGTCGTAGACGCCGTCGAAATTCCGGTCCTTGAAGATGTTGCCGAGATCCTGGAAGGGGTCGGCGGCGTCGCGTGCGTTGTTGCCGTTGACGTCCAGGAAGGACTCCTCGCCCAGGGCATAGGCCGTGACCGTCACGCGGCCGTCCACCGGGCGCGGCTCGGACGACACGAAATTGGCCACCGTGCGTGCGATGCCATTGACGATCTGGGTCTGCTTGATGGCTTCCACCTGGCCGCCTTCGGTGACGAAGTTGATCGAGGTGCCGGCAGGAATCGGATTGCCGCTGCGGTCGGCAGCGATGATCTGGTAGGTGTTCGTCGTGCCGTCGATGTTGTAGCCCTCGATATTCTTCGTGCCCTGCGAGAGCGAGAAGTTGAGCTGCGAAGGCAGGCCCACGGCCACGCTGAGGTTGCTGGACACGGTGGAGATCGTCGAGCCGACCAGGGTCGCCGCCACACGCACGGGCGTCGGCAGCGTGCCCGAGTTCACGCGCACCGTGACCCGACCCTAGCGCATCGGACGCGCGCACGACTTCCTGCGGTGCCGCCTTCCATGGTGACGCCGCCGGTGAGCGTCAGCAGGCGCATCGCGACGTTGACGTTGGGCAGCGCGCTGCTGTTGGCGTCGCGCACCTCGAAGGTCACGGTCGAGGCCTCGGTGAATCCCGATCCGCGCAGGAAGATCGTCTCGGGCGAGGCCGAGATGAACGCCAGGCTGGCGACGGCCGGCGAGGCGATGCTGAGCGTCGTCGAGCGCGAGTTGGCCGTGCCGTCGATCACCGCCTGCAGGGTGTCCAGAGCCTGGATGGCGCCGCAGCCGTTGTCGCGGTATTGCAGCGTCACGGTGGCGGTGGTGGCGGTGAACCGGCTCGGCGACAGCGTCGCCTTGCCGGCCGTCACGCATGCCGACGACACGCTGACCTGGACCGGCGCACCGATGCTGGCGCCGCTCAGGCCCACGGTGAAGCTGGTCTGGCCGTAGGCGCCGATCGCCGGCGTGGCGGGATCGAAGGCGCTGATGGTGACGTTGGTCGCCTGCACCGTGAAGCCGGCGCTCTTGGTGACCGTGGCGCCGCCGTAGGACGCGCTTGCCGTGACCTCGTCGGCGCCGGCGCCGGTCGTGTTGGCGGGCGAGAGTCGCACCACCGCCTGGCCGGCGGCGTCGGTCAACGCCGTCGCGACGTTGGTGACCGCCAGCCCGCGCTCGACGGCAAAGGTGACGACCTGTCCGCCGACGCCGGTGCCCTTGGCGTCCTTCAGCAGTGCGGTGACGGTGGCGGGGTTGGCCGAACTGATCGAACTGCTGCTGAGCGTGAGTTGCATGGACGGGGTGGCGCCGCCGGTGCCGCCGCCGTCCGTGCCGCCGCCGCCGTCGCCGCCCGGGACCGGGCCCCCGTAGGGCGAGCCGCCGTCGCCGCCGGCGCCGCCGCAAGCGGCCAGCACCAGCAGGGCCATCATCGAAAGAAGGCGTCGAAGCATCGTCATGGTCGGTTTCCTGGAGCAGGCCGTTGGGCGGCGCGGGTGCGGCCGGCGGCGGTTCGCCGTGCGAGCCGCCTGTCAGCGCACCGCCGAGCGGTCGGTCACGATCTTGGGTGTGATGAAGACGAGCAATTCGGTCTTGTTCGAACTGCTGCGTCTTGTTCTGGAACAGCAAGCCGAGGATCGGGATGTCGCCCAGGAGCGGCACCTTGTTGATGGTGGTGCTGTCGGTCTGCGTGAAGATGCCGCCGATGACCACGGTGCCGCCGTTCTCCACCAGCACCTGCGTCTTGACGTGCTTGGTGTTGATGGCGAAGCCGGCCGCCGTGGCGCGCCCGCGCTGTCCTTGTTGACGTCGACGTTCAGGATGACGTTGCCCTCGGGCGTGATCTGCGGCGTGACCTCGAGCGCCAGGTTGGCCTTGCTGAACTGCGACCGCGGTCGCGCCGCTGGAGGTGGCGGCCTGGTACGGCAGTTCCGTGCCCTGCTCGATCAGCGCCTTCGACCTGGTCGGCGGTGATGACGCGCGGGCTGGAGACGATCTTGCCCTTGCCGTCGGCCTCCAGGGCCGACAGTTCGAGGTTCAGGAAGCGGTTGGCGGCGGAGCCGAACAGCGACAGCGCGAAGGTCGCCGCCGTGGCGCCGCCCAGGCTGCTGGTGTTGGCCGGCAGGCTGACGAACTGCGAATTGGTGAAGTCGATCGGCCCGGCACGCTGGCCGGTCTGCACGCCGATGGCGTCGTAGTTGCCGCCGACGTTGGCGCCGGCCGAGGTGGGCGGGCCGCGCAGGTCGCGCGTAGCCCAGCTTGACGCCCAGCGAACGGCCGAAGGTGTCGTCGGCCTCGACGATGCGCGCCTCGATCAGCACCTGGCGCACGGGGATGTCGATCTTGGCGATCATCGCCGCGATCTCCTCGAGCTTGGACGGGATGTCGCTGACGAACACCTGGTTGGTGCGCATGTCGAAGTTCACGGCGCCGCGCGGCGACAGGATGCGGTTGGTGACGCCGCTCGAACCGGAGGCCCCGCTCGGCCAGCGCCTGGTTGGCGGTGATCTGCTTCATGATGTCTTCGGCGCGGGCGTAATTGAGCTGGAACGACTGCGTGCGCAGCGGCTCGAGTTCGGTCACCTTCTTCTTGGCCTCCAGGTCGACCTGCTCCTTGGCCGCGAGTTCGTCCTTGGGCGCGATCCACAGCACGTTGCCGTTCTTGCGCACGCCCAGGCCCTTGCTCTGCATGATGATGTCGAGCGCCTGGTCCCAGGGCACGTCCTTCAGGCGCAGCGTCACGGTGCCGGTGACGGTGTCGCTGGTGACGACGTTGAAGTTCGTGAAGTCGGCGATCACCTGCAGCAGCGCGCGCACTTCGATGTTCTGGAAATTCAGGCTCAGCTTCTCGCCCTGGAAGCCGGGGCCCTGCGTGAGCTTGTTGGGGTCGACCTTGATCGGCCGCACCTCGAGCACGAACTGGTTGTCGCTCTGGTAGGCGCTGTGCTCCCAGGCGCCGATGGGGTCGACGACCATGCGCACGCGGTCGCCGCTCTGGAAGGTGGCGACGTTGCGCACCGGGGTGCCGAAGTCGGTGACGTCCAGGCGCCGGCGCAAGGCTCGGGCAGCGTCGAGCGCAGGAACTCCACCACCAGGCTCTGGCCCTGCTGGCGGATGTCGACCCCGACCTGCGTGCTGGGCAGGCTGACGATGACGCGGCCGGTGCCGTCGGTGCCGCGGCGGAAGTCGATGTCGCGCAGCGCCTGCGAGACGGTGTTCTGCGCCGGCGCGAAGTGCACCGGCTGCTCGGCCGCGGCCGCGGCCACGGTCGGCGCCGGGCCGGCCGACGTCCAGCACCAGCAGCAGCGTCTTGCCCTGCAGCTGGGCGCGGTAGCCCGAGGCCTGCTTGAGGTTGAGCACCAGCCGCGTGCGGTCGCCGGCCTGGGCCACGCTCACCGAACGCAGGTTGCCCTGGTTGATCTCGACGTTGTTGCGGCCGATGGCGTTGACGACGCCAGGCAGGTCGATGGCGATGCGCGGCGGCGCCTGCACCGAGAAGCCGTTGGGCACGGCAGCCAGGGGCTCGGACAGCTCGATGCGGACGACTTCGGTGCCGGCCTGCTGGCTGCTCGTGATCGACTGGATCGCGTTCTGCGCCCAGGCGGCAAACGGTGCCGCGGCAGCCGCGACAGATGGCCAGGGCGGCAAGTGCCGCTCGCCAGTGAAACATGGTGGGGGTCTCCTGGACGTGTCGCTCATCGCGCCTCTCTCCTGCAACTGCAGCGTGCCGGGGCGCTCGATCCATTCGCCGGCGGCGTCCTGCACGATCTCGCGCAGCGCGATCTCGGTTTCGCCGATCCGCGTGATGCGGCCGTAGTTCTGGCCCAGGTAGTCGCCCACCTTGACCTGGTAGAGCAGCTTGTCCACGCGCAGCAGCGCATACGGCTGGCCCTGCTTGGTGACGCTGCCGACCATGCTCATGCTGTCCAGCGGGTAGGCCTCCAGCGGCTCCTTGCGCCGGTTCATCTCGGCCGCCAGCAGCGAATTCGGCTGCCGCGCCTCCTGCTTGAGGGCCACCGTGAGCTTCTGCGTGCTGAACGGGTCCACCGCCTGCGCCGCGCTGTAGGGCTCGGGGTCGAACTTCTTCGGCGGCTGCAGCGGCGGCACGCTGGGCTTGACCTCGCGGCGCTCGCGCTCCATCCACTCGCGCAATTCCTCGTGGTCGGCGCTGCAGCCGGCGAGCACGACGGCGGCCAGCACGGCTGCGGCCCAGCGCAGGCGCGCTCATTTCTTGGCTCCTGCGGCCTTGGCGGCTGCGGCCGCCTTGCGCTGCTCGGCGAGCTCGTTCTCGTCGAGGTAGCGATAGGTGCGCGCGGTGGCGTCCATCGCCAGCGTGCCGCTGCCGTCGCGCGCCTGCACCGGGGCGATGCTGAGGTTCTGCAGCGTGACGATGCGCGACAGGTTGGCCACGTCGGCGGCGAACGAGCCGATGTCGTGGTAACGGCCGCTGACGCGGATGGCGATGGGCAGCTCGGCGTAATAGTCCTTGACCTGGACCTGGCCCGGGCGGAACAGCTCGAACTGCAGGCCGCGGCCGAGACCGGCCTGGTTGATGTCGGACAGCAGCGCGTCCATCTCGGCCTTGCCGGGCAGCTGCTTCTCGAGCTGCGTCACGTATTCCTGCACCTGCAGCTTCTGCTTGCGCAGCTCGCCCAGGTTCACGGCCTGGGCCAGCCGGTCGCGGTAGCGGGCCTGCAGCTGCGGCTCCTGCTGGCGCGCGGCCGTCGAGCTCGTCGGTGGCATCGGTCAGCAGGGCAAACCAGCCGGCCACGACCACGGCGGCGGCCGCGGCCAGCCAGGCCGCGGCCTTGGGCAGCAGCGGCCACTGGCCAGGCTCGCTTGGTGTTGAGGTTGCGGAACTGCGCCGTCGCCTGCCCGAGCAGCGTGCTGACGTCGAAATTGAGGGTCGATGCCATGGCCATGTCGCACCTCAGGATGGTCTTGCCCGGCGTCGCCGCCGGCCGCGCGCGCGGCGCCCGACGCGGCGCCGGCCGCGCGGCGGCCGCGGCCTGCGGGCGCTTGAGCGTCACGCGCATCGAGAATTCGAACAGCCGGCGCTGCTCGCGGTTGGCGGCGGTCGCGGCCACGGCCTTGATCTCCACCAGTTCGGGCTTTTCCAGCCAGGGCGAGTTGTAGAGCGTGTTGCGCAGGAATTCCGAGACGCGTTCGTTGGTCTGCGCCACGCCGTTGACGGCCACCACCTGCCCGGTCTGCTTGATGGTGGTGAGGTAGACGCCTTCGGGCGTCTGCTTGACGAGTTCGTCGAGCAGGTGCACCGGCACGTTGCGGTCGGTCTGCAGGTCCTCGACCGCCTTCTGGCGCGCCTTCAGCGCCTCGATCTCGGCGCGCAGCGTGGCGATGTCCTTGATCTGCGACGTCCAGCGCGCGCGATCTCGGCGGCGAGGAAGTCGTTGCGCGACTGCTGCGCCGCGGTCATCTGCTGCAGCACCGAAAACCACAGGCCGACCGACGGCCGACGCCGCCCACGGCGCAGGCGCCCAGGCCGACGAAGAACGCCCGCTTGCGCTGGCGGCGCTTTTCCTCGCGGTGCGGCAGCAGGTTGATGAGGATCACTGCATGAACCTCCGCATGGCCAGGCCGCAGGCGGTGAGGTAGGACGGCGCCTCGCGGCGCACGCGGCTTTCGCGCACGGCAGCAGCCGAGCTGCATGTGGTCGAAGGGGTTGACGACGCTGGAGGCGAAGCCGGTGAGGTCGGTGACGCGGTCCTTCAGGCCCGGCAGCGTGGCGGTGCCGCCGGCCAGCATCACGTAGTGCACCTTGTGGTGCGGCGTGCTGGTGAAGAAGTACTGCAGCGCGCGGCCGATCTCCTGCGACAGGCTGTCGACGAAGGGCGCCAGGATGGCGGCCTCGTAGTCCTCGGGCAGGTCGCCGTTGAGCTTCTTGGCTTCGGCCTCCTCGAACGAGAAGCCGTACTGGCGGCTGATGAGCTGCGTGAGCTGCGAGCCGCCGAAGGCCTGGTCGCGGTCGTACAGCATCTCGTCGTCGCGCAGCACCTTCAGGCTGGTGGTGTCGGCGCCGATCTCGAACAGCGCCACCAGCGCGTCGCGGCCCTCGTTGGGCAGCGCGGCGACGACGCGGCTCATGGCCATGCGCGAGGCGTGCGACTCGATGTCCAGCACCGCGGGCTTCAGGCCCGCGGCCTCGGCCAGGCCCTGGCGGTCCTGCACGCGGTCCTTGCGGCTGGCCGCGATCAGCACCTCGACGTCGCCGGCCGAGGTGGGGCTGGGGCCGATGACGCAGAAGTCCAGGCTCACTTCGTCGAGCGAGAACGGGATGTACTGGTTGGCCTCGCTCTCGACCTGCAGTTCCATCTCTTCCTCGCGCAGGCCGGCGGGCAGCATGATCTTCTTGGTGATGACGGCCGACTGCGGCATCGCCATCACGACCTGCTTGCGTCTTGGTGCCGCTCTTGGCGACGACGCGCTTGACGGCGGCGGCGACCTCGTCGAACTTCTCGATCTGGCCGTCGGTGATCCAGCCCTTCTCGAACGGTTCGGAGGCGAAGCGCTCGAGCACGAACTCGCCGCTGGCGGTCTGGCCCAGCTCGACCAGCTTGGCGCTGGACGAACTGATGTCCAGCCCGATCATGGGCGGGTGCTTGCGACCCAGCAAAACGTCCAGAAATCCCAAGTTACCTGCTCCCCAGCCACGTGACCCGGCCACGACTGCAACGCGGCAGGGCCCCCTGCTTGTTAAGAAGTTACTTCAATGCTAGCAGTAAAGCCCTTGTGCACGAAAGAAAAAAGCCGGTCAAACCCCCGCTGTTCGTTGCTCGAGGTGCACGCTGACGGCGCATTTGAAACAAGCCGCAAGCTGCCTCGAGGGTCAAGCCCGGCAGACGGGCCGCCACTGTGGACAATCTCACGGACCGGTGGCGCCGTGCCACCGCGGCCATGGACGGCCCTCGACCGGCCGCTTCCTATAATCTCTTCGGCCCGGTTGCCGGGATCTTTATGGCCCAAACCGAGTCCGCGCGAACTTCTTCATCCCCGTCGGCCCGCGACGCCGCGGCCGGCAGGCTGGCGCGGCGCCTGGCTGCGCGCGCTGGCCTGGGTGTTCGGGCTGGCCGCTGGCCGGCGTTGGCGGCGCTGCTGCTCGTGGTGGGTCTGGCGCTGGCGGTGGCCTACCCGAACCTGCCCGAGATCGGCAGCCTCGCCGACTACCGGCCCAAGCTGCCGCTGCGCGTGTTCTCCGCCGACGGCGTGCAGCTCGGCGAATTCGGCGAGGAGCGGCGCAACTTCGTGCCCATCGCGATGATGCCGCAGGTCATGAAGGACGCCGTGCTGGCCGCCGAGGATGCGCGCTTCTACCAGCATGGCGGCGTCGACTACAAGGGCGTGGCGCGCGCCGCACTGGCCAACCTGCGCGACGCGCGCAGCGAGGGCGCCAGCACGATCACGATGCAGGTGGCGCGCAACTTCTACCTCAGCACCGAGAAGACCTTCACGCGCAAGATCTACGAGATCCTGCTGGCGCTGAAGATCGAGAGCCTGCTGGCCAAGGACCAGATCCTCGAGCTCTACATGAACCAGATCTTCCTCGGCCAGCGTGCCCACGGCTTCGCCGCGGCCGCCGAGATCTATTTCGGCAAGAAGCTGCAGGACGTGACGGTGGCCGAGGCGGCCATGCTCGCCGGCCTGCCCAAGGCGCCCTCGGCCTACAACCCGATCGCCAACCCCAAGCGCGCGACGCAGCGCCAGCGCTACATCATCGAACGCATGTTCGAGACCGGCTTCATCACCGAGGCCCAGCACGACGAGGCGCTGGCGCAGGTGCTGCGCTACCGCACGCAGTCCGAGACCGCCGTGCATGCCGAATTCGTGGCCGAGACGGCGCGCCAGCTGGTCTTCGCGCAGTACGGCGACGAAGCCTACACGCGCGGCCTCAACGTCCACCTGACGGTGCAGTGCCGCCGACCAGATCGTGGCCTACAAGGCGCTGCGCAAGGGGCTGATGGACTACGAGCTGCGCCAGTTCTACCGCGGCCCCGAGGCCTATGTCGACCTGCCCGCCGACGCCGGCGCTGATCGATGCCCGCGTCGCCGAGGCGCTGAACGACCACCCGGACAACGACGACCTGCGCGCCGCCGTCGTGCTGGAGGCCGCGCCGCGCAGGGTGGTCGGCGATGCTGCAGTCGGGCGACACCATCACCGTCACCGGCGACGGGCCTCGGCCGGTGACCTCGGGCCTGTCGGACAAGGCGCGCGGCCAAGGTGCAGATCCGCCGCGGCGCCGTCGTGCGCGCGATGAAGAACGCCAAGGGCGACTGGATGCTGACCCAGCTGCCCGAGGTCGAGGGCGCGTTGGTGGCGATGGATCCGCGCAGCGGCGCCATCCGGGCGCTGGTCGGCGGCTTCGACTTCGGCAAGAACAAGTTCAACCACGCCACCCAGGCCTGGCGGCAGCCGGGGTCGGCCTTCAAGCCCTTCATCTACTCGGCGGCGCTCGAGAAGGGCTTCACGCCGGGCACCGTGGTCAACGATGCGCCGCTGTTCTTCGACGCCGCCGACACCGGCAGCCAGCCCTGGGAGCCGAAGAACTACGACGGCAAGTTCGAGGGCCCGATGCCGCTGCAGACGGCGCTGGCCAAGTCCAAGAACATGGTCTCGATCCGCGTGCTGCAGGCCACCGGCGTCGACGTTCGCGCAGGACTGGCTGCAGCACTTCGGCTTCGAGGCCGCCAAGCACCCGGCCTACCTGCCGATGGCGCTGGGCGCCGGCTCGGTGACGCCGATGCAGATGGTCACGCGCCTACAGCGTCTTCGCCAACGGCGGCTACTGGCGTGCCGCCGGTGCTGATCGAGCGCGTCACCGACAACAAGGGCCGCGTGCTGCTGCAGCGCAAGCCGCCGGGCTGGACGACGCCTCGATGCGCACGCTGCCGGCGCGCAACGCCTTCGTCATGAACACGCTGCTGCAGGAGGTGACGCGCAGCGGCACCGGCGGCGCGCGCGCAGGCCACGCTGAAGCGGCCCGACCTGTACGGCAAGACCGGCACCACCAACGATTCGATGGACGCCTGGTTCGCCGGCTTCCAGCCCACGCTGGCGGCGGTGGTGTGGATCGGCTACGACAACCCGCGCAAGCTCGGCGACCGCGAAACCGGCGGCGGCCTGGCGCTGCCGGTGTGGATCGAGTTCATGCAGCACGCCCTCAAGGGCGTGCCGGTGCAGGAACTCGACGCCGCCCGAGGGCGTGGTGCTCGTCGGGCGGCTACTGGGCCTTCGAGGAATTCGCCCACGGCGCGCGGCGTCGCGCAGCGTGGGCCTGGAGGACAAGATCCCCGAGCCGCCCACCACCGACGAGCGCCGCGAGCATCCTCGACCTGTTCCGCCGCTAGCCGCCCCCGCGGGCGATCAGAACTGCAGCGGTTTGCCGGCCTGCGCGCTGGCGTGCTGCGACAGCGCGGCGAAGAATTCGCTGCCGTCGCGCGTGTCGAGCCAGCGGCCGCCACCCAGCGGTAGTGGTAGCCGCCGGCGCGCGCCGCCAGCCACACCTCGTGCAGCGGCGGCTGGGTGTTGACGATGATCTTGCTGCCGTCCTGAAGCTCAGCTCGAGCAGGCCGCCGGTGCGCTGGGTGTCGATGTCGACCACGTCGTCGTCCAGCCAGCGGTCGGTGGTGGCCTCGATGCGGGCCAGCAGCGCGCGGTCTCGCGGCTGGTACTCGGCGTCGCTCAGCGCGGGCGTGGCGGGGGCCGTGCTCATTAGAATCCTCGCATGCAGAGGGCGTCGAGACCGAGTGTAGCGGCCGGCCTGGTGACCACCCTGCTGGCATGGGCCTGCGGCGCGGCGCTGGCCGGCTGCGGCCAGAAGGGGCCGCTGACGCTGCCGGCCGCCGCGGCCGGCACCGGCGGCGCAGCCTCGGCGCCGGCGAAATGACGCTGCCCGGCGCCCCCTTCCTGGCGCGCGACGGCGCCGAGCTGCGGCTCGACGGCCACGCCCTGGCCGATCTGGCGCGGCGCTTCGGCACGCCGCTGTACGTCTACTCCCGGCGCGCCATGCTCGCCGCGCTCGACGCCTACCAGCGTGCGCTGCGCGGCCGGCCGCACCTGGTCTGCTACGCGATGAAGGCCAACTCCAGCCTGGCCGTGCTGCAGACCTTCGCCCAGGCCGGCTGCGGCTTCGACATCGTCTCCGGCGGCGAACTCGCGCGCGTGCTGGCCGCCGGCGGCGATGCCCGCCGCGTGGTCGTCTTCTCCGGCGTCGGCAAGACCCGCGCCGAGATGCGCCAGGCGCTGCAGGCCGGCGTGCGCTGCTTCAACGTCGAGAGCGTGGGCGAGACTCGACCGCCTCAACGCGGAGGCGCTGGCGCTGGGCCGGCGCGCGCCGGTGAGCCTGCGCGTCAACCCGGACGTCGACGCCGGCACGCACCCCTACATCTCCACCGGCCTGAAGGACAACAAGTTCGGCATCGCGCACGACCAGGCGCTGGCCGCCTACCGCCACGCGGCGTCGCTGCCCGGGCTGCAGGTGGTGGGCATCGACTGCCACATCGGCTCGCAGATCACGCAGCTGGAGCCCTACCTCGACGCGCTCGACCGCGTGCTCGACCTCGTCGAGGCGGTGGAGGCCGCCGGCATCGCGATCCACCACGTCGACGTCGGCGGCGGCCTGGGCATCACCTACACCGACGAGCAGCCGCCGCGCGCCGACGAGCTGGTGGCGCGCGCTGCTGCAGCGCCTGGACGCGCGCGGCCACGGCCACCGCGAGGTGCTGTTCGAGCCCGGGCGCTCGCTGGTCGGCAATGCCGGGGTGCTGCTGACCGAGGTGCTGTACCTCAAGCCCAGGGGACGACGGCACGGCGGCGGCAAGAACTTCTGCATCGTCGATGCGGCGATGAACGACCTCATGCGCCCGGCCATGTACGAGGCCTGGATGGCGATCGAACCCTGCGTGCAGCGCGACGCGCCGGCGCGGCGCTGGGACGTCGTGGGCCCGGTGTGCGAGTCGGGCGACTGGCTGGGCCGCGACCGCCTGCTGGCCGTGGCGCCCGGCGACCTGCTGGCCGTGCTGTCGGCCGGCGCCTACGGCATGGCGATGGCCAGCAACTACAACACGCGGCCGCGCGCCGGCCGAGGTCATGGTGGACGGCGAGCACGTGCACCTGATCCGCGACCGCGAGGACGTGGCGTCGTTGTTCGCCGCCGAACGGCTGCTCGCCGGCCGCGGGCCGGCAGGCGCCTAGATCCGCCCTTCCTGCACGGCGTGGCAGGCCACCTGCATGCCGTGGAACAGCGTCAGCGCCGGCCGCTCGGCCGCGCAGCGGGCATTGGCATGCGGGCAGCGCGGGTGGAAGGCGCAGCCCGGGGGCGGGTTCAGCGGGTTCGGCACCTCGCCCTGCACCGGCGTGCGCGAGCGGCCGCTCATGTGGATGTCGGGAATCGCATCCAGCAGCATGCGCGTGTAGGGGTGGCGCGGGTGTGCGAACAGCTCCGCCTTGTCGGCCAGCTCGACCAGCCGGCCGAGGTACATCACGCCGACCTGGTCGGCCACGTGCCGCACCACCGCCAGGTTGTGCGAGATGAAGAGGTAGGTCAGGCCGCGCTCGCGCTGCAGGTCCTTCATGATGTTGAGGACCTGCGCCTGCACCGAGACGTCCAGCGCCGAGGTCGGCTCGTCGCAGACCAGGAACTCCGGCTGCGTGGCCAGCGCGCGCGCGATCGAGATGCGCTGGCGCTGCCCGCCCGAGAACTGGTGCGGGAACTTCTCGCAGTCGGCCGCCGCCAGGCCCACCGACTGCAGCAGTTCGCCGACCCGCGCGCGCAGCGCCGTCGGCGCCGGGCACCAGGCCGTGCTCGCGCAGCGGCTCGGCGACGATGTCCAGCACCTTCCAGCGCGGGTTGAGGCTGGCGTACGGGTCCTGGAAGATCATCTGCATGCGCCGGCGCAGCGTGCGCAGCTCGCCGGCGTCGCGCGCGGCGTCGGTGGCCTGGCCGTCGAAGCGCACGTCGCCGCGCGTCGGCTGGTACAGGCCCACCAGCAGCCGCGCCACGGTGCTCTTGCCGCAGCCCGATTCGCCCACCAGCGCCAGCGTGCGTGCCGCGCTCGATGGTGAAGGAGACGCCGTCCACCGCGTGCACGAACTGCCGCGGCTTGCGCTCGACGACGCGGTTGAGCCAGGGCGCCGAGACGTCGAAGGTCTTGGCCAGGTCGCGCGACTTCCACCAGCGCGGTCATGCGCGCCACCCCTGCGTCGCGCGCACCAGCCAGCAGGCGGCGCGCGTGGCGCCGGCGTCGAACAGTTCGGGCCGCTCGCTGCCGGCAGCGGTCGATCACCTGCGGGCAGCGCGGGTTGAAGGCGCAGCCCTGCGGGATGGCGTTCAGGCGCGGCATCGCGCCGTCGATCTGCAGCAGCCGTTCGCGGTCTTCGTCCATCGCCGGGATCGAGCCCATCAGGCCGGTCGTGTAGGGGTGGCTGGGTCGGTGGATGACGTCGCCCACCGGCCCGATCTCGGCCATGCGGCCGGCGTACATCACGGCCACGCGGTCGCAGGTCTCGGCGATCACGCCCATGTCGTGCGTGACCAGCATCACCGCCGCGCCGTGCTCCTTGCACAGCCGCTTGAGCAGCGCGATGATCTGCGCCTGGATCGACACGTCGAGCGCCGTGGTCGGCTCGTCGGCGACGATCAGCTTGGGCTCGGCGGCCAGCGCCAGCGCGATGACCACGCGCTGGCGCATGCCGCCGGAGAACTGGTGCGGGTACTGGTCGATGCGCTGCTCGGCCGCCGGGATGCCGGTTTCCTGCAGCAGCCGGATGGCGCGCTGGCGCGCCTCCTCGGCGCTCGACCGGCAGGTGGGTCTGGATGGTCTCGATCAGCTGGCGGCCGATCGTGTACAGCGGGTTCAGCGAGGTCAGCGGGTCCTGGAAGATGGCGCCGATCTGGCGGCCGCGGATGGCGCGCATCTGCTCGTAGGGCAGGTTGTCGATGCGCTGGCCGTCCAGCAGGATCTCGCCGCCGGCGATGCGGCCCGGCGGCTCGAGCAGGCCGATGATCGCGGCGCCGGTCAGCGACTTGCCGGCGCCCGATTCGCCGACCACGCCCAGCATCTCGCCCGGGCGCGATGTCGAAGGAGATGTCGTCCAGCGCCAGCAGCGTGCCGCGGCGCGTGGGGAACTCGACGCGCAGGTTGCGGACTTCGAGCAGCGGGCGGCAGCGTCGATCGGTCATGCTTCAGCGCAGCCTCGGGTTCAGCGCGTCGCGCAGCCAGTCGCCGAGCAGGTTCACGCGACAGCGCGATCAGCACCAGCATCGACGCCCGGGAAGATGGTGATCCACCATTCGCCCGAGAACAGGAAGTCGTTGCCGATGCGGATCAGCGTGCCCAGCGACGGCTGCGTCGGCGGCACGCCGACGCCCAGGAAGGACAGCGTGGCCTCGGTGAGGATGGCCGCCGCGACCTGGATCGTGGCCAGCACCAGCACCGGCCCCATGCACGTTGGGCAGCACGTGGCGCACCATGATGCGCAACGGCGACACGCCGATCACGCGCGCCGCCTGCACGTATTCCTTGTTGCGCTCGACCAGCGTCGAGCCGCGCACCGTGCGCGCGTACTGCACCCAGCCGGCCAGCGAGATGGCGATGATCAGCACGCCGAAGGCCAGCGTGTCGTGGGCGTTGGGGAACATGGCGCGGCCCACGCCGTCGATCAGCAGCGCGATCAGGATCGACGGGAAGGACAGCTGCACGTCGCACATGCGCATGATGAAGGCGTCGACCGTGCCGCCGACGAAGCCCGACAGCAGCCCCAGCGCCGACGCCGACGATCATCGACAGCATCACCGACGCCAGGCCCGACCAGCAGCGAGATGCGCGCGCCGTAGATCAGCGCCGACAGCATGTCGCGGCCCTGGTCGTCGGTGCCCAGCAGGTAGCGCCGGCTGCCCTCGTCCATCCAGGCCGGCGGCAGGCGCGCATCGGTCAGGTTCAGCGTGGCCAGGTCGAAGGGGTTGTGCGGCGCCACCCAGGGCGCGAACACCGCGCAGAACACGCACAGCAGCGCGATCACCGCGGCCACGATCGCCATCGGCGAGTTGCGGAAGCTGTACCAGACGTCGCTGTCGAGGAAGCGCGCCAGGGCGCCGGGCGCGGCAGGAGCTGCAGGGTGTGGTCATGGCTTCAATGGCCCGCCCGCCGGGCTGCTCCAGGCGCAGCCGCGGATCGACGGCGAAGTACAGCAGGTCGACGACCAGGTTGATCGACGACGAAGATCAGCGCGATCAGGCACAGGTAGGCCGCCATCACCGGGATGTCGGCGAACTGCACCGCCTGGATGAACAGCAAGCCCATGCCCGGCCACTGGAACACGGTCTCGGTGATGATGGCGAAGGCGATCAGGCTGCCCAGCTGCAGGCCGGTGATGGTGATCACCGGCACCAGCGTGTTCTTCAGCGCATGGCCGAAGTAGACGGCGCGGTCCTGCAGGCCGCGGGCGCGCGCGAACTTGATGTAGTCGGTGCGCAGCACCTCCAGCATCTCGGCGCGCACCAGGCGCATGATCAGCGCCAGCTGGAACACGCCCAGCGTGATCGCCGGCAGCACCAGGTGCTTCCAGCCGTCGAGCGTCAGCAGCCCGGTGGTCCACGCGCCCAGGGCCACCGTGTCGCCGCGGCCGAAGCTCGGCAGCCACTTCAGCATCACGGCGAAGACCAGGATCAGCAGGATGCCGATCAGGAAGGTCGGCAGCGACACGCCCAGCAGCGACAGCGTCATCACCAGCTGCGAGCCGAAGCTGCCGCGCCGCAGCGCGGCGTACACGCCCAGCGGCACGCCGACCGCGAGCGCGATCACCGCGGCGGCCAGGGCCAGCTCCAGCGTGGCCGGAAAGCGCTCGGCGATCAGCGTCGACACCTTGCGCCCCTGGCGCAGGCTGAGGCCGAACTCGCCCTGCACCGCATTGCCGACGAAGCGCGCGAACTGCACCGGGAAGGGCTGGTCCAGCCCGAGGTCGCGGCGCAGCTGGTCGCGCTGCTCCTGCGTGGCGTCCTGGCCCAGCAGGCTGGTGACCGGGTCGCCGACGTACTGGAACAGCATGAAGGCGATGAAGGCCACCGTCAGCATCACGATGACGGCCTGCAGCAGGCGGCGGAGGATGAAGGCGAGCATCGCGAGGGTGGGGCGGCCGTGTCGCCCCGCAGGGATGCGGAACGCGGCAAAAGCTGCGGATCATCCGCAAATCGCGTGCCGTGCGCAAACGGGAAAGCCCCGAGGCGCCGGCCTTTGTTCAGTGCAGCGCGACGGGGCCGTACCAGGAAGCGGCGCGCTGCGGGTGTTGTCGCTGTCGGTCATGAGAGCGATCGAGGTCAGCGGGCCGGGGTCTTCGCCGAAGGCGAGGCGGAAATCGGCCGTCAGGTCGCGCCGGTGTTCGCGCCAGCGGCGCAGCTCGGTCGGGCCGGAATCGACGACGATCTTGCGGATGCGGTCGGTGCGCGGGTTGACGATCACCGTGCCGACGGGTGCCGTGGCATCCCAGACATACATCAGGGTGGCGAAGGGGGGACGTTCGCCGCTGAGGGCTTCGGCCAGGTCGAACATCAGGCGCGTGCGCGCCGGCAGCGTGGTCATGTCGCCGCCAAAGGCGAACAGCACGCGTGCCGGGGCGTCCTCACGGTTGGCGTCGGCCACGCTGGCGTCCGCAACCAGGTCCTGGACCCACCAGGAAAAGCTGACCTCGCCCAGCTGGCCCGCGGGGACGTCGACGCGCCGGCGCCACATGCTGGCCGAGCGCTCGGAACTGGCGGCCAGCGCCGGCCGACCATCCTTGTGCGACGCCTCGTATCGTGTTGAATCCTTGCCTGGCAGCGGCACGGCATGCCAGTCGGGGCCCGATGGAGCGCCCGGGCCCGGGCTGGCACAGGCGCCGAGCAGGGCTGATGCAGCCAGCAAGCAGTGCAGCAACTTCATGACGATGCTCTCCGGTGGGGGTTGCCGGCGACGGCGTCTGCACCGACCCGCCCGGTCATAAAAAAGGCCGCCCGAAGGCGGCCTCGTTCGACCTGGGAGGGTCGATCAGAAGCTGTGGCGAACGCCGAATTCCATGCCCTGGGAGGAGAAGCCACCCACGCCATTGGTCTTGCCGCCGCTGCCGGCGACGAAGCGCAGGCCCGCGTCGTTGTCGATCATCGAGTAGTGGCCGTACAGGGCAGTGCGCTTGGACAGGTCGTAGACGTAGCCGACGGCGAGTTGCGACGCCTTGCCGCTCGGCCCGGTGCGGGTAGCGCCGGTGCCGCCGTCGACATCGCTCTCAGCCCAGCTCGCCTTGATCGTGCCCGCGCCGAGCGGGACCGTCGCGCCGACCATGTAGTTCTTGATCGAGCGGGCGCTCATGTCGTATTCGTGGTACTGGCCCATCAGCGTCATGAAGCCGAAGTTCCACGAACCACCGATGTTCCAGGCTTCGAGGTCCAGAGCACCACCGGGAGCATTGGCGGCGTTGGCTTCCGTCGTCTTGCCGTAGGCAAAGGCGACGTTGAACGGACCCGCGGCATAGCCGATGCGGCCGCCGAAGTAGTCATTCCCCGGAGGGCCGCCTTCGCCCAGCGCCACCATCGCCTGGCCGTACAGGCCGCCCATGGCCGGCAGGAAGTAGCCGATGGTGTTGTTGGCGCGAACCAGCGTGCCGGAGGTCGCGCCCATCGGGCTGCTCTGGCCCTGCTGGGTCATCAGGTTGGTTTGCGAGCCGACGCCGTTGGTGCCGAACGGATCGAAGACCGTGTGGTTCCAGAACGTCGGGGTGTAGTCACGGCCGAGGCGCACTTCGCCGAAACGGCCCATCAAGCTGGCGGTGGCCCGGCGGTTGAAAATCTGAGCGGTGACTGCGGTGGTGGAGGCGTTGATCGTGCTGCCGGCGCCCATGGAGCCGGTATCGGGAGCGACCGCGGCTTCGAGCCAGAAGCCGGCTCGCAAACCTCCGCCGAGATCCTCGACGCCACGGAAGCCGAGACGGCTCGAGGCATTGCCGTCAGTCGACAGCGACGAAACCGCTCCGAGGTCGTTGTCGACGGTACGGACGTTGACGTCCAAAATGCCGAACAGTGTGACCGACGATTGGGCCGAAGCGACGCCCGCAAACGCCGTCAGCGCTGCCAGGGCGAGCAGAGATTTTTTCATTGCAACTATCTCCTAGGTTGAACAAGAGGTCCCGATCGGTGAGATCACCCGGAGACGGGCTGATCAGGCCAACCTCCTCATCGGAAGTTGACGCTATTGCACCAGACCCCCCGGTCGATTGCCAAGCCTTCGTCCACAAAAGCAGCCTGCCTGTTGTCTGACAACAACGGGAAACGGCGGGATGCGGGCCAAGCGTCGTCGACACGATGGGGTATTCTTGCCTCCGATGAAGCTGACCGATCGTTTGCTCGTGAGCGTGGACAACGCTCTGCGCACGGTATCCGGCGCCGTCCACGCGGCGCGCCCCAACCCGGCGGGCCGTATCCCCGACCAGGATCTCGACGCCGAACAGCGGCGTCTGTCCGGCGCCCTGATGCGCGTCAACCACGTGGGCGAGGTCTGTGCGCAGGCCCTGTACCAGGCGCAGGCCCTCACTGCGCGCAGCGATGCGCTGCGGCACGAGATGGCCCAGGCCGCCCGCGAGGAAACCGACCACCTGGCGTGGACGCAGCAGCGCCTGGCCGAGTTGGGCGACCGCGTCAGCGTGCTCAACCCCTTGTGGTACGCCGGGGCTTTCGGCATCGGCATGCTGGCCGGCCGCCTGGGCGACCCCATCAGCCTGGGCTTCGTCGTCGAGACCGAGCGCCAGGTCGAGGCGCACCTGGCCGGGCACCTGGGCCGGCTGCCAGCAGCCGATGAGCGCTCTCGCGCCATCGTCGAGGCCATGAAGGAAGACGAGCGCCGCCATGCCGACCACGCGCTGGCCGCCGGCGGGGTGGAACTGCCCGCGCCCGTGCGCTGGCTGATGCGTGGCGCGGCGAAGGTGATGACGGTCACCGCCCACCGCATCTGACGGACCTGTGGCGACTCAGCCTTCGACGATCTCGAAGCTGGTCGTGATCTCGGCGGTCTTGCCCAGCATGATGCTGGCCGAGCAGTAGCGTTCGTGCGACAGCGCGATGGCCCGCTCGACCGCCGCCGGCGGCAGGGCGCGGCCGCTGACGACGAAGTGCATGGCGATGCGCGTGAACACCTTGGGGTCCTGTGCGGCCCGTTCGGCGTTCACCCGCACCTGGCAGCCGCGCACGTCGTGGCGGCCGCGCTGGAGGATCAGCACCACGTCATAGGCCGTGCAGCCGCCGGTCCCGGCGAGCACCGTTTCCATCGGCCGTGGCGCCAGGTTGCGGCCGCCGCCGTCGACGGCGCCGTCCATGGTGATGAAGTGGCCGCTGCCGGTCTCGGCAACGAAGCCCATGCCGGTGCCCGGCAGCCAGTTGATGGTGCATTCCATGGTCGATCTGCCCTGGGTTGGCGCATGCATGTGCACGCGCGTGGCTTTTTGGAGTCGGCTCACCAGAAATGATGCGCAGGGACCATATTGCAGCGCAGCATTCCGGTGATAGACTGGTTTCGTGGGTGGTTGATTCGGAGTCCGAAACGAACCACCCGATGATTGTCTCCTCCACCTCCTTCAATGGTGGATTTGGCCCGGGGCCCTTCAAGGCTCCGGGCCCTTTTTCTGCGTTGTCGCATGTCAGCCGCGGCCACCCGTCCCATGCCAGCAGGCGCCAACCGCACGCCCCCGGCGCCGCCGGCCTCGACCGCCCCCGCGGGCGCCGACGCCCCTGGGCGCCCGGGCGCAGCGCATCGCCGCCGACTACCTGAAGCGCATCCTCACCGCCCGCGTCTACGACGTGGCACGGGAAACGGCGCTGGAGCCGGCGCGCACCCTGTCGCGTCGCCTGGGCAACACCGTGCTGCTCAAGCGCGAGGACCAGCAGCCGGTGTTCAGCTTCAAGCTGCGCGGCGCCTACAACAAGATGGCGCACCTGGGCGCCGAGGCCCTGGCGCGCGGCGTCATCTGCGCGTCGGCCGGCAATCACGCGCAGGGCGTGGCGCTGTCGGCCCGCAAGCTGGGTTGCCGGGCCGTCATCGTGATGCCGGTCACGACGCCCAAGTTGAAGGTCGACGCGGTGCACGCGCTCGGCGGCGAGGTCGTGCTGCAGGGCGACAGCTACAGCGACGCCTACACGCACGCGCTGGCACTCCAGCAGGAGCAGGGACTGACCTTCGTGCACCCCTTCGACGACCCCGACGTGATCTCCGGCCAGGGCACGGTGGCGATGGAGATCCTGCGCCAGCACCAGGGGCCGATCGACGCCGTCTTCGTGGCCATCGGCGGCGGCGGTCTGATTTCCGGCGTCGCGGCCTACATCAAGGCGGTGCGGCCCGACATCCGCGTCATCGGCGTGCAGACAGTCGACTCCGACGCCATGGTGCAGTCGGTGCGCAAGGGCCGGCGCGTGCAACTGACCGACGTGGGGCTGTTCTCGGACGGCACCGCGGTCAAGCTGGTGGGCGAGGAGACCTTCCGCATCACCCGCGCGCTGGTCGACGACTACGTGGTCGTCGACACCGACGCCGTCTGCGCCGCCATCAAGGACGTCTTCCAGGACACGCGCAGCATCCTCGAGCCGGCCGGCGCGCTGGGCGTCGCGGCCGTCAAGCAGTACGTCGAGACGCACAAGCTCAAGGGGCAGACGCTGGTGGCCATCACCTGCGGTGCGAACATGAACTTCGACCGCCTGCGTTTCGTGGCCGAGCGCGCCGAGTTCGGCGAGCAGCGCGAGGCCCTGTTCGCGGTGACGATCCCGGAGGAGCGCGGCTCGTTCAAGCGCTTCTGCGAGCTCATCGGTCCGCGCTCGGTGACCGAGTTCAACTACCGCATCTCCGACGAGCGCGTGGCCCATGTCTTCGTCGGGCTGAGCATCGGCCGCCGCGACGAGGCCGGGCGCATCGGCCGCCATTTCAGCAAGCAGGGTTTCGCCAACGTCGACCTCACCGACGACGAGCTGGCCAAGGAGCACGTGCGCCACATGGTGGGCGGGCGCAGCGAGCTGGCGCGCCACGAGCGGCTGTTCCGCTTCGAATTCCCCGAGCGCCCGGGGGCGCTGATGCGCTTCCTGGCCGCCATGCACCCGGGCTGGAACATCAGCCTCTTCCACTACCGCAACCAGGGCGCCGACTACGGCCGCATCCTGGTGGGCATCCAGGTGCCGCGCGGCGAGGAGGACGATTTCGACGGCTTCCTGCGCACGCTGGCCTACCCCTGCGTGGAAGAGACGGACAACCCGGTGTACGGGCTCTTCCTGCGCTAGCCGCGCCGCGGGCCGGCCGGCGGGTTCTGCGGTCCGCGCTTGCAGCCGAGCTTGCAGCTGGGCTTGCAGCGTGGGCGTCGCTACACTTGCGCGCCATGGTCACCCCGCGCTCGCTGGTCTCGCCCACCGCCCAGCCGCTGCTGGAGAGGGCGCTGCGTGAGAAGCTGAAGCGCCGCAGCGAAGTCGGCGGCAGCCTGGGCGAACTGGAGCCGCTGGCGATCCGGCTCGGGCTGATGCAGAACTCGCTCAAGCCGCGCTTTCGCGAGCCGCAATTGCTGGTGTTCGCCGCCGACCACGGGCTGGCCGTCGACGGCATCGGCGGCCCCAAGGGCCGCGCCACCCACGAGACGGTGCGCATGCTGCTCACCAACCAGTTGCCGCTGACGGTCTTTGCGCGGGCGCAGCAGCTGGAGGTGACGGTGGTCGACTGCGGCATGGCCGAGAACATGGCGCCGCACGACCGCCTGTTGATGCGCAAGATCGCGCACGGCACGCGCAATGCCCGCGCCTCGGCGGCGATGAGCCTGGAGCAGGCGCATGCCGGCATGCGTGCCGGCATGGAGATCGGCGACAAGCTGCGCGGCAACGTCACCGTGCTGGCGGGCGTGGGCGTGGGCTCGCACGAAAGTGCCGCGCTGGTGCTGGCGCGCCTGACCGACAGCCCCGTGCGCGACCTCGTCGTCTCCGGCCCGCAGATGAGATCCGAGCAACTGGCGCACCTGATGGCCGTGATGCAGGGCGCCCAGACCCGCCACCGCCAGGTGATCGAGCCCGTCGAGGTGCTGGCGGCCTTCGGCGGCTTCGAGCTCGCGGTGATGGCGGGCGTGATGCTGATGGCGGCCAGCAAGCGCCACCTGCTGATGATCGACGGCCTGCCGGCCTGCGCCGCGCTGATGCTGGCCGCGCGCATCGCGCAGCCGGTCACCGATTACTGCGTCTTCTGCCGCAGCCACAACCACCGCGGCCTCGACCAGGCCCTGAACCTGTTCCGCGCCACGGCGCTGCTGGAGCTGGGCATGGAGAGCACCGACGGCACCGGCGCCACGCTGGCCTGGCCTTTGGTGAAATGCGCAGCGGCGCTGCTCACCGAAGTGGCCGACGGCGAAGACCCCGGCCCGACGCACCCTGGCGCCCTGACGCCATCGGCGCTCGATCCGGTGGCGTCGGGCGAGTCGCTGCTCTAGGCGGCTGCCCGGCTCTCAGCGCATGGTGGCCCGCCCGTCCTGGGCGGGCTGGATGGGCTGGGCCGGCTGGTCTTCGTTGGGCTCCTGTTGCGCGGCGGCAGGGGCCACCCGCGTCGGCGTGCCGAACCGGGGTGCGGGCATCATGGGCGCCGCCCGGCACGGGGGCGGCAGGCCGCGCCGCCGGGCAGGGGCGGTGGCCTCGCCGCGCCGAGCGCCGTCGCCGGCGGCAGCACACCGGTGGCGGCCGCGGCCGGCGGCGGCAGCTTGAGGGCGATGAGGGCCGCGCCGCCGCTGGGCCCGAGCGTGGCGCCTCGTGCGTCCACGCGCTGCAGCACGTTCGGCCCGTCCACCGCGGTGCCGACGCGGTAGGCGCGGGGGGGCTTGCCGTCCACGGCAATCAGCGCCAGGCCTTCGCGCGCGGCCTGCGGCGAACGCGGGCTGACCACGCCGACGAGTTGAAAGCGCGCGTCGGCCACCGGCTCGGGCGCCGCCACCGCCACCACCGGCGGGGGATCGGCGCCCAGCAGCCGGGTCAGGTCGCCACGCGCCGGGGCGCCGGCCTCGGCCACCAGTGCCTGCGGCGGCGCCGGCTGCGGCCGCACGAAGATCTTCAGCCCCCAGGCCAGCGCACTGGCTGCAACCAGGGCCCAGACGACAAATGCACACCAGCGTACCAGCATGCCAAGATTATGATTCAAGCCCTTCATCGAGCGCGCCTTCGAGCCCGGTCCCCATGCCGCCTTCCGCCCCTGCCTTGACACCCCGGCCTGCCGCTCGCCGCCACCGCGGCTTCACGCTCATCGAACTCATGGTGGTGCTGGTCATCATCGGGGTGCTCGGCGCGCTGATCGTGCCCAACCTCATCAACCGCGCCGACGACGCACGCGTCACCGCAGCCCGCACCGACGTCAACAACCTGATGCAGGCGCTCAAGCTGTACAAGCTGGACAACCAGCGCTACCCCAGTGCCGAACAGGGCCTGGAGGCCCTGGTGAAGAAGCCCAGCGCAGGCACCATCCCGCCCAACTGGAAGTCCTATATCGACAAGTTGCCGGCCGACCCCTGGGGGCGCGCCTACCAGTACCTGAATCCGGGCGTGAACGGCGAGATCGACGTCTTCAGTTTCGGCTCCGACGGGCAGCCGGGGGGCGAAGGCAACAATGCCGACATCGGCTCCTGGCAGTAGCTTCACGCCACGCCCGGCGCCGCCACAACGCGGATTCACGCTCCTCGAACTGCTGGTGGTGATTGCGATCGTGGCGCTGTCGGCGGGCGTCGTGAGCCTGGCGCTGCGCGACGGCGGCGCGTCGCAGCTCGAAGAAGAGGGTGAACGGCTGACGGCACTGCTGGAGACCGCGCGCGCCGATGCCCGCGCGCTGGGGGTTGCGGTGCAGTTCGTCCCCCTCGCCGACGGCCAGGCGCAGGAGGCGCAAGCGCCGCAGTTCCGATTTGTCGGCTTGCCGGCGCTGCGCAAGATGCCCACGCGCTGGCTCGACCCGCGCGTGAGCGCACAGGTGGTGGGCGGCACCACGCTGGTGCTCGGCCCCGACGCGATCCTGCCCGCGCAGCGCATCGTGCTGCGCCTGGACGATCGCCGGCTGGAACTGGCCACCGACGGCCTGGGCCCCTTCGTCGTGGCTGCCCCGCAGACGGCGCCATGACGATGCGGGGCCCGCGCGGCTTCACGTTGCTCGAGGTGCTGGTCGCGCTGGCGATGGTGGCCCTGGCGCTGGGCGCCGGGCTGCGTGCGGCGGGTGCGCTCACGGACAACGCCGAGCGCCTGTCCGAGGTCATCGCCGCGCAGTGGTGTGCCGACAACCAGCTCACCGCCTTGCGCCTCTCGCGTGCCTTCCCGGGTGTGGGCGATGCCGACTTCAGCTGCGAGCAACTCGGACGCAACTACAGCGGCACCCTGGTCACGCGGCCGACGCCGAACCCGAGCTTTCGCCGTGTCGACGCCGTGGTGGCCGGCGACGACGGCCACGTGCTGGTGACCTTGTCCACGGTGCTTTCGCGCCAATGAATCCGACTCCGACCTCGACCCATGCCGGGCAGTCGCATCGGCGCCAGGCTGGTTTCACGCTGGTGGAGGTCCTGGTGGCCCTGCTCGCCATGGCCATACTCGCTTCGCTGTCGTGGCAGGGCCTGGACGGCATCCTGCGTGCCCGCGACGGCACCCGCGATGCGATCGACCGCACCACGCGCCTGGCCACCGTGCTCACGCAGTGGGAGCAGGACCTGCAGGCCGTGCACGATGCCGGCGTGGTGCCGGCGCTGGCCTTCGACGGCCAGACCTTGCGCCTGACGCGTCGCGTCGATGCCGGCGTGGCGCTGGTCGCGTGGTCGGTGCGGGGCGGCGTCTGGCAGCGCTGGGTGGGGCCGGGCCAGACCCGCACGGTCGAGTTGCAGCAGACCTGGCTGCGCAGCTTCCAGTTCCTGGGCAACGAGCCCGGGCACCTCAGGTTGGCCGACGGGGCCGCCAACTGGCAGGTGTACTTCCACCGCGGCGGTTCATGGACCAATGCGCAGTCCACCGGCGACATCGTGCAGGCGCCGGCGCCAGCCGCAGCCCCAGCCGCGGCCGCCAGCGCGCCGTCCGACGCAGCCAGCGCGCCCGTGGCCGCGCCCATCGCGCGCGAGGCGCTGCCCGATGCCGTGCGCATGGTCATCACGCTCGACCGGGGCACGCTCACGCGCGACATCGCCCTCGGGCCGTCCGGATCATGAGCCCGCCGGGCCGCCCCAAGGGCGAATACCGGAGTGCGCAGCACGAAGGTACTCCATTGAGCCGCGCTTGCACTTCGCCATCGTCCCCGGCGCCGCCAGCGCGGCGCGGCACTGCTGCTGGCGATGATCATCCTGGCCATGGTCGTCACCGTCACCGCCGGCATGGTGTGGCAGCAGAAGCGCGCCGTGGAGGTCGAAGCGGCCGAGCGGGCGCGCGTGCAGGCGGCCTGGATCCTGGGGGGTGCGCTCGACTGGGCGCGACTGATCCTGCGCGAGGACCAGCGCAACAACCAGCAGCGGGGCCGCAACTACGATGCCCTCGACGAGCCCTGGGCGACGCCGCTGGCCGAGGCGCGCCTGTCGACCTTCCTCGCCGCCGACAAGGACAACAACGCCGACGGCGGCCCCGAGGCTTTCATCTCGGGCAGCATCGTCGACGCACAGGCGCGCTACAACCTCCGCGCCCTGGTCGACGGCGAGGGCAAGCCGGTGCCGGCGCAAGTGGCGGCGTTGCAGCGCTTGTGCCAGTTGGCCGGCCTGGCCGGCGACACCGCCGAGCGCATTGCCGCCGGGCTGGCGGCCGCGCAGGTGCCCGCGGGCGGTGCCGTCGATGCGCCGCTGCCGCCCATGCAACTGCCCGATCTGGCCTGGCTGGGCATCGACGCGGCCACCATCGATCGCCTGGCGCCGTGGGTCGAACTGCTGCCGGTGCCGACGGCGGTGAACGTCAACACCGCCGAGCGCGAGGTGCTGGTCGCGGCCATCGACGGCCTCGACCTGGGCACCGCCGAGCGGCTGGTGCAGATGCGCCAGCGCAAGCCGTTCGCCACGCTCGACGAGGTCAAGGCGCAGTTGCCCGAGGGCACCGTGATCGACCCGGCGCGTGCGGGCGTGGCCTCCGGCTTCTTCGAGGTCGCCGGGCGGCTGCGTCTGGAGGAGCGTGTGCTCGAGGAGCGCTCGCTGCTCCAGCGTCGCGGCGCCGACGTCGTCGTGCTGCGCCGTGAAAGGCGCAGCTTTGCGGCTTCGTCGCGCTGACGGCGACAATACGGCGCGCCTGCACAGTCTTCGAAGGTCTTCCCGACGCCATGTCCGTTCTCGTGATCCAGCTCCCGCCGCGGGACCGCCTGCGCGCCAAGTCCCCGGCGGCCGACGCCGCGGGCAGCTGGCGGCTGCCGCAGGAGTGGAGCTTCGTGCTCAGCAGCGACGGCCGCACGGCGGCTCAGGCGGGCCAGGCGGCGCTGTCGCTGTTGCCCCGTGCCGACAGCGTGGTCCTCGTGCTGGCCGAGGCCGATGTCGGCTGGCACCGCGTCGCGATCCCGCGCGCGCCCGCGGGGCGGCTGCGCGCCGCGCTGGCCGGCGTGATGGAGGAAGCGCTGCTCGACGAGGACGAGGCCCTGCACTTCGCGCTCGGGCCCGGCGCCGTTGCGGGCCGCGAAGGCTGGGTGGCGGTGACGCACCGGCCCTGGCTGCAGGCCGCGCTGGCGGCGCTGGAGGGGGCCGGGCGCACCGTCGAGCGCGTGGTGCCGGCCAGCGTGCCCAATGCCTCGGCCGCCGACCCGGCGCGCGGCCACTTCTTCGTGGCCGACGCCGGCAACGAGGCCTTGCCGTGGCTCACGCTCGCGCGTGCCGACGGCGTCGTCTGCCTGCGCCTGGCCGGTGGTCTCGCGCGTGCACTGCTGCCCGCGGCCGGAGAGGCCGTGCGCTGGACGGCCACCCCCGCCGCCGTGACGGCCGCCGAGCGCTGGATCGGTGCGCCGGTGCCGCTGCAAAGCGACGCCGAGCGTGCGCTGGAAGCGCTGCACGGCACGCTCAACCTGCGTCAGTTCGACCTCGCTGCGCGGCACCGCGGATCGCGCGCGCTGCGTGCCGGGACCCGACGCTTCTTCAGTGCGCCATGGCGGCCGGTGCGGGTGGGTCTGGCGGCGCTCGTGGTGCTGCACCTGGCGGGGCTCAACGCCTATGCCTGGCAACAGCGCGGGCTCATCTCAAGCAAGCGCCAGGCGATGACGGACCTGCTGCGGGCCACCCACCCCGGCGTGCGCGCGGTGCTCGACGCGCCGCTGCAGATGCAGCGCGAGACCGAGCGTCTGCGAGCGGCCGCCGGCCGCGTCGGCGACACCGACCTGGAGGCCCTGCTGGCCGTCGCCGCCACGGCCTGGCCCGACGGCCAGGGGCCCGTGCAGACGCTGCGTTTCGAGTCCGGCCAGCTGACACTGGCCGCGCCCGGCTGGGCCGAGGCGCAGCAGGCGCAGTTCCGCGACCGGCTGCGCGGCGCGGGCTATGCGGCCGAATTCGCCGAGGGCCGGCTGACGGTCACTCGTGCACCGGCGCGGGGGGCGGGATGAGCGATGTCCCTGTGGCCGCCGGGCAGAGTGCGGCGGCGGGCCTGGCGACGGCCTTGCGCGGGCGGTGGCAATCGCTCGCCGTGCGCGAGCGTCGGCTGGCGCTGTGGGCGGCCGGCGTGCTGGGCCTGTACCTCGTCTGGGCGCTGGCGGTGCAGCCGGCCTGGCGCACCATCGACCGCGCGGCTGCCGAGCAGAACGTGCTGGAAGCGCAGTGGCAGACCATGCAGCGCCTGGCCGCCGAGGTGCAGCAGTTGCGTGCGGCACCGCCGGTGAGCCCGGAGCAGGCGGTGGCGGCGCTGCAGGCCGCCACGGCGCGCCTGGGAACGGCCGGCCGGCTCACGATGCAGGGCGACCGCGCCGTGCTGAACCTCAACGGCGTCGGCACCAGTGCGCTGCGCGACTGGCTCGCCGAGGCGCGCACGGGCGCACGGGCGCGGCCGGTGGAGGCCAACCTGTCGCGCACCGCCAAGGGGTACACCGGCACGCTGGTGGTCGCCATCGGGGGTGGCCCTTGATCGGCTGGGGGGCCGCCGGGGCCCTGCTCGGGGGCCTGCTGGCGCTCGTCGCCCTGGCCCCTGCGGCCTGGTTGGCCGATGCCGTGGCGGGTGCCAGCGAGCAGCGCTTGCTGCTGGCCGATGCACGCGGCACGGTGTGGGCCGGCAGTGCCGTGCCGGTGCTGACGGGGGGCGCCGGCAGCCGTGACGCCAGTGCGTTGCCGGGGCGGCTGCATTGGCGGCTCGGCTTCGACGGCAGCGCGCTGGCGCTGCGCGCCAGCCACGCCTGCTGCCTCAACGGCGAACTGCACCTGCGTGTGCTGCCGGGCTGGGGCGGCGCGCGCGTGGAACTGCAGCCGGCCGCGGCCACGGCCGGGCAGGCAGCCCCCATCGGCCAGTGGCCGGCGGCCTGGCTGGTGGGCCTGGGTACGCCCTGGAACACGCTGCAGCCGTCGGGCTCGATCCGGCTCATGAGCCCGGGGCTGGTCGTCGAGTCCGTGAAGGGCCGATGGCTGCTCGACGGCCGTGCCGAGATCGAACTCGACTCCCTGGCCTCGCGCATCTCCACCCTCGACGAACTGGGCAGCTACCGCCTGGTGCTGCAGGGCGACGGTGCCGGCGGCGAGGCGGCGAGCCTCCAGCTCAGCACCCTGCGCGGCGCACTGCAGCTGTCGGGCAGCGGCCAGTGGGCCGCGTCGAAGCTGCGCTTCCAGGGCCAGGCCAGCGCGGCTGAAGGCTCCGAGGCCGCACTGAACAATCTGCTGAACATCATCGGCCGGCGCCAGGGCGCGCTGTCCGTCATTTCGATCGGATGAACATGAACCGACCGCACTACACGAGCTGGCGTGGCGCTGCCCTGGCGTTGCTGGCCGCGATGGCCTGGGCGCTGGCACCGGTGCCAGGCTGGGCGCAGACCCTCATGCCGCGGTCACGCGCGCCGGTGACCGTGAATTTCGTCAACGCCGACATCGAGGCCGTGACGCGCGCCTTCGCGGCGATGATCGACCGCTCGATCCTCGTCGACCCGCGGGTGCGCGGCACCATCACGGTCTACAGCGAGCAGCCGCAGAGCGTGCGCGACGCCTACCTGAGCTACTTGTCGGCGTTGCGCGGGTTGGGCTTCGCGGTCGTGGAAAGCGGCGGCTTGCTCAAGGTGGTGCCGGAGGCCGATGCCAAGCTGCAGACCGGTACCGTCTCGGTGGGCGACGCGGCGTCGGAGAAGGGCATCCGCGGCGACCAGATCATCACGCAGATCTTCTCGCTGCGCTACGAGAACGCCAACAACCTGGTGGCGGTGCTGCGGCCCCTGATCAGCGCCAACAACACCATCAACGCCAATGTCGGCAGCAACGCGCTGGTCATCACCGACTACGCCGAGAACCTGCAGCGCATCGCCAAGATCATCGCCGCGCTCGACCAGCCCGCGGGCACCGAGGTCGAGATCGTGCCCTTGGCAGCACGCCGTTGCCGCCGACCTGGCGCCGCTCGTGCAGCGCATGGGCGACGGCGGCCCGACGACGGCCTGCCGGGTGCGCCGGGTGGTGCCGGCGGCAGTGCCACCGTGGTGGCCGACTCGCGCAGCAATTCGTTGTTGATCCGCGCCTCCAACCCGTCGCGGCTGGCGGCCCTGCGCGCCACCATCGCCCGACTCGACCGCCCGAGCTCGTCCATCGGGCCCGGCGGCAACATGTGGGTGGTGCACCTGAAGAACGCCGACGCGACCCGCCTGGCCACCGTGGTGCGGGCCGCCTTCGGCGCCATCGGCGGCAGCGCGCAGTCGGCGGCGCACCCGAGCGTGTCGGCGCCGGCCGCACCGGCCGCGGCCGGCCGGTCTGGGCGGCGCCGGCACGCCCGGCACGGCCAGCCGTGACGGCAGCGGCGCAACCCAGCACCGGCGGCTTCATCCAGGCCGACCCGGCCACCAATTCGCTCATCATCACCGCGCCCGAACCGCTGTACAAGCAGGTGCGCGCGCTGATCGACCAGCTCGATTCGCGCCGCGCGCAGGTCTATATCGAGAGCCTGATCGTCGAGCTGGCCGGCAACGATTCGGTCGAGTTCGGCTTCCAGTGGCAAGGCCTGTTCGGCCAGAGCGGCGACAAGTACGGGGTGGTCGGCCGGCACCAACTTCAAACAACCCGGCGGCCCGAGCATCATCGACATCAACGTCGGCGCCGCCCAGGGCCAGGTCAACCTGGGCGAGGGCCTGAATATCGGCTTGCTCAAGGCCTACAACGGCATCGTCACGCTGGCCTCGATCGCGCGCATGCTGCAGACGCAGGCCAACGCCAATATCGTCAGCACGCCGAACCTGATCACGCTCGACAACGAGGAGGCCAAGATCGTGGTCGGCGAGAACGTGCCCTTCATCACCGGCCAGTTCACCAACACCGGCACCGCGGGCGCCGCCGTCAACCCGTTCCAGACCATCGAGCGCAAGGACGTCGGCGTCACGCTGCGCATCCGGCCGCAGATCGGCGAGGGCGGCGCGGTGCGCATGACCGTCTTCCAGGAGCAGAGCAGCGTCAAGACCGACACCGCGGCCGGCACCACCAACGCCGGCCCCTCGACCAGCAAGCGTTCGATCGAGGGCACGGTGACGGTGGACGACGGCCAGATCCTCGTGCTGGGCGGCCTGATCGAGGACCGCTACATCAACATCAAGAGCAAGGTGCCGCTGCTCGGCGACCTGCCGTTGCTGGGCGCCCTGTTCCGCAGCGAGAGCCGCGAGCGCCGGCGCACCAACCTGATCGTCTTCCTGCGCCCGATCGTGATGCGCGACGCCGAGTCGGCCAACAAGTTCTCGGTCGACCGCTACGAGCAGATCCGCGGCCGGCAGGAGACCTCGCAGCCGCTGACGCAGCTTCGTCCTGCCGATCAACGAGGCGGCGGTGCTGCCGGCCAATCCGACGGGCGTGATCCCCACGCTGCCGATCGAAGGCACGACGGGCCAGCCGCCGGCGCCGCCGACGGCCGCCGCCGCAGGAACAGGCGGACACTGCCATGGCCATCCGCCACCCCCTGCACTACGCCTTTGCCAAGGCCAACCACGCTGCTGCTGGAAGACGACGGCGAGAGCCTCGTGCTGTGGGCCGGCGAGACCACGCCGGCCAGTGCGCTGAGCGAGGTGACGCGCCAATTCGACGTCGCCCGCTTCGAGCGCGAGGCCGCGGCCACGCTGGGCCAGCGCATCGCTGCCGCCTACGCCGGCGGCGAAAGCAGCGCCGCCGCGGTGATCGGCGAGGTCGAGAGCGGCGTCGACCTGTCGCGCATGATGCAGGACCTGCCGGCGGTGGAAGACCTGCTGGAGGCCGCCGACGACGCGCCCATCATCCGCATGCTCAACGCGCTGCTGACGCAGGCCGCCAAGGACGGCGCGAGCGACATCCACATCGAGCCCTACGAGCGCAGCTCCTCGGTGCGCTTCCGCGTCGACGGCACGCTGCGCGAGGTGGTGCAGCCCAACAAGGCGCTGCACGCGGCGCTGATCTCGCGCCTGAAGATCATGGCCGAGCTCGACATCGCCGAGAGGCGCCTGCCGCAGGACGGCCGCATCTCGCTGCGCATCGGCGGCCGCGCCATCGACGTGCGGGTCTCCACGCTGCCCTCGTCGTACGGCGAACGCGCGGTGCTGCGGCTGCTGGACAAGACCGAATCCAAGTTCACGCTCGAAGGCCTGGGCATGAGCGGCGACGTGCTGTCCGCCTTCGAGCGCCTGATCCAGCAGCCGCACGGCATCGTGCTCGTCACCGGGCCCACCGGCTCGGGCAAGACGACGACGCTGTACGCCTCGCTGGGCCGCATCGACACCGCGGGCACCAACGTGCTGACGGTCGAGGACCCGGTCGAATACGAACTGCCGGGCATCGGCCAGACGCAGGTCAACCCGAAGATCGACCTCACGTTTCGCCAAGGCGCTGCGCGCCATCCTGCGCCAGGACCCCGACGTCATCATGATCGGCGAGATCCGCGACATCGAGACCGCGCAGATCGCCATCCAGGCCTCGCTCACCGGCCACCTGGTGCTGGCCACCGTGCACACCAACGCCGCGCCGAGCAGCGTCACCCGGCTCATCGACATGGGCGTGGAGCCGTTCCTGCTGTCGAGCAGCCTGCTGGGCGTGCAGGCGCAGCGCCTGGTGCGCAAGCTGTGCCCGCACTGCAAGCGCCAGGGCGACGACGGCCGCTGGCACCCGGTGGGCTGCGCGCACTGCGGCATGAGCGGCTACAAGGGCCGCACCGGCGTCTACGAGCTGATGGTGGCCGACCCGGCGGTGAGGCGCTGATCCACAACCGCGCGCCCGAGCATGAACTGGTGGCCGCGGCGCGTGCCTGTGGCCTGCGCTCGATGCGCGAAGACGGCGAGCGGCTGGTGCGCGAAGGCATCACGTCGCTGGAAGAGGTCATCCGGGTCACCCGCGATCGTGACTTCCGCGCTGACTGCCGGACTGACCGAGCGAACGCCGCGGAACCGGCTTTGCCGGGCCGCTGGCGTTGCCCCACGGGGGGCGGCGCAGCCGCTTCGGGGGGTGAGATGCCCGCCTACCGTTTCGAAGCCCTCGACGCGGCCGGCAAGTCGCTCAGCGGCCTGCTCGAAGCCGACAACGCCCGCACCGCGCGGGCGCAGTTGCGCGCCCGCGAGCTGGTGCCGCTGGCGGTGACGCCGGTCAGCATGGCGGCCAACGAGGGCAGCGGGCCGCGCTTCACGCGCCGCGTCTTCACGCCACCGGGCTGGCGGTGTGGACGCGCCAGCTCGCCGGCCTGGTGGGCTCGGGCCTGCCGCTGGAGCGTGCGCTCACGGCGCTGGCCGACGAATCCGAGAGCGAGCGCCAGCGCGAACTCGTGGCGCACCTGAAGAGCGAGGTCAACGCCGGCAGCCCCTTTGCCCGCGCGCTGGCCGCGGCGCCGCGCGAGTTCGACGACATCTACCGCGCCGTGGTGGCGGCCGGCGAGCAGAGCGGCGCGCTGGGCGCGGTGCTCGACCGGCTGGCCGACGACCTGGAAGCGCAACACGCGCTGCGCGCCCGCCTGATGGGCGCGATGCTGTACCCGGCCATCGTCTCGACGGTGGCGCTGGTGATCGTGATCGTGCTCATGACCTATGTCGTGCCGCAGATCGCCGGCGTCTTCACCAGCTCCAAGCGCGCGTTGCCGATGCTCACGGTGGCCATGCTCGCGATCAGCGACTTCGTGCGCCAGTGGGGCTGGGCCGTGGCGCTGCTGGCCGCCGGCGGCGCCACGGCCTTCGTGCTGGCGCGGCGCGGCGAGGCCTTCCGCGAACGCAGCGATGCCGCGCTGCTGCGGCTGCCGCTGGTCGGGCGGCTGGCGCGTGGCTACAACGCGGCGCGCTTCGGCGGCACGCTGGCCATGCTGGCCGGCGCCGGCGTGCCCATCCTCAAGGCGCTGCAGGCGGCGGCCGAGACGCTGGGCAACCGCGCCATGCGCAGCGACGCGATGGACGCGCTGGTGCAGGTGCGCGAAGGCGCGCCGCTGGCCAGCGCGCTGGCCGGCAAGAAGCGCTTCCCGGGGCTGCTGGCGATGTTCGCGCGACTGGGCGAGCAGACCGGCCAGCTGCCGCTGATGCTGGGCCGCGCGTCGACGCAGCTGTCGGCCGAGGTGCAGCGCCGCGCCACTGGCCATGGCCACGCTGCTGGAGCCGCTGCTCATCGTGGCCATGGCGGTGGTGGTGCTGCTGATCATGCTGGCGGTGCTGATGCCGATCATGCAGCTCAATACCTGGGTGAAGTAGGGGGGCGCACGGGGCGTGCGGGCCCTGGGGGGCTTGCTCGGCTGGCCCGGCTTGGGCATGCGACTTTGTCTCGTTGCGTCGGCTTCGTCGGCTTCGTCGGCTTCGTCTTCGACGGAGATGGCGTACCGTCAACATTGCCGGGTTCCGGCCCGGGGCCGGGTAAGTTTCTTCTGGTGGCCCAGAAGAAAGTCACCAAAGAAGAGGGCCTGAACGCCACCCCACATGCGTTCTGCACGCTCCGCACGCCCGGCCCAGCGGGCTACTGGACATCGACAGGAAGATCGCAGCAGCAGCCCGCTCGTACGTTACGGGCTCGCTGCGCTTCGCCCTTGGCTTGCCGACATGGCGGTGTGGCGGCGCGGTGGCGAGGCGGTGCGGTACCTTGGCGATGTCAAGTCCGTGCACCCCGACTGTCCGACCCGGCGATGCGCAGCGAGCCGTAACGGGCCAGTGAGCGGGTGGTGCGATGTGCCGCGATGCCGACCAGTAGCCCGCTGGGCCGGGCATGCGGAGCGTGCAGAACGCATGTGGGGTTGTAATCAGGCCCTCTTCTTTGGTGACTTTCTTCTGGGCCACCAGAAGAAAGTTATCCGCCCGCCGGGGCGGAACCCGGCATGGCAAAGGTAAGCCAAGCTCACCAAAGACAAGACCGGCGCAGCCAGACAAAGGCCCCATGCCCCGCCCGGCGGACCACCGAGCCAGCCCCGCAGCCGGGCCAAAACCCAGAAGCACGATCGCTTGCCCAGCGATGAAGCGACTCCGCCTCAACCCGCCGGCTTGTCGTCCGCCCTCGGCTCGGCCTCGGGCGCCTGCGTCTGCTTGGCAAACACCTGCGCCGCAATGATCCCCAGTTCGTACAGGATGCACATCGGCACCGCCAGCGCCAGCTGCGAGATGACGTCGGGCGGCGTCACCACGGCAGCCACGATGAAGGCGCCGACGACGAAATAGCCGCGCGCCTTCTTCAGCTGCTCGATCGACACGACGCCGATGCGCACCAGCACGATGACGGCGATCGGTACCTCGAAGGCGATGCCGAAGACCAGGAACAGCGTGAGCACGAAGCCGAAGTACTGCTCGATGTCAGGCGCGGCGGTGATGCTGGTCGGTGCGAAGGCCTGGATGAACTTCGACATGCCCGGGATCACGAGGAAGTAGCAGAACGCCACGCCGACGATGAACAGCACCGTGCTGCTGATCACCAGCGGCAGCACCATCTTCTTCTCGTGCGAATACAGGCCCGGCGCCACGAAGGCCCACACCTGGTACAGCACCACCGGCAGCGCCAGCATGAAGGCCGCCATCAGCGTGATCTTCAGCGGCACCAGGATCGGCGAGATCACATTGGTGGCGATCAGCGTCGCGCCCTTGGGCAGGTGCGCCACCAGCGGCGCGGCCAGCAGGTCGTACAGGCCCGAGGGCCCGGGCCAGAACGCGAGCACGGCAAACGCCACGCCGATGGCGATCACGGCGCGGATCAACCGGTCGCGCAGTTCGATCAGGTGCGAGACGAAAGGGGCTTCGGTGCCCTCGAGCTCGTCCGGCTTGTCGCCGCCCTTGTCGGTCATCGCCCTGCCTTGGCGCCCGGCGGACGGAAACGCGCCACCCGCGCCGCGCCCGACAGGGCCTTGGTGCGTATGCCCTGACGCTGCTTGTACCACTGGGGCGTGGCACCGCGCTTCAGGCGCCAGTTCTTCTTCGGATGGCGGTAGTCGGGCGGCGGCGTCGACAACGGGTCGGTGCTCGGCAACGTGCCGTCGGTGAGGCCGGCGGTGGCGCTGCTCCACTCGTTGTCGAACGACGTCTTGGCCTCGTTGACCTCGCTGCGCACCGTCTGCTCGACGTCGCGAGCGGCGTCTTCGAACTGGGTCTTCATCTTCTTGAGCTCGTCGAGCTCGATGGACCGGTTGACCTCGGCCTTGACGTCGGCCACGTAGCGTTGGGCCTTGCCGAAGAGGTGGCCCACGGTGCGCGCCACTTTCGGCAGTTTCTCGGGCCCGATGACGATCAGTGCCACCGCGCCGATGAGGGCGATCTTGTCGAAGCCGAAGTCGATCATCGTGTCGGGCGCGCCCGCGCCCCGGAGCCGGCAACGGCCGCGGGTTGAGGGCAGACGCGCATCAGCTCTTCGTCTTGGCTTCGACGTCGACGGTGTTGGTGTCGGCCCGTTTGGCCGTGGTCACCTGCGCCGCCGGCGGGGGGGCGCGTCGGCTTCGCCTTCGTTGGCGCCCTTCATGCCTTCCTTGAAGCCCCTGACCGCGCCACCGAGGTCGGAGCCGATGTTGCGCAGCTTCTTGGTGCCGAAGATGACCACGACGACCAGCAACACGATCAGCCAATGCCAGATGCTGAACGAACCCATGATCTTTCTCCTGAAAGCGAACCCTTGATTCTAGGTGACCGGTGCGCCGCGTCGGTGACAGCGCCCGATATCACCCCCGCAGCCAGGGCCGCGGCCCGCCCAGCACGTGCATGTGCAGGTGATGGACCTCCTGGCCGCCGTCGCGACCGGTGTTGATGACGGTGCGAAAGCCGTTGTCCACGCCGAGCTGCTTCATCAGCCGCGGCGCCAGCCCCAGCATGCGGCCGAGCAGGGCGTCGTGCTCGGCGCCGACGTCGGCCAACGAGGCGATGTGGGTCTTCGGAATCACCAGCACGTGGACCGGCGCCCACGGGTGGATGTCGTGGAAGGCAAGGAAGCCTTCGTCTTCGTGGACCTTCCTGGCCGGGATCTGGCCGGCGACGATCTTGCAGAAGATGCAGTGGGGATCGGTATTCATCTCGCTGGGCTGTCCATGATCCGGGCGGGCGCCGGGGTTGGGGTCAAGTGCCTTCGCCTTCGCGCTGCTGCACCTTGCGCAGCGCGAATTCCTCCAGCCCCGACAGGCCTTCGCGCCGCTCCAGTTCGGCCAGCACCTCGGCCGGACCAAGCCCGAAGTGGCTCAGCGCCACCAGGGTGTGGAACCACAGGTCGGCCGTTTCATTGACGATGCGCCGGGGGTCACCGTCCTTGGCGGCCATCACGACCTCGGTCGCCTCTTCGCCGACCTTCTTCAAGATGGCGTCGGTACCCTTGGAAAACAAGCGCGCGACGTAACTCGCGTCGGGGTCGCCGCCGCGGCGCGACTCGATGACGCCGGCCAGGCGGGCGAGGGTGTCCTTGCTGTTCATCGGTAGATCGCCTCGGGGTCCTTCAGCACCGGTTCCACCGCGAGCCACTGCCCACCCTCCCAGCGCTGGAAGAAGCAGCTGTGGCGGCCGGTGTGGCAGGCGATGCCGGGGCTGTGGCCGAGCTGCGTCACCTTCAGCAGCACGACGTCGTTGTCGCAGTCCAGGCGGATCTCGTGCACCTGCTGGATGTGGCCCGATTCCTCGCCCTTGTGCCACAGCCGCTGCCGCGAGCGGCTCCAGTACACGGCCTGGCCGCGCGCCACGGTCTGCGCCAGCGCCTCGCGGCTCATCCACGCGAACATCAGCACGTCGCCGCTGGCGGCCTCCTGCGCGATCACGGGCACGAGGCCGTCACGGTCCCACTTGACGCTGTCCAGCCAATCCATGGCGGAAGTTTAGTCCGGGCACGGGTCTCCCGGGGCGGACGCGGCCCCCTCGCGGGGTAACGAACGGAGCGAGCTCGGGGGCTAGTGAGTCGGGCCGGCAAAGCCGCGCTCGGCCGCGAACCACTGCAGCACCGGCACCGTGCCCGGCAGCACGGGTTCCACCCGCACCGGCAGGGTCTGCCAGGCCATGGCCTGGCCCTCGCGCATCTCGAAGTCGCCCTGCCAGGCAAAGACCTTGCAGAAGTGCAGGCGCACGAGGGCGTGCGGGTAGTCCACCAGCTCCACCTGCCAGGGCTGGGCGGGTCCGATCGCGATACCCAGTTCCTCGTGCAACTCGCGCCGAAGCGCCTGCTCGATGGTCTCGCCGGATTCGACCTTGCCGCCCGGGAATTCCCAGTAGCCGGCGTAGACCTTGCCCGCCGGGCGCGAGGTGAGCAGGAAACGGCCGGCGGGGTCGATCAGCACGCCCACCGCCACGTCGATCGGCTGGCGCTCAGCGGTCACGGCGCCCTGCATAGTCGCGCGCGAACTGCTGTGCCACGCGCCCCGAGCGCGAACCGCGCTCCAGCGCCCACACCAGCGAATCCTGCCGTGCCGCGGCGATGGCCGCCTCGTCGGCGCCGAAGAAGCGCAGCCATTGGGCGACGATGGCCAGGTACTCGGCCTGGGTGAAGGGGTAGAAGCTGATCCACAGGCCGAAGCGCTCGGAGAGCGAGATCTTCTCCTCCACCACCTCGCCCGGGTGCACTTCGCCGTCCTCGGTGTGCTGGTAGCTGAGGTTCTCCTTCATGTACTCGGGCAGCAGGTGGCGGCGGTTGCTGGTGGCGTAGATCAGCAGGTTGTCGCTGGCCTGCGCCACCGAGCCGTCGAGCACGCTCTTCAGCGCCTTGTAGCCGGGCTCGCCCTCGTCGAAGCTGAGGTCGTCGCAGAAGACGATGAAACGCTCGGGGCGCGCGGCCACCAGGTCGACGAGGTCGGGCAGGTCCACGAGATCCGACTTGTCGACCTCGATCAGCCGCAGTCCGCGCGGCGCAAACTCGTTCAGGCAGGCCTTGATGAGCGAACTCTTGCCGGTGCCGCGGGCGCCGGTGAGCAGCACGTTGTTGGCGCCGTGCCCGGCCACGAACTGCTCGGTATTGCGCACCAGGCGCTCCTTCTGCGGCTCGATCTCCTTCAGTTCGGCCAGGCGGATGGTGGACACATGCCGCACCGGCTCCAGCACGCCCGCGTTGCCGCGGCGGCGGTAGCGGAAGGCCACCGAGGCGCTCCAGTCGGGCGCGGTGGCGGCGTGGGGCAGCACGGCTTCGAGGCGGGCGAGCAGCGACTCGGCGCGCAACAGCAGGGATTCGACGGCAGGCTGGATCATGCGGCGAGTGTATGCAGCGCCAACAACACCCGCAGGGCAGCGCCGGCATTCGGCGCGACCGCGACCGTTACGCGGTCAGGCGCTGCAGCGCAGGTTCGAGGTGTTCGGTGGGCAGCCGCTTGAAGCCCGAGCGCGCGTAGCGCTGCAGCCGACCGACCAGCAAGGCCGTCACGGCAGACGCCAGCGCCTGGGCATCGACCGTGGGCGTGGGTGAACCCGCCGCTTCGGCCGCCAGGCGCAGGCTCTGCCGCAGTTGCGACTCCACGCGATCGAAGAACTGGCCCATGCGCGCGGTCAGCCGCTCGTGTTCGAAGACGAGTGCGTCGCCCACCATCACGCGCGTCATGCCGGGGTTCTTCTCGCCGAACTGCAGCAGCACGGCTGCGATCTTCTGCGCCTGGGCCGAGCCCGAGGGCTCGCGTTCGACGATCTGGTTGACCAGGGTGAAGACGCTGGTCTCGATGAACTCGATGAGCCCCTCGAACATCTGCGCCTTGCTCGCGAAGTGGCGGTAGAGGGCGGCCTCGCTCACTTCCAGCCGCGCCGCGAGCGCCGCGGTCGTGACACGCTCGGCACCGGGTTGTTCGAGCATGCGGGCCAGCGTCTGCAGGATCTGCACGCGGCGCTCGCCGGGGCGCGGCCGTTTGCGGGCTGCGGGGGTGGGCAAGGTCACCACGTCCGCCGCGGGCGCCAGGGGGCCTTCACCTTCGACCGGGTTCGATGCTTCGGGGCTGGCGGTCACGAGAGTCGGTGGGCGAAGGCTGCACAGGCATTCTGGCACACGGCCTGTGGGCTCTTCGGTGCAGGTAAACACTGACATTCCAGCCGCCGCGACCGGCCGCGAACCCGCTTCCTGCGGCCGCGGGCGGGGCAAAAAAGGTGACCCGCGCTTCAGCGCAGCAACTGGCGCAGCGCGCTCACGCGCCGGTCCACGCCCGCCGCCGATCGCACGCCGGGGCGGAAGCGGCGCATCCACACCGTGCCCATGCCCAGGCTGCGCGCGGCCTTCAGGTGGCCCAGCGTGTCCTCCACGAGAACGCACTGCGCCGGATGCACGCGCAACCGCGCGGCGACGCGGCGCAGCATGCGGGTATCGGGCTTGGGCCTCAGCTGCCCGAACATGTGCATGTCCTCGATGGTGATGATCTGCTGGAACCAGCGAGCGATGCCGAGCACGCCCAGCACGCGTGCGGTGTAGGCGGCCGGCGCGTTGGTCAGCAGCACCTTGCGGCCGGGCAGGCGCGGCAGCGCGGCCAGGTCGTGGCGGTGGCCGCGCACGCGGGCCTCCAGGCCGGGCAGCCGATGCGTTTCATGCAGGAAGTGACCGGCGTCCACGCCGTGGTGGCGTATCAGCCCCAGCAGCGTGGCGCCGTAGCGCTGCCAGTAGCGGCGCCGCAGCGCGTTGGACTGCTCGTGCGTCAGGCCGAGATGGGTCTGGATATACGCCCCCATGGCCTCGTGGATGCCGGGCATGCTGGCGTGGGACGCATCGTGCAGGGTGTCGTCCAGGTCCAGCAGCCACACGGTGCGCTTGTCTCGCATGCCTCATGCTCGCTCATGCGGGTGCGGGCGTCGATCGGTATTTCCAGCGCCCACCGCCGTCGGGCGTCGACGGCGCGGTCCTCGGGTGAGCGGCGAGCTACTTCTTGCCGATGCCGTGGGCGTTGTCGAGGCCGGTGCGCAGGATGCGCGCCCAGGCGGAGGCGATGTCCTGGGCTTCCGCCCGGTTCATCACGCCGTCGGACAGCGTCATCATGTTGCTGCCGCGGGCTTCACGCCGGTCGATGACCCGCGCCAGTATCTCGCCCGTCTCGGAGTCGAACAGTTCCGCGAACAGCGTCATCTCGCCGGCCGACACGGTGTAGGTCCTCGAGCGGCCGGCCGATGGCGTGTCCGGCGCATTGACGTAGAGGTTGACGACGTGGACCTTGACGCGCAGGACGTCCGGACCGGCCTCGTTCACCACCTTGTAGCTGCTCTTGGACTGCAGCTCCTTCACGAATTCCTCCTGCACGACGGTCGCCACGCCGCTGCGGATCTTCTCGCGCTCTTCGGCGGAGAGCTTGATCCGGCTGCCGGTTCTCGTGGGGTCCCAGTCCTTGCGGAAGGAGACCTGGATCGGATCCAGTTGCACGCGGTTGTAGCCGGCCAGCGTGGCACCGGGCCGCGCATAGGCGAGATCGGTCCCCTTGACGGTGATCTTCTGCAGCCCGTCGTGGCTCATCGCCTCCTCGAGCCCGGCCAGGGTGGCCGTGGCTGCCAGCGCCACCGACGATATGAGCGTCAGGGCCAGCGTGGCAGCAAAACCGATACGTCGAAGAGTGTTCATGTCCGCGATCCCTTTCGTTGCGTTGCTGACCGTCGTATCGGTATGACGCAAATGATTTTAGAATGACAGGCTGTCTCCAATTTTCCTTTCCCACTGAGAACCCCATGAAGAAACCAATCCTGATCCTCGGCGCGGCGCTGGTCGGCGTTGCCTGTCTGCCTGCACTGGCCCAACAGAAACCCGACGCCAAGGCCGCGGTCATCGCGGCCTCGGCGCCGGGCACCGGGACCATCGCCAGCGCGGTGAGCCGTGTCGGCCCGCGTGGAGGCCATCGACAAGGCGCAGCGCCAGCTGACGCTCAAGGGCCCGAAGGGCAACGTGCAGACGGTGACGGCCGGCCCCGAGGTCCGCAACTTCGACCAGATCAAGGTCGGCGACATGGTGGTGGCCCGCTACGTCGAGGCGCTGACGCTGACGCTGAAGAAGGACGGCAAGGAACTGGTCGGCAAGGCGGAAACGCAGGACGCGGCACGCTCCAAGGCAGGCGAGAAGCCGGCCGGCGTCGTGGGCCGGCAGGTCGAGGTCACCGCCGACGTCATCGCCGTCGATGCCAAGACGCAGACGCTCACGCTGAAGGGGCCGAAGCAAACCGTCGAGCTCAAGGTGCCCGATCCCGCGCAGTTCAAGATGGTGAAGGTCGGCGACCAGATCCAGGCCGTGTACACCGAAGCGCTCGCCCTCTCGGTCGAAACGGCGCCAGCGGCCAAGAAGTGATCGCAGGGCGCCGGTTGGCCGTCGTGCCGACCGGCCGCGGCCAGGCTACACCGGCCCGATGCCGGTTGCAGCTGGCCGCCGCTCTTTCACTGCAAGCCGCCTGAAGGCGCAGAGGCTGGCGGCGTCGCCTCGCGGATGCGGCGCGAGAAATCCGCCGCCGTGCCGGCCGCCTGGGCCCGCGCATTGACGAGGGCGCGCCGCTGGATGTCGGCAAAGTCCGGGCCCGCGGCGGCCAGCCGCCCCTGTCCGTGCAGGAATTCCGGCACATGCCCGCTGGCGAGGATCTTCCAGCTGAACGGCACGTGTTCGGGATTGACGCGGCTGTTCAACCAGATGTTGGTCGTGCAGTTGGTCGTCAGGCTGTTGTAGAAGGCGGGCCGCATCGCCAGGGCGTTGATCTGGTCCATGTACTCCATGAACAGGCGGCGGCCGCCGTCGAGGTTGCCCTTCAACCGGTACACGTAGACCTGCTCGGGCGGATCGTTGCGGTGGTTCGTGCGCAGGCCGATGACATCGCGTTCGTCGGCCACCACGTAATACAGCTCGTACTGGCGGAAGAAGCCCTTGATCGTCGAGTAACCCTCGCCCTTCTCCTTGCGCGCCTCGATCGAGATGGCGAGATGGTCGCCGCCGGCAAAGGCAAAGCTCAGGAACACGTGCGCGATGTGCGGCCCCATCCAGTAAGAGGCCACCAGGTCCACGCCTTCGAACTGGCTCAGGTCGAAGCGCTTGTCGTAGTAGGCGGGCGTGAAGTCGGTCTCGGTGCGGTAGCTGAAGTTGCGGATGTTGTGCACCGTGACCACATTGCCGTCGATCGTGGCATGCGGCAGCACCGCGTTCTCGGTCAGCCACTCACGCTCGTTCGACGGCTCGATGCTGAAATACCAGGCCAGCACGGCGGTGAACAACGCAAGATACAGCGCCAGGCCGCGCCATCGCCAACGGCCGACGGCGAGTGCGACGAGTGCCGCCAGCGACGCCGCGCCGAACCCCGCCGCCAGGCCCCCGCGCAGCGCATCGCCGTGCGGGCCTGACACGGCCAGGGCGAGCACCCCCCATCCGCCGGCTGCGAGGATCAGCAGGCCGAGCAGCGACAGGCCGGCGGCCGCGGCGACTCGCACCGGTCAGTAACTCATCCGGCGGCCGGGCGGCCCAGCTTGTCGCCGATCCGCTCGCGCAGCCGGTCGACGATGTCGCCGACGATGCGCAGGGTTTCCTCTTCGCCGAGCGCGACCAGGGCCTTGTCGCGCGCCGAGTAATGCATCATCAGCAGGGACCGCAGCTTCTCGAAGGCGCGCGGGTTCTGCGTGCCGCACACCAGGGTGTCCTTGTGCAGTACGCGCTCGATGACGCCGGGATCGAGCAGCGGGATCTTGCAGATGACGGCGAGCTTGGCGATCTCGAGGTCGATCTCCTCGAGGTGGGTGGTCCATCGCTTGCTGCGATAGCCGGGGTCTTCATCGGTCATGGCTGGCTCTCCGCACTGTGGCTGTGTCTGGGTCCGGCACCGATCATATCGAGCCGGTGTGGGCCTGCCGCCGCGGCGGGGGCACCGAAAGCCTGGCCTGCACAGCGCGGCCGCTCGTGCTGCAGCCGCCCTTTCGGTGCGATGATGGGTCTTTGAACACGGGAGGCCGGAGTGCTTTCACGAATCATGCTGGCCCTGGCGCTCGTCGTCGCGTCGGGCGCCGCTCTGTCTTCGATGACCGAATGCCAGAGCGACTGCGAGAAGAAGTACAAGTCCTGCGCCACGGGTCGCAAGATGAGCGAGAGTGCCTGCCGCGCCGAGTACGAGAAGTGCCGCAAGGCCTGCGCCAAGAAGGCGGGGAGTCCCTCACCGACCTGAGCGTTCGCGGCCCATCAGCGGGTCTTGCGGGCAACACGCTTGGTCTTGGCGGCCGGCAGGCTGGCGCGGAAGAGCTCTTCCACCTGCGCCAGCCGCTTCGCCCGCTCTCCGGTCACCTCGCCGGCGGCGTGGACGGTGCGGTGCACGATCTCCAGCATGCGCGCGTTGAGGCCGGGTTCGGCCTGCAGCATCTTCGGGATGGCGGCGAGGGCCGCCTCGCGGTCGAGGATCAGGCTGAAATACTGCTCACGCAGCATCTGCTTGAAAGCCTGCAGCGTCACGCCGTGGTACTGGGCGCGGATGTGGCGCAGTACGTTGAACGCGCGTTCGTCGACGCCCGGCCCCGCCATGCCGACATGGACCAGGGCGCGGATCGCGGCCTCGCGAGCGCCACCTTCGGCGATACCCGCCTTGAGCTCGGCGATGCGCCGCTGGATCAATGCGACGCGCTCCGGCTCCAGCCCGGGCCGCTGGCGCACGGGCTCGTCCGGGGCACCCAGTCCCACCAGGGCCTGCAAGACCGGCGAGCCGTAGATCGCCAGGAACATCTTCTCCAGGTTGCTGTCGCGCAGGTCGCGATAGCGGTCGAGCGCGGCGACGATGCCGTCGGAGACCATCGCCTGCCACTGCAGGAAGGGGTTGTCGGGCGCCACCGGTTGCCGTTGCTCGCGCACCTGCGCGGCGAGTTGGGCCACTTGCTGCATCAGCGGGTTGCGGTTCGAGAAGATCTCGAACGGCAGTTCGGCGAAGCTGAGCTTCTTCATCCACTCGGCCGTCTGCTCGTTGACGGATGCCCGAACGAAGGGCTGGAGCAAGGTGCGGTACAGGCCGAGGTTGATCTCGGAAACCCGCCGCACGGTGGCAAAGCGGCGGTCGCTCTCGGGGTCGGGCTTGACGATGGCGCGCACATCGTCCAGCGTGCGCGGCTCGAAGCGAACGATCCAGTCGCCGCCGATCTCGTCCGCATTCGCTGCCTCGGACGTCTTCGGGGTCATCACGGCCTCGTACAGGCCGGGGGGCAGGACGTCGATCAGGTCGATGTTGGAGGCGAATTCCTGGTGTTCCTTCTTGGCAATGCCGCCCGAGACGAAGATGCCGAGATGGCCGACGCTCTCGTGCACGGCGTAGACGATGGTCTGGCCGCAGGCCCGGATGTCGTCGTTGCTGCCATAGAGGTCGACGATCCACCCCAGCGCCTGCTGCGGTGGGGTGATGTTGTCGCCCTTGGAGCAGAAGCAGACGATCGGCGAGCGGATGTTGCGCAGGTCGACCCGGACGCCGTCGCGGGTGACGATCTCGCCGCTGGAGAGCCGGTTGCCGACGAACAACTGGTCGACGATCCACTGGATCTCCTCTCCGTTGAGGTCGACGTGGCCGCCCCACCACTTCTCGAACTCGATGAACCGCGGCCCCTCGGTATCCACCTTCGACCACAGGTCGTAGTTCTTGGCCCACAGGGTGTTGGCGGGGTTCAGGTTCTCGAAATTCTCGACCAGGTGGCCGCCGTCGAACTTGCCGTTTTCCAGGTCGCTGGCGAGCGCCGTCATCCAGCTGCCGCCGGCCAGGCCGCCGGTGTAACGCATCGGGTTCTCGCCTTCCACCCCGGCCCAGTACGACAGCGGTGAGCCGGGGACGATGATCGGGCCGAACAGCTCAGGACGGATCGCGGCCACCAGCAGCACCGCCCATCCCGCCTGGCAGTTGCCGATGACGCAGGGCTTGCCTTCCGCCTCGGGGTGCAGGGCGATCACCCGTTCCAGGAACACCGCCTCGGCGTTCATGATGTCCTCGATCGTCTGGCCCGGCATCGGCTCGGGCGTGAAGCCGACGAAGTAGCAGGGGTGACCGGCACGCATCGCGACGCCGATCTCGCTGTCGGCCTTGAAGCCGCCGATGCCCGGCCCGTGCCCGGCTCGCGGATCGACCACCACGAAGGGCCGCTTCAGGGGATCGACGGCCACGCCTTCCAGCGGCTTGATGTGCACCAGCAGGTAATTGGCCGGCTTGTCGAACGTGCGGGCGTCGAGCACCAGTTCGGTATCGAAGCGCAGCACATGGGGTACCGCCTTCTCCTTCTGGGCATAGTACTGGTCGCTGCGTTGGCGCATCACGTCCCAGAACAGGACCGTGCGCTGCATGGCGTCGGTCATGTACTCGCCGAGCGGGCCCCAGGCCTGCAGTGGGGCGTTCATGCCCGCCATGGCCGCCATCGGAGACGGTGCCTTCGACGCACGGTCCGTGGGCAGACCGCCCGTCTTGTTGCCGATTGTCTTGACCATGTTGACTCTCTCAAGGTTGTTGCACTGCAGCGAAATGCAATTTTCCGGCCCTGCCGCCCGTCCTCATTGAGGGAAATCAACGGAACGACAGTCAAGCAGGATGGGGCAGCCGATCCTGAAGCGCGGGCCCGAAGAGGCGACCGCGCGGATGGACGGCACCCGATCGGCCCAACGCCGGGCCGCTCGGGTTCGCGTCAGCCGCCCAAGGCGATGACGATGGCCTCGACGACCACGCCCAGCAGCACCATCACCAGGCCTGCACGCCACGGCGACAGGCCACCGTAACGGCCCCAGCCGTAGCCGCACAGGAACAGCATCGCGATCGCAGTGGCCGCCGAGAGGCGCTTCGCCAGTTGCAGGTCGGCAATGAAGACGAACGGCAGCACGACCGGGAACGTCGACAGGAAGACGAGCAGGAACACGCCCAGCGCGCTGCGCAGATCATGTGCCGTCAAGGGCACACGGCCCGCCGGCGGTGGTGGTTGGTCGATGATCCAGAGCCGCACGCGCTCCAGGCCGGGCGCGCCCAGTGCGGCGGCCATCGGACCGATCTGCGTGGCAATCAGGTGGTGTGCCTCTTCGGGCCGCCGTGCGGCACGCACGGCCCTGTCGAGCGTGGCCTCGCGGGCACGCACGACGAGGTTGCGCAACACGTACATCACGCCATCGACGAAGCCCCAGGCGATGTTGCAGCCGATCGCCGCCACCAGCATCAGCTTCACGTCTTCACGGCCCGCCGTCGCCACGCTCAAAGTGCCGGTGAAGGTGAGCACCATGAACAGGCCGAACAGGACTTCGGAATTGCGGTCGATCGGGTCGAGCAGGCGACCTTTGCCCTGAGTCTCGAGGTCCTTGATCAGCGCCGCAACGGCGGGATCGTGTTCGCTGGGCTCTTGCATGGTTCCGTCGCCTATCGGCTGCCGCGGTCAGGGCGGAGGTCCATCACGACATGGGTCACGCCGCCGTCCCGGTTCCTGGTCAGAGGCAGGCCGCTGCGTTCGAAGACCTTCAGCATCGGCGCATTGCCGGCCAGCACATCGGCCTCGAAGCGGTCGATGCCATGCTGTCGGGCGATGTCGGCCAGCATGGCAAACAGCCTGCCCGCCAGACCCTGACCCTGGTAGTCCTCCTCGATCGTGAACGCCACCTCGGCCGCGCGGTGGCCGACGGTCGATGGCAGGACGACGTAGGTGGCGCCACCGATCACGGTCTCGTCGGCCCCGCTCCCCACGACCGCGACCAGGCCGACGAAGTGGACGAAGTCGGTCGCACTGAAGCGGTCCAGTTCGGCGGCACTGAGTTCCTTGCGCATCGAGAAGAAGCGCGTGTAGACGGAGTCGGCCTCGAGCTGGTTGAAGGCGGCGACGACCTTGTCGCGGTCTTCCGGCAATGCGACCCGGATCTGCACGGGTGTCCCGTTGCGCAGCACGGCTTGCCGGCTGTAGGGGCTTGCGTTGCCGGCGTCCGTCATGTCGTTCCTTGCATCGTTTCGCTCGTATCATAGTCATGCAGCGACCGTTGGCTGTGTCAGGCCGTACCGACCCAACCCGATGGAGAGAAGCATGGCAAAGAAGCGCAACAGTGAGCCCGAGGAGGTCGTGACGGAACCGGTGGACGCGGCTGTCCCCGGCGAGAAGATGTCCGGCAAGGCCTATGCACGGGAGATGAAGAAGCTGCACGTCGAACTGGTGAAGCTTCAGCAGTGGGTCGTGCACAAGGGCCTCAAGGTCTGCGTCATCTTCGAGGGCCGCGACGGTGCGGGCAAGGGCGGCACCATCAAGGCCATCACCGAGCGCGTGAGTCCGCGGGTATTCCGGGTCATCGCGCTGCCGGCGCCGACCGAGCGCGAGAAGTCGCAGATGTACGCGCAGCGCTATCTGCCGCACCTGCCCGCCGCGGGCGAGATCGTGATTTTCGACCGCAGTTGGTACAACCGCGCCGGTGTCGAGCGCGTGATGGGCTTCTGCACCGAAGAGCAGGCACGGCAGTTCCTGGAAGTGGTGCCGCTGTTCGAGAAGTTGATGGTCAAGTCCGGCGTCATCCTGCTCAAGTACTGGCTCGAGGTGAGCCCCGAAGAGCAGACGCGGCGACTCAAGGCGCGCATCGGCGACGGCCGCAAGACGTGGAAGCTGACGCCGATGGACCTGAAGTCCTACGATCGCTGGGACGACTACACCAAGGCGCGCGACGAGATGTTCGCCGCTACCGATTCATCCTGGGCACCGTGGCACGTGGCACGTTCGGAGGACAAGCAGCGCGTGCGCCTGAACGTCATCAGCCATCTCCTGGAGCAGATCCCCTACAAGGCCGTTCCGGCCAAGAAGGTCGCGTTGCCCAAGCGCAAGGTCGGCCGCTACAAGGCCGCCGACTACCCGTTCAAGGTCATTCAGGAACGCTTCTGATCGCGCTGCAGCCAGCGATGGCTGCCCGGTTGCCCTTTACCCCGCCAGCGAGAGCTACGGCATGACCCCAGCTCCAGTCGAAGCGCCGGCAGGTCCGTCCGGCACCGGCACGCTGCGCTTCGATGTCGTCGCCGGGCTGACCGCCGCGGCGGTCGTTCTGCCCAAGGCCATGGCCTACGCCACCGTGGCCGGCCTGCCTGTTGCCGTCGGTCTTTACACCGCCTTCATCCCGATGGTGATCTACGCGCTGCTCGGCTCGTCCCGGGTGCTCAGCGTCAGTTCCACCACCACGCTGGCGATCCTGGCCGGAACGCAGCTGGGCCTGGCCGTGCCCGACGGCGACCCGGCCAAGCTCGTGGCGGCCACGGCCACGCTGGCCGCGCTGGTCGGCGTGATGTTGTTGCTGGCCGCCGTGCTGCGCCTGGGGTTCGTCGCCAATTTCATTTCCACGCCGGTGCTGACCGGCTTCAAGGCGGGGATCGGCCTCGTCATCGTGCTCGACCAGGTGCCCAAGCTCCTGGGCATCCACATCACCAAGCAGGGCTTCTTCGCCGACCTGCTGAGTGTCGTGCAGCACATTCCGGAAACCTCGCTGCTGACGCTCGCGATGGCCGTGGCCACGTTTGTCGTGCTGATCGGCATGGAGCGCCTGTGGCCGCATTCTCCGGCGCCGCTGGTCGCGGTGGGCGGCGGCATCGCCGCGTCATGGTTCTTTGGCCTGAAGGCGCTGGGCGTCTCCACGGTCGGCCTGATTCCGCAGGGTCTGCCGGCGATCACGATGCCGGACCTTGCGCTGATCGAACAACTGCTGCCGGGCGCGCTGGGGATCGCGCTGATGAGTTTCACCGAGACGATTGCGGCCGGTCGCGCCTTTGCGCGCCCGGCCGACCCGCCGGTGAATGCGAACCGCGAGTTGATCGCCACCGGGGCGGCCAACCTGGGCGGCGCGCTGCTCGGCGCGATGCCGGCCGGCGGCGGCACCTCGCAGTCGGCGGTCGTGCATGCCGCGGGCGGGCGGTCGCAGAAGGCATCGCTGGTGACCGCGGGCGCCGCGCTGGCCACCATGCTGCTGCTGGCGCCGATGCTGGGCCTGCTGCCGAATGCCACGCTGGCGGCGGTCGTCATCGTCTACTCGGTCGGGCTGATCCAGCCGGCGGAATTCCGCGCCATCCGCAGCGTGCGCACGATGGAGTTCCGGTGGGCGCTGATCGCCTGTGTCGGTGTGCTGGTGTTCGGCACGCTCAACGGCATCGTGGTGGCCATCATCGTGTCGATGATCGGGCTGGCGAGCCAGGCCGCGAACCCGCGCGTGTCGGTCATCGGCCGCAAGCGCGGGGCGGACGTTCTGCGACCGCTGTCGCCCGAACACCCCGACGACGAGACCTTCGAGGGCCTGCTGATCGTGCGGCCCGAGGGGCGCCTGTTCTTCGTCAACGCACAGAACGTGGGCGAGCGGATCAAGGCGCTGGTCGCGCAGTACCAGCCGCGCGTGCTGGCGCTGGACCTGAGCCGGGTGCCCGACATCGAGTACTCGGCGTTGCAGGCGCTGATGGAGGGCGAGAAGCGCATGACGGAACGCGGCATCGTCGTCTGGCTGGCGGGGCTGAACCCCGGCGTGCTCGAGGTCGTGCGGCGTACCGGGCTGGACGAGCGGCTCGGCCGCGAGCGCATGCTGTTCAACGCCCGCGCGGCGATCGAACGCTACCAGGCGATGCAGGCGGCCGGCGAGGCCCACGCGGCCGGATCCTGATCGCGGACGCCGGGGCACCTCCGGCAAGCCGGGGGCCGGTGCCTGCTGTCGGTGTCTCACCCGGGGCGCCATGCCGCCAACTTCCAGCAATGTTGATTTGGAGCAATGGGCTCCAGGCCGTGAGTCCGACACTGGCAACAAGCCGCCTGGCGCGTGGCCGGCTCGCTGCCGCATGCAGGGGCAGGCACGACGCCCGTCACACCGGCGAATACAACTGAACGGAGCATAGACATGTCGGATCGAAAGCACGAAAAGTACGAGCGCCTGATCGAACGCGCCAAGGCGATGACCCCGGCGCCCTGCGCGGTGGCGCATCCCTGCGACGAGAGTTCGCTGCGCGGCGCCGTGGAGGCAGGGCAGATGGGCCTGCTCAAGCCGATCCTGGTCGGGCCCAAGGCGCGCATCAAGACCCTCGCCGCGCACATGGAGCTCGACCTCTCGGGCTGTGAACTGGTCGATGCGCCGCACAGCGAAGGCTCGGCCGAGACCGCCGTGCGCCTGGCGCGCGAGGGCAAGGCCGAGATGCTGATGAAGGGCAGCCTGCACACCGACGAATTGATGGCCGCGGTGGTGAAGCGCGAGACGGGCCTGCGCACGAGCCGCCGCATCAGCCACTGCTTCATCATGGACGTGCCGGCGATCGACCGCGTGGTCATCATCACCGACGCCGCCGTGAATATCTTCCCGACGCTCGAGGACAAGGTCCACATCGTCCAGAACGCGATCGACCTCGCGCAGGCGCTGGGCCTGGAGCAGCCCAAGGTGGCGATCCTCTCCGCGATGGAGACGGTCAATCCGAAGGTGCAGTCGACGATCGAGGCCGCCGCCCTGTGCAAGATGGCCGACCGGGGCCAGATCACGGGCGGCCTGCTGGACGGGCCGCTCGCGCTGGACAACGCCATCGACCTCGGCGCCGCCAGGATCAAGAAGATCGAGTCGCCCGTGGCCGGCCGCGCCGACATCCTGGTCGTGCCCGACCTGGAGGCCGGCAACATGCTGGCCAAGAGCCTGAGCTTCATGGCCGATGCCGATGCGGCCGGCATCGTGCTGGGAGCGCGCGTGCCGGTCATCCTGACCAGCCGCGCCGACTCGGTGCAGACGCGCCTGGCGTCGTGCGCGGTGGCGGCGCTGGTCGCCAAGGCGCGGCGCGAGAGCCTGCGCAAGGCGGTGGCGTGATGGCCGACGCCATTGCCGTCCTCAACGCGGGCTCGTCGAGCATCAAGTTCTCGCTGTTCGCGCAGACCGGCGCCGATCTCGCACTGGTCGTGCGGGGTCAGGCCGAGGGCATCCACACCGCGCCGCGATTCGTCGCCAAGGACCCGGCGGGCGAGACCCTCTCCACCCACACCTGGGACGAGGGCACGCAGCTCGGTCACGACGGGGCCCTGGAGCACATCGTGGCCTTCGTGCGCGACAGGCTGCAGGGCCAGGGCCTGGCCGGCATCGGGCACCGCGTCGTGCACGGCGGGCTGGCGTACGCGCAGCCGGTGCGCGTCGATCGCACCGTGCTGGAAGACCTGGCGCAGTTCGTTCCGCTCGCCCCGCTGCACCAGCCCCACAACCTGACGCCGATCCGGCTGCTGCTCGAGCGCCGGCCGGAGCTGCCGCAGGTGGCCTGCTTCGACACGTCGTTCCATCGTGCGCAGCCGGAACTGGCGCAGATGTTCGCGCTGCCCAAGGAACTGCACGACGCCGGTGTGCGCCGCTACGGCTTCCACGGCCTGTCGTACGAGTACATCGCCTCGGTGCTGCCGCAGTTCGACGCGGCGGCCGCGAACGGGCGAACGGTGGTCTGCCACCTGGGCAATGGCGCCAGCATGTGCGCCCTGTCCGCCGGCCGCAGCGTCGCCAGCACGATGGGCTTCACGGCGGTCGATGGCTTGCCGATGGGCACGCGCTGCGGCGCCATCGATCCGGGCGTCATCCTGTACCTGATGGACCAGCGCGGCATGGACGCACGCGCCATCGAGAAGCTGATCTACAACCAGTCCGGCCTGCTCGGCGTGTCCGGCGTGTCGAGCGACATGCGCACGCTGCTGGCGAGCGACGAGCCGCGCGCCAAGCTGGCGGTGGATCTCTACGTCTACCGCATCGGGCGCGAGCTGGGTTCGCTCGCCGCTGCACTGGGTGGCCTGGACGCCCTCGTCTTCACCGGCGGCATCGGCGAGAACAGCGCGGAGATCCGTGCCCGCGTCTGCCGTGACGCGGCCTGGCTCGGCGTGGCACTGGACGAGCAGGCCAACCGGAGCGGCGGACCGCGCATTGCCACGGCCGCCAGCAAGACCACGGCGTGGGTGGTTCCCACCAACGAGGAATTGATGATCGCTCGCCACACCCGGCGCGTGCTGGGCTGAGCGCCGGTCGACACGGAGAACGAGCATGTCCATCGAAGTCCCGCGCCCGGTCCTCCAGGGCAGCAAGGCACTGGTCGTCGGCATCGCCAACGACAGTTCGATCGCCTATGGCTGCGCCAAGGCGTTCCGCGAACTCGGCGCCGACCTGGCCATCACCTACCTGAACGAGAAGTCGCGACCCTACGTCGAGCCGCTGGCGCGCGAGCTGGAAGCCCCGCTGTTCCTGCCGCTCGACGTCAGCGTCGAAGGCGAGCTGGAGGCGGTGTTCGAGGCGATCGCCCGGCAGTGGGGCCAGCTCGACATCCTCGTGCACTCGATCGCCTTCGCGCCGAAGGAGGATCTGCAGGGCGGCCTCATCAATTGCTCGGCCGCAGGCTTTGCCAAGGCGATGGACGTCTCGTGCCACTCCTTCGTGCGCATGGCGCGACTCGCGGCGCCGCTCATGAAGAACGGCGGCACGATGATGGCGATGAGCTACCACGGCGCCAGCAAGGTCGTGCCCACCTACAGCGTCATGGGCCCCGTCAAGGCGGCGCTCGAATCCTGCTGCCGCTACCTGGCCTACGAGCTGGGCGGCCAGGGCATCCGCGTGCACGCGATCTCGCCCGGCCCGCTCAAGACGCGCGCCGCCTCCGGGCTCAAGGACTTCGACCTCCTGCTCACCGAAGCCGCGCAGCGCGCGCCGATCGGCGAGTTGGTCGACATCATGGACGTGGGCTTCACCTGTGCGTACCTGGCGACGCCGTATGCGCGGCGCCTGTCCGGCGAGACGCTGTATGTCGACGGCGGCGTCAACATCATGGCGTGACGAGGTCAACGGGGCCACGGCAAGCTGCTCCCCTGGAGTGTGAGACCACGATGAAACCGCCCATGTCAGCATCCGGTCCGGGATCTGCGTCGAACCAGCAAGAGCCGGACTTCTCGCTCGTCCTCGGCGGGCCGCTGTTCCAGCTCCTGCGCCGGGCGCACTTGTCGAACGATGCCCTGACCTTGGCACGCCGACGCATCGTCGTCATCGCGCTCCTGGCCTGGCTGCCACTGCTGGTGCTCTCGGTTCTGGAAGGGCGGGCGCTGGGCAGCAGTGTGGCCGTGCCCTTCCTGCACGACATCGAAGTCCACATCCGCTACCTGGTTGTATTGCCGCTGTTGATCGGCGCCGAGCTCGTGGTGCACCAGCGCATGCGGTCCGTGGTGGCGGTCTTCCTGGAACGCCGGCTGATTCCCGATCACGCGCTGCCGCGGTTCGATGCGGCCGTTGCATCGGCAGTCCGGTTGCGCAATTCGGTGCTCGCCGAGGTTCTGCTGATCGCCCTCGTGTATGTCGTCGGCATCCTGATCGTCTGGCGCCAGTACATGGCGCTCGATGCCAGCACCTGGTACGCGACGCCATCTGCCGACGGCTCCACGCTGTCGCTCGCAGGGATCTGGTTCGGCTATCTCAGCCTGCCGCTGTTCCAGTTCCTGCTCGTGCGCTGGTACTTCCGCATTTTCATCTGGGCGCGCTTCCTCTGGCAGGTGTCGCGCATCGAGCTGAGCCTCGTTCCGACGCACCCCGATCGTCTCGGCGGCCTGGGGTTCCTGTCCAAAACGGTCCACGCCTTCACCCTGCTCGCGGTGGCGCACGGCGCGATGCTCGCGGGGCCGCTGGCCAACCGGATCCTCTACCTCGGTGCGGGGTTGCTCGAGTTCAAGTTCGAGATCGCCGCTGTGCTGGTCCTGGTCCTGGCGGTCGTGATTGCGCCGCTGCTGGTGTTTGCGCCGCAGTTGGCGCAGGCCAAGCGAGACGGCCTGCGCGAGTACGGCACGCTCAGCGAGCGCTATGTGCGCGAGTTCGACACCAAGTGGCTGCGTGGCGGCGCACCTGCCGGCGAGGCGTTCGTGGGCAACGCCGACATCCAGTCGCTGGCGGACCTCGGCAACACCTTCGACGTGGTGCGGACCATGCTGCCCGTGCCGCTGACCAAGGACATGATCATCCAGCTCAGTGTGGCAACGCTTGCGCCGATCGTGCCGCTGGCGCTCACGATGATGCCGCTGGAAGAACTGTTGAAGAAGCTGCTGGGTATCTTGTTGTAGACCCGACCGCCGAAGAAGGCGAACGCGACAACCCGAGGCCAGGATGATGGTTGAATATGGCGCTGGGTGGCGCATACGACGCGCTCGCCCGCCAGCTTGGTGGCCTCAGAACGCATCCCCGTCTCCACCGTGCTTGCATATGATATCGATCTTCGATATCATGTGACCCGTGAACTCTAGGCAGCGCAAGGTCCTTGCGGCGATTTTCGTCAAGCCCACGATGGCGTCGATCGTCTTTGCAGATATCGAGTCACTGGTGAAGGCGCTGGGCGGCAGCGTCCTCGAGCGAGAAGGGTCGCGCGTAAGCGTCCAACTCATGGGAGAAGAGTGGCGCTGCCACAGACCACACCCAGGCAAAGAAGCCAAGCGTTATCAAGTTGAACAGGCACGCGACCTACTTGATCGCGTAGGAGTTCGTCCATGAACAGCATGAACCATCAAGGCTACACCGCTCGGATAGATTACGACGAGAGAGACAACATCTTCGTAGGTCGCATCCTCGGCATCCGGGCGATCATCAGTTTTCATGGGCAGACCGTGAAGGAACTTCGCAAGGAGTTCGAACATGCCGTTGACGACTACCTGGCCGAATGCTCAGAGAAGGGTGTAAGCCCAGAGAAGCCTGCCTCAGGCAAGCTCTTGCTACGAGTCTCCCCCGAAGTACACGGCCGCGCCATGGTTGTCGCTCAGGCATCTGGCAAGAGCCTGAACCAGTGGGTGGCAGAAGTACTTGAGCGAGCAGTGACCGCTGATGCCTAAGGCATCTAGCAACAATGACTTGAACCCTATGGATGATCGGCAAATCGCTCCCAGGCAACCGGATCCTCTACCTCGGCGCGGGATTGCTCGACTTCAAGGTCGAGATCGCCGCCGTGCTGTTCCTGGTCCTGGCGGTCGTGATTGCGCCGCTGCTGGTGTTTGCGCCGCAGTTGGCGCAGGCCAAGCGAGACGGCCTGCGTGAATACGGCACGCTCAGCGAGCGCTATGTGCGTGAGTTCGACACCAAGTGGCTGCGCGGCGGCGCACCCGCCGGCGAGGCGTTCGTCGGCAGCGCCGACATCCAGTCGCTGGCGGACCTCGGGAATAGCTTCGAGGTGGTGCGGACCATGCTGCCCGTACCAATCACCAAGGACATGATCATCCAGCTCGGTGTGGCAACGCTTGCGCCGATCGTGCCGCTGGCGCTCACCATGATGCCGCTGGAAGAACTGCTCAAGAAGCTGCTGGGCATCTTGCTGTAAGCGAGACGAGCCCCGAGCATGGGCATCGGGCCCAGGGCAGAATTCATATTCCAGATGGGCATGGAGGCCAAACGCGATGGTGATTTTCAAGTCTTTCCGCTGGGGATCGCTGGTCTTGGCGACGGGGATCTGCGCGGGGTGTGGTGCGCCTGCGCCGATGACGCAGGGACAGCAGGACGCCGCCGCACTTCGCCAGCACTGCCAGAAGAATCCGACGGCCGACCCCGGACGCTGCATGATCTTCCTCGGTGGGCCGTGAGTTTGGGCTCATCGTCTCGCAACTCATGTCGGCTCGGGGCGTCACTGCGCCTGGGGCGGCATCAGGTACAGCGTCATGGCAAAGACCAGGTAGACCATCAGCGCCAGCACGCCGACGAACCAGGCCGAGCGCCCGCCGACGGTGACGAACATCGCCGTGATCGTGGCGATGAGCATCATCACCACCGCGCCCGGCCAGAACTGCAGATCCATCGGCGTCGGCCCGATGACATAGCTCAGCAGCACCAGCACCGGCGCGACGAACAGCGCGATCTGCGACGCGCTGCCCAGCGCGATGCCCACGCTCAGGTCGAGCCGGTCCTTGCGCGCGGCAGAAAAGGCCGAGGCCATCTCGGCCGCGCCGCCGACCAGCGCGACGACGATGAAGCCGACGAAGACCGGCGTCATGCCGAAGTCCTCGGCCGCCACCTGCACCGACTCGACGAAGATCTCGCTCACCAGCGCCACCAGCACGGTGACGCCGGCCAGCGTGCCCAGCGCCAGGCCCATCGGCCAGGGGGCTTCGCCCGCCTCGCCCTCTTCGTCGTGGCCGGCGCTGGCGAACAGCTCGCGGTGCGTCTTCAGCGAGAACAGCATGCCCAGCGCGTAGGCCACGATCAGCAGCAGCGCCAGCCCGACGCTCAGCGTCTGCGTGAACCGGGCCCCTTCGGCCGAGTCGACCACGCTCATCGCCGACGGGATCAGCAGCGCGATCGTCGCCAGGAACAACAGGCCGCCCTGCATGCGCGCGCTGACGCGGTTGTATTCCTGCACATGGTGCTTCAGCCCGCCGAGCAGGAACGACGCCCCCAGCATGAACAGCGTATTGGTGACGATGGCGCCGGCCAGCGACGCCTTCACCAGCGCGTACTGCCCGGCCTTCAGCGCGGCGAGCGCGATGACCAGTTCGGTCAGGTTGCCCAGCGTGGCGTTGAGCAGCCCGCCGGCCGCATCGCCGGTCTTCGCGGCGACCGATTCGGTGGCGTGGCTCAGCAGCGTGGCCAGCGGCACGATGGCCAGCACCGACAGCACGAACAGCAGCGTGTGCGACTCGGGCCTGAGCTTCACGGCGACAAAGACCACCGGCACGAAGACCAGCAGCCAGAGCAAGGGGTTGTGGCGGATCTCGTGCAGCAGTGGTCTCATGGTTCTTCGGTTCGATCGAGAAGGAAGCCCGCCGGGCCTGCGGTTACCGTTTCGGGTCAGTGACACCCGGCCGATCGCCGCGCAGCCGCGCCGCCGACGGGCTGATCTCCCGGTCCAGATGCGCAGCCATGTGCGGCGGCAGGCGCTGGCGGATGTAGTCGCGGTGCGCCGGCGTCTGCATCGGCAGGGCAGCGTCGGCGTATTCGAGCAGCGGCTGCTCGCACACCACCGTGCCGGTGATGATGGTGCGCCGCAGGCCGTCCCCGTCTTCCAGACGGATCGCGCCGGTGGGACACACCTGCGTGCAGGCGCCGCAGCCGATGCACAGCTTGGCCGCGCGCTCGAAGTCGAAGTAGGCCAAGCGGCCGGCGCCGGTGTCGCCCATGCGCAGCGCCTCCACGCCCATCTCGCTGCAGGCCGCCATGCACATGCCGCAGCCGATGCAGACGTCGCAGCGCAGGCAGCGGCGCACCTCGGCCTGCGCGGCGGCGTCGCTCAGGCCTTCTTCGATGCGCACGTAGTTACCCAGGCCCAGCACCTCCTCGACGTCCTTCTCGGGCATGGCGGCGCGGCGCTGGTGTGTGCGCTGCTTCGCGTCGACCACGATCGGGATCACTTCGGCGCGGCGCACGGCCTTGCCCACGGTGGCGTCCATCGCCGCGCCATGCAGCCAGGCGTCGATGCCGGCCGCGGCGATCTTGCCGGCACGGATGGCCTCCACCGCGGTGCGCGGGCCGCGCTGGCCGTCGCCGCCGGCAAAGATGCCGGGCACGTTGGTCATCAGCGTCTTCGGGTCGGCGCTGATGAAGCCGCGCACGGCCTCGACACCGCTGCCTTCCAGCAGCGCCGAGGTCGGTGCCCTGCCCGGTGGCCAGGATCACGTGGTCCACCTCCAGGCTCAGCAGCCGCGCGGTGTCGAACTTCGGGTCGAACTTGCCGGTCTCGTCCTTGACGCGCTCGCAGAACTGGAAGACAGCCACGCCTTCTTCCTCGATGCGCAGCGGGCCCCAGCCGCCGCGCAGCTGCACGCCCTCGGCGGCGGCCGCTTCGATCTCGTGCGGGCTGGCCGGCATCTCGCGGCGCTTTTCCAGCGACACCAGGTCGACGCTCTTCGCGCCCTGGCGCAGTGCCGTCAGCGCGACGTCGATGGCGACGTTGCCGCCGCCGACGACGACCACGCGCGGCCCCACGCGCACCGGCTCGCCGCTGCGCACGGCGCGCAGGAAGTCGATGCCGCCAAGCACGAAGGGATGGTGCGCGCCTTCGATGGGCAGCAAGCGCGCGGTCTGCGTGCCCGGGCCGACGAAGACGGCGTCGTAGTTCTTGCGGAAGTCTTCCAGCCGGTCGATCTTGGCGCCGGTGTGGATGGGGATGCCCAGCACCTTGATCTGCTCGAGCTCCTGTTCCAGCAGCTCGGGCGGCAGCCGGTAGGCCGGGATGCCGTAGCGCAGCATGCCGCCGGCGTGTTCCTGCGCCTCGAAGATCTCGACCTGGTGGCCGTGGGTGCGCAGGTAGTAGGCGGCGGTCAGCCCCGCCGGGCCGGAGCCGACGATGCCGATGCGCTTGCCGGTGTCGGGCGCGATCTCGGGCCGCGGATAGCCGCCGTTGGCCAGGCAATGTTCGGCGGCCAGCGCCTTCAGCGGCCGGATGAACACGGCGCCGTCGCTGCTGCCGCGCACGCAGGCCGATTCGCACGGCGCCGGGCACACCAGGCCGCAGGTCAGCGGCAGCGGGTTGTCGCGCCGGATGACCTCGATCGTGGCGCGGTAGTCGCCGTGGCCCAGGTGGGCCATGAAGCTGGGGATGTCGATGTTGGCCGGGCAGGTGCTGTGGCAGGGCGCGGTGTGGTTCGGCAGGTCCAGGCACAGCCCTTCGGGGCAGGACTCGCGCCGCACGTGCTGTTCCCACTGCGCGCGGAAGTGGCGCAGCGAACTGCCCAGCGGCCAGGCGGCGGCCAGGCCCTGCGCGCGAGTTCGAGCGCCAGTTCGTCGAGTGCCGCCAGGTGGCCGGCGTCGCCGCGGCCGAGCGTGATCTCGGTGGTCAGGCGCGCGGCGCGCGCCAGCAGGCCGCGCACGGCCGGCGCTTCGCCCTCGGCCAGCTGCCAGTGGCGGTATAGCGCGCGCCGCGTCTGCTTGACGACGCACACGCCGGCGGCCATGACCATCAGGCTGGCCGGCGACGGCGCGATGCCGGCCTCCGTGAAGCTCAGTGGATCGCACGAAAGGTCCGCCTGCGACAGCGGCAGGAAGCCGCCCAGGCCATCGTCGAAGACCAGCACCGGGTC
>CAVQWK010000008.1:0-137426 GCA_963717575.1 uncultured beta proteobacterium | reverse complement strand
CGAACTTCGGAAAGACGAGCGGGACATTCCTGGCCATCTCGGGATGCCCGCCGAAGATGTACTCTTCGAAGGTGCGGACATCGAGGACGGTCACACCCTCGGGGTCGGCGATCCACATCTGGTAGGCCTCCCGGGCCGTCACGTACAGACCCAGGGTCGTGCGATTCGTTTCGGGGACTTGCGGCGTCGTCTGGGCCATGACTTTCTCTCCCGCTGGCAACTGTTCCTCGACCCTCAACGCCAGGTCACGTCGAAAGGCCGTCTCGTCGGAATCCGCAGATAGGTCTCGGTGGGATATCCGATCACGAAGGTCCCGAACGGAACGTGCCCGTCCGGCGGACCGAGCAGTTCGAGCAAGGGCGGGTAGCCCTGGCTGGCGGTGTTGATGCTGCCGGCAAAGGTGCTACCCAGGCCGAGTCCGGTGGCCGCCAACTGCATGTAGGCGATGGCGATCATGGCGGCCGGCGGCGCCGTCCGCTCGTCCTTCGGGGCATAGGCCTGGAGGACGCATGGGGCTCCCCGCGAAATGGGGTCCTTGCCGGCGTCCCACGCTCCGACGAACACGTCCAGGTTGGCTTCCTCCCACAGCGCCGGGTTCTTGTCCTTGATGACCTTCATCCAGTCGATCGTCATCTCGGCGACGCGCCGAACCTTCGCGGCATCGTTGATCACCATCCAGTGCAGGACATGGTGACGGTTCGCTCCGTGGGGTGCGTAGCGGGCCACATCCAGCAGTTGCAGGATCTTTTCCTTCTCGACCGGCTTGTTGATGTAGCCGCGAATCGAGCGCCTGGAAATCAGGAACTGGCGGACCCTGTCCCACCGGGGGACGAGATGAATGTCGATCGGCTCGCAGTCCTCGGGGCTCATCGAGCGCTGGTGCATGGCGCCGGTCGGACAGATGGCCACGCAATGGCCGCAGTCGATGCACTGCTCCCAGCCGTTCTCGATGGGAACCGGGAAGTCCTTCTTCGTGATCAGCCCGCCAGGGCAGGCCCGAATGCAATTGCCGCAGGCGATGCAAAGGCTTTCGTCGACCTGGATCATCGTGTCCAGCTTGTAGGCCGTCTTCATCTCCACCTCGTTCGCTTGTCGTCGCGATTCGTCAGCAGGAGGGGGCAACTGCCATGCAGCCCGCCCCCTCGCTCCGGCAGATGCCGATCGCTGAACGCTTGTCTCATCTACCCGAGCCGCAATGAAGTACCCGCGGGAAGCTTTTCCCCGGTCTTCTTCTTCCACTGTTCCTCGATCAACTCTTTCGCCGCCTGCTCGAGGAATTCGGGCGCGGCCCACTTGCGCACATCGAAGTCGTTCTTGATGTAGCCGTGCTTGAGCATGAAGTTCTTCCCGACCTCGATGCAGGCCAGGTTCTGCGGCGACAGGTTGGGCACCATGTCCACGTCCTTGATGCCCTGGTAGGTGTCCTCGGCGTCGCGGTAGAACGTCTGCCGATCGAGGAGCACCGCTGCAGCCCGCTTGTGCTCGTTGGCCCAGCGCCCCGCCTTGATCATGCTCTTCATGTAGGTGACGACGAGTTCCGGATGCTTCTCGGCCATGACGTCGGTGCAGGTGATGATCGCCGGCGTGTTGGCGACCTGGAGGGTCCAGTCCGGATACCTGGTGAGGTCTTCAATCGCCTTCATCTTGCCGGTCGCCTCCTGCAGATGCTGGAATTGCTTGCTCAGGGTGTAGATGGCGTCCACCTTGCCGTTGAGCAGTGCCGTCTCCAGCGGGCGGAAGGCCAAGTCCTGCTTGTGGTCACGCGTGGCCCAGAGGTCGGTCGGATTGATCATCGGCGCCAACATCTTGGGGTCGCTGTACCAGTCGTCGGGATAGGGGAACTCGACGATCTGCACGTCCTCCATGGTCATGTCATTCAGGCGGAGCATGGACTCGATGCCTTGATGCTCCGTGATGCGCCACCAGTCGTTCTTGACCGTGTTCAGGCTCTTCGACAGGCCGACCTTCTTGCCCTTCAGGTCCTTCATCCGGAAGATCGGATCCCCGGCCCGCACCATCATGCAGCCGCCCTCGTAGACCCACGTCGCACCCAGCAGCCGCGTCCGACGGATGTCGGCGTTCACCTGGACCGGCGGATAAAGGCCGCCGAAGCGGATCAGGTTGTCGAGGTTGTGGATGTAGTGCGGGTAGAAGTCGTTCTCGCGGCGGCTGCGGAAGAACGAGTAGTCGACACCGATCTTCTTGAAGTCCGTCTTGCACCACCCCAGCTCCTGGTCGATGTTGTTGGCCGACACCATCGGGCAATTGGTGAAGAAGACCTCTTTCCAGTTCAACGGAACGGTGCTGAATTTCGTGCCCTTGGTCATTGCGTTCTCCTTTGCTCGTTGAGGTCGTCTCGGGCAGGGATTCCGCCCTGACTCGATGATGGCTCGTTTCTACGCCGCTCAGGCACGTCGCGCGGGACCATTCGGGACATCGGATGGACTATTCGAGACAACTCAGGCTATGCTGCTTGCGTGAGATCAATCAAGCCTGAGAACGCTCACGCCAAGCGGCGAGGGTCCACTCGCACGGTCGAGGAAAGTACGCTACGCGTCGGCACGGCGATGGCCATTCCGGCGGTCCTCCGCAGCCTGGGGGCAGACCCGGCCGCGTTGCTGGCCGAGGCGGGTCTCGACCCCCACCTGTTCGACGAACCCGACAACCTGATGTCTCTAGCGGCACGGGGACGCCTGTTTGCCCATTGCGTTTCCAGGACGGGCTGCCGGCACTTCGGACTCCTCGTCGGACAAGCGGCAGACCTGCACTCCCTGGGCCTCGTCGGTCTGCTGGCGAAGTTTTCGCCGGACGTGGCCACGGCACTGCGCAGCCTGACTCGCCACTTTCACCTTCACATGCAAGGTGCGGCGACGACTCTGGAGATCCAAGGCGCCTCCGCGCTGCTGTGCTACGAAATCAACCAGCCGCGCGTAGAGGCCGTCGACCAGCAAACCGATGGGGCGGTCGCCGTGATGTTGAACATCATGCGTGGCCTGTGCGGCGCGCAGTGGAAGCCGGCGGAAGTGTGGTTTCAGCACCGCCGCCCCGCGGACGTGAGGCCGTTCAGCCGCTTCTTCGGCGTGACGCCGCGCTTCGACGCGGAGCGAAACGCCCTCGTGTTCCCCGCGATCTGGTTATCTCGCCGCCTGGCCGACACGGATCCGCGAGTGGCGCGAACTGCTGCAGAAGCAGATCGACAGGCTGGAGGCCCAGCATGGCGCGGACTTCCCGGCTCAGGTGCGCAGCGTGCTGCGCTCGGCGCTGGTCACCGGGCGCGCCGCGGCCGACCAGGTTGCCTCGCTCTTCTCCATGCACAGACGCACGTTGCTTCGGCGTCTGACTGCCGACGGCACCAACTTTCAGGAACTCGTGGATCAGTGCCGCTTCGAGATGGCCCGACAGATGCTCGAGGACTCGGCGATGGACGTGGCCCAGGTCGCCGACCATGCTCGATTACGCGGATGGGCGCGCCTTCGCACGGGCATTCCGGCGCTGGAGCGGAACCAGCCCGACGGACTGGCGCGCGGCGAGGACCGAGCAGCGGGAAGGATTGATCGGGCCGCTGGACCCTATCTCGCGTTCGCAATCCGCGGAAGAGCCGCAGGCGGGGTTCGATATGGCGCCAGCGAACGGGTTTCACGGAAGCGTCGCAATGGCCTCTATCGGTCGCTGCGTCTGTCTGAGTGACGGCTATGCGGATGCATGTTCAACTTCCGTTCTTGGCCGAGGGTGTGTGAAAACCCCCTCACACCGCGCCCTACGGATCCGTAGAGTTGCTGGACATATCGAGCAGTGGAGCTCATATGTCGCGATTCATTGAAGGCCGGGACCGACAGCAGGTGACGCTGTTGCCCGAGTGTCTGGACGACTTCATCGGTGAGGACAACCCGGTTCGCGTCGTCGACGCATTCGTGGCGGAGTTGAACCTCGGCGAGCTTGGATTCGATCGGGCGGTGCCGGCGCGCACGGGTCGTCCGGCCTACGACCCAGCGGTGCTCTTGAAGGTCTACATCTACGGTTACCTGAATCGGGTGCAGAGTAGCCGGCGCCTGGAGCACGAATGCCAGCGCAACGTCGAACTGATGTGGTTGACGGGCCGCCTGGCACCGGACTTCAAGACCATCGCCGACTTCAGGCGCGACAACGGCACTGGCATCCGCAACGTCTGCCGCCGCTTCGTGGTCCTGTGCCGAGACCTCAAGCTGTTCGCCCAGGGCGTGGTGGCCATAGACGGAAGCAAGTTCAAGGCGGTCAACAGCCGCGACCGCAACTTCACGCCGGCCAAGATCGACAAGCGCAAGCAGCAGATCGAGGAGAGCATCCAGCGCTACATGTCGGCCCTGGACACAGCCGATCGCACCCTGCCGCTACTGGAGTTCGGCCCGCGGTACGCGCACCTGACGGACAAGATCAAGACCCTGCGCGAGCAGATGCGTCGCATGGACCAGATGAAGGAGCGCCTGAAGGAGGAGCCCGACGAGCAACTCTCGCTGACCGACCCGGACTCCCGTTCGATGATGTCGCAGGCCAAGGGCACGGGCCTGGTGGGCTACAACGTGCAGACCGCGGTCGACGCCAAGCACCACCTCATCGTCGCGCACGAGGTCACCAACGTCGGTCACGACCGAGGGCAACTGAGCAAGATGGCGCTGGCCGCACGGCAGGCGATGGGCAAGAAGCAGCTGAAGGCCTACGCCGACCGCGGCTACTTCATGGGCCCCGAGATCAAGGCCTGCCACGACGCGGGCATCAAGGCCTTCGTGCCCAAGCCGATGACATCCAACGCCAAGGCCATGGGCAGGTTCGACAAGAGCGACTTCATTTACATCGCCCGGGACGACGAGTACCAGTGCCCCGCAGGGCAGCGTGCCATCTTCCGCTACACACGGGAAGAAAACGGACAGCAGATCCGGCGCTATTGGAGCAGCGACTGCACCGGATGCACGATGAAGTCCCAATGCACGACGGCCGACTACAGGCGCATCTCGCGCTGGGAGCATGAGCCCGTGATCGAAGCGATGCAGCGCCGGCTCGACCGCCAGCCCGACGCCATGACGCTGCGACGACGCACCGTGGAGCACGTCTTCGGCACACTCAAACACTGGATGGGCTCGACGCACTTCCTCACGCGAACGCTCGAGCACGTCGGCACCGAAATGAGCCTGCACGTGCTGGCATACAACCTCAAGCGGGTCTTGCAGATCCTGGGTATTGCCAAAACGATGAAGGCGATGAAGTTGGCGGGCGCGTGAGCGCCTTCTTATGCCTGCAGCGAGGCCATAGAACGTTGAAATCGGCGCCGGACGGCATAACGCGCGATTGACGCACTGGATGCGCAAACGGCGCGCAGGAAGCCCCTGCAAGGCTCCACAGCGCGACGTGGGCCTGTGCGGGCCCGTGCAGACGCGCCGAAGCAGTTCTCACACACCCTCGGCCGGGACGAGCCAAAGCGGAGCTCAAGTTGGCAGCCGTAAACCAGTCATCCAAGGCGGGCCGGCAGGGGAAATTCTGAGCGGTTCACCAGGGGCCGGTTATGGCCGGCAGTGTGAATTCGTCGTTGCCGCAGTAAGCTGACCTTGTCAGGTTCGGATCCTCGCGCCGATGGCTGGTAGTGTGTCGCCTTGCCGCCGCACGACGGCCGCCATCCTGGCCAATGTTCGAGCGACGCAAGGGGTCGGCGGATCCTCTGCGGTCAGTCTGGGCGCACGGCGCCTACCCATCCACAAAGCGCACGGGCGTCGCTGGCGCGCGGTTCACCTGCAACTCGAAGATGTCCGCGCGCGCGTAGTGCCCGGTGACGTCGAGCGTCCGGCGTGACGGCGCGACGCGCGCAGTATCGATCTCTGCGTACAACACGCCGGCCTCTCTGCGCAGCGGGCCCGCGACGATCTTCCCCATCGGATCGACCACCACCGAATCGCCGTCATTGATCCAGTCCTCGGCATCGGGGAACAGCTCGGCGCGAGCCGGGAAGTCCTGCGGAATATCACCGGCACGCAGCGCCGTGCCACTGCCGACGACCCAGCATCGACCTTCGAGCGCGATGTGGCGCATCGTGGCGATCCAGGCGTCTCCGCTGTCGTAGGTGGGCGCGACATAGATCTCCACGCCCTGTGCGTAGAGCGCGTAGCGCGCCAGCGGCATGTAGTTCTCCCAGCAGATCAGGCAGCCGACACGGCCGGCAGGCGTGTCGACCACCCGCAACCCGGACGCGTCGCCCAGGCCATGAACCATGCGTTCAGGGTTGGTCGGCATCAATTTGCGGTGCCGGTTCAGCACCTGGCCGTCAGGGCCGATGACGACGACGCTGTTGTAGAGCGTCCCGCCGCCGCGCGCCCGATCCACTTCATTGATGCCGCACACGATCGTCACGCGGTGGACGCGGGCCGCCTCGCAGAGTTCGGCCAGGTCGCCGGCACCCACGTCAACCGCGTTGGCGAGCAAGCGTGCGTGCAGCTTGCCCATGACGGCGCCATCCCTTCCTGCCGCCAGCCGCCATATCCAGGACGGGTATCCCGGAATGAACGACTCGGGAAAGACGATCAGCGACGCGCCGGCCGCTGCGGTTTCGGCGACCCATTGCAGCGGCCCTGGTGATGGTGGCGCCACGATCGAGCAAGACTGGCGGGCGCTGAATGATGGCGATCATCGTCATGGTGTCTCTCCTGGGCAGGCATTGCCCGACAGGGACAGCTTGCGCGCGACGGGGTATCCAGACCAGTCCAGAATCTGAAGTGTTCATGCTCCAGAGGCCATGCGATGGAAAACACCTACGGTCAGTTCTGCACCGTCGCCCGAGGCGCCGAGGTGTTGTGCGAGCGGTGGACGCCGCTGGTCGTGCGCGAGTTGCTGTGCGGCAGCAAGCGCTTCAACGACCTGCATCGCGGCGTACCGCGAATGTCCACCAGCCTGCTGACGCAGCGTCTTCGTCGTCTCGAGGAATTCGGTGTCGTGCGCCGCGACGCCGTCGGCAAGGTGTGGGAGTACAGCCTCACACCAGCCGGCGAGGACCTTCGACCCTTGGTCATGGCGCTGGGCCATTGGGGTGCGCAGTGGATCGGCAGTCGCCTGCGCGACGATGAACTCGATGCCGGCTTGCTGATGTGGGACATGCGCCGATTCGCGTGCATCGAGGAGTTCCCGTCCAGGCCCGTGGTCATCCATTTCCAGTTCCGCGACGCACGGCCTGGCGAGCGCGCATGGTGGCTCGTCGTGGAGGACGGCGTGGCCGACCTGTGTCGCGACGACCCGGGGCGCGAACTGACGCTCGTGGTGGATGCTTCCGTGCGCGCGTTGACCGAAGTGTGGGCGGGTGACCGCACGCCTCAACAGGCGCTTGAGTCGCGCGAGATCCGTGTCGATGGGGCGACGCGCGAGGCGAAAAGCCTGTGGCAGTGGCTGGGCACCAGCGCGTTCGCCTCGACGCGCCGCGCTGCGGGGCGAGTGTCTCCGGGCACTCGGTCTTTGACGCCATAGCGGGTTGGCCACCGACCCGAAGCGCAGTTGCACGCCGACGCGTACGCGCAGGTCAGGTCGGCGTCACTGCACTGGTTGGTGGCTCGAAAGCTGCCGGCCCTGACTGGCAGCTTTCCGGAAACTCATGTCGCGTCACCGGTCTAGCGCCGGCCTGGGCGAGGTCGTTGTGCCTTTGACGCGGGTATTCGGTTTCCACGGTCCAACAGGTGACCGTTGGCGCAGCAGACTGCTGTCGCCGGCTACGCCGCTTGCGCTTCGCCGAGTGCGGCACGCGCCTGAGCGCGCACCAGCAGCGAATCGGCCGGCAGTTGCAGCGGCGGAACGGGCAGCATCGCTGCCTTAAATGCGGCGGCCTTGGTCACGCCGAGGGCCATCAGCACCGCTTGCGCCATCCGCTGCGGGTAGTCTTCGGGCACCGCCTCAATTTGCAGCGTGTAGAAGGCCGCCAGCACAGGGCCGGTGATCAGGTCGAAGGCCAGGCGCGGGGGCATCGCTGCGAAGCGGCCGCTGGCGATGCCGGCCTCGATGTCGCGCGGCAGGTAGACGGTGGCCAGGCTCTGCGCGCCCATCGCCGGCGGCCCCACGCGCACCATGAAGCCGGCCAGGTGCGGGTGCGCGCGCGCCACCATCAGCGCCAGGCGGATGCCGCAGGCCACGCGCGCTGCAGGATCGGGCAGCTCGCGGACCACGGGGTCGACGATCTGCAGCAACTGGTTGCCGACCTCGGCCGCCACGGCGGCCAGCAGCTCTCCGTTGGTGCGGAAGTAGTGATAGAAGGTGCCGCGCGAGACCTCGGCGGTGGTGATCACCTCGTCGATCACGTTGCCCTCGGCGCCGTGCCGCGCGAACACCAGCATCGCGCTTTCGATCAGGCGCGCGCGCATCTTTTCGCGGCGGTCGGCCGCGACGCGGATGCGGTGGTCCTCGGGCTTCTTCTTCATGGCAGGCAAGTCCTCGGCCGCGATTGTCTTTGCTGGGGTTTCCACCAGGGCGCTTGGCAACATCATATCGACACGCTTGTCATGTTGACTTAACTGTCGATATGATTCCGCCGGTCGCTTCATCGCATGAGCCCGCCGACGCCCAGGCGCCATGTCGGAGACACACCATGCCCGCCACCGTCACCCGCTGCAAACGCCGCCCACCGATCCGCAATCGCGCCGTGCTGATCGACCCGGCCGCCCACGCACTGTGGCTGCTGGCTGATCGGCCGGCGCTGGAGCCGCACGCAAGCGAGAACTGAACCATGAAGACACTGATCCTGCGCAGCCTCAGCTTGCTGCTGCCGCTGTTGGCTCTGGACTTGCCCGCAGCCGCACAGACCAGCCCCCGGCCGAACATCGTGCTGATCGTCTCTGACGACCAGGGCTGGAAGGACGTGGGCTTCCATGGCTCGGACATCGCCACGCCCCATCTGGACAAGCTGGCCAGCAGCGGCACACGGCTCGAGGCCTTCTATGCGCAGCCGATGTGCACGCCGTCACGCGCGGCGCTGATGTCGGGCCGCTATCCGCACCGCTACGGGTTGCAGACGCTGGTGATCCCAAGCAATGGCCGCTACGGCCTGCCCACCGACGAGCGTCTGTTGCCGCTGGTGCTGGCCGATGCCGGCTACCGCACCGCCATCGTCGGCAAGTGGCACCTGGGCCATGCCGAGCGCCAGTACTGGCCGCTGCAGCGCGGCTTCCAGCACCAGTACGGCCCGCTGCTGGGCGAGATCGACTACTTCACCCACGACGCGCACGGCGTGCGCGACTGGTACCGGCAGGAGAAGCCGCTGAAGGAGGAGGGCTACGCCACCGAACTGATCGGCAACGAGGCGGTGCGCTGGCTGGGCCAGCAAGGCGGCAAGCAGCCGTTCTTCCTGTACCTGGCCTTCACCGCGCCGCATGCGCCGTACCAGGCGACGCAGCGCTGGCTGGACCGCTACGCGCATGTCGCCGACCGCGACCGCCGCGCCTATGCGGCGATGATCAGTGCAATGGACGAGCAGATCGGCCGCGTGGTGGCCGCGCTCGATGCCAAGGGCCTGCGCGACAACACGCTGATCGTCTTCCAGAGCGACAACGGCGGGCCGCGCGATGCGCGCTTCACAGGCGAGGTCGACATGTCGGGCAGCAAGATCCCGGCCGACAACGGGCCCTGGCGCGACGGCAAGGGCTCGCTGTACGAAGGCGGCGTACGCGTGGTGGCTCTGGCCAACTGGCCCGGGCGCATCCCGGCCGGTACGATGGTGGACGCACCTCTGCATGCGGTGGACCTGATGCCCACCTTTGCCGCGCTGGCCGGCGCTTCACTGCGCGGCACGAAGCCGCTGGACGGCCTCGACCAGTGGGCGGTAATCGCAGAGGGTAAGCCGGCGGCGCGCAGCGAGATAGTGATCGACGTCGAGCCCTTCCGCGCCGCACTGCGCGACGGCAACTTCAAGCTCGTCTGGCAGGCCACGCTGCCCTCGCGCGTGGAGCTCTACGACCTGAATGCCGACCCGGGCGAGAAAAACAACCTGGCCGTTGCGCAGCCCGAGCGGGTGGCGCGCATGCAGGCCCGGCTGGAGGCGCAGGCCAAGGAGGCTGCTCCACCGCTATTCTTCAAGGAAGCGGTAGGCGTGGCCAAGCCGGTGCTGTTCGGTTCGGTGGCCGCGCCGGAGGACGCGAAGCAGCTGGAAAAGCAGCCCTGAGCAGCGTGCGGCCTTCCACGATCCCTGGGCTGAGTGCAACAGCAGCGATGCTGCGGTTGGTCAGGCTTGCATTCAATTCCCGCCGAGCACGAATGTTGCCTGGGCGAGGCATGCATCGACGACCGCTCTGAGGCAACCAGATCCATGAGTTGCATGTCGGCAGTGGGTCGAAATGACTCGTCGGCGAGCGGCAGCTTACGAGCATCGAGCCTTCAACGCCGGCTTTCTGGCGATGAATCCGATTGGTCGGCCATCGCAGCCGGACCCATAGGAGTTGGCCACGGTCTTCTCAGCGAGCGACCGGTCTACTTTGAAACTTGACCTTCGCTCACGCCGCCGCTGACCGTCTGAGCATCCGCCTCAACACGAAGGCTAGCCTCCCAGCAACTTGGCCACCAAAACCATGGCCAGGCAAACGGACGAGAGCAGGAAACCGATCTTCCACGGATTCGTATCGGTGTGAATGCCCCACACGTAACCGGTAGCGAAGATGACAAGGAACGAAACAACGCTAGAGATGTGAATTGCCATCATGGTGTCATTGGGCAGAATCAACAGCGGCAGCAGAGACGGCAGCACGGCGACGACGTAAAGCAACACGGTCGCCACCGCACCAATCACATCTTCACGTTTCAAGCCAATTGCCTGCGGTTGTGCTTGGCTCAGATGGGCGCGAATTTGGCGATGGAGAGCATGCCGCTGCTCGTCGTTGGTTATCGGCTCGAGGATGAAATCCAGCTCGTTGGAAATGGCGGTATCCGCGTCTTCATCACTTTCGCTGGTCTGAACGTACTGGAGTAGCCGATAACGTTCCCCGCGGGCCAGAACCTCATACATGGCGAACAGGACGCCTTCGATGATTCCCCAGGCTGTGGCGGCGCCCAGGATGGTCACGAACAATTCTTGTCCGTATCCCCCTGCAAATGAGGACGATATGACGCCGCGATAGATCAGGACGCTATAGGACAGCGTGAACAGCAGCGCAAAGAGAATGCTGTAGAAGATGGTGAGCAATGCGTCGATGGGATCAAGGAACTCACCCACGACGTTGCTCAAGAAGGTTTCTTTGGGCGGAGAACTTTGCCTGCGATGTTGCCGTTGACTCTTCCTGATCATTGCTCTCATCCACGTCTCCGGAACATTGGGGAAACCGGCGTAACGAAGTCTTCCGGGAAGAAGCCGCTTTCTGCGGGCGTACGCGAACTGTATCGGGGTCCCTTGGCGACATCGGTATCGCGGCGCAGGCCATTCCGGGCCGCGATCGCCGTGTCAGGTCACCGCATCGGTGCGGGGCCGCCGGGTGTGTGTTGACGCCGGTGTAAATCCACCTCTATTCGCCGGTGAGGACGCGGTTCTGAACCGCGGGCCGAAATGGGTCGGTTGATCTGGTGCGATGAAGAGCAGATGCCGGTGCGGCAGTGGGGAGCTGCTTGTCGGAGTGGGTGCGCGGGTTGGTGGGCCAGGGTCTGAGGTCGGCGGGTGACCGCTCCTGGGTGCAGCTGATTGCCCGAGTTGCGGGCTGCGCAGGCTGAATGACGGGGCTTTGCATCGATGCTCTCCTGAGATCAGTTGAAAACTGATGTGCGGAAAAGGACTGAGGCCGCCCGACAAAGCAATGTGCCGCGTCAGGCGGGTGGGGTCGGGGGTCCGACTCATCCAACACACACAACACGGCACAGGCTAAGGAGTGTGAAACCACCTGGCGAATTTTCAGAAGTTTCTAGCGCCAGGACGTCTTGGTGCCATACACGAACTGGAGCCACCGAGCCAGACCTCTATGTCGCCTTCTTCATCACAGAGTGGGCGCCGACCGGGGCCGGGTGTTCCCTGTTCTTTTCCCTGTTTCGGGGAATGTGGGCTGATTTCAGAGACGGGTTCGCAGCTGACTCCACCCACCGCCAACATTCATGCGGTTTTCCGCGAAAGTGCCCACCAACAAGTGGGCACTTTTTATGCCAAATTGGAATGGCATCGATCGACGGCGCGCTGCGCCGGCCCGGTGCTCATGCAGCCAAGGGGCCTGTGGGTCGCCTGGCCCTGTGCGTGGGCCGTCTACAGCAGCCTGATGACCCTGAGATCGGGCAGCTTCCTGAAGTCGGCCAGAGACATCAGCTGCGGCAGGGCCAGCTGGCGCCAGCTCTGCCACAGCCGGCCGGCCGCGGCCGGCAACGAGGTCAGCACGTTGCCGGGCGCCATCTGCGCCATGAACACCTGATAGACGCCTTCCTTCGCCCCCGCCAACACCTTGCTGGCCACCACGGTGCGGCCCGCGACCAGATAGGTCTGCAGGTCGCCGAACGCGATCAGCACCGGCTTGGGCGCCGGCTTGAAGGGCTTGAGTGCGCGCCCGGCCGAGGAAGCGCGTGACATTGGCCGCGGCGAGCGCACCCATGTCGATGGCGTTGTAGGCCTGCTTGCCGACGGCCTGCGGCAGCTGCGCCGCGTCGCCGACGACGAAGACGTTGTCGAAGTGCCGACTCTGCAGCGTGGGGTGCACGTCCGCCCAGACCTGGGGTGGCGGCGCCAGGCCCGACTCGCGCAACAGCGCCGGCGGTGCCAGCCCGGCCGTCCACAGCGTGAGCTCGGAGCGCAGCCGCGTACCGTCGGCCAGGCGCACGCCCTTGGCCGACACGCTGGCGATCGTCGTGCGCGGTGCGGAACTTCACCGCATACGGTTCGCACAGGCGGCGCAGGTCGGCATCCAGTGACGCCGGCAGGCCTGGCAGCAGCCGGGCGCCGGCCTCGACCAGTTCGACGGACAGGCCGGCATCGTCACGGTGGCGACGCAGGATCTCGCCCAGCGCCTCGATGCCCGAGAGGCCGCCGCCGGCGATCACGATGCGCAGCGGCTGGCCCTGCTGCACGAGTGTGTCCAGCCGGTGCTCGATCGCCAGGCCGTCGGCGACGCTGCGGAACGGCATCGCGTGGCGGGCCACGCCCGGGACGTGGTGCGTGTTCCACAGCGCGCCCACCGCCACGATGCAGGCATCGAACTCCAGTTCGTGGCCACCGGCCGTGGCCAGCCGGCCCTGCGCCGGCTGCAGCACGGTCACGCGGTCGCGCAGGAAGCGGTGCCCCGCCTGCTTCACGATGGCGGCGCGGTCCAGGCGCAGCCCCTGCGGCGTCTTCACGCTCGACAGGATCTCGTGGATGCCGGGCGCCCACTCGAAGTGCCTGGACGGATCGATGACCGTCACGGCTTGGCGCCGCGACAACTTGATGGCGGCCGTCAGCCCGGCGAAGTTGCCGCCGACGATGACGATGTGCTTGCGTCTCTTGGTCATGGGGTTCCGTGCCCAGACCTCTGGGCCACGCGCAGTATGGTCGACCGCGGACCAGCGCGGTTGAACCGCCGGTCTATCCATCGCAGCCGACGGGCGAGCTGACCGCCGCGCGAGAGGCGGTGTCGCCGTTCTTCAACAGCTTCTGGCGTGCGCGGGCTCCGGCGCGGAGGCCGGGGCTGCACGCCACCTGAATGCAGCCAGCCCATCGGTGGTCGAGTGGCCGGGCGCCCAGGCCTCGGGCACCGGCTGCGTCCACTGTCATTGGGGTGCGAATTCGTAGCGCAGGGCAGCCACTTCGCCGCGCCAATACGGGCGTCGCCCCTGTGGGGTGAGCCAGGCCACCTCGCCGCTCGTCGGCACGCGCAGGCCGTCGTGCTCGACATAGTTCGACCATCGCCCTTCCCACGGCGTCATCACGACGGCCTTGCCGACGGTGCGGCCCCTCGCCTCGGCGCGCGCCGACTCGACGAGGCCGGTCCGGGCATCGAAGCGGAACAGCAAGGTCGCCGTCACGCTGCCGTCGCGCATCGTCGCAGTGGCGGCGTTGTCGTCCACCGCCGTCCAGTGCACGCCCTGGCTCGGCAGCAGCGCCGTCGGGTACCACGCCGCCTCGGCGAAGAAGCGCAGGAACTCGCCTTGCGCGACACTGCCGGGCTCGGGGTCCGTGCCGCGCAGATCGACGAGCGTGAACAAGCCCAGCACGGCCGGGTGCAGGATGCCCTCGCCGGCGACATAGGCGTCGTGCACCTGCACGGCCACGCCGGGCACCACGCTGACGCGGCCGTTCCAGACGAAGCCGGGCCGCCGCGTCACCACGCGCTGCGTCGATGTGAACGGCTTCCATTGATCGCTGCCCTCGGCGGCAAGATTGAATGTGCCGCGGTGTTCGATGCTCAGGGCGGCGACCATGGGCTGGCCATCCTTCAGCGCCGCACGGAAGAAGCGCTGCACCGGTGCCGGCAGGCCGTCGAGTTCGCGCGTCGCGTCGTAGCGCGCGGGTGCGACCGCTTCGCTTGCGGCGTCGAGCCGCGCGTTCAAGGCGCGGGTGCCTGCGCTCCAGCGCGAGGCGCCGTACGCCGACAGGGCGATGAACACGACCCCCCCGACCGCCATGGCCCACACGATCCACTTCAGCCACACCATGCCGACATCCCTCTCTGGACAGATGCATTCTGCGGCGATGCCCGCAGGGTGCCTGAGGCCGGCGCCGTCATGGGCTTGCCTTCAGCAGTCGCACGATCTCGTTGCGGACCGCTTCGTCATGCCCGACGAGCAGGTGGCCGCCGGCGTCGAAGCCGATGAACTTCGCGCCCGGGATGCCGCTGGCGGTGTACTGGGCGCCGGCGTAGGTGCCGAAACCGTCGTCGCGGGCGCTGACCACGAGCGTGGGCGCGCGGATGGACGAGAGTGCGTAGGGGCCGAGGCTCTTGCCCAGGCGCGTGTCGTCGCGCAGTCCGGCGGCACGGCTGGACACCGGCAGGATGCGCTCGGCCATGTCGCTCACGCGCGCGCGCTCTTTCTCGGTGGCCACGGCCACCAGCTCGGGCGGCGTCGCCAGCACATGGCGGATCAGCGGATCGCGCGCCAGATGCAGACCGGTCCAGAACAGCAGGTCCGAGCCGAGCAGGCGCAGCAGCAGCGCATCCTTCGCGTCCGACACCGGCGGCGCGGAATCGGCCACGGTGCCCGGCTTGTAGGTGATCGGGACCACGAGCACCAGGGCACTCACGCGGTCCGGATGCCGAAGGGCCGTCTGCAGCGCCGAAGGTCCCCCGGCGGAAACGCCCACGACCGCGGCCTTGTCGATGCCCAGCGCATCGAGCAGGCACACATGCGCATCGGCCTGGGCCTCGGGCGATGCGTCGGCGGGCCGCGGCGTGCGCAGGTAGCCGAAGCGTGACATCGCGACCACGCGCACACCCTGTTGCACCAGCGGGCGCGCCCAGGCCATGCCCTGGTCATGGCCGCCGCCGCTGCCGTGGATCATCAGCAGCGGGATGCCCACGCCTGCGGCCTGGTACTCGATCGGGCCACAGCGTGTGGCGGCGACGGTACTTCCCTGCGCGCTGCGCACGGCAGCCAGCGCCAGGTCGCGCTCGAAGCGCGAGCGGATCAAGAGCGCCGCGACCAGCAAGGCCATGCCAACGATCGCGAGGACCGCAGCCAGAGTCGGAGGCCTTGTCACGTCAGGCTGCCTCGTCAACGCAGCTTCGGCGCGGGACCTTCGTGCCCTGGCTCCGAAGCCCTGGGGTGCATGGCGCGAGCAACGACGAATTGCCCGGAGTCAGGGATGTGGCACTGAACTGTCTGTGTCTCAGCATGTCGTTCACCCTCATGCGCCACGTCGAGCCGCAGGACTGCGAGATCCGACAACCACATCGTATTCGCCGTGGGATCAGAATCGTCGCGCTGGCTCAGATCGACCACGATGGTCAAATCGGATGTCTCTCTTGCGATCGACAGGGCAGACCTCACGAAAGCCCTGGCTCTGCCGGTTGTCCCACACACAATGAACTCCGACAAACCAAAGGATTCGGTCTTCGACCACACGAGGCGCGTCCTGATGCTGGGGGCCGCAGGCATCTCACTCACGCATCTGTCGGGTTGTGGGGGCGGCAGCGGCGGCGATGGCGGCATGGGCAGCGCCGGGGCAATGACGTCCACGGCGTCGCCACAGCCCGATCCGGCCGCTGCAACGAGCACCGATCCAAGCCTGCCGATCATCGCCCTCGACCCTGGAGTGATCGATGCCGGCGGCGTACGCAACTTCGCACTCTCGGTGCAGCGGGGGAGCACGCAATTCCGAGCCGGCATCCACACCGACACGCTGGGCTATAACGGAGCGCTGCTGGGACCGGCGCTGAGGTTGCGCGCGGGCGAGAAGACACGCATCCGGGTCCAGAACCATCTGGCCGAGGAGACCACTGTTCATTGGCACGGCCTGGTCACTCCGGCTGAAATGGACGGCGGCCCGCACCAGGTCATCGCGCCCGGGGCCCAGTGGCAGGCGAGCTTCACCGTCGACAATCCGGCGTCCACCTGCTGGTTCCATCCTCATGCTCACGGCTCGACCGGGCGCCAGGTGGTGATGGGTCTGGCGGGACTGCTGATCGTCGAAGGCCCCGCAGCGTCCGGGTCGGGTCTGCCCAGCACCTGGGGCGTTGACGACCTGGCGCTGGTGTTCCAGGACAAGCGTTTCACGGCATCGGGGCAGATCGACTACACGCTGAGCGTCGGCGATCGCCTGAACGGCTATATCGGGGACACCCTCCTGGTGAATGGCGCCATCGGCCCGGTCTGGCAGGCGCCCCGCCAATGGGTCCGGTTGCGGTTGCTCAACGGCTGCAACGCCCGATTCTTGACGCTGCGACTGGGCAGCGGCGCGGACATGGTGCAGGTGGCCAACGAGGCCGGCGTTCTGGCCGCGCCCGTCGCGCGCCGGTCCATCACGCTGGCTCCGGGCGAGCGGGCCGAGGTCTTGGTCGACTTCAGCCGCGCGGTCGATGAACAGGACGTCTCGCTCCTGGCTGCGACGGTCTCCGGCGGGATGGGAATGGGCGGCATGGGAGTGGGCGGCAGCGCAGGCTCGCCAGAGGGCGCGGCGATGCGCTTTCGTGCCTCATTACCCAGGCAACCCGGCGCGATCCTGCAGCCGCCAGGCACGCTGGCCAGCGTGCCGGCCGTCGCGGTGAGCGCGGGTGCGGCACTCCGCTCCTTCAGCCTGGGCGGCGGCATGATGGGCAGCCAGTTCACGATCAACGGCCGAACATTCGACATGGGTCGCATCGATCTTGCCGTTCCGGCCAACGCCGTCGAAATCTGGAAGTTCATCAACGCCACGGGCATGGCGCATCCGATCCATGTGCACGGCGTCAGGATGTCGTTGCTCGCGCGCGATGGGGTGTCGCCGCCAGCTCACGAGGGTGGCTTGCGCGACACCTTCATCGTCGAGTCGATGCAGACCGTGACTGTCGCGGTGCAGACCCCGGCTCAGGCTTCGCCGACGCCACTGATGTTCCACTGCCACATCCTCGAACACGAGGACGCGGGAATGATGGGTCAGTTCATCACGGTTTAGCTGTGCATCGTTCGTTGCGAGTCCCTCACTTCCAGCGTTCGCTGGCGCACGGACCCCGTCAACCCAGCGGCATACGCTCGCACGTCGTCGTCGGCAGTTGACTCCCGTCGGGTGCTGGGGGCCGACACGACGATCAATGGCGCGCGACCTTGGGCCGTCAGATCGGCGTGAAGTTCGAGGGCCGGACACTGCGACGGGCTCGTTTGCACGGCGTCACGGCCGATCGTGTTCATCCAATTCAACCGGAGTCGTCATGAAGAACTTGCCTGCAATGGCTATAGGTACTGTCTCGTTTCTGGCCAGCGGAATCGCATCGGCGCAGAACGGACCCATGATGAGCGGCGGCATGGGCGGCGTCGGCTGGATGGGCGGGTACGGCGGCTACTGGGTTCCCGTTCTGCTTGTCGTCGTCGTGGGCCTCGTGGCCTGGATCGTGATGCAAAGACGCAAGTGATGAAGGTCTTCTCGGACGTCGATCTCTTGCGGTCCACACTTTGCATTGCCGAGGTGACGACCATCGAGCCCGAGGTGAGGCGGTGAGACCAAGCCATTGCGCAGCCGCGTGGTCCCCTGCAAACGAGCGAGCACGGTGACGCCGCCTCTGTCGGACCGCCGCTGTACCTGCGCTTGCTGCGGCTGACGATCCAGCGCGTCCCGCCAAGCCGCCGGCGCGGGCCGCCATTGGTGCTTCGCAAGTTCACTGCCAGGCTGCGGCGCGCCCGGCCAGCAACTGGCGTCCTTGCAGGTTGCTTCTCTTCCCGATTTTCTCGATCCACTCAGAACCTACTACCCATCAGGAGTTCGCCACGACCGCAATTCGCACCCTTATCGCGCTGTCCGTTGCCGCCCTTGCCACAGCGTGTGCAAGCCCCGGCGCCATCGACGTTCCGCCCGCATCGCCCGGCATGGGAACCGCGGGAGCAGCCTCATCGATGCCGGCCGTGGAGCCCCGCATGATGGCCATGCAGGACATGCAGCAGAAGATGACGCAAGCCAAGACGCCAACCGAACGACAGGCACTGATGGCCGACCACATGAAGGCCATGCAGGGCGGCATGGCCATGATGAAGGAGATGCATGGCATGCATGGCATGGCGGGCATGGGCGAGGGCAAAGCCATGCCCGCGGACATGCCTCAGCGCCACCAGATGATGACGGCGCACATGGCCACGATGCAGACGATGATGGACATGATGATGCAGCGCATGCCCGCACCGCCGGCCGCCCAGTGAGGCCGGGCGCCATGAACCCATGCCGCTCGATCTCGTCCACGGCGTGGCCGTCGCAGCGGCGCCGATGGCGCAGCGCCTAACCCATGGCGAACGGGTTCCTTGGGTTCGCCGCGACGAGTCGGCAGTCCCTGACGCCACAGTGCGCAGCCGCCGCAACGCTTCCGGTCACCGCCTGTGTCCCTGTCCGCCACGACCTTCCGACTTCACCGCTGGCTGGGCTGGCTGATCGGCGTGCAGGTGCTGATCTGGGTCACCGGCGGCGTGGTCCTCTCGCTGCTTCCATTCCAGTCCTGGGTCAAGGGCGGCGACGCCGTCAAGCCTCCGACGGTGGTGCTGCCGGGTGACTGGGCCGAGCGGGTGGCGCCGACACTTCAGGCCGCCGCACGACTCGGCCAGGTGTCGGCCATCGCTGCGGTGGCCACGCCGCAGGGCCCGGCGCTGCGCTTGACCTACATCGGTGGGCACGAACCCGTGATCGTGCCGGCCGACGGCTCGACCTGGACCCCGCCCGACGAGGCGGCGCTGCGGCGCTTCGCCGCGGGCATGTACCAGGGGCGGTCGGTGGTGACGGCGATGGAGCGGGTGGCGAGCGTTCCGCGCCGGCTGGGGATCGTCGCCGAGACCGGCGGGCGAGGTGACCTCTGGCGGCTGCGGTTCGACGACGCCCTCGCCACCCGCATCTACCTGAACGGACGCACCGGGGAGTTCGTCACAGCGCGCAACGAGGCCTGGATCTGGTACGACTTCTTCTGGCGCCTGCACATCATGGACTATGCCGATGGCGACGACTTCAACGGCACGCTGCTTCGCGTCGCGTCGGTCCTGGCCTGGGGGCTGGTCGTCGCCGGTGCGGTGCTGGCGGTGTTGGCCGCTCGACGGCGCTGGCGTGTGGCCCACAGGCCAAGACTGGACTGATCACCGCAGCAGTGTCGGGGGACAGCGCGAGGTGCCGGGGCGTGGCTTGAGCGCCGTGTACTCCGAGAAGATGCCCAGTTCCACATAGCGCCGCACGCGGCGGAATCCCGCGGCGCGCAGGGCCTGCAGCACCGTTTCAGGGGGGACGCAGGCCTGGATGGTGTCCCAGTAGTAGCGCCAGAGCTCCGAGGTCTCCTGACGCCGGGCCACCACGCGGGCGATCGTGGGCACCACGGCGCGCATGTAGGCCTTGAGCGCCAGGGTGGCCAGACGGCCCTGCGGCCGGCTGATTTCCAGCACCAGCAGCCGGCCACCCGGGCGCAGCACGCGGTGGAACTCGGCAAACGCCGCCGACAGGTCGGCCAGGTGGCGCAGCGCATAACCCATGCTCAGGAAGTCGCAACTGGCGTCCGCGCAGGGCAGGTCTTCGGCGCGGCCGTTCAGGAGTTGGACGCCGGGCAGATGGACCTGGTTCATCATGCCCGGGCTCGGGTCCACGCCCACCAACTTGCCGGACGGACCGATGATCTTGAGCGCCTCGCGCGCCACCAGCCCGGTGCCGATACCCACGTCGAGCACCTCGGCGCCGGCCTTCAGCTTGGCGCGATGCAAGGCCCGGGCGCGATACCAGGGACCGGAGCCGAGAGCCAAGACCTTTTCGATGCGGTCATAGTCCGACGCCGTGTCGTCGAAGATGCGGCGCACGTATCGGTGGCGCTCCTGCTCGTCGGCGTAGTAATGGGTCAGCGGCACATGGGGCGGCAGGACCGCGGCCGGCGGCTGTTCAGGGGGTCGGTCAGGGACGTGGCTCATGGTCTGCACGCCGGCCAGGGCGGTGGCCTCGGGGCGACGGCGCAAAGCGGAAGCATAGCCCCGCCTGTGCGGGCCGCGGTCGGTCTGCCGACCATTCGTTCGCTGGGCTGCCCTCCTCGCTACGCACTCCGGAGTTCGCCCTTGGGACGGCCCGGCGGGCTCATGGCGCGCCCGCGAAGGAGAGGGCGTAAGCTGCAGCGGTGCTTTCCTTCTCGCTCGGCCCCCTCGCCCTGCCCGTGGCGCCCTTGTTGTTGCTGCTTGCGGTCTGGGGCGCGTCGTGGCTGGCTTCGAGGTTGGCCATGCACGCAGCCCCAGAGGGCCTGGCCCATGCGGCCGGCAACACCGTCCTCACCGCTGCCCTGCTGGGCCTGTTGTCGGCGCGTCTCGTCCATCTGGTGCTGAACGCCGACCTTTACCTGTCCTCGCCCTGGTCTGCCCTGGATCTTCGCGACGGCGGCTGGCACGCGCCCGCCGGCGCGGTCGTGGGCGGGGCGTGGCTGGCGTGGCGCGGCCTGCGCACGCCGGCGCTGCGCCGGCCACTGGCCGGCGGCGTGGGGGTGGCGGCGGGGATGTGGGTCGCCGCCTCCCTGGCCACCGGCATGGGCCAGGTGCGGGCGATGCCGGTCGTGACGCTCACCGAGCTGGCCAGCGGCCGCATGCTCGACCTGCCCCAGGCCGCCCGCGGCCGTCCGGTCATCGTCAACCTGTGGGCCAGCTGGTGCGGTCCCTGCCGGCAGGAGATGCCCTTGCTGGCCGCCGCGCAGCAGCGCGAAGGCGGCGTCGGTTTTCTCTTCGTCAACCAGGGCGAGTCGGCGAGTGCCGTCAACGCCTACCTGGTCGACGAGGGCTTGCCGTTGCGCGAGGTGCTGCTGGATCCGGGCTCGAAACTCGGGTCCGCCGTCGGCTCGCGCGGACTGCCCACCACGCTGTTCTACGATGCCCTGGGCCGGCAGGTCGATGCGCACTTCGGCGTGCTGAACGCCGCCGCGCTGGAGAGTCGTTTGCGGTCGCTGCGCGGCGGGCGGTGAGGGGGTGCCGTGCATCCGGCACCTGCGGTCGCACCCCGGATCAGCGGGTCGTCTCGCGCCGGTCCGGAGGGGCGGTTCAGGTGCCGGTCCCGGTGTCGGTCCAGGGGGCCGGCGGTTACACTGCAGGCGTCGCCGCGCGGTGCTCGACCATGGGTGCCGCCCTTGTTTCGAACCGGTTCGGCGGCCACCGCAAGCCTTGCCGGCCTGCGGTACACGGATGCCCCAAGGAACACCCACCATGAACTTGACGATGCTCCACAGCGGTCCGGCCGTTCGCGGCTGGCTCGTGCTGGCCACGCTGGCCGGTGCTGTGTTTCTGGCGGGCTGCGGCGACAAGAAGGAAGGCATCGCCGGCCCGATTGCGGCCAAGGTCAACAAGGACGAAGTCACCGTCCAGCAAGTCAACCTGGTGCTGCAGCAGCAACGCAACCTGCGTCCCGAACAGGCCGACGCCGCCAGCAAGCAGATCCTGGAACGCCTGATCGACCAGCAACTGGCCGTTCAGAAGGCCGACGACCTGAAGCTCGACCGCGACCCCCGTGTGGTGCAGCAGCTCGAAGCCGTGCGCCGCGAGGTGCTGGCCCGCGCCTACGTCGAGAAGATCGGCGAGGCCGCAGCCAAGCCCACGCCCGAAGAGATCAAGAAGTACTACGACGCGAAGCCCGCGCTGTTTGCCGATCGCCGCATCTACAGCATCCAGGAAATCGGCATCGAAGCCCGGCCCGATCAGGTGCAGGCGCTGCGCGACCAGCTCGCTGCCAGCAAGAACATCACCGAATTCGTCGAATACCTCAAGGCCAACGACTACCGGTTCTCGGGCAACCAGGCCGTGCGCGCCGCCGAGCAGTTGCCGCTGAACAGCCTGGACGCGTTCGCGCGCATGAAGGACGGCCAGGCTGCCGTGGTGCCCGCGCCCAACGGCGTGCAGGTCGTCGTGCTGGCCGGCTCGCGCAGCCAGCCGGTGACCGAGGAACAGGCCCGACCGGCCATCGAGCAGTACCTGTTGAACGACCGCAAGCGCAAGCTCGTGGAAGAAGACATGAAGGGCCTGCGCGCCGCAGCCAAGATCGAATACGTGGGCAAGTTCGCCGAACTTGCGGCATCGGCGCCTGCTGCGCCGGCTTCTGCCGCCAGTGCAGGTGTCATCGCCGCCGACACGGGCAAGGCCCCGGAGCCCAAGTGACGGGTCGATCCGGCCCTTCATGGGTCGGGCGCAGCGAAGGCCCTTGATTGAGCACCGACCTCCCGCCGCTGAACCACTGGCGTGACGCCATCATCGGCCTCGCACGCGAAGCGGGCGAGGTCGTGATGTCGGTGTACGCCACCGACTTTGCCGTCCGTGGCAAGAGCGACGCTTCGCCGGTGACCGAGGCCGACGAGCGCGCCGAGGCCGTCATCGTGCAAGGCCTGCGCGCCTTGACGCCGGACATCCCCATCGTGGCCGAAGAGGCCGTCGCCGGTGGCCAGGTGCCCACCGTGGGGCGCCTCTTCTGGCTCGTGGATCCGCTCGACGGCACCAAGGAGTTCGCCAGCCGCAACGGCGAGTTCACCGTCAACATTGCGCTGGTCGACGATGGCGTGCCGGTGCTCGGCGTGGTGCTGGCGCCGGCCATCGGGCGCCTGTTTGCCGGCGCCGCCGGGCTCGGGGCCGTGGTCGAGGAGGCGGGCGTGCGGCGGGCCATCCACTGCCGCGCCGTGCCGCCGGCCGGAGTCACCGTCGTGGCCAGCCGATCGCATGGCGACGCTGCCGCGCTGGACAGGTTTCTGGCCGGGCGGCGCGTGGCGACGCTGGTGAACGCCGGCTCATCCCTGAAGCTGTGCCTGATCGCAGCCGGCGAGGCCGACCTCTACCCGCGGCTGGGCCGCACCATGGAGTGGGACATTGCCGCCGGGCACGCGGTGCTGCTGGCCGCCGGCGGGCGCGTGACGACGCTGCGGGGCGAGGCCCTGCGCTACGGCAAGCCCGGCTTCGAGAACCCGCACTTCGTGGCCGAGGGCTTGCCGGGCTGAGCGCGGTCGGGGGTGTGGCTCGGGGCGCATGAGCAGGCGCGGATGTTGCCAATCCATCACGACTGCGCCCGACCTCCGGCGCCCGGCCTCCGTGCCGCGCAGCGGTGGGGCGCGACAATGCTCGACCTTCTGTCTTCAGGGTGGTCCCCAGCATGAAAGTCACCGTCGTCGGCACCGGCTATGTCGGCCTCGTCACAGGCGCCTGCCTGTCGGAAATGGGCAACCACGTCGTGTGCCTGGACGTGGACGAGCGCAAGATCCGCACCCTCAACGAAGGCGGCATTCCCATCCACGAGCCGGGGCTGGAAGCCATCGTGCGGCGCAATGCCGCCGCCGGGCGGCTGCAGTTCACCACCGACGTCGCCGCTGCGGTGGCCCACGGCACGATCCAGTTCATCGGCGTGGGCACGCCGCCCGACGAAGACGGCTCGGCCGACATGCAATACGTGCTGGCGGCCGCCACCAGCATCGGTCGCCACATGACCGACTACAAGGTCATCGTCGACAAGAGCACGGTGCCGGTGGGCACCGCCGACCGCGTGCGCCAGACGGTCACCGAGGCGCTGCGCGAGCGCGGGCTGGAGATGGACTTCGCGGTCGTCTCGAACCCCGAATTCCTCAAGGAAGGCGCGGCGGTGGAAGACTGCATGCGGCCCGACCGCATCATCGTCGGCGCCGACGACGAGCGCGCGATCCTGCTCATGCGCGCGCTGTACCAGCCCTTCATGCGCAACCGCGACCGGCTGCAGCTGATGGATGTGCGCAGCGCCGAGTTCACCAAGTACGCCGCCAATGCGATGCTGGCCACGCGCATCAGCTTCATGAACGAATTGGCGCTGCTGGCCGAGCGTGTGGGTGCGGACATCGAGCAGGTGCGCCTGGGCATCGGCAGCGACCCCCGCATCGGCACGCACTTCCTGTATGCCGGCACCGGTTACGGCGGCAGCTGCTTTCCCAAGGACGTCAAGGCCCTCATCCACACCGGTCAGCTGAACGGCATGCCGCTGCAGGTGCTGAACGCCGTCGAAGCTGCCAACGAGCGACAGAAGCGGGTGCTGGTGGATAAGATCACGGCCCGCTTCGGGGACGACCTGGCGGGCCGGCGCTTCGCGCTCTGGGGGCTGGCCTTCAAGCCCAACACCGACGACATGCGCGAGGCGCCCAGCCGTGTCATCGTGGCCGAGCTGGCGCGCCGCGGCGCCGTGCTGCAGGCCTACGACCCGGTGGCCATGCCCGAGGCGCGGCGGGTGCTGGCCGGCACGCCGGGGCTGCACTTCGCGGCCAGCCAGGCGCAGGCGCTGGAAGGTGCCGACGCGCTGGTGGTGGTCACGGAGTGGAAGGAATTCCGCAACCCCGACTTCGACGCCATCAAGGCGGCGTTGAAGCAGCCGCTGATCTTCGACGGCCGCAACATCTACGACCCGGCCTTGATGCGTCTGCACGGCATCGAATACCACGGCATCGGGCGCGCGGCCGGTTGAGGGGCCGGGCCCGCGCGACTATCGTCAGCCGGGCAGGTCTGCCGCCGCCAGCAGCAGGCGCCGCGGCATCCTTGGGTGCCACCAGCGGCGCGCCCAGGCCCGCCGGCATCGGCCAGGTGATGCCGATCGCCGGATCGTCCCAGCGGATGCTGCGTTCGCAGTCCCGCGCGTAGACGTCGGTGGTCTTGTAGAGAAAGTGCGTCTCGTCCTGCAGCGCCAGGAAGCCGTGCGCAAAGCCTTCCGGAATCCACAGCTGGCGCCGGTTGGCGGCACTCAGTTCCACGCCCTCCCAGCGACCGAAGGTGGGCGAGCCGCGGCGGATGTCCACCGCCACGTCGTAGGCCGCACCCTGCACCACGCGCACCAGTTTGCCCTGCGCGTGCGGTGGCAGCTGGTAATGCAGCCCGCGCAGCACGCCGGCCTTGCTGCACGAATGGTTGTCCTGCACGAAGCGACGTGGCGCAGGCAGGCCCATCGCGGCCAGCGCGCCGGCAAAACGCGCCTCGTTGAAGCTCTCCATGAACCAGCCCCGGTCGTCGGAAAAGACGGCCGGCTCGACGATCACGACGCCCGGCAGGCCGGTTTCGATGAGCTTCATCGCACCCCCCGCCGGGCCGCCCCAAGGGCAAACGGCGTCCCGCTGGGGGATCGCGGACGACGTGAGCCGGGGCGCCTCATCAGAACGCCCTCTCGCGCAGCACCTGCATCAGGTACTGGCCGTAGCTGTTCTTCAGCATCGGGGCGGCGAGTGCTTCCAGCTGTCCGGCGCCGATCCAGCCGGCACGGTAGGCAATCTCCTCGGGGCAGGCCACCTTCAGGCCCTGGCGCTTTTCGATCGTGGCGATGAACTGGCCGGCCTCCAGCAGGCTGTCGTGGGTGCCGGTGTCCAGCCAGGCATAGCCGCGGCCCATGATCTCGACATTGAGCTGGCCCTGCCGCAGGTACTGGGCATTGACCTCGGTGATCTCGAGCTCGCCGCGCGCGCTGGGCCGGATGCTGGCGGCGATGTCGCACACCTGCTCGTCGTAGAAGTACAGGCCCGTGACGGCGTAGTTGCTCTTCGGCACCTTGGGCTTTTCCTCGATGCTCAGCGCGCGCTTGCGGTCGTCGAAGGCGACCACGCCATAGCGCTCCGGATCCTGCACGTGGTAGGCGAACACGCTGGCGCCGCTGTCGCGGGCGCCGGCGCGCGCCATCAGCTGGGCGAAGTCGTGGCCGTAGAAGATGTTGTCGCCCAGCACCAGCGCGCTGGGGCCGCCGCCGACGAAGTCGCGCCCCAGGATGAAGGCCTGCGCGAGGCCATCGGGGCTGGGCTGCACGCAGTAGCTGAGCTGCATGCCCCAGCGGCTGCCGTCGCCGAGCAGGGCCTGGAAGCGCGGTGTGTCCTGCGGCGTGCTGATCACCAGCACCTCGCGCATGCCGGCGAGCATGAGCGCGCTCAAGGGGTAGTAGACCATCGGCTTGTCGTACACCGGCAGCAGCTGTTTGCTCAGCGCCAGCGTGGCCGGGTGCAGCCGGGTGCCGGATCCTCCGGCGAGGACGATGCCTTTGCGATTCATGGTGTCTTTCACTTCAGCGCCGGCCCGTCGCCGGGCCGCCCAAGGCGGGCCGAGCCCCCTTGGGGGTGGCGAAGGCGCGCAGCGACAAGCCTGGGGGTCAACATTTCAGCACTTCGGCGAGCATGCGTTCGACCCCGACCTGCCAATGAGGCAGGGTCAGGCCGAAGGCCTGCTGCAGCTTGTCCGTGCACAGCCTTGAATTGAGCGGGCGCGTGGCCGGCGTCGGGTAGGCGCTGGTGGGAATGGGGCGGATGGCATCGGGGGCGACGCGGATCGGCTGGCCCTGCGCGCGCGCCCATTCGATGACGAAGCGTGCGTAGTCGAACCAGTTCGTCTCACCGCCGGCCACGCAGTGGTAGCTCCCGGCCAGCGCCGGCTCGGCCAGCACCTGCCGCACGGCGTGGGCGGTCACGTCGGCCAGCAGTTCGGCGCCGGTGGGCGCACCGGCCTGGTCGCTGATGACATCGAGCCGCTCGCGCTCGGCGGCCAGCCGCAGCATGGTGCGGGCGAAGTTGCCGCCGCGTGCGGCATAGACCCAGCTCGTGCGCAGGATCAGGTGGCGGCAGCCGCTGGCGCGGATCGAGTTCTTCCCCTTCGAGCTTCGTGCGGCCGTAGACGCTCAAGGGGCCGGTGGGCGCGTCTTCGCTGCGCGGCGCGCTGCCGCTGCCGTCGAAGACATAGTCGGTGCTGTAGTGGACCAGCAGTGCACCCAGCGCCGCGGCCTCGCGCGCGAGCACGCCCGGCGCCGTGGCGTTGATGGCGCGTGCGAGATCCGGTTCGCTCTCGGCCTTGTCGACGGCGGTGTGTGCCGCCGAGTTGACGACGAGCCGCGGCTGCACCCGGCGCACGAGCGCACCCAGCGCGGCGCCGTCCGAGAAGTCGGCCCTCAGGTCACCCGGCGTGTCGAAGTCGCAGGCCACGAGTTCGCCCAGCGGCGCCAGCGATCGCTGCAGCTCCCAGCCGACCTGCCCCTTGCAGCCGAGAAGCAGGATCCTCATGGCAGCGCCCGCCGGGCCGCCCGCGAGTGGCTGCGAACGACGAAGTGAGAGGGGGGCTCATCATCGCGTGCCGTAGTTCGTGGCCAGCCAGTCGCGGTAGCCGCCGCTCTGCACATTGGCCACCCAGTCGGCATGGTCCAGGTACCACCTGCACGGTCTTGCGGATGCCGCTGTCGAAGGTCTCGGCCGGCCGCCAGCCGAGTTCGCGCTCGATCTTGCGGGCGTCGATGGCGTAGCGGCGGTCGTGGCCGGGCCGGTCCTTCACGTGCGTGATGAGGCGCGCGTACGGGCCCTCGGGGCGGGGCCGCAATTCGTCGAGCAGCGCGCACACGGTGTGCACGATGTCGCGGTTGGGCTTCTCGTTCCAGCCGCCGATGTTGTAGACCTCGCCGACGCGGCCCCGCGCGAGCACGGTGCGGATGGCGCTGCAGTGGTCGCCCACGTACAGCCAGTCGCGCACCTGCATGCCGTCGCCGTAGATCGGCAGCGGCTTGCCCGCCAGGGCGTTGACGATCATCAGCGGGATCAGCTTTTCGGGGAAGTGATAGGGCCCGTAGTTGTTGCTGCAGTTGGTGGTGAGCACCGGCAGCCCGTAGGTGTGGTGCCAGGCGCGCACGAGGTGGTCGCTGGCCGCCTTGCTGGCGCTGTAGGGGCTGTTCGGCTCGTAGGGATGGGTCTCGGTGAAGGCGGGCGCGTCGGGTGCCAGGCTGCCGTAGACCTCGTCGGTGCTGACGTGGTGGAAGCGGAAGGCCGCCCGGTCGTCGACCGACAGCGCGTTCCAGTGGGCGCGCGTGGCCTCCAGCAGCGTGAAGGTGCCTTCGACGTTGGTCTTGATGAAGGCGCCCGGGCCGTGGATGCTGCGGTCGACGTGGCTTTCGGCCGCGAAGTGGAGGACCGCGCGCGGCCGGTGCGTGGCCAGCAGGCGGTCCAGCAAGGCGCGGTCGCCGATGTCGCCCTGCACGAACACATGGCGCGCGTCACCTTGCAGCGAGGCCAGGTTCTGCAGGTTGCCGGCATAGGTGAGGGCGTCGAGGTTGACGACCGGCTCGTCGCTCTGCGCCAGCCAGTCGAGCACGAAGTTGCTGCCGATGAACCCGGCGCCTCCCGTGATCAGGATGGTCATGGGTGCTGCCCCTTGATAAGGATCGTCATGCGCGTGGCTTCTGGGTGAGGTCGGGCCAAGGTCGTTCGGGCATGAGCTTACTGCCGGCCGTAGGTGTCTTCGAAACGCACGATGTCGTCCTCGCCGAGGTAGCTGCCCGACTGCACCTCGATGATCTCCAGCGGCACCTTGCCCGGGTTGCGCAGGCGGTGCTTGGCACCCAGGGGGATGTAGGTGCTCTGGTTCTCGGCCAGCAGGATGACCCGGTCGCCCACCGTCACCTCGGCGGTCCCGGTGACCACGATCCAGTGTTCGGCGCGGTGGTGGTGCATCTGCAGGCTGAGCGACGCGCCCGGCTTGACCATGATGCGCTTGACCTGGTGGCGAGGGCCCTGGTCGATGCTGTCGTACCAGCCCCAGGGGCGGTGCACCAGGCGGTGCAGCACCTGCTCGCCGCGCTGCTCGCGGCCCAGCTGCGCCACGATGTTCTTCACGTCCTGGCTCTTCTCGCGGCTGGCCACCAGCACCGCGTCGGGGGTCTCCACCACCACCACGTCGTCCATGCCGACCACGCTGACCAGGCGGCTGGTGGCGTGCACCAGCGTGTTGTGGCTGTCGTTGACGATGGCGTCACCCGTCGATGCGTTGCCGTTCGCATCCTTCGGGGCCACCTGCCACACCGCTTCCCAGGCGCCGAGGTCGTTCCAGCCGGCGGCCAGGGGCTCCATGCGGATGTCGAGCACGCCGGGACACTTCTCCATCACCGCGTAGTCCACCGACTCGGCAGGCACGGCGGCGAACTCGCCCTTGCCGGGGCGCACGAAGCTGGCGTCGCTGCTGCGCGCGGCCCACGCGGCACGGCAGGCGCCCAGGATGTCGGGGCGGAAGCGCTGCAGCGCGGCCAGCCACGCCGACGCGCGCAGCACGAACATGCCGGCATTCCAGAAGTAGCCACCGCTGGCCAGGTACTGCTCGGCCGTGGCGAGGTTGGGTTTCTCGACGAACTGCGCCACGCGCTCGCCATCGGTGCGGACATAGCCGTAGCCGGTTTCAGGGCGATCGGGGGTGACGCCGAGGATCACGATCGCGCCCTCGGCCGCCGCCTGCACCGCGCGCGCGAGCGCAGCGGTGAAGGCCGCAGCGTCGGTCACCGTCTGGTCGGCCGGGGTCACCACCAGCACCGGGTCCGTGCCGTCCTCGGCCGCCTGCAGCGCGGCCAGGGTCACTGCCGGCGCCGTGTTGCGACCGACGGGTTCCAGCAGCACCGCCGCCGGCTCGGTGCGGATCTCGCGCAACTGGTCGAGCACGAGGAAGCGGTGTTCCTCGTTGCCCACCACCAGCGGCGCGCGCACGTCGAAGTCCGGGCCGGCCAGCCCTTGCAGCCGTGCCGCGGCCTGCTGGAACAGGCTGGTCTTGCCCGACAGCACCAGGAACTGCTTCGGAAAGCCGGCCCTCGACAGCGGCCACAGCCGCGTGCCCGACCCCCCGGCCATGATGACCGGCTGCACCAGGATGTCGTTCATGCTTCGTATCCTCGCGGGTTCATCGATTGCCAGCGCCAGCTGTCGGCGCACATGCGTGCCAGGTCGTGCGCGGCCCGCCAGCCCAGGAGGTCTTGCGCCAGTGCCGGGTCGGCCCAGCAGGCGGCCACGTCGCCCGGGCGGCGCGGCACGATCTCGAACGGCACCTCGCGTTGGCTGGCGGCGGCGTAGGCGGCCACCACCTCGAGCACGCTGCAGCCGCGCCCCGTGCCCAAGTTGACGGTGAAGGACCCGGAGTGGTCGAACAGGCGGCGCAGCGCCGCGACATGGCCTTCGGCGAGGTCCGACACGTGGATGTAGTCGCGCACGCCGGTGCCGTCGGGCGTGTCGTAGTCCTGGCCGAATACGCGCAGCCGCGCCAGCCGCCCCACGGCGACCTGCGCCACGTAGGGCATCAGGTTGTTCGGCAGGCCGCGCGGGTCTTCGCCGATGCGGCCGCTCTCGTGTGCGCCCACCGGGTTGAAATAGCGCAGGCAGGCGGTCTGCCAGCGGGCATCGGCGGCGCCGAGGTCGCGCAGGATCTGCTCGCCCATCAGCTTGGTCTGGCCGTAGGGATTGACGGCCTCCACCCGCGCATCCTCGCGGATCGGCAAGCGCTCGGGCTGGCCGTAGACGGTGGCGCTGGAGCTGAAGACGAAGCGCTGGATGCCATGGCGCTGCATCGCGCGGCACACGCCGAGCAGGCCGCCCAGGTTGTTGGCGTAGTAGTCGAGCGGCCGTGCCGCGGACTCGCCCACCGCCTTGAACGCGGCGAAGTGCACGGTGGCGTCGATGCGGTGGCGCTGGAACAGCGTCTCCAGGGCGGCTTCGTCGCAGACGTCGGCGCGTTCGAACACCGGCGCCTGCCCCGACAGTTCGCGCAGCCGGTTCAACACCTCGGGCGAACTGTTGGAGAAGTCGTCGACGCCGACGACGCGGTAGCCGGCGGCCAGCAGCGCCAGCCAGGTGTGCGAGCCGATGTAGCCGGCGGCGCCGGTAAGCAGGACGGTGGGCATGGCGAGCCGCGAATTGTGGCCCAGGTCGCGCGGGCGCCCTGGCGCGGTGGTGGCCGCCGGGCCGGGGGCGCTGCCTACAATCGCACGATGCTTCAAGATCTTCACGCCATGCTGGCGCCGGCGGTGGCCGAACGGCTCACCCTGGTCATCAATCACGTGCTCGGCGGCGAGCCGGTGGCCGCGGAGCGCCTGCGGCCGCACGCCGGCCGGACCCTCGCGTTGACGCTGGCCGGCTGGCCGCGACTGTTGCCGCCGCCGCCCGCGCTGGCCTGGCGCGTCACGGCGGCCGGCTTGCTGGACTGGTGCGGCCTGCAGGGCGTCGATGCGCCCGACCTGGCGGTGCGGATCGACGCCTCCAACCCGGCGCTGTTGCTGGCCCGCATGCTCGGCGGCGAGCCGCCGCCGGTGCAGATCGACGGCGACGCGCAACTGGCGGGCGACGTGAACTGGTTGATCCAGAACGTGCGCTGGGATGTCGCGGCCGACCTCGAGCGCCTGTTCGGCCCGGTCGTCGCGCAACAGCTGCACCAGGTGGGGCGCACCGTCGCCGCCGGCATGCGCGCGGCGATCAGGACCGCCGCCGAGATCGCCGAGCGGCTGCGCTCGCGCCGGGCCTGATGATTCACGCGGCATTTCGGGCCGGGCGCCGGGCCGCGCGCCAGCCGGCCCGAGCCCCCTCGGGGGGGCGCGATTGAGACAGTTCGGACGACTGGTCTTCATCGTCGTCACCGTCCTGCGCTTCGGCCTGGACGAGCTGGCGCTGTCGGCCTTCCGCCAGCGCTGGGTGCGGGCGCTGGTGCGCGTCGTCACCATCGGTCGGCGTCTGGATGCACCGCGAGGCGAGCGCTTGCGGCAGGGCCTGGAGCGGCTGGGGCCGATCTTCGTGAAATTCGGGCAGGTGCTGTCCACGCGGCGCGACCTCATCCCCCTGGACGTGGCCGACGAACTGGCGCAGTTGCAGGACAACGTGCCGCCGTTCCCGGCCGCCCAGTCGCGCGCGCTGGTCGAGAAGGCCTTCGGGCGGCCCATCGAAGCCGTCTTTGCCAGCTTCGACGCCGAGCCGGTGGCCAGCGCTTCGATCGCGCAGGTGCACTTCGCGACGCTCAAGGATGGCCGCGCGGTCGCCGTGAAGGTGCTGCGTCCGGGCATGCTGGACGTCATCGACCACGACCTCGCGCTGCTGCACCTGCTGGCGCGCTGGGTCGAGCGGCTGTCGGCCGACGGCAAGCGCCTGAAGCCGCGCGACGTGGTGGCCGAATTCGACGGCTACCTGCACGACGAACTGGACCTCGTGCGCGAGGCCGCGAACGCCGCGCAACTGCGCCGCAACATGGACGGCCTGAACCTCGTGCTGGTGCCCGAGATGGTGTGGGAGTTGTGCACCTCCACCGTCATCGTCATGCAGCGCATGCACGGTGTACCGATCAACCAGATCGATCGCTTGCGCGAGGCCGGTGTCGACTTCAAGAAGCTGGCCCGCGACGGCGTCACGATCTTCTGCACGCAGGTCTTCCGCGACGGCTTCTTCCACGCCGACATGCACCCGGGCAATATCCAGGTGAGCCTGGACCCGCCCACCTTCGGGCGCTACATCGCGCTGGACTTCGGCATCGTCGGCACGCTCACCGACAACGACAAGGAGTACCTGGCCTACAACTTCATCGCCTTCTTCCAGCGCGACTACAAGCGCGTGGCCGAACTGCACGTGGAGAGCGGCTGGGTGCCGCCGGACACGCGCATCGATGCGCTGGAAGGCGCCATCCGCGCAGTCTGCGAGCAGAACTTCGACCGACCCCTGAAGGAGATCTCGCTGGGGCAGGTGCTGCTGCGGCTGTTCCAGGCCTCGCGCCGTTTCAACGTCGAGATCCAGCCGCAACTGGTGCTGCTGCAGAAGACGCTGCTCAACATCGAGGGCCTGGGCCGCCAGCTCGACCCCGACCTCGATCTGTGGGTCACCGCCAAGCCGTTCCTGGAACGCTGGATGAACGAGCAGATCGGATGGCGCGGCGTGCTCGTGCGACTCAAGAACGAGGCGCCGCGTTACGCCCAGATGCTGCCTGAACTGCCGCGGCTGCTGCACCGCACGCTGCAGCAACAGGCTGCACCACGGGAGTCGGCGGCGCTGCTGGCCCTGCTGGCCGAGCAACGCCGCACGAACCGGCTGCTGCAGGCCGTGCTGTGGGCGGCGGTGGGGTTCGTGGCCGGCCTGCTGCTCATGCAGGTTGCCGTGCGCTGGTGGGGCTGATCCGGGTAACCCCGGTCAGCCTATAATTTCGCCTTTTTAATCAACGGTTTAGCTCCGACTCAACTCCAGTACGGGTTGGTCTTCACTGGAATTTCACTCAAGCCATGCCGATCTACGCCTATCGCTGCGCCTCCTGCGGCCATGCCCAGGACGTGCTGCAGAAGATCTCGGACGACGTGCTGACCGTCTGCCCGGCCTGCGGGGCGGCCAGCTACGTCAAGCAGGTCACCGCGGCCGGCTTCCAGTTGAAGGGATCGGGCTGGTACGTCACGGACTTTCGTGGCGGCAATACCGGCGCCAAGGAAGCCGCCAAGGAGGGCGCCGCCGACGCTGCCAAGGACGCCACCCCCGGCGGCACGGCCGACGCCGCCAAGGCCGACGCCCCTGCGGGCGGCAAGGCCGATGCCGCACCGGCAGCCGCGGCCGAAGCGGCCAAGCCGGCGGCCGCCGCGCCCGCAGCCGCGCCCGCCGCACCCAAAGCCGGCGCGTGAAGAAGTACCTCGTCACCGGGCTGCTGGTCTGGTTGCCGCTGGCGATCACGGTCTGGGTCCTGTCGTGGCTGCTCGGCGCACTGGACGGCGTCTTCGCCGCGCTGCTGTCGGCGACGCAGGCGGTGCTGCCCGAGTCGGCACGCGTGCACATCGAGAACCTGCGCCGCGTGCCCGGGTTGGGCGTCGTCGTGCTGGGCGTGGGCATGCTGCTGACCGGCGTGTTCGTCACCAATATCTTCGGCCAGTGGTGGTTCCGGCAGTGGGACGCGCTGATGGGCCGCATCCCCATCGTCAAGTCGATCTACAACTCGGTCAAGCAGGTCTCGGACACGCTGTTCTCCAGCAACGGCAATGCCTTCCGCGAGGCCGTGCTGGTGCAGTACCCGCGCGCCGGGTCGTGGACCATTGCCTTCGTCACCGGCAAGCCGGGCGGCGAGGTGGCGGCGCGGCTGCCGGGCGAATATGTCAGCGTCTACGTGCCGACGACGCCCAACCCGACCTCGGGCTTCTTCCTGATGATGCCGCGCGCCGACGTGCTGGAGCTGGCGATGAGTGTCGACGAGGCGCTGAAGTACGTCATCTCGATGGGCGTCGTCTCGCCCGACACGGCGCCGGCACAGGCCCGAAATTGACCGGGCTGGCGCGGCGCCGGCAGCCGGCCAGCCCACCGGCGGCCGCCACCGCGGTGCCCGAACAAGCGCCCGACCCCTTTGTATGAATTCACCGACTTTGTCTGGAGCGAGAGCATGAGAAGCACCTACTGTGGCCTGGTCAGCGAGACGCTGATGGACCAGACCGTCACCCTCATGGGCTGGGCCCACCGCCGCCGCGACCATGGCGGCGTCATCTTCATCGACCTGCGCGACCGCGAAGGCCTGGTGCAGATCGTCTGCGACCCCGACCGCGCCGAGATGTTCAAGGTCGCCGAAGGCGTGCGCAACGAGTTCTGCCTGCAGGTCACCGGCCGCGTGCGCGCGCGCCCGGCCGGCACCGAGAACGCCAACCTCACCAGCGGCAAGATCGAGGTGCTGGCGCACGAACTGATCGTGCTCAACCCCAGCGTCACGCCGCCGTTCCAGCTCGACGACGAGAACCTCAGCGAAACCGTGCGCCTGACGCACCGCGTGCTGGACCTGCGCCGGCCCGAGATGCAGAAGAACCTGCGCCTGCGCTACCGCATCGCCATCGAGGTGCGCAAGTTCCTCGACGAGCAGGGCTTCATCGACATCGAGACGCCCATGCTCACCAAGAGCACGCCCGAAGGGCGCGCGCGACTACCTGGTGCCCAGCCGCGTGCACGACGGCCACTTCTTCGCGCTGCCGCAGAGCCCGCAGCTGTTCAAGCAGCTGCTGATGGTGGCCGGCTTCGACCGCTACTACCAGATCACCAAGTGCTTCCGCGACGAGGACCTGCGCGCCGACCGCCAGCCCGAGTTCACGCAGATCGACATCGAGACCTCCTTCCTGGGCGAAGACGAGATCCGCGCCATCACCGAGGCCATGATCCGCGCCGTGTTCCGCCGTGCGCTCGGCGTCGAGCTGCCGGCGTACGGGCAGATGACCTACGCCGACGCGATGCACAAGTACGGCTCCGACAAGCCCGACCTGCGCGTCAAGCTCGAATTCACCGAGCTCACCGAGGTCATGAAGGACGTCGACTTCAAGGTCTTCTCGGGACCGGCGAACGCCGGGGCGGGCGCGTGGTGGCGCTGCGCATCCCCGGCGGCGGCGAGATGAGCCGCGGCGAGATCGACGGCTACGGCGAATTCGTGAAGATCTACGGCGCCAAGGGCCTGGCCTGGATCAAGGTCAACGACGCCGAGAAGGGCCGCGAGGGCCTGCAGAGCCCGGTGGTGAAGAACCTGCACGACGCGGCCATCGCCGAGATCATCGCCCGCACCGGCGCGCGCAACGGCGACCTGCTCTTCTTCGGCGCCGACAAGGCCAAGGTCGTCAACGATGCGCTGGGCGCGCTGCGCCTGAAGGTGGGCCACAGCGAATTCGGCCGCAAGCAGGGGCTGTTCGAGGACAAGTGGGCGCCGCTGTGGGTGGTGGACTTCCCGATGTTCGAGTACGACGAGGAGGCCCAGCGCTGGAACGCCGTGCACCACCCCTTCACGGCACCCAAGGACGGCCACGAGGACTACATGGACACCGATCCCGGGCGCTGCATCGCCAAGGCCTACGACATGGTGCTCAACGGCTGGGAGGTCGGCGGCGGCTCGGTGCGTATCCACCGCGCCGAGGTGCAGAGCAAGGTCTTCAGCGCGCTCAAGATCGGCCCCGAGGAGGCGCAGCTCAAGTTCGGCTTCCTGCTCGACGCGCTGAAGTACGGCGCGCCGCCGCACGGCGGCCTGGCCTTCGGCCTGGACCGCATCGCCACGCTGATGGCCGGCGCCGAGAGCATCCGCGACGTCATCGCCTTCCCCAAGACGCAGCGCGCGCAGTGCCTGCTGACCGGGGCGCCGAGCCTGGTCGACGAGGCGCAGTTGCGCGAGCTGCACATCCGCTTGCGCAACCCCAGCCGGCGGGCTAGGCCGCCTGCGGCCTTGGACAGCGGTGGCCGGGGCGCGGTGGCGCCGCGGTGCGATCGTTCAAGATCCCCGAGTCGGTGCTGGTGGTGATCCATACGCCGGCGCTGGACGTGCTGCTGATCGAGCGCGCCGACAAGCCCGGCTACTGGCAGAGCGTCACCGGCTCGCTGGACACGCCCGGCGAGCCGCTGGCCGAGACCGCGCGCCGCGAGGTGCTGGAGGAAACCGGCATCCGGCGTCGGCACCTTGCGCGACTGGGGTCTGGCCAACGTCTACGAGATCTATCCGCGTCTGGCGCCACCGTTATGCCGCGGGCGTCACGCACAACACCGAGCATGTCTTCGGCCTCACCGTGACCCCCGGCACGCCGGTGGTGCTGAACCCGCGCGAGCACCTGCGTTACCTGTGGCTGCCCTGGCGCGAAGCGGCCGACCGCTGCTTCTCGCCCAGCAATGCCGAAGCCATCCTGCAACTGCCCCGCCTGGCCCGCACCGCTGCATGAACGCGCTCAACCCCCTGAATTCGACGCTGCTGCCGTCGGCCGGCGGCGCCGGCACCCTGCGCGTGGCCACCTACAACATCCACAAGGGCGTGCGCGGCGTGGGCCCGCGCAAGCGGCTGGAGATCCACAACCTGGGCCTGGCCGTCGAGGCCTTCGACGCCGACCTGGTGTTCCTGCAGGAAGTGCGCCTGTCGCACAGCCGCGAGGCGCGGCGCTTCGCGCGCACCTCCTTCGGCTGGCCGGCCGAGGGCCAGGCCGAATTCCTGGCCCCCGAAGGCTACGACGTCGCCTACCGCACCAACGCCGTCACGCGCTGGGGCGAACACGGCAACGCGCTGCTGGCGCGCTGGCCGATCGGCGACATCGGCCACCACGACGTCAGCGACCACCGCTTCGAGCAGCGCGGCCTGCTGCACGTGCCGGTGGCCTGGAACGGCCGTCACGGTGCACGCGGTGGTGGTGCACTTCGGGCTCGTGCACAGCAGCCGCGTGCGCCAGGTGCAGCGGCTGGCGCGCTTCATCGAAGCCGAGGTGCCGGCGGGCGAGATGCTGGTGGTGGCGGGCGACTTCAACGACTGGGGCGAGCGCCTGGACGACCCGATGCGCGAGCTCGGCCTGCAGCGCGCCGTGGCGCCCGGTGACGAGCGCACTCGCAAGGCCACCTTTCCCGTCGCTGGCGCCGGTGTTCGCGCTCGACCGCTTCTACCTGCGCGGCCTGAGCCTGCCGCTCGACGATGGTGCCGCGCGGCACGGCCTGGGCGCGCATGTCGGACCACCTGCCGCTGGTCGCCGAACTCGAGCCCGGCTGAGCGCGCCGTGCCCGGCGCCGACCTCGACCGCCTGCGCAGCTGGACCAGCGTACCGGCGCCGCGCTTCGTCGGCGGCAACCAGGTCGAGCTGCTGGAGGGCGGCGACGCGCTTTTTCGCGCGCATGCGCCAGGCCATCGATGCCGCCGCCGGCGAGATCTGGCTGGCCACCTACATCTTCCACGACGATCCCGCGGCCCGCGCCGTTGCCGAGGCGCTCAATCGCGCGGCGGCGCGCGGCGTGGGCGTGCACGTGGTGGTGGACGGCTTCGGCTGCATCGCCACGCTGGCCCGCTTGCGCCAGATGTTCGCCGGCAGCGGCGTGCGGCTGCAGGTGTTCCGCCCGCTCGACCGCTGGTACGCGTGGCTGCAGCCGGGCCAGTTGCGCCGCCTGCACCAGAAGCTGTGCGTGTGCGACGAGCGGGTGGCCTTCGTCGGCGGCATCAACATCATCGACGACCGCCACGACATGAACCACGGCTGGACCGACACGCCGCGGCTGGACTACGCGGTGGAAGTGCGCGGGCCGCTGGTGGCGTCGGTGCACGCCACGGCGCGCGCGATGTGGGCGCGCGCGCACCTGTGGCGGGCTGGCGCGACGAGGTGCGCGCCATCGCGCGCAGCCGGCGACCGGCGCAGAGGGCGATGGCGGTGCTGCGCGAACTGCGCGGCGCGACCGCCGGCGCCCGAAGTGCCGAGCAGACGCCCCGATGCGCGCCGCCTTCATCGTGCGCGACAACCTGCGCCAGCGCCGCGCCATCGAGCGCAGCTATGTCGAGGCCATCCGCCACGCGCGCCACCGCGTCGACATCGCCGTGCCCTATTTCTATCCCGGCCGCAGCTTCCGCCGCGCGCTGCGCCGCGGCCGCGCGGCGCGGCGTGCGCGTGCGGCTGCTGCTGCAGGGCAAGATCGACTACCGCATCGCTGCGCTGGCGGCGCGTGTGCTGTACGACCAGATGCGCTTTGCCGGCGTGCGCATCTACGAGTACACGCCGGCCTTCCTGCATGCCAAGGTGGCGGTGGTCGACGACGACTGGGCCACCGTGGGCAGCTCCAACATCGACCCGCTGTCGCTGCTGCTGAACCTGGAGGCCAACGTCGTCGTGCGCGACCCCGATTTCGCGCAGGCGCTGGCCGAGCGCTTCGACGCTGCCTTTGCGGTTTCGCGCGAGGTCACCGGCACGCCGGCGCGGCGCGGCTGGCGCGGCTGGGCGCAGCGCGCGCTGGTGGCCTGGGTGGCCGCCGTCTACCTGCGCGTGGCCGGCATCACCGGGCGTTACTGAGCGCCCGGGGCCGGGCAGCGCCGGGGCAGGCGCCCGAGGCCGGCGACGCCCGCCGGCGCCTGCACGCAAGCTCAATCGGCGGCCGGCCGGCCGACCATCTGCACCACCAGTTGCGGCTCCTTGAGCTTGGCGTCGATGCGGCTCTCGACGAAGATGCGTTTCGGGTCGACGCCGCGCTGGCGTGAGGAAGCGGCGCACCGACTGCAGGCGAGCCGGCGTCAGGTCGCGTTCGCCGTCGCCGCTGCCGTCGATCTGCCACGGCCCGCTGGGCACCACCAGGGCCACTTCGACATCCATCTCGTTGGCGGCGATGATCAGTTCGCCCAGGCGCTCGCGTGCGCTTCGCTGAGCTGGTCGCCGGCGAACAGCCCGCGCGCGGGCAGCGTGGTGCTGCGCACGCGCTCCGGGTCGTCGGCCACCCGGGTGCTCGGGGGCAGGGGCTTGACGGGCTGATCTCCCGGCGCGGCGGCGAGCGGGCCGCAGCCCAGCACGCCGCGAGGGCACAGGTCGCAGTGAAGGGCTACGGCTCATGGTCGAAGGTCCTGATGATCCTCGGCTCGCATTGTGGACCTTGCAGCGAGGTCGCAGGCGCGCCAGGCTTGACGGCCGTCAAGCCCGGCGTCGCAGTGCCGCCTCGCCAGCATGGCGGCGGCAGCGTAACCTCGGGTCATCCAGACTGACCGGGAGACCCGCATGAAGTTCCTGTTGCCCGTCGACGGCTCGGCGGCCGCGCTGGCGGCCGTGGGCCATGCGTTGCAGTTGGCGCGTGAAGGCCTGCAGGCGGAATTCGTGCTGGCCAATGTGCAGGAGCCGGCGTCGCTGTACGAGATGGTGGTGGCGCACGACGTCGAGGTCATCGAGCAGGTGCGCAGTGACGCCGGCGCCGACCTGCTGCGGCCGGCCGAGGCGCTGCTGGAGGCCGCCGGCCTGTCCTACGAGAGCGAAGTCGCCGGTGGCCAGCCCGCCACCGTGCTCGTCGAGATGCTCGAGAACTACGGCTGCGACGCCGTCGTCATGGGCGCCCGCGGCGCCGGCAGCGGCGGCGGCTCGGTGGCGCTGGCGCTGCTGCAGCACAGCCCGGTGCCGGTGACGCTGGTGAAGGCGCCCGAGCCGAAGAGGAGGCCACGGAGGGCGGCGCGCCGGAAGGCTGAGGGCACCCGGCGCCCGGAAGATGCCAGAACCCCCCCTGAACGCACGAGCCGGCGCGCCGGCACCAGCGGGCACGGCCCGCCTGTTCATTGCGCTGTGGCCTGACGACTCGCTGCGGCAGGCGCTTCTGCCGGAGACTTGAGCGCCGTCGCGGCGGCGTTGGGACTTTCCCGAGCCCTCGCATCCGGCGGTGCCGGAACCGGCATAAAGTCGGCGGTTTCGCCCCGCCCCTACAGGAGATCGCAGATGAAGTTCCCGTTCCGGCTTGCCGCCGCCCCCGCCCTCGCATTGGCCCTCGCGCTGGGCTTCGGTGCCGCCGCGCAGGCGCAGACGACGATGAAGATCAGCATCTCGGTGGCGCAGAACTCGCACCAGGGCGTCGGCATCGACACCTTCGCGCAGGAGGTCGAGAAGCGCACCGGCGGCCGCTACAAGATCCAGACCTTCTACTCCGGCTCGCTCGGCGGCGAGCGCGAGTCGATCGAGGCGGTGCAGCTCGGCACCCAGGAGCTCGACCTTCACCTCCACCGGCCCGATGCCCAATTTCGTGCCCGCGGCGCGCATCCTCGACATCCCCTTCCTGTTCCGCGACAAGGCGCATGCGCGCGCGGTGCTCGACGGCCCGATCGGCCAGGAGATGCTCAAGGAGTTCGAGCCCAAGGGCTTCAAGGCCCTGGCCTGGGGCGAGAACGGCGTGCGCCACATGACCAACAGCAAGCGCGCGGTCAACGGCCCCGGACGACCTCAAGGGCCTGAAGATGCGCACGATGGAGAACCCGGTGCACGTGGCGGCCTACAAGGGCTTCGGCATCATCACCACGCCGATGGCCTTCCCCGAGGTCTTCACCGCGCTGCAGCAGGGCACGGTCGACGGCCAGGAGAACCCGCTGTCGGTGATCATGGCGGCCAAGTTCGACCAGGTGCAGAAGTACCTCACGCTCACCGGCCACGTCTACAGCCCGGCGATCATCCTGATGAACAAGGCCGCCTTCGACAAGCTCTCCGCCGCCGACCAGCAAGCCTTCCTGGAAGCCGCCAAGGAAGCCGTCAAGGCCAACCGCGCGCGCGTCGACGAGGACGACGCCAAGGGCGTGGCCGAGCTGCGCAGCAAGGGCATGCAGGTCGTCGAGAACCCCGACAAGGCCAAGTTCCAGGCCGCGCTGACGCCGGTGTACGCGGACTTCGAGAAGCAGTTCGGCAAGGCCAACATCGACCGCATCCGCAACTTCAAGTAAGCCCTGCCGGTGCGCGATCTGTTCCTGAAGGTCGAGCGCGGCACCACCGCGCTGGCCACCGCGCTGGCCTGCGCGATGCTGGCCGTCGCCGCCGGGCTCGGGCATGTGGCAGATCGTCACCCGCTTCATCATCGAGCGGCCGGCCGAGTGGACCGAGGTGCTGATCCGCTTCACGCTGATCTGGATGGTCTTCCTCGGCATCCCGACGGCGTTCCGCGCCGGCGCGATGGTCAGCGTCGACGTGCTCTACCGCTGGAGCGGCGCGCCGCCTGCGGCGCGTGCTCGACACCATGGTGGCCGCTGGCAGCGCTGGCGCTGATCGCCGTGATCGTCGTGGATCGGCTGGGACTATGCGCAGCGCGGCCAGCGTGCAGACGCGTGATCGGGCCTGGAGGACGTCTCGATGTTCTGGGCCTACCTGGCGCTGCCGGTGGGCGGCGTCTTCTCGGCCCTGGCGATCGTCGGCAACTGGCTCGACCCGCAGCGGCTCGAACTGGAGACCGCGCATGAAGGCCGTCGCATGACGACCGCGATGTTGCTGACGATGGTGCTGTGCTTTGCACTGACCATCTCGGTGGCGGTGTCGATCGGGCTGGCGGCGCTCGTCGGCATCCAGATCACCAACGTCGAACATGCTGGTCGCGGTGAAGGAGATGTTCTCCTCGATCAACAAGTTCCCGCTCGCCGCGATCCCGTTCTTCATCCTCGCCGGCAACCTGATGGAAACCGGCGGCATCTCGCGCCGGCTGGTCGATTTCGCCAAGAGCCTGGTCGGCGGCGTGCAGGGCGGCCTGCCGATGACCTGCGTGCTGACCTGCATGATCTTCGCCGCGGTGTCGGGCTCGTCGGTGGCCACCACCTTCGCCATCGGCGCCATCCTGATCCCGGCGCTCATCAAGCACGGCTACCCGACGCCCTATGCGGCGGCGCTGCAGGCCACCAGCGCCGAGCTCGGCGTCATCATCCCGCCGTCGATCCCGATGATCCTGTACGGCGTGGCGGCCGAGGTGTCGATCGGCGAGATGTTCATCGCCGGCATCGGCCCGGGGCTGCTGATCGGCGGCGCGCTGATGCTCTTCGTCTACCTGTGGTGCAAGTGGAAGGGCTGGGGCAAGACCGACGGCGACGGCCGCCTGCCGTTGTCCACGGCGGCGCGCGACCTCGGCGTTCGTGGCCGGCTTCGGCGTCGTGGTGTGGCTCGCGCGCGTATCGACCGCAGACGAGACCGCTGCACCTGCTTGCGCCCGCTGGCCTACCTGGCGCTTGTTCCTGGTCGTGCCGCGCCTGCGCGCATCGCCACCGCGCACGCCGGCCTGGCGCTGCTGATGCCGGTGATCATCCTCGGCGGCATCTACGGCGGCATCTTCACGCCCACCGAGGCCTCGGCGGTGGCGGTGTTCTACGCGCTGCTCGTGGGCATGGGCGTATACGGCGAGATCGGCCTGGCCGACCTCTACCGGATCCTGCGCAAGTCGGTCATCTCGGCGGCGGTGATCATGTTCATCATCGCCAACGCGGGGCTCTTCGCCTACCTGATCACGCGCGCCGGCGTGCCCGACGCCATCGGCGAATGGCTCAAGGACGTGCTGCAGAGCCCGCTGCTGTTCCTGCTGGGCGTGAACCTGGCGCTGTTCCTGATCGGCATGTTCATCGAGACCAGCGCGGCGATCATCGTGCTGGCGCCGATCCTGGCGCCGGTGGCGCTGTTCTTCGGCGTCGACCCGGTGCACTTCGGCATCGTGATGGTCGTCAACCTGGCGCTGGGCATGATCACGCCGCCCTTCGGCGTGAACCTGTTCGCGGCCTGCACGGTGGCGCGCATCTCGCTGGACCGCGTCGTCGGCGCAGCTCGTGCCCTTCGTGCTGGTGGTGCTCGCTTGCCTGATGGTGATCACCTTCACGCCGGCGCTGACGCTGACCCTGCGCGACCTCGTCTACAAGTAGCGGCCCCCCGGGGTGCTATTTCGCCGCCGCGGCACCCGAGGCCGCGGGGACCAGGATCACGTCGGCCTTGCCGCCCAGGCAGCCGCTGAGCTGGCCCTCGGCGCAGGGCACAGGGCCGGCCGCCGCCGGCGGGCGTGGGATCTCCGGCGCGCCGGTGCGTTCGAGCATCATCATGATCAGCGTCGTGGCGGTGGCCACGGCCAGCAAGGCGACGAGCACGCGCCGCCGCAGCGGCACCGCGGGGAATCGGTCGTCCGGGTCCACCGGCTCAGCCCGCGCGCGCCGCGGCATACACGGCGGCCTGCACGCGCGAGCTGACGTTGAGTTTGCGCAGGATGTGCTGGACGTGGATCTTGACCGTGGTCTCGGCGATGTCCAGCGCGCGCGCGATCTCCTTGTTGCTGGCGCCGCGGGCGATGTGGCTCAGGATCTCCTGCTCGCGCGGCGACAGGCTGTGGATGGGATCGGCGTCGGCCGGCGGCGCGGCGGGGTCGCCGCCCGTGTGCAGCGTCTGGAAGGCCGTCACCAGCTTGCCGGTCATCTCGGGGCTGATGGTCGACGCCCCCTGCATCGCGCGCTCGATGGCGCTGGCCAGCAGGTCGCTGTCGGCCGTCTTCAGCAGGTAACCCAGCGCACCACCGCGCAGCGCCGCGGCCAGGTCGCGCTCGTCCTCGCTCACGGTGAGCATCAGCACCCGGGCCTGGGGTGCAACCTCGTGCAGACCGGCCAGTGCATCGACCCCGTTCACGCCGGGCAGGTGGTTGTCGAGCAGGATCACGTCGGGCTGCAAGGCCGCGGCCTGGCGCTGTGCCTCGCCGGCATCGCCGGCCTGGCCGACCACCGCGAAGCGCGCGTCGCCGGCCAGCAGCGCCGTCAGGCCGCGACGGAACAGGGTGTGGTCGTCGACCACCAGCACGCGGATGGGTGCGTCCGTCATGCCGCCAGCCGTTGCCGTTCAGGCAAGGTCAGGGCCACGGCCGTGCCGGAGCCCGGCACCGACACCACTTCCACCGAGGCGCCGATGCGTTGCGCCCGCTCGCGCATGATGCGCAGGCCGACGTGGGTCTGGTCGGCCTCGGCCACGTCGGGCGCGAAGCCGCGGCCGTCGTCGCGCACCTCCACGCGCCACTGCGGCGCCTGCTGCACTTCCACCCAGACCTCGCGCGCGTGGGCGTGCTTGCGCACGTTGGAGAGCGCTTCCTGCACCACGTGCAGCACCTGCACCTGCACATCGGGCGGCAGCGGCAAGGCATCGCCCTCGATCGTCAGGTGCGTGGCGAGGCCGGTCTGGTGCTCGAACTTCTGCAGCGTGGTGCGCAGCGCGGGCTCGATGTCCTCGGCATTGGTGCGGGTGCGGAAATGCACCAGCAGTTCGCGCACGTCCGACAGGCTCTCGCGCACGCCGGCATCCAGTTCGGCGAGCGCGCGCTCGACGCGGGCGGCGTCCTGGCGTTGCAGCGCGTCGCGCAGCAGGCCGACCTGGATCTTCTGGAACGACAGGCCTTGCGCGATCGAGTCGTGCAGTTCGCGCGCCAGCAGGCCGCGTTCCTCGGCCACCGCGGCCTCGCGCTGCAGCGCACCGGCGCGCAAGCTCTCGATGGCGCCTGCCAGGTGGCTGGCCAGGGTCTCGAGCAGCGCCTGATCCTCCGTGCTCAGCGTGGCGGTCGAGCGGTAGAACAGGTCCAGCTCGCCCACCATGCGTTCGTGCAGACGCACCGGCACGCTGATCACGGTCTCGAAACCGGCGCGTTCGCAATGGCCAGGCATCTGCTCGGTGGCAGTGGAGCGGATGGCGATGACGCGGGTCTGCGCCTCCTCCTGGCGCTGGCCGCAGAAGCAGCTGCCCGCGGCGACGCATTGCTCGGCGTCGATCACCTGTTGCGGCAGGCAGTCCGAAGCCAGCAGCAGGTAGCGCTGGTTGGATTCGTCCGACCAGCGCACGGCCGACGCATCGGCGCGCGCCACGCGCCGCACCTGGCGGGCAAAGCCCTGCGCCAGCGTGTCCAGCGAGGTGGCGGTGGCGACGAAGGCCGAAGCCTCGTACAACGCCGCCAGGCGGGCACGTTCGGTTTCCAGGCGCAGCGTCTTCTCCTGCACCCGGGCCTCGAGGCTCTGGTACAGGCCCTGCAGCGTCTGCGCCATGCGGTTGAAGCCGGCCGAGAGCACGCCGAACTCGTCGTTGCTGCCCACCTCCACCCGTGCCGACAGGTCGCCTTCGCCGACGCGGGCCAGCCCCGCCTGCAGGCGCGCCAGCGGGTTGAAGACGAACAGGTAGGCGGCAGTACAGCAGCGCCACCGCGCTGGCCAGCGCCAGCGCCATCATCACGAACTGGAAGGCGTTCAGCAGCGCGGTCCAGCGCGAGAGCTGGTTCTCGATGGCGGTGACGAAGGCGTCGATGCGCACGACGAAGGCCTCGGCCTGGATCGCGGTCGCGTCGGCGCGGGGGGCGGGCTGACGCCCCAGTTGGCACGCAAGTCCTGCCAGCCTTGCTGCACGTCGGCCAGGGCGCGCTGCGAATCGCTGTCGTTCGGCACGAACAACGGTCGCGAGGGATCGCCGCTGCGCAGCAGCACCAGGGTCTGGTCGAAGCGGGTCAGTTGGGCCTGCAGGCGCTCGGTATTGCCGGCAGCAAGCGTCTGCGCCAGGCGCCAGGTCTGCATGCGCATGCGCCCGGCTTCATTGACCGCTGCTGCCCCGCCTTCGAGCTGCCAGGTGACCCACAGCGTGAGTCCGATGGATGCCAGCGCCATCAGCAGCAGCACGCCGCCGATGGCGCCGAGCTTGGTGGACAGCGAAGCAGGTTTCTGCATGCTCACACTCTAATGCCTGGCGGCCCATGCGAAACGCGCGCGATGGCGGCGCGCCCGCGCCCGTGGCCGTGAACCCGGTTCCTCGGGAGCGCATGACAGCGCAGGGGGACTATACTGGTAAGTATTCAATTACTTACGGCGACCATGTCTGAAGGACCTCCGAGCAGGCTGCCCACCGAAGCGCGACAGGCGGAAATCGTGGCCGCCGCGTTGCACCTGGCCAGCGAAACGAGTCCGCCGCTGATCACCACCGCCGAGATCGCCGCGGTGGTGGGCGTGAGCCAGGGCGCGGTCTTCAAGCACTTTCCCAGCAAGGACGCCATCTGGGTGGCGGTCATGTCATGGGTGCGGGCACAGTTGCTGGCGGCACTGGAAGCGGCCGCCGGCGGCGCGGCCCAGCCCCTGGCGGCGCTGGAGGCGGTGTTCAGGGCCCATCTGCGCTTCGTCGCGGCCTATCCCGGGGTGCCGCGGGTCATCTTCCACGAACTGCAGAACCCGCAGGACACGGCGGTCAAGCGCGAGGTGCGCGCCTTGTTGCAGGCCTACCGGCGGCTGCTGCTGCAATTGCTGGATGACGCCGCGCAGCGCGGCGACCTGGCGGCCGATGTCGACCGTGACGCGGCGGCCACGCTCTTCGTCGGCACGGTCCAGGGGCTGGTCATGCAATCGATGATCGCAGGCAAGCCCACTTCGGTGAAGCTGCGGGCGGATCAGGTCTACGCCATCTTCCTGCGCGGCATCCGCCCGGCTTGAGCGAGAGAGCAGAGAGACGACATGAGAAGACAGCATGAGACTTGACGCCTCCCTCAGGCGCCGCCTGGGGCTCGGACTGCTGGGCGTCGTGCTGCTGGGCGCGCTGGCCTACGTGGTCCTGCGCTCCGGGCCGCTGGCGGCCACCCGGGTCACGGTGCAGACGGTGCAGAGCGCCAGCCTGGCCCCGGCGCTGTTCGGCATCGGCACCGTCGAGGCGCGGCGCGCCTACCTGATCGGGCCCACCACCGCCGCCCGCGTGCTGAAGGTGGTGGTGGATGTCGGCGACCCGGTCCAGGCCGGCCAGTTGCTGGCCGAGATGGACCCGGTCGACATCGACGAACGCTTGTCGGCCCTGGATGCGTCGATCGCGCGTGCCGGCAGTGCGGCGGCCGCGATGGAGGCGCAGCGCAAGGACGCGCTGGCCAAGAAGGATTTGGCGGCCATCAACGCGCGTCGCTATGCCGACCTGGCCGACAGGAATTTCATCAGCGCCGGTGCCCTGGAAGGGCGGCTGCAGGAGCAGACCTCGGCCGATGCCGGCGTCGCCGCGGCCGACGCCAACCTCGCCGCGGCCCGCCAGGACATGACGCGGCTCGCGGCGGAGCGCGCCGCCCTGCGCCGGCAGCGCGACAACGCCAGGCTGCTGGCGCCGGCCGCGGGCGTCGTCACCAGCCGCGATGCCGAGCCGGGCTCCACCGTGGTTGCCGGCCAGGCGGTGGTCAAGCTCGTCGACCCGGGGTCGCTGTGGGTCAAGGTGCGCTTCGACCAGGGCCGCTCGGGCGGGCTGGCGGCCGGCTTGCGCGCCGAGATTGCCCTGCGGTCCGACCCCGCGCGGCCGCTGCCCGGCCAGGTGGCGCGCGTCGAGTCGGTCAGCGACAGCGTCACCGAGGAGCGCCTGGCCCAGGTCGGCTTCGACCGCCTCCCCGCGGGGCTGCCGATCGGCGAACTGGCCGAGGTCACGGTGAGCCTGCCGGCCACGGCGACCGCCCCGGTGGTGCCCAATGCGAGCATCAGGAGCCAGGGTGGCCAGGCGGGGGTCTGGCGGATCGACGGCAGTGCGCTGCGCTTCGCGCCCGTGCGCCTGGGGCAGGCGGGACTCGACGGCCGGGTCCAGGTGCTGCACGGGCTGCAGGCCGGCGACACGGTCGTCGTCTACAGCGAGAAGGAACTCGGCGCCGACAGCCGCATCAAGGTGGTCGAGGCCATCGCCGGCCGCCAGCCATGATCAGCCTGGCCGGCCGCGACATCCTGCATTCGTGGGGCAAGTTCGTGCTCACGGGCCTGGGCCTGGGCCTGCTGATCGGTGTCACGCTGTCCATGGCCGGCGTCTACCGCGGCATGGTCGACGACGCGCGCAGGCTGCTCGACAACAGCCGCGCCGACCTGTGGGTGGTGCAGCAGGACACGCAGGGGCCGTACGCGGAGTCCTCGAGCCTGCGCGACGATGCCGTGCGCGCCATCCGGGGCCTGCCGGGCGTGGCGCATGCCGCCAATGTCACCTACCTGACGATGCAGGTGCGCCGCGATGACAAGGAGGTGCGCGCCATGGTGGTGGGCTTCGAGCCCGGGCAGCCCGGCGAGCCGGGCTTCCTGATGGCGGGCCGCCACATCACGCGCAGCCACTACGAGGCGGTGGTGGACGTGGCCACCGGCTTCGGCCTGGGCGAGAGCATCCGCATCCGGCGCCACGACTACACCGTGGTGGGGTTGACCAGGCGCATGGTGTCTTCGGGCGGCGACCCGATGGTGTTCATTCCGCTCAAGGACGCGCAGGAGGCGCAGTTCCTCAAGGACAACGACGCCATCCTGAACGATCGCGCCCGCACGGCCGCCAACCCCGGCCTGAACCGGCCCGGCGTGCCCGGCCTGCTGGAGGCCATCCAGGCCTCGCAGGCCAGCAACCGCAACGTCAATGCCGTGCTCGTGCAGGTCCTGCCCGGCTTCGATGCCGAGACGGTGGCCGAGCCGATCCGGCGCTGGAAGCACCTGCAAGCCTTCACGCGGGGGCAGATGGAGGAGATCCTGGTGGCCAAGCTGATCGCCACCTCGGCGCGGCAGATCGCCATGTTCCTGGTCATCCTGGCCGTCGTCAGCGCCGCCATCGTGGCGTTCATCATCTACACCATGACGCTGGGCAAGATCCGCGAGATCGCGGTGCTCAAGCTCATCGGCACGCGCAACCGCACCATCGCCGGGATGATCCTGCAGCAGGCGCTGGGGCTGGGCCTGATCGGCTTCATCGTCGGCAAGGTGTCGGCCACGGTCTGGGCGCCGTTCTTTCCCAAATTCGTGCTGCTGGAATCCGGCGATGCCGTGCGCGGGCTGGTGGCCGTGATGGTCATCTGCGCCCTGGCCAGCACGCTGGCGATCCGCGCGGCGCTGAAGGTCGACCCGGCTGCAGCCATCGGCGGATGAAATGAACCCCCCAACCTCGCTGCGCTCGGTATCCCCCAAGGGGGCTGTCAGCACCTTCGGAACGGCCGGGCGGTGTTGACATGACGGGGCCTGGCATCCGCATCGAAGGCCTGCGCAAGCGCTATGGCGCCGGCGACGCCGCGGTCGACGCGCTGAAGGACGTCAACATGGTCGTCGCGCCGGGCGAAGTGGTGGGGCTGATCGGGCCGTCGGGCTCGGGCAAGAGCACCTTGCTGAAGTGCCTGGGAGCGGTCACCGAACCCACCGCCGGCCGCATGACCCTGGGCGGCGAGGTCATCTATGCCGACGGCTGGAAGATCCCGGACCTGCGCACGCTGCGGCGCGACCGCATCGGCTTCGTCTTCCAGGCGCCCTACCTGATTCCCTTCCTCGACGTCACCGACAACGTGGCGCTGCTGCCGATGCTGGCCGGGCGGCCGAACGGCGAAGCGCGCAGCCGCGCGCTGGAGCTGCTGGGCGCGCTGGACGTCGGCCACCGGGCCCGGGCCCGGCCCTCGGAACTCTCGGGCGGCGAGCAGCAGCGCGTGTCGATCGCGCGTGCGCTGGCCAACCGGCCGCCGGTGATCCTGGCCGACGAACCGACAGCGCCGCTGGACAGCGAACGTGCGCTGGCGGTGATGCGCCTCCTCGACCAGATGGCCAGGCAGTACCACACCGCCATCATCGTGGTGACGCACGACGAGAAGATCATCCCGACCTTCAGGCGCATCTATCACATCCGGGATGGGCGCACGGTCGAGGAGGCTGGGCAAGGCCTGAGCCTGTAGCGCTCCGAGGCTTCCGCTCGCCGGCACCGATCCCCCTCACCAGCGCCCGCGCAGCGTCAGCCGCCAGGTGCGCGGCGGCTCGACATGCGTGTACAGCGGCGACAGCTCCGCCAGGCTCATGTTGCCCAGGTTCTTCACGCCGAGCGTGAGCTCCAGACCCCAGGGCAGCGTGCGCGTGACATGGGCGCCGACCAGGGTGAAGCCGGGAGCGGTCTCGGCCGGTGCGCCCGCGGTCAGGGCCGGGAGCAACTGATCGCCGCTGTATTCGGCATAGGCGCCGGCGCGCCAAGGGTCGCCATCCCATTCGACCTGAAGGGTGGCGCTGTGGCGCGGCCGCTTCTCCAGCCGCTGACCGGTGTCGGTGCGCGCGTCCAGGTAGGTGTAGCTCAGTTGCGTCGTGAAGCCGGCACCCAGCACCTGGGCCAGCGAGGTCTCCAGGCCGCTCATGCGGGCCCGGGCCAGGTTCTCGTAGGTATAGGTTCCCACCCCCGGCACCGCACCGGCGTTGAGCAGCCGCACCTCGATCAGATCCTCGACGCGCTGGGCGAACAGCATCACCTGGGCCTGCGTCGGACCGGCGGCATGGCCGGCACCGAGCTCGACGCTGTCGCTGCGTTCGGGCTGCAGGTCGGGGTTGCCGAGGAAGGTGTTGGGGCCCTCGGCGCGTGCGCCGGGCACGATCTGCTTCAGATTCGGCGCCTTGAAGCCGTGGCCGTAGCCGCCCTTGATGGTCCATGCCTCGCCGGCCCGCCACACGCCGTACAGGCGCGGGCTCCATTCATCGCCAAAGAGCTGGTGCCGGTCGTGGCGCAGCCCGAGCGTGAGATTGAAGGCCGGCGTGAGGGCCAGTTCGTCCTGCACGAACAGTGCGCGGTGCTGCGCGAGCGAGCGGCCGCCGGGCAGGCCGGGATCCTGGAGCGACTCGTTGCGGGCCTCGAAGCCGCCGGCGAGGCCGTGCGCGCCCAGGGTCAGCCGCGCCTGGCCCTCCAGCACGAGATCCTCCACCTGCTGCGGCGGATTGACCGGCACGCCTTCGGTGCGCCGGTTCACGACGTCGATGCTCTCGCGGTAGGTCCGCAACTGGCTGGACCAGGCCGGCACGGCGCCTGCCGCCGCCCAGTCGGCCTCCCAACCCAGAGAGGTGAGCGAGCGCTCGATGTCGTTGAAGGTCTCGTGGTAGCGGCGCCGGCCGCTGCGCTCGCGGGCGTCGGCCTGGCGCTCTTCGCGGCCCGCGCGATGCTCGAAGTCCACCCGCTGGCCACCCGCACCGCGCCAGCCCAGGCCCAGCCAGCCGTCGTCCTTGTCGCGGCCTTCCAGTTCGGAGATGCGCGGATCCTGCGGCGAGGCGAGCGCGTCGATGCGGGTGGCGGCGGCGCCGGCACGCAGCACGAAGCCGGCACCCAGCGGGCCGTCGGCGCGCATGCGCCAGGCGCCGGCCATCGCCGCCGCGGCCGCCTTCGGCATCGCTGCCCTCGATGGTGGCGCCCAGTCGCCACCGTCGCCGGGTTCACGCGTGATGACATTGACCACGCCGCCCATGGCCTCGGAGCCGTAGAGCACCGACAGCGGACCGCGCACGACCTCGATGCGCTCGATGTCCTCCACCGCGATCCAGTCGTACTGGAAGTCCGAGTGCCCGATGACACCGTCGGTGGCACCGACGCGCCGGCCGTCCACCAGGTACAGCGTGTGCTTGCTGTCCATGCCGCGCAGGCTGAGCACCTTGCGACCGCCGATGGCGCGGCCTTGCAGGCTGACGCCGGTCTCGCCGCGCAGGGCGTCGAGCACGTTGTCCGCGCCGCGGGCCTCGATCTCGCGCCGCGTGACGACGCTGACCGCGGCCGGCGCCGTCGGTCTCCAGCATCGCGTGCCGCGTCGCGGTGACCACCACGCTCTGGGCCGGGTCTTCCGAAGCCGGCGGCCTGGACCGCCGCGGCCGCCAGGGCCGCCAGGGGGAAGGCCAGCCATCGGCTGCGTGCGCCAGAACCGATGGGGCTGGACGGCGGCGGGCGGGTGGTGCGGGAGCACTTCATGAGGAGTCGCAGGTCTTCAGTGACCTTGCCCGGCAAGCATGACCAGGGCGCGGCCGCGCGTCCTTGAACTGCTTCGGCTTTCCTTGCAGGCGCTGCGGGCCGGTGCGGCGCGGTGCCGGGTGCAGGGGCTCGCCCGGCCGGGTCGCGTCGAATTCCGCCTTCGCACCTTGCGCTTGAACCAGTTCAAGGAAAGACCCCATCGCAAGCACGACGATCGCGGCGAAGTCGAGCCGTCCCCAATGCACTGCAGTGAGTCAATGACGAAGGAAACGCCATGAAGACCCTGAAGTCCCTCAAGAGATTCGCCCCGCTGGTCGCGATGCTGGTCATCGCGGCACCGTTCGGCGCCCAGGCGCAGGACAAGAAGTCCCCGGAAGCGGTCGAAAAGCATGTGACCCAGCCCGAGGCCGCCTATCAGGCCGGCGGGTCGCCGCTTGCGGCCGAGCCGATGCACGTCAGCTCGCAGACGAAGGCGCCGCCGATGACGGAGGCCGAGTTTGACAAGGCGCGCCAGATCTACTTCGAACGCTGCGCCGGCTGCCACGGCGTGCTGCGCAAGGGCGCGACCGGCAAGCCCCTGACGCCCGACATCACCGTCGGCAAGGGCACCGATTACCTGAAGGTGTTCATCGCCTACGGCTCGCCCGCCGGCATGCCGAACTGGCAGACCAGCGGCGAGATGGACGAGAAGACCGTCGACCTGATGGCGCGCTACATCCAGCACGATCCCCCGGTGCCGCCGGAGTTCGGCATGGCGCAGATGAAGGCGACCTGGAAGGTCGTCGTGCCGCCGGCGCAGCGGCCGACGAAGAAGATGAACAACTACAACATCGAGAACATCTTCTCGACCACGCTGCGCGACACCGGCGAGGTGGCACTGATCGACGGCGACACCAAGAAGATCATCAATATCGTCAAGACCGGCTACGCGGTGCACATCTCGCGCACCTCGGCTTCGGGGCGCTACCTGTTCGTGATCGGGCGCGACGCCAAGATCAACATGATCGACCTCTGGATGGCCACGCCCGACAACGTGGCCGAGGTGCGCATCGGCCTCGAGGCGCGCTCGGTCGACACCAGCAAGTACAAGGGCAAGGAAGGCGACTTCACCGACAAGCTGGCGATCGCCGGCGCCTACTGGCCGCCGCAGTACGTGATCATGAAGGGCGACACGCTGGAGCCGATGAAGATCGTCAGCACGCGCGGCATGGTCGTCGGCACGCAGGAATACCACCCCGAGCCGCGCGTCGCCTCGATCGTGGCCTCGCACTTCAAGCCCGAGTTCGTGGTCAACGTCAAGGAGACCGGCAAGACGCTGATGGTGGACTATTCCAACATCGACGCCCTGAAGGTCACCGAGATCGGCTCCGCCCCGTTCCTGCACGACGGTGGCTGGGATTCGACCAAGCGCTACTTCATGGTGGCCGCCAACCAGAGCAACAAGATCTCGGTCATCGACGCCAAGGACGGCAAGCTCGCCGCCATCGTCGAAGTGGGCAAGATCCCGCACCCGGGCCGCGGCGCCAATTTCATCCACCCGAACTTCGGCCCCGTCTGGTCGACCGGCCACCTGGGCGACGAGACGATCTCGCTGATCGGCACCGACCCGGTCAAGCACAAGGAATATGCGTTCAAGAAGGTCGCCGAGCTGAAGGGCCAGGGTGGCGGGGCGCTGTTCATCAAGAGCCACCCGAAGAGCCAGCACCTGTATTCGGACACGCCGCTGAACCCCGACGCGAAGATCTCGCAGTCGGTGGCGGTGTACGACATCAAGAACCTGGACAAGGGCTACACCGTGCTGCCGATCGCCGAATGGGCCGGCCTGAAGGACGACGGCGCCAAGCGCGTCGTGCAGCCCGAATACAACAAGGCCGGCGACGAGGTCTGGTTCGCGGTCTGGTCGGCGAAGAACAAGGAGAGCGCGTTGGTGGTGGTGGACGACAAGACGCTCAAGCTCAAGGCGGTGATCAAGGATCCGCGCCTGATCACGCCGACCGGCCACTTCAACGTCTACAACACGCAGCACGACGTCTACTGAACGCCCAAACCAGGAGTCCACATCATGCGCACATCGATCGCCACTGCCGGCGCGGTCGTGCCTCGGCCTGGGGGCGGCTGGCCCCGGCCCAGGCCGACCCGATGGCCGACATGACCAAGGCCGGCTGCACCGCCTGCCACACCCTGGACAAGAAGCTCGTCGGCCCGGCCGTACAAGGACATCGCCGCCAAGTACAAGGGCCAGGCGGGCACCGTCGACAAGTTGGTGGCCAAGGCGCGCGCCGGCGGCAGCGGCGTCTACGGCCCGATTCCGATGCCGCCCAACCCGCCGGCCAAGATCGGCGACGCCGAGCTCAAGGCGGCCGTGGAGTGGATCCTGAAGCAGTAGCGCAAGGGGTGCCGGCGATTCGATCGTCGGCGCCTTCTCGCGCGGACGGCGCGGCATGAACCGCAGATCGGTGTTGATCGCGCTGACCTGCGCCTTGGGGGGCGCCGCGGCGCCGCCAGGTGCCGGCGCCGTTGCCGCTTCGCGCGGCGGCGTCATCACCTGGGGGCCCGAGGGGTGCTGGGTCGCGGCCGGCGGCGACGCCCTGCACCGTCTGCCCGACGCGCTGGCTCCCGGCATCGACCCCGTCCCCACGGCCCTGGGCGTGTGGCTGGTGACGTCGACGGGAGCACTGCGCCGCTGGGACGCGGATGCGCCGTGGCAGTTGCGGTGCACGGTGCGCTTCGATGCGCCCGTGCATGCGATGGCCGCCAGCCCCGATGGGCGCTGGGCACTGGCCGCGCACGGTGAACGACTCAGCCTGCTCGATCAGCGCGGCGAGGTGGCCAGGACATTCGACGGCATCGACCTGAAACGGGAGTCCCGGGGCGCCGCCACGGCACTGTTCAGCCTGCCGCAGCGGCGCAGCTTCTTCGCCGCCTGGCCGGCGCTGGGCGAGTCGTGGGAGATCTCGCTCGACCCTGCAGGCCGCACCGATCTTCGACGGCCTGGTGCACGACTACCGCATGGGCGAGGGCATCGCGAAGCCGGGCTACCTGGGTGCGCGCCGTGCGCCGCTGGGGCGGCCGATGCCCGCCTTCAGCTATGCCGATGCCCGTGTCCCCTGGCTGGCGGGGGAACTCGGCGACGAGGTGGTGGTGGTGCACCTGGACGTGCGCCGCCGCATCGCCACCCTGCGCGTGGGTGGTGCGAATCCCGCGGGCGCCGCGCTGCGCCCGGCCTCGCGTGGGCGGGGCCCGCACGAGTGGTGGCTGCCTGCCGGCAACGAGATCCATGTCTTCGACACGGCGCGCTGGGCACGTGTCGCCGGCTACACGCTGCCCGGGCCGGTGCGCCAGTTGCGGGCCACCGAGGGTGCGGTGTGGGCCCTGGTCGGCGAGCGTGGTGCGGCCGCCGCTCTTCATGCTTCGCGACGGTCAGGCGGATGCGTGGCAGCGCGTGGGCGGCGTGGCAGGGCCGGTGCTGGCCCTGCGCGGCGGCCGGACAACGCTCGCAGACGCTGGCGCTGCGGGCCGATCCGCCGGCGCTGCTGCTGCTCGACGCCGTTGAGGGCGTGCTGCGCACCTGGCCGTTGCCGCCGGCCACGGTTTGCGCGGAGCCGCCTGGTTGCCGCTGGCCTGATGCGGTTTGGCAATCCGTGGACGCCTGCGACCCCTCGCGAGGGGAGCGAGCGCGCCGGCCGCTTCCTGCGAACCGCGACAGGGCAGCTTCAATCGTCGACCGCGCCGCGGGCCAGCCCGAGCAGCAGCGCCAGCCCGAGCGCCGCGCCGATGTTGTGCAGTAGAACCAGCGCCGGCGCGGCCGCGCTGCCGACGGCGCCGCGGCCAGCGCGAACTGCAGCCCGTCAGCGCCAGCAGGCCGTCCTTCCCCGCGCCGGCCTTGCCGGCGTGCCGCCCAGCCGACGCCCGCGCGCAGCTGCCGGCCAGCAGCGCCAGCGCCATGTGCGCCACCGGCGCCGCTCCGATAGGCCCGCGCCCGACAGCGCGCCGAGCGCGGCCTGCGCGGCCCACAGGCCGGCGCCGATCAACGCCCAGCGCGCAAGCACCGGCCCGGAACCCGGCCACCCGCTCAGGTGAATGGCCAGGCGCCAACTCAGCGCCAGCATCAGCAGCCCGCCCAGCAGGTTGCCCAGCAAGACGCCCGCGGCACGCGAGCCGGGCGTGATGATGCCCAGAGCGGACAGGGCCAGCGCCAGCGCCAGCAGCACCAGCGCGAGTCGACCCACGGCCCAGCGGCGAGGCGGTCGCGCCAGCGCCAGCGCGGCCACTGCGAGCACCACCACCAGCATCAGCGTCGCAGCGCCGCGGTGCGCGCCGCGCACCACCGCCAGCGTGGCGGACGCGCCCAGCACCGCTGGCGCAACGGCTGCTGCCGTGGGGCGGTCGGCGCTGCGGCATGCGGGCCAGTCGAGGCAGCCCGGTCGCGGTTGCGCCAGCCGCAACCAGGCACTGGCGCTGGTGACCGCGAGCATGAGCAGTACGCCTGCCCAGGCCAGGCGGCGCAGGGAGATCAGGCGACGGTCGGCAGTCATCGGCATCCGGGGGGCATCGTGCTTCATCGTAAGCGCGAAGAAGTGACGCTGCGCCGTGATCGCCGTGCGCCGAGCGGTCACCGCCGGCGAAACACGGAATCCTTGAACTGGTTCATTTTTCGGTGCGGTGCCCGCGCCACAGAATGCCCCGACGCTGCTGCCGGTCTGCCCATCGCACCCTGCGGCATCACCGACGCCCCTGCGAAAAACGAAGGAGACCGCCATGAGTTCACCCGAGACGCACGACGACGACAACGCTCCGGTGCCCTGGGTACAGCAACTGCTCGACAACCCGTTCCTGCTGCTGTTCCTGGGTGTGTTCGTGCCGATGATGGTCTACACCGTCTGGGGCGTGGTCGACATCCTCACGCTGCCGATGGCCAAGTAGGCCGGGAGAACCTCCATGAGCGCCATCCTCCCCCCCGCCGAACGCCTTTGGTACAAGCACCCGATCGACCGTGTCGAGGGCACCTGGATCGTCATTGCGCTGACGTGGTGCCTGATCATGTTCTTCATGATGGTCGGCTGGCACGTCTGGGGCAAGCAGAACCTGTCCACCGAGACCTACCGCACCACGCCCGAGATGTTCATGGCCAAGACGCAGGCCATGGTCGACAAGTACACGGTTCGCATCGAGAAGGACGAGAACGCCACGCCGGTGGTGGCGCCGCCGGCCGGCAGCGACGTCTATTTCATCGCGCGGCTGTGGAGCTTCTATCCCGTGCTCGAGCTCGAGAAGGGCAAGACCTACAAGCTGCACCTGACGTCGATGGACTACAACCACGGCTTCTCGCTGCAGCCGGCCAACATCAACATCCAGATCGTGCCCGGCTTCGAGCACGTGGTCACCGTGACGCCCAACCAGTCGGGCACCTACTCGGTGGTGTGCAACGAATACTGCGGCATCGGCCACCACAAGATGGTCGGCCGGGTCTACGTCAAGTGAGGAGCGGGCGATGAGCAACAGCACCACTTATCGCACGTGCCCTCGCTCGGGCCTGCAGTTCGAACATCAGGCCGAGTGGCTGATGAAGGCCAACGCCTTCGTCGCCGTGGTCTGGCTGCTGATCGGCGGCATCCTCGCCATCGGCGTCGTGCTCACGCGCTGGCCGGCCGTGCGCTGGCTCGAGGCCGACACCTTCTACATGGTGCTCACGGCGCACGGCATCGACATGCTGATCTTCTGGATCATCTTCTTCGAGATCGCGGTGCTGTACTTCTGCGCCTCGACGCTGCTGCGCTGTCGCATCGCCACGCCCAGGATCGCCTGGCTCGCGTTCGCGCTCATGCTCATCGGCTCGGTGGTCAACAACATCGCGGTCTTCCGCGGCGCGTCCAGCGTCATGATGACCTCCTACGTGCCGATGATGGCCGAGCCGAATTTCTACCTCGGCCTGATCCTGTTCGCGGTGGGCGCGCTGGTCGCCGTCTTCGTCTTCTTCGGCACGCTGGTGGTGGCCAAGAAGGAGAAGACCTACCAGGGCTCGGTGCCGCTGGTCACCTTCGGCGCCATCACCGCGGCCATCATCGCGGTGTTCACCATCGCCTCCGGCGCCATCATCCTGATCCCGACCTGGCTCATGTCGCTGGGTGTGGTGAAGGCGGTCGACCCGCTGGTCTACCGCACCATCTGGTGGGCCTTCGGTCACTCGTCGCAGCAGATCAACGTCGCGGCGCACATCTCGGTGTGGTACCTGGTGGCGGCCATCGCCTTCGGCGCCAAGCCGATGAGCGAACGCGTCAGCCGTACCGCCTTCCTGCTCTACATCCTGTTCCTGCAACTCGCCAGCGCGCACCACCTGCTGGCCGACCCGGGGCTCTCCACCGGCTGGAAGGTCGTCAACACCAGCTACTTCATGTATTTCGCGGTGCTGGCCTCCATGCTGCACGGGCTGACGATTCCCGGCGCGATGGAAGTGGCGCAGCGCCAGAAGGGCTACACCAAGGGCTTGTTCGAGTGGCTGCGCAAGGCGCCCTGGAGCAACCCCACCTTCTCGGGCGTCTTCATCTCGCTCATCGGCTTCGGCTTCCTGGGCGGCATCTCGGGCGTGATGATGGGCACCGAGCAGCTGAACATGATCATCCACAACACGATCTACGTGCCGGGGCACTTCCATGCCACGGTGGTGGTGGGCACGACGCTCACGTTCATGGCGCTCACCTATTACCTGATCCCGGTGCTGTTCAGGCGCGAGATGATCAACCCGGTGCTCGCCAAGTGGCAGCCCTACCTGTTCGGCTTCTCGATGTATTTCTTCTGCCTGGTGATGATGGGCGCCGGCACGCTGGGCGTCTCGCGGCGCCACTGGGACATGGCCTTCCAGGGCGCTGCGCTGGCCTACGAATGGCCCGGTGCGGCCTACCTGATGATGGCGCTGGTCGGTCTGGCCGGCGTGGCGGCGATCACGGGCGGCGCGATCTACATCTACATCACCGTCGGCTCGCTGCTGTGGGGGCGCAAGCTCGAGGGCGGTTCGTCGAGCGCCAAGTTCACGCCCATTCCGCGCACCGCACCGTCGGCCGTGGCGCAGACCTACGGCTCGATCGGCTTCGCGGCGCCGGGCACCTTCGCGCTGGCGATGGTCTTCCTGCTGGCCTTCGTGCTGTATTACTTCATCAACTGGAAATATCTCTCGACCCTGTGGGGCTTGAGCTGATCCGTACCGGATCCCGGCCAGACAACGCGCGCCCGGCAACGACCCCAGGAGACACGCCATGAATCGCAGCTCGCAGACCGCCACGTCCCCTGCATCGACGCTGGCCGCCAACGCCGGCGAGTCCGTCGCCGCGCGGCGCGGGGTGCACTGGCGCACCGTGCTCGGGGTTTTCAAGTTGCGCATCAGCGTGCTCATCATGGCCACCGCGCTGGGTGGGCTCTTCATCGTGCCCAGCGGCTCGGTCGCGCCCGTGCAGGCGCTGGTGCTCGCGCTGTCGGTGCTGCTGGCCTCGGCCAGCGCGGGTGCCTTCAACCAGTTCATCGAAGCCGACAGCGACCGGTTGATGGCGCGCACGCGCAACCGCGCCTTCGCCAGCGGTGCGTTGCCGCGCAGCTTCGGGTGGCTGCTGGCCATCGTGGCGCTGCTCGTGTTCGCGGTGTCGATGGCGGCCTGGATCGTCAACGTCACCGCCGCCGGCTTCGTGCTGCTGGGGGCGCTCACCTACGCCGGTGTCTACACGCTGGGGCTGAAGCGGCGCACGCCGTGGAATATCGTCGTCGGGGGCCTGGCCGGCAGCTTTGCCGTCCTGGCCGGCGCGGCCGCCGTGAACCCGCAGATCGGCCCCTTGGCGCTGCTGCTGGCGCTGGTGCTGTTCCTCTGGACACCGCCTCACTTCTGGAGCCTGGCGATCGCCAACGAGTCGCAGTATGCGGCCGCCGGCGTGCCGATGCTGCCGGTGGTGGTGGGCGCGGCGCGTGCCGCGCGCATCGTGCACGGCAGCACGATCGCGCTGGTGGCGGTGTCGCTGCTGCCGGTGTTTTTCGGTGCCGGCTGGATCGTCTTTGCCGGTGCGCTGGCCGGCGGCGTGCACTTCCTGCGCAAGACGCGTGCGCTGGCGCGCCAGCCCAGTCGCCAGAACGCGATGGCGGCGTTCTTCGCCTCGATGGTGCAGCTCAGCGCGCTGCTGGCGGCGGTGGTCATCGATGCTGCTCTGCGCTGATGTTCTGCGCCCGCGCCTCGCGCTTCCTTCCGCCCATCAACACAGCGGGCTGACGCGGCTCGGCAGCGCCTTGGCGGCGCTGGTCCTGACCGTCTCCTTCGCAGCCCGGGCCGGCGACACAGTCGTCCCTGCGGTCTCCGCGGTCCCTGTCGCCGCAGTGCCTGCCCGTCCCGTCGTCGAACGCGCCGATCCAGTGCCGCGTGCCGCCGGCACCGTGCCGGCGCTGGACGAAGCCGAAGCCCTGCGCGCCGCCGAGGCCGCGATCGGCCGCACCATTCCCGACGCCGAACTGCTCGACCGCAGCGGCCGCCCGGTGCGCCTGTCGGACTACCGCGGCAAGCCGCTGCTGGTGAGCTTCATCTACACCGGCTGCTTCCAGGTCTGCCCGGCGCAGACGCGCGCCCTGTACGAGGCCGTGAAAGGCCTGGACCGCATGCTCGGCGAACACCAGTTCAACGTCGTCAGCATCGGCTTCAACCAGCCCTTCGATTCACCCGACGCGATGCGATCGTTCGCGCGCCAGCATCGCATCGAACACCGCAACTGGGAATTCCTGAGCCCGCCGCGTGACAGCGTCGACGCGCTCACGCGCGCCTTCGGTTTCAGCTTCGTCGCCACGCCGGCCGGCTTCGACCACGTGCTCGGCGTCACCGTCGTCGATGCCAACGGCCGCATCCACGCCCAGGTCTATGGCGACCGCCTGCGCGCCGACCAACTGGGTGCGCCGCTGCGCGGACTGCTGCTGAACGCGCCACCGGCGGCCACCTCTACGCTGGCGGCGGTGGTGGAGCGCGTGCGCATCCTGTGCACCGTCTACGACCCCGAAACCGGCGAGTACCGCTACGACTGGAAGCTCATCTTCGAAATCATCGGCGGCGCGCTGTTCTTCAGCAGCGTGGCGCTGTACTTCCTGTTCGAATGGCGCGACCAACGGCGTGCACGCAGGTCCTCATGCAACGCCCCTCGGCAAGCATCCGGCAGCACGGCCTGAAGGCCTGGCGCGCTATGGAAGGCGGTTTCGACACCGCCTTCGGCTCGGCGCTCAACCCGCTGCGCCACCTGGGCGCCATCGGTTTCCTCGCCTTCTGGCTGCTGGCCGCCAGCGGCGTGGTGCTGTTCATCTTCTTCGACACATCGGTGGCGGGTGCCTGGCGCTCGATCGAGGAACTCTCGCGCCTGCCGCTGGGCCTGGGCCGGCTGCTGCGCGGCCTGCACCGCTACGCCGCCGACGTGCTGGTGTTGGCGATGGGCCTGCACCTGCTGCGCGAATGGCTGCACGGCCACGAGCGCGGCTTCCGGCGTTTCCACTGGTTGACCGGCGTGCCGCTGATCGGCTTTGTCTTCGTCGGTGCGATCGGCGGCTTCTGGATCAACTGGGACGAACTCGGCCAGTTCTCGGCCATCGCCAGCCTGGAGTGGCTCGACGCGCTGCCCATGATGGCCGCGCCGCTGGCGCGCAACTTCCTCGCCGCCGACGCCGTGAACGACCGCCTGTTCTCGCTCTTCGTCTTCGTGCACATCGGCGTGCCGCTGCTGCTGCTGTTCGGGCTCTGGTTCCACATCCAGCGCATCACGCGCGCCGCGGTGATGCCGCCGCGCGCACTGGCGCTGGGCCTGGTGGCCACGCTGGCCGTGCTGGCGCTGGCCTGGCCGGTGACCAGCCATGCGCCGGCGGCGCTGGCCCGCGTGCCAGGCGCGCTGCGACTGGACTGGATCCTGCTCTTCGTGCACCCGCTGACCTACGCCACCTCGCCGGCCTTCGTGTGGGCGCTGGTCGGCGGCGGCACGCTGCTGCTGTTCGCGCTGCCCTTCCTGCCGCAGCCGGCGCGTCCGGCGGTGGCGGTGGTCGACGCCGCCAACTGCAACGGCTGCAGGCGCTGCTTCGCCGACTGCCCCTACGCGGCCATCACGATGGTGCCGCACCCCAACCAGCGCATCGGCCGCACCTTGGCGCAGGTGGATGCCGATCTGTGCGCGGGCTGCGGCATCTGCGCCGGCGCCTGCCCGTCGTCGACACCGTTTCGCAGCGTGGCGCAGCTCGTCACCGGCATCGACATGCCGCAGCTCACCGTGAGCAGCCTGCGCCGCCGGCTGCAGCTGGCGTTGGCCGCCTCGCGCTCGGCGCGCCCTCTGGTGCTCTTCGGCTGCGACCACGGCGCGCGTTGCAGCGGCCTGGGCGGCGCCGACGTGAGCCCGCTCAGCCTGCTCTGCACGGGCCAACTGCCGCCGTCTTTCATCGAATACGCCTTGCGCGACGGCGCCGCTGGCGTGCTGGTGGCGGCCTGCCGCGAAGGCGGCTGCGAATTCCGCCTCGGCGAACGCTGGACCGCCGAGCGCCTGGCCGGCCGGCGCGAACCGCACCTGCGCGCCAGCGTGCGCGCCCGAGCGGCTCGAGATCGTCTTTGCCGGCCCTGGCGACGAAGCCCTGCTGCTGGCCGGCCTGGAGCGCCTGCGCCGGCGCGTGCAGTCGCTGGCCCCCGATGCCGACCTGACCACCCGCTTGCACCATGCCTGACACCCCCGCCTCCCGCGTCGCCAAGCCGCTCGGCCCCCGGGCCTGGCTCGGCCAGGTGCTGCTGTACGGCCTGTTCGCGCTGGCCATCGGCGTCTTCTCGCAATGGCCGCCGTACCGGCACCTGGGCGACGACCAGGCGCTGATCAAGCTCAGCTTCACGCGCGTCGGCAAGCCGGTGGGCGACTGCCGCACGCTCAGCGACGCCGAACTGGCCAAGCTGCCGCCGAACATGCGCGCGCCGACGAAGTGCCCGCGTGAACGCTCGCCGGTGACGGTGGAAGTGGACCTCGGACGGCACCAACGTGCTCAAGCGCATGGCGCCCCCACCGGCTCTGTCCAAGGACGGCGCCTCGGCGGTCTACGAGCGCCTGGTCGTGCCCGCCGGCGAACACCGCATCGCCGTGCGCCTGTCGGACGACGTGCGCGCACGCGACCCGCCTACCACCACGAAGCGACCGTGAAGCTGGTGCCCGGGCCAGGTACTGGTCATCGATTTCGACGCCGGGAAAGGCGGCATCACGCTGAAATGAAGCCCCCTGAGCGCCTTCGGCGCCGCACCCCGACGCCAGCGGCCCGGCGAACCGGTCCGCGGCTCCGCTTGCCGCGCCCGGAATTCAACTCGGCGGTGCTTCGGCCCCTGGGAAAAAAACCACAGCTCGACACGCAGCGTCTCCAGCCCGGCGGCCGTCACCGCTTCCACCCCGCTACACCGCTGCCGTCGTGGCGGCTGGCCAGCGCGCTCTGGCGCGCGCCTGGTTGTGGCTGGCGCTGGCCGCGCTGGTGGGCTCGGGCCTGTTCTCGGTGCTGCTGGTGCTGGCACGCACGCCGGGCATCAATGCCTGGCTGCCGGCGGGTGACTTCTTCCGCGTCGCGCTGGTGGTGCACGTGGACCTCTCGGTGCTGGTCTGGTTCGTGGCCATCGCCGGCCTGCTGTGGAGCCTGAATCTGCGGCCGGCGGGCACGCGGGCGGGTGCGGCGCTCGCACGGCTGCCGCTCGCGCTCTGCGGCGGCGGGCGCGCTGGGCATGGCGCTCGCGGCCTTCGTCGACCCCGGCCAGGCCGTGATGGCCAACTACATCCCGATGCTCGACAGCGCCACCTTCCGCGGCGCGGTGGGTGTGTTCGGGGTGGGCGCGCTGCTGCTGGTGTTGCAGGGCCTGGTGCGTGCGCTGCCGGTCGGCCCGGCGCGTGGACGGCGCCGGCGCGCTGCGCTTCGGCCTGCACGCCAGCGTGGTGGCCACCGCCGTGGCCTTGCTGGCCTTCGCCTGGTCGCTGGCCCTGGTGCCGACCTCGCTGCCGCCCAAGGCCTACTACGAGATCCTGTTCTGGGGCGGCGGCCACGCTCTGCAGTTCACCTGGACACTGCTCATGCTGGTGGCCTGGCTGGCACTGGCGCAGGCCTGCGGCGGCCGCATCCCCCTGAGCCCGCGCGTCGTGCTGCTGCTGTTCGCGGTGGCGCTGGTCGGCGTCTTCGGCACGCCGCTGGCCTACCTGATGCACGACGTGAGCAGCGTGGAGCACCGCGACATGCACACCTGGGGCATGCGCTTCGGCGGCGGCCTGGCCATCGCGCCGCTGGCGCTGGCGGTGCTGCTGGCGCTGGCGCCGCTGCGGCGGCTGGCGGCCGTGCGGCGCCCGCTGCGCGCGGCGCTGCTGGCGTCGATGCTGCTGTTCGTGGCCGGCGGCGTGATCGGCCTCACCATCCAGCGGCAGCAACGTCAAGATCCCGGCGCATTACCACGGCTGCATCGTCGGCGTGACGCTGGCGCTGATGGGCCTGGTCTTTCACCTGCTGCCGCAGCTGGGCTACCGCGCGCCGAGCGGCCGGCTGGCGGTGCTGCAGCCCTGGCTGTACGGCGTGGGGCAGTTGCTGCACATCGTCGGCCTGGTGTGGTCGGGCGGCTATGGCGTGCAGCGCAAGGTGGCCGGTGCCGAGCAGGTGCTGCGCAGCACCGGCGAGATCGCCGGCATGGGTCTGATGGGGCTGGGCGGGCTGCTGGCCATCGCCGGCGGGCTGCTCTTCGTGGTGGTGGTGGCCGCGCGCCATGCGGCCGGCGGCGGACATGACGGCCGCGCCATGATCTCGCTGCTGCAGCGCACGCTGCGCGCGGCCTTCATGCGCGCCGAAGGCCTGTTCAACCGCGCCTTCGGCGACCGGCTCAACCCGCTGTACCACCTGGGCGCGATCACCTTCTTCCTGTTCTGGGTGGTGGGCGTGACCGGGCTCGTGCTCTACGCCTTCTTCGACACCAGCGTCGACGGCGCCTACCGCTCGGTGGAGGCCCTGACGCACGGGCTGTGGGGCGCCGGCGGCGTGCTGCGCACGTGCACCGCCATGCGTCGGACGCGCTGGTGCTGACGATGCTGATCCACGCCGTGCGCTATTTCGCCTTCGACCGCCTGCGCGGCTTTCGCTGGTTCTCGTGGGTCACCGGCGTGGCGCTGATCTGGCTGGCCTATGTGGCCGGCGTCAACGGCTACATGCTGCCCTGGGACCGGCTGGCGCAGTTCGTCACCCAGGCCAGCTTCGAGTGGCTGGACTGGATGCCCGGCTTCGGCGGCACGCTGATCCGCAATTTCATCCTGCCCGAGCACGTCAGCAACCGCCTGTTCTCGCTGCTCGTCTTCATCCACATCGGCGTGCCGCTGGTGATGCTGCTGGTGATGTGGATCCACGTGCAGCGCGTGCCCAAGGCGCAGCACGCAGCCGCCGCGGCCGATCGCGCTGGCGCTGATGTCTGACGCTGCTGGTGCTGGCGCTGCGTCACGCCGGTGTCCAGCCAGGGCGCCGGCGCGACCTGAACACGGCGCCGGCCGTGCTGGCGCTGGACTGGTTCCTGCTGGCGATCTTCCCGCTGATCTACGCCTGGCCGCTGGGCGCCGTGTGGGGCACTGGTGGGCGGCGCCACGCTGCTGCTGCTGGCCTTGCCCTGGCTGCCGCCGCGGCGCGGCGGCAAGCAGGCGCTGCAGATCACGCTGCACCCGGGGCCGGCGCGCATCTCGGCGCGAGCCGGCGAGACCCTGCTCGAAGCCGGCCTGCGCGCCGGCCTGAGCTGCCCTACGACTGCCGCGCCGGCGGCTGCGGCCTGTGCGCTTGCACGGTGCTCAACGGCCGCGTCGACCACGGCCCCTTCCAGGCCGCCGCGCTGACCGCCGGCGATGCGGCTCGCGGCCAGGCGCTGATGTGCTGCGCGGTGGCGCTGGAAGACGTCGAGCTCGAGGTCGAAGGCGTGGCCACGCTGGCCAGCCGAGGCTCCGAGGCCGCCGAGCTGCGCCGCCGGCACGGCCGCGTGAGCGCGATGGAGCGCCTGTCGCCCGACCTGATGCGCCTGTTCATCACGCTGCCCGGCGACGAGAGGCTGCCCTTCGTCGCCGGCCAGTACATCAACATCGTGCTCGACGACGGCGCCAGCGGCGCGCGTTCTCGTTTGCCAACCCGCCGGCCGACCCCGGCCAGCCGCCATCGACCGCGGGCGACGTGATCGAACTGCACGTGCGGCTGATCCCCGGCGGCCGCTTCACGACCCATGTCTTCGAGGCCATGAAGGTCGGCGACACGATCGACTTCGAGGGCCCGCTGGGCCGCTTCACGCTGCACGACAGCGAGCGGCCGATCCTCTTCCTGGCCGGCGCCACCGGCTTCGCGCCCATCAAGAGCATCCTCGAAGACGCCTTCCGCCGCGGCGTGCGGCGGCCGATGGAGCTGTACTGGGGCGTGCGCACCGCGCGCGACCTGTACCTGCTGGACACCGTCCGAACGCTGGCAGCGCGAACACGCCAACTTCCGCTTCGTGCCGGTGCTGTCGGAGCCGGCGACGACGCGCGTGGACCGGCCGCCGCGGCTTCGTGCACGAGGCGCTGCTCGCCGACCACCCCGACCTGACCGGCTACGAGGTCTACGCCTGCGGCTCGGTGCGCATGGTCGAAGCGGCGGTGCCCGACTTCATCGCCCACGGGCCTGGCCGAGCAGTTCTGCTTCTCCGACGCGTTCACGCCGACCGCTTCGCCCAACCCGGCATCGGCCGCCGCTTGAGAGCGCGCCGGCCCGGCGGCGCAGAATCCAGCCATGGGCAAGCGCATGGCGTCAGCCGCAGTCCACCTGCCAGCCGGCGTCTGGGTGCTCGGGTTCGTGAGCCTGCTGATGGACATCTCGTCCGAGATGATCCACAGCCTGCTGCCGATGTTCCTGGTCGGCACGCTCGGCGTCAGCGTGCTGGCGGTGGGCATCATCGAGGGCATCGCCGAATCGACGGCGCTGATCGCCAAGGTGTTCTCCGGCGCGCTGAGCGACTACCTCGGCCGGCGCAAGGGGCTGGCCGTGCTCGGCTACGCGATGGGCGCCTTCACCAAGCCGCTTTCGCGATGGCCGGCGGCGTCGGTGCCGTGGTCGCGGCGCGCTTCATCGACCGCGTCGGCAAGGGCATCCGCGGCGCGCCGCGCGACGCGCTGCTCGCCGACATCACGCCGCCCGAGATCCGCGGCGCGGCGTTCGGGCTGCGCCAGTCGCTGGACACGGTCGGGCGCCTTCGTCGGGCCGCTGCTGGCCATCGCGCTGATGCTGGCTGTGGGCCGACGACTTCCGCGCCGTGTTCTGGGTCGCGGCCGTGCCCGGGGTGCTGGCGGTGGCTGCTGCTGGTGGTCGGCATCCGCGAGCCCGCGCGTGCCGCCGCCGAGCAGGCGCGGTGAACCCGATCCGCCGCGAAGCCCTGGCGCGGCTGGGCGCCGCCTACTGGCGGGTCGTCGTCATCGGCGCGATCTTCACGCTGGCCCGCTTCAGCGAGGCCTTCCTGGTCCTGCGCGCGCAGCAGGTCGGCATCGCCGCGGCCTGGGTGCCGCTGGTGATGGTCGCGATGAACCTCGTCTACGCCGGCAGCCGCCTACCCCTTCGGCAAGCTCTCGGACACGGTGAGCCATCGCAAGCTGCTCGCGGGCGGGCTGGTCGTGCTGATCGCATCGGACCTCGTGCTGGCCTCGGCCTGCGACTGGCGTCGGGCTGCTGCTCGGCGTCGCGCTGTGGGGCGTGCACATGGGCATGACGCAGGGCCTGCTGGCGGCCATGGTCGCCGACACCGCGCCGGCCGACTTGCGCGGCACGGCCTACGGCTTCTTCAACCTGCTCAGCGGTGTCGCGATGCTGGCCTCGAGCGTCATCGCGGGGCTGCTGTGGGACGGCCTGGGCTCGGCATTCACCTTCTACGCCGGGGCGGGGTTTGCGACGCTGACCTTGGTCAGCCTGATCGGACTCCGGCCCCGCGGCTGAGCGGCCCGGTCGATCGACGGCAGCCCGGTGTCAGGCGGTCAGCTGGAGCACCGCCACGGCATGGCAGCCGCTGCCGGCAAGCACGAACAGGTGCCAGACGAAGTGGCCGTAGCGCCAGCGGGAGTCGAACAGGAACACCACCGCCCCCAGCGTGTAGGCCAGCCCGCCGGCAACCAGCCACGTCAGCTCCGGCGCCTGCAGGCGCTCGAACAGCGGCACCACGGCCACCAGCGCGACCCATCCCATCGCCACGTACAGGCCGGTCGACCACAGCGGGTGCCGCAGCCGGTGCGATCAGCTTGGCCCCCACGCCGAAGACCGCCGATGCCCCAGATGACGCCGAACAGCGTCCAGCCCCAGGCCCCGCGCAGCACGCCCAGCAGGTAGGGCATGTAGCTGCCGGCGATGAAGACGAAGATCGACGCGTGGTCCAGCCGGTTGAACCAGTGCTTGGCCCGCCCGGCGGCAAGGCGTGGTACAGGGTCGAGACGCCGTAGAGCAGGACCATCGACGCGACGAACAGCTGACGCCGACGACTTCGGCGGCGCCGCCGTGCGCGCTGCCGCCAGCACCAGGACCGGCAACGCCACCAGTGCCAGCAGGCAGCCCAGGCCGTGGCTGATGGCGTTGGCGAGTTCTTCGCCGAAGCTCTGCGCACGCTCGGAGGGTTGGGGGCGGGTGGCGGCCATCGACATGGCTGACAGCTTACCGCAGGGGGCGGGCGCGTTGCACTGCGCCTGCGCAGGCTGCGCCGGGCGAGATCGAGTGGGGTCTCAGGGGGCCAGCCAGCGCAGCGGCCCGCGCGGGTCGTGCGCCAGCGCCGTTGCCACCATCCAGCCGAAACAGCCCAGCGCGGCCGCCGTCCACGCCACGCGCGCCGCGGGCGTGCGGGCACGCCTGAGCGCCATCGTGCCCAGCCCGATATAGACCAGCAGCAGCAACAGCTTGGCGCCAAGCCAGGTCTGCACGAACGGGTTGATCTGCAGTGTCGCCCACAGCAGGGCGCCGGCGCCGAGCAGGCCGGTGTCGACGACCCAGCTGGCGGCGCGGCGCCGGCAGGGCCAGCGGCCAGCGCGCACCGGCGAGTGCAGCGAATGCACGCAGCGCGAACAGCGTGCCGCTGGCCGTGACGAAGCCGACGTGCACCTGGCGCAAGGTGGCGTAGTGCTCGATCAGGCTCATGCGGATCGACGCAATCAGAGCCCCAGGTATCCGGCCAGCTCTGGGCTGTCGCGCAGATCCGTCACCGGGCCGGCGAGCACGACCTCGCCTTTTTGCAGCACCACCAGATGGTCGGCGCGTGCCGCGACCTTGCGGTAGTCGCGGTCGACGATCAAGGTGGCGATGCCGTCGTTGCGAATGGCTTCGACGACGCGCCAGATCTCGGCCACGATCTGCGGCGCCAGGCCCTCGGTGGCCTCGTCGAGGATGATCAGCGACGGGTGCGTCATCAGGGCGCGGCCGATCGACAGCATCTGCTGCTCGCCGCCCGACAGCTCCGCCCCCAGATGCTTCAGGCGTTCGGCCAGCCGCGGGAAGGTCTGCAGCACGCGCTCCAGCGTCCAGTCGGTGCGGCTGCCGGACCCGGGGCGTGCCGCCATCACCAGGTTCTCGCGCACCGTGAGATTGGGGAACACGCCGCGGCCCTCCGGCACGTAGGCCACGCCGCGGCGCGCCACCTCGTGCGGCCGCGCGCGCGACATGTCGTGGCCGTCGATCACGATGCGGCCCTCGCGCTGCGTCACGTGCCCGAGCAGGGTGCGGATCAGCGTGCTCTTGCCCATGCCGTTGCGGCCGAGCAGCCCCACCGTCTGGCCACGCCCGATGGTGATGTCGACGCCGTGCAGCACATGGCTGGCACCGTACCAGGCGTGCACGCCGCGGGCTTCGAGCAAGGCTGCAGCGTCGGCAGGCGGCTTCATTCGGCGCTGCCCAGGTAGGCGGCCTGCACTTCGGCATTGGCTTTCACGGCCTGCGGCACGTCGCTGGCCAGCACCGTGCCGTTGACCATCACCGTGATGCGGTCGGCGATGCGGAAGACGGCGTCCATGTCGTGCTCGACGAGGGCAATCGCGTGCTCGGCCTTCAGCTCGCTCAGCAGCGCCAGCATGCGCTCGGTCTCCTCGGCGCCCATGCCGGCCAGCGGCTCGTCGAGCAGCAGCACCTCGGGCCCGGTGGCCAGGCACATCGCGATCTCGAGTTGCCGGCGCTGGCCGTGCGACAGCGTGCCGGCCGGCCGGTCCTGCAGGTCGGCCAGGCCCGCGCGGGCGGCGGCGTCGCGCGCCGCCGGCACGCAGACGCGGCACGCGGCCGCATCGGTCCACCAGGCCCAGGGCCTCTGGTGACGTGCCTGCGCGGCCAGGCGGCAGTTCTCCAGCACCGTGAACACCGGGTAGATCGTCGTGCGCTGGTAGCTGCGGCCGATGCCGGCACGTGCGCGCCGCGGTTGCGACCAGCGCGTGATGTCGGTGCCCTGCAGTTCGACGCTGCCGCTGCTGGCGGCGAGTTCACCGGACAGGATGTTGATCAGCGTCGACTTGCCGGCGCCGTTGGTGCCGATCACCGCATGCACGGTGCCGCGGCGCAGCTCCAGCGACACGCGCGTCGACGGCGACCAGGCCGCCGAAGCGGCGCGTCACGTTGCGCGCGCGCAGCAGGACTTCCGTCACACCGTGCCCCCCACGCGGCGGCGCAGGCGATTCGTCAGCAGTGCGCCGGCACCGATCAGGCCGCGCGGCAGCAGCGCCACGCTGACGATGATGGTCAGGCCCAGGCCCAGCAGCCAGTGCTTGGCGAAGGCACCGAAGACGGCCTCGGACTTGAAGAATTCCTGCAGCAGCGCGAAGGCGAAGGCGCCGATCACGGCACCGCGCAGGTGGCCGATGCCGCCGAGGATGATCATCACCAGCACCGACCCCGACAGGTGCCAGCTCAGCAGCTCGGGGTTGACGTAGCCGTCCTTCACCGCGAACAGGAAGCCGCCCAGTCCGGCGATGGCGCCGGAGAGCACGAACGCCGCCAGCTTGTAGGGATAGGTCGAGAAGCCGGTGGCGCGCATACGTTGCTCGCTGATGCGGATGCCGGCCAGCGCGCGGCCGAAAGGCGATCGCAGCAGCAGCGCCAGCGCGACGAATGCCACCGCCAGGGCGCCGAGCACGAAGTAGTAGAGCGTTAGCGGCTCGCCCAGGTCGAGCAGCACGGCCGGCCCGATCGCGGCCACCGGCTTCAGCCCCAGGTAGATGCCGTCGGTGCCGCCGCCCAGCGGTGTGTCGTGGACCACGTAGTAGGCCATCTGTGCGAAGGCCAGCGTGACCATGATGAAGTAGACCCCGCGCGTGCGCAGCGACAGCGCGCCCATGAAAAGTGCATAAGCGGCGGCCACGCCCATCGACGCTGGCAACAGCCAGAACAGGGACGCCGCGGCGTCCGGCGGCGACAGTTGCACGACCGCATAGCCGGCCAGGCCGAACAGCGCCGCCTGCCCGAAGCAGACCAGGCCGGTGGTGCCGACCAGCAGTTCCAGGCTCAGCGCCAGGATGGCGTAGATCATCGTCTTGGTGACGAAGTCGATGCCGTAACTGCCGGCCGCCAGCGGCCACAAGGCCAGCGCCAACGCGCCCATCAGCACAGGCACGACGCGTGCCGGGTTCACTGGACTACCTTCGCGCCGAAGCGCTTCGGTATTCGCCTTCGGAACGGCCGGGCGGCTCATGATCCAGCCCGGAACAGCCCGTCCGGCTTCCACAGCAGGATCAGCGCCATCAGCACGTAGACCAGCACGCCGGCGGCGTGCGGAAACAGCACGGTGCCGAAGGTCTCGGCGACACCGATCAACAGCGCCGCCAGCATCGCACCGCGGATCGATCCGATGCCGCCGATGACGACCACCACGAAGCAGACGATCAGCACCTGGTTGCCCATGCCCGGATAGACCGACGACACCGGCGCCGCCACCATGCCGGCCAGCACCGCGAGGGCCACGCCGGCGGCGAAGACCACGCGATACAGGAGCTTGATGTCGATGCCCAGCGACTGCACCATCTCGCGGTTGGTGGCGCCAGCGCGGATCGTCATGCCCAGCCGCGTGCGGGCGAGCACGAACCACATCGCCAGCGCCAGGCCCAGGCACACCGCGGAGATGAACAACCGGTACACCGGGTAAGTCATCAGGTCGCCCAGCGGAATCGACCCCGCCAGCCAGTCCGGCGGCTTGACGCCGTGCACGTCGTCACCGACCAGGATGCTGCGCAGCTCTTCGAAGACCAGGATCAGGCCGTAGGTCATCAGCACCTGCTGCAGGTGCTCGCGCCCATAGAGGAAGCTGAAGAACACCCACTCGAGCCCGTAGCCCAGCACCACCGCCAGCACCAACCCGAGCGCCAGCGTGGTGAAGAAGCCGCCACCCAGCGTCGAGGCCACGAACGGCGCCAGCGCATAGGCCATGTAGGCGCCGATCATGTAGAAGCTGCCGTGCGCCAGGTTGATGACGCCCATGATGCCGAAGATCAGCGTCAGCCCCGACGCGACGAGGAACAGCAGCAGCCCATACTGCAGGCTGTTCAGGCACTGGATCAGAAAGGTGGCAAGGTCCATTCGGAGCCGGCACGTTCAAGTGGTATCAGCGTCCGGATGTGGCGCAGATTCCGTCGCGAGCGCGGCGAGATCGGCTCGAGCAGCGCAGCCGTACCCCCGTACGGCGAGCAGCACAGGGCCGGTATCGCCACGCGCAGCAGGAAGATGAGTTACATCCGGCAGCCGCGGCCCGGGTCGGCAAGCGCCTTCGAGGCCACGCCGATGACCTTGTTCTCCTGGCCTACCACTTGGCGCAGATAGATATCCTGCACCGGGTTGTGCGTCTTGCCCAGGCTGAAGGCGCCGCGCGGGCTGTCGATGCGGGCCTTCTCGAGCGCGGCGGCGAATTCCGCCTTCTTGCCAATTTCGCCCTTCACTGCGGCCAGGCCGATGCCCAGCATCTGCGCGGCATCGTAGCCCTGCACGGCGTAAACGTCAGGCTGCAGCTTGTAGGCCTTGACGTACGCCAGGCGGAAGTCCTTGTCGCGAGGCTTGTCCAGGCTGTCGCCGTAGTGCAGCGTGGTCAGCAGCCCGTCGGCGGCGGCCCCTTGCGCCTGCAGCGTGCCGTCGGTCAGGAAGCCAGCGCCGTAAAGCGGAATCGACGCCTTCAGCCCGGCCGCGGCGTAGTCCTTGACGAATTTCACCGCGCCGCCACCGGCGAAGAAGGTGTAGACGGCATCGGGCTTGAGCGACGCGATCTCGGTCAGCAGGGCCTGGAATTCGACATTCGGGAACGGCAGGCTCAGGTCCTTGACGACCTGGCCGCCCTGCTTCTCGAACGCCTCGCGGAATCCCTTTACCGATTCGTCGCCGGCGGCATACTTCCAGGTGATGGTCACCACCTTCTTGTGACCCTTCTTGGCCATCACCTCGCCCATCGCGTACCCAGGCTGCCAGTTCGAGAACGAGCTGCGGAAGATATGCTGGGCGCACATCGGGCCGGTCACGGCATCGGCGCCGGCGTTGGGCACGATGAGCATCGTGCCACTGTCACGCGCCACTTTGGCCATCGCCATCGCCACGCCCGAGTGCACGCTGCCCACCAGCACGTCGACGTTGTCGCGCTTGATCAGCTTGTTGGTGTTGTCGGTGGCCTTGGACGGGTCGGACTCGTCGTCGACCTTGAACCATTCGATCTCGCGGCCGCCGAGCTTACCGCCCTGTTCGGCCACGTAGAGCCGGAAGCCATTCTCGATGGCGGTGCCGAGCGCGGCGAAGGTGCCGGTGTAGGGCAGCATCAGGCCGACCTTGAGCTTGCCGGACTGCGCCCCGGCCGGCGCCAGGGCCAGCATGCCCGCGAGGGCGAGGGTGCCGAGGATCAGCGGTTTGCGACGAATGCTCATGGTCAGTCTCCTGGAATGTGGTTGGGGGCATGCACCGGGACCGCGCCCGGCCCGACAGCCGTGGATTGGATCATGAGGAGGCGACGCGGTCGAGTGCGGCGTGGCGCTGCAGGCGCGCCCAGCCGTCGTCGATCTCGGCCTGCAGGTCGGTGACCTGTTCGCCGCTCATGTGGCGGTAGCGACGCTGCAGCGCCAGGTACTCGCCGATCGGCCGCGTCTTCGTCGGAGTTGAGCGTGTAGCGCCGGCCGTCCTCGATCTCGTAAAGCGGGAAGGCGCCGGTCTCCACCGCCAGCCGCGCCGCGCTGAGGCCGGCGTCGTCGGCCAGGCCCCAGCCGTCCAGGCAGGGGATCAGCAGGGTGATGAAGCGTGTGCCGCGCATCGCCTTGGCCCGCATCACCTTGCGCTTCAGGTCGGCCAGGTGGCCGACGCTGGCGGTGGCGACATAGGGCACGCCGTGCGCGGCCATGATCTCGGTCATGTTCTTCTTGCGCGAGGTCTTGCCGGCGGGCGTGGAGCCGGTCCAGGCGTAGTGCGGCGTCGACGACGACTTCTGCGCGCCGGTATTCATGTAGCCCTCGTTGTCGAGGCAGAAGTAGATGAAGTTCTCGTTGCGCTCGGCGGCCGACGACAGGCACTGGAAGCCGATGTCGTAGGTGCCGCCGTCGCCGGCCAGCACGATCACCGTGCGTCTCGTGCTTGCCCTGCGCGTCGAGCGCACGGCGCAGCCCCGAGGCCGCGGCCGCGCTGGCCTCCAGCGTCGGCTGGTAGACGGGAATCTTCAGCGAGCTGTAGGGCTGCGGCCCGGCGATGATGGCCATGCACGACGGCGGAATCACCGCCATCGTGTCCGGCCCCAGCATCGCCAGCACGTGGCGCACCGACAGCGCGTCGACGCAGCCGGGGCAGGCGGCGTGGCCCGCGCAGAGCATCGGTTCTTCGTCGAGTTCGATCTGTCCATCGGGTGCTCTGTTCCATGGGGCCGTCACCGCACCCACAGCGACTCGGGCACGGCCGGCTTGCCGGCCACGCCGCGCACGAAGCCGCAGATCTTGTCCACCGGCACGTTGACGCCGCCCACGCCGGCCAGCAGGCCGTGGATGCGCGGCGCCTCGGGCATGCCGTACAGCGCGGCGCGCAATTCCTGGTGCAGCACGCCGCCGAGGCCCGGCGAATGGTTGCGGTCGAGCACCACCACGTCGGGCACGCCCGGCCAGCGCGGCGCGCAGCGCCGCCACCGGCAGCGGCCGGAACAGCCGCACCTTGACCAGCCCGACGGCCTGGCCGGCGTCGCGCATCTCGTCGACCGCGTCGCGTGCCGTGCCGCACATGCTGCCCAGGGTGACGATCACGGTGCGCGGCGCCGTCGCAGCGGTAGCGTTCCACCACGCCCCAGCTGCGGCGGGTGCGCTCGGCCCACTCGCGGTCGGCGTCGGCGGCCGAGCCCAGGCACGCGGGCCATCGCCTCCTCGGTGGCCTGGCGGTGGCGGTAGAACATGTCCTGGCTGACGACGTTGCCCCACGACTCGACCTGCGCCGTATCGAGCCGGTGCAGCGGGCTTGAACGGCGGCAGGTAGGCGTCGACCAGTGCCTGCGACGGCACCTGCACCGGCTCCAGCGCGTGCGAGACGTAGAACGCGTCCAGGTTGATCATCACCGGCAAGAGCACCTGCTCGGCGACGCGGAAGGCCTGCAGCACGGTGTCCAGCGCCTCCTGCGCGGTCTCGACGTAGATACTGGATCCAGCCGGTGTCGCGCTGAGCCAGGCTGTCGGTCTGGTCGGGCCAGAAGGCCCAGGGCGAGGCCACCGTGCGGTTGATGTTGGCCATCACGATCGGCGCGCGCGCGCCGGCCGGCGTAGTGCAGCAGCTCGTGCATCAGCAGCAGGCCCTGCGACGCGGTGGCGGTGAAGACGCGCACGCCGGCCAGCGAGGCCGGGATGCAGGCCGACATCACCGAGTGCTCGGACTCGACGGTGATGATCTCGGCGTCGAATTCGCCGCGCGCCTGGAATTCGGTCAGCAGCTCCAGCACCGGCGTCTGCGGCGTGATCGGGTAGACCGGCGCCACCTTCGGCCGCGCCAGCCGCGCGCCCCAGGCCACGGCGTGGTTGCCGGTGAGCAGCACGGGCGGTCCGGTCGGCGCTCATCGCTTCTCCTCCACCATCTTCATCGACCCGGTCGGGCATTCGCGCACGCACAGGCCGCAGCCCTTGCAGTAGTCGGTCAGCACCTCGTAGCCGCCGTCGACGCGCTTGACGGCCAGGTCGGGGCAGTAGTGGACGCAGTTGTCGCAGTGGATGCAGGTGCCGCAGGAGAAGCAGCGCCCGGCCTCGGCCAGCGCCTGCTCGATCTCCAGCCCCAGCTGCACTTCGAGCGCCGCTGGCGAGCCGCTCGGACGGCGAGCCGCACGTGCTCGGCGGCGCGCGGCTGCCTTCGGGTGGTACCAGGTGGCGATGGTGCCCAGCGGCACGACGGCCTCGGCTGGCCTCGCGTCGCCGCGCGGTGCGCGGCCGCGCCGAGCAGCTGGCGGTGGATGTCCAGCGCCGCCGCTTGCCCATGCCCACGGCCTGCGTGACGAAGCGCGCCATGCTGGCCACGTCGCCGCCGGCCCAGACGCCGGCGGCGCCGGTGGCCTGCCGCTCGTCCACCGCAGCAGGGCGCCGCGCGCGGGCAGTGCGCCTGCGAAGGGCGCGAGTTCCGGGTCCTGGCCGATCGAGACGACGCACGGCGTCGGCGGCGAAGCGTGAAGCCGCTGTCGGCCAGCGGCATCGACCTGAAGGGCCGCGCCGCGCGCCGGGCTCGAAGCGCACGCGCACGGCAGTCCAGCCGCAGCCCGGTGCCGCGGCCAGGTGGCCGGCGGCGAGCATCGCGCCGTCGATCAGTGCGACGCCTTCCTCCAGCGCCTCGGCGACCTCCTCGCGCTGCGCCGGCATCTGCGCGGCGCGCTTCCAGCGCCAGGATCGTGACCTCGTGCCCGGCGCGGCGTGCGCTGCGCGCGGCGTCGAGCGCGGCGCTGCCGCCGCCGATCACGACCACGTGCGCGCCCCAGCGCCGGCGGCGCGCCGGCATTGGCGCGTCCAGGTAGGCCGCGCCGTCCATCACCCAGGGCAGGCCGCGCCGAGCGCGGCAGCCGCTTCGACGCGCGCGGCGCCGACGGCGACGATAGACCGCGTCGTGCGTGGGCGCAGCCGCTCGAAGTCCGCGCGCGCGGCCAGCGGCTGGCCGCAGCGCACCTCCACGCCGAGCGCGACGATGCGCGCGATCTCGGCGTCCAGCACGCCGCGTGCCAGCCGGTACGGCGGGATGCCGTGGCGCATCAGGCCGCCGAGTTCGGGCGCGCCTCGAACAGCGTGACGCGCCAGCCGCGCCGGCGCAGCTGGAACGCTGCCGACAGCCCCGCCGGCCCGCCGCCGACCACGGCCACGTGCTGCCTGCGCTCGGCCGCCGGCGCCTCGAAGCCCCAGCCCTCGGCGATCGCGATGTCGCCGACGAAGCGCTCGAGCTTGCAGATCGCCAGCGCTTCGTCGAAGCCGGCGCGGTTGCAGGCGGCTTCGCAGGGGTGGTGGCAGATGCGCCCGGCGATCGCCGGGAAAGGGTTGTGGCGCGTCAGCACGTCGAAGGCGCCGCGGAAGTCGCGCTGGCGTGCCAGCGCGATCCACTCGGCGATGTCGCCGTTCACCGGGCAGGCCGCGTGGCAGGGCGACGGCGCCTGGATGTGGCGCGGCAGCGCGGCGCGCCAGGTGCCGGTCTTGAAGACCTCGGTGGAGCCGGTGGTCCAGATCGGCGGGACGGCCGGGGGCAGGGCGTTCATCAGGCCAGCCTCCGCGCGCAGTTGGGTGTCGGCCCAGCGCCAGCCTTCCTCGCAGGCGGCCACGTTGCCGGCTGCAGCTTGGGCGAGTGCTCGAGCAGCGTGGCCTCCAGCACCGGCAGCGGCGGTGCGCCCACGGCGCGTGCGAAGGCGCCGAGCAGGGCCGAATTGACGATGCGCCCAGCCCGTGGCGGCGCGAGATGGCCAGCGCCGTCGACGGGGATCAGGCGCAGCCCGGCAGCGTGCGCGCGAGCTCGGCGCGCGCTGCGCGCCGAGTTGACGACGATCAGCGTCTTCGGGCCTGGCCGTGGCGAGCAGCGCGCCGCCGAGCAGGCTGGCGTCGAAGCACAGGATCGCGTCGGCGCGCTCGATGTCGCAGCGCACGCGCACCGGCCGGTCGTCGACGCGGATGAAGGAGCTCACCGGCGTGCCGCGGCGCGCCCCGCCGTAGCTGGCGAAGCACTGCACCTGGCGGCCGGCGGCGAAGAAGGCGGCGGCGAGCAGGTTGCCCGCCGTCTGCGCGCCCTGGCCGCCGCGGCCCTGGATGATGATCTGCAGCATGGCCGGGCTCCTCAGTCGGCCGCGGCGCGGCAGCACCGCGGTGGCTTCGAGTTCGATCTTGCCCGGGTCGTCGAGCAGGTCGGAGACGAAGATCATGCTCATCGCCGGGTAGTGCGCACCCATGTGCCGGCGCCAGATGGCGCCCAGCTCGCGGCGCGCCGCCAGGTAGGCCGGCTTGTCGCAGCAGAAGGCGGTGATGCGGCAGATGTGCCGCGGCTCGCCGCCGGCCCGGGCCAGCACCGCGAGCACGTTCTTCAGCGCCTGCTCGAACTGCGGCACGAGCTGGTCGGACTCGAACACCTGCTGCGCATTCCAGCCCACCTGGCCGGCCAGGAAGACGATGCGGCCGGCATCGACCTCGATGCCGTTGGCGTAACCCTTGGGCGGCGCCCAGCCTTCGGGCAGCAAGGATGTTCATGCGTGTGCTCGCACCATGGCTTCAGTCGATGTAGCGCGGCGGGTCGGGGTCGTCCGACCAGTCGCTGTCGGGCTGCGGCACCTTGGCCATCCAGGCCTTGACCAGCGCGACGTGCTCGGCCTCCTCGGCCTGCATCTCCAGCGCGGCGGCGCGCACCGAGTCGTTGGTCGTCATGCGCCGCCAGCTGGCCGAAGAAGGCCTCGGCACGCTGCTCGGCGGCCAGCGCCAGCTGCAGCGCGTGCCAGGGCTGCATCAGGTAGTGCACCTCGTCGATGGGCGCGGCCTCGGGCGATTCGTAGCCCGGCCAGCAGACGAGTTCGCGCGGCACCGCCGGCGCGCTCTTCCAGCCCATCTGCGTCCATGATGTGCTGCGCGTGCTTGGCCTCGTAGCCGGCCATGGTGCGGAACATCGCCGCCACGTCGCCGTTGTTGTGCGTCTCCATCATGTCGGCGAATTCGGTATAGCGGTCCACGGCCTCGTTCTCCATCGCCAGCGCGACGGCCATGAACTCGTCCAGGGTCTGCGGGGGGGTCTTCACAGCTCGAACTCCGATTCCAGGTCGGCCACGCTGCGGCGGCCGGCGCCACGCGGGCCGGATAGGGATTGCGGTGGCCGGCGTAGAGCACGCCGATATTGAAGCCGTCGTCGGTCATGATGCGGCGCGCGGCCAGCGCCGGGTCGTCGGTGGGTTCCACCGGCGCGGCACGCACGAGTCTCCTTCCACTCCTTCTGTTCGGGGCGGAAGGTGACGCAGGGGCTGAGGATCTCGACGAACGAGAAGCCCGGGTGGCGGATCGCCTGCGCGATGATCTCCGCGGTGCCGTTGGGGTCGCCCGAGAAGCCGCGGCGCGATGAAATTGGCCCCCGAGGCGAGCGCGATCACCAGCGGGTGGAAGGCGCGGATGCCGGTGCCGCCGGGCGAGAGCTTGTTGTCCCAGTCGGGTTCGGTGGTCGGCGAGGCCTGGCCCTTGGTCATGCCGTAGACGTGGTTGTCCATGACGATGTAGGTCATGTCCACGTTGCGCCGGCAGGCGTGCATGAAGTGGTTGCCGCCGATCGAATAGCCGTCGCCGTCGCCGCCGGTGACGACCACCGTGAGGTCCGGCCGCGCCACCTTGAGGCCCGGTGCCGGCGGCCAGCGCGCGCCCGTGCACGCCGTGGAAGCCGTAGCAGGTGGTATAGGCCGGGATGCGCGAACTGCAGCCGATGCCCGAGACCACCGCCACCTCGTGCGGCGGCCGCTGGATCATGGCCAGCGCCTTGGTCAGCGAACTGAGCACGGTGTAGTCGCCGCAGCCCGGGCACCAGATCGGCTTGTAGTCCGACTTGTAGTCGGCGGCGCTGCAGCGGCGCCGAGAGGGCGATGTCGTTCATGCGGTGGCCTCCTGCGGCGCGTGCGCGGCCGCCCAGTCGACGAAGGCGGCGCACAGTTCGCCGGGCCGCAGCGGCAGCGGGCCCGGGCGGTGCAGCCCGGTGGCACGGCCGGGCAGGTCGGCGCGGCTGCGCAGGTAGCGCAGCAACTGGCCGCCGTGGTTCTGTTCCACCACCAGCACCTGGCGCACGCCGCGCAGCGCCTCGGCCAGGGCACTCGGTGCGCAGCGGCGCCAGCAGGCGCAGCGACAGCAGTCGCAGCGCCACGCCCTGCACCGCGGCGCGGGCCACGGCCTCGCGCACGGCGCCGGTGGTCGAGCCGAAGGTGATCACGGCCAGGTCGGCGTCGCCTTCCACGTCGGCCCAGCGCGGGCCGTAGTCGTGGCGGTCGAGCTTGCGCTGGCGCTTGTCGAGCTGCTTGCGGTGGTCGGCGGCCTGGCTGCTGGGGATGCCGCGTTCGGTGTGCTCCAGGCCGTCGGCGGTGTAGACGGTGCCCGGCGTGCCCGGCACCGCCATCGGCGAGATGCCCGCCGGCCGTGTCCAGGTAGCGCTGGTAGGCGGGGGCGTCCGCCGCGTCGGCGCGCGCTGGGCCGTCAGCCGGCGTCGCCGCGACGCCGGCCTGCGCCGGGCGGTCGATGACCGCGCGCGACTGGCCCATGAACTGGTCCGACAGCACGATCGCCGGCGCCTGCAGCGCCTCGGCCAGCTGCACCGCCCATTCGGTGGCGGCCAGGCAGTCGGCGATCGAATTCGGCGCCAGCACCAGCCGCGGCGCGTCGCCGTGCAGGCCGTCGACGGCGAACGACAGGTCGCTCTGCTCGCTCTTGGCCGGGATGCCGGTGGAGGGCCCGCCGCGCATCACGTCGACGACGACGATCGGCACCTCGGCGGCCACCGCCAGGCCGATGCCCTCGGTCATCAGCGCCAGCCCCGGGCCGGCGGTGGCGGTGAGCGAGGGCACGCCGCCGTACGAGGCGCCGATGATCATGTTGACCGACGCCAGTTCGTCCTCGGCCTGCAGCAGCGTGCCGCCGACCCGGGTGAGCGCGGGCGCCATCCACTCCAGCAGTTCGGTGGCCGGCGTGATGGGGTAGGCGGCGACGAAGCGCACGCCGCCGCGCAGCGCGCCGCAGCCGGCGGCTTCGTTGCCCGACAGCAGCCAGCGGCCGGCGGGCGCGTCCGCCGGCGGCAGCAGCGGCGGCGGGCGTTCGCCGGGCAGGCCCTGGGCCATCGCCACGCCCTGCAGCAGCGCCGCCAGGTTGGGTGCCAGGGCTTCGGCGCTGCGCTTCCAGCTGGCGCGCAGCGCGGCCTCCAGCGCCGCCGCGGGCACGCCGGCCAGCGTGCCGGCCAGGCCGAGCGCGATCATGTTGACCCAGGCGCCGCCGCTGGCCTTGGCGGCCTTCTTCAGCGCCAGCGCAGTGCAGCCGCGCGCCGCGTGCGGCGCAGCACTTCGGGCGCTTCGCCGGCGTCGACTGTCGCCGACCAGCAGGCTGCCTGCGCCGAGCGGGATCTCGTCGGCGAAGCGGTGCAGGTTCTGCCAGTCGATCGCCAGCAGCAGGTCGAAGCGGTCGTCCAGCGTGGCCACCGGCTGCGGACCCAGGCGCAGCAGCGCCGCCGCCTCGCCGCCGCGGATCTGCGGACCGCTGGTGCGCACCATCAGGCCGTACAGGCCGGCGCGCGCCGCGGCGTCGAGCAGCAGCGTGCCGGCGGTCATGACGCCGGCGCCGCCGCTGCCGGCGATGGCCACCGAATAGGTCCGCGCGAGGGCCGCGCGGCCGCGGGGCCGGCCGGTGCCGGGTGCGGTGAGAGGGGGGAAGGGACACACGCGGCTCCTGCGTGAACGGATGCCGCCAGTGAAACGGCAGGCGATTCCCAAGTCACTGATCTAGGTCAAGGAAATGCCCCGGGGCATCCGCAAAATCGCTTCATTGCAGCATTGTGGTACTGAAATACCACTATGCCGCGCCAGTGCCCGACCCACCCCGACCGACGACCGCGCCGGAGACCCGGTCCATGAAGATCGATGCCCACCGCTGGCTCATGACCGCCCCGGGCGCGCCGCTCGAGCGCCAGTCCTTCGCCGCCGATGCCCGGCGCCGGCGAGGTGGTGGTGGCGGTGGCCGGCTGCGGCGTCTGCCACACCGACCTGGGCTACTTCTACGACGGCGTGCGCACCAACCACCCGCTGCCGCTGGCGCTGGGGCACGAGATCAGCGGCCACGTGGTGGCCGCCGGCGAGGGCGCGGCCGCCTGGCTGGGCCGCGCGGTCATCGTGCCGGCGGTGCTGCCCTGCGGCGAGTGCGACCTCTGCCGGCGCGGCCTGGCCACCATCTGCCGCGCGCAGAAGATGCCGGGCAACGACATCCAGGGCGGCTTCGGCAGCCACATCGTGGTGCCGGCGCGCGGCCTGTGCCCGGTCGACGAGGCGCGGCTCGCCGCCGCCGGCCTGACGCTGCCGCAGGTCTCGATCGTGGCCGACGCGCTGACCACGCCCTACCAGGCGGTGCGCCGCGCCGGCGTGGCGCCGGGCGACGTGGCGGTGGTCGTCGGCGTCGGCGGCGTCGGCGGCTACTGCGTGCAGGTGGCGCGCGCCTTCGGCGCCGAGGTGGTGGCGATCGACGTCGATGCACGCAAGCTGCAGGCCATCGCGGCCGACGGCGGCGCGGCGCTGGCGCTGGATGCCCGCGCGCACGACGCCAAGGCGCTGAAGAAGGCGGTGGCCGACTTCGCGAAGCAGCGCGGCCTGCGCGGCACCGAATGGAAGATCTTCGAATGCTCGGGCAGCGCGCCCGGGCAGACCACCGCCTTCAACCTGCTGGTGCACGGCGCCACGCTGTCGGTCGTCGGCTTCACGATGGACAGGGTCGAGGTCCGGCTGTCCAACCTGATGGCCTTCGACGCGCGCGCGCTCGGCAACTGGGGCTGCCCGCCCGAGTTCTACCCGGCGGCGCTCGACCTCGTGCTCGACGGCAAGGTCAGGCTGGCGCCCTTCGTCGAGACGCACCCGCTGGCCGACATCAATGCCGTCTTCCACGCCGTGCACCAGCGCGAGATCACGCGCCGCGCGGTGATGGTGCCCTGAGCCCGACCCGTTCCGCCTACCAAGGAGCATCATGAACCGTCCCGCGACGCTGACGCCCAGCACGAATTCAAGAACCACGACCTGGTCGACGACACCGCCAAGCCCGGCGTGCGCTACGAGAAGCGGCCGGCGCGCCGGCCCGACGGCAGCGAGGTGCCGGGCCTGTACAACGCCTGGATCTGGCTCGACAACCCGGGCCAGTACAACAGCTACACCACCGACATGGTCAAGGGCGTGATCCTGGCCATGCGCGCGGCGAGCAACGCGCGCGACGTCAGCTGCGTCGTCTTCACCGGCGTCGGCGACAAGGCCTTCTGCACCGGCGGCAACACCAAGGAATATGCCGAGTACTACGCCGGCCAGCCGCAGGAATACCGCATGTACATGCGGCTCTTCAACGACATGGTCAGCGCCATCCTGGCCTGCGACAAGCCGGTGATCTGCCGCGTCAACGGCATGCGCATCGGCGGCGGGCAGGAGATCGGCATGGCCTGCGACTTCTCGGTCGCGCAGGACCTGGCGCGCTTCGGCCAGGCCGGCCCCAAGCACGGCTCGGCGCCGATCGGCGGCGCCACCGACTTCCTGCCGGTGATCGTCGGCGCCGAGCGCGCGATGGCCGCCTGCGTGCTGTGCGAGCCCTTCAGCGCGCACAAGGCCTACCAGATGGGCATCCTCACCGACATCGTGCCGGCGCTGAAGGTCGACGGCAAGTTCGTCGCCAACCCCACGGTCGAGACCCAGCGCCTGTTCGACGACTTCGGCCGCAACGCCTACGGCGAGCCGAAGACCGGCGACGCGCTCGACCGAAGGCAAGGCGCTGATGAAGCGCGGCACGGTCGACCTGTCGATGCTCGACGCCAAGGTCGAGGAACTGTGCGCCAAGATCCTGCTCACCTTCCCCGACTGCACGACCAAGACGCTGGAGGAATTGCGCAAGCCCAAGCTCGAGGCCTGGAACCGCAACAAGGAAGACTCGCGCGCCTGGCTGGCGCTGAACATGATGACCGAGGCGCGCTCGGGTTTCACCGCCTTCAACGAAGGCCCCAAGGACGACCGCGAGGTCGACTTCGTGCTGCTGCGCCAGAAGCTCGCCGCCGGGCAGAGCTGGGTCGGGCCGCTGCACGACGAGATCCAGCCCGGGGCGAAGAAGCATGGCTGAGGCCGCAACGCTCGCCGCTGAAGGTCTGGCTGGACCGCGACGGCGCGCTGCTGCGCCTGCGGCTGAACCGGCCCAAGGCCAACATCTGCGACGCGGCGATGATCGGCGCGCTGCAGGCGGCGCTGGACGCGCACCGCGCGCAGCCGCGGGCTGCGCGGCGTGCTGCTCGACGCCGAAGGCCCGCACTTCAGCTTCGGCGCCAGCGTCGAGGAGCACCTGGCCGACCGCTGCGCGGCGATGCTCGGCTTCGCTGCACGCGCTGATCCTGGCGCATGGTCGAGTTCCCGGTGCCCATCCTCGTGGCCGTGCGCGGCCAGTGCCTGGGCGGCGGGCTGGAGATCGCGCTCGCCGGCGGGCCGATCTTCGCCGCGCCCGAGGCGCAGTTCGGCCAGCCCGAGATCAAGCTCGGCGTCTTCGCGCCGGCGGCCAGCTGCCTGCTGCCGTGGCGCGTGAGCGCGGTCGCGGCCGAAGACCTGCTGTGGTCGGGCCGCAGCATCGCCGCGCCGCAGGCGCTGGCGATCGGCCTCGTGCAGACGCTGGCCGACGACCCCGAGGCCGCGGCGCTGGCCTATTTCGACGAACACCTCGCGCCGCGCAGCGCGGCCGCGCTGGCCTGCGCCGTGGCCGCCGCGCGGGCGCCGCGCGTGCGCGAGTTGCGCGACGCGCCTGGCCGAGGTCGAGCGCCTGTACCTCGACCGCCTGATGGTCACCCGCGACGCCAACGAAGGCCTGGCCGCCTTCCTCGCCAAGCGCGCACCCCTCTGGGAGCACTGCTGACATGGACACCGACACACCGCAAGGCCCCGAAGTCCTGCGCATCGTCGCGCGCTGCGAAGCGCTGTTCGACGACCTGCACTTCAACGCCGTCAAGGACTGGAAGGCGGCCGTGCCCGGCCGCAAGGCCATCGGCTACATGCCGGTCTACGTGCCGCGCGAACTGATCCACGCCGCCGGCATGCTGCCGGTGGGCATCCTGGGTGGCGGCGACTCGCTCGAGGTCATCCAGGGCGACGCCTACTACCAGAGCTACATCTGCCGCATCCCGCGCTCGACCATCGAGCTCGGCCTCACCGGGCGCCTGGACTGCCTGGACGGCATGCTGTTCCCGAGCATCTGCGACGTCATCCGCAACCTCTCGGGCATGTGGAAGATGCTGTTCAAGGACAAGTACGTGCGCTACCTGGACGTGCCGCAGAACTACCAGGACGAGGTCGGCGGCCGCTTCTACATCGAGGAGATGCAGATCCTGCGCGACGACCTGGCCGGCTGCGCCGGCCGCGCCGATCACCGACGCCGACCTCAACGCCTCGATCGCCGTCTACAACGACAACCGCGCCGCCATCCGCGACCTCTACGCCTACCGCGCCGCCAAGCCCTGGCAGGCGCCCACCTCGGAGGTCTACCTGCTGCTGCGCGCCGGCATGGTGCTGCCGGTGGAGGAGCACACCGCGCTGGTGCGCGAGTACCTGGCCGCGGCCGAGCTGCTGCAGCGGCCCAAGCGCGACAACGCGCGCGTCGTCATCAACGGCAGTTTCTGCGAGCAGCCGCCGCTGGCCCTGATCAAGTCGATCGAGATGTCGGGCTGCTACGTCGTCGACGACGACTTCATCGCTCGTCACGCGCTGGCTGCTCGACGAGGTGCCGGCCGACGGCGACCCGCTGCAGGAGCTGTCGAAGGCCTTCCTGCACCGCTCGGCCTCCACCGCCGCCAAGTACGACGCCACGCGCGAGGAGAAGGGCGTCTTCCTGATGAAGCAGGTCAAGACGCGCGGCGCCGAGGGCGTGATCTTCGCCGCGCCGTCGTTCTGCGACCCGGCGCTGCTCGAGCGGCCGATGCTGCAGGACGTGCTGTCCAAGCACGGCATTCCGCACACCGCCTTCAAGTACGCCGAGAACACGGGCCAGATGGCGCCGATCCGCGAACAGGCCGGCACCTTCGCCGACTCGATCAAGCTGTGGAACGCGGCCTGAGCGCCTGAAGGACACCGCCGATGAACACCCCGATCGCCATGCCCGCGCCCACCGGTTCGGCCAAGAAGCCGCAGAACGTCCAGAAGGAGGACGCGATGTGGCTGCAGAAGGAGCTCATCAACAAGAACTACGCCGAGCTGGCCAGCGCGCGCGCCGACAACCGCAAGGTCTCGGCCACCTTCGTGCCCGGCAACCTGAACGAGCTGCTGATGTGCTTCGACTTCGCACGCAGCCTGCCGGAGACGAATGCGCTGCAGAACGGCATGCGCAAGAAGAGCGGCAAGATGATCATGGACGCCGAGCGCGACGGCCAGAGCGAGGACGTCTGCACCTACGTCAAGGCCGACCTCGGCATGATGATGGGCGGCGAGGTCGGCCCCAGCGGCGAGGTGCTGCCGCGGCCCGACATCCTGCTGCTGTCCTACACCGGCTGCTTCACCTTCATGAAGTGGTTCGAGCTCATCCGCCACAAGTACGGCTGCGAGACCGTGATGCTGCACGTGCCCTACCAGGGCGAGGGCAAGATCGCGCCGAACATGCGCGACTACGTCGTGCGGCAGCTGAAGGAGACCGTGATCCCGACGCTGGAGCGCATCTCGGGCGTCAAGTTCGACATCGACCGCCTGCGCCAGTACATGCGCGAGTCGGTGAAGGCCGAGGAAGACCTGGTCGCGGTGCTGCAGTCGGCGAAGAACCGGCCGAGCCCGATCGACGGCTATTTCGGCGCCGTGTACTACATCGGCCCCATCTTCACCGCCTTCCGCGGCACGCCCGAGGCGACCGAGTACTACCGCGTGCTGCGCGGCGAGATCGAGGAGCGCGTGCGCCTGGGGCTGGGGCCCGGTCACGCCCGAGGGCGAGATGGGCGAGGAGAAGTACCGCCTCATCGTCGAGGGCCCGCCCAACTGGACCAGCTTCCGCGAGTTCTGGAAGATGTTCTACGACGAAGGCGCGGTGGTCGTCGTCGTCCACCTACGCCAAGGTCGGCGGCCTGTACGACTTCGGCTTCCGCCACGACCCCGAGCATCCGCTGGAGTCGCTGGCCGAATACTGCCTGGGCTGCTACACCAACCTGAACCTGCCCTCGCGCGTGGACATGATCTGCAAGTACATCGACGAGTACCAGGCCGACGGCCTGCTGATCAACTCGATCAAGAGCTGCAACAGCTTCTCCGCCGGGCAGCTGCTGATGATGCGCGAGGTGGAGAAGCGCACCGGCAAGCCGGCCGCCTTCATCGAGACCGACCTCGTCGACCCGCGCTATTTCTCGGCCGCCAACGTCAAGAACCGGCTCGAGAGCTACTTCCAGATGGTCAAGGCCAAGCGCGGCGCCGGCGCGGCGGCGGCCCTGGCGCCAGGGCGGCCAACGCCCGCATCGGTCATCCCCATCGGCCTTGGCCCACTGAGAGCGGAGGACCGCATGCGCTGCTTCATCGGCATCGACCTCGGCTCGACCACCACCAAGGCGGTGGTGATCGACGAGAACCAGAACATCCTCGGCCGCGGCATCACCAATTCGCGCTCCAACTACGACACCGCGGCGGCCATCGCCAAGCAGGAGGCGCTGGTCAACAGCCGCTTCCACCTGTTCCGCGAGAAGCTCGGCAGCACCGGGGCGCTGAACGGCGCGCTCGACGGCTTCATCGCCCAGCTCGAGCGCGACTTCCGCTCCGAGCAGTACCTGGAGCAGCTGGCCGACCTCGAGCAGACCTGCGAGCGCAGCCTGGCCACGGCGCGCTTCGGCGACAGCAGCGGCGCCGTCGGCCGAGGCGCTGGCCGAGGTCTTCCGGCGCCTGACCGCCGAGGCGCCGCTGCTCTTCGCGCCCGGCGCCAAGCGCAAGTCGGACTTCTTCCGCGACATCGCCGGCAGCCAGTACCTGGCCACCGGCGAAGTGGTGGCCAAGGAAGTCGGCACGCGCTACGACTACCTGCTGAACCTGTTCGACCGCTCGATCATCGAGGTCGAGAACCGCGTCTACGCGACTCGATCCGGCGCCACCTGCTGGCCGCGCTGGAGCGCACCTTCGTCGCGCTGCCCGAGACCACGGCACGGCGCGCGCAGGTCGAGGCCCCGATCAAGGGCATCCTCGACACCGAGCTGGAGGAGACCTACGTCGTCGGCACCGGCTACGGCCGCGCGCGGCTGCCGTTTTCCAAGGAGCACATCCGCTCGCGAGATCCTGTGCCACGGCCTCGGCGCGCACGTCATGTACCCGGGCACGGCCACGGTGCTGGACATCGGCGGCCAGGACACCAAGGCGATCCAGGTCGACCCGGCCGGCATCGTCGAGAGCTTCCAGATGAACGACCGCTGCGCCGCCGGCTGCGGGCGCTACCTGGGCTATATCGCCGACGAGATGAACATGGGCCTGCACGAGCTGGGGCCGATGGCGATGAAGTCGACGAAGGCGATCCGCATCAATTCCACCTGCACCGTGTTCGCCGGCGCCGAGCTGCGCGACCGGCTGAGCCTGGGCGACAAGCGCGAGGACATCATGGCCGGCCTGCACCGCGCCATCATCCTGCGCGCGATGTCGATCCTGGCGCGCTCGGGCGGCGTGCGCGACCAGTTCACCTTCACCGGCGGCGTGGCCAAGAACGAGGCGGCGGTGCGGTCGCTGAAGGAACTGGTCAAGGAGAACTACGGCGACGTGACGCTGAACATCGACCCCGATTCGATCTACACCGGCGCGCTGGGCGGCGCCACCTTCGCCTGGCGTGCCGTGGTCGAAGAGGGCAAGTCCATCGAGTCGCGAACCTGAGGAAACCATTGATGACCCTACACCATCGGCCTGGACATCGGCTCCGGCGCCGTCAAGTCCGTGCTCTTCCGCCACGGCGCGGGCGGCCCCGAGTGGCTGGCCAAGCGCTGCGAGCGCATCCGCAGCCGCGACCCCATGGTGCTGGCGCGCGAGGGTTACGACAGCGTGCATCGCCGACGCCGGCCTGGCGCCCGACGACATCGCCTACACCGCCACCACCGGCGAGGGCGAGAACGTCAAGTTCGCCACCGGGCACTTCTACTCGATGACCACGCACGCCCGCGGCGGCGTCTTCCTCGATCCGAGCGCACGCGCGGTGGTCGACATCGGCGCGCTCAACGGCCGCGCGATCTATGTCGACGAGCGCGGCAAGGTGCTGTCGTACAAGATGACGAGCCAGTGCGCGTCGGGCTCGGGCCAGTTCCTGGAGAACATCGCGCGCTACCTGGGCGTGGCGGTCGAGGAGATCGGTCCGCTGTCGCAGAGCTCGCAGCAGCCCGAGAAGGTGAGCTCGATCTGCGCCGTGCTGGCCGAGACCGACGTCATCAACATGGTCTCGCGCGGCATCGCCACGCCCGACATCCTGAAGGGCATCCACCTGTCGATGGCCTCGCGCATCGTCAAGCTGCTCAAGGTCACCGGCATCAAGACCGGCACCGCGCTGCTCACCGGCGGCCTGGCGCTGGACAGCGGGCTGCTGGCGGCGATCCAGGAGGAGATGGCCAACGAGAAGGTGACCGTGCAGGCCGTCTCGCACCCCGACTCGATCTACGCCGGCGCCATCGGCGCGGCGCTGTGGGGCGCCTTCCGCCACGCCAAGCTGCGCGAGCTCGAAGCCACGGCCGCTGCCTAGGCGCGGCCGTGCCCTGCTACAGCATCGACGGCGTCACACCCGTCATCGACCCCAGCGCCTTCGTGCACCCGACGGCGGTGCTGATCGGCGACGTCATCGTCGGTCCCGGCTGCTATGTCGGGCCGTGCGCATCCCTGCGCGCCGACTTCGGCCGCATCGTGCTGCACGCCGGGTCCAACGTGCAGGACACCTGCGTCGTGCACGGCTTCCCCTTCGCCGACACGGTGGTCGAGGAAGACGGTCACATCGGGCACGGGGCGGTCCTGCACGCCTGCGTGGTGCGCCGCGGCGCGCTCGTCGGCATCAACGCCGTCGTCATGGACGAGGCCGAGATCGGCGAGCAGGCGATCGTCGGCGCCTGCGCCTTCGTGCGTGCCGGGATGAAGGTGCCGGCGCGCTGGCTGGCCTCGGGCGTGCCGGCCCGCAACCAGCGCGAGCTGAGCGAGCGCGAGCTCGGCGCCAAGCGCGCGGGCACCGCGATCTACCAGGACCTGACGCGGCGCTGCCTGGCCTCGATGGCGCAAGTGCATCCGCTGGCCGCGGTCGAGCCGCAACGACCCCGTCTGCCGGTGCCGGCGGGGTGGACACGCGACTGACGGGCGCGCTGCCTTCGGCGACCGGATGTGGATCGCCCGGGCCGCTGGCTGTGGGCATCACAACGCGGGCCAGACGGCCAGAGAGCCACCTCGCTGCTCAAGCCGCGGAGCTGCCCGCAGGACGGTCCGGCGCCGCCGGCGCCAGCGCCAGGCCGCCGATGATCAGCTTGAGCACCTCGCTGGCGCCTTCGTAGATGCGCAGCGCGCGGATCTCGCGGTACAGCCGCTCCACCGGCATGCCGCGCACCACGCCCAGGCCGCCGAACAGCTGCACCGCGGCGTCGATCACCTGCTGCGCCGATTCGGTGGCGAACAGCTTGGCCATCGACGCCTCGCGCGTGACGCGGCCGCCGCGCACGTCCTTGGTCCAGGCGGCGCGGTAGACCATCAGCGCCGAAGCGTCGATCGCCATCGCCATCTCGCCGAGCTTCATCTGCGTGAGCTGGAACTCGGCCAGCGTGCGGCCGAACAGGCGCGCGGGCGTGCGCGCGCTGCACGGACTCGTCGAGCGCGCGGCGCGCGAAGCCCAGCGCCGCCGCGCCGACCGTGGTGCGGAAGGTGTCGAGCGTGCCCATCGCGATCTTGAAGCCCTGGCCGGGCTCGCCCAGCAGCCGTTCGTCGCCGACGCGGCAGTCGTCGAGCTTGCAGGGTGCCCAGCGGGTGCGGGGCGATGACGTCGATGCGCTCGCTGGCGTCCAGACCCGGCGTGCCGGCATCGACGATGAAGGCCGACAGGCCCTTGGTGCCCGGGCCTTCGCCGCTGCGCGCGAAGATCACGTAGCTGTCGGCCAGGCCGGCGTTGGAGATCCAGGTCTTGATGCCGTCGAGCCGCCAGCCGCCGCTCACGCGCGTGGCGGTGGTGGCGACGGCCGCGACGTCCGACCCGGCGTCGGGCTCGGACAGCGCGAATGCGGCGATCGTGCGGCCCGCGGCCACGCCGGGCAGCAGCGCGAGCTTCTGCGCGTGGCTGCCGAACAGCGTCACCGGCGCGCTGCCCAGGCCCTGCATGGCGAGCGCGAAGTCGGCCAGCCCCGAGGCGCGGCCCAGCGATCTCGCGCGCCAGGCTCAGGCTGCGCACGTCGAGCTGCTCGCGCAGCTCCGCCGTAGGCCGCCGGCACGCACACGCGCAGCAGCCCGGCGCCGCCCAGCTCGGCCACCAGCCGGCGCACGCAGGCATAGACCGCGTCGAGGTCGTGCTCGGCGCCTTCGAGCAGGGGCGGCAGCGCTTCCGCTGCCCAGCGCTCCATTCGCGGCGACCAGTGCGCGATGACCGTCGTCGAAGAACGGCCAGGCCAGATCGTCCTTAGGGCGAGCGCCTTCGGACGGCGTGCGCGCTCATCAGTTGCCCTCGAAGACCGGCTTCTGCTTGGCGGCGAAGGCGTGGTAGGCGCGCTCGAAGTCGTTGGTCTGCATGCAGATCGCCTGCGCCTGCGCCTCGGCCTCGATGCACTCGCCCAGGCCCGAGCTCCACTCCTGCCACAGCATGGTCTTGGTCATCGCGTGGCCGAAGGTCGGGCCGTCGGCCAGGCTCTGCGCCAGCGCGCGTGGCTTCGGCCAGCAGCTGCTCGGGCTCGACCAGGCGGTTGTAGAAGCCGAAGCGCTCGGCCTCCTCGCCGCCGACGACGCGGCCGGTGTAGAGCAGGTCGGCGGCGCGCGACAGGCCGATCAGCCGCGGCAGCAGCGTGCACGCGCCCATGTCGGCGCCGGCCAGGCCGACGCGCACGAACAGGAACGCGAGCTTGCTGCGCGCGGTGGCCAGCCGCATGTCGGAGCCGCAGGCGATCATCGCGCCGGCGCCGGTGCAGACGCCGTCGATGGCGGCGATGATGGGCTGCGGGCAGGCGCGCATGGCCTTGACCATGTCGCCGGTCATGCGCGTGAACTCCAGCAGCTCGGGCATGTCCATCTTGACCAGCGGGCCGATGATCTCGTGCACGTCGCCGCCCGAGCAGAAGTTGCCGCCTTCGCCGGTGAAGACGATGGCCTTGATGTCGGTGGCGTAGACCATCTCGCGGAACAGGTCGCGCAGCTCGCCGTAGGAATCGAAGGTCAGCGGGTTCTTGCGGTCGGGGCGGTTGAGCCGGATGGTGGCGACCTTGCCGGCGGCCGAGTAGCCGAAGTGGGTCGCCTGGTAGCTGGCGAGCTGGACACGTTTCATCGATGCGCTCCTTGGGTGTGGGTGAGTCGGTTGCGCCGCGGCGGCGTGCGCGTGGCAGCGTGCCGGCGCGGCGCGGCAGCCGTAAGATGCGCATCGCATTCTCAGGGGCCGGCCATGAGCAAGACGACAACGATGAACGTCGAGATCCGCTTCGGCGACTGCGACCCGGCGGGCATCGTCTTCTTTCCGCGCTACCACCGCTGGATGGACGCGTCGTCGCTGCACTTCTTCATGAGCTGCGGCGTGCCGCCCTGGCATGTGCTCGAGCACACCAACGGCATCATCGGCACGCCGCTGCTCGAACACCACGCGCGCTTCGTCAAGAGCGCCACCTACGGCGAGCGGCTGACGATCAGCACGCACATCGAGGAGTGGCGCGCCAAGGTCTTCCTCCAGAAGCACATCGTCACGCGCGGCGACGACCTCATCTGCGAGAGCACCGAGACGCGCATCTTCTGCGTGCGCGACGCGGAGGACCGGCGGCGCATCCACGCCATCCCGGTGCCCGAGGACATCCGCCGCCTGTGTGAGTGACGCGGGCCGCATCGCGGTTCAATCCGACGGCGGCCGTGCGGGTCGTCGCGCCACGGCGGCGACGGCCGCGGCGTGCGGGCGAGCCAGTCGTCCAGCGCCTCGCACGTGCTCGGTCTCCTCGGCGGCGAATTCGGCCGCCAGCCGGCTGCACCTCGGCGTCGGACGACTGCTGGCCGACGCGTGCTGTAGTACTCGAGCGCGCGCGCCTCGTTCTCGCGCGCGTAGCGCAGCGCGCTGTAGGCATCGAGCGTGTAGTCGAAGGCCTCCTCGCCGCCGGCTTCGGGCGGCTGCGTCCAGCGGTACTGCCACGAGCGCAGCGTGGGCAGCGCCACGCCGCGCGCGCGCTCGACGATCGAGTCGTGGTGCAGGCGCGAGAAGCGCACCATGTCGCGGAACAGCGCCGAGACCGTCGTCGTTGCGGTGCGCTTCCATCATGTCGGCGAGTTCGAGGTAGCGCTCGGCGGCCTCGTGCTCCAGCGCGATGGCATGGGCCAGGAATTCGGGCAGGGTGTAGTCCATGGTGCGGGCTCCGGGTGCGCGCGCGTCAGCCGGCCATCGTCAGGCCGCCGCTGACGCTGAGCACCTGGCCGGTGATGTAGGCGGCGCGGCCGCTGGCGAAGAACAGCACCGCCTCGGCCACCTCCTCGGGCTTGCCCAGGCGGCGGAACGGGATCGCCTTGATCAGCGCCTCCTTGACCTTGTCGGGCACCGCCGCCATCAGCGGCGTGTCGGTGGGGCCGGGGCAGACGCAGTTGACGTTGATCTGGTAGCGCGCCGTCTCGCGCGCCAGCGACTTGGTGAAGGCGATCAGGCCGCCCTTGGCGCCCGGAGTAGACGGTCTCGCCCAGGCTGCCCACGCGCCCGGCGTCGCTGGCGATATTGACGATGCGGCCGCTGGCGCGTTCGATCATCGCCGGCAGCAGGGCCTGCGCCAGTTGCATCGGGCCGACGAAGTTGAGCGCGACGAGCTTGTTCCAGAACTCCGGCGTGCCGTCGACGAAGGGCGCGGTGCGGCCCCAGCCGGCGGCGTTGACGAGCACGTCGATGGCGCCGCACTGCGCCTGCACCGCTGCCGCGAAGGCCTCGATCGACGCCGGGTCGGTCATGTCGACGGGCAGGAAGGTGGCCTGCCGGCCCTGCTGGCGGATGGCGCCGGCGGTGGCCTCGCCGCCGGCGGGGTCGATGTCGGCGACGATCACGTGCGCGCCCTCGCGCGCCAGGGCCTGTGCGGTCGCGCGGCCGATGCCGGAGCCGGCACCGGTGACGACCGCGGTCTTGTTGGCGAATTCCATGGCTTGTCCTTTCAGGGGTCAGTGCGCGCGCCGGGCCAGGAAGGCCGACACCTTGCTTCGCGTTTCGGGGTGGTCGTAGAGCAGCCGCGTTTCGGCGATCTCGGTCGCGTAGCCGTCGCACGCGGGGTCGGTGGCGGCGGCGATGCAGCGCTTGTTGGCCGCCAGTGCCGCCTTGGGCATCTGCGGCATACTGCGCCGCGAGTTCGTGCGTGAAGGCGGCCAGCCCGGCCGCGGGCCGGGCCCACTGCACGATGCCCAGACGCTCGGCCGTGGCGCCGTCGACGATCTCGGCACCGAGGATCAGCCGCTTGGCCACGCCCGGCCCGCACAGCGCTGTCAGGCGCTGCGTGCCGCCGGCCCCGGGCAGCAGCCCGAGCCGTGCCTCCGGCAGGCCGAGCCGGGCGTCCAGTGCGGCCACGCGAAGGTCGCAGGCCAGCGCCAGTTCGAGGCCGCCGCCGAGCGCGGTGGTCGCGATCTCGGCCAGCGTGACCAGCGGCGCGGCCTCGAGCCGCCGGTACAGGCGCTGCATTCCGCGCACCACCTCGGTCATCGCATCGGGCCCCTGCGGCGTGGCGAAGCACGATTCGATCAGCGCCAGGTCGGCGCCGGCGCTGAAGACGCGCTGGTCGCTGCGCAGGTGCAGCACGGCGACGCCGGTGTCTTCGATCGCGCGGTCGAGCACGGCGTCGATGGCGGCCACCAGCGTCGTCGTTGATGGCATTCACCGGCGGCCGCGACAGCGTGGCCACGAGCACGCGACCGATCTTCTCGACGCCGACGAGGGGGGCCATCGCTTCAGCCCATCCCTTGGTGCAGTTCGCGCAGCCTGCGCCGCAGCAGCTTGCCGGTGGGGCCGCGGGGCAGGGTCTCGACGGCATGCCACCACAGCGGCCGCTGGTATGGCGGCAGGGCGCCGGCGCAGGCCATCAAGGCGCTGCGGGCGACGGCTTCGTCGTCGGCGGCGAAGAAGAAGGCCACCGCGTCGACGCCGTCGGCGTCGGGCACCAGCACCGCAGCGGCTTCCTTCAGCCCCGGCGCGGTCGCTGCCAGCTTCTCCTCGAGTTCGACCAGGTTGACCCAGCGGCCGTGGATCTTGACCAGCGAGTCCTCGCGCCCGGCGAAACGCCAGCCGCCGCCGGATTCGCGCGCGAACAGGTCGGCCGGGCAGAAGGCGCCGTCGCGGAAATTCTCGGCCTGCGCCTGCGGCCGGTCGAGGTAACCCAGGGCCAGCGTCGGGGCGCGGATGCGCAGGCGCGACGGCATGCCGTCGGGCACCGCGTCCAGCGGCTGCACGTCGACACCGGGCGACGGCCTGAAGCCCTGCCCGTCGCCGCGGTCGATCATCACCAGCACCAAGGTCTCGGACGCGCCGTAGCCGTTGGCGATGGCCAGGCCGGTCTGGCGCTGCCACTCGTCGCGCAGGCTGGGCGGCAGCGCTTCGCCGGCCGATACGCACAGGCGCACGCCGGCCTGCGCGATGGCCGGCGCCAGCCCCTCGTGCAGCAGGTTGCGGTACAGCGACGGCACGCTGAACAGCACCGTCGGGCGCTGCGCCGCGACGGTGGCGGCCACGCCGGCGGCGGTGGGCCATTGCGGGTCCAGGATGACGCAGGCGCCGAGCTTCAGGCCGGCCCACAGGCTGTTCGTCTGCGGATACGAGAAGAACAGCTTGGAGCTGGCGTGCAGGCGGTCGCCGGCGCGGATGCCCAGCCCCGCGGCCGACACCTGTTCGATGCAGCGCGCGAACGAGTGCGCGTGCACCACCGCCTTGGGCTTGCCCGAGGTGCCCGACGAATGGCACCAGAACGCCGGGTCGCGCGGCGCCACCGCACACGCGGCCACGGCTTCGGCGGCCTGCACGCCGCTGCGGAAGTCGTCGATGCGCAGCGTGCGCTGGCGCCAGGGCGCGGGCGTGTCGTCGGACGACCCGGCCAGGACGACGCTGAAACCGGCTTCGTCCAGGATGTACTGCCATTCGGGTGCCGGTACGCGCGGGTTGACCGGCACCGCCACCGCGCCGGCCCACAGCGCGCCCAGGAAGGCGGTGACCCAGTCGATGCCGTCGGGCAGCTTGATCGCGATGCGGTCGCCGCGGCCCAGGCCGCGCGCGCGCCAGTAGCCCCCGGCGCGCGCCACCTGCTCGCGCAATTCGCCGTAGCTGAGCGTGGCCGCGCCGCAGGCCAGCGCGGTGCCCTGCGCATCGCCAGCGGCGAGCAGCAGCACCGCCGCGTTGTCGGCCGGGGAACCCGTCGACGCCGGCGACGCTCTGGAGGCTGCGACCGGCCAGCCCTCGGTGCCCGGCGCGTCGGCACTGAAGCGCCCGGGCCGGCCGCTGCGCCAGCGCTCCAGTTCTTCGGCCAGCAGGCTGGCGTGTTCGTGTTCCTCGGCCGCCAGTTCCCGGTACAGGAGCTGTTCGGCCGAACCCGCGGCGGCGAGTCCGGCGCGCGCGTCGAAGAATTGCGCCGCACGCTGCTCCAGCGCGATCGCGATGCGGAACAGGTTGGCCGGGTCCTGCGGCCGGTCGTCGACGCCGGCGTAGATCGCCGCCACCTCGCGACGCAGCGCCGGCGACGGCGGCGGCACGTCGAGGCGATAGCGGCGCGTCAGCGTCTCCATGTGCTCGCCCTCCACGAGGGCGAAGCGGCCGAACAGCTGCTGCAGTTCGCGGTCGGCGGTTTCGGCGGCGGCACGCTGGTAGAAGGCGCGGCCGCCGAGTTCGATCTCGAAGGCCATGCGCACGCCTTCGATCGCCGCCGCCCGATCGCCGGACTGCGGCGGCGCGTCGACGCGGCGAAGCCGGCCGGCGCAGTGCGGGCACAGGCCGAAGGCGAAGGCGAAGCCCTCGCTGACCCGGCCGCAGCTCTCGCAGCGCCAGACGCCGCTGGCGCCAGCGCAGGACAAGGTCTCGTCGGCGGGGGTGGACGGCGAGGCGGTCATTTCAGCTGGACGCTGTGGTCGTGGCCGGACCGCGCGGCACGTCCGGCAGCAGCGCGCTCGCGGCCGCCGCGCGCGCTCCGGGTCGGGCATCGACGGTCAGGGTCCGCAGGCGCTTGCTCATGGCTTCGTGCTCCTCGGGACTGCCACTGTCCGACCACCGGGCGCCGTGGCGCCGTTTCGGCGGGGTCGCACGGCCAAGGGCGCCGAAGGCACCCTCCAATGTCATTCTGGTACCGAAATACGCTTGAAGATTTGATCTGGTTCAATCCGCGGCCGGCGCGGCCGCGCGCGCGCGGCCGGCGCGGCCGGGGACCTTCAGCGTCCGAGGGCCGCGAGCAATGCCGGCAGGCCCGGGTAGGCCGCGCGCGTGAGCGCGAACTTGCGCGTCGCGCCGCCCCACGGCGAACCGGCGGCCAGCGCCTGCTTGAAAGCCTGCGGATCGACGACCCAGGTGCCGCCGAGCAGCGTGACGCCGCGGGCGAACAGGCCGTCGGGCAGGCAGCCGGCACCCGGACCGATGAGCGCGATGCGCCGCGCCGACCGGCAGGCCGCCAGGACATCGTCCAGCGTGTGGTTCAGCAGCACCGTGCTCGTCGACAGCACCTGCGTGCACGAGGCCAGCTCGGCCGCGTCGAGCGTGATGCGGAAACCCTCGCGTGGGCCGGCCAGGTCGGCGCGCAGCTCCAGCACCGTGAGGCGGGCGCCGTGGGTGGTGACCTGCTTCACCAGCGGCGGGAAGTAGCCGACCATGCCGATGTGCTCGCCGGGCTGCGGGTCGAGTCCGCCGATCGAATCGGTGGCCGCGGACGGCACGAAGCGGGCGCGGTCGAACAGTTCCCGCGTCAGCGCATTGACGGCCGCGAAGCCGAGCGCGGCGCGAGCGCCGCTGCCTTCGGCCCACCAGCGCGCCACCTCCAGCGCGCTGGCGCCCCGCACCGCAGCGCCGGCTTCGCCGATCGTCGCCAGCGTATCGTCGAGCAGCACGTAGCTCAGGCCCAGCGCGCCGCTGTCCAGTTCGACGGCACCGAATTCGCCGTCGCGGGTGCCGGCCCAGGGCACCGGCGGCAGGTGCAGGGCCTGCACGCGCGGCACGGCGCGGCCCGCGTAGGCGCGGTCCAGGGCGGCCAGCAGTTCGTCGGCAAATCGCATGCGGCGACTGTAGCGCCGACGCGCCGCCCGGCCACGGTTGCGATCGTCGACACGCGGAGGCGCGCAGGGCCTGCCCGCCCGCGGGTCGTCACCGGCCATACCTAGGCTGCCCGCGGTCGACGCCCGGGCCCGGGCATGGCGAGCGCGGCGACAGGCTCGCGGGCCGCGGCGCCAGCCGCACCGCGGCGGGTCGACGGCGGCGTGCCGGTGCCCATGTCGGCCAGCGTCGCGCCGTCCAGCACCTTGAAATAGGCCTCCAGTGCCGCCTCGAAGACGTGCTTGAGGCGGCAACTCGGCGTCAAGGTGCACAGGTTGGTGCGCGCGTCGAAGCACTCGACGAGGCGGAAATCGGTCTCCGAGGCGCGGACGACATCGCCGATGCGGATGGCCTCGGGCTCCTTCGACAGCCGCAGGCCGCCGCCCCGTCCCCTCGTCGTCTCGATCAGGCCCTGGCGCGCGAGGTCGTTGACGACCTTCATCAGGTGGTTCTTCGACACGCCGTGGTGCTCGGCCAGTTCGCCGATCGTGACCAGCCGCTGCCGGTGCGCCGCGCAGTACATCAGCACGCGCAGGGTGTAGTCGGTGTACTCGGAAAGTCGCATGGACAAGCCTGAAGATGCGGCAATGTATTGCTTTCGAATCGACGTCCTCATTAAGATACATCAAGTTTGCATCTTTTGTGAAGCCGAGCCGATCCATGACCTTCGCCGTCACCCAGGCGTGCATGCGCCGCAAGTACACCGACGGCGTGCTGAATGCCGAACCCGCGCCCGAGGGAAGCCGATCACCCGCACCAGCTCGCATTCGCCCGACGCCGAGGCCTGGGCCAAGATCGAGGCCAAGCCCGGCGAGCTGAAGCGCTGACGTGAACAAGCCCGAGCCCCGCTCCGTCATCCCGATCCGAGCCGTCGGCGCCACACGCCAGGCCGACGACGGCCTGCAGTTCGTCTCGATGTACGAGAAGCAGCCCGAGATCTACCCGCGGGCGGTGAGCGGCTGGTTCGCGACCTGGCGCTGGACCTTCGTCTGGCTGACGCAGGTCCTCTTCTACGGCCTGCCCTGGCTGCAGTGGAGCGGCCGCCAGGCCGTGCTGTTCGACCTGGAGGCGCAGCGCTTCTACATCCTGGGCCTCGTGCTCTATCCGCAGGACCTGATCTTCCTGGCCGCGCTGCTGGTGCTGTCGGCACTGGCGCTGTTCCTCTTCACCGCCGTCGCCGGACGCCTGTGGTGCGGCTACACCTGCCCGCAGACCGTCTACACCGAGATCTTCATGTGGGTCGAGCGCAAGATCGAAGGCGACCGCGTCGCCCGCATGCGGCTGGACCAGGCGCCCTGGTCGGCGGCCAAGCTCGCCCGCAAGGGTGCCAAGCAGGCCGCCTGGCTGGCCATCGGCCTGTTCACCGGCTTCACCTTCGTCGGCTATTTCGCGCCCATCCGCGAGCTCGGCCAGGCGGTGCTCGCCTTCGACGTCTCGGCCTGGAATGCCTTCTGGATCCTGTTCTACGGTGCCGCCACCTACGGCAACGCCGGCTATCTGCGCGAGCAGATGTGCAAGTACATGTGCCCCTACGCCCGCTTCCAGAGCGCGCTCATCGACAAGGATTCGCTGATCATCACCTACGACGCGGCGCGCGGCGAGCCGCGCGGTTCGCGCTCGCGCAAGGCCACCCCGGCGGCGCAGGGGCTGGGCGACTGCGTCGATTGCACGCTGTGCGTGCAGGTCTGCCCGACCGGCATCGACATCCGCAACGGCCTGCAGAACGAGTGCATCGGCTGTGCCGCCTGCATCGACGTCTGCGACGGCGTGATGGACCGCATGGGCTACGCGAAGGGACTCATCCGCTACTCCACCGAAAACGGCGTGCGCCACGGCTGGACGCGGCTGCAGATGTTCAAGCGCGCCTTGCGACCCCGCGTGCTGATCTATGGCGCGGTGCTGTCCGCCGCCAGCGTGGCCTTCGCCGCCAGCGTGGCGCTGCGCAGCCCGTTCCAGTTCGACGTCATCAAGGACCGCGGTGCGCTGGCGCGCGTCGTCGACGAGGGCACGGTCGAGAACGTCTACCGGCTGCAGGTCATGAACCGCACCGAAGCTGCCGCAGACCTACCGGGTCGCGGCCAGCGGCATCGCCGGGCTGGTGCTGTCGTCACCCGAGGTGACCGTCGCGCCGGCGGGCATCGAGTCGCTCGTCGTCAGTCTGCGACTGCCGCATGAAGCCGCCCAGCCTCTGCGGGGCCGGTCGGCGCCGGTCGTGTTCGAGCTCACGATGCTGCAGCAGGGACAGGCGGGCTCGGGCCGTGCAGCGCGAGAAGTCGACCTTCTTCGTGCCCCGCTGATCGACCGACGGGCCGGCGCCGCGGGCGGCGCTGCCCTGGTTCGAGGGCCGACGGCCAGCCCACAACCGGCTGTCCGGCAAACGATCGCGCGGCCGCTTCGGGCCCGGCCCAGCCGCCGCCCGCCGCGCCGCCCGCGCAGCACCGCGGTGGCGGTATTGGCGATGAAGGCCACCAGCGCCAGCGCCGACAGCAGCGCGCCCCAGCGCTTGAGGTCGAACCAGCCGCCGGCATCGCCGGCCAGGCGCAGCGCCAGCGAGGCATGCAGCAGCAGCAGCGGCGCGTAGAAGCCCGGGTGGTAGGGCACCGCCACGCGCAGCACGGCCGGAAAGATGATCGGCGCGTGGCCGAACACCATCGCGAAGACGAAGCCCAGCAGCAGCGCGTGCAGCGCCGCGTCGTAGGCCGCGCGTGCCGGGCGCCAGGCCGAAGACCGCGATCACCGCGCCGCCGAGCGCGAGCCAGAAATAGCCCGACAGCAGGCACACCGCGATGAAGCGCGTCAGCCCCTGTCTGCCGCACCGTGCGGCGGGCGATGTCGTGGCGCAGCAGCCAGGCCGCCAGCGCCAGCAGCGCGACGCCGAACAGGCGCGGTCCCCAGGGCTGCGACCAGGCCAGCAGCGCGACCAGCACGGCGACGACGATGGCGCGAACAGCCGCTTGGCGCTGCGCGACGGCGGCATGAAGCGCGACAGTTCCAGCCGCTCGCCGGCGATCGTCAGCACCAGGAAGGCGATCCACCAGCCGACCACCTCGTGGACCGCCCAGCCCGCCGCCCACAGCGCCGTGCCGATGGTCCAGCAGCCCGCGGCCAGCGCGATCGTGAGCATGAAGCCTTCGCGCTGGCGCCGCAGCACGTCCAGCGACGCCGCCAGCAGCACGCCGCTGGCGGCCAGCGTCAGCCACGGCGTGGCGGCCTGCCCGCCGTGTCAGGGCCGCCGCCGTGCCCAGGCCGGCCAGCAGCGGCCCGGCGTAGGCCCACAGGCCGGCCGATCGCCACCGCGCGCTCGAGGCCGATGACGACACCGAAGAAGCCGCAGATCATCAGCGGCCCGTGCAAGGCGGCGGCGCCCGCCGCAATCCGCGGGCATCGTCCAGCCCAGGCGCGCCAGACCGGCACCCATGCCGGCGAAGAGCGAGATGAAGCCCAGGATCAGCAGCGGCAGTCGCTCCCAGGCCGGTCGGCGCCCGGCCGCCGGCGGCGCGCCGGGCGATACGCTCACTTGAAATTCCAGCCGAAATGTTCGCGCGCGAAGTCGCTCATGCGCTCGGGCGTCCACGGCGGATCCCACACCAGTTCCACCTCGACCGGCACGCTGGCCGGCACCACCCACTGCAGCGCGGCGTGGCGTCGTCGACGATCATCTCGGCCATCGGGCAGGCGGCGCTGGTCATCGTCATCTGCACGTGCACGCCGGCGTCGGAGACGTCGACGCCGTAGATCGAGGCCGAGCTCGACGATGTTCATGCCCGCCTCGGGGTCGACCACGCTGCGCAGCGCCTCGCGCACCGTATCTTCGTCGGGCGGATTCATCGCACGGGCTCCGCAGGCGGTGGACGAACGGCAGCCGCTGCGAAGGCGCGAAGCCGGCGCGCGTAGAGGAAACCGAGCAGGCCCAGGCTGCGCTGCGACACGATGGTCTCGACGCGCTCGACGCGCAGCGCGCCGAGGTTGGCGAACAGCTGCGACAGCAGCGCGCGCCCGATGCCGCGGTGGGCATATTCGGGGTCGACGCCGAGGGTGTCGATCACGGCCACCGGCTCGGTGCGGCCGAAGTCGCCGAGGTCGGCGCGCGCCATCAGGTAGCCGACGATGGTGTCGTCGCAGCGTGCCGTGAGCGAGACGCGCACGGCACCGTCGGCCAGCGCCTCGGCCAGCCGCGCCGCGATGTAGTCGCGGCGCTGGCGGCCCGTGATGCCGCGGTCGATGCGCGCGATCGCATCCAGGTCGGCCGGCGTCATCGAACGCACGTCGGCGCGGTCGCGAGCCAGCCGCTCGTGGTCGTTGGCCTCGAGGCGGCCGTAGTCGATCTCGTGCGGCGCCTCGCCTCGGCCGTCTCGCGCGTCGCCCATTGGGCCTTCGGCGCGTTCGGCGCCGCCGTCCACCGCACCCTCGACGATCTGGTCGGGAGCGAGTTCGAAGCCCAGCGCGTCGAACCACGACAGCATGGCGGTGTCGCGCCAGCTCGCGGCGGTGCGCGTCTCGACCATGCCGTGGCGCCGCGCCCACGACTCCAGCGCGTCGAACAGCCGCTGTCCGACCCCGGCACTGCGGCGGTCGGCGCGCACGCCCACCAGCTTCCAGGCGCAAGGCGGGCTGGCTGAGGCCGAACTCGCCGACCAGCACGCGCGCCAGGATGAAGCCGGCCAGGCCCTGGCCGTCGTCGGCTGCGAACTGGGCATGCAGGGCGGGCTCGCGGCGCGCCGCGGCCAGGCGGCGCTCGAAATATTCGCGGCGCGTGTGGCCCTCGCTGGCGGCGTCGATCGCCACCACGGCATCGACATCGGCCGCGGCCAAGGGGCGGATCGTGAGTCTCGGCATCGGCGGCGGCAAGGCTCATGGCACGGACTCCTCGTTCTGGCCGGGTCGGAGTTCAGCTCCGCGCAGCGTACGCGAAGGCGAGCTGGCGGTCGGTTTCGTCGTCGAGCAGGTCGTCGAGCAGCGGCAGCAGGGCCATCGACTCCTTCTGGATGTGCGCCACCTGGCGCTCGACGAGCTCGAGCATCAGGCGCTTCAGCGCCGCCGCTGCGGCAGGCTCCGGCGCTCCGGCGGCGGCGGCCCGCGCCAGCGGCGCCAGCTCGTCGGCCACGGCGCGGATGCTGTCGTGTTCCTCGGTCAGCAGCGTCGCCAGGTCGCCGTCGCCGGCCTCGGCCATGAGCGGAAACAGCTGCGTCTCCTCGAAGTCGAAATGGCGGCCGATCTCGTGCTCGAGGTGGTGCAGCAGCGACGCCGCGAGCGCGCCGACGTCGGCGCCCGTGCCGCGGCCAGCGCCTGCTCGACACGGTTCAGCAGTTCGAGATGGGACCGGTGCTCGTCGTCGAGGCAGCGGCTGACCTGGCGGGATGGGGTCATGGCGCGGTTCCGGCAATCGCACGCAAGGGACCGCGTCCGATAATGGTAAACGGATACCAGAATATATCGCGCCGGCCCTCCTGCCCTTGTTGCATGTCAATTCGGCGGACGGTTGCCGCCGCTCGCGCGCCTGCTGCAGCCGCCGCATCAGCACGGCGAAGAAGATGCCGAAGCACAGCGCGCCCGCGAGGCCGACGAGCGCGGCCGCCGTCGCCAGCGCGCCAGCGGCACGGCCAGTGGCGGCCAGCGTCGCCGCCGCCAGCAGGCCGAGCGCCGCGACGTGGCAGCCGAGGTGCCAGGCCAGCGGGCGGTCGAGCGTCAGCGCCGACGGTGTCGGCGGCCGCTTCTGCCCGCGCGCGGCGTGCATCGACGCCAGGAAGGGCAGGATGCGCTGCAGCACCCCGAACAGGAAACTCAGCAGCCAGCCGCCGATGACGGCGATGCCGAACAGCCGGCCGAAGGTCTCCACCGGCGCGCCGAGCACGAGCGCCAGCGCCAGCAGCAGCGCCAGCGCCAGGCTGCCCCAGCCGATGCGCATCAGCACCAGCGCGCGGCCGAAGTCGCGCCGCATGCCGGCGGCCAGCGTCTGGCGCATCAGCTGCAGGTGCAGCACCAGCGCCAGCGTGCCGCTGCCGATGGCGGCCAGCCGCAGCGCCGTCGGCGCGAGCGCCGAAGGCGGCGCCCATCGCCAGCGCGATGGCCACGATCGCGGCCGCGCCCGAGGCGAGCTGCCGGCGTTCGTCGGGCACCGGCGCGAGCGCGAACATCGGCAGCAGCATATACGCGAGCCCGAAGACGAGCAGCCCCATGACGCCGAAGGCCGCCGCCAGCAGATGCAGGCCGCGCGCGGCGCCGGCGTCCAGCAGCGGCCGGCCCAGCCACAGCCCGACCAGCGCGACGGCGCTGAAGCCCAGCAAGGCCAGCGCCAGCAGCGCCCCCCAGCCGTGCAGCACGACGCCCGGCATGCCGCGCGCACCGCGCAGGTTCAGCGCCAGCAGCGCGCCGAACACCGCCAGCGCGGCCAGCACCGCGGCCGCGCCGGCCGCCACCCAGTGCGGCTCGGCGCGGCCCATGCCCAGCGCCAGCACGGCGACACCGGGGACGTAGGCCCACCACAGCGCAGCCATCAGGCGCAGCGATCGCACCGGCTGGCGCGTCGCCACCGGCAGCAGTTGCAGGCTGGCGCCGATGGCGCTGCACAGCAGCGTGCCCAGCGTGATCAGGTGCAGGGCGGCGAGTGGCCAGCCCAGGCCGCCGTGCCAGCCCGGCCAGTCGGCGGCACCCGCCAGCAAGGCCAGCCAGGCCCCGGCATGGAAGACGACGGCGGCACCGAAGAAGCGCCAGGGCAGCGAGGCCGGCAGCAGGCGGCTGCCGGCGCCCGCGAGGAAAGCCGCCGGCGAGCCTGCGTGCCGGCGGCTTCACGACGCCGCGGCCAGCCGCAGCCGCACCTCGCCGGGGTCGCCGGCGATGCGTTCGGCCCACCAGCCGATCTGCACCAGTTCGGGATAGAGCAGCAGCGGATCGCGATCGTGGTGCACGATCAGCACGCCGCCCGGCCCCAGCTGCTGCACCTGCTGCAGGATCAGCACCAGCGGCTGCGGCGCTGGCAGGCCGCGCACGTCGATGTGCAGGCCGTCGTCGGCGGCCCAGGTGCGGGCGGCAGGCGCGCCCTGGCCGATCATGCGCCGGTCCCGGCCCCGGCGCCGGCCAGTTCTTGCACCAGCCGCTGCACGGTGGCGGCCGCCACCAGCCGGCGGTGGTGGGAGGGCGTGACCGTGCTGCGCATCGGGCTCACCTGCTTGCGCACCAGCCGCGCCAGCGCTTCGAGCAGTTCGTCGTCGACCGCGCGCCCGAGCAGCGCTTCCGTGCCTTCGAGCCGCAGCGGACGCGAATTCGTGCCGCTGAGGCCGACCGCCAGTTCGGCCAGCACGCCGCCGTCCAGGCGCAGCGCCACCGCCACGCCGGCGAGCGGGAAATCCATCGCCCCGCGCAAACGCACCTTGCGATAGGCGCTCGTCTGCCCGGGCCGCTGCGCCGGCACGTGGATCGGCGGCGACCACCTCGGTCGGGCCCCAGCGTCAGGTGCGCCGCACCGTCGTCGCGGTAGAGCCCGGCCAGCGGCCGGCGGTAGCGGGTCTCGGGGCCGACGATCTCGACTTCGGCGCCGTAGGCCAGCAGCGCCGGCGCCAGGTCGCCCTGGTAGGCGGCATGGCAGTGCCTGCCCTGGGGTGCGACATGGCAGGTGTCGCCCTCGAATTTCAGGCAGCCGCCGTTGGCGGCGCGCCACCACGCGCTCTGGTTGTAGAAGATGCAGCGCGTGTCCTGGCACAGGTTGCCGCCCAGCGTCGCCGCACTGCGGTGGCCGGGGCCCGCCACCTGCGACGCCGCCTGCACCAGCGCCGGCAGCGCCTGGGCCAGCCCGCATGGCGTTCCAGTGTGGCCAGCGTGACGCCGGCGCCGAGCCGCCACCGGCCCTGCTGCCCTTCGATGGCGTCGAAACCGGCCATCGGCGTGAGGTCGATCAGGCAGCGCGGGTCCAGCAGGCCGCGGCGCAGGTTGGGCAGCAGGTCGGTGCCGCCGGCGACGAGCCGGGCGCCGGGGCGCTGCAGCAGGCTCGCCGCCTCGACCACCGTGGCCGGACGCAGAGCTGGAATTCGGGTATCGGTCGCATCGCCGTTCAGCCTCCTGTGCCGGCCGCAGCGCGCAGGGCGCGGCGCGGCCGCCAGGCGCTCGTCGCGCTGCCGCTGCTGCAGCGCCTCGAGCACGCGGTCGGGCGTGATCGGCAGGGCGTGCAGGCGCAGACCCGTGGCGTCGTGCACCGCCGCCGCCAGCGCCGGCGGCACGCCGTGCAGGCCGCCCTCGCTGGCCTCCTTGGCGCCGAAGGGGCCCAGCGGGTCGATGCTCTCGACCAGCGTGACGGCGATCGGCGGCGACTCGACGATGGTCGCGATGCGGTAGTCGATGAAATTGGCTCGCAGCGGCAGGCCTTCGTGGTACTGCGTCTCCTCGCCCAGCGCCTGGCCCAGGCCCATCCACACCGCGCCCTGCACCTGGCCCTGCACGGCGAGCGGGTTGAGTGCGCGCCCGCAGTCGTGCGCCGACCAGACCTGCAGCACGCGCACCGCGCCGGTGTCCTCGTCGACCTCGACCTCGACCACCTGCGCGCCGTACGAGAAGCCGGCGGTCGAACCCACCGCGGCGCCGCGGAACTTGCCGCCTTGCGTCTCGGGCGGCGTCGACCAGCTGCCCTTGACCGTCGAGCGTGCCGGTATCGACCAGCGCCGCCTGCACGACCTGCGCGAAGAGCAGGCGGCGGTCGGTGCCGGCGACGACGCACGACTCGCCGAGCCACTCGATGTCGTCGGCGGACACCTCCAGCTGCCGCGCCGCAGCCTCGATCAGCTGCCGCTTCAGCGCCTCGGCGGCGCGCAGCGCCGCGTTGCCGACCATGAACGAGACGCGCGACGAATACGAGCCGTTGTCCTTGGGCGTCAAGCGCGCTGTCGGTGGCGACGACGCGGATGCGCGCCATCGGCAGCAGCAGCACCTCGGCGACGACCTGCGTCAGCAGCGTCGACGAACCCTGGCCGATGTCGGCCGCGCCGGTGAGGAGGGTGATGCTGCCGTCGAAGTCGAGCTTGAGGATCACCACCGCGTGCGGCTCGCCGCTCCAGTGCACCGGCTTGGCCGATCCCGAGACATAGTGCGAGCAGGCCATGCCGAGGCCGCGCCTGCGCCCCGGGACTTGCGGCAGCCGGCCGCGCCGCTCGCGCCAGCCCGATGCGGCTTCGACGGCGTCCAGGCACTGCGGCAGGCCATAGGAATTGACCTGCAGGTCGTTGAGCGTGCGGTACGGCGGCGTGATGAGGTTGGCGCGACGCACCGCGAACGGGTCGAGGCCGAGCCGCTCGGCCATCTCGTCGAGCAGCGATTCGAAGGCGAAGCGCACGTTCACCGCGCCGTGGCCGCGCATGGCGCCGCACGGCGGCAGGTTGGTATAGACACGATAGCCGCGATAACGCACCGCACCGACGCGGTACAGCGCATGCAGCAAGGCGCCGGCATAGAGGATCGTCACCAGGCCGTAGCCGCCATAGGCGCCGCCGCGCTGCACGACCTCGGCGTCCACGGCGGTGATCTCGCCGTTCCTGCGCATGCCGATCTTCAGCCGCGTGTGCGTCGCCGGCCGGCCGCGGTGGGTGAGGAAGGTCTCCTCGCGCGTGAGTTCGAGCTTGACGGTGGCCCCCGCGGCGCGCGCCAGCGCCGCCGTCACCATCTCGAAATTCAGCGGCTCGACGCGGTGGCCGAAGCCGCCGCCGACGAAGGGCTTCACGACGCGCACGGCCGCAGCTGTCCAGCCCCAGCGTCTGCGCCAGCGTCAGGTGCAGGTAGTAGGGCACCTGGGTCACCGAGTGCACCGTGAGCTGCTCGCGTTCGGCGTCCCATTGCGCGACGGTGGCGTTGAGCTCGATCTGGCCGTGCGCGACCTCGGCGCAGTCGTAGCTGCGTTCCAGCACGAGATCGGCGGCGGCGAAGCCGGCATCGACGTCGCCGAAATCCTGCTCGACGCGGCGCTCCAGGTTGCCGGGCTTGTTCTCGTGCAGCAGCAGCGCATCGGGCGCGCGCGCCGCCTCGGCGTCGAAATACGCCGGCAGCGCATCGATCTCGACCTCCACCGCGGCCAGCGCGGCCTGTGCCGTGCGTGCATCGTCGGCCGCCACCGCGAACAGCGGCTCGCCGCGGTAGCGCACGCGGTCGCGCGCCAGCGGCCATTCGTTCTGCGCGATCGGGATCACGCCGTAGGGCGCCACGAAGTCGGCGCCGGTGACGACGGCGTGCACGCCGGGCATCGCCAGCGCCCGCGAGGCGTCGATGCGGCGGATGAGCGCCGTGCGCCACCGTGCTGCGGCCGATGCGGCCGACCAGCGCGCCGGGGAAGGGCAGGTCGGCGGTGTAGAGGGCGCGGCCGCTGACCTTGTCGGCGCCGTCGACCAGCGGCCGCGGCAGACCGATCGAATGCGTCGGCGGCGCCGGCTCGCGTGCCGGGCGGACGTGTGCCGGGCTTCATGCGCCGCCCTCCGCGGCCGGTGCCGGCCGCGGCCTGCACCGATTCGACGATCTTCACGTAGCCGGTGCAGCGGCACAGGTTGCCGGCCAGCGCGTCGCGGATCTGCGCCTCGCTGGGCTGCGGCACGCGGCGCAGCAGGGCTTCGGCGGCCATCACCATGCCGGGCGTGCAGAAGCCGCACTGCGCGCCCAGCTTTTCGTGGAAGGCGCGCTGCAGCGCCGACAGCCGGCCCTGCGTGGCCAGCGACTCGATGGTCTCGATGGCACGCCCCTCGATGCTGGCCGCCAGCGTGATGCAGGCCAGCCGCGGTTCGCCGTCGACGAGCACGGTGCAGGCGCCGCACTCGCCGCCGTCGCAGCCCTGCTTGGTGCCGGTGAGCTGCAGGCCGTCGCGCAGCACGTCGAGCAGCAGCGCGCGGCCGTGCGTGGCCAGCGTGTGCAGGCGGCCGTTGACCTGCAGTTGCAGCCAGCGTTGGGCCATGGTTCCGGCTCCTGGTCTTCAGGCGCAGGTCGGCGGCCGCCCGGCGCAGGTCGCGCACGCGTGCCGCCTTGCCCTGCGAGCGCGGCAGGCTGCCCGGCGCCATGACCGCGACTTCGGCGCTGACGCCGATCATCGACTTGACGTGGTGCGCCGGCCTCGCGCGCCAGCGCGTCGAAGCGCTGCCGCCGTCGACGCCGGGCAGGGCCTCGACCTCGATGCGCAGCTGGTCCAGGCTGCCGCGGCGTTCGACCACCAGCTGGTAATGCGGCGCCAGCCCGGGCCGGCCGACGAGCACGGCCTCGATCTGCGACGGGTAGACGTTGACGCCGCGGATGATCAGCATGTCGTCGTTGCGCCCGGTCACGCGCAGGATGCGCAGGTGCGTGCGGCCGCAGTCGCAGCGCTCGTGCGCCAGCGCGCGTGATGTCGCGCGTGCGGTAGCGCAGCATCGGCAGCGCTTCCTTGGTCAGCGTCGTGATCACCAGTTCGCCGGCCTCGCCGTCGGGCACCGGCGCGCCGGTCTCGGGGTCGACGAGCTCGAACAGGAAGTGGTCCTCCCAGCCGTGCAGCCCGTTGCGGCATTCGCACTCGCAGGCCACGCCCGGGCCCATGATCTCGGACAGGCCGTAGACGTCGTAGGCGCGCAGGCCGAGGCGCGCCTCGATCTCGTCGCGCATCGCCGCGCTCCAGGGCTCGGCGCCGAACATGCCGATGCGCAGCCGGCTGCGCCGCAGGTCGACGCCCATCTGCTCGGCCACTTCGGCGATCGCCAGCGCATAGGACGGCGTCGCGCACAGCACGCGCGCACCGAAGTCCATCATCAGCGCCACCTGGCGCTCGGTGCCGCCGCCGGAGATCGGCACCACCGGGCAGCCCAGGCGCTCGGCGCCGCTGTGCGCGCCCAGGCCGCCGGTGAACAGGCCGTAGCCGTAGGCGTTGTGCACCAGGTCGCCGCGCCGCACGCCGGCGCCGGCCATCGAACGCGCCATCAGGTCGGCCCAGCGGTCCAGGTCGCCGGCCGTATAGCCGACGACGGTGGGCTTGCCGGTCGTGCCCGACGAGGCATGCACGCGCGCGAGCGCCTCGACCGGCCGCGCGAAGAGGCCGAAGGGGTAGTGGTCGCGCAGGTCGGTCTTGACCATGAAGGGCAGGCGCCGCAGGTCGTCGAGGCCGGCCACCGCATCCGGATGCAGGCCCGCGGCGTCGCAGCCGCGCACGCTGCCAGGGCACGTTCGTCCAGGCGTTGCGCAGCACCGCGCGCAGGCGCTCGAGCTGCAGCGCCGCGAGGGCGTCGCGCGACATCGTCTCCAGCGCCGGGTGCAGGCCGACCGGCGGAGGTGAAGTGGCTGCTTTCGGCGATGGCGCCCATGGTCGTTCTCCCGCTTCTGCGGCTAGACGCGCCGCGCCGCCGCGCACCGGCAGGTGGGGCAGCGCAAAGCCCTGGTTGTAGGCGCCACGCGTGACGAGCGTGAACTTGAACCACAGCCCGCCGGCCAGGGCCAGCGCGCCCGCCAGCACCTGCAGCGCGATCGACGCGGTGGGCGGCAGCGGCGAGATCGCGGCCCAGCACCGCGATGGCCAGCGGCAGCAGCGTGGCGGCCTTGAAGGCGCGCCCGGCACGGTCGATCGCCGCCAGCGCGCGCGGCGCGGCGCGCAGGCGTCGGCGCCAGGCCAGCCACAGTGCGAAGCGCGCGGCCAGGGCCAGCGCGAAGGCCAGCCACGGCAGCGGCGCCGCCGGCCCCGCGGTCGAGGCCAGCAGCAGCCACAGCCCGCCGCCTTCGGCCAGCCCGGTGGCCACGATCAGCGGCACGGTCAGTGGCTCGCGCCAGGCCGGGATGCCCTTGGCCGCCTGCAGCATGCGCGCCTGGCAGTAGACGAAGGCCAGCGCGGCCAGCGCCGGCAACACGGTCAGCCAGCCGGCCTCATCGGGCCGGCGAACCAGGCCGCGGCCACGGCGGCGAAGAGCAGCGGTGCGACCATCGCCTCGCGCGTCATCCACGATCGCGCCGGATGCCGGACCACGTTCATCGCGCGCAGCGGGCGGCCGATCTCCAGGAAGACCGACAGCAGGCCGAGGCCGACCAGCGCCGCACCGGCCAGCAGCAGCCAGCGTCGGCCCGCCGCGCGAGCGCCGCGAAGACGATGCAGCCCGCTGCCGGCGCCGCCGCCCATGAAATTGCCGGCGGCACGCGCGTCCCAGCTCTGCTGGTGCCAGGGGTTGGGGCCGAAGCTCATGGGGTCACCTCATCCTTGCGGTCCCACAGGTAGAAGAAGCCGGGGCCGGTGCCCAGCTCTTCGTGCATGCGGAAATGCTGGTTGGCTTCCAGCAAGCTGGTTGACGTTGCTGCCGGGGTCTTCCAGATCGCCGAAGGCCAGCGCATCGGCGATGCAGGCGTTGACGCAGGCCGGCGTGGCCGCGGGGTCGACGCCGGGTTTCAGGCCCTGGGCCAGGCCGGCGTCGATGCGGTCGACGCAGAAGGTGCACTTGGTCGCCACCGCCAGCCGTGTCGTCGTCGCGGCGCTGCGTCTCGTGCGCGCTCGCCGTTGCCGTAGGCGAAGCTGGCGCGCTCGGTCTTGTAGCGCGCCTGGTAGGGGCAGGCCACGGCGCAGTAGGCGCAGCCGATGCAGAGGTCGTAGTCGATGGTGACGATGCCGTCGGCGCGCTTCTTCGTCGCCGTCGTCGGGCACACGTCCAGGCAGGCGGGTTCGTCGCAGTGCTGGCAGCCCACCGGCACGAAGGCGCGCTGCACGTCGGGGTAGTCGCCGAATTCCATGTCGAGCACGCGCCGCCACTGCACGCCCGGCGGCGTCGGCATTGGCGTGCTTGCACGCGGCGGTGCAGGTCTGGCAGCCGACGCAGCGCCGCAGGTCGGCGACCATCGCCCACCGCGTCATGGCCGTGCTCCTTCGGCGGCACGCGAGATCTTGACGCGCACGATGTCGGCGCCCGAGCCGGTGGCGTCGGTGAGGTCCAGCGACATCGTGGCCAGCGAATTCATGCTCGGCACGCCGAAATCCTTGGCCAGCGGCGTGGCCCAGTGGTCGAACTGGCCGATGAGCAGCAGGGTGTCGGGTCGGATGCCCTGGCGCAGCACGGCGCGGCCCTGCACCTTGCGCTTGCGGCGTGGCGATCTCGATCGCATCGCCCTCCTCGATGCCCAGCCGCGCGGCTGCGCCGGTGTTGATGATCACGCCGCGGTGGCCGGTGACGTTGTCGGCCACCTCGTGCATCAGCTGGCTGCCGGCGTTGGCACCCCAGGCGTACTGCATGCTGCGCGCGGTGAGCAGCCAGAACGGGTAGTCCTGCGCGCGGCCGCCGGTCTGGCCGATGACGGCCTCCCACAGCCCCGGGAAGTCCTTCCACACCGGCAGCGCCTGGTACTCCTTCAGCTGCGTGTCCCACCAGTGCATGTCGTGCTCGTGCAGGCGGCGGCCGAGTTCGGCGCCGACGCGCATCAGCCGCTCCTGGTAGGGCAGCTCGAAGCGCAGGCCGTGCCTGACCATCGTCGGCAACAGGTACCAGTCGCGCCGCGGGTAGGGCTTGGTCGCCAGGCCGTGCTCCTTCCACCAGTCCAGGCCGTGCGCAGTGGCGCCGTCGCTGACCTCGGCGCTGGCCGCGCGGCACACCGCGTCCCAGATCTGCTCGCGGCTGTGCGTTGGCCCGCGGATCGAGCGAGAAGTCGCCGTGTTCGCCCTTCAGCGGCACGCCGCCCGCCCCCTTGTTGATGGCGGCGACGTACTTCTCGGCGAGTCCGGTGCGGTGCGCCAGTTCGGTGGCGATATCGGTGAGGTCGCGCGCCTGGCCGTGCGTGGCGACCACCGGCTGGCGCAGCGCGAAACCCTCGTGGTCCCAGAACGACTCCTGGTACTTGGTGCCGCCGATGCGCCAGAGCTGCAGGCTCTCGAGGTCGGTGGCGTCGGGCAGCAGCACGTCGGCGAAGTGGTTGGTCTCGTCGTGCGTGTAGGCGAAGGCGACCATGAACGGGAAACGCGCCATCTTCTCGCCGAGCGCCTTCGTATCCCAGAACGAGATCGCCCGGGTTGGTGCGGTAGACGAACCAGACCTCGGGCAGCGTCACGCGCGGCAGGCCCTTGGGCGTCTCGTCGAGGAACATCCAGGAGAAGTGCGTCGGCCCCAGCGCCTGGCTCCAGGGCCCGTCGGCGGCCAGCGGCACCATCGTGCGGTAGGCGTTGCGGATATTGGGCTGCAGCGACCAGTGCGCCTTGTCGGTCGGGTTGAGCGGGTAGTGCATGAAGCCGTCGGGGCCCGGCTTCACGCTCTCGTGGCGGTGCGACATCGGCCGCGTCAGCCGCACCGTGGTGCCGATGGTGCCGCCGGGCACCTCGAGCGCGCCGACCAGCGTGGCCAGCACGGTGCGCGCCCAGCAGCATTCGAAGCCGCCCCAGCCGTTGTTGACGGTCTTGCCCATCGTCATCGCCACCGGCCGGTAGGGCAGCGTGATGCCGTCGATCTCGATCGTCTGGCCGACGCAGGCGTGGTCCAGGAACTCGTTGGCGATGCGGCGCATGGTCGCCGCGGGCACGTCGCAGATCGCCTGCGCCCACTCGGGCGAATACGGGCGCATGTGCTCGACCAGCCGCGTGAAGGCGGTGCTGCCGGGCAGCCGGCCTTCGGCGAGCACCTCGCCGTCGGGGCCGATCTCCACCGCGTCGACCTCGAAGCGGCCCTCCAGCGCCTCCTGCAGCCCCGGGCTGTCGTGCACGCGGGCCGCCGCGTTGCCCAGGTCCCAGACCAGCGGCTGGCGGCTGGCGCGGTCGCGCAGGTAGTAGCCGTGCGGCCCGACGAGGTAGGGCGATGCCGTGCGCTGCGCCAGGAACGGCAGGTCGAGCCGCTCGCGCGGCTGCTTCGTGCAGCAGCACGTGGATCAGCGCGAACAGGAAGGCGGCGTCGGTCTTGGGCTTGATCGGCACCCACTCGGCCGAGCAGGCGCCGGTGACCGACAGGTGCGGCTCGACCTGCACCCGCTTCATGCCGCGCACGCGCGCCTGGGCGTGCCGGAAGACGCCGGTGACGCCGCCCGAGGCCTCGATATTCGAGCCGCAGGAGATGAGGTAGTTGCACAGCGGCGTGTCGGGGGTGACGATGAAGGCGCGGTGCCAGAACTCGCCGTACAGGTGCTCGGAGTGGTAGCACTTGACGCCCTGGCCGGAGCCGAAGCCCATGTCGACCGGGCCCCAGGCGGCCAGGAAGGCCGGCAGCGTGCCCATGTACGACTGCGGCGTGCCGGCGCCGCCGAAGCTGGCCGCCAGCGCGCGGATAGCCCGACTCGTCGGTCAGGCCCTGCTCGCGCACGCGCTGCAGCTTGCCGGCGATCAGCGTCAGCGCCTCGTCCCACGAGATCTCGACGAAGCCCGGATCCTCGTCGCGCCCCTTCTTCGGATTGGTGCGCTTCATCGGCGCCAGCACGCGGTGCGGGTTGTAGGTCTTCTGCACCAGCCCGAAGGCCTTGACGCAGACCTTGCCGCCGCCCGGGTGCACCGCCGGCGGCGCAGAAATTGGGCTCGACCTCGGTGGCCACGCCGTCCTCGACCTTCACCGTGAGCAGGTCGGGGCCGGCCACGCACTGGTAGCAGTAGGTGGGCACGCGGCGCGTGGTGGTGGCGGTGGCGGCGGTCATCGTGCGCCTCCCTCAGCCGCCGACCGGACGGGGCGGACCCGGCGGCCCGGGCCTTCTCGGCCTTGGCCGCCAGCCGCTGCGCGGTCTTGGCGACATCGACGACGAAGCGCGAGTGGCGCCCGCGCACGATGGGCTCGACGGCGTCGCGGCCCTCGACCTCGAACACCACGGCGCGGCCGTGCGACCTCCGCGACGCGCACCTTCAGTTCGACCGCCATGCCCAGCAGCGTGGCGCCGATGTGGTCGATCTCGACGCGCGTGCCCACCGAGTCCTCGCCCGCGTCCAGGTGCGCCAGCAGCAGGTTGCGGCAGGTCATCTCGATATCGCGCACCAGCATCGGCGTGGCGTAGACGCGCGCCGCCTCGCCCATGAAGTCGATGGTGCGTTCGCGGTCGACGTCGAAGCGGGCTTGCGCCTCGAGTCCGGGCTGCAGGGTGGGTTTCATGCGGATGTCCTCGGTGTCTGGGGGTCAATGGCCGAGATAGGCCTGCTGCACCTGCGGGTCGCGCAGCAGGTCGGCCGCGCGGCCCTGGCCGACGATGCGGCCGGTCTCCATGACATAGCCGCGGTCGGCGATGGCCAGCGCCGCGCGCGCGTTCTGGTCGACCAGCAGGATCGTCGTGCCGCGCGCCTTCAGCGCCGCGATGTGGCCGAAGATCTCGGCCACCAGCAGCGGCGCCAGGCCCATGCTCGGCTCGTCGAGCAGCAGCAGCCGCGGGTCGGCCATCAGCGCGCGGCCGATGGCCAGCATCTGCTGCTGGCCGCCCGACAGCGTGCCGGCGGCCTCGTGGCGCTTCTCGCTGCAGCACCGGGAACATGCGCCCACACGGCGGCGATCGTGTCGCGTCGTGCCGCGGGCGAAGGCGCCGAGCAGCAGGTTGTCCTCGACGCTCAGCGGCGCCGAACACCTGGCGCCCCTCGGGCACCTGCACGATGCCGCGCCGCACGCGCTGGCGCGGCCGCTCGGCGCGGATGTCGGCGCCGTCGAAGCGCAGCGTCGTCGGCGGTGGCGGGCTGCACGCCCGACAGCGCGCGCAGCAGCGTCGTCTTGCCGGCGCCGTTGGCGCCGACGATGGCCACCAGCTCGCCGGTCTCGACGCGCAGCGCGATGTCGGCCAGCGCCGGGATGCGCCCGTAGCGGCTGGCCAGTCCTTCGACCTCAAGCATGGGCCACCTCGGCAGCCGCGCCGGCCGGCGTCTCGGCGCCCAGGTAGGCCTCGATCACGCGCGGGTCGTGCGGCCACTTCGGCCGGCGTGCCTTCGGCCAGCCGCGCGCCGCGCTCGAGCACCAGCACGCGGTCGGACACCTCCATCACCAGCCGCATGTTGTGCTCGACCAGCACCACGGTCATGCCGCCGCGCGCCAGCTCGCGGATCAGGGCGTCGATCTCGTGCGCCTCGGTCTGGTTGAGGCCGGCGGCCGGCTCGTCGAGCAGCAGCAGCTTCGGCTCGGCGGCCAGCGCGCGCGCGATCTCCAGCCGCTTGAGCGCGCCGTAGGGCATGGCGTCGGCCGCCGCGTCGATCCACGCACCGAGGCCGACGCGGCCGCATCAGCGCCTCGGCCTGCGCGCGGTCAGCGGCCTCGGCGCGGCGCAGCGCCGGCAGGCGGAAGATGGCCGGCACCAGCGCCGGTGCTCTCGTGCAGGTGGCGCCCGGTCATCACGTTCTCGAGCGCGCTCATGTTGAAGAACACCTGCAGGTTCTGGAACGTGCGGCCCAGTGCCGGCGGCGGCCCAGCGGTGCGTCGGCTGGCCCGGTGAGGTCGTGCCCGTCCAGGCGCATGCGCCCGGGTCGGGCGCGTAGATGCCCGTCATGCAGGTTCAGCAGCGTCGTCTTGCCGGCGCCGTTGGGGCCGATGATCGGCGTACACGGTGCCGGGCCGGACCTCGAACGACAGGTCGTCGACGCGCGCACGCCGCCGAAGCCCTTGGCCAGGTGTTCGACCACCAGCAGGCTCACGTCGTCTCCGGACGTGGCGGACCGCGCACGCCGCCGCGCCAGCGCGAGCCGCAGGCCACGCGTCAGGCCGAGAACAGCGTGGGCACGATGCCGCGCGGGAAGAACACCATGGTCGCGATCAGGATGGCGCCGAAGACCATCATCTCGTAGTCCTTGAGCACGGTCAGGAACTGCGGCAGCAGCGTCAGCACCGCAGCGCCGACGACCGCGCCGCAGATCGAGGCCATGCCGCCGAACACGACCATGATGACCAGTTCCATCGAGTGCAGGAACGAGGCCTTGGCCGGCGTGATGAAGCCGGCGTAGTGCGCGGTCAGCGCGCCGGCGATGGCGGCGATCAGCGCCGAGAGCACGAAGACCCGCAGCTTCCACTGCGCCGAGGTCGATGCCCACCGTCTCGGCCGCCACCTCCGAGCCGTGCAGCGCGCGCAGGGCGCGGCCGATCGGCGAGTCGATGAGGTTGAGCGCGAACCAGACCGCGACCCACAGCCCGAGGCCGACGATGCCGTACCACAGCGTTCGCCCTGCACCGTGAACCCGAACAGCACCAGCGGCGGCACCGCCATGCCGTCGGGGCCGCCGGTCAGCCGTCCTCGGTCGAGAGCACGATGGAGACGATGACGCCCAGGCCGAGCGTGGCCATCGCCAGGTAGTGGCCCTTCAGGCGCAGTGTCGGCCGGCCGACGAGCCAGGCCAGCACGCCGACCGCGGCCACCGCCACCGGCATCGACAGCCACGCCGGCCAGCCCCAGCGCGCCGCGAGGATGGCGCAGCCGTAGGCGCCGAGCGCGAAGAAGCCGGCATGGCCGAGGCTGATCTGCCCGGCATAGCCGATCAGCAGGTTCAGGCCGACGCAGACGATGGCGTTCAGCGCGACCAGGATCGCGACTTCGAAGAAATAGTTGTTCGGGAAGAGCAGCGGCAGCAGCGCGAGCACCAGCGCCAGCGCGCCCAGGCCGCCAGTGCGCGGCGAGGCCAGCCGGCGCCGCCAGCCGCTGGCCGCGGGCGCCGGTGCGACCGGCGTCGCGGGCCCGATGCGCTCAGACGCGTTCGCTGCGGCGCGCACCGAACAGCCCGCTCGGCATGAAGAACAGCACCGCCGAGGATGACGACGAAGGCGATCGCGTCCTTGTAGGCCGAGGACACGAAGCCCGCGCCCAGGCTCTCGAGCATGCCCAGCAGCAGGCCGCCGACGACCGCGCCGCCGAAGCTGCCCAGGCCGCCCAGCATCGCGGCGGCGAAGCCCTTCAGCCCGAGCATCACGCCGACGTCGTAGGAGGTGAAGGTGATCGGCGCGGTCAGCATGCCGCCGACCGCGCCGAGCGCGGCCGACAGCCCGAAGCTCGACGCAGCATCACGCCGCGCGTGTGATGCCCATCAGCTGCGCCGCCAGCGGGTTGAAGGAGGTGGCGAGCATCGCCTTGCCGTACAGCGTGCGGCCGAAGAACCAGCCCAGCACCAGCACCGCCAGCGCCGTGCCGCCCAGCACCCACAGGCTCTGCGGCAGGATCGTGGCGCCGCGCGAGCGCGATCGGCGTCGCGCCGGAGAACGGCTGGCAGCGCGTGCAGGTTCTTGTCCCACAGCACCTGCGCCAGGCCGCGCAGGAACATCGACGCGCCGATGGTGATGATGATCAGCGTCACCACCGGCAGGCCCGCGCTGCGCCGGCTCGACCGCGAACTTCTCCAGCGCCGAGGCCGACCACGCCGGCCACGGCCACCGCCAGCGGGACGGCGACAGCACAGCGGCAGCCCGGCGCCGACCAGCGACACCGCGGCCATGCCGCCGATCATCACGAATTCGCCCTGCGCGAAATTGATCACGTGGCTGGCGTTGTAGATGATGGAGAAGCCGAGCGCGACCAGCGCGTAGATCGCGCCGACCGTCAGGCCGGTGGCAGGAACTGCATCCACTGCGCGCTCATGGCCGGCTCGGTGCGGGCTGGCGCGGCGTTCACTTGCACCAGCGACCAGTTGCCGTTCTTCGACCTCGAGCATGCGGAAGGCGGTCAGGTCCAGGCCCATGTGGTCGGTGGGCGACATGTTGACCACGCCGCCGGTGCCGATGTAGCCCTTGGTGCGCCTCGAGCGCGTCGCGCACCTTGGCGCTTGTCGGTGCCGCCGGCCTCCTTGATCGCGTCCACCGCGAGCATCAGCCCGTCGTAGGCGTGGCCGCCGAAGGTCGAGACGTCGCTCTTGAAGCGCCCCTCGTAGGCGTTCCTGTAGGCGATGACGACCGGCTTCTGCGCGTCGCCGGCGGCCAGCAGGTCGGCCACCAGCAACGCCGCGGCCGGCAGGCGCACGCCCTCGGCGGCCTCGCCGGCGAGCTTGATGAACTCCTTGGAGGCGACGCCGTGCGACTGGTACAGCGGCAGCGTGATGCCGACCTGGCGGTAGTTGCTTGGTGACGATCGCCGGCCCCTGGCCGAAGCCGGCGTTCAGCACCGCCTGCACGCCGCTGCGCGCGGATCTTGGTCAGCTGCGCCGTCATGTCGGTGTCGCCGGCGCCGTAGGTCTCGTCGGCGACGATCTCGATGCCGTGGTTCGGCGCCACCTTCAGGCATTCGGCGCGCATCGACTTGTCGAAGCCGCCGCTGCCGGAGATCAGCGCCGCCTTGGTGACGCCGCGCGCCTTCATGTCGACGAAGATCTTGTCGCAGGCCATGCGGTCGGTGTGCGGCGTCTTGAAGACCCACTTCTTCACCGGCTCGACGATCACCACCGCGCCGGCGAGCGAGATGAACGGCACGCCGGCCTGTTCGACCAGCGGCACCGCCGCCATCGTCTCGCCGGTGGTCGAGCCGCCGACGATGACGTCGACCTTGTCCTGCTCGATCAGCCGCTTGGCGAAGGTGCGCGCCTTCTCGGCGTCGCCGGCGTCGTCGTAGGCGATGAGCTGCAGCTTGCGCCCGTTCACGCCGCCGGCGGCGTTGATGCTTTCGACGTAGAGCTCCAGCGTCTTCAGCTCGGGGTCGCCGAGGAAGGCCGCCGGCCCGGTCACCGACAGGAAGCTGCCGATGCGGATCGGCTCCTGCGCGAGCGCCGGCGCCGCCGCGACGGCCAGGGTCAGCAGGCGGCGGCGTGGGCCAGGTGGCGGGCGTGGCGCAAGAGGGTCATCGGTTGTCTCCTGAAGTGCTGCGGGTCGCGCCGCGGCGAGTGGGCGGCTGTGCGTCAGGGTCGCGCCCGGCCGGTGCCGGCGCGGTCTTAGAATGCACTTCGAAACGCATTCTGGTACTGGAATGCGGATTTGAATTTGACCTGGGTCAGTTTTTCGGGGGGTGCCGTGGAGTCGAAATTGGCGCGGGAGGGCCGTCGTGCCGCACGCCGGCCCCGGGGTGCGGAGCGCCCCGCGGCGGTCGACGATGGCGCTGCAGGTGCGCCCGGTGCGGCAGGCCGACCTGCCCGAGGTGATCGCGCTCGACGCCACCGTGACCGGCCTGCACAAGGCCGACTACTGGCAGCGCGTCTACCGCCGCTACGGCATCGGCGGCCAGGGCCTGCGGCACTTCCTGGTGGCGGTGCGGGCCGGGCGCGTGCGTCGGTTTCATGATCGGCGAGGTGCGCGACTGGGAGTTCGGCTCGCCGCCCTGCGGCTGGGTGTTCGCCATCGACGTCGACCCGCGCGCGCGCCAGCAGGGCGTGGGCACGCGCCTGCTGGCGGCGATGCGCGAACGCTTCGAGCGCGTCGGCGTGCGCGTGCTGCGCACCATGCTGGCCAGCGACAACCCGCTGATCCTGTCCTTCTTCCGCAGCCAGGGCATGACGGCCGGCCGCGCTGATCCCGCTCGAACTGGCCATCGGCCCGCAGGCCTGACGCGATGAAGCTGCAGAAGAACACCGAACTGGCGCTGTACAGCGTGCTCGAATTCGCCGCCCGGTCCGGGCGAGCACGTGCCGGCGGCCGAGGTCGCCGCCAAATACGGCGAGTCGCTGCACCACCTGGCCAAGGTGCTGTCGGAACTGGCGCGCGCGGGCATCGTCGATTCGGTGCGCGGCGTCGGCGGCGGCTACCGCTTCGCCGCCAATCCGCGCCGGCTGACGCTGCTGGACGTGATCCGCCTCTTCGAGGACCTGGGGGCGGCGGCGCCGGCCGCGCAGGCCGCCACGCCGGTGGACCGTGCGCTCGGCCAGGTGCTGGCCGAGATCGACCAGATCGCGCAGGCGACCTTCGGGTCGATCACGGTGGCGACCATGCTGGGGATGGTCGAGCGCGCCGCGGCGCGCGCGCCGTGAAACTGGGCGCCGAACACCCGCGCTGCGGCCGGCCGGCGCGGCGGCGAGGACCCCGTCACCGCTCGCCGCAGCCACCTGCTACCATCTTGATTCGAGGTCAGACCGTGCTCGAACCACGCAGCTTCGACATCCCCCGCTTCCTGTCGGTGCTGCCGCTTTCTCGGACATCGGCACGCCCGAACTCGAGCGCCTGGCCAAGGGCTGCCAGTTGCGGCGTTTCGAGCGCGGCGAGATGGTCTTCCGCATGGGCGAGCCCTGCGACTCCTTCCACGTCGTCGTCGTCGGGCAGGTCAAGCTGTTCGTGATCTCGCCGTCCGGGCAGGAGAAGGTGATCGAGCTGATCAGCCCCGGCGCGAGCTTCGCCGAGGCGCTGATGTTCCTCAGCAAACCCTGCCTCGTGAATGCCCAGGCGCTGGCCGATTCGCTGTTGCTGACGGTGCACCGCCAGGCCGTTCTTGCCGAACTGGAACACGACAACCGCTTCGCCCTGCGCATGCTCGCCGGCCTGTCGCGCCGCCTGCACGGCCTGGTGCACGACGTGCAGGCCTACGCGCTGCAGAGCGGCGTGCAGCGTGTCGTCGGCTACCTGCTGCGCGACCAGGACTTCGAGGACCGCCCCGCCGCCGATGCACGAACGGTGTCGCTGCCGGTCAGCAAGGCCACCGTGGCGTCGCGGCTGTCGCTCACGCCGGAATATTTCTCGCGCGTGCTGCGCGAACTCGAGACCGCGGGTCTGATCGAGGTCGACAAGCGCGACATCCGCATCCTCGACGGCAAGCAGCTGGCGGCGTACCGCAGCTAGGGCGTGCACTGAGGGTTGCGGCCGACGGTCGCCGCCGGCGCTCTCAGACACGGGCTGGCGGCCACAAGGGGCCGATGGCGTCAAGCGTATTCTTCAGCCGCAGTGCCAGTTCGGTGTCGCCCTCCATGACGAGCAGGCGCTCGAAGAACAGGCGGTCGGCATCATCCTGGCCGCGGGCCAGCCGCAGCAGGGCCGCGGTGCGGGCGCGGATCACGACCACCGACGCCACGGTTCCCGGGGCCACTTCGAAGCCATGCGCGCCGAGCACCAGCCGCACGCGCAGCCCGGTGTCGACGCTCTCGATCTCGATGCACTGCTGCTGAAGGAGTTTGCGCTGCGCGGCGTCCAGGCGAGGCCACAACAGCTGGTCGAGCACACGCGCCGCCACGAACGACGGTGGCCCGACCGGCAGCCGGCGCACGACGCTGCGCAGCCGCTGGCCAACGGCCTGCAGAGGCCACGGCAGGTCGAACCCATGCCCGGGCCGGGCGCCGGCACGCGGCTCGGCGTTCATGCTGCCACGGCCGCGAGGCCGGGCTGGCGGCGGGCGAAGCCGTCGACGAGTTCGCCCGGCAGGCCTGCGGCACGCAAGGCCGCGAGTTCTTCGCGCGCCGATGCGCCGGCATTGAGCACGGCGTCGAAGCACCCGAGCGCCTCGGCGAAGCCGCGACTGCACGGGGACAGCCGCACGCGCTGCACGCCGGCGGCCGCCAGTGCCGGACCCGAACCGAGCAGGCAGTGCATGGCTGCCGACTGCGTCTGGATGCCGTTGAGGACGAGGAAGGGCCGGCCCTCGCTGGTGGCCAGCAGCAGGCCGTCGGTGTCGTCGCGGCAGCGGAAGTCGCACTCGTCCTTCTTCAGCCGATGGTGGCGTGCGGTGAAGCAGCGTGCCGAAAACGCCAGCGGCATGCGACCGAAGCCGAACACTTCCGTCACCACCGGACCGGCCGCGCCAGGCACCGGTGCACGGGCCGGATTGACGTGGGCCACGGCGTCGAGCGAAAGCTCCAGCGGCGGCACCCAGATGCCAGCGCCCAGCGACGCACACTCGGCCAGTGCCCCTTGGCTGTAGACATTGATGTGGGGTCCGACGACGAACGCGGGGCGCCCCGGCCGGTCTTCGTGCTGGCGCGCCAACACGGCCAGCGCGGAGGCATCGCCTGCCTCGACCGCGAACTCGTCCTGCTCGCACAGGCGCCGCATGTTGCGCAGTTCTGCCTCGGTGCTGACCAGCGGCAGCGTGGCCAGCACCACGGTCTTGCCGGCGCTGGCCAAGTCGCGCGCCAGGGCGATCCAGTCCTCGGTCTTCAGCTCATGGCGGCGCGAGCAGGTCACTTCGCCCAGCACGACCGCGTCGACCGCCGGGTGGTCGGCAAGCTGGGCGTAGAAGTCCATCATCTGGACCCGCGGCCACCAGTACTGGAGCGGGCCGACCGTGAACGTGAAAGGGCGAGGCAGTGGCGATGCGGGCATGGCGTCGGTCCTTCAGCGCCAGGGCCGGTCGTAGGCGCCCAGTGTCTGCTGCTGGCCTTCGGCCCAGCGGCCGAGCAACGCATTCCAGCCTGGTTGCACGGCATAGCGCGCCTCCGATGCGGCATGGTCGATGGCGTTGCGCCACACGCGTGTGACCTCGGCCACGTAGCTGGGGCTGCGCTGGCGGCCTTCGATCTTGATCGCCGAGACTCCGGCGTCGATGAGCTGCGGCAGCAGGGCCAGCGTATTCAGGCTGGTGGGCTCCTCGATCGCATAGTCGCGCTGGCCATCGACGTCGAAACGGCCTTTGCACAGCGTCGGATAACCGCGCGGCTCGTCGCAGGTGTAGCGGTCGATCAGCACGCCGCCCAGGCGCGCCTCGACGCCGTCCGCGGTTTCCTCCCAGCGCACCGCCGACGGCGGCGAACACACACCGGCCGTATTCGGAGACTGCCCGGTGACATAGGCCGACAGCGCGCAGCGCCCCTCGACCATCACGCACAGGCTGCCGAAGCCGAAGACCTCGATCTCGGCTTCGGTGTGTGCGATGGTGTGCTGCACCTGCGACAGCGTCAGCACGCGCGGCAGCACGGCGCGGCGGATGCCGTAGCGCCGACGGTAGAACTCGATCGCTTCCCAGGTCGTGGCCGAGGCCTGGACCGACAGATGCAGCCGCAGGTCGGGGTGCTGCCGCCGCGCATAGGCCATCACGGCCATGTCGGCCACGATGAGGGCATCGGTGCCGAGTTCGGCGGCGCGGTCGACGGCGCGCTGCCAGGGGGTGTCGTCGTGCGCATCGGCGAAGGTGTTCAGCGCCATCAGCACCTGGCGGCCGCGCGCGTGGGCATAACGGATGCCGGTGCGCAGCTGCGCGGCGTCGAAGTTCAGGCCGGCGAAATTGCGCGCATTGGTGGCATCGCTCAGCCCCAGGTAGACGGCGTCGGCGCCGGCGTCCACCGCGACCTGCAAGGCCCGCAGCGAGCCTGCCGGGCAGACCAGTTGCGGTGCTGCCCGCTTGCGTCGCGCTTCAGCCACCGCTGCAGGCGCAGCCACGCCCCAGCCGGTGCTGCGCCATCGCGGGGGCGGCCCCCACAGCGGGCCGATGCGTCCAGCGTGTTCTTCAGCAGCAGCGCGAACTCGGTGTCGCCTTCCATGACGAGCCGGCGTTCGAAGAACAGGCGGTCGGCGTCGTCTTCACCGCGTGCCAGCCGCAGCAGGGCGGCCGTCTCCGCGCGGATCACGACCACCGGCGCACGCACCGCGCGTGCGACCTCGAAACCGCGCTCGCCCAGCACCAGGCGCACGCGCACGGCACTCTCCACGCTTTCGATCTCGATGCACGCGATGCCGCAGCAGCGTGCGCTGCGTTGCGTCCAGCCGCGGCCACAGCAGCCGGTCTAGCACGCGCGCCGCCACGAACGAGGCGGGCCCAGCGGCAAGCGGCGCACCACGCCGCGCAGCCGCCGCGCCACCACCTCCAACGGCCACGGCGCCTAACCCGGCTCCCGGGTCGGTCGTCACCCCGGTCGTCTGCGTCGCAGCGCGCTGCTCATGCCGCCACCTCCACCATACCGGGCCGCTGCCAGGCGAAGCCGTCGACCAGCTCCCCCACAGGCCCGCCGGCGCAGTACGCCACTGCCTCGCCGGCCGGTGCGCCGTAGTTGACACGGCGTCGAAGGCCGCGAGCGCCTGCGTCGAAGCCGCGGCTGCACGGCGACAGCCGCAGCCAGCGCACGCGGCCGCCGCCAGCGCCGGGTCTTCTTCGAACTGGAAGTACAGCGCGCGACCGGGTCGGGATCGTTGACGATCTGGAAGGCCTGCCTTCCTGCGGGCGCCAGCAGCATGCCGTCGGCGTCGTCGCGGCAGCGGAAGTCGCACTCGTCCTTCTTCAGCCGGTGGTGGCGCGCCGTGAAGCAGCGCGCCGAGAAGGCCAGCGGCATGCGGCCGAAGGCGAAGACCTCGGTCGCCACCGGCCCGCCCGCGCCCGCCACCGGATCGTCGCGGCGGGTTGACGTGGCCCACGGCCTCGAGCGACAGCTCCAGCGGTGGCACCCAGGTGCCTGCGCCCAGCGGTGCCCATTCGGCCAGCGCCGCGCGGTTGTAGACGTTGACGTGGGGGCCGATGACGAATCCGGCGTGCCGGACGCGCCTCGTGCTCGCGCGCCAGCACGGCCAGCGCCGAGACGTCGCCGGCCTCGACCGCGAATTCGTCCTGCTCGCACAGGCGGCGCAGGGTGCGCAGCTCGGCCTCGGTGCTCGACGAGCGGCATGCGTGGCCAGCACCACGGTCCTTGCCGGCGCCGGCCAGGTCGCGCGCCAGCGCCAGCCAGTCCTCGGTGCGGATCTCGTGGCGGCGCGAGCAGGTCACTTCACCCAGCACCACCGTGTCGACGCGGGGTGCTCGGCGATGTCGGCGTAGAAGGCCATCATCATCTGCGCGCGGCCACCAGTATTGCAGCGGGCCCACGGTGAAGCCGAAACGGCGGGGCACCGGTCGGCACGTCCATGTCCTGTCCTTCCTTCACCGCCACGGCCGGTCGTAGGCGCCCAGCGTCTGCTGCTGGCCCTCGGCCCAGCGGCCCAGCATCGGCGTTCCAGCCCGGCTGCACCGAATAACGCGCGCCCGACGCGGCGGCGTCGATGGCGCTGCGCCACACCCGCGTCACCTCGGCCACGTAGCTGGGGCTGCGCTGGCGGCCCTCGATCTTGATCGCCGACACGCCGGCTCGATGAGCTGCGGCAGCAGGGTCAGCGTATTCAGGCTCGTCGGCTCCTCGATCGCATAGTCGCGCTGGCCCTCGACCTCGAAGCGGCCCTTGCACAGCGTGGGGTAGCCGCGCGGCTCGTCGCCTCCGTCGCCATCGATCAGCGCGCAGCCCAGTCGCGCCTCGACGCCGGCCGGGGTCTCCTCCCAGCGCACCGCGGACGGCGGCGAGCAGACGCCGGCGGTGTTCGGCGAGTGCCCGGTGACGTAGGCCGACAGCGCGCAGCGCCCCTCGACCATCACGCACAGGCTGCCGAAACCGAAGACCTCGATCTCGGCCTCATCTGGGCGATGGTGTGCTGCACCTGCGACAGCGTCAGCACCCGCGGCAGCACCGCGCGGCAGATGCCGTAGCGCTGGCGGTAAAACTCGATCGCCTCCCAGGTCGTGGCCGAGGCATGCACCGACAGGTGCAGCCGCAGTTCCGGGTGGTGCTGCCGCGCATCGGCCATCACGGCCACGTCGGCCACGATCAGGGCATCGGTGCCGAGCTCGGCCGCGCGGTCCACCGCACGCTGCCAGGCACCCTCGTCGCGGGCATCGGCAAAGGTGTTCAGCGCCATCAGCACCTGACGGCCGCGCGTGTGGGCGTAACGGATGCCCGTCGCGCAGCTGCGCATCGTCGAAATTGAGCCCCGCGAAGTTCCGCGCGTTGGTGGCGTCGCGCAGCCCCAGGTAGACGGCGTCGGCGCCGGCGTCGACCGCCACCTGCAGCGCCCGCAACGAACCCGCCGGGCAGACCAGCTGCGGCGCGGGTCTGGCGCGCTGACGCTCAGTCACCACGGACGCGCGACCGAAGGTGCCAAAGATCAGCGGGGGCGCTGCGGCGGCGGCACGGGACGGACATCGATCAGGTCCACGGCGGTGTTCATGGTGCTTCCCCGGCTGAGAACAGGGCCGGCAGGCTAGGCCCGTGGCGTCGAGGCGGCCTTGAACGGGGTCAAGATTTCCCCGGCGCCCGGCGGCGGCAGGCCTGCCCGGGCCGCGAGTGCCCGCGACCGGCACTTGGGTTCCAATCGGGGCATGGACATCACCACTTTCGACGACCTGCTGCTCGCCGCGCGGCGGCAGCCCGACCCGCAGCGCCTGTTGCTGGTCTTTGCCGGCGCCAGCCTGCCGGCCGATGCCGACGCCGCGCAGCGCGCGGCCTTCGAGGCCGGCGAAGGGGGCGAGCTGGCGCCGCTGATGTGCGTGGACAAGGATCCGCACGCGCTCGCGAGCTTCGCCGCGCTGGCCGCCGAGGCCGAGACCCTGGGCCCGCCCTGGACGCTGGTCTTCGCCGCCGCGCTGGCCGGGCACGCGCCGCTGCCGCCGTCCGAGAGCCAGGTCGACGCCGCGCTGCAGCAGATGGTGGAAGCGGTGCGTGGCGGCGACGTGGCGCGCTATCTGCCGTTCGACCGCCAGGGCCGGCCCGTGCGCTGGCTTGACGCCGGGCTTGTCGTGGCCGCGCAATGCGGCCGCGGCGGCGTCAGCGGCAGCTGCAGGAGCCGCAGCACTCGCTGGTCACGGCGCCGGCCTCGCCGGGGGCGACGCGGCGGATGCGCACCTGCCACAGCGCAGGGCCGCTTTGCAGGTAGTCCCAGCGGAATTAACCAGAGCGCATCTTCTCGAACTGGAAGTACAGCGGCACCGGATCGTGGTCGTTGACCAGTTCCAGGGCGCCGCCCGCGGGCAGGGCATCGAAGGTCGCGAAGATCTGGCTGTGGCGCTGTGCGGGCGCGATGGTGCGCACGTCGATGACGTGGACGGGATCGGTGAGGTCGGCCATGAGGGTGGGGCACGAGACGTGCCGTGAACAGGTTGGACGCCAGCGTCAGGGGCCGGTGAGCCCGCCGTCCTTGAACCGCGACAAGAAACCGCTGCCGTCCTCGTTCGACGCTCACCGCCGGTTCAGGCTGGCGTGCCGTCGGCGGCAATCAGCCAGCCGAAGCCCTGAGCCCGCGCCAGTGCCTGCCCCTGGCGCTGCGCGGCCTCGGCTGCCGAGGTGAGGTCCAGGCGCGCGATCAGCAGCAGCGCCTCGCACTGCCACTCCAGCAGGCCGCCACGCTGCGCCGCCGCGGCCATCTCCCGGGCGGCGTGCAATGCGCCGGGCGTCGTCGTGCCGGGCGGCACTGCAAACCTGCGCGCGCCAGTGCCGCGCCTGCACCAGCGGGTGGCGGCTGCGCGCGTGCAAGGCTCTCAGCGCGGACAGCGCGCCATCGTCTCGGTCACGGGTGCGGCGTCGGCCGCGACGAGCACCTCCATCAGCGCCAGCGCGCTGGCGCGCAGGGGCTCCGTCACGCCGCGGCCGGCGTGCGCGCGCGCCGCCTGCGTGGCATCGCGTGCAGCGTGGGCTTCGCCGGCGGCCCAGTGCAGCGCCCGCGCCGCACCAGGGCCTCGGCTCACGAACAGGTCCGAGCCTTGCCGCAGCCCGAGCTCGTGCGCCCGCTCCAGCGCGGCCAGCGCCTCTGCATGCGGCCGCCGCTGGCCAGCGTCGAGCCCAGCACCAGCGAGCGACAGCGTCTCGGTGTGCGCCACGCCGGCCCAGCTTCGCAGGCTGCGCCGCGCCATGGTTTCGGCGCGTGGCGAGGTCACCCAAGGCGTGCAGCATCACGGCCAGGTCGTTCTCGATGGTCAGCCCGCGGCAGTACTCCGGGTGCTGCGTCCAGCAGTTGCTCGAACGCCTGGCGCGCGGCTTGCGAGCACGTCGCCGCCGAACCAGTGGATCTGTGCCTCGAACGACAGCAGCACGGCGTGCGCCGCCGCCGGCGCTGCCGCGAGGCCTGCAGCCAGGCAGTCCAGGCCGCGTCGAAGTCGCCCTCGCGCATGGCCAGCCTCGATCAGCACCTGCGGTGCGCCTCGCGCCAGCACGTCGCGCGCCAGCCCGGCAGCAGCGCGCGCAGGCGCCGCGGCGAGCGTGCCGGCGCGCGCCAGGTCGCCGCTGAAGACCGCGTTGTCCACCAGCCCGGCGAGCGCGTGCGCCTCTATCGTCTGCCGCGCCGCGCCCGGTGGCAGCTGGCCGGCGCGCACGCGCACCGAATCCAGTGCCCGGCGACCGGTGTCGAGGTCGTCGAACAGGTGTTCCTGCGCCAGCATGATCTCGGCGCGCAGCGCCAGCACATCGTCGCGCGTGGCGGCACGCAGCTCGCGCAGAGCGGCCTGGGCGGCGTCGTGCTCGCCCCGTTCGCGCAGCCGCTGTGCGGCGCGCAGCACGGAAGGGCCACGCCGCCTCGTCGTCGCCAGCCAGGCGCCAGTGGGCGGCCACCGTCTCCGGCTCGGCACCCTCGTGCGCCAGGTGGCGCGCGCTGCGACGGTGCAGTTCAGCCGCCCGGGTGGGCGCCAGGCCGGCGTGCAGGGCTTCGCGCACCAGGTCATGGCGGCAGGCCGTACCCTGCATCAGGCCGTGCTGCTCGGCGGCCTCGATGGCCGCCAGCGTGGCATCGACGTCGAGCCCCGCCACCGCAGCCAGCTGCGCCAGCGTGGGGCGACCGATGGCGATCGCCGCAGCATCCACCACGGCGCGCGCCGGCCCGGGCAGCAGGTCGGCACCATCAGCAGCAACATGCCGGCCACGCGCTCGGGCAGCGGCAGTTGCACCAGCTGCTCCGGGCGGCTGTCGGTCGTGAGCGTTTGCATCAGTTCGATGGCGCAGAAGGCGTTGCCGGCGGTGTAGGACCACAGGGCCTGAAGCCAGGCGTGCGGCCGCATAGGCGCCCGCCCCGGCCAGGTCGGGCCGGTGGTCGTGCAGCAGCGCATTGAGCGCGTCGCGCTCCAGACCTTGGAGCGTGACGACACCGGCCAGGTCTTTGGCCTGCAGCGACTGCAGCATGTCGTGGGCCACCGCGGACAGTTCGTCGCTGCGCGCCGTGGCCACCCACCGCAGCCGTCCGCGATGCGCCAGCATGACCAGCCAGTCGAGCGTGGCCGGTCCGCCCACTGCAGGTCATCCACCGCCAGCACGCCGACCTGCTGTTCCACCGCGCGCGCCAGCCCCTCGAACAGGCGCACGCGGGCGGTGAGAGCGTCCAGCGGTGGCAGTGGCTGGGTGCGATATCGGCAGCAGGCGCGCGACATCGAGCTAGGCCCCCAGCTCCTGCAGCCATGTGCGCGTGGCCGCTGAAGAGCTCGGCCACGGCGCCGAAGGCCATCTGCCGCAGGCCCTCGCGGCAGCGCAGCCAGAGCACCTGCCGAAGGCCTCGGCGACGAGCCGGCTCTTTCCGACCCCTGCATCCCCCACCACCATCAGCGCCAGCCGCGCTGACACGCAGCCGCGCCAGTTCGACGCGGCGACCATAGAAGCCCGGCCCGGCCGGAGCGGCCGCCGGGGGGTCATCGTCTTCGAGCTCTTCGGCCATCGACTCCCGGGCGAACGCGCGACGGCCGTGCCAGTCTTGCCGCCACTCGCGCAGCCAGCGGTCGAAGCGCTCGAACTCCGGCGCGTGAAGCCCAGCGCAGGCACACCGCTGCAGCCCCCGCCCGCGGCCAGGTCGGTGGGTGGCGCCCAGCGCCCACGACGGCGCTCGACCTGGATCGGCTCGCCGATGCCCAGGCCCTGGAGCAGCCCGCGCGCCTTGTGCAGGTTGACACGCAGGTTGAGCAGCGCCGAGCTCGTTACCGTGTCCGGCCAGAAGAGGGCCGCCAGCTCGGCGCGTGACATCCATTCGCCGTGCCGCGCCAGCACCAGCAGCAGCGCCGATGGAGACACCGGCAGCGGTTGAGCCACCGGGGCGCCGCTGTCCCAGCGCGGGGCCGAGCAGGTGCAAGGTCATGTGCACCAAGCTCGTCGTCACGGACCCAGCGCGGCCGCCACCGCCCGAGCCGTCGCCCCGGCGGCCGTTAACGGCCGCTTAACGCCCGCCGGCCTCAAAACCACCGGCACCGGCCTTGGGGTCCCGGGCCGGGGCACGACACATCGCGCGCCTCGCCAGCCCAGGATCTGCCAATCGAGAGGAGAGAGCATGAAAGACGCATCCCGCTGGCTGGCCGTGTGCATCGTCGGCCTCGCCGCTGCAGGCAGCACCAGCGCCCACGCCCAGGACGCGGCGGCCCGGGCCGAGGCCGAATATGCGGCCGGCCGCTCACGTCGACGCGCTGGCCTTGTTCGAAGCCCGTGCCGCTGCCGGCGACAGCGCCGCGGCGGAGATGGCCGGACGATGCTGTCGGGCGGCACGGTCTACGGTCCGGCCGTGGCCCGTGACCGCGAGCGCGCCCGGGGTTTCTGCAGCAGGCCGCCAGAGACGGGCGGCCGGCGGCTCAGCTTTCTGGTGGAGCACGAGGCGGCACCGGTGACCGGCAGCGAAGGGGTACGCGCCCGGCCCGGCAGGCTGCTGACACGGCTGCGGCCGCGCGCGCGCCACGCGCAGACCACTCCGGCGGCAGCGTCTGCCGCAGCGCTGGGGCAGATACCGGGCGGTTGCACAGGTACCGACGGGTGCGGACAGGCAGCGTACCGGACTGCCGGCCGCCGTAGCTGAACGCAGACAAGTTTTCGAGCCCGTCGCGGCTTGCCGCGCCTCAGCCGCGCCGCACCGTCATCGTGGGCATCCGCTCGCGCAGGCGCTCCAGCGTGGCCGGGGATGGATAGTCCGCGCCGACGGCAGGCAGCGTGCCGGCCACGCCCTGGGCGCGGAAGACCTGCAGCGCCCACCGGGTGACGCCCGCCGAGGCCAGGTCGTCGGCGACGGCCAGCAGCGCCCCTTCGTCCAGCAGCGACGGGTGCGCGGTGGTGCGGCACTCGAAGGGCAGGCCGCTGCACCGGCTGTGCTGCACCAGGGCAGCCAGGCTGCGGCGTACCGGCGCGCCGGCGCCGCGCACGCCGGTCACGCGCGCATGGCCGGCATCGTCGGCCAGCGGTGCCTTGATGTCCAGGCCCACCCAGTCGACCGTCGGCAGCAGCGCCTGCAGGCGCTGCGGAGCGATGCCGGCGCTGTGCAGGCCGACCTTGAAGCCGAGCTGACGCACGTCGGCGATGGCCGCGGGAAGCGCCGGGTCGACCGTGGGCTCACCGCCGCTGAAGACCACGGCGTCGAGCAGGCCCACGCGGCGGCGCAGGAAGGCGAGCACCTCGCTCCAGCGCGGCCCGGTGCCCTGGCCGCGCGGCTGCAGGTGCGGGTTGTGGCAATAGCCGCAGCGCCAGGGGCAGCCCTGCACGAAGACCACCGCCGACAGCTGGCCCGGGAAGTCGATCGAGGTGAAGGGCGTCAGCCCGCCCACCTGCAGCTCGCGCGGCAGGGCCGGCCTGCGCTGCGCCGCTGCAGCGGCGGCGGCCGCGCGGGTCACTGCACGCAGGCTTCGACGAAGTGAACGCGCTCGTTGAACTCGCCCTGCTTGCCGATGTTGAACGAAGCCACCGGACGGTGGTAGCCCATGACGCGGGTCCAGACCTCGCAGCGCTGGCGTTCGTCGTCGCGCAGGGTGACTTCGGCGCTGGCGGCGGTGGGGGGCGTGGTCTGACTTGCGGTGGTGGCGAGGCTCATGCGGTCTCCAGGGTGGGGTGGGTCCAGGCGGGGGGCTTGTTCAGACGGCGGACAGGCGCTTTCTTCGCCAGCCGTTCCTCGTCGCACCTGGGGCAGAACTCGTGCTGCCCGCCCAGGTAGCCGTGCGTGGGGCAGATCGAGAAGGTGGGCGTGACGGTGATGTAGGGCAGGCGGAAACGCGACAGCGCGCGCCTGACGAGCTCGCGGCAGGCCGCGGCGCTGGACAGCGGCTCGTTCATGTACAGGTGCAGCACCGTGCCGCCGGTGTACTTGCGCTGCAGTTCGTCCTGGCGCTGCAGGGCCTCGAAGGGGTCGTCGGTGTAGCCCACCGGCAGCTGCGAGCTGTTGGTGTAGTAGGGCTGCTCGGCCGTGCCGGCCTGCAGGATGCCGGGGAAGCGCTTCCGGTCCTCCTTGGCGAAGCGGTAGGTGGTGCCCTCGGCCGGCGTCGCCTCCAGGTTGTAGAGGTGGCCGGTCTCCTCCTGGAACTCCACCATGCGCTCGCGCACATGGTCGAGCAGCCGCACCACCAGCGCATGGCCGCGCGGGTCGGTGATGTCGTAGGCGTCGGCGCTGAAATTGCGCATCATCTCGTTGAGGCCGTTCACGCCCAGCGTGGAGAAGTGGTTGCGCAGCGTGCCGAGGTAGCGCTTGGTGTAGGGGAACAGGCCCTGGTCGATGAGGCGCTGGATCACCTTGCGCTTGATCTCCAGGCTCTGCTTGCCCAGTTCCAGCAGTTCGTCCAGCCGCGCCAGCAGCGCCGGCTCGTCGCCCGCGTGCAGGTGGCCCAGGCGCGCGCAATTGATGGTGACGACGCCCACCGAGCCGGTCTGCTCGGCCGAGCCGAAGAGCCCGTTGCCGCGCTTGAGCAGTTCGCGCAGGTCGAGCTGCAGCCGGCAGCACATGCAGCGCACCATGTGCGGCTCGAGGTCCGAGTTGACGAAGTTCTGGAAGTAGGGCAGGCCGTAGCGCGCCGTCATCTCGAACAGCGCCTCGGCGTTCGGGCTCGTCCAGTCGAAGTCCTTGGTGATGTTGTAGGTGGGGATCGGGAAGGTGAAGGCGCGGCCGCGCGAGTCGCCGGCCATCATGACCTCGATGTAGGCGCGGTTGATCGAGGTCCATCTCGGCCTGCAGCTCGCCGTAGCTGAACGGCATCTCCTGCCCGGCGATCACCGGCACCTGTTCGCGCAGGTCCTCGGGGCAGACCCAGTCGAAGGTGAGGTTGGTGAACGGCGTCTGCGTGCCCCAGCGCGAGGGCACGTTGAGGTTGTAGACCAGCTCCTGGATGCACTGCCGCACCTGCTCGTAGCTCATCGCGTCCTTGCGCACGAAGGGCGCCAGGTAGGTGTCGAAGGAGCTGAAGGCCTGCGCGCCGGCCCATTCGTTCTGCAGCGTGCCGAGGAAGTTGACGATCTGGCCGACGGCGCTGCTCAGGTGCTTGGGCGGGCCCGGCCTCGACCTTGCCCGGCACGCCGTTCAGTCCCTCGTGCAGCAGCGTGCGCAGCGACCAGCCGGCGCAGTAGCCGCTGAGCATGTCGAGGTCGTGGATGTGGATGTCGGCCTGCGCGGTGCGCCTGGCCGGCCTCGGGCGGGTAGACATGGTCGAGCCAGTAGTTGGCGATGACCTTGCCCGAGACGTTGAGGATCAGCCCGCCCAGCGAATAGCCCTGGTTGGCGTTGGCGTTGACGCGCCAGTCGCGCTGCTGCAGGTACTCCGACACCGAGGCCTCGACGTCGACCAGCGTGCGCCGCGCGTCGCGCAGCTTGCGGTGCTGCTCGCGGTAGACGGTGTAGGCGCGCAGCGTGCGCCGGTGGCCGGCGGCGAAGAGCGCGGCCTCCACCAGGTCCTGCACCTGCTCGACGTGCGGCGTCAGCGGCGGCGCGCCCGGCGCGGCCACCTGCGCGGCCAGCGCCGGCAGCACGGCCTCGCGGGTCAGGCGCCGGGCCTCGGCCTCGCCGAATTCGCCGCTGGCATGGCCGGCGCGGCCGAGGGCCGAGGCGATGCGAGCGGCGTCGAAGGCGCGCACGCTGCCGTCGCGCTTGATCAGGTGGGTGGGTTCCGGGGTCGCCGCGGTGGTCATGGGTCTCTGGCTCCGAACACTAGATGTAGTGGTCGGCCGCGAGGCTAAACGCTAGCGGTAGCGTCTGCAATCCCGACTTGCCGAGGACTTGAACCAGATCAAGAAGAAGGGAATCCGCCGTGCGTCGCGATGAATTCAGGTCGCCGAAGTGGGGCTTTGGGATTGGGCACCTCGTGTGCTTGCGGACACGTGCCGCCCTTGCGCTCAGGAACGAGGACTACCTGACCGGATCCGATCAAGAGTGTTCATACCGAAGGCCGACCAGACCAGGCCGCCTGCATCCGACCCTGCGCGATCATCGGCGAGGTTACTCGGGCACCGCCAGACGAAAGGGGCGGCAACAGACAAACCGGACCTACTGCCACCGCGCCACATCTCGACTCTACCGGCTCGCGACTGCCAGGAAAGCGAGCATAGAGCCAGAAAGCTGACAGCCAAGTTCGGCAGCCGAGTAGCTTGTTGAACGTGCCGTGCAGTTGATCGGCCACGCTGCGCACTGCGCCCGCGCGGCGTCGGCCGGTCCTGCACGAATACCGTGCCGATGGGTGCGAGGCCACGCGCCGCTGCTGTTACTGGCGTGCGCCAGAGCGTTGCGCATCAAGTGCACCTGGCAATGCTGCCAGTTGACGCCGGAGCGGTGCTGCGACAGGAGCGTGCCGCCGCGCCTGTGATGCCTGGCCGCTGCCACCTGCTTGCAATTCGCGACATCCCGAGACGGTATGCAGCGGTGGAGCGGGGTAAGGTGAATTCCCAGACCCCTTGACCTTGGGGCTGAAGGAGAGACACCCGCATGCAAGCGACCCGACCACGCCGGATCCCGGCACACGAACGCGTCCATACTGCTCCAGGCGCAGGCCGTGCTGGCCACCACCGAGAGTGCCTGGCAGGTTCAGCAAAGTCTCCCAAGCACCGCCGCGAAGGCGGCCCGCGGGGTGCCTCGGAGTCTGCGTGGTCTCGAGCTCGCGGCCGCCAGGCCGGTGTCGCGCATCGACCGCTATGCCAGCGCGCCGTTGCGCGCAGAGATGTTGGCCGTCTGCTGCGGCCGCTGGGCACGCTGAGCCTGGTGGGCGTCGCCTCGGGCGCGTTCGCGACGCTGCTTCACCGCGACGGCGCAGCGCTGCCCACCATCCCTATGGAGATGGCAGCTCGTTATTCGAGCGAGCAGATCCTCGAACTGGCGATCTTCGTCCACGAGGTGAATCCCGGTGCACTCGAGCAACTGACCGCGCTGCTGACCGTCGGCGCCACGGGTGCGGTCGCCCTGAGTGCGTCGGCGCTCGTCCTGCTCTCCCGCAGGCTCGGGTCGACGCCGGCACCGACCCCGTGCGCGCGATCGCGACGCGCTGAGCTGAGGTTGTCTCGGCAACAGGCGTGCGCGACGATGCGTGCATGCGAGGCAATCCTGCGGGTGCCGCGAACGTCTGCACCACCTTCGAAGCCGTACGCAATGTCCGGCAGCTCCGGACAGGCCGTCTGAACGCAAGGTGGTCGACAGCGTGCGTTGATGGACAGGCCGCCGAGAACAGCAACGCTGCACTGCCGCCGTACATGGATCGCAGCCAGAAGCCTCCCATCGGTCGCATGCGGGTGCTGTTCAGCCGCTTCGACGGCCCCACGGTCGAGCTGCGCCGCCAGCCGCGGCTCGACTGGCCGGCGCCGGAACTGCTCGAGTGCTTGCGCTGACGTCCGAATCCGGAAGGCCCGGAACCAATGCTCCAGTATCAAGGTGACCCTATGCGCCGTCGTCATCGTTGTCGTCGCCGGGATCGCCAACCGTTCCACGCTGTGGGCGGCCGTCCTCGCGTCGCTGCTGCTCGCCATCGGAAGCTTCGTCCGTGGCTTCAGCGGGTATCATTCAAAGCGATCTGAGGGACAGATGAGTAGCAAGATTCTTGAGGTGTTTGCGAAAGTGTCAAAAATTCCTTGATAATCAACAAGTTGGCGCGATAGCAAAGCGGTTATGCAACGGATTGCAAATCCGTCCATTCGGTCCCACTTCGACTCGCGCCTCCAGCGTCATTGCCACGGCTTCCATCGCGAAGCCCTCGTTCATCTTCGTCGCGCCCATAATGCGCCGCGCGCCCGGATGGCGAAATCGGCAGACGCAGCGGACTTAAAATCCGCGGCCCGTCACAGGGCATACGGGTTCGAGTCCCGTTCCGGGCACCACCCTCCAATTGGCCATCCGGCCCCCGATCGGTCCACCCCGTGAAGGACGCCCACATGACCAGCGATCGCCCCCGACAGCGCTCAACCCCGGGTGTCAAGAAGCGCGAGGTGTTCGGCTGGGCGATGTACGACTTCGCCGACTCCGGCTACACCACGGTCGTCATCAGGCGGTCTTCAACGCCTATTT
>CAVQWK010000007.1:0-39817 GCA_963717575.1 uncultured beta proteobacterium | reverse complement strand
TTGAGCTGCCGCCCGGCCTACGGACCCAAGGGCTGTGCATGGCTGTCATGTGTCAGGTCGGCAGGCGACCGTGAACGGCAACACGCGCTGCAATTCTGACCCCCGGCACGATTGCTCAGGCCATAGCCCCACCTCACGGCGCTCAAGTCACCACCATCGTCGGACTCGTGTCCACCAACGGGTTGTCGCGTCCCCGCGCACCGACGGTCAGCGGAGGTCTGTCGTCCGCACCGATCTTGCGCACCCAATCAGGCGCAGCCGTGGATCGGCGTCGCCCTGATCCCGCCACGGCTGCACCTGGCGGCGTTGTCCTGGTCGACCAAGGCCGATCGCCCCATGCTGGGCGGTCCCATGACTCCCCGCGAGATGGAGGACGGGGATAATCTCCCCTCGCCCCCCACTTCGCCGCCGTGCCGTGGCTCTTCTCCGGCTTCGCGTCGCCCTGAGAGAGACATCCCATGATCGAATCGCGCATCGTCGAAGCGGCCTGCGGCGAGTGCCAGTTTGCGATGCCCGGCACCGGCTGCGACCTCGCGGTGCGGATCGATGGCGAAGACTACTTCGTGGATGGCACCGGTATCGACGACCACGGTGACGCCCACGCGGACGAAGGCCTGTGCAACGCGGTGCGCAAGGCGCGCGTGTCCGGCGAGATGCGCGAGGGAAGGTTCGTGGCGACGGCGTTCGAGCTGCTGCCCCAAGACGACCTGCGCCCGGATTGACCCGTGACGACCGACCTCTTCTCCCTTGCAGGGCGCAGCGCGCTCGTCACCGGCGGCTCGCGTGGCATCGGCCGCATGATCGCGTCCGGCTTCCTGAAGGCGGGTGCGCGCGTCTACATCTCGTCGCGCAAGGCCGCGGCCTGCGATGCCACCGCGGCCGAGCTGGCGGCGCTGGGGCCCTGCGTCTCGCTGCCGGCCGACGTGTCCACGCAGTCCGGCATCCTCGGCCTCGTGGCCGCCTATTCGGCGCGCGAGCCGCACCTCGACATCCTGGTCAACAACGCAGGCGCCGCCTGGGGCGCGGCCTTTGACGAGTTTCCCGAATCGGGCTGGGACAAGGTCGTCGACCTCAACCTCAAGAGCCCCTTCTTCCTGACGCAGGCGCTGCACGGCGCGCTGATGGCCGGCGCGGCGCGCGGCCATTGCGCCAAGGTGATCAACATTGCGTCGATCGATGGCATCTCGGTCAACCCGCAGGAGACCTACTCCTACGCCGCCAGCAAGGCCGGGCTCATCCACCTCACGCGGCGCATGGCCCTGCGGCTGCTGAAGGACGGCATCGTCGTCTCTGCCATCGCGCCCGGCGCCTTCGCGTCGGACATGAACCGCGTGGCGCGCGACCACGGTGACGAAGTGGCCAAGGCCATCCCGGCCGGACGCATCGGGACCGACGAGGACATGGCGGGTGCGGCCATCTACCTGGCTTCGCGCGCCGGCGACTATGTGGTCGGCTCCACCCTGGTGGTGGACGGCGGCGTCACGTTGGCCCGCGGCTGAGGATAGGACATGATCGACACGCTTAAGACCTGGCACGCCCTGGTGCGCAGCCGCGACATGGAGGCGCTGCACGAGCTGCTGGCCGACGACGTCGTCTTCCATTCGCCCGTGGTGCACACACCGCAGCGTGGCAAGGCCATCACGGCGATGTACCTGACCGGGGCGATGCATGTGCTCAACAACGAGCACTTCCGGTACGAGCGCGAGGTGGTCGGCGCCCGCGATGCAGTGCTGGAATTCGTGACCCAGCTCGACGGCGTGCACGTCAACGGCGTCGACCTCATCCGCTGGCGCGACGACGGCCGCATCGTCGACTTCAAGGTCATGGTGCGGCCGCTGAAGGCGATGAACGCGCTGCACCAAGCCATGGGCCAGATGCTGCAGCGACTGGGCCCGGCCGGACACCCAGGCGCTTGACGCGGCCGAAACCACGGCCAAGCCGCCGCCGTTTGGACATATTTTGGTGGATAGAAACGCAACACGGGCCCAGAAGGCCCGTGTTTGCTTGCATGTTGGCGGAGAGCGGACGGGACTCGAGCCTCAATCCCCATGGCGATTGGACATGATTCGAACTGCCGTCGGTCTGCAGTCGAGACCGACGATTGCCCGCCTGTCAACGACGCTCGACAGCTGGTCGAGGCCGGCGAAGACTTGATTGTGCGACACCCAGCTCCAAGCAGTCCTCGCGCATCGCGATCCCACAGATGCTCGGCCGGGTCGAGCTCCGGGCTGGCAGCCGCCACATCCGGAACGATCAGCGGCGTGCTTGGCGGCAACGGCCAAGCTCAGCCCCGGCGATGCTGCCAACGCTCGCCTGGTGCATGACCATGGAAGACGAACTCGCCGGCGTGACGCTGGGCGACTTCGGCGATGAACATCGACCTCATCTGGGCGTCGACCCAGGGCAGCACGAGGCTGTCCATCACGCCGTCGTGCGAGCTGACGGCGCTGAAGGCATAGAGGTATTTGCGCAGCAGCCGCGCACCGACCACCGGGCGCATTCCCCTTGGCGCCCAGCAGCGCAACGCGCTGTACCCGGCAGCCCGAAGCGACCTTCATCCTGGAACATCAGCCGCAACCGGCGGCCCTGCTCAGCCTGGCGCGAGACCTCTTGGCGTACCGCGCGGCAGAGTTTTTTTAAAGGTGGCCTGCGCCGCGATGTCCGCCTTCGGGTGCCTCGGGCGCGGCACGACCTTGCGCCAGCCGTGCCGCTCCAGCAGTCGATACACCGTCGAGCGTGCCACGGCCTGGCCGGTTCGCTCCCAGTAGGCCTGCTGGATGTCGGCCACGGTGAGCATGCCGCCAGCCTCGGCGCACGCCACGAACGGCGCCAAGCAGCGCCTTCATCCTGCGCCTGCGTGAAGTGCCGGCGATGATCGGCCGCCGCGGCTGCCCTCATCGAAGATCCGCCTCGCCTTCCGCTGGCCCAGCGCGAGTGCACCACATGCACCGTGGCCGCCGACCAGCCGAGCAGCTGCGCGATCTCCGCCGCCGAGCTGCCCAGGGTAGCCCGGATTAGCACGCATTGCATGCCCCGGGCCACCGGTGGTTCGCCGCTCTCCGCTCGAACCTCTTTCCTCGCCAACATCGCCACGGGGCGGGACTTGACGCGCACGATCAATCTCTCCATCCTCGTCCCCTTGACGTCCGTTGATCGCTTGATCATCTTGCGCGCGGCGAGCAGCCCATCGTCTGGGGGTCAGGCGGCTCATGGCGCTTTCGCCCAGCTGCCCATGGACTGGGCCGAGCAGCGGAGGGTGTTGGGGCTCACCTGACGGCGTACAGGACCTCGGCAAGCAAGGGGCAAGTGCCCCTTGGCCTTTCGGGCGGCACCCGTGATCGCCGCCACGAGCGCCCCGGCGCGGCCTGAACCGCGACGGCCCGAAGACGGCCCAATTGCGGAAGTGGGGTTCACAATCATTGAATGTGAGAGAGCCCCCGAAACTCCGCTCAATCTGAACGCTAGAGAGGCCCACTGAGAAAACCGGACCGCCCGGAAGCCCGCGCCACGCGGGGCTTCTCAAGAAAAAGCCACCTGGGCAGGTGGCTTTGGAAATGTTGGCGGAGTGGACGGGACTCGAACCCGCGACCCCCGGCGTGACAGGCCGGTATTCTAACCAACTGAACTACCACTCCTCAGGGCAGCTTTCGAGCCTCGTGGCTCCAAGCGCTGCCAGCCTTGCCCAACCTAAGTTGGCGTCCCCTAGGGGATTCGAACCCCTGTAATCACCGTGAAAGGGTGGTGTCCTGGGCCTCTAGACGAAGGGGACTCAAGATCTCATTCTCTCCTGAACAGCGCTTGTTTGGTGGAGGTAAGCGGGATCGAACCGCTGACCTCTTGCATGCCATGCAAGCGCTCTCCCAGCTGAGCTATACCCCCAAAGTTCCTGCAAACTTCCTGCAGACTTTCCTGCAAACTTCGGCGCTGTTCAAGCGAGCCTGCGAGTATAAACCACACTTTAGACGTGCTGCAAACGGGTCAGCACGGTGGCACGTGGAAACAGTGCCAGCACCGCGTCGATCGAGGGTGTCTGCGCGCGGCCGCAGACCAGCACGCGCAGCGCCGGCGCCAGTTGCGGCATCTTCAACTGGTGCGCCGCCAGGGTCTCCTTCATCGCCGCGGCGATCGTCCCCTTGTCCCAGTCGAGATCGGCAAGGCGCTCGCGCAGCGCGCGCAGCGCCGGGCGCACGGCGTCGGTGACGTGCGCCGCCAGGTCTTCCGCGCGGGGCGCCACGGGCACGAAGATCATCTCCACCCAGTCGGCCAACTCCACCACCGTGCTGCAGCGGTCCTTGAACAGCGCGCTGGCGCGGGCCAGCAGGTCGAGGTCTGCGGCCATCACGGCGCGGCTGGCCAGTTGCTCCTGCACCAGCCCCGCCAGGCGCGAGTCGTCGGCCTGCTTGATGTAGTGCGCGTTGACCCATGCCAGCTTGGCCGGATCCCATTGCGCGGGGCTCTTTGCGAGGTGGCTGCCATCGAACCACCGCACCATCTGATGCACCGAGAAGAGCTCTTCGTCGCCGTGGCTCCAACCCAGTCGCGCCAGGTAGTTGAGCATGGCCTCGGGCAGGTAGCCGGCGTCGCGGTAGGCCGTGACGCTGACGGCGCCGCGGCGCTTGCTCAGCTTCTGCCCGTCTTCGCCCAGGATGATCGGGCAGTGGCCAAAGCGCGGCAGCGGCGCGCCCAGGGCGCGAAAGATATTGATCTGCCACGGCGTGTTGTTGATGTGCTCGTCGCCGCGGAAGACGTGGGTGATGCCCATGTCCCAGTCGTCGACCACCACCGCGAAGTTGTAAGTGGGCACGCCCATTGCGGCGGCGTCGGCCGATGACCCCTCGGGTGCGGGGCGCAGGATGATGAGGTCGTCGATCTCTTCGTTGCTGATGCTGATCGGGCCCTTGACGAGGTCGTCCCAGCTCACCAGGCCCTGCGGCGGGTTGGCAAAGCGCACGACCGGCAGCACGCCCGCGGGCACCGGCGGCAGCACCTTGCCTGGCGCGGGGCGCCAGCGGCCGTCGTAGCGCGTCTTCTCGCCACGTGCACGTTGTGCCTCGCGCATGGCGTCCAGTTCGTCGGGCGTGCACCAGCAGCGGTAGGCGGTGCCGGCGGCGATCATCTGCTCGACGACCTCGTGGTAGCGCGCCAGGCGCTGCATCTGGTAGTAAGGGCCTTCGTCGTGGTCCAGGCCCAGCCACTGCATCGAAGCCAGGATCTGCTCGACCGAGTCCTGCGTGGAGCGGGCGACGTCGGTGTCTTCGATGCGCAGCACGAACTCGCCGCCGTGGTGGCGCGCGTAGGCCCATGAATACAGCGCCGTGCGTGCCGTGCCCAGGTGCAGGTAGCCGGTGGGCGACGGGGCGATGCGGGTACGGACCTTGTTCATGTCGGATGGGCCAGGCCGGCAAGCCCGCGCGCGAGGTCGTTCTTGATGTCCTCGATGTCTTCCAGGCCCACGGCGACGCGGATCATGCCCTGCGTGATGCCGGCGGCCAGGCGCTGGGCTTCGCTGAGCCGCCCGTGCGAGGTGCTGGCCGGGTGCGTGATGGTGGTCTTGGTGTCGCCCAGGTTGGCGGTGATCGAGCAGATGCGCGTGGCGTCGATGGTGGCGAAGGCGCCCGCACGCCCGCCCTGGACGATGAAGGACACCACCGCCCCGCCGCAGCCGGACTGTTGCGCCATCGCCAGCGCGTGCTGAGGATGCGAAGGCAGGCCGGGGTAGTACACGCGGGCAACGGTGGCTTGCGCCTCGAGCCAGTGCGCCAGTTGCAGCGCACGCTCGCTCTGCGCTTGCATGCGCACCGACAGTGTCTCCAGGCCCTTGAGCACGACCCACGCGTTGAAGGGCGACAGGCTCATGCCTGCGCTGCGCATCACCGGCACCAGCCTGGCGTCGATCAACTCGGCCGGCCCGCACACCGCGCCGGCGATGACGCGACCCTGGCCGTCGAGGTATTTGGTGCCCGAGTGAATGACGAAATCGGCCCCCAGCGTCACCGGCCGCTGCAGCGCGGGGCTGCAGAAGCAGTTGTCCACCGCCAGCCAGGCGCCGCCGGCATGCGCCACCTCGGCCAGCGCGGCGATGTCGCAGACCTCGGTCAGCGGGTTGCTGGGCGTCTCGGCGAACAGCAGCTTCGTGCCGGGCCGCATGGCCGCGCGCCATTGCGCGACGTCGGTCTGCGAGACGAAGCTGGTCTCGATGCCGAACTTGGCGAAGTCCTGCAGCAGCTTGATGGTCGAACCGAACACGCTCTGCGAGCAGACGACGTGGTCGCCGCCCTTGAGCAGACCCATCACCAGCAGCAGGATGGCGGCCATGCCGCTGGCGGTGCCGATGCAGCCGCCGGTGCCTTCCATCGCCGCCAGCCGGCGTTCCATCATGGTCACCGTGGGGTTGCCGAAGCGGCTGTAGACGAAAGCCTCTTCCTCGTTGGCAAAGCGTGCCGCCGCCGTGGCCGCGTCGGGGTGCACGAACGAACTGGTGAGGAACAGTGCCTCGGAATTCTCGCCCCAGGGCGTGCGCGGCAGGCCCTCGCGCACGGCCAGGGTGTCCAGCCGCACGCCGGCCGGCAGGTCGACACGCGGAATGCTCATCGTCCTGTCTCCGCTTCCTGCAGCGCCAGGCGCGAGTGCGGGCTGTCCTCTTCCTCTTCGAACTGCAGGCGGCGCTGCTTCTCCATCGATGCAAAGTCCTCGGCGCTGACGTCGCCGGTGACGTAGATGCCGTCGAAGCAGCTGGCCTCGAAGCCATCGAGCCGCGGGTTGAGGGCACCCACCACGCGCTTCATGGCGTCCACGTCCTGGTAGATCAGCGCGTCGGCACCGATGAACTGGCGTATCTCCTCGATGCTGCGGTCGTGTGCGATCAGCTCTTCCTTGGTCGGCATGTCGATGCCGTAGACATTGGGGTAGCGCACCGGCGGCGCGGCCGAAGCCATGTAGACCTTGCGCGCACCGGCCTCGCGCGCCATCTGCACGATTTCCTTGCTGGTGGTGCCGCGCACGATGGAATCGTCCACGAGCAGCACGTTGCGGCCCTTGAACTCCATGCCGATGGCGTTCAGCTTCTGGCGCACGCTCTTCTTGCGCACGCCCTGCCCCGGCATGATGAAGGTGCGGCCGACGTAACGGTTCTTCACGAAGCCCTCGCGGTAGGGCTTGCCGATGCGGTGCGCCAGTTGCATCGCGCTGGGCCGGCTCGATTCGGGGATCGGAATCACGACGTCGATTTCGCTCGGCGGCATCGTCGAGATCAGGCGCTGGGCCAGCGTCTCACCCAGGTTGAGCCGTGCGTGGTAGACGGAGATGCCATCGAGCACCGAGTCGGGCCGTGCCAGGTAGACATACTCGAACATGCACGGGTAGAGCTTCGGGTCCAGCGCGCACTGGCGCGTCTGGATGCCGCCTTCGAGGTCGATGAAGATCGCTTCACCGGGCGCCACGTCGCGCGTCATGCGGTGGCCGGTGCCCTCGAGTGCCACCGACTCGCTGGCCACCATGACCGAACGGCCATCGGGCTGATCGGGGATCGAGCCCTCGCCGAAACACAAGGGGCGAATGCCGAACGGGTCGCGAAACGCCAGCAGCCCGTAGCCGGCGATGAGCGCGATCACCGCATACGAGCCCTTGACGCGCCGGTGCACGGCGGCCACCGCCTTGAAGATCTCGACCGGCGTCAGCGGCAGGTCGCGCGCGGCAAACTGCAACTCGTGCGCCAGGATATTGATCAGCACCTCGGTGTCGCTGTCGGTGTTGATGTGGCGGCGGTCGATCTGCACCAGTTCGGCCTTCAGCGCCGGGGCGTTGGTGAGGTTGCCGTTGTGCACGAGGGTGATGCCGAAGGGCGCGTTGACGTAGAAGGGCTGCGCCTCTTCCTCGCTGTAGGCGTTGCCGGCGGTGGGATAGCGCACCTGCCCCAGACCCACGTTGCCCGGCAGCGAGCGCATGTTGCGGGTGCGGAAGACGTCTCGCACCATGCCGCGCGCCTTGTGCATGAAGCAGCGGGTGCCCTGCATCGTGACGATGCCGGCGGCATCCTGCCCGCGGTGCTGCAGCAGCAGCAGCGCGTCGTAGATCAGCTGGTTGACGGGCGCCTTGGAGATGACGCCGACGATGCCGCACATGATGGGTGGCTTCCGGTTGTTTGCTGATTCAGGCCGACAGGAGGCGCGCCGCCGGCTCGGGCAACAGGGGCTTGAGCGTTTGCAGCGCCTGCCCCAGCAGAAGCGCGCCGTGCGAGCCGCGCCAGATCGCCGATTGTGCGGCCGGCGTGAGCGCCACGACCGTGGCCACCGCCAGCAGCAGCACCAGTCCCCGGAAGACGCCGAAGCCGCCGCCGAGCGTGCGGTCCAGCAGCGACAGCGGCGTGGCATGGACCAGCAGGCGCACCAGGCGCGCCAGCAGGGTCAACACGGCGACGGCCAGCAGGAAGATCAGGGCGAAGGCGGCACCGAGTCGCAGCGCCGAGCCCCCCTCCCCCACCGGCAGGTGCGCTGCCAGCTGAGGCGCCGCCCACTGCGCCGCGAACCAGGCCACCACCCAGCCTGCCAGCGACAGGCACTCGAAGACCAGCCCGCGCACGAAACCGACCAGCACCGAAGCGGCCAGCACCGCCAGCAGCAGCCAGTCGATCCACGGCAGCTCGGGGATCGCCATCACAGCGCCAGGATGTTGGCCGGCAGGCCGGCACGCTTGACCTTGGCCGCCGCGGCGTCCGCCTCTTCGCGGCTGGCGTAGGGGCCGATGCGCACGCGCGTACGCTTGCCGGACTCGGTATCGACGACCTGTGTATAGGTCTTGAGGCCGAGCTTCTCGACGCGCTGTCGCGCTTCGCGCAGCGTGGCCGCGTCGCTGTAGGCGCCGACCTGAACGACGAAGCGTGCCTCGGCCTTCAGCGGTGCGTCTGCGCCCTCTGAAGTCGCCGCAGCGGTGGTGCCTTCGAGCAGCGCGCGCGCGCGGGTGCCATCGTCCGGCAAGCTGGCCGGCGCAGCGGGCAATGGCGCCGGGGTGGCAGGCGTGGGGGCGACAGTGGCGGCCCGCGGGGCGGGCGATGGCGGCGCCGCGGCGGATGCCGCCGTCCCGGCGCGTGGTGCCGAAGCAGGCGCCGCCGCCGCTGCAACCGACGATGCGGCCGCGGGAGCGGCTCCGCTGGACCGCACGGCTGGGGTGGTTGCGGTCGATGCCGGCGGCACTTCAGCGCCGGCATCGGGCGGCGGCGGTTCCGGCAGGGCCGATGGCGCCTTGGGCACGGGGGGCACGGGCACGGGCACGCGGCGCTGCGGCCAGCTCACGCGGCTGAACTTCGATGGGTGTATCGACCGGCAGCGGCCGCGGCTGGGTTTCGAACAGCAGCGGGAACCCGATCACGCCCGCCACCAGCAGCACCAGGGCGCCGATGAGCCGCCGCCGGGCCCGTGTGCGTGCCGCTTCGACCACCGCCGCATCGTCGGCCATCGGAGCTCGCGGGCTGCGCCCGGTGGCGGGGTCCTTGGAACGCAGAAACGGTAAGCGCATGCCGGTGGTGGATCGCCCTGAAGTTCGGTCGACCGAATCAGCCCAGGTGGGGCGCGCTCAGTCGGGGCAGGCCCTCCTTGAGCACACCGCCCACGGTGAAGAAGGACCCGAAGACGACGATTCTATCGGCGGGGTCGGCGCCGGCCGTCACGTGGCGCAGGGCGTCGATGGGGCTGGCATGCGTGTGCACCGCCACGGGCGCGCCGCCCCCCCCGGCCACGGCCGCGCGCACGTGCTGCGCCAGCGCGGCCGCCGTCGCGGCGCGTGGCGTGGGCAGGTCGCAACAGTGCCAGGCATCGACCAGCGGCACCATCTTCGCCAGCAACGCGGGGATGTCCTTGTCGCGCATGGCGCCGAAGACAGCGTGCGTGCGCGGGAAGAAGCCCATCGCGTCCAGGTTCACCGCCAGCGCCGCCACCGCCTGCGGGTTGTGCGCCACGTCGAGCACCAGGGCCGGCTGGCCGGGCACGATCTGAAAGCGCCCCGGCAACTCGACCATCGCCAGCCCGTTGCGGACGGCCTGCGCGGTGATCGGCAGCCGCTCGCGCAGCGCTTCCAGCGCCGCGATGGCGCCCGACGCATTGAGCAACTGGTTGGCTCCGCGCAGCGCCGGGTAGGACAAGGCGTGATAACGCCGGCCGCGGCCGCTCCAGGCCCACTGCTGGCGGTCGCCGCGATGGTTGAAGTCGCGGCCCACCAGCCAGAGGTCGGCCCCGATCGCGGCGGCGTGCGCCACGACGCTGGCCGGCGGCAGCGGGTCGCTGACGATGGCCGGCTTGCCGGGTCGCATGACGTGCGCCTTTTCCAGGCCGATCGATTCGCGGTCGGTCCCCAGGTACTCCATGTGATCGAGTGCAATGCTGGTGATCACCACGCAGTCGGGGTCGAAGGCATTGACCGAATCGAAGCGCCCGCCCAGGCCCACCTCCAGGATCACCACGTCCAGCGGCGCCAGGGACAGCAGCCTCGCGATCGCCAGCGTGCTGAACTCGAACTGCGTCAGCGCGATCTCGCCGCGCGCTGCCTCGACGGCCGCGAAGTGCGGCACCAGCGACTCGGCGGCCACCGGTTCGCCGCCCAGGCGACAGCGCTCCTCGAAATGCACGAGTTCCGGCTTCTGGTAGAGCCCTGTCCGGTAGCCGGCGTGGCGAGCGATCGACTCCAGCATGGCGCAGGTCGAGCCCTTGCCGTTGGTGCCGGCGACCGTGATCACCGGCACCTGGAACCCGATGCCCAGCCGCCGCGCCACTTCGACCGTACGCTCCAGCGACAGGTCCATCGTCTTGGGGTGCAGGCGCGCGCAGTGGGCGAGCCAGTCCTGCAAGGTGGTCGGGGCGGTCATGGGCACGGGTCCAGATGCGCGTCGCCTGAACGATTTCCGTCGCGAGGGCGCCGAGCCTGGGTCGAGAAGCGCAGCCGTACACCCGTACGGCGAGCATCACAGACCCGGGATCGGTGGCCGCAGCAGGAAAGCGTCAGGCGACGGCGTCCGCGCTCTGGCGCTGCAACAGGGCCAGCAGGCGCGCGATGGTGGGGCGCAGCTGGCGACGGTCGACGATCATGTCCAGCGCGCCGGTGCCGAGCAGGAATTCGCTGCGCTGGAAGCCTTCGGGCAGCTTCTCGCGCACGGTGTTCTCGATCACGCGCGGCCCGGCGAAACCGATCAGCGCCTTGGGCTCGGCGATCACGACGTCGCCGACGAAGGCGAAGCTGGCCGACACGCCGCCCATCGTGGGGTCGGTGAGCACGCTCACGAAAGGCAGCCCGGCCTTGGCCAGGCGCGTCAGCGAGGCGTTCGTCTTGGCCATCTGCAGCAGGCTCAGCAGGCCCTCCTGCATGCGCGCGCCCCCGGTGGCGGTGAAGCTCACGAAGGGCACTTTCTGCTCGACGGCGGCTTCGACGCCGCGCACGAAGCGCTCGCCGACGACCGACCCCATCGAGCCGCCCATGAACTCGAACTCGAAGCACGCGGCCACCAGCGGCACGCTCATCACGGCGCCGCCAACCACCACCAGGGCGTCGGTCTCGCCGGTGCTCTCCAGCGCCGCCTTCAGGCGTGCCGGGTATTTCTTGCTGTCCTTGAACCGCAGCGCATCGACCGGCAACACCTCCTGGCCGATTTCCCAGCGGCCTTCGGGGTCGAGGAAGGCATCGAGCCGCGCCCGCGCGCCGATGCGGTGGTGGTGGTCGCACTTCGGGCAGACGTTGAGGTTCTGCTCGAGGTCGGTCTTGTAGAGCACCGTCTCGCACGCCGGGCACTTGATCCACAGGCCCTCGGGCACCACGCGGCGCCCGGCCGGGTCGGTGGGCTGGATCTTCGGCGGCAGCAGCTTCTCCAACCAGCTCATGGTGCGTACTCCTGCGGTTCAAGCATCGAGGGCGGCGCGGATCCCGGCCATGAAGGCACGCGCCGCGGCGGCCGCATTGTCGCGCGTCTCGGTTTCCAGGATCTGGATCAGCCGCGAGCCGATGACCACCGCGTCGGCCACCTCGGCCACGGCACGCGCGGTGGCTGCGTCGCGGATGCCGAAACCCACGCCCACCGGCACGTTCACGTGGGCACGGATGCGCGGCACCATCGCGGCCACGGCGGCGGTGTCCAGGTGGCCGGCACCGGTGACGCCCTTCAGCGACACGTAGTAGACGTAGCCGGTGGCGATGCGTCCCACCTGTTCCATGCGCTGCTCGGTGGAGGTGGGCGCGAGCAGGAAGATGAGGTCCAGCCCGGCCGCCTTCAGCCGTGCGGCGAAGGTCTCGCATTCCTCGGGCGGGTAGTCCACCACGAGCACGCCGTCGACGCCGGCCTCGCGAGCGTGGACGATGAAGGCGCCTTCGCCTTCACGCTGGTCGTAGCGTTCGATCGGGTTGGCATAGCCCATCAGCACCACCGGCGTGCGGGCGTTGGCGCGGCGGAAGTCGCGCACCATTGCCAGCACCTGCGGCAGCCCGATGCCGCGCGCCAGCGCGCGCTCGCTGGCCTTCTGGATCACCGGGCCGTCGGCCATGGGGTCGCTGAAGGGCACGCCGAGCTCGATGATGTCGGCGCCGCCGTCGGCCAGGGCCTGCATGATCTCGGGCGTGGCGTCGGCGTAGGGGTCGCCGGCGGTCACATAGGGGATCAGGGCGGTGCGGCCCTGCGCCTTCAGCGCGGCCAGGGTGGCGGCGATGCGGCTCATGCCGACCTCCGCCGGGCCGCCCCAAGGAGGTCGACGGCCCCCACGGGGGGCAGCGAGCGCATGCGAGCTTGGGGGCTCATTGGGCACCACCCTTCACGGTCTGCCCGCGGCAGGATGGCCGGCAGTAGAACTCGGCCCCCGTCAGGTCGGCCACGGTGCCGATGTCCTTGTCGCCGCGGCCGGACAGGTTCACGAGCAGGTGCTGATCGGGCCGCATCGTGGCCGCCAGCGTCATCGCATAGGCCACGGCGTGGCTGGACTCCAGCGCCGGGATGATGCCCTCGGTGCGGCACAGGCGGTGGAAGGCGGCCAGCGCGTCGTCGTCGGTCACCGCCACGTACTCGGCGCGGCCGATGTCCTTGAGGTAGGCGTGCTCCGGGCCGACGCCCGGGTAGTCCAGCCCGGCCGAGATCGAGTGCGTCTCGGTGATCTGGCCGTTGGCGTCCTGCAGCAGGTAGGTCCGGTTGCCGTGCAGCACGCCGGGTGAACCGGCCGACAGCGACGCGGCGTGCTTGCCGCTCTGCAAGCCCTGCCCGGCGGCTTCGACGCCGATCAGTCGCGTGCCTTCATGCGGGATGTAGGGATAGAAGATGCCCATGGCGTTGCTGCCGCCGCCGACGCACGCGATCACGGCATCGGGCTGGCGACCGATCTGCGCCGGCATCTGCACCAGGCATTCGTCGCCGATCACGCGCTGGAAGTCGCGCACCATCATCGGATAGGGGTGCGGCCCCGCCACCGTGCCGATGATGTAGAACGTGTTCTCCACGTTCGTCACCCAGTCGCGCAGCGCCTCGTTGAGCGCGTCCTTGAGCGTGCGGCTGCCGCTGTCCACGGGCACCACCCTCGCGCCCAGCAGATGCATGCGGTAGACGTTGGGGCTCTGGCGCTTGACGTCTTCGCTGCCCATGTACACCACGCACTCCATGCCGTAGCGGGCGCAGATCGTGGCCGTGGCCACGCCATGCTGGCCGGCACCGGTTTCGGCGATGACGCGCGGCTTGCCCATGCGCCGGGCCAGCAGCGCCTGGCCGATGGTGTTGTTGATCTTGTGCGCGCCGGTGTGGTTCAGGTCCTCGCGCTTGAGGTGGATCTGCGCGCCGCCGATCTCGCGCGACAGCCGCGCGGCGTGGTAGACCGGGCTCGGCCGGCCGACGAAGTGCTGCAGTTCGTGCCGGAACTCGGCCATGAACTCAGGATCCTGGCGGTACCTGTCGTAGGTGGCCTCGAGTTCGTGCAGCGCGTGGATCAGCGTTTCGGCGACGAAGGTGCCGCCGTAGGGCCCGAAATGCCCGCGCGCGTCGGGTTGGTGGTAGTCCAGCATGGAAGGAATCCTTGGTTCGGCGGTGGGCCCGGCGGGCACCACTCAGGCGCCGAGCCGGTCGTCCGCCTCGCGCACCGCCTTGCAGAACCGGCGCATCAGCGGGCCGCTCTTGACACCCTTGCTGATCTCCACGCCGGAGCTCACGTCAACGGCCCAGGGCCGGACGCCGAGCACCCCATCGGTCACGTTGGCAGGACTCAACCCACCAGACAAAACGACCGGAAGGGGCACGCTTGGTGGAATCTGTGACCAATCGAAGACCTTCCCGCCCCCGCCGAAGCCCTCGACGTGCGCATCGAGCAGCAGGGCCTGTGCACTGTGAAACAAGCGTGCGAAGTCTAGCAAATCGAAGCCCGCGACCATGCGGGCCGCGCGCAGGTAGGGCCGGCCCGCGGCCTCGCATTGCGCGGGAGTCTCGTCGCCATGGAACTGCAGCAGCGCCTGCGGCAGCGCCTCGGCGGCCAGCCTCACCTCGTGGGGCGACGCGTTGACCAGCAGCAGTACCGGCGTCACGAAGGGCGGCAGGCGGGCAACGAGCTCGGCCGCCCGCGCCAGCGTCACGTGGCGCGGGCTCCGGGCGTAGAGCACGAAGCCCAGCGCATCCGCTCCGGCGTCCACGGCATCGTCGACATCGGCCTCGCGCGTGAGGCCGCAGATCTTGATGCGGGTGCGGGTCATCGGCGTCCCTTCCCACCGGTGCGGCGGCCGGAATGCCAGCGGCGCCCCACCGCCTGCGGGCGCCGGCCCAAAGCGGCCCGGCGCCGGCCCGCGGCGCTAGGGAAGCCAGTCCGATGCGGCCACGTGATCGGGGATGCCATGGCGCCCATCGTAGTACGGGCCCAGGAAATACAGCCCCTCGGGCGGAAAGGTCGGTGCCGCGGCGTCGCGACTGCGAGCCTGCAGCACGTCGGCCACCCAGCCCGGGCTGTGGCGGCCGCTGCCGACCGCCAGCAGGCAGCCCATCAGGTTGCGCACCATGTGGTGCAGGAAGGCATTGGCCTCGAACTCGAAGCACCAGTATGCGCCGCGGCGGCCGATCGCGACGCTGCGCAGCGTCTTCACCGGGGTCGGCGACTGGCAGCCCGCGGCGCGGAAGGAGCTGAAGTCGTGTTCGCCGATCAGGTGATCCGCAGCGGCCCGCATGGCGGCGGCATCGAGGGGGCGGAACACCCAGCCCACCAGCCCCTGTTCGAGCGCCGGCCGGGTGGGCGACTCCAGCACCACATAGCGATAGCGGCGACCGCGCGCACTGTTGCGGGCGTGGAAGCCCGTGCCGACCGGCCGGCACCATTGCACGGCGATGTCCCGCGGCAGGTAGCGGTTGCAGCCGCGCACCCAGGAAAAGCTGTCGCGATCCAGCCCGGTGTCGATGTGCACGACCTGGTTCAACGCATGCACGCCGCTGTCGGTGCGGCCGGCACAGACCGTGGACACGGGCTCGGCGGCAAAGGCCGTCAGCGCGCGCTCCAAGGCGTCCTGCACCGTCCGGCCGTCGGGCTGCGACTGCCAGCCGTGATAGGCCTGCCCACGGTAGGACCAGGCCCAGGGCCAGCCGCGGCAACTCAGCCAAGCGTGTCGAGCATGCCCTGCGCCTTGGAGCGCAGGGCGCCGTCGGCCTTGGCCACCACTTCCTCGAGCAGGTCGCGTGCGCCTTCGAGGTCACCGATCTGGCGAAACTCCTCGGCCAGCTCGAGCTTGCGCGCCAGCGGGTCGCTGTCGCCCGGTGCCGGCAGCCGGCGCTGCCCCGGACTCGGGCTTGGTCGCCACGTCGAGACTGAAATCGCCAAAATCGAGCGTGTCGGCGGGCGATGACCCCGGCGCCGTGCCGACCGGAGGCATCGTACCGACCGGCAGGTCGAAGTCGCCGAGGTCGAAGTCCAGCCCCATGCTTGCCGAGTCCGGCGGTGCAGATGCCGCCGGCGGCGCCACCGCGGCAGCCGGAGCCACCGTCGCCGTGCGCATCACGGGATCGTCTTCGCGTCGTCTTCCACCAGCTCCATGTCGACCCCACCCGCCGAACCCGGCGGCACGGTCGCCTGGAACGAGGTCGTGGTGGTGTCCTGGCAGACGCCGCGGGCGCGGCGGCCGGGGTGTGCGGCAGGTCGAGATCGAGATCGACCTCCTTGCCGCCGTCGAGCGTGGCATCCGGCGCAGGCTGGAACGCCGGGCGCCCCGCCGGTGGGCTGTGCGGCATCGTCGATGCGCCCAGCGGGTCCACCGGCTGCCCGGAAGCCCCAAGCACTTCACCGGGCCGCCCCCCGGTTGGTACAGGATGTTGTTGGGATCGATGCCCAGGCCCAGGGCCTGCGCCTTGGCCCACTCCTCGCCCTGGCCGCGCGTGAGGTTGTGCAGCTGCGTGGCCAGCAGCTCGAAACCCTTGATGTCGCGCCGCTTGGCATAGACCTCGAGCAGCTTGGAGCGGATGGCCAGGCGCTCGGGCGTGGCGCGCATCGCTTCCTTGAGGATCTCCTCGGCTTGCAGGTCGCGCCCATACGCCAGGTAGACGTCGGCCTCGGCGACCGGATCGACATCGCCGATGGCATCGAGCTGGCTCAGCGAGTAGCTCATCGAGGACGAACTGCCGGTGGCGGGGCCGACCGGTTCGTGCGTGTCCACCCGCTGGCCGCCGCTGGCGCCGAAGAACGAGTCGGGCTGCAGCCGGCTTTCGAGGAACGAGGTTTCGCCGGCTGGCTTGCGCGTGCGCCCGCGCAGGCGCCAGAGGCCGAGGCCGGCGAGCAAGGCCACCAGCACGCCGGCGCCCGGCAACAGCAGCGGATTGCCGAGCAGCGTAGTCGAGCAGGCTCTCTTCGACCGGGGCCGGTGCGGGTGCAGGTGCCGCGGGCCGTGCCGCCGGCGGCGTGGGCGCCTGGGCCACCACGGCGGGCGCGGGCGCGGGCGCGGCGGCATGCCGGCGCGGGCGCGGCGCGGCGCGCGGCGCGGTGCAGGCGCGGCCGCTGTCGTGCCGCCCTGCAGGCGCTTGAGTTCCTCGACATTGCGCGCGAGTTCGCTCAGCCTGGTATTGGCATCGGTGCGCTCGCCGGCTTTCGCGATGCGGGCCTCCGGTGCGGAGGCCTGGACGGCACCCTGCGACAGGGTCAGGCGGTCGGGCGTCGGCGCAGCGGCCTGCTTGCGGTCGTCCACCTGCGCCTGCACTTGCCCGGTCGCCTGGCGCGCCGGCACGGCCGCGGCCTGCCCCGTGGCCCCGGACGCGAGCCGTTGCCGATAGGCGGCGAAGTCGGCACTCTGCGCCACGATGATCTCGCGCGCCTGCTGCGGCGCGAGCTGTCCCGCCTCGGCGGCCGACGGCACCGACATCACGACACCGGCCTTCAGGCGGTTCATGTTCTCGCCCATGAACGCCTGCGGATTGGCGCGGAACAGCGATACCAGCATCTGGTCGAGCGAGACGCCCGAGCGCTGGGTGCGGCCTGCGATCCCGGTGAGCGTGTCGCCGGCGCGCACACGCACCTTGTCGGCGCCGCCGCTGGCCGCGGGGGCGGCAGGCGGCGGCGGAGCGGCCTGGGCCGCCTCGGCCACCGGCGGGCGGGCGGCCGGCGCAGGCGCCGGGCGCGGCGCTGCGGCGGCGGAGGTCGGTGCGGGTGCAGGCGCGACGGCCGCGGGTGCCTGCGACGCCGGCGGCGGCCTCACTGGCGCCGGCGCCGGTGCGATCACCGGCGCAGCCGCCACCGCCGCGGCCTGGGCCAGACGCGAGCCCGGCGGGTCGAACAGCAAGGTGTACTCGCGCACCAGGCGCCCCGACGACCAGTTGGCCTCGACGATGACGTCGACGAAGGGTTCGAGCACGGCGCGGTCGCTGGTGACGCGCACCACCGAGCGGCCGTCGGGCCGGCGCACCACCTGCACCACCGCCGACGGCAGCACGGGGTTGTATTCGACGCCGGCGGCGCGGTAGGCCTCGGCGGGGGCCACGCGCAATTGCAGCGACGCTGCTTCCTCGGGGGTCAGGCTGGTGATTTCGATCTCGGCCCGCAGCGCCTCGCCCAGCGCCGACTGCACGGTCAGCCGCCCCAGGCCCAGCCCCCAGGCCTGCGTGCCCCACAGACAGGCGGCTGCCAGGGCCACCCCATTGAGCGCGAAGCGCGCCGCGTGCGTCGAACGGTGTTTCAAGGCATCTCCCCCCTGCGGTCGGGCTTGGCGCCGCCAAGCGTGCGCCGCCGCCCTTTCAGGCTGCCCTCACCGGGCACCAGCGCACGGTGACAGAACAGCAGAAATCGCAACAGCAACAAGCATATAGGAGCGCAAGCTCACGCTGAAGCTGATGATTGGGGGGGAAATGCTTTGTTTCCGGGGCCTTATCGGGCTGTTGTCGCTGGGCAACGGCCGCGGGGTCACAGCTTCAGGAGGATGCGCAGCATGCGCCGCAGCGGTTCGGCGGCACCCCACAGCAACTGGTCCCCGATGGTGAACGCCCCCAGATAGTCGTCGCCGATGGCGAGCTTGCGCACGCGGCCGACGGCGATCTTCATGGTGCCGGTGACGGCGACCGGCGTCAGGCCATGCACCGTATCCATGCGGTTGTTGGGCACGTAGCTGACCCATTCGTTGTCGGCGCGGATCATGGCTTCGATGTCGGCCAGCGGCACGTTCTTCTTCAACTTGAAGGTCAGCGCCTGGCTGTGGCAGCGCATGGCGCCCACGCGCACACAGAGGCTGTCGATGGGCGTGGGCTGCGAGCCAAAGCCCGGCCCCCGGCCGAGGATCTTGTTGGTCTCGGCACCGCCCTTCCACTCTTCCAGGCTGGTGCCGTCGCCGCGATCGCTGTCGATCCAGGGGATCAGGCTGCCCCCCAGCGGCACCATGAAATTCCTGGTTTCCTCGGCACGTCAGGCCACGCTGCGTGGCGGCGACCTGGCGGTCGATCTCCAGGATGGCGCTGGCCGGGTCGTCCAGCAGCGGCCGCACGGCTGCGTTCAGCGTGCCGTACTGCGTCAGCAACTCGCGCATGTGCTGGGCGCCGCCGCCGCTGGCGGCCTGGTAGGTCGTGGCCGTCATCCATTCGACCAGATCGGCCTTGAACAGCGCGCCCACGCCCATCAGCATGCAACTCACGGTGCAATTGCCGCCGATGTAGTCCTTGCCGCCCTTGGCCAGCGCGGCCTTCGATCACGGGCATGTTGACCGGGTCGAGGATGATGACCGCGTCGTCGTTCATGCGCAGGGTCTTGGCGGCATCGATCCAGTAGCCCTTCCAGCCGGCAGCGCGCAACTTCGGGTAGACGGCCTTGGTGTACTCGCCGCCCTGGCAGGTGATGACGATGTCGCAGCGCTTGAGGGCGGCGATGTCGTTACGCGTCCTGCAGCCGGGTTTCGTTCTTGGCCAGGTCTGCGATCGCAGCCGGCAGTGGGCCGCCGGCATTGCTGGTGGAGAAGAACATCGGCTCGATGAGCGCGAAGTCGCCCTCGGCGCGCATGCGATCCATCAGCACGGAGCCCACCATGCCGCGCCAGCCAACCAGTCCTACGAGTGCCATTTGAGTTTCGCCTTTCCGTTGATTCGGACCCCTGGTGTGCCCCGGCTCGTTTCGCCGGGGTCCAGGAGTGGGGCGAGACGATCCGAGGGCTCAGCCCTGGGTGGTGATGGTTTTGCCGGCGGAACCGCCCATGACCGCGGCCACGACCGCATCACCCATCTCGCGCGTGCCCACCTTCTTCGTGCCTTCGCTCCAGATGTCCGCCGTGCGCAGGCCGGCGGACAGCACGGCCTTCACGGCCGACTCGATGCGGTCGGCGGCGGCGGGCTGGTTGGAGCGAGTAGCGAAGCATCATGGCAGCGGACAGGATTGTAGCCAGCGGGTTGGCCACGCCCTTGCCGGCGATGTCGGGCGCGCTGCCGTGGCTGGGCTCGTACAGGCCCTTGTTGGCCTTGTCCAGCGAGGCCGAAGGCAGCATGCCGATCGAGCCCGTCAGCATGGCGGCCTCGTCGGACAGGATGTCGCCGAACATGTTGCCGGTGACGACCACGTCGAAGGCCTTGGGCGCCTTGACCAGCTGCATGGCGGCGTTGTCCACGTACATGTGCTCGCAGCTCGACGTCCGGGTACTGCGGCGTGCACCTCGGTGACCACGTCCTTCCAGAACTGGAAGGTCTCGAGCACGTTGGCCTTGTCGACGCTGGTGACCTTCCTGCTGCGCTTGCGCGCGGCCTGGAAGGCCACGTGGGCGATGCGCTCGATCTCGGGCGGCTGTAGCGCATGGTGTCGAAGGCTTCCTCGGCGCCGGGGAAGTGGCCGTCGATCGCGACGCGGCGGCCGCGCGGCTGGCCGAAGTAGATGTCGCCGGTCAGCTCGCGGATGATCAGGATGTCCAGGCCCGCCACCAGTTCGGGCTTGAGGCTGGACGCATGCGTGAGCTGCTCGTAGCAGATGCGCCGGGCGGAAGTTGGCGAACAGGCCCAGGTGCTTGCGCAGGCCCAGGATGGCCTGCTCGGGGCGCAGCGCGCGCTCGAGCTTGTCGTACTTCCAGTCGCCCACGGCGCCGAACAGGATGGCGTCGGCCGCCTGGGCCAGGTTCAGCGTGGACTCGGGCAGCGGGTGGCCGTGGGCCTCGTAGGCGGCGCCGCCGACCAGCGCGGTCTCCATCTCGAACTTCAGGTCGAGCACGTTCAGCACCTTGACGGCCTCGGCCACGATTTCGGTGCCGATGCCGTCACCCGGCAGGACGGCGATCTTCATGTCTGATGCTTGTCTCGATGGACGGCTGCAGCCGTCAGCTGCGTCGGTGGCGCGAGCCAGGGCATCTTGCGCCAGGCGCTCGGCCTCGAAGGCCTTGATCTTGTCGGCATGGCGCAGCGTCAGGCCGATGTCGTCGAAGCCGTTGACCAGGCAGTACTTGCGGAACGGCCTGCACCTCGAACGGCATTTCGGCTGCCGTCGGGCTTGACGACCACCTGGCGCGGCAGGTCCATCGTCAGCTGTAGCCGGGGAAGGCCGCGACCTCGTCGAACAGCCTGGCCACCTGCGCCTCGGGCAGCACGATGGGCAGCAGGCCGTTCTTGAAGCAGTTGTTGAAGAAGATGTCGGCGAAGCTCGGCGCGATGATGGCGCGAAAGCCGTACTGGTCCAGCGCCCAGGGCGCGTGCTCGCGGCTGGAGCCGCAGCCGAAGTTCTGCGCGCCAGCAGCACGCTGGCGCCCTGGTAGCGCGGCTGGTTGAGCACGAAGTCGGGGTTGGGCTTGCGGCTGGCCGGGTCCTGCCCGGCTCGCCCGGGTCGAGGTAGCGCCACTCGTCGAACAGGTTGGGGCCGAAGCCGCGTGCGCGCGATCGACTTCAGGAACTGCTTGGGGATGATGGCGTCGGTGTCGACGTTCTCGCGGTCCATCGGGGCCACCAGGCCCTGGTGCACGGTGAAGGCTTGCATGGTCGTGGTTTCCTCAGGCGATGCGGCGCACGTCGACGAAATGGCCGTTCAGCGCTGCCGCGGCGGCCATGGCCGGGCTGACCAGGTGCGTGCGGCCGCCGGCGCCCTGCCGGCCTTCGAAGTTGCGGTTGCTGGTGCTGGCGCAGCGCTCGCCGGGCTCCAGCCGGTCGGCGTTCATCGCCAGGCACATGCTGCAGCCGGGCTCGCGCCATTCGAAGCCGGCGGCCTTGAAGATCTCGTGCAGGCCCTCGGCCTCGGCCTGCGCCTTCACCAGGCCCGAGCCGGGCACCACCATCGCCAGCTTGACGTTGCCGGCCACGCGGCTGCCGCTGCGCTTGACCACGGCGGCGGCCTCGCGCAGGTCCTCGATGCGGCTGTTGGTGCAGGAGCCGATGAAGACCTTGTCGATGCGGATGTCGGTGATGGCCTTGTTGGGCTCCAGCCCCATGTAGGCCAGCGCGCGCTCGATGGCGCCGCGCTTGACGGCGTCCTTCTCCTTGTCGGGGTCGGGCACGCGGCCGCTCACCGGCAGCACCATCTCGGGGCTGGTGCCCCAGGTCACCTGCGGCTGGATCTGCGTGGCGTCGAGTTCGACCACGGCGTCGAAATTCGCGCCGGGGTCGGATTGCAGCGTGCGCCAGTGCGCCACGGCCTGATCCCAGTCCAGCCCCTCGGGCGAGAACGGCCGGCCCTTGCAGTAGGCGATCGTCTTCTCGTCCACCGCCACCAGGCCGGCGCGAGCGCCGGCCTCGATGGCCATGTTGCATACCGTCATGCGGCCTTCCATGCTCAGGCTGCGGATCGCCGAGCCGCCGAATTCGATGGTGTAGCCGGTGCCGCCGGCGGTGCCGATCCTGCCGATGATGGCCAGCACCATGTCCTTGGCGGTGACGCCGGCGCCCAGTGCGCCTTCCACCCTGACCAGCATGTTCTTGGCCTTCTTGGCCAGCAGCGTCTGCGTGGCCATCACGTGCTCGACCTCGCTGGTGCCGATGCCGTGCGCCAGCGCGCCGAAGGCGCCGTGGGTGCTGGTGTGCGAGTCGCCGCAGACCACCGTCATGCCCGGCAGCGTGGCGCCGTTCTCGGGGCCGATCACGTGCACGATGCCCTGGCGCTTGTCCAGGAACGGAAAGTACGCCGCAGCACCGCTGGCCTTGATGTTGGCGTCCAGCGTGGTGATCTGCAGCTTGCTGATGGGGTCGTTGATGCCGTCGTAGCCGTCGGCCCAGCCGGTGGTGGGCGTGTTGTGGTCGGCGGTGGCGACGATGGAGCTGACGCGCCAGACCTTGCGCCCGGCCAGCCGCAGGCCCTCGAAGGCCTGCGGGCTGGTCACCTCGTGCACCAGGTGGCGGTCGATGTAGAGCACGGCGGTGCCGTCGTCTTCGGTGTGGACGACGTGTTCGTCCCAGAGCTTGTCGTACAGGGTTCGGGCCATCTTGCGGTCAACCTCCAAGCCTCGGATTGTCCCGCAACGCGCCGCCACAGGCTTCCAGCCTGCCCGCGCAGAGGCCATCATGGCGCCCCGACGGGGCGCGATCACGGTCCGACGCAAATCTGGCTGCCACGCTGACGGCACACCGCCGGCGCAGCCGGGTTCAGGCGGCGGCCGCCCGTGCTTCCAGTTCTGCCTTCAGGCCCGGCGCCAGCTTGAGTTGGCGTGCCAGTTCGTCCAGGTAGGCGCGCTCCATGACGGTGGTGTCGTCAACCACCAGCACGCTGGCCAGGTAGATCTCGGCCGCTATCTCGGGGCCGGTGGCCGCGGCGGCCACGTCGGCCGGGTCCACCGGGCGGCGCAGTTCGGTGTCGACCCAGGCCCGGGTTTCGGCGTCGGCGTTCAGTCGGTGCAAGGCCTCTTCGACCTGGCCACGTTCGGCCTCGTCCATGTGGCCGTCGGCCTTGGCCGCGGCGATCAGCGCCTTGAGCATGGCACGGCTGTGCTGCTCGACCTGCGGCGGGGACAGCAAGGCAAAGCCGCCGGCGGCGGGGACCGTCGCGGCACCGGTTGAGGCAGCCACAGCGTTCTGCCGCTGCCAGTCGCCATACGCCTTCCAGGCCAGTGCGCCCAGGGCCACCACGCTGCCCATCTTGACCGCCTTGCCACCGAGCCGGCGCCCGCCGCGGCTGCCCAGCAGCAAGCCCAGCACGCCGCCCACCGCCGCGCCGGTGGCGTATTTGCGGCCATCCCCCGGCTGCATGCCGGCGGTGACGCTGTCGAGGGCAGACGAGCCCGTCTTCAGCAACTGATCCAGAAAGGACGTGGTGTTCATGTCTTGGCCCGGCGGTTGCGATGCCGGCACTGTAGCGCCGCCACCCATGGCCGCAGACGGGGTCCGGGCTTGCCGCGCACGGCACCACGCGCCGACCGCCCGCCGCCGTGGGCAACCCTGCACCGCAGCAATCGGGAAGCTCTCGCTAGCCGGGAGCTTGCCTTGTGAGCGTGTTCTGCAGCGACCGCTGGCGCGGACTCACTTCACCTGCACGGTCACCTTCGGGATGCGGCCCGTGAAGCGCGACTTGGCCTCCGCCCCGATGGACTCGACCACCGGCGTGCCCAGGTCGATGCCGACGTCGGCGGTCTCGTCTGCCGAAAACATGCCGGGTTGCGTGACCGGGATGCGGCTCTCGCCGACCTTCTCGCCATTGACGAACAGCGTGCCCAGGCCTCCTTTGGCCGGGCCGCCGCCGTCGTAGTCGAACTGGAAGCGCAGTTCGGACTTGCCGGCGGCCAGCTTCTTGGACGACACGATCGAGGTCTGCTGCATGCCGAGATAGTTGTAGTCATAGGCCGGCACGCCGTCCTTGACGTACAGCGACCAGCCGCCGAAGCGACCGCCCTGTGCGACGACGGTGCCGTTGCCGCCGCTGGCCGGCACGTCGATCTCGGCAGTGATGGTCTTGGAACGGTTCTTCACGTTGACGAACACGCCCTCCATCATGCCGGTCATGCCCTCGGCCAGCGTCATCGAGGTGCGCTTGCCCATCAGGTCGGGGCGGCCGACGGCGGCCGGGTCCAGGCGCTCGAAGAAGCGGTCATCCATCGGCAGCACCCCGTACTTGGCGGCTTCGGCGAGGAAGATCTTCTGCATCTCGGCCAGCTTCTTCGGGTTCTTCGTCGCCAGGTCGTCGGCCAGGCTGAAGTCCGATCGCACGTCGTACAACTGCCAGGCCGAGTTGTCCTGCAGCGTCCGTCGCGGCTTGGGCTCCCAGGGCGCCTTGTGGATCGTGCGCGCGAACCAGCCTTCGTGGTAGATCGCGCGGTTGCCGGCAATCTCGAAATACTGCGTGGTGCGGCGCTCCTTGGCCTTGGCGTCCTCGAAGGAATACATCAGGCTGGTGCCGGCCATCGGGATCTGCTTCACGCCGTTGACGCTCTTGGGCTCTGGCAGGCCGATCGCCTGCAACACTGTGGGCGCGACGTCGATCACGTGGCTGAACTGGGTGCGGATCTCGTTCTTAGCCTTGATGCCCTTGGGCCAGCTCACGACCATGCCGTTGCGCGTGCCGCCGAAGTCGGACGGCACCTGCTTCATCCAGCCGAACGGGCTGTTGAGCGCCACCGACCAGCCGGCCGCCATGTGCGGGTAGGTCTCGGGGCCGCCCCATTGGTCCATCTTCTTCAGCATGTCCTCGACCGTCTCCTGCACGCCGTTGAAGTAGGTGTACTCGTTGAACATGCCGTTCTGGCCGCCTTCACCGCTGGTGCCGTTGTCCCCGGCAACGTAGATCACCAGCGTGTTGTCGGCCTCGCCCACTTCATCAAACGCCTTCAGCATGCGGCCTATCTCGTAGTCGGTGTACTCGACGAAGGCCGCGTACACCTCGGCCTGGCGCGCGAACAGGCGCCTCTCGTCGGCCGACAGCTTGTCCCAGTCCTTGAGGGCCGGCGGCTTGGGCGCCAGCTTCGTGCCCGGCGGCACCACGCCCATGGCGATCTGCCGCGCCAGAGACTGCTCGCGGATCGCGTCCCAGCCCTGGTCGAACTTGCCCTTCCACTTGGCGATCCACTCCTTGGGCACGTGGTGCGGCGCGTGCACGGCGCCGGGCGCGAAGTAGATGAACGACGGCCGGTCGGGGGTCAGCGCCTTCTGGTGCTTGATCCAGGCCCGCGCCTTCTCCGTCATGTCGGTCATGAAGTGGTAGTTCGGGTCGGCCGGCAGTTCGACGACCGCCGTGCCGTCGTAGAGGTAGGGCGCCCACTGGTTGGTCTCGCCACCCAGAAAGCCGTAGAACTTGTCGAAGCCCTGCCGGGTCGGCCAGCGGTCGAACGGACCTGCGACGCTGGCTTCCCACGCGGCGGTTTCATGCCACTTGCCGAACGCAGCGGTGGCATAGCCGTTCAGGCGCAGGGTTTCCGCCAGCGGGGCGGTGGCGTTGGGGATCTGGCCAGTGGCGCCGGGGAAGGCCGTGGCCAGTTCGGTGATGAAGGCCATGTTCACCGTGTGGTGGTTGCGGCCGGACTTCAGCGCGGCGCGCGTCGGCGAGCACAGCGCCGTGGTGTGGAAGTTGTTGTATCGCAGGCCACCCTGGGCCAGCTTGTCCAGCGTCGGCATGGCGACCGGGCCGCCGAAGCTGCTGGGCACGCCGAAGCCCAGGTCGTCGATCAGGACGATGACCACGTTCGGCGCCCCGGCCGGCGCCTTGACCTCGAAGCGCGGCGGCGCCTTGACATTGCGGGCGTCGATCTCGGTGTAGACCGGGCGCTTGGGCTCGGCGATGGGCAGCACGGTGCGGTCGAGATGGAACGGTGCTTGCCCCGCTGCAGAAAAGGGCAAGGCCGCAGCCAGCAGCAGCCCCAACAAGGGGACTGCCCGCCGCGAGGTGTTCAGATCGTGATTCAAGGGGCCGCACCTCATGATCGGTTTTGACGCGTTCCAGGCGCACCCGAGTGTTGCACCTGCTGTTCCGTATGAAGGCCAAGCGACTGTGCCACTCCGACGTCTGTCAGGAGAGGCGGCAAGTCGCGGAGCCGCTGCGCGAGCATACCGGTGGATTCTGTCGTTGAACCGGTAAGGCCAGGCCGCTTGGAGGGCGCCATCCTCGCCCGGGCACCCCAGCCGGTCAGCCCAGCGCGGCGATCACCTCGGCCGGCGCCTGCACCAGTTCGATCAGCACGCCTTCGCCGCCGAGCGGGAACTCCTCGTTGCCCTTGGGGTGGATGAAGCAGATGTCGTGGCCCGCCGCGCCCTTGCGGATGCCGCCGGGAGCGAAGCGCACGCCGTGCGCCGCCATCCACTCGACGGCCTGCGGCAGGTCGTCGACCCACAGGCCGACGTGGTTCAGCGGCGTGGCGTGCACGGCAGGCTTCTTGTCGGGGTCCAGCGGCTGCATCAGGTCGACCTCCACCGCGTGCACGCCCTGCCCCAGCGCGCAGATGTCCTCGTCGACGTTCTCGCGCTCGCTGACGAAAGTGCTCTTCACCGCGAGGCCCAGCATGTCGACCCACAGCGACCTGAGCCGCTGCTTGTCGGGCCCGCCGATGGCGATCTGCTGGATGCCGAGGATGCGGAAGGGCTTGTCCATCAGGCGAAGCTCAGGATGGGCTGATCGACGGCCAGGCTCTCGCCCTTGCTGGCCAGCAGTTCGCGCACCGTGCCGTCCTGCGTCGCGGTGAGGATGTTCTCCATCTTCATGGCCTCGATCACGGCCAGGCGCTCGCCGGCCTGCACCGCCTGCCCCGGCTGCACGGCGATGTCCACCAGCAGCCCCGGCATCGGCGAGAGCAGGAACTTGCTCATGTCGGCCGGCGCCTTGAAGGGCATCACGCGCAGCAGCTCGGCGGCGCGCGCGCTCATCACCTGGGCGTCGATGCGGCGGCCGTTGTGGGCCACGCGGTACCACATGCCTTCACGCTCCACCTGCGCGGTGAACGGGCGCCCGTTGCAGGTGCCGGTGGCACGGATGCGGCCGTAGGCCCAGTCGATGGCAACGGCGATACGGAGGTGCCGTCGACCATGACCGTGGTGGCGCCGTCGACCTTGATCGTCACCGGCACGTGGCGGTGCTCGCCCGCCTCGCCCTTGACGACGACGACGAATTCGCTGCCGATCACCGCACCGTGCCCGGCGAGCTGGCCGCTGATGCCGACGGCGCGCTCGCGGTAGCGCCGGTAGACCACCGCCGCCAGCGCGACCAGGAAGTCGGGGTCGTCGTGCGGCACGTCCTCGGCGCGGAAGCCGCGGCCGTAGTGCTCGGCGATGAAGCCGGTGTTGAAGTCGCCGGCGACGAACTTCGGGTGCGCCAGCAGCGCGGCCTGGAACGGGATGTTGCTGGACACGCCGCGGATCACGAAGCCGTTGAGCGCCTCGCGCATCTTCGTGATCGCGTCGTCGCGGTCGAGGCCGTGCACGATGAGCTTGGCGATCATCGAGTCGTAGTACATCGGGATCTCGCCGCCTTCGTAGACGCCGGTGTCCACGCGCACGCCGCCGCCATGCGGCACGGGTGCCGCGGCTTCCATGGTCTGCGGCGGCGGCTGGTAGCGCACCAGCCGGCCGGTGGAGGGCAGGAAGCCGCGGAACGGGTCCTCGGCGTTGATGCGGCACTCGATGGCCCAGCCGGTGGCGCGGGATGTCCTGCTGCCGGAACGGCAGCGGCTCGCCGGCGGCCACGCGCAGCATCTGCTCCACGAGGTCGATGCCGGTGATGCTCTCGGTGACCGGGTGCTCGACCTGCAGCCGGGTGTTCATCTCCAGGAAGTAGAAGCTCTGGTCCTTGCCGACGACGAACTCCACCGTGCCCGCGCTCTGGTACTTCACGGCCTTGGCCAGCTGCACCGCCTGCTCGCCCATGGCGCGGCGCGTGGCGTCGCTGATGAACGGCGACGGCGCTTCCTCGATCACCTTCTGGTGGCGGCGCTGGATGCTGCACTCGCGCTCGTTGCAGGTAGACGACGTTGCCGTGCGCGTCGCCGAGCACCTGGATCTCGATGTGGCGCGGCTCCTCGACGTACTTCTCGATGAAGACGCGGTCGTCGCCGAAGCTGCTCCTCGCCTCGTTGCGGCAGGAGCGTGAAGCCCTCGTGCGCGTCCTTGTCGTTGCAGGCCACGCGCAGGCCCTTGCCGCCGCCGCCGGCGCTGGCCTTGATCATCACCGGGTAGCCGATGTCGCGCGCGATCTGCACCGCCTGCTCCGGCGTTGTCGATGGCCGCGTTCCAGCCCGGGATGGTGTTGACCTTGGCCTCCAGCGCCAGCTTCTTGGACGCGATCTTGTCGCCCATGGCCGCGATGCTGTAGTGCTTGGGGCCGATGAAGACGATGCCCTCCTCCTCGACGCGGCGCGCGAAGCCCTCGTTCTCGGACAGGAAGCCGTAGCCCGGGTGCACGGCCTCGGCGCCCGTGTCCTTGCAGGCCCGGATGATCTTGTCGGCGACGAGGTAGCTCTCGCGGCTGGGCGCCGGGCCGATGAAGACGGCTTCGTCGGCCAGCCCGACATGGCGCGCGTCGCGGTCGGCTTCGGAATAGACGGCCACCGTGGCGATGCCCATCTTGCGTCGCCGTCTTGATGACGCGGCAGGCGATCTCGCCGCGGTTGGCAATCAGGATCTTCTTGAACATGGTCTGCCGGCCGCTCACAGCGGGATGTTCCCGTGCTTGCGCCACGGGTTCTCGAGCTTCTTGTCCTTCAGCATCGCCAGCGTGCGGCAGATGCGCTTGCGCGTCTCGTGCGGCTGGATCACGTCGTCGATGTAGCCGCGCGCGCCGGCCACGAAGGGGTTGGCGAAGCGCGCCTTGTATTCGGCCTCGCGCGCCGGCCAGCTTGGCCGGGTCGCCCTTGTCCTCGCGGAAGATGATCTCCACCGCGCCCTTGGCGCCCATCACCGCGATCTCGGCGTTGGGCCAGGCGAAGTTGACGTCGCCGCGCAGGTGCTTGCTGCTCATCACGTCGTAGGCGCCGCCGTAGGCCTTGCGCGTGATCACCGTCACCTTGGGCACCGTGCACTCGGCGTAGGCGTAGAGCAGCTTGGCGCCGTGCTTGATGATGCCGCCGTACTCCTGCGCCGTGCCCGGCATGAAGCCCGGCACGTCGACGAAGGTCACGACCGGGATGTTGAAGGCGTCGCAGAAGCGCACGAAGCGCGCCGCCTTGATGCTGCTCTTGATGTCCAGGCAGCCGGCCAGCACCTGCGGGTTGTTGGCCACGATGCCCACGCTCTGCCCGTCCAGCCGCGCGAAGCCGATGACGATGTTCTTGCGCGTGCTCGGGCTGCAGCTCGAAGAAGTCGCCGTCGTCGACCACCTTGAGGATCAGCTCCTTCATGTCGTAGGGCTTGTTCGGGTTGTCGGGCACCAGCGTGTCCAGCGACATGGTCCAGCCGTTCGGCGGGTCGCCGCCGGGCCGCACCGGCGGCTTCTCGCGGTTGTTCAGCGGCAGGTAGTTGAAGAAGCGGCGCAGCATCAGCAGCGCTTCGACGTCGTTCTCGAAAGCCAGGTCGGCCACGCCGCTGCGCGTGGTGTGCGTGGTGGCGCCGCCCAGTTCCTCGGCCGTCACTTCCTCGTGCGTCACCGTCTTCACGACCTCGGGGCCGGTGACGAACATGTAGGAGCTGTCCTTGACCATGAAGATGAAGTCGGTCATGGCCGGCGAGTAGACGGCGCCGCCGGCGCAGGGGCCCATGATCAGGCTGATCTGCGGCACCACGCCGCTGGCCATGACGTTGCGCTGGAAGACCTCGGCATAGCCGCCGAGCGAGGCCACGCCTTCCTGGATGCGCGCGCCGCCGCTGTCGTTGAGGCCGATCACCGGCGCGCCGACCTTCATCGCCTGGTCCATCACCTTGCAGATCTTCTCGGCGTGCGCTTCGCTGAGCGCGCCGCCGAAGACGGTGAAGTCCTGGCTGAAGACGAAGACCAGGCGGCCGTTGATCATGCCGTAGCCGGTGACGACGCCGTCGCCCGGGATCTTGTTGTCGGCCATGCCGAAGTCGGCGCAGCGGTGCTCGACGAACATGTCCCATTCCTCGAAGGTGCCCTGGTCGAGCAGCAGTTCGATGCGCTCGCGCGCGGTGAGCTTGCCCTTGGCGTGCTGGGCGTCGATGCGCTTGCTGCCGCCGCCCAGTCGCGCCGCGGCGCGCTTGTGTTCGAGCTGTTCGATGATGTCGTGCATGAGCGGTGTCCTCGTTCGGTCTTTCAATGATCCAGATCGAGCAGGCGGCGTGCCGCCACGGAAGCGGCCAGGCGGCCGGCTCGCACGTCTTCGGTGATCGACGGCAGCGCGGCGCGCACCGCCGGGTGCTGGCGGAAGCGCTGGCGCAGGCCGGCTTCGATGCGCTCCCACATCCAGGCCTGGTCCTGCGCGTGGCGGCGCTGCAGCAGGCGGCCGCCGGCGGCCTGCAGTTCGCGGAAGCGCGTCACGGCCTGCCAGAACTCGGCCAGGCCGGCGCCCTTGAGCGCGCTGAGCTGCAGCACCTGCGGCTGCCACTGCTGCGTGTCGTGGTGCGCGTGGTCGGGATGGCCGTGCAGCCCGAACAGCCGCAGCGCGCTCGTGATCTGCGCCCGCGCGCGCGTCGCGGCGGCTTCGTCGAGGTCGGCCTTGTTGATGACGCACCAGGTCGGCGAGCTCCATCACGCCCTTCTTGATGGCCTGCAGGTCGTCGCCGGCGTTGGGCAGCTGCATCAGCACGAACATGTCGGTCATGCCGGCGACCGCGGTCTCGCTCTGGCCCACGCCCACCGTCTCGACGATGACGACGTCGTAGCCGGCGGCCTCGCACACCAGCATGCGACTCGCGCGTCTTCTCGGCCACGCCGCCCAGCGTGCCGCTGGCCGGGCTGGGGCGGATGAAGGCGCGCTCGTCGACCGACAGCCGCTCCATGCGCGTCTTGTCGCCCAGGATCGAGCCGCCGCTGACGCTGGACGACGGGTCCACCGCCAGCACCGCGACGCGGTGGCCGCGCTCGATCAGGAACAGGCCCAGCGCCTCGATGAAGGTGCTCTTGCCCACGCCCGGCACGCCGCTGATGCCCAGCCGCAAGCGAGCGGCCGCTGTGCGGCAGCAGCGCGTTCAGCAATTCGTCGGCGCGCGCGCGGTGGTCGGCGCGCGTGGACTCGAGCAGCGTGATGGCCTTGGCCAGCGCAGCGGCGCTGCGCCGGGCCCGGCGGGCCCGCGCAAGCAGCGACATCAGCACCTGGTCGGCGGCTTGCAGCATCGGGCCTGCTCAGCGCCTGTGCCGCCCTGATCTGCTCGAGCACGTCCTTGGCGCTCACCGGGATCGGCGTGCCCGGGCCGTAGATGCCCTTCACGCCGGCGTCGTACAGGAAGTCGTAGTCCTGCTGCGGCACCACGCCGCCGACGAAGACGATGATGTCGTCGGCGCCCTGCTGCTTCAGCGCCTCGATGATCGCCGGCACCAGCGTCTTGTGGCCGGCGGCCAGCGTGCTCACGCCCACCGCGTGGACGTCGTTCTCGATCGCCTGGCGCGCGCACTCCTCGGGGGTCTGGAACAGCGGGCCGATGTCGACGTCGAAGCCGAGGTCGGCGAAGGCCGTGGCCACCACCTTGGCGCCGCGGTCGTGGCCGTCCTGGCCGAGCTTGGCGATCATCACGCGCGGGCGGCGGCCCGTGCTCGTCGCCGAAGGCGGCGATCTCGGCCTTGAGCTGGTCCCAGCCCTCGGCGCTGTCGTAGGCGGCTGCGTACACACCGGTCACCTTCTGGATGTCGGCGCGGTGGCGCCCGAAGACCTGCTCCAGCGCGTCGCTGACCTCGCCCACCGTGGCGCGCAGGCGGATGGCGGCGATGCTCAGCGCCAGCAGGTTGCCCTTGCCGGTGCGCGCCGCGTCGGTCAGCGCGTCCAGCGCCGCCTGCACGGCCGCGCCGTCGCGCGTGGCGCGGATCTGCGCCAGACCGCGCGATCTGCCCCTCGCGCACCTTGACGTTGTCGACCTCGCGCGACTGCGACCGCGTCCTGCGTGGCCAGCTTGTACTTGTTGACGCCGACGATGACGTCGCGCCCGCTGTCGATGCGCGCCTGCTTCTCGGCCGCGCTGGCCTCGATCTTCAGCTTGGCCCAGCCCGATGTCCACCGCCTTGGTCATGCCGCCCATGGCCTGCACTTCCTCGATGATGGCCCAGGCGCTGTCGGCCATCTGCTGCGTCAGCGTCTCCATCATGTAGCTGCCGGCCCAGGGGTCGACGACGTTCGTGATGTGCGTCTCTTCCTGGATGATGAGCTGCGTGTTGCGCGCGATGCGGGCGCTGAATTCGGTGGGCAGCGCGATCGCCTCGTCGAAGCTGTTGGTGTGCAGGCTCTGCGTGCCGCCGAACACCGCCGCCATGGCCTCGATGGTGGTGCGCACGATGTTGTTGTACGGGTCCTGCTCGGTCAGGCTCCAGCCGCTGGTCTGGCAGTGCGTGCGCAGCATCAGGCTCTTCGGGTTCTTGGCGCCGAAGCCCTTCATGATGCGCGCCCACAGCAGCCGCGCCGCGCGCATCTTGGCGATCTCGAGATAGAAGTTCATCCCGATCGCCCAGAAGAAGCTCAGGCGCCCGGCGAAGTCGTCGACGTCCAGGCCCTTGGCCATCGCGGTCTTCACGTACTCCTGGCCGTCGGCCAGCGTGAAGGCCAGTTCCAGCGCCTGGTTCGCGCCGGCCTCCTGCATGTGGTAGCCGCTGATGCTGATCGAGTTGAACTTCGGCATGCTGCTGCGCCGTGTACTCGATGATGTCGCCGACGATGCGCATGCTCGGCTCGGGCGGGTAGATGTAGGTGTTGCGGACCATGAACTCCTTGAGGATGTCGTTCTGGATGGTCCCGCTCAGCTGGTCCTGCGGCACGCCCTGCTCCTCGGCCGCCACCACGTAGCCGGCCAGCACCGGCAGCACGGCGCCGTTCATCGTCATGCTCACGCTCACCTTGTCGAGCGGGATGCCGTCGAACAGGATCTTCATGTCCTCGACGCTGTCGATGGCCACGCCGGCCTTGCCGACGTCGCCGGTGACGCGCGGGTGGTCGCTGTCGTAGCCGCGGTGGGTGGCCAGGTCGAAGGCCACGCTCACGCCCTGCCCGCCGGCGGCCAGCGCCTGGCGGTAGAAGGCGTTGCTCTCCTCGGCGGTGGAGAAGCCCGCGTACTGGCGGATGGTCCACGGCCGCACCGCGTACATCGTGGCCTGCGGGCCGCGCACGAAGGGCTCGAAGCCGGGCAGCGTGTCGGCGTGCGGCAGCGCCGCGGTGTCGGCCGCGGTGTACAGCGGCTTGACGCGCATGCCCTCGGGCGTGACCCAGTCCAGCGCCGCCGACGTCGCCGCCGGGCGCGGACTTGGCGGCGGCACGGGCCCACTGCTCCAGCGTGGCGGGGGCGAATTCGGGTGGGGCGCTGTTCATGACGGGTCTCCTGGGCCGCATCGGCGCGAGTGGCGGTTATAGGCCCTTCCGGCGGCTCAGGGCCGATGGTCGGCGACGCTGGATTATGCATAATTATGAATTCAGAATGCCCACGACCAGCTGACGACACTCGCTCCCGCCAGCGCCCGTGGCCGCCGCTCGACACCCCCACGCCCGCTGTCGCCCCGCGCCCTCTACCAGGACGTGGCCGAGCGCCTGCGCCAGCAGATCTACGCGCGCCAGCTCGAGCCCGGCAGCTGGATCGACGAGATGAAGCTCGCGGCCGAGTTCGGCATCAGCCGCACGCCGCTGCGCGAGGCGCTGAAGGTGCTGGCGGTCGAAGGCCTGGTGACGATGAAGGTGCGGCGCGGCGCCTACGTCACCGAGATGTCGCGCGACGACGTGGCGCAGGTCTACCACCTGCTGGCGCTGCTGGAGAGCGACGCCGCCGGCGACGTGGCCGAGCACGCCGGCGATGCCGAGCTCGACGCAGCTGCAGGCGCTGCACGACAAGCTGGAGAAGCTGGTGCGCCAGCGCGAGGCCTTCTTCGCCGCCAACGAGGCCTTCCACATCGCCCTGCTGCAGATCGCCGGCAACCGCTGGCGCAGCCAGATCGTGGCCGACCTGCGCAAGGTCATGAAGCTCAACCGCCACCACTCGCTGCTGAGCAGGGGCGGCTGGCCGAGTCGCTGGCCGAGCACCGCGCGCTGATGGCGGCGCTGCGTGCCCGCGGCAGCGCACGCTGGCCACGGCCCGCATGCTGGAGCACTTCCGCAACGGCCTGGAGGCGGCAACGCAGAGTCAGCGACCTGAAGGCCGGCTCCGGTTCACCGCGAGATCGTTGCCCTGAAACAACGAAGAGGCCGGCCACCCATCGGTATGGGTGCCGGCCTCTGGGCCCAGCGTTCTTGCCGGGCCGGTCGGAAACGACCTTACTTCTTCTTGGCCGCGCCTTCGTCGACCTTCTGCGGCGCAGACATCTGGCCCGACGGCGTGGTGCCGGCCTTGACGGCAGAAGCGGCTTCCGCCTTCACTTCGGGACGGGACACGGTCGACGGTGCGGGCTTGGCCGGCTTGACGCCTTCGGTCGTCGGTACACTCCCCTGAGTCTTCTTGGTGGCGGCAGCGGTTTCCGCCTTCACGTCGGCACGGGGCTTGGTCGTCTGCACGGGCTTCTTCGGCACGGCCGTATCCTGGCCTTCAGGAACCTTGCCCTGGGTCGCCTTGTTGGCGGCCGCAGCTTCCTTCTTGACCTGTTCGCGAGTGGGCGACGAAGCCGCCTGCGCAAATACCGACGATGCACCGACCAAGGCAAGAACCGCCACGGCCAGGGAGGTGAGTGATGTCTTCATGATTGTGTCCTCTTGGATGAAATAAACCCGCTTGGGCCATGCCGAAATGCCGAAGCTCCGCATTCGATGCTCGGTTCAAGTCGCATATTAACTTAGCGCCTCTCCACCGTGAAGCCCCGCACTGCGACAACGTTGCGCGAATGCCAACGGTTGACATGCGGCACGCATGTCAACCGCTGCCGATCCCGGCGCCCAGGGCGCCGGGCATGGCCTCAACGTGCCGAGATCGGCTTGACGTCGCGGTGCGCCGAACCCACGAACAGCTGGCGCGGGCGGCCGATCTTGTATTCGGGGTCGCCGATCATCTCGTTGAGCTGCGCGATCCAGCCCACCGTGCGCGCCAGCGCGAAGATCGCCGTGAACAGGCTCACCGGGATGCCGATGGCGCGCTGCACGATGCCCGAGTAGAAGTCGACGTTCGGGTACAGCTTGCGCGAGACGAAGTAGTCGTCCTCCAGCGCGATCTTCTCCAGCGCCATCGCCAGCTTGAACAGCGGGTCGTCGTGCAGGCCCAGTGGCCTCCAGCACCTCGTGGCAGGTCTCGCGCATGAGCTTGGCGCGCGGGTCGTAGTTCTTGTAGACGCGGTGGCCGAAGCCCATCAGCTTGACATTGGAGTTCTTGTCCTTGACCTGCTTGATGAACTCGCCGATCTTCTCGACGCCGCCGTTGCGTCTGGATGTCCTTCAGCATGTTCAGTGCCGCCTCGTTGGCACCGCCGTGCGCCGGGCCCCACAGGCAGGCCACGCCGGCGGCGATGGCCGCGAACGGGTTGGTGCCCGAGCTGCCGCACAGCCGCACCGTGGAGGTGCTGGCGTTCTGCTCGTGGTCGGCGTGCAGGATGAAGATGCGGTCGATGGCGCGCACCAGCACGTCGTTGGGCTCGTAATCCTCGCACGGCGTGGCGAACATCATGCGCATGAAATTGGCCGAGTACGAGAGATCGTTCTTCGGGTAGATGTAGGGCTGGCCGATGCCGTACTTGTAGGCCATGGCCACCAGCGTCGGCATCTTCGCGATCAGACGGATGGCAGCGATCTCGCGGTGGCGCGGGTTGTTGATGTCGGTGCTGTCGTGATAGAAGGCCGACAGCGCGCCCACCAGGCCGGTCATCACCGCCATCGGGTGCGCGTCGCGGCGGAAGCCGCGCAGGAAGAACTGCATCTGCTCGTTGACCATCGTGTGGTTGGTGACGAGCTTGTGGAAGTCCCGCTGCTGCGTCTCGTTGGGCAGTTCCCCGTACAGCAGCAGGTGGCAGGTGTCGAGGAAGTCGCACTTCGTGGCCAGCTGCTCGATCGGGTAGCCGCGGTACAGCAGTTCGCCCTTGTCGCCGTCGATGTAGGTGATGGCCGACTGGCACGCCGCGGTGGACAGGAAGCCCGGGTCGTAGGTGAACTTGCCCGTCTGCCCGTAGAGCTTGCGGATGTCGATCACATCCGGGCCGACCGATCCCTTGTAGATCGGCAGGTCCATGCTCGGGCTGCCATCGGAGAACGACAGGGTGGCTTTCACGTCGGAGGGGGTCATGACACGGGGCCTTTCTTCAGTTCGGTTTCAGGGGCCGGTCGCCGCCTGCACCCGCAGGCGTCGTTCTCATCAGGGCCAGCACTTCGCGCACTTCAGGGGTGTCGACCTCGCCTTGCGGCTCCTTGCGGCCAAGCAGCAGGTCCAGCAGGTCGTTGTCGGCCAGGTCCATCAGGGCCTGCAGCCCCGCGGCCTGCCTTGTCGTGATCGTCTCCTCGTGGTGGCGGAAAAAGCGCTCGATGAACAGGTCGTTCTCCAGCAGGCCCGCGGCGGCAGCGCCACCTGAGCTTGCTCAGGGAGCGTTCGTCGAGCCGCGTCATCATGAACGTTCAAACCGCGCGGCGAACCATCATTTCCTTGATCTTGCCGATCGCTTTCGTCGGGTTCAATGCTTTAGGACAAACATCCACGCAATTCATGATCGTGTGGCAGCGGAAAAGCCGGTACGGGTCTTCCAGGTTGTCCAGCCGCGCCTCGGTGTCCTGGTCGCGGCTGTCGGCGATGAAGCGGTAGGCCTGCAGCAGGCCGGCCGGGCCGACGAACTTGTCGGGGTTCCACCAGAAGCTCGGGCAGCTGGTGGAGCAGCTGGCGCACAGGATGCACTCGTACAGGCCGTTGAGCTCGTCGCGCTCCTCGGGGCTCTGCAGGCGCTCCTTCTCGGGCGGCTGCGTGTCGTTGACGAGGTAGGGCTTGATGCTGTTGTACTGCTTGAAGAACAGCGTCATGTCGACGATCAGGTCGCGGATCACCGGCAGCCCGGGCAGCGGCTTGAGCACGATGGTGCCCGGCAGCGTGCGCATGTTGGTCAGGCAGGCCAGGCCGTTCTTGCCGTTGATGTTCATCGCGTCCGAGCCGCACACGCCTTCGCGGCAGCTGCGGCGGAAGCTCAAGGTGGGGTCCACCGCCTTGAGCTTCATCAGCGCGTCGAGCAGCATGCGCTCGCTGCCGTCGAGCTCGACCTGCAGCGTCTGCATGCGCGGCTTGTCGTCGCTGTCGGGGTCGTAGCGGTAGATCTGGAAGGTGCGCAGCGTCATGGGGGTCGCCTAATGCTCTTCGGGCTGCTAGAAGGTCCGCACCTTGGGCGGCACCGATTCCACCGTCAGCGGCTTGAGCTGCACCGGCTTGTAGTCGAGCCGGTTGCCGTCCTTGAACCACAGCGTGTGCTTCATCCACTCGGCGTCGTTGCGGCCGAGCGGGAACTGCGGGTCGTCGGCCAGCCGCTCGTAGTCCTTGACGGTGTGGGCGCCGCGGCACTCGCGGCGCGCCGCGGCCGACTCGATGGTGGCCTGCGCCACCTCCATCAGGTTCTCGACCTCCAGCGCCTCGATGCGCGCGGTGTTGAAGACCTTGCTCTTGTCCTTGAGCGCGATGTTCTCGACGCGCTCGCGCATGGCGGCGATCTTCACCGTGCCGGCGGTCAGCAGCTCCTGGGTGCGGAAGACCGCGGCGTGCGCCTGCATGGTGTTGCGGATGTCGCCGGCGACGTCCTGCGCGTATTCGCCCGAGGTGCTGGCGTCCAGCCGCGCCAGGCGCGCCAGCGGCGCGTCGGCGGCGTCGGCCGGCAGCGGCTGGTGTTCCTTCTGCCCGGCCACCGTCTGCACGATGTGCAGGCCGGCGGCGCGGCCGAAGACCAGCAGGTCGAGCAGCGAATTGGTGCCCAGGCGGTTGGCGCCGTGCACGCTGACGCAGGCGCATTCGCCCACGGCGTACAGGCCGTTGACGACCGCGTTCGGGTTGCCGTTCTTCGGCACCACCACCTGGCCGTGGATGTTGGTCGGGATGCCGCCCATCTGGTAGTGGATGGTCGGCACCACCGGGATCGGCTCCTTGGTGATGTCGACGTTGGCGAAGTTGTGCCCGATCTCGAAGATCGACGGCAGGCGCTTCATGATCGTCTCGACGCCCAGGTGCGTCATGTCGAGCACGACGTAGTCCTTGTTCGGACCGCAGCCGCGCCCTTCCTTGATCTCCTGGTCCATGCAGCGGCTGACGAAGTCGCGCGGCGCCAGGTCCTTCAGCGTCGGCGCGTAGCGCTCCATGAAGCGCTCGCCGTCGCTGTTGCGCAGGATCGCGCCCTCGCCGCGGCAGCCTTCGGTCAGCAGCACGCCGGCGCCGGCCACGCCGGTGGGGTGGAACTGCCAGAACTCCATGTCCTCCAGCGGGATGCCGGCGCGTGCCGCCATGCCCAGGCCGTCGCCGGTGTTGATGAAGGCGTTGGTGCTGGCGGCGTAGATGCGGCCGGCGCCGCCGGTGGCCAGCAGCGTGGTCTTGGCCTCGAGGATGTGCACGTCGCCGGTCTCCATCTCCAGCGCGACCACGCCGAGCACGTCGCCCTGGGCGTTGCGGATGAGGTCCAGCGCCATCCACTCGACGAAGAAGTTGGTGCGCGCCTTGACGTTCTGCTGGTACAGCGTGTGCAGCATGGCGTGGCCGGTGCGGTCGGCCGCGGCGCAGGCGCGCTGCACCGGCTTCTCGCCGTAGTTCGCGGTGTGGCCGCCGAAGGGGCGCTGGTAGATCGTGCCGTCGGGGTTGCGGTCGAAGGGCATGCCGAAGTGCTCGAGCTCGTACACCACCTTCGGCGCCTCGCGGCACATGAACTCGATGGCGTCCTGGTCGCCGAGCCAGTCGCGAGCCCTTGATGGTGTCGTAGAAGTGGTAGTGCCAGTTGTCCTCGGACATGTTGCCCAGGCTGGCGCCGATGCCGCCCTGCGCGGCCACCGTGTGCGAGCGCGTGGGGAAGACCTTGGACAGCACCGCCACGTTGAGGCCGGCCTGCGCCAGGCGCAGCGAAGCCTGCATGCCGGAGCCGCCGGCGCCGACGATGACGACGTCGAACTTGCGGCGGGGAAGCGTTCCGAGTGCCATGTGAATGTGACCCTGTTTACAGACGCCAGAGCACCTGCACCGCCCAGCCGGTGCAGCCCACCAGCCAGACCAGCGTGGCCACCTGCAGCACCAGCCGCGTGCCGACGGGCTTGACGTAATCCATCCAGATGTCGCGCATGCCGACCCAGGCGTGCCAGGCCAGCGCGACGAAGACGACGAAGGTCAGCACCTTCATCCACTGCGCGGCGAAGATGCCGGCCCACTTGTCGTAGCCCATCGGGCCGGGCATCAGCACCTGCACCAGCAGCACCACCGTGAACAGGGCCATCAGCACCGCCGTGACGCGCTGGCTGAGCCAGTCGCGCAGGCCGTAGTGCGCGCCGACGACGACGCGCTTGGAACCATGGTTGA
>CAVQWK010000006.1:0-87884 GCA_963717575.1 uncultured beta proteobacterium | reverse complement strand
CGTCGTCGACGATCATCTCGGCCATCGGGCAGGCGGCGCTGGTCATCGTCATCTGCACGTGCACGCCGGCGTCGGAGACGTCGACGCCGTAGACGAGGCCGAGCTCGACGATATTCATGCCGGCCTCGGGGTCGACCACGCTGCGCAGCGCTTCGCGCACCGCGTCTTCGTCGGGCAGGTTCACGCCCGGGCCTCCAGGCGGTGCACGAAGGGCAGGCGTTGCGAAGGCACGAAGCCCGCGGCGTACAGGAAGCCCAGCAGCGCCAGGTCGCGCTGCGCCACCACGGTCTCGACGCGCTCCACGCACAGTGCGCCCAGGTTGGCGAAGAGTTGCGACAGCAGCGCGCGGCCGATGCCGCGATGCGCATAGTCGGGGTCCACGCCCAGGGTGTCGATCACCGCCACCGGCTCGGGGCGGCCGAAGTCGCCGATATCGGCGCGCGCCATCAGGTAGCCGACGATGGCGTCGTCGCAGCGCGCGGTGAGCGAGACACGCACGCCGCCGTTGGCCAGCGCTTCGCCCAGCCGGGCGGCGATGTAGTCGTGGCGCTGGCGGCCGGTGATGCCGCGGTCGATGCGCGCGATGGCGTCCAGGTCGGCCGGCGTCATGGAACGCACGTCGGCGCGGTCGCGCGCCAGCCGTTCGTGGTCGTTCGACTCGGGGCGGCCGTAATCGATCTCGTGCCCGGCCTGGCCGAAATCGAGCGTCAGGGCGGCGTCGGTGCCGGCCTCGCCGCCCAGGCCCTCGGCGCGCTCGGCACCGCCGTCCACGGCGCTTTCGACGATCTGGTCGGCGGCGAGTTCGAAGCCGAGGGTGTCGAACCACGACAGCATGGCCGTGTTGCGCCAGCTGGCCGCGGTGCGTGTCTCGACCATGCCGTGGCGTCGCGCCCAGGACTCGAGCGCGTCGAACAGGCGCTGGCCGACACCGGCATGGCGGCGGTCGGCGCGCACGCCCACCGCTTCCAGCCGCAGCGCGGGCTGGCTGAGGCCGAATTCGCCGACCAGCACACGCGCCAGGATGAAGCCGGCCAGGCCCTGGCCGTCGTCGGCCGCGAACTGCGCGTGCAGGGCGGGTTCGCGGCGCGCCGCGGCCAGCCGGCGCTCGAAATAGTCGTGCCGCGTGCGGCCCTCGCTGGCAGCGTCGATGGCCACCACGGCCTGCACGTCGCTGGCGGCCAGCGGGCGCAAAGTGATTTCGGCGACGGTTTCGGCGGCGGCAGGGCTCATGGCGTTGACTCCTTGATCGGTCCCGGGGTTCAGCCCGCAGCGTACTCGAAGGCGAGCCGGCGGTCGGTTTCTTCGTCGAGCAGGTCGTCGAGCAGCGGCAGCAAGGCCATGGTTTCCTTCTGGATGTGCGACACCTGGCGCTCCAGCAGTTCCAGCAGCAGCTGCTTGAGCAGCGTCGCGGCGGGCGGAGCCAGCGCGTCGGCCGTCGCGGCCCGCGCCAGCGGCGCCAGCTCGGCGACCACGGCGCGGATGTGGCCGTGCTCCTCGGTCAACAGGGCGGCCATGTCGCCGTCGCCGGCGTCGGCCATGAGCGGAAACAGCTGCTGCTCCTCGAAGTCGAAGTGGCGGCCGACCTCGTGTTCCAGGTGATGCTGCAGCGGCCCCACGAGCCGGGCCAGGTCGGCGGCGGTGCCGCGCACCAGCGCCTGCTCGACGCGGCTCAGCATCTCGAGCAGGGCACGGTGTTCTTCGTCCAGGGAGCGGCAGACTTGGCGGATGGGGTCATGGCGTGGTGCGAGGGCTCGGCACGGAGGTCGGCCCCCGATACTGGTAAACAAATACCAGAATACAGGTTGCAGCAGCGCCCCGCCTTGAATCAGTTCAAGGCCGCGCCGGGTTTCCCGCCCTCACGAGCTTGCCGCAGCCGCTGCATCAGCACGACGAAGAAGACGCCGAAACTGAGCGCACCGGCCAGGCCCGCCAGCGCCGCCGCGGCCGCCAGCGCCGCGGCACCGGCCAGCGTGGCCGCGGCCAGCGCCACCAGGGCCGCCACATGGCAGCGCAGGTGCCAGGCCAAGGCGCGGTCCAGCGTCAGCGCCGAAGGGTGGGCGGGCGCTTCTGTCCGCGCGCCGCGTGCATGGCCGCCAGGAAGGGCAGGATGCGCTGCAGCACGCCGAACAGGAAGCTCAGCAGCCAGCCGCCGATGACGGCGATGCCGAACAGGCGGCCGAAAATCTCGGCCGGCGCGCCGAGCACGAGTGCCAGCGCCAGCCCCAGGGCCAGCGCCAGGCTGCCCCAGCCGATGCGCATGAGCACCAGCGCGCGGCCGAAATCGCGCCGCATGCCGCTGGCCAGCGTGCGGCGCATCAGCTGCAGGTGCAGCGCCAGCGCCAGCGTGCCGGCGGCGATGGCTGCCAGACGCAGCGCGGTGGGCGCCACGCCGAAAGCGGCGACCATGGCCAGGGCGATGGCCGCGATGGCGGCCGCACCCGAAGCCAGCTGGCGGCGTTCATCCGGCACCGGTGACAGCGCGAACATCGGCAGCAGCACATAACTCAGGCCGAAGACGAGCAGCCCCATCACGCCGAAGGCCGCGGCCAGCAGGTGCAGGCTGCGCGGCGGCGGCGTGCAGCCAGGGCCGGCCCAGCCACAGGCCCACCAGTGCCACGGCGCTGAAGGCCAGCAGCAACAGCGCGGCCATCGCGCCCCAGCCGTGCAACACCACGCCGGGCATCCGTGCGCGCCTTTCAGGTTCAGGCCGAGCAGCGTGCCGTAGACCGCCAGCGCGCCCAGCACCGCCACCGCGCCGGCGGCCACCCAGTGCGGTTCGGCGCGACCCATGCCCAGCGTCAGCACCGCCACGCCGGGCACGTAGACCCACCACAGCGCGGCCATCAGGCGCTGCGACCGCACCGGCTGGCGCGTCGCCACTGGCAGCAGTTGCAGGCTGGCGCCGATGGCGCTGCACAGCAGCGTGCCCAGTGTGACCAGGTGCAGGGCGGCCAGCGGCCAGCCCAGGCCGCCATGCCAGGCTGGCCAGTCGGCGGCGCCGGCCAGCAGCGCCAGCCAGGCCAGGACGTGGAAGACGACGGCGGCGCCGAAGAAGCGCCAGGGCAGCGAGGCCGGCAGCAGCCGGCTGCCGGCGCCGGCGAGAAAGGCGCCGGCCAGCCGGCGCTGCGGCGGCTTCACGGCGCGGCGGCCAGGCGCAGCCGCACTTCGCCGGGTTCGCCGGGAATGCGTTCGGCCCACCAGCCGATCTGCACCAGCTCGGGGTACAGCAGCAGCGGGTCGCGGTCGTGGTGCACGATCAGCACGCCGTGCGGCCCCACTTCTCGCACCATCTGCAGGATCAGCACCAGCGGCTGCGGCGCCTGCAGGCCGCGCACGTCGACATGCAGGCCGTCGTCGGCGGTCCAGGTGCGTGCACCGGGTGCGTCGGCATCGATCATGGGGCCACCCGGGCAAAGAACACGCCAGCTGCCGGCGCAGCAGCTTGCCGGTGGCGGTGCGCGGCAGTTCGGGCAGGCAGTGCAGCCACTGCGGGCGCTCGTGCGGCGGCAAGCCGGCAATGCGCTCGGCAAGCGCGCCCTGCACGGCCGCGGCATCGTCGGCAACAAGAAGAAGGCCACCGCGCACACCCCGTCGGCGTCGGGCACGCAGGCGGCGGCGGCTCGCGCAGGCCCGGCAACCCGGCGCCGTATGCGTTCGCCCAGGTCCGGCCGGGTCGACCCAGCGGCCGCGGATCTTCACCAGCGTGTCCTCGCGCCCGGCGAACGCCAGCCGCCGCTGGCGCTGCGCACGAAAAGATCGGCCGGCAGAAGCTGCCGTCGCGAAAGGCTTCGGCCTGGGCCTGCGGGCGGTCGTGGTAGCCGGCGGCCAGCGTGGCGGCTTGCAGCAGCAGCCGCGTCGGCGCGCCGGCGGCCGCGGCGGCCGGGTCCAGCGGCAGCGCCTGCACGCCCGGCGACGGCTGCAACGCGTCGTCGCCGGGCAGCGCGTGAGCGCCAGGGCCAGCGTCTCGGCATTGCCGTAGCCGTCGATCATGGGCAGCCCTGTCTGCTGCTGCCAGGCTTCGCGCAGCCGCGCCGGCAAGGCTTCGCCGGCCGAGACGCAGCGCGCCACGCCGGCGCGGTGCAGGCCCGCGGCCAGCCCGGCCTGCAGCAGGTCGCGGTACAGCGATGGCACGCTGAACAGCACGCGTGGGGCGCAGCGCGGCCACGCTCTCGGCCACCGTGGCGGCGCTCGGCCACGACGCATCGAGCAGCACGGTGGCGCCGAGCCCCAGGCCGGCGAGCAGCACGTTCACCAGCGGATAGGTGAAGAACAGCCGGGGAGCTGGAGAACAGGCGGTCGTGCGCGGCCAGCCCCAGCCGTTCGACCGAGATGCGCGCCGATCCGTCCAGGGCGCGGTGCGTATGCACCACGGCCTTCGGCGGCCCGAACTGCCCGCGGAAAACACCCAGAAGGCCGGCGACTCGGGTGCCATCGGCGGCGCCGGCAGCGGCCGCGCGGCCGCCGCTCGCGGCGCACGGTCCGTGGCGAGCAGCGGCTGCGCCAGGCCGGTGGGGTAGCGGTCGTGACGTCGGCCTGACGTCGGCTGTGAGGTCGGGCGGGGTGTCCGTGACGATGAGGTCGAAGCCCGAGCCTGCAGCAAGCCCTGCCACTCCTGCGGCGGCAGCCGCGGGTTGACACCCACCGCCACGCCGCCGGCCCACACCGCACCTAGCCACGCCACCGCCCATTCGATGCCATCGGGCAGGCGCACCGCCACGCGCCCGCCCGGCTGCAGCCCATGCGCCCGCCAGACGGCCGCGTACGCGCCACGGCGTCGCGCAGGCGCCGTAGCCGATTGTTCGTCGCGGCCGACGATGGCGACATGGTGGTCGTCGTCGGCGCTGCCGAGCAGGCGGCGGCGCCTTTACCGGGCGAGCGAGGGGCGTGCAGATGGTCGCCTGCGCGCGGCTTCTGGGGTTTTCAGGCGCGGTTGGCCAGTTCACGCACCAGCCGCTGCGCCGCAGCCACCGCGACCAGGCGGCGGTAGTTGGACGGGGTCACCGTGCTGCGCATCGGGCTGACCTGCTTGCGCACCAGCTTGCCCAGCGTTTCGAGCAGCGCCGGCGTCGACGGCGTGGCCGAGCAAGGTCTCGGTGCCTTCCAGCCGCAGCGGCAGCGAGTTGGTGCCGGTCAGGCCGACGGCCAGTTCGGCCAGGCGCCGCCTTCCAGCCGCAGCGCCACGGCGACGCCGGCCAGCGGGAAATCCATCGCGCCGCGCAGTGCGCACCTTCGTAGCGCTGACGCTGCCAGGCGCGGGGCCGGCACGTGCACGCGCGACCAGCACCTCGTCGCGCCGCAGCGTCAGATGCGCCGCGCCGTCGTCGCGGTACAGCTCGGCCAGCGGCGCGCGGCGCGTCCTCGGTGCCGCGATCTCGACCTCGGCGCCGAGCACCAGCAGCGCGGGCGCCAGATCGCCGCTGAAGGCGGCGTGGCAGCGCTGGCCCTGGGGCGCGACATGGCAGGTGTCGCCGCGGTTCTTCAGGCAATCGTCGTTGGCCGCCCGCCACCATTCGCTCTGGTTGTAGAAGACGCAGCGGGTGTCCAGGCACAGATTGCCGCCCAGCGTGGCCGCGCTGCGGTGGCCGGGGCCGGCCACCTGCGCCGCCGCCTGGGCCAGCGCCGGCAGCGCCTGCGCCAGCGCGGCATGTCGTCGGCGAGCGTGGCCAGCGTGACGCCGGCGCCGATGCGCCAGTCCGGCCGTCGCTGCAGCTCGATGCCGTCGAAGCCCGGCATCGGCCCAGGTCGATCAGGCAGCGCGGGCGCTCGCAGGCCGCGCCGCATGTTGGGCAGCAGATCGGTGCCGCCGGCCAGCAGCCGGGCTCCGGGGCTGCGGCGAGCAGGCGCGGCGGCCTCGGCGACGTGGCCGGGCGCATCAGCTGGAATTCGGGCATGCGGTCGCATGTGTCGACGCCTCGCCGGTGCGCGCGGCGGCCGCGCTGCGGCGCGCGCTGCGCCGCGCACGCAGCCGCTCGTCGCGCTGCCTCGCTGGATCGCCTCGAACACGCGGTCGGGCGTGATCGGCAGCGTCGCAAGCGGATGCCGATGGCGTCGTCGACGGCGGCGGCCAGCGCCGGCGGAAAGCCGGGCAGCGCGCCTTCGCTCGCCTCCTTGGCGCCGAAGGGGCCGTTCGGGTCGAGGCTCTCGACGATATTGACCTCGATCGGCGGCGATTCCACGATGGTCGGCATGCGGTAGTCGAGCAAGTTGGCGTGCGCGGCAGGCCCTCGTGGTAGCGCGTCTCCTCGCAGATCGCCTGGCCCATGCCCATCCAGACCGCGCCCTGGACCTGGCCTTCGCACCGCCATCGGATTGATGGCGCAGCCGCAGTCGAGCGCGGACCCAGACCTTGTCGCACCTGCACCTCGCCGGTGTCCTCGTCGACGCTGACCTCGACCACTTGCGCGGCGTAGGAGAAGCCCATGGTCGAGCCGACCGCGCCGCCGCGATGCTTGCCGCCCTGGGATTCGGGCGGGTGAAGGTGCCCTTGACGGTGAGCGTGCCCGTGTCGACCAGCGCCGCCTCGACGACCTCCGTGAAGGGCAGCGCGCTGGTCGGTGCCGGCCACGCGCGCAGCGTCTCGCCGAGCCATTCGATTTCTTCGGCGTCGACCTCGAGCCGCTTGCGCCGCCGCGGCGACCAGCATGCGCTTGAGCGCCTCGGCGGCGCGAGCGCGGCGTTGCCGACCATGAAGGTGACGCGCGACGAATAGGAGCCGTTGTCCTTGGGCGTGAGCGCGGTGTCGGTGGCGATGACGCGGATGCGCGCCATCGGCAGCTGCAGCACCTCGGCGACGACCTGCGTGACCATCGTCGACGAGCCCTGGCCGATATCGGCAGCGCCGGTGAGCATGGTGACGCCGCCGTCGAAATCGAGCTTCAGGACGATCACCGCGTGCGGCTCGCCGGTCCAGTGCACCGGCTTGGCCGAGCCGCTGACGTAATGCGAGCAGGCCATGCCGAGGCCCGCCTGGCCCGGCTTGCGGCAGCTTGCCGCGCCGCTCGCGCCAGCCGCTGGCTTGCTCGACCCAGTCCAGGCATTCCGGCAGGCCGTAGGAGTTCACCATCAGGCCGTTGATCGTCCGGTCGGCGCGTCGAGCAGGTTGGCGCGGCGCACGGCGAACGGGTCGAGGCCGAGTTCGCGCGCCATCCCGTCGAGCAGCGACTCGAAGGCGAAGCGCACGTTCACCGCGCCGTGGCCGCGCATGGCGCCGCAGGGCGGCAGGTTGGTGTAGACGCGGTAGCCGTCGTATTTGACCGCGCCGATGTCGTAGAGCCCGTGCAGCAGCGCGCCGGCATAGAGGATCGTGACCAGGCCGTAGCCGCGCATAGGCGCCGCCGCGCTGCATGACTTCGCAGTCGAAGGCGGTGATCTCGCCGCTCTTCGTCATGCCGAGCTTCAGGCGGATGTCGGTCTCCGGCCGGCCGCGGTGGGTGAGGAAGGTCTCCTCGCGCGTCAGCTCCAGCTTCACCGTGCCGCCGGCGGCGCGGGCCAGCACCGCGGTGACCATCTCGAAATTCAGCGGCTCGACGCGGTGGCCGAAGCCGCCGCCGACGAAGGGCTTGATGACGCGGATGCGCGAGCTGTCCATTTCCAGGCAGCTGCGCCAGCATCAGGTGCAGGTAGTACGGCACCTGCGACACCGAGTGCACGGTCAGGCGGCCGCGCTCGGCGTCGTAGCTGCGCCACGGCCGCGTTGAGCTCGATCTGGCCGTGCTCGACCTCGGCGCATTCGGAAGCGTCGCTCGCGCACCAGGTCGGCGGCGGCGAAGCCCGCGTCGACGTCGCCGAATTCGTGCTCGACCTCGCGCTCGATGTTGCCGGGCTTGTTGTCGTGCAGCAGCACGGCATCGGCGTGCGCGCGCCGCGTCGGCGTTGAAATAGGCCGGCAGCGGATCGATCTCGAGCTCGATCGCGGCGAGCGCGGCCTCGCGCCGTGGCGTCGTCGATCGCCGCCACCGCGGCCATCGGCTCGCCGCGGTAGCGCACCCTGTCGCGCGCCAGCGGCCATTCGTTCTGCGCGATCGGGATCACGCCGTAGGGCGCGGCGAAGTCCTCGCCGGTGATCACCGCGCGCACGCCGGGCATCGCGAGCGCCCGCGGGTGTCGATGCGCGCGGATCACGCCGTGCGCGACCGGGCTGCGCAGGATGCGGCCGACCAGCGCGCCGGCCGAAGGGCAGGTCGGCGGTGTAGCGGGCGCGGCCGGTGACCTTCTCGATGCCGTCGATCAGCGGCGGCAGGCCGATCGAGTGCGTCGGTGGCGCCGGCTCGCGCTGCGGCGTGGGCGCGTTCGGGCTTCATGCGCCTGCCTCCGCGGCCGGGCCCGCCGCGGCCTGCACCGATTCGATGATCTTCACGTAGCCGGTGCAGCGGCACAGATTGCCAGCCAGCGCCGCGCGGATCTGCGCCTCGCTCGGGCTGCGGATTGCGGCGCAGCAGCGCTTCGGCGGCCATGATCATGCCGGGCGTGCAGAAGCCGCACTGGGTGCCGAGCTTTTCGTGGAAGGCGCGCTGCAGCCGGCCGACATGCGGCCCTTCGCGGCCAGGCCTCGATGGTCTCGATCTGCGCGCGCCCTCGCACGCTGGCCGCCAGCGTGATGCAGGCCAGCCGCGGCTCGCCGTCGACCAGCACGGTGCAGGCGCCGCACTCGCCGCCGTCGCAGCCCTGCTTGGTGCCGGTCAGGCCAAGGTGTCGCGCAGGTAGTCGAGCAGCAGCGCGCGGCCGTGCGTGGCCAGCGTGTGCAGGCGGCCGTTGACCTTCAGTTGCAGCCATCGTTGGGCCATCGGTCAGGCTCCTGTTGTGGAGCCGCCCGCAGGTCGCGCACGCGCACCGCCTTGCCCTGCGAGCGCGGGATCGCGCCGGGCTCCTTGACGGTCACCTCGGTGCTGATGCCGATCATCGACTTGATGTAGTGCGCCACGTCCTCGGCGATCGCCTCGAACGTCTCGGCCGGCACGCCCGGCAGCGCCTCGACCTCGACGCTGCACCTCGTCGAGGCTGCCGTGGCGCTCGACGACGATCTGGTAGTGCGGCGCGATGGCCGGGCCGGCCGACCAGCACCGCCTCGATCTGCGACGGGTAGACGTTGACGCCGCGGATGATCAGCATGTCGTCGTTGCGGCCGGTGATGCGCAGGATGCGCACGTGCGTGCGGCCGCAGTCGCAGGGCGCGCTGGTCAGGCGCGTGATGTCGCGCGTGCGGTAGCGCAGCATCGGCAGCGCCTGCTTGGTCAGCGTGGTGATCACCAGTTCGCCCGCCTCGCCCTCGGGCAGCGCGCGCCGCTCTCGGGGTCGATGACCTCGAACAGGAAGTGATCCTCCCAGCCGTGCAGCCCGGCCCGGCATTCGCACTCGCAGGCCACGCCCGGGCCCATGATCTCCGACAGGCCATAGATGTCGACCGCCTGCAGGCCGAGGCGCGCCTCGATCTCGGCGCGCATCGCCTGGCTCCACGGCTCGGCGCCGAACAGCCCGACCTCGAGCGCGCTCGCGCGCAGGTCCACGCCCTGCGCCTCGGCCACCTCGGCGATCGCCAGCGCGTACGACGGCGTGGCGCACAGCACGCGGGCGCCGAAGTCCATGATCAGCGCGACCTGCCGCTCGGTCGCGCCGCCCGACATCGGCACCACCGTTGCGCCCAGGCGCTCGGCGCCGTAGTGCGCGCCCAGCCCGCCGGTGAACAGGCCGTAGCCGTAGGCGTTGTGGATCACGTCGCCGGGCCGCGCCCCGGCCGCAGCCATCGAGCGCGCCATCAGGTCGGCCCAGTTGGCGATGTCCTCGCGCGTGTAGCCGACGACGGTGGGCTTGCCCGTGGTGCCCGACGAGGCGTGCAAGCGCGCCAGTTCATCGACGCGGCCGCGCGAACAGGCCGAACGGGATAGTGGTCGCGCAGGTCGGTCTTGACCGTGAACGGCAGCCGCTGCAGGTCGGCCAGCGCGCGGATGTCGTCGGGCCCGGATGCAGGCCCGCGCGTCGAGCCGCGCGCGATGCCAGGCGCACGTGGTCCTAGGCGTTGCGCACAGTGTCGCGCAGGCGCTGCGAGCTGCAGCGCGGCCGAGCTGCTCGCGCGGCATCGCCTCCAGCTCGGGTGCAGGCCCCCGACTCGCTCGAGCGTGAGGCCGATTGCCGCTTTCGGCGATGCGCACCCATGAAGCCTCCCGATGGTCGGCTAGACGAGCGACGCACGCCGCGCACCGGCAGATGCGCCAGCGCAAAGCCCTGGTTGAAGCCGGCGCGCGTGATCAGCGTGAACTTGAACCAGGCGCCCGCCGGCCGCGGCCAGCACGCCGGCCACGACCAGCAGCGCGGCCAGCGCAGCCCGGCGACAACGGCGCACCCGCCGCCGAGCGACAGCAGGGCCAGCGGCAGCAGCGTGCCGGCGTTGAAGGCCGCGCCCGGCGCGGTCGATCGCCGCCAGCGCGCGCGGCGCGGCGCGCTGGCGACGCGCGGCGCCAGGCCAGCCAGAGCGCCAGGCGCGCGCCAGCAGCCAGCGCCGAAGAGCGTCCAGCATCGGCGTGCGCCGTGGCCGGCCGCGAGCGCGAGCAGCCAGAACAGCCCGCCGCCTTCGGCCAGCCCGGTGGCCACGATCAGCGGCACGGTCAGCGGCTCGCGCCAGGCCGGGATGCCCTTGGCCGCCTGCAGCATGCGCGCCTGGCAGTAGACGAAGACCAGCGCCAGCGCGGCCGCCAGCCACGCGAGCCCGGCGAGCCCGCCGACCAGCGCCAGCGCCACCGCGGCATCAGCAGCGTCGCGGCGAAGGCCTCGCGCGTCATCCACGAGGTGCGCGGATTGAAGAACACGTTCAGCGCGCGCAGCGGACGGCCGAGTTCGAGCCAACACGCACAGCAGGCCGAGAGCCGACCAGCGCCATGCCGCCGAGCAGCAGCGGCGCGAGGCCGGCCCTGCGCGCCGCGACAGGGCCGCGAAGACGATCAGCCCGGCGCCCGCGCCGCCGCACATGAAGTTGCCGGCGGCGCGCCAGTCCCAGTTCGTCTGCTGCCAGGGGTTGGGGCCGAAGCTCATGGTGCCTCCTCCTCCTTGCGTCCCACAGGTAGTAGAAGCCCGGGCCGGTGCCGAGCTCCTCGTGCATGCGGAAGTGCTGGTTCGCGTCGAGCAGCCTGCGACACGTTGCTGTGCGGGTCGTCGACGTCGCCGAAGGCCAGCGCCTCGGAGATGCAGGCGTTGACGCAGGCCGGCGTGGCCTCGGGGTCGACGCCGGGCGTCAGGCCCTTGGCCAGGCCGGCGTCGATGCGGTCGACGCAGAAGGTGCACTTGGTGGCCACCGCCAGCCGCGCCTCGTCGTGGCGCTGCGTCTCGTGCGCGCTCGCCTGGCCGTAGGCGAAGGTGGCGCGTTCGGTCTTGTAGCGCGCCTGGTAGGGGCAGGCCACGGCGCAGTAGGCGCAGCCGATGCACAGGTCGTAGTCGATCGTGACGATGCCGTCGGCGCGCTGCTTCGTCGCCGTGGTCGGGCACACCGTCATGCAGGGCGGGTCGTCGCAGTGCTGGCAGCCCACCGGCACGAAGGCGCGCTGCACGTCGGGGTATTCGCCGAACTCCATGTCGAGCACGCGCCGCCACTGCACGCCCGGCGGCGTGGCGTTGGCGTGCTTGCAGGAGGCGGTGCAGGTCTGGCAGCCGACGCAGCGCCGCAGGTCGGCGACCATGGCCCAGCGCGTCATGACGGCCCCCCTTGCGCTCGTTGGATCTTCACGCGCACGATGTCGGCGCCCGAGCCGGTGGCGTCGGTGAGCGTCCATCGACATCGTGGCCAGCGCGTTCATGCTGGGCACGCCGAAGTCCTTGGCCAGCGGCGTCGCCCAGTGGTCGAACTGGCCGATCAGCAGCAAGGTGTCGGGGCGGATGCCCTGGCGCACCACGGCGCGGCCGCGCACCCTGCGCTTGGGCGTGGCGATCTCGATCGCGTCGCCGTCGGCGATGCCCAGCCGCTGCGGCGGCGCCGCGTGTTGATGATCACGCCGCGGTGGCCGGCGACGTTGTCGGCCACCTCGTTCATCAGCTGCGATGCCGACGTTGGCGCCCCAGGCGTACTGCATGCTGCGCGCGGTGAGCAGCCAGAACGGGTAGTCCTGCGCGCGGCCGCCGGTCTGGCCGATGACCGCCTCCCACAGCGCGGGAAAGTCCTTCCACACCGGCAGCGCCTGGTACTCCTTCAGCTGCTTGTCCCACCAGTGCATGTCGTGCTCGTGCAGGCGGCGGCCGAGCTCGGCGCCGACGCGCATCAGCCGCTCCTGGTAGGGCAGTTCGAAGCGCAGGCCGTGCTTGACCATCGTCGGCAGCAGGTACCAGTCGCGCCGCGGGAAGGGCTTGGTCGCCAGGCCATGCTCCTTCCACCAGTCCAGGCCGTGCGCATGCGCGCCGTCGCTGACCTCGGCGCTCGCCGCGCGGCACACCGCGTCCCAGATCTCCTCGCGGCTGTGCTGCGCGTTGCGGAGTCGAGCGAGAAGTCGCCGTGCTCGCCCTTCAGCGGCACGCCGCCCGCGCCCTTGTTGATGGCGGCGACGTACTTGTCGGGCAGGCCGGTGCGCCGCGCCAGTTCGGTGGCGATGTCGGTGAAGTCGCGCGCCTGGCCGTGCGCGGCCACCACCGGCTGGCGCAGCGCGAAGCCCTCGTGGTCCCAGAACGACTCCTGGTACTTGGTGCCGCCGATGCGCCACAGCTGCAGGCTCTCCAGGTCGGTGGCGTCGGGCAGCAGCACGTCGGCGAAGTGGTTGGTCTCGTCGTGCGTGTAGGCGAAGGCGACGACGAACGGGAAGCGCGCCATCTTCTCGCCCAGCGCCTGCGGTGTCCCAGAACGAGATCCCCGGGTTGGTGCGGTAGACGAACCAGACGTCGGGCAGCGTCGACGCGCGGCAGGCCCTTGGGCGTCTCGTCGAGGAACAGCCACGAGAAGTGCGTCGGCCCGAGCGCCTGGCTCCAGGGCCCGTCGGCGGCCAGCGGCACCATCGTCCGGTAGGCGTTGCGGATGTTGGGGCTGCGGCGACCAGTGCGCCTTGTCGGTCGGGTTCAGCGGGTAGTGCATGAAGCCGTCGGGGCCCGGCTTGACGCTCTCGAGCCGGTCGCGACATCGGCCGCGTCAGCCGCACCGTGGTGCCGATCGTGCCGCCGGGCACCTCGAGCGCGCCGACCAGCGTGGTCAGCACCGTGCGCGCCCAGCAGCATTCGAAGCCGCCCCAGCCGTTGTTGACGGTCTTGCCCATCGTCATCGCCACCGGCCGGTACGGCATCGTCTGGCCGTCGATCTCGATCGTCTCGCCGACGCAGGCGTGGTCGATGAACTCGTTCGCGATGCGGCGCATCGTCGCCGCCGGCACGTCGCAGATGCGCCTGCGCCCACTCCGGCGAGTACGGCTGCATGTGCTCGACCAGCCGCGTGAAGGCGGTGCTGCCTTGCAGCAGGCCGTCGGCCAGCACGTCGTCGTCGGGGCCGATCTCGATCGCATCGACCTCGTAGCGGCCCTCGAGCGCCTCCTGCAGCCCCGGGCTGTCGTGCACGCGGGCGCGTCGCGCTCGCCAGCGTCCCACACCAGCGGCTTGCGGCTGGCGCGGTCGCGCAGGTAGTAGCCGTGCGGCCCGACGAGGTAGGGCGACGCGGTGCGCTGCGCCAGGAACGGCAGGTCGAGCCGCTCGCGCGGCAGCTTCGTGCAGCAGCACGTGGATCAGCGCAGAACAGGAACGCGGCGTCGGTCTTCGGCTTGATCGGCACCCACTGGCCGAGCAGGCGCCGGTGACCGACAGGTGCGGCTCGACCTGCACGCGCTTCATGCCGCGCACGCGCGCCTGCGCATGGCGCCAGACGCCGATCACGCCGCCCGAGGCTTCGATGTTGGAGCCGCAGGAGATCAGGTAATTGCACAGCGGCGTGTCGGGCGTGACGATGAACGCGCGGTGCCAGAACTCGCCGTACAGGTGCTCGGAGTGGTAGCACTTGACGCCCTGGCCGGAGCCGAAGCCCATGTCGATCGGGCCCCACGCGGCGAGGAACGCCGGGAAGGTGCCCATGTACGACTGCGGCGTGCCGGCACCGCCGAAGCTGGCCGCCACGCGCGGGTAGCCCGAGGCGTCGGTCAGGCCCTGCGGCGCGCACCGCGTTGCAGCTTGCGCGGCGATCAGCGTCGAAGCGCCTCGTCCCACGAGATCGGCACGAAGCCGGGGTCCTCGTCGCGCCCCTTCGTCGGGTTGGTGCGCTTCATCGGCGTCAGCACCCGGTTCGGGTTGTAGGTCTTCTGCACCAGCCCGTAGGCCTTGACGCAGACCTTGCCGCCGCCCGGGTGCACGTCGGCGGCGCAGAAGTTCGGCTCGACCTCGGTGGCCACGCCGTCCTCGACCTTCACCGTCAGCAGGTCGGGGCCGGCCACGCACTGGTAGCAGTAGGTCGGCACGCGGCGCGTGCGTGGTAGTGGCGGCGGTCATCGTCAGCCTCTCTCAGCCGCCAGCGACGGACTGGGCGGCCTTCGCCTTCTCGGCCTTGGCCGCCAGCCGCTGCTCGGTCTTGTCGACGTCGACGACGAAGCGCTAGTGGCGACCGCGGCAGATCGGCTCGACCGCTGTCGCGGCCCGTGACGTCGAAGATCACGGCGCGGCCCTTGACCTCGGCGATGCGCACCGTCAGCACGACCTCCATGCCCAGCAGCGTGGCGCCGATGTGGTCGAGTCTCGACCCGCGTGCCGACCGAGTCCTCGCCCGGGTCCAGGTGCTGCCAGCAGCAGGTTGCGGCAGGCGATCTCGATGTCGCGCACCAGCATCGGCGTGGCGTAGACGCGCGCCGCCTCGCCCATGAAGTCGATCGTGCGTTCGCGGTCGACGTCGAACCGTGACGTGACGCCTGAGGCCGGCTTGCAGGGTGGGCTTCATGAGTCGTCCTCGCTTCGGGGGTCAATGTCCGAGGTAGGCCTGCTGCACCTGCGGGTCGCGCAGCAGGTCGGCCGCCGGCCCTGGCGCGACGATGCGGCCGGTCTCCATCACGTAGCCGCGGTCGGCGATCGCCAGCGCCGCGCGCGCGTTCTGGTCGACCAGCAGGATCGTCGTGCCGCGCGCCTTCAGCGCGGCGATGTGGCGCGAAGATCTCGGCCACCAGCAGCGGCGCCAGGCCCATGCTCGGCTCGTCGAGCAGCAGCAGCCGCGGGTCGGCCATCAGCGCGCGGCCGATCGCCAGCATCTGCTGCTGGCCGCCCGAGAGCGTGCCGGCGTCCGCGCGCCGCTTGTCGTGCAGCACGGGAAACATCGCCCACACGGTGTCGAGTCGTGCGCGCGAGCCGCGCGCGAAGGCGCCCGAGCAGCAGGTTGTCCTCGACCGTCAGTCGGCCGAACACCTGGCGCCCCTCGGGCACCTGCACGATGCCGAGCCGCACGCGCTCGGCGCGGCGGTTCGGACCGGATGTCGGTGCCTTCGAAGCGCATCGTGGCCGCGGCTGGCCGGCTGCACGCCCGACAGCGCGCGCAGCAGCGTCGTCTTGCCGGCGCCGTTGGCGCCGACCATGGCCACCAGCTCGCCGGCGGCGACGTGCAGCGCGATGCCGGCCAGGGCCGGAATGCGCCCGTAGCGGCTGGCCAGGCCGGCGACCTCAAGCATGGGCCGCCTCGGTCGCGGTCTCGGCGGGCGTCTCGGCGCCCAGGTAGGCCTCGATCACACGCGGGTCGCTGGCGACTTCGGCCGGCGTGCCCTCGGCCAGGCGCGCGCCGCGGTCGAGCACGAGCACGCGGTCCGACACCTCCATCACCAGGCGCATGTTGTGCTCGACCAGCACCACGGTCATGCCGCCGCGCGGCCAGTTCGCGGATCAGGCCGTCGATCTCGTGCGCTTCGGTCTGGTTGAGCCCGGCGGCCGGTTCGTCGAGCAGCAGCAGCTTGGGCTCGGCCGCCAGGGCGCGTGCGATCTCCAGGCGCTTGAGGGCGCCGTAGGGCATGGCGTCGGCTCGCGCGTCGATCCAGGGGCCGAGGCCGACGCGGCGCATCAGCGCCTCGGCGTCGCGCGCGGCTCCTGGCCTCGGCACGGCACGACGCCGGCAGGCGGAAGATGGCCGGCATCAGCGCGCGTGCTCTCGCGCAGGTGGCGCCCGGTCATCACGTTCTCGAGCGCGGTCATGTTGAAGAACACCTGCAGGTTCTGGAACGTGCGACCCAGGCCGGCGGCGGCCCAGCGGTGCGTCGGCTGGCCCGGTGAGGTCGTCGCCGCCGAGCCGGACGCGGCCGGTGTCGGGCACGTAGATGCCGCGTCAGCAGGTTGAGCAGCGTGGTCTTGCCGGCGCCGTTGGGGCCGATGATCGAATGCACGGTGCGCGCAGGCACTTCGAACGACAGGTCCTCGATGGCGTGCACGCCGCCGAAGCGCTTGGCCAGGCGTTCGACGGCCAGCAGACTCATCGCCTGCCCCGCACCAGCAGGCGCTGCAGCGTCGGCACGATGCCGCTGCGGGAAGAACACCATCGTCACGATCAGCATGGCGCCGAAGACCATCATCTCGTAGTCCTTGAGCACCGTCAGGAGCTGCGGCAGCAGGGTCAGCACCGCGGCGCCGACCACCGCGCCCCAGATCGACGCCATGCCGCCGAACACGACCATGATGACCAGTTCCACCGAGTGCAGGAACGAGGCCTTGGCCGGGGTGATGAAGCCGGCATAGTGCGCGGTCAGCGCGCCCGCGGTGGCGGCGATCAGCGCCGACTGGACGAAGACGCGAAGTTTCCACTTGGCCGAGTCGATGCCCACCGTCTCGGCCGCGACCTCCGAGCCGTGCAGCGCGCGCAGCGCACGGCCGATGGGGGAGTCGATCAGGTTGAGGGCGAACCACACCGTGAGCCACAGCCCCAGGCCGACGATCGCAGTACCACAGGGGCTCGCCCTGCACCACGCGACCGAAGAGCACGAGCGGGGGCACCGCCATGCCGTCCGGGCCGCCGGTCAGGCGGTCCTCGTTGGACAGCACGATGGAGACGATGACGCCCAGGCCGAGCGTGGCCATCGCCAGGTAGTGGCCCTTCAGGCGCAGCGTCGGCCGGCCGACGAGCCAGGCCAGCACGCCGACCGCAGCCACCGCCGCCGGCCCCGAGGCCCAGACCGGCCAGCCCCAGCGTGCGGCGAGGATCGCGCTACCGTAGGCGCCGAGCGCGAAGAACCCCGCGTGGCCGAGGCTGATCTGGCCCGCGTAGCCGATCAGCAGGTTCAGGCCCACGCAGACGATGGCGTTCAGCGCCACCAGGATCGCCACCTCGAAGAAATAGTTGTTCGGGAAGGCCAGCGGCAGTGCCACGAGCACGAGCGCCAGTGCGCCGAGGCCGCCCATGCGCGCCGACGCCAGCCGGCGCCCCCAGCCGGCGGACGCGTGGGCAGAGGGAGGCGAGGCGCGCTCAGACACGTTCGCTGCGGCGGGCACCGACCAGCCCTCCCGGCATGAAGAACAGCACGCCGAGGATGACGACGAAGGCGATCGCATCCTTGTAGGCCGAGGACAGGAAGCCCGCCCCCAGGCTCTCGAGCAGGCCCAGCATCAGGCCGCCGGCGACCGCGCCGCCGAAGCTGCCCAGGCCACCGAGCATCGCCGCGGCAAAGCCTTTCAGGCCGAGCATCACACCGACGTCGTACGAGGTGAAGGTGATCGGCGCCGTCAACACGCCGCCGAGCGCGCCGAGCGCGGCCGCCAGCGCGAAGCTCACGCGCATGACGCCGCGCGTGTCGATGCCCATCAACTTGGCCGCCAGCGGGTTGAAGGCGGTGGCCCGCATCGCCTTGCCGTACAGCGTGCGGCTGAAGAACCAGCCGAGTGCCACCACCGCCAGCGCCGTGCCGCCCAGCACCCACAGGCTCTGCGGCATGACGGTGGCGCCGAACACCGCGATCGGGTCGGCGCCGGAAAACGCCGGCAGCACGTGCACGCGCTTGTCCCAAAGCACCTGCGCCAGCCCGCGCAGGAACAGTGCCACGCCGATGGTGATGATGATCAGCGTCACGACGTCGGCCCGGCCGGTCTTCTGCGCCGGCTCGATGGCCACCTTCTCGACGACCAGGCCGACGACGGCGGCCACCGCCACCGCCAGCAGCACCGCAGCCGCCAGCGGCAGCCCGGCGGCGACCAACGACACCGCGGCCATGCCGCCGATCATCACGAACTCGCCCTGCGCAAAATTGATCGCGTGGCTGGCGTTGTGGACGATGGAGAAGCCCAGGGCGACGAGCGTGTAGATCGCTCCGGAGGTCAGCCCGGCGGCGACGAACTGCATCCACTGGTCGCCCATGGCATGCTCCGGCGCGGGGCTCCAGACCTCACTTCACCAGCGACCAGGCGCCGTTCCTGACCTCGAGCATGCGGAAGGCGCTCAGGTCCAGCCCCATGTGGTCGGTGGCCGACATGTTGACCACACCGCCCGTGCCGACGTAGCCGCGCGTGGCCTCCAGCGCATCACGGACCTTGGCGCGGTCGGTGCCGCCGGCAGCCTTGATCGCGCCCACGGCGAGCATCAGCCCGTCGTAGGCGTGGCCGCCGAAGGTGGAGACATCGCTCTTGTAGCGTCCCTCGTAGGCGTCACGGTAGGCGGTGACCACCGGCTTCTGGGCGTCGCCCGCGGCCAGCAGGTCGGCCACCAGCAGGGCGGCGGCGGGCAGGCGCACGCCATTCGGCCGCATCGCCGGAGAGCTTGATGTATTCCTTGGATGCGACGCCGTGCGACTGGTACAGCGGCAGCGTCAGGCCCACTTGCCGGTAGTTGCGGGTGACGATCGCCGGACCCTGGCCGAAGCCCGCATTCAGCACCGCCTGCGCGCTGCTGCCGCGGATCTTGGTCAGTTGCGCCGTCATGTCGGTGTCGGCGGCGCCGTAGGTCTCGTCGGCGACGATCTCCACGCCGCGGTTGGGCGCCACCTTCAGGCATTCGGCGCGCATCGACTTGTCGAAGCCGCCGCTGCCGGAGATCAGCGCCGCCTTCGTCGCGCCGCGTGCCTTCATGTCGACGAAGATCTTGTCGCAGGCCATGCGGTCGGTGTGCGGGGTCTTGAAGACCCACTTCTTCACCGGCTCGACGATCACGACCGCGCCGGCCAGCGAGATGAAGGGCATGCCGGCGGCCTCGACCAGCGGCACCGCGGCCATCGTTTCGCCGGTGGTCGAGCCGCCGACGATGACGTCGACCTTGTCCTGCTCGATCAGGCGCTTGGCGAAGGTGCGCGCCTTCTCGGCGTCGCCGGCGTAGTCGTAGGACGATGAGCTGCAGCTTGCGGCCGAGCACGCCGCCCGCGGCGTTGATCTTCTCGACGTACAGCTCGAGCGTCTTCTGCTCGGGGTCGCCGAGGAACGAGGCCGGGCCGGTGACCGACGAGGAAGGCTGCCGATGCGGATCGGCTCCTGCGCCAGAGCCGGCGCCGTGACGGCGAACAGGGTGAGGGCGGCGGCGTGGGCCAGGTGGCGGGCGTGGCGCAAGAGGGTCATCGGTGTCTCCTGAAGTGGTGCGGGTCGCGCCGCGACGACGTGGCGGCTGTCTGCGGTGGTCGCGCTCGGCACGGCGCCGGCACGGTCTTAGAATGCATCCTTCAAACTCATTCTGGTACTGGAATGCTGATTTGAATTTGACCTGGGTCAGTTTTTCGGGAGTTGCCGTGGGTTCGAAATTGCCGCAGGCCCGCCGGCCGCAGCGCGCCGGCCACGGGGGGCGGCGCGCCCCTGGAGGCCGAATCGGAGTTGCGGTGCGCCCGGTGCGGCAGGCCGACCTGCCCGAGGTGATCGCGCTCGACGCCACCGTGACCGGCCTGCACAAGGCCGACTACTGGCAGCGCGTCTACCGCCGCTACGGCATCGGCGGCCAGGGGCTGCGGCACTTCCTGGTGGCGGTGCACGGCGGCCGCGTGGTCGGTTTCATGATCGGCGAGGTGCGCGACTGGGAGTTCGGCTCGCCGCCCTGCGGCTGGGTGTTCGCGATCGACGTCGATCCGGGCGCGCGCCAGCAGGGCGTGGGCACGCGCTGCTGGCGGCGATGCGCGAACGGTTCGAGCGCGTGGGCGTGCGCGTGCTGCGCACGATGCTGGCCAGCGACAACCCGCTGATCCTGTCCTTCTTCCGCAGCCAGGGCATGACGGCGGGACGCCTGATCCCGCTCGAACTGGCCATCGGCCCGGAGGCCTGACGCGATGAAGCTGCAGAAGAACACCCGGCTGGCGCTGTACAGCGTGCTCGAGTTCGCCGCCCGGCCGAGCGAGCACGTGCCGGCGGCCGAGGTCGCGGCCAAGTACGGCGAATCGCTGCACCACCTGGCCAAGGTGCTTTCGGAACTGGCGCGCGCGGGCATCGTCGACTCGGTGCGCGGCGTCGGCGGCGGCTACCGCTTCGCCGCCAACCCGCGCCGGCTCACCCTGCTCGACGTGATCCGGCTCTTCGAGGACCTGGGGGCAGCGGCGCCCGCGGCATCGGATGCCGACACGCCGGTGGACCTTGCACTGGGCCAGGTGCTGGCCGAGATCGACCAGATCGCGCAGGCCACCTTCGGGTCGATCACGGTGGCGACCATGCTGGGCATGGTGGAGCGCGCAGCGAAGCGGGCGCCGTGAGCCGCTGCGCCCGAAGTGCGCTGAACCCGGCGCGCCCCCGTGTTGACCCGGTGGCCATCGGCTGCGGCCAACTGCTAGCATTTTCCTGCTAAGGCCACACTGTGCTCGACACACGCAGCTTCGACATCCCCCGCTTCCTGTCGGTGCTGCCGCTTTTTTCGGACATCGGCAGCGCTGAACTGGAGCGTCTGGCCAAGGGCTGCCAGTTGCGGCGCTTCGAACGCAGCGAGATGGTGTTCCGCATGGGCGAACCCTGCGACTCGTTCCACGTCGTCGTGGTCGGGCAGGTCAAGCTGTTCGTGATCTCGCCGTCCGGGCAGGAGAAGGTGATCGAGCTGGTCAGCCCGGGCGCGAGCTTTGCCGAGGCGCTGATGTTCCTGGGCAAGCCCTGCCTGGTGAATGCCCAGGCGCTGGCCGATTCGCTGCTGCTGACGGTGCATCGCCAGGCCGTGCTGGCCGAGCTGGAGCACGACAACCGCTTCGCGCTGCGCATGCTCGCCGGCCTGTCGCGCCGCCTGCACGGCCTGGTGCACGACGTGCAGGCCTACGCGCTGCAAAGCGGCGTGCAGCGGGTCGTCGGCTACCTGCTGCGCGACCAGGACTTCGAGGCCGGCCCCGCGGGCGACGCGCGCACGGTCTCGCTGCCGGTCAGCAAGGCCACCGTGGCCTCGCGCCTGTCGCTCACGCCCGAGTATTTCTCGCGCGTGCTGCGCGAGCTGGAAACCGCCGGCCTGATCGAGGTCGACAAGCGCGACATCCGCATCCTCGACGGCAAGCAGCTGGCGGCGTACCGGGGTTAGGGCGCGCGGCGCCGCGGGGCTCTGCCGCGGCCGGCAGCCACGTCAGCGCGGCTGCCGGCCCACAACGGGCCGATGGCGTCGAGCGTGTTCTTCAGCAGCAGGCGAACTCGGTGTCGCCTTCCATGACGAGCCGACGCTCGAAGAACAGGCGGTCGGCGTCGTCCTCGCCGCGCGCGAGCCGCAGCAGGGCAGCGGTCTGGGCACGGATCACCACCACCGGCGCGACACCGGCGCGCGCCACCTCGAAGCCGCGATCGCCGAGCACCAGGCGCACGCGCACGCCCGGTCTCCACGCTTTCGATCTCGATGCATTGATGCTTCAGCAGCGTGCGCTGCGACGTGTCCAGGCGCGGCCAGAGCAGCCGGTCGAGCACGCGTGCCGCCACGAACGAGGGCGGACCCACCGGCAGCCGGCGCACGATGCCGCGCAGCCGCCGCGCCACCGCTTGCAAGGGCCATGGCGCCTCCGGCGAGTTGCCGGCGCGCGGGGCCGCGTTCACTCGGGTGCCTTCGTGCTGCGCACGCCGGTCTTCGCCCTGGGGCGGCCTGGCGGCGTCATGCCGCCACCGCCGCGATGCCGGGCCGCTGGCGGGCGAAGCCGTCGACGAGCGTGCCCGGCAGGCCGGCGGCAGCCAACTGCGCGACGGCCTCGTCCGCCGCTGCGCCTTCGTTGAGCACGGCGTCGAAAGCGGCGAGCGCCTGGCGAAGCCGCGGCTGCAGGGCGACAGCCGCAGCCTGCGCACGCCGGCCGCCGCCAGCGCCGGGCCGGCGCCGAGCAGGCACTGCAGCGCCGCCGACTGGGTCTGGATGCCGTTGAGCACCAGGAAGGCGCTCGCCTTCGCTGGTGGCCAGCAACAGGCCGTCGGCGTCGTCGCGGCAGCGGAAGTCGCATTCGTCCTTCTTCAGCCGGTGGTGGCGCGCCGTGAAGCAGCGCGCCGAGAATGCCAGCGGCATGCGGCCGAAGGCGAAGACCTCGGTCACCACCGGACCGGCCGCGCCCGTGCACCGGGTCGCCGAGCGGGTTGACGTGGCCGATGGCATCGAGCGCCAGCTCCAGCGGCGGCACCCAGGTGCCGGCGCCCAGGGGTGCGCATTCGACCAGTGCCGCGCGGCTGTAGACATTGACGTGGGGGCCGATGACGAAGGCGTGGCGCGCGGGCCGCGCCTCGTGCTCGCGCGCCAGCACGGCCAGCGCCGAGGCATCGCCGGCCTCGACCGCGAACTCCTCCTGCTCGCACAGCCGGCGCATGTGCGCAACTCGGCCTCGGTGCTGATCGAGCGGCAGCGTGGCCAGCACGACGGACTTGCCGGCGCCGGCCAGGTCGCGCGCCAGCCCCATCCAGTCCTCGGTCTTGAATTCATTGCGGCGCGAGCAGATGACCTCTCCCAACACCACCGTGTCGACCGCCGGGTTGCTCGGCCACCTCGGCGTAGAAGGCCAGCATCTGATCGCGAGGCCACCAATATTGCAGCGGGCCGACCGTGAAGCCGAAGCGGCGGGGCAGGCGTGCGGCATCCATGTCCCGTTCTCCTTCACCGCCAGGGCCGGTCGTAGGCGCCCAGCGTCTGCTGCTGGCCCTCGGCCCAGCGCGCCCAGCATCTTGTTCCATCCCGGCTGCACCGAATAGCGCGCGCCCGACGCGGCATCGTCGATGGCGGTCCGCCACACACGCGGTGACCTCGGCCACGTAGCTGGGGCTGCGCTGGCGGCCCTCGATCTTGATCGCCGACACGCCGGCCTCGATGAGCTGCGGCAGCAGGGCCAGCGTGTTGAGGCTGGTGGGCTCCTCGATCGCATAGTCGCGCTGGCCGCCGACCTCGAAGCGGCCCTTGCACAGCGTGGGATAGCCGCGCGGCTCGTCGGCGGCATAGCGGTCGATGAGCACGCCGCCCAGCCGCGCCTCGACGCCGGCCGGGCGTCTCTTCCCAGCGCACCGCCGACGGCGGCGAGCAGACGCCGGCCGTGTTGGGTGACTGCCCGGTGACGTAGGCCGACAGCGCGCAGCGCCCCTCGACCATGACGCACAGGCTGCCGAAGCCGAAGACCTCGATCTCGGCCGCGGTGTGGGCGATGTGTGCTGCACCTGCGACAGCGTCAGCACGCGCGGCAGCACCGCGCGGCGGATGCCGTAGCGCTGGCGGTAGAACTCGATCGCTTCCCAGGTCGTGGCCGAGGCCTGCACCGACAGATGCAGCCGCAGGTCCGGATGCTGCCGCCGCGCATAGGCCATCACGGCCACGTCGGCCACGATCAGGCATCGGCGCCCAGTCGGCCGCCCGGTCCACGGCGCGCTGCCAGGCGCTGTCGTCGTGCGCGTCGGCAAACGTGTTCAGCGCCATCAGCACCTGGCGCGCCGCGCGCGTGGGCGTAACGGATGCCGGTGCGCAGTTGCGCGTCGTCGAAATTCAGGCCGGCGAAGTTGCGCGCGTTGGTGGCGTCCTTCAGCCCCAGGTAGACGGCGTCGGCGCCGGCATCCACCGCGACCTGCAGTGCGCGCAGCGAGCCCGCCGGGCACACCAGCTGCGGCGCAGCGCGCTCGCCCGCGCCTCAGCCACCACTGCAGGAGCAGCCGCCGCCGCAACCTCGGCTGACGCCGCTGGGCACCCCGGCGGCCACGCGTGAGATGCGCACGTGCCATTGCGCAGGACCGGCCTCGAGATAGCGCCAGTCGAACTGGCCCAGGCGGGTCTGCTCGAACTGGAAATACAGCGGCATGGGATCGTGGTCGTTGACGATCTCGAACGCCTGCCCGGGCGCCAGCGCGTCGAAGGTGCCGAAGATCAGCGGGTGTCTTTGCGGCGGCGGCACGGTGCGGACATCGATCAATCCAGTCGCAGCGGTCATGGCAGATTCCCGAGGTGATGACAGGGCTGGCAGGCTAGGCTCGCGGGGCGGACGTGGCCTTGAACGGGGTCAAGAAATCCCGCGTCGCGCGCCGGCGACCTGATCGGCACTTGCCCTCGGACCCGGTGGCGGCGCCGGCAGCGATACTGGCTGCCACCGATCGCGCGGCCGACCGCCGCATTCGCGACAGCGACCTTGCCATGGCCAAAGACGACAGCCTTCGACCGGAGACCTTCGACCCCGGTGCCGGGAGCGGCACGGCCCGCGCCGCGTCGACCGACGGCGCGGCGCTTGCCCGGGGTGCGCTCGCTGCGGCATCTGCACCCGGGCAATTTCGCGCTCGTCATGGCCAGCGGCATCCTGTCGATCGGCCTGCAGACCCTGGGCCACGAACGCTCTCCGGCGCGATGGGGGCCTTTGCGCTGGCGGCCTGGGTGGTGCTGCTGGCCGCCAGCCTGCTGCGGCTGCTGCGCCACCCGCGCGCGGTGCGCGACGACCTGCTGAATCCGCGCATGGTGTTCTCCTTCTTCACGCTCGTGGCGGCCACCAGCATCGTCGGCCTGCTGCTGCACATGCACGGCCAGGTCGTGCTGGCGATGGCCTGCTGGGTGATCGCCTTCACGTCGCTTGGTGCCTGCTGCTGTACCTGGCCTTCAGCGTGCTGACCTTCCTGACGCACGAGCACAACGTCAATATCGTGCACGGCGGCTGGCTGATCGCCATCGTCGGCACGCAGTCGCTGGTGCTGCTCGGTGCGCGCATCGCGCCCGACCTGGGTGACTACGCGTGTACATGATGGTCGAGGTGCACATGCTGTGGGGCCTGGGGCTGATGTTCTACGGCATCTTCGTCACCTGTTCTGCTACCGCATCTTCTTCCTGACGCTCAAGCCGCAGGACATCTCGCCGCTGCTGTGGGTCATCATGGGGGCCGCGGCCATCAGCGCCAACGCGGGCACCACGCTGATCACCGAAGACCCGCGGCTGCCCTTCCTGGTGGCGCAGCGGCCCTTCATCGACGGCGTGACGTTGATGGTGTGGGCCTGGGCCACCTGGTGGATCCCGATGCTCTTCCTCTTCGGCCTGTGGAAGCACGGCGTCAACCGCATCCCCTTGCAGTACGAGCCGGTGCTGTGGAGCTTCGTCTTTCCGCTCGGCATGTACGCCGTGGCCAGCGCGCGGCTCGGGCTGGCGGCGGAGTTCGCGCCGCTGCACTGGATTTCGCAGCTGATGATCTGGGTGGCGCTGGCGGTCTGGGCGCTGGTGCTCGTGGGCCTGCTGCACAGCCGCCTCGCGTGCATGGGCCGCGCGATCCGCGGCCGCTGAGCCCGCCGCGTCAGGTGCTGCGGCCGGGGGTCTCTCGCTGGCCGCTTCGAGCGTGGGGTTGCACCTCTTTTGGGTTCCAATGCCGGCATGGACATCACCACCTTCGACGATCTCCTGCTCGCCGCCCGGCAGCAGCCCGAGCCGCAGCGCCTGCTGCTGGTCTTTGCAGGCGCCAGCCTGCCGCCCGATGCGAGCGCGGAGCAGCGCGCGGAGTTCGAGGCCGGCGAAGGCGGCGAACTGGCGCCGCTGATGTGCGTGGACAAGGACCCGCAGGCGCTGACCAGCTTTGCCGCCCTGGTGGCCGAAGCCGAGACCCTGGGCCCGCCGTGGATGCTGGTCTTTGCCGCGGCGCTGGCCGGCCAGGCGCCGCTGCCGCCGTCGGACAGCCAGGTGGACGCGGCCTTGCAGCGGATGGTGGAGGCCGTGCGCGTCGGCGACCTGGTGCCCTACCTGGCGTTCGACCGCGAAGGCCACGCGGTGAGCCTGGTTTGAGGCCGGGCGGGCGGTCGGTCTCGATTCAGCGGCAACTGCAGGAGCCGCAGCACTCGCTGGTGACCGCCCCGGCCTCGCCCTGAGCGACCTTGCGGATGCGCACCTGCCACAGCGCGGGGCCACTCTGCAGGTAGTCCCAGCGGAATTGACCGGCGCGCGTTTTCTCGAACTGGAAGTAAAGCGGCACCGGGTCGTGGTCGTTGACCAGTTCCAGCGCAGTGCCGGGTTGCAGGGTGTCGAAATTTGCGAAGATCAGGCTGTGCCGCTGCGGTGGCGCGATCGTGCGTACATCGATGACGTGAATGGGGTCGGTGAGGTCGGCCATGACGGGGTACGGGTTGCGGGAAACAGCACCAGCGTAGTCCGCTGTGCGGCCTCCGTCCTTGAACCGCGACAAGAAACCTGGCCGGCTGGCTCCGCGTTCAGCCGCGGCGTGCTACCGGGCGATCATCGACACGGGCCCAATTCGGTCGGCCAGCCAGCCGAAACTCTGCGCATGCGCCAAGGTCTGCGCCTGGTCGCGCGAAGCGTCCGCTGCCGCCCCGACATCGAATCGCCCGACCAGCGCGAGCGCCTCGCACAACCACTCCAGGAGCCCGGCCTGCTGCGCCACGGCCGCCTGCTGGCGGCGGCAGCCGGGGCGAGTGCGACGTCTCCCGCCCGGCTGCGGCCGCAGCCTGTGCGCGCCAGTGACGAACCTGCACCAACGGGTGGTGTCTGCGGGCCTGCATCGACCCCAGCAGGGCCAGCGCATGGGGGTCTCGGCGGCTGCCCTTCGTCGACGGCCGTCAGCACTTCCAGGAGCGCCAGGGCGCTCGCGCGCAAGGGCTCTGCCACCTTGCCGGCCTGCGCTCGCGCCTCGAGTGTGGCCTGTCGGGCGGCGGCGGTGTCTCCCGGCGGTCCAGTGCAGCCGCGCGCGTCGTGCCAGCGCTTCACTGACGAACAGGGCCGACCCCTGCCGCAGACCGAGCTCGTGTGCGCGGTCCAGCGCTTCGAGTGCTTCGGCAAAGCGACCGCCGCTGGCCAGCGTCGAGCCGAGCACGAGCGACGACAGGGCCTCGGTGTGTGCCACCCCGGTCCAACTGCGAAGGCTGCGCCGCGCCATCTCCTCGGCCGCGCCCAGATCGCCCAGCGCATGGCACATGACGGCGAGGTCGTTCTCGATCGTCAGGCCGTGACAGTAGTCCGGGTGCCTCGCGAGCAGGTGCTCGAAAACCCGCCTGGCCTCTCGCACAGCGCCGCTGAACCAGTGGATCTGGGCCTCGAAGGAAAGCACCACGGCATGCGCGGCGCCCGCCTGCCGCAGGCCTTCCAGCGACGCGACGGCGGCTTCGAAGTCGCCCTCGCGCATGGCGGCCTCGATCAGCACCGGGTGGGCCTCGACCAGGACGTCGCGGGCCAGTCCAGGCAAGCGCTCCCGCAAGGCCCTGGCCAGCGCACTGGCACGCCCCAGGTCGCCGCTGAACACGGCGTTGTCGACCAGACCGGCCAGCACGTGGGCTTCGAGGGTCTGCCGACTCATGCCCGGCGGCAGGCGGCTGGCGCGCACGCGTGCCGACTCCAGCGCGCGGCGCCCGGCGACGAGGTCGTCGAACAGGTGTTCCTGCGCCAGCATGATCTCGGCACGCAGGGCGAGCGGTTCGTCGTTGGTCGCGTCGCGCAGCTCGCTCAAGGCGGCCATGGCGGCATCGTGCTCGCCGCGCTCCCGCAGGCGCTGCGCAGCGCGCAGTACGAAGGGCCACGCCGCCTCGTCATCGCCGGCATGCCGCCAGTGGAAGGCAATCGTCTCCGGCTCGGCGCCCTCCGCCACAAGGTGACGCGCGGTTCGCCGGTGCAGCTCGGCAGCACGGGTGGGCGTCATGCCCGCGCGCAGCGCCTCGCGCACCAGGTCGTGCCGGCACACGGTGTCGCGCATCAGCCCGTGCTGCTGGGCGCACTCGACAGCCGCCACGGCCTGCTCGATGTCCAGCCCCGCCACGGCGGCGAGCTGGGCGATCGACGGGTGGCCGATCGCGACGCCCGCCGCGTCCACCACGGCGCGTGCAGGTGCCGGCAATCGGTCCCGGCGCCCTCGCAACATGCAGGCCACCCGCTCCGGCAGGGCCACCTGCGCCATGCGCTGCGGCGCGTCGTCTGGCGTCAAGGCTTCCATCAACTCGAGGGCGCAGAACGCGTTGCCGGCGGTGTAGGCCCACAGCGCGTCCAGCCACGAGTGCGGCCGCGGAAAGCCCTGCGGCCCCGCCAGGTCCGGTCGCCGGTCGTGCAGCAGCGCGTTGAGCGCCGTGCGGTCCAACCCCTGCAGCGTGATGACGCTGGCCGCACCTGCGGCCTCCAGCGAGCGCAAGGCATCGGCCGTTCGTGCCGGCAGTTCGTCGCCGCGTGCAGTGGCGACCCAGCGCAGCTGGCCGCGGTGGGCCAGCATCACCAGCCATTCGACCGTGGCCGCGTCGGCCCACTGCAGGTCGTCCACGGCCAGCAGGACCCCGTGTCGCTCGACCGCCCGTGCCAACCCCTCGAACAGGCGCACGCGAGCGGTGATGGCGTCCAATGGAGGCAAGGGCTCGTCGGGCGCGGTATCGGGCAGCAGGCGGGCTATGTCGAGCCGGTAGGCGCCCAGGTCCTGCAGCCACGGCGCGTGGTTGTTGAAGAGGTCGGCGACCGCGCCGAACGCGATCTGCCTCAACCCCTCGCGGCCACGCAGCCATGGTGCCACCCCGAGAGCCTCGGCGACGAGCCGGCTCTTGCCGACCCCGGCCTCGCCGGCAATCACCAGCGCCGGCAGGTTGAACGCGCGCATCCGTGCCAGTTCGACGTGGCGGCCATAGAAGCCCGGCGCAGCCGGTGGCAGCGTTGGCGCCTCGTCGTCTTCGACATCTCCAGTGTCCCGTGCGGTCGCGCGCAGCGATGAAGGGCCCGCGCAGTGCTGGCGCCAATCGCGCAACCAGCGGTCGAAGCGCTCGAAGTGGGGCAGGTCGAAGCCCTGCGCCAGGCATCCGCACGCCCCGGCGATGGCGCGCACGTCGGTGGCTGGCGACCAGCGGATGCGGCGCCTTTCGGACTGGATCGGCTCGCAGATATCCAACGCCTGGAGTATCCGGCGAGCCTTGAGCAGGTTGACGCGCAGGTTGAGCAGGGCCGCTGGGTCCAATTGGTCGGGCCAGAACAGGCTCGCGACTTCCGCACGCGAGATCCACTCGCCGTGCCGCGCCAGCACCAGCAGGATGGCCACCGGGAGCACGGCCGGCAGTGGCGTTGGCACCGTTGTCCCGGTGTCCCAGCGCAGGGTTCCCAGCAGACACAAGGTCACGCCCGTCCACCTCCTCGAGTCATCCGGCAGCCACTCCGGCATGCAGCGTAGGCCAGTGATCGCGACACGTTAACGATCGCTTAACGCTGGCTGCCCTACAAAGGTCCACGGAGCCCGCGTCCTGGCCCCGTTCATTGAAAGGAATGGTCATGAAACACACCCTCAAGCTGCTGGCGGTCCCGCTCATCTGGTTTGTCGCCTCGACGGGTACGCCGGTCTACGGTCAGGGCATCGCGGCGAAGGCGGAAGCCGAGTACGACGCAGGCCACTATGCCAACGCGCTGGCTCTGTTTGAACGGCGGGCCGCACACGGCGACGCCGTGGCCGCTGAAATGGCCGGGCAGATGCTCTACTTCGGCTCGGCCGTCTACGGCACTGCCGTCGCGCGAGACACCCAACGAGCCGGCGGATACCTGGCACAGGCGGCCCGCGACGGGCGACCCATGGCCCGCTATCTGGTCGACCGGATCAACTCGTCCACCCCCGCGCTGCCCGATACCGGGGAGGAGTACGTTCCGGGGCCAGCGGGTTGCTGAGGGATGCCGAGCGGATAGCACGGTCCGGACTCCAAGTCGCGTGGGGCAGACTAGGCCGGCGCCTGGCGACTGTCCTTGAACGGCGACAAGAAATTCAGGTCGTCGCCACAGCGGCGACCGCTACCGCTGTCAGCCGCGACGCACCGTCGTGGCGGGCAGTTGCGCGAGCAGATGCTTCATCGTCTCGGGCGACGGGTAGCCTGACACGACGGCAGGCAGCGGTCCGACCGTGCCCTGGGGGCGAACGATCTGCAGCGCCCAGTTCACGACGCCCGCTGCGGCCAGTTCTTCGGCCACGGCCAGCAGCGCCGTGTCGTCCAGCAGCGCCGGGTGGGCGGTGGTGCGGCATTCGAAAGCCAGCCCGCTGGCGCGGCTGTGCTGCACCAGGGCCGCCAGGCTGCGGCGCACCGCTGCGGCGCCGCCGTGCACGCCGGTCACCCGCGCATGGCCGGCATCGACGGCCAGCGGGGCCTTGATGTCCAGGCCCACCCAGTCGACCAGCGGCAACACCGCCTGCAGCCGTTGCGGAACGATGCCGGCGCTGTGCAGGCCGACCTTGAAACCGAGCGCGCGCACCTCGGCCATCGCCTGTGGCAGGCGGGGTCGAGGGTGGGCTCGCCGCCGCTGAACACCACGGCGTCGAGCAGGCCCGCACGCCGACGCAGGAAGCCGAGCACATCGCCCCAGCGCGGCCCGGCCGGCTGCCCGCGCGGCTGCAGGTGGGGGTTGTGGCAGTAGCCGCAGCGCCACGGGCAGCCCTGCACGAAGACCACGGCCGACAGCTGGCCGGGGTAGTCGATCGACGTGAACGGCGTCAACCCGCCCACCTGCAGCTCGCGCTGCACGGCCGGCCCGCGCCGCGATGCCACGCGGGCCGCGGCGACGGCCATCAGTGCGCTGGCGCTTCGACGAAGTGAACGCGCTCGTGGAACTCGCCCTGCTTGCCGATGTTGAACGACGCCACCGGGCGGTGGTAGCCCATGACGCGGGTCCAGACCTCGCAGCGCTGGCGTTCGTCGTCGCGCAGGGTGATCTCGGTGCCGGCCGGGGTGGACAGGGCGGGCTGGATATCGGCGGTCGCGTGGCTCATGGGATGTCTCCAGGGTGGTGTGGGGCCCGAAGGTGGGGCCAGGGTCGATTCAGACGGCTGCCAATCGCTTCTTCGCCAGCCGTTCGGCGTCGCACTTGGGACAGAATTCGTGCTGCCCGCCCAGGTAGCCGTGCGTCGGGCAGATCGAGAAAGTGGGCGTGACGGTGATGTAGGGCAACCGGAACCGCGACAGCGCCCGCTTGACCAGTTCGCGGCAGGCCGCGGCGCCGGACAGCGGCTCGTTCATGTACAGGTGCAGCACCGTGCCGCCGGTGTACTTGCGCTGCAGTTCGTCCTGGCGCTGCAGGGCCTCGAAGGGGTCGTCGGTGAAACCCACCGGCAGCTGCGAGAGTTGGTGTAGTACGGCTGCTCCGCCGTGCCGGCCTGCAGGATGGCGGGGAAGCGCTTCTTGTCTTCCTTGGCGAAGCGGTAGGTGGTGCCTTCGGCCGGCGTCGCCTCCAGGTTGTAGAGGTGGCCGGTTTCCTCCTGGAACTGCACCATGCGCTCGCGCACGTGGTCGAGCAGCCGCACGACGAGGGCGTGGCCGCGCGGGTCGGTGAGGTCGTAGGCGTCGCCGCTGAAGTTGCGCACCATCTCGTTGAGGCCGTTCACGCCCAGGGTCGAGAAGTGGTTGCGCAGCGTGCCGAGGTAGCGGCGCGTGTACGGGAACAGGCCCTGGTCGATCAGGCGCTGGATCAGCTTGCGCTTGATCTCCAGGCTCTGCTTGCCCATCTCCAGCAGTTCGTCCAGCCGCGCCAGCAGCGCCGCTTCATCCCCCGCGTGGGTGTGGCCCAGGCGCGCGCAGTTGACGGTGACGACACCCACCGAGCCGGTCTGCTCGGCCGAGCCGAAAAGGCCGTTGCCGCGCTTGAGCAGCTCGCGCAGGTCCAGCTGCAGCCGGCAGCACATGCTGCGCACCATGTGCGGCTCCAGGTCCGAATTGACGAAGTTCTGGAAGTACGGCAGGCCGTAGCGCGCCGTCATCTCGAACAGGGCCTCGGCATTCGGGCTCGTCCAGTCGAAGTCCTTCGTGATGTTGTAGGTGGGGATGGGGAAGGTGAAGGCGCGGCCCTTGGCGTCGCCGGCCATCATGACGTCGATGTAGGCGCGGTTGATGAGGTCCATCTCGGCCTGCAGTTCGCCATAGCTGAACGGCATCTCGCGCCCGGCGATCACCGGCACCTGTTCGCGCAGGTCCTCGGGGCAGACCCAGTCGAAGGTGAGGTTGGTGAAGGGCGTCTGCGTGCCCCAGCGCGAGGGCACGTTGAGGTTGTAGACCAGCTCCTGGATGCACTGCCGTACCTGCGCGTAGCTCATCGCGTCCTGCCGCACGAAGGGCGCCAGGTAGGTGTCGAACGAGCTGAAGGCCTGCGCGCCGGCCCACTCGTTCTGCAGCGTGCCGAGGAAGTTGACGATCTGCCCGACGGCGCTGCTCAGGTGCTTGGGCGGCCCGGCCTCGACCTTGCCCGGAACACCGTTGAGGCCCTCGTGCAGCAGCGTGCGCAGCGACCAGCCGGCGCAGTAGCCGCTGAGCATGTCGAGGTCGTGGATGTGGATGTCGGCCTGCCGGTGCGCCTGGCCGGCCTCGGGCGGGTAGACATGGTCGAGCCAGTAGTTGGCGATGACCTTGCCCGACACGTTGAGGATCAGCCCGCCCAGCGAATAGCCCTGGTTGGCATTGGCGTTGACGCGCCAGTCGCGCTGCTGCAGGTATTCCGACACCGAGGCCTCGACGTCGACCAGCGTGCGCCGCGCGTCACGCAGTTTGCGGTGCTGTTCTCGGTAGACGGTGTAGGCGCGCAAGGTGCGCCGGTGGCCGGCCTTGAAGAGCGCGGCTTCCACGAGGTCCTGCACCTGCTCCACGTGCGGCGTCAGGGCTGGGGCGCCAGGCGCGGCGACTTGCGCGGCCAGCGCGGGCAGCACGGCCTCCAGGGTCAGGCGCCGCGCTTCTTCCTCGCCGAACTCGCCGCTGGCATGGCCGGCGCGGGCGATGGCCGAGCCGATGCGTCCGGCGTCGAAGGGGCGCACGCTGCCGTCGCGCTTGATCAGGTGGGTCGGTTCCGTGGCTGCTGCGGTGGTCATGGGTTTCGCGCTCCGAACACTAGATGTAGTGGTCGGCCGCGAGGCTAAACGCTAGCGATAGCGTATGCAACGCCCAATTGCCGCAGGCTTGAACCAGATCAAGAAGTGCTCGCCGGCCTCGCCGCCCGGTGTACCAGGGCCGCCACGGCGGCCGCCAGGCCGTCAATTCCGCGGCGCGGCGCTCTTGTCGTCGGGGGCTGCCGGCTTGGCTGCCGGGGTACCGCGCGGCTTGGGCGGTGCGGGCCGCCGGCCGTCGACCACCAGGTGCGCCAGCGCCAGCAGCGGGTGACGCCACAGCATGCGCGGGCCGGCATAGCGCATCACGACGCGCGTGGTCTCGCGCTGCCGCGGTCCGTAGCAGTGAATCTGGCAGTGGGCGCAGGTCGGCTTCTCGGGGCCGAAGGGGCAGCCCGCCAGTCGTTTGCGTGCGTAGGCCAGCAACTCGCCGCACTCCGCGCACAGGCCGTGCTCGTCCAGCTCAGCCGCGCCGTGGTGGTCGTGGCAGTAGATGCGCAGCATCGCCGCCAGGGTCCTGAACTCGCGCGTCATGCGCGGCGTGGCCAGACGGGCGGCGCGCCGGGCCGCGCCATCCGCGGGCGGGGGGGTCGTGGGTGCGTCCATGGCGACATTCTTCATGGCTTGCTCGCGGCAGGAAATGCTCCAGGTCAAGGTGCGTGTGCGTGGCGTGCTTATGCTCCGGCTCCAGACTGCCGACCACCCGCCGTGCCTGCCCTCTTGCTGCTGCCCGCCCTGGCGCTGACCCTGCTCGGCGTTCACTTCTATCGCGCCGCGGCCTGGCCGCTGGTGCTGCTGTGCGCGGTGCTCCTCGCGTTGCTGGCCTGGCCGCGGGCATGGGTGGCGCGGCTGGTGCAGTGGGCGCTGGTGCTCGGCGCCGCCGAGTGGCTGTGGACGGCCTTCCTGCTCGTGCAGCAGCGTCTGGCGCTGGGTCAGCCGTGGCTGCGTCTGTCGCTCATCCTGGGCGCCGTGGCGGTGTTCACGGCGGCGTCGGCGCTGGTCTTCCGCAGCGCTGCGGTGCGTGGGAGGTTCTTTGGTTCGTCTGGGTGAATGGGGTTGACCGCCACGGTGCCGCGCCGGAACCCGGCAATGCTGAAGGCAAGCCACGGCTGTCCAGCACAGACCAGAGCAATCCCCCGCATCGTACGGATTTGCGATCAGTCGACGAGAGCCAGCCGAGGGCTGGTGGCAACTTGCGCTGATTCGTCATCCGCTTCAAGCGCGCCAGTCCGCGCGGCAAAGGCAAGCCCGGGCAGGCCGCAGCGCTTCGCTGAGACGGTCGTCGCTGCGCGCCGACTGCCCTCCGATGCTCGGTCCCGCGGCCCCGTCGCGAAACTCACTGCGTTCGCTGTCGCTCACTCCGTTCAGACAGTCGCGACGAGTCAGTGGTTGAAGCGCGCTGCGCGCGCGGGCCGCGGGCCCTGTGCTTCTCGGCGTCTCAGAGGCGCGCTGCGTCCTGCCCGGGCTCGCCTTTGCGGATCCACCGGTGGTCTTCGTCGCGAACACCCCTGCTGTTGCCTCGCGGCAGGCGGCACCCGGCGGAGGCGATTTCTGTGGCGACGAGAAGCGCAGGCCTGGGGTCGGCGCGCGCAGCGCGCTTCAACAACCATCTCGTCGCGACTGTCTGAACGGAGTGAGCGCAGCGAACGCAGTGAGTTTCGCGACGCGACCCCAGGGCGAGCATCGCAGTGGAGTCGGCGCGTAGCGCCGACCGCCACAGCATGAGCCGCCGCCGGGTGCCGCCTGCCGCGGCGCGCCGCGCTTGCCACGGACCGAGACCCTTCAGGACACAAGGCGCCGGATCCACACTTCTACTCGATTGATCGCAAATTGGTATCAAGCCTCCGGCCGCCGCCACAGCCATGCCGCCACCACCGCCATCAGCAACGGCGCCGATACCTTGGTCCACAGCGGGATGCTCAGCAACAGCATGATGGCCGCGCTGATCACCATCATGGTGCTGGCCGCCCACTTGGCGCGGCGCGGCACCGCGCCACGTTCACGCCAGCGCCGGATGTCCGCGCCATAGCGGGGGTGGTGCAGCAGCCACTGCTCCAGCCTGGCCCAGCCGTGGCTGCCGGCCCAGGCGGCCACCAGCAGGAAGGGCACGGTGGGCAAGCCGGGCACGAAGATGCCCGTCAGGCCCAGCGCCAGGCTCAGCACGGCCAGGGCGCGCCACAGCAGCGTGATCAGGTGGCGAGTCAAGGGGCGTCAGTGCAGCACCAGCAACGGCAGCGTGCTGCCGGCCAGCACGGCCTTGGTCTGCGACCCGAACAGGAATTCACCGAAGGCACCGCGGCCGTGCGTGATCATGACGATCATGTCGCAGCCCCGCGACTCGGCGGCGGCGATGATGGCCCGGTCGACGCGCGCCACCTGGTCGTGGTAGCCGTGGAAGGTCACGCCCGCCGCCTGTGCGGCCGCTTCGAAGCGCGCCAGCACCTTCTCGGCGTGGGTGGCGGTCAGCGTTTCATGCTCGCGCGCATCCTGTTCGAGCAAGGCGCTGGAGCGCGGACCCGGGGGCACCGGCGGCAGCGGCTCGGCGATGAAACCCGTGATCGCCGCGCCGAGTTGCCGAGCCAGCTGGACGCTGACTTCAATGGCGCGGTCGGTCAGCGGGCTGCCGTCGACCGGTACGAGAAGATGCTTGTACATGACCATCGCTCCAGGATATACGCCTCGTGCCCTGAGGGGGGCGCGCCGCGGCGCGCAGGCGCATCGATTCTCACGGATCAGCCCGGCCGGCCGTCGGCGCGCGGTCGCCCGAGCCAGCCGCCGTAGCGCCAGGCCCAGCCCGTCGTGGCACCGGCCCAGGCCGCCACGGCCAGCAGGATCAGCGGCACGTCGGCCGCGGGCCAGAGCGCGGCACCCACGCGCAGCAGTGCCGCCGCCTGCAGGCCCCAGTACAGGGCCCAGGCCAGGTTGTCGGCGGCCAGCGGCCGGCCGCTGTGGCCGGCAGCCACGCGCGTGATCATGGCGATGAGCGTGGCGCCCAGGTAGCCCATGCTCAGCGCGTGCGTCGGCGCCAGGCCGAGGCCTTCGCCGCCGCTGGCCAGCAGGCCGTGCGACACGGCCGCCAGCGCCAGGCACAGGCCCAGCCAGACAAAGCCACCGTGCAGCATGGCCAGCAGCCGGATCTTCAGGCTCTGCACCAGGCCCCAGCGAACCGCCAGCCACAGCAGCAGCACGGCGGCCGGCGCTTCCACCGCCACCTGCGCCCAGCGCCAGGCCGCGGGCAGCGGCCACCACAGCAACTCGGCCACGGCACCGGCGCCCATTGCCGCCAGCACGGCCAGCATCACCCACAGCAGCCAATTGGGCCGCCAGGCGTCGAGAAGCGGCAGTGCGCTGGCCGTGAAGAACGGAATCATGCGGTGCGAGACGGTCGCGAAGATGGGTGCCAGGCATCCCCACAGCGCCACCTGCGTGGCGACGCGCGTGCCGGTGACGTGGCCGCCGGCCAGCGACAGCGCGGCGGCCCACAGTGCCAGCGCTCCCACCGCCGCGGCCGCGGTGATCACGCGGGCGTGCAACTGGTCGGCCACCGGGCTCGTTCGCAGCAAGCCGCAAGAAGCGCAGCACGACGGCGCTCCAGCCGCCGGCCACGACCGCCACGCCCAGCCCCGCCAGCGCGTCATGGAGATGAAACCCCGCCAGCGCCAGCCCCCAGCCGGCCAGCATGGCCAGCACCGGGTTGCGCAGGCTGCGTGCCGGCACGTCCGACAGCCCCAGCCAGCGCGGTCCCGCCGTGAACAGGAAGCCCACGATGAACAGCGGCATGAAGCCCATGGCCATGAACAGCGCGTGCGCCAGCGGCGGCGGCACGGCCCAGGGCAGCGCCACGCCGGCATGGCGCGTGGCCAGCGCCAGCGCCCACCACAGGGCGCTGGTGGCCAGCATGAGCGCGGCGCTGAAGAAGCCGAGCCGGTGCGGTGCGGTCAGCAGCCGGCCCAGGCGCCAGCGAGTGTCCACCGGCGGCGTCGTCGGCCCTGCACCGCTCGCAGGGTGCGCGGGCGGCAGGGGCCGGGCTGGATCGTTCGGGAGCGGGTTCACGGTGTCATGGGTCCTGTGGTGATGGGCGCGGCGCCGCTGCGCGCCTTAGCCGGCCGACGGGATGCCGCTCGCGTCGAGCGCGCGCTCGGGCGTCGTCATGGTGGTCTCAGCCGGTAGGGCCCGGTGCCCGCGTTGTCGGCCAGCGAGGCCGGCACGAAGCCGCCGCGCTGCACGTCGAAGACATGCACTTCGCCGTCCTCGATCACGTAGTGCCAGCCGTGCAGGCTGAGCTGATGGGCCTCGACGCGCTCGCGCACCATCGGGTAGTCCATCAGCCGTTCGAGCTGCAGCACCACGGCGCGCTGCTCGGTGCGGCGCAGCACCTCGGGGCCGGGTTCGGCCACCGGCAGCACCGCCTCGCGGCCCAGTTCGAGCCATTGCGCCAGGTTCAGCGCGGCCGGGTCGACCTCGCCGTACAGCGCGCGGATGCCGCCGCAGTGGCTGTGGCCGCAGACGACGATGCGGCTGACCTGCAGGTTCAGCACCGCGAATTCGATCGCCGCCGCGGTGCCGTGGAAACCGGCCGAACCGTCGTAGGGCGGCACGAAGGCGCCGACGTTGCGCACCAGGAACAGCTCGCCGGGGCCGGTGCCGGTCAGCAGGTAGGGCACCAGCCGCGAGTCGCTGCAGCCGATGAACAGCGTGGTCGGATGCTGGCCGTCGTCGACCAGCATGCCGGAAGTGGCTGCGGTGCAGCGGAAAGGCGTCGTTCGTGGAAGCGCCGCAGCCGCTCCAGCAGTTCGTCGGGCATCGTCGCGCTCGGCTTCCTGCGATGCGCCGGGGCGCTACTGCACCAGCGGCGTGGCCGCCGCGTCCAGGTCCACGCCCTGCACGCGGGCCTGGCCGGCCAGCAGCTGCAGGTACTGCCGCAGCGCGGTGGCGAAGGACTGCTGGCGCAGCGACTGCGCCACCGCCGCGCGCACGGCCTCGAAGGCCGGCTGCACGCCGGCCTCGCGCGCCAGCACCTCCACCACGTGCAGCCCGAAGCGGCTGTGCACCAGGCGCGGCAGCACGCCGACCTCGGCGTGGCCGAAGAGTTCGCGCGCGAATTCGGGGGCGCAGTCGGCCGCCGTGAGCCAGCCCAGTTCGCCGCCCTGCGCGCCGCTGGGGCAGTTGGACGTGGCTGCCGCCACCGCGGCGAAGCGGTCGGCGCCGTCGCCGCTGCGCGCATCGCCCTCGCGTGACGGCGACGCGCGCAGGTCGATCAGGCAGGCCTCGGCGCGCTGGCGCAGCGCATTCACGTCGACGCCCGGCGTCACGGCGAACAGCACGTGGCGCACCAGCGCGCGCTCGCCGACGGCATAGCGCGCCGGCATGGGCGGCATGGTGGCGCCGGCAGGCTTCTTCCGAAGGCTCGGGGGTCTGCAGTTCGCGCTCCAGCAGCGCCTCGATGGCAGCGCCGGCGGCTTCGCTGATCGCGCCCTGCGACGGGCGCCGGGTCGCCGGCGTCCAGCAGCCCGGCGGCGATGGCCGCCTGGCGCAGCAGCTCGGTGCAGGCGCGCTGGCGCAGTTCGTCGGCGGCCAGCGCTTCCTGCGGCTGCGCCAGGGGCACGTCGTTGATGCTGGGCACAGGTGTCGGTGGCATGCATGGCGGTCTCCTGCCTCAGGCCGGCTTGCTGCGGCTGGTTCTGGCCGGCCGGCACGTTCAGGCGCCGCGAGCGCACCACCTGGTAGGGCCGGAAGACGTAGGCCAGCGTGCCGAAGCCGCTCCACACGTGCACCAGGCGGCTGAAGGGGAACAGCAGGAAGATCGTCATGCCCAGCAGCATGTGCGCCTGGAAGTGCCAGTCCACGCCGGCCACCAGCGCGGCGTTCGGCGAGAAGGTGGCGATGCCCTGCAGGTACTCGGCCAGCCGCAGCATGGTCTGCGGGTCGGAGACGTGGTGCAGCGACGCGGGCAGCGTGGCCAGGCCGATGACCAGCTGCACCCACAGGATGACAGGATCGCCAGGTCGGTGCGGTGGCTGGTGAGGCGGATGCGCGGGTCGAAGATGCGCCGGTGCAGCAGCAGGCTCAGGCCCACGAAGCAGATGCCGCCGGCCACGCCGCCGGCCACCACCGCCAGCAGCTGCTTCTGCGGCGCGGTGATGAAGGGCTCGTACAGCCAGTGCGGCGTCAGCTGGCCGAAGAGGTGGCCGAAGAACAGGAACAGGATGCCGGCGTGGAACAGGTTGCTGCCCCAGCGCAATTGCCCGGAGCGCAGCAGCTGCGACGAGTCGCTCTTCCACGTGTACTGGTCGCGGTCGAAGCGCGCCAGGCTGCCCATGAAGAAGACGGCCAGGCAGATGTACGGGTAGACGGTGAACAGGAAGTTGTGGACGGCGCTCATGCTCGGGCTCCGGGAAGTGGGTGTGGACGGCGGCCTGCGCGGGCGGCCGCTTCATGATCTGGATCGGTTGCGGCTGGCCCGGCGCGGCCTGGCCCTGGGTGGAGCAGCCGCCGAAGGCCAGCGGCTCTTCCCAGCTCTCGTCGAGCTCGGGCTCCTCCGGCAGCTTGACGGCCTGCGCCTTCTCGCCGGCCAGGTCGAGCACGGCGGCCACGACGCTGGCGTAGGGGCTCTGGCGCTTGAGCAGGGCGCTGAAGATGACCTGCAGGATGTGCGCGATCTCGCGCAGGAAGGCGCGCGGCCTGCGCCGGCGGCTGGGTCGAGGCGTACTCCAGCACCACGGTCAGGTGGTCGGGCAGCTCGCCTTCGCCCAGGTACAGGCCGGCCTGCTCGTAGGTCTTGATGAGGTCGATCATCGCCGGGCCGCGGTCGCGGCTGTCGCCGTGCACGTGCTCGAACAGGTGCAGCGCGGTGCCGCGGCCGCGGTCGAACAGCTCGACGTAGTTCGCCTCGGTGTCCAGCGTGCGCGGGCTGCGCAGGCGGTCGATCAGCGCGTCGATCTCCAGCAGGCGGCCGGCGGTCAGGGCGCGCTCGCGTGCGCAGCGCGTCGCGCATCTCGTCCAGGTGGCTGCGCAAGGCGGCGTCCGGGTAGCGACAGCAGGTGCGCGAGCACGCGCAGGGTCAGGGTCATCGGTGGCTTTCATCTCACACCTCGGCCTTGATGGGGATGGTGCGCTTCTTCTCGCTGCCGAAGAGGCTCGTCTCGGTGACGCCCTCGCTGCAGCCGTTGCCGAAGCTGAAGCCGCAGCCGCCGCGCACGTTGAAGGCGTTCTCGGCATATTCGCGGTGCGTGGTCGGGATCACGAAGCGGTCCTCGTAGTTGGCGATCGCCATCACGCGGTACATCTCCTCGACCTCGTTCACGCTCATGCGCACCTGCTCGATGGCCGCCGTGTTGGCCTTGCCGTCGACGTGCTTGCTGCGCTGGTAGGCGCGCATCGCCAGCATGCGCTCCAGCGCGCGCACCACCGGCGCCGTGTCGCCGGCCGTCAGCAGGTTGGCCAGGTACTTGACCGGGATGCGCAGCTGGTTGACGTCGGGGATCTCGCCGTTCGTGCCCACCTGCCCGGCATTCGCCGCGGCGGTGATGGGCGACAGCGGCGGCACGTACCAGACCATCGGCAGCGTGCGGTATTCCGGGTGCAGCGGCAGCGCCACCTTCCACTCCACCGCCATCTTGTAGACCGGGCTGTTGCGCGCGGCGTCCATCCAGTTGTCGGGGATGCCGTCGCAGCCGCGCCTGCGCGATGACCTTCGGGTCGTTCGGGTCGAGGAAGATGTCGAGCTGGGCCTGGTACAGGTCCTTGTCGCGCTCGACGCTGGCGGCTTCCTGGATGCGGTCGGCGTCGTAGAGCAGCACGCCCAGGTAGCGGATGCGGCCGACGCAGGTCTCGCTGCACACCGTGGGCTGGCCGGCCTCGATGCGCGGGTAGCAGAAGATGCACTTCTCGGCCTTGCCGCTCTTCCAGTTGTAGTAGATCTTCTTGTAGGGGCAGCCGCTGACGCACATGCGCCAGCCGCGGCACTTGTCCTGGTCGATGAGGACGATGCCGTCTTCCTCGCGCTTGTAGATGCTGCCCGAAGGGCAGCTCGCGACGCACGCCGGGTTCAGGCAGTGCTCGCACAGCCGGGGCAGGTACATCATGAAGGTGTTCTCGAACTGGCCGTAGATGTCCTTCTGGATGTCGTCGAAGTTCTTGTCCTTCGAGCGCTTCGAGAATTCGCCGCCCAGGATCTCTTCCCAGTTCGGGCCCCAGACGATCTTCTCCATGCGCTGGCCGGTGATCAGCGAACGCGGCCGCGCGGTGGGCGCGTGCTTCATCTCCGGCGCCGACTGCAGGTGGTCGTAGTCGAAGGTGAAGGGCTCGTAGTAGTCGTCGATCTGCGGCAGGTTCGGGTTGGCGAAGATGCGCATCAGCAGCTTCCACTTGCCGCCCTGGCGCGGGCTGATCGAGCCGTCGGCGTTGCGGATCCAGCCGCCGTTCCACTTGTCCTGGTTCTCCCATTCCTTGGGGTAGCCGATGCCGGGCTTGGTCTCGACGTTGTTGAACCAGGCGTATTCGACGCCGGGGCGGCTGGTCCAGACGTTCTTGCAGGTCACGCTGCAGGTGTGGCAGCCGATGCACTTGTCCAGGTTCAGCACCATGCCGATCTGTGCGCGGACTTTCATGCGGCTCCCTTCGAGGTCGGCGGGCTTCAGGGGTTCTCGCCCTGAGACTGGTAGGCCTTGCGCGACGCGTGTCATCGCCGCGCGGCGTGTCGAGCCAGTCGACCTTGTCCATCTTGCGCACGACGACGAACTCGTCGCGGTTGGTGCCGATGGTCCCGTAGTAGTTGAAGCCGTAGCTGAACTGCGCGTAGCCGCCGATCATGTGCGTGGGCTTGAGCACGATGCGCGTCACGCTGTTGTGGATGCCGCCGCGCACGCCGGTGATCTGCGACCCCGGGGTGTTGATGATCTTCTCCTGCGCGTGGTACATCAGCAGCATGCCGGGGTTGACGCGCTGGCTGACCACCGCGCGCGCCGCGATGGCGCCGTTGATGTTGAAGACCTCGACCCAGTCGTTGTCCTCCACGCCGGCGACCTTGGCGTCGTCCTCGCTCAGCCAGACCACGGGGCCGCCGCGGTTCAGCGTCAGCATCATCAGGTTGTCGCTGTAGGTGCTGTGGATGCCCCACTTCTGGTGCGGCGTGATGAAGTTGAGCAGGATCTCCTTGTTGCCGTTGGGCTTGATGTTGTGGATGCCCGAGGTCGTCTTCAGGTCCACCGGCGGCCGGTAGCTGCTCATGGCCTCGCCGAAGGCGATCACCCACGGGTGGTCGAGGTAGAACTGCTGCCGCCCGGTCAGCGTGCGCCAGGGGATCAGCTCGTGCACGTTGGTGTAGCCGGCGTTGTAGCTGACGGTCTCGCTCTCGATGCCGCTCCAGGTCGGTGACGCTGATGATCTTGCGCGGCTGCGCCTGGATGTCGCGGAAGCGGATCTTCTCGTCCTCGCGGTACAGCGCCAGGTGGGTGTGGTCGCGGCCGGTCTGCTTGCCCAGGGCCTGCCAGGCCTTCACCGCGACGTGGCCGTTGGTCTCGGGCGCCAGCTGCAGGATCACCTCGCAGGCGTCGATGTCGGTCACGATCTTCGGCATGCCCTGCGTCACGCCTTCGGTGAGCGTCTTGCCGTTGAGCTGGCCGAGCTGCTCGACCTCGGTGCCGGTCTTCCAGCCGATGCCCTTGCCGCCGTTGCCCAGCTTGTCCATCAAGGGGCCCAGCGCCGTGAAGCGCTTGAAGACGTTCGGGTAGTCGCGCTCGACCACCGCGATCTGCGGCGCCGTCTTGCCCGGGATCAGCTCGCACTGGCCCTTCTTCCACTCCTTCACGTCGAAGGGCTGCGCCAGCTCGGCCGGGCTGTCGTGCATCAGCGGCGTCAGCACGACTTCCTTCTCGACGCCCAGGTGGCCGACGCAGACCTCGCTGAAGGCCTTGGCGAAGCCCTTGTAGATCTCCCAGTCGCTCGTGCTCTGCCACACCGGGTCCACGGCCGCCGACAGCGGGTGGATGAAGGGGTGCATGTCGCTGGTGTTGAGGTCGTTCTTCTCGTACCAGCTGGCGGTGGGCAGCACGATGTCGCTGTACAGGCACGTGGTGCTCATGCGGAAGTCCAGCGTCACCACCAGGTCCAGCTTGCCTTCGGGCGCCTGCTCGTGCCACTTCACCTCGGCCGGCTTGGCGTCGTCGCGGCCGAGGTCCTTGCCCTGCACGCCGCTCTCGGTGCCCAGCAGGTGCTTGCAGAAATATTCGTGGCCCTTGCCGCTGCTGCCCAGCAGGTTGCTGCGCCAGACGAACAGGTTGCGCGGCCAGTTCTGCGGCGCGTCGGGGTCCTCGCAGCTCATCTGCAGCGTGCCGTCCTTGAGCGCGCGCACGACATAGTCCTTGGCGTCCATGCCGGCGGCGGTGGCGTCCTTCACCACCTGCATCGGGTTGGTCTTGAGCTGCGGCGCGCTGGGCAGCCAGCCCATGCGCTCGGCGCGCACGTTGTAGTCGATCATGCTGCCGCCGAAGAGCCTTCTTGTCGGCGCAGCGGCGAGACGATCTCCTCCATGCCCAGCTTCTCGTAGCGCCACTGGTCGGTGTGGGCGTAGAAGAAGCTGGTGCTGTTCATCTGCCGCGGCGGGCGGATCCAGTCCAGCGCGAAGGCCAGCGCCGTCCAGCCGGTCTGCGGGCGCAGCTTCTCCTGGCCCACGTAGTGCGCCCAGCCGCCGCCGCTCTGGCCGATGCAGCCGCACATCATCAGCAGGTTGATGACGCCGCGGTAGTTCATGTCGGCGTGGTACCAGTGGTTCATCGCCGCGCCGATGATGACCATCGACTTGCCGTGCGTCTTGTCGGCGTTGTCGGCGAACTGGCGCGCCACGGTGATGATCTGGTCGCGCGGCGTGCCGGTGATGCTCTCGGCCCAGGCCGGCGTGTAGGCGGCGTTGTCGTCGTAGCTCTTGGCGCCGCTGCCCAGGCCGCGGTCGATGCCGTACTGCGCCGCCTGCAGGTCGAAGACGGTGGCCACCAGGGCGTGGCGCTCCTCGCCTTCCTTGCCCAGGCGCAGGCGCACGGCCGGCACCTTGACGCGGTTGACGTCGCCCTGCTGGGCGTTGGACTTGAAGTGCGGCGTCGCGATGCCGCCGAAATACGGCAGGCCGACGTCGACCACCTCGTGCGCCTGCTCGCCGTCTTCCAGCACCGACAGCTTGAGCTTGACGTCGGCGCCGTGGCGCGCTTCCTTGGCCTCGAGGTTCCACTTGCCCAGGTCGGCACGCTCCTCCGCAGCCCCAGCGGAAGCCGATGATGCCGTTGGGCAGCACGGCACGGCCGTCGCTGTCGAAGGCGACCGTCTTCCACTCGGGGTTGTTGTCCTGGCCGAGCTTGCCGTTGAAGTCGCTGGCGCGCAGGTAGCGGTCGGGCACCTGGATCGACGCTGCCGTCGGCCAGGCGTGTGCTCCTTGAGCATCACCAGCAGCGGCAGGTCGGTGTAGCGGCGGGCGTAGTCGTCGAAGTAGGCTGCTGCGCTGCTTGAAGTAGAACTCGTTGAGCGCCACGTGGCCCATCGCCATCGCCAGCGCGGCGTCGGTGCCCTGCTTGGGGTGCAGCCACAGGTCGGCCAGCTTGGCGACCTCGCTGTAGTCGGGCGTCACCGCCACCGTCTTGGCGCCCTTGTAGCGCACCTCGGTGAAGAAGTGCGCGTCGGGCGTGCGCGTCTGCGGCACGTTGCTGCCCCAGGCGATGATGTAGGTGCTGTTGTACCAGTCGGCCGATTCGGGCACGTCGGTCTGCTCGCCCCAGACCTGCGGGCTGGCCGGCGGCAGGTCGCAGTACCAGTCGTAGAAGCTCATGCACACGCCGCCGATCAGGCCAGGTAGCGCGAGCCGGCGGCATAGCTGACCATGCTCATCGCCGGGATCGGCGAGAAGCCGACGACGCGGTCGGGGCCGTGCTTCTTGATCGTGTAGACGTTGGCCGCGGCGATGAGCTGGTTGACCTCGTCCCAGCTGCTGCGCACGAAGCCGCCCATGCCGCGCACCTTCTGGTAGTCGCGCCGCGCCTCGGGGTTCTCGACGATCAGTCGCCCAGGCGTCCACCGGCGTCTTGCCGACCTTCAGCGCGGCGCGCCAGCGCTCGAGCAGGCGGCCGCGCACCATCGGGTACTTCACGCGGTTGGCGCTGTACAGGTACCAGCTGTAGCTGGCGCCGCGCGCACAGCCGCGCGGCTCGTGGTTGGGCATGTCCCAGCGCGTGCGCGGGTAGTCGGTCTGCTGGGTCTCCCAGGTGACGATGCCGCCCTTGACGTAGATCTTCCACGAGCACGAGCCCGTGCAGTTGACGCCGTGCGTGCTGCGCACGATCTTGTCGTGCGCCCAGCGGTTGCGGTAGGCGTCCTCCCAGGTGCGGTCTTCGCCGGTGGCCACGCCGTGGTTGCCGGAGAAGGTCTCCTTGGGCAGGCTGAAGTGGGTGAGGCGGTCGAGGAAGTGGCTCATGGCGTGCTTTCTGTGCGTTGCGGTATGGGACTCGAACGACGGGTCTCAGCAGGGCATCGGGGCGTTCTTGCGGCTGTAGTGCCACCAGGTCATCGCGATGCAGGTGGCGTAGAAGACGATGAAGGCGTACAGCGCGGCGTCGGGGCTGCCGGTCAGGGCGATCGAGGTGCCGTAGCTCTTGGGGATGAAGAAGCCGCCGTAGGCGCCGATGGCCGAACTGAAGCCCAGCACGGCCGCGGCTTCCTTGTTGGCGTCCTTGACCGCCTGCTCCTGCGCGGCGGGGCCCCGGCCCTGCGCCGCGCGCTGGCGCTCGGTGAGGAAGATCACCGGGATCATGCGGAAGGTGCTGCCGTTGCCGATGCCGGCAAAGGCGAACAGGGCCATGAAGCTCGACCAGGAAGCCGGTGAAGGCTGGCCGCGCGCTGCAGCCCGGCCCGTGCGGCAGGAACTGCAGCACCGCGAAGACGCCGGCGGCCATGGCGATGAAGTTCCAGAAGGTGACGCGCGCGCCGCCGAGCTTGTCGCTCAGCCAGCCGCCCAGCGGCCGCATCAGCGCGCCGACCAGCGGACCCAGCCAGGCGTATTGCAGCGCGTCGATGCCCGGGAAACTGGCTCTGGATGAGCAGCGGGAACCCGGCCGAGAAGCCGATGAAGCTGCCGAAGGTGCCCAGGTACAGCCAGCACATCAGCCAGTTGTGCTTGCGCTTGAAGATCACCGCCTGCTCGGCGAAGCCCGCCTTGGCGTCGGCCAGGTCGTTCATGCCGAACCAGGCGGCCAGCGCGCTGGCGGCGATGAAGGGCACCCAGACGAAGCCGGCGTTCTGCAGCCACATCGGCCCGCTCGGGCGGTGGCCTGCGGCGCGCCGCCCAGGGCGCCGAAGACGCCGGCGCCGATGACCAGCGGCACCGCGAACTGCACGATGCGACACGCCCAGGTGGCCCAGGCCGGCATTCATGCCCAGCGCGTAGCCCAGCTTCGCCTTCGGGTAGAAGAAGCTGATGTGCGCCATCGAGCTGGCGAAGTTGCCGCCGCCCAGGCCGCACAGCAGCGCCAGCGCGACCATCACCTCGTAGGGCGTGCGCGGGTCCTGCACCGCGAAGCCGATGCCCAGCGCCGGCAGCAGCAGGCTGGCGGTGGCCAGCGCGGTGAAGCGCCGGCCGCCGACGATCGGCACCGCGAACGCGTAGAAGATGCGCAGCGTGGCACCGCACAGCGCGGGCAGCGCCGCCAGCCAGAACAGCTGGTTGGTCGAGTAGCGGAAGCCCGCCGCCGGCAGGTTGACGACCACCACCGACCACACCATCCAGACCGCGAACGCCAGCGTCAGCGCCGGGATCGACAGCCACAGGTTGCGCGTGGCCACGCTGCGACCGCTGCGCTCCCAGAAGCCCCGGTCCTCCGGGTTCCACTGGGCGATGACGTGCATGGCGGCCATGGGTCTGCGATCGGGCACCGGTGCGTGCGCGGCTGCGGGCTTCCGTCGTCAGGTCAGGGGTTCTTCACGTAGGCGTTGCCGCGCAGATAGAACCACCAGTTCAGCACCAGGCACACGGCGTAGAAGATCGCGAAGCCGTACATCGCATACTGCGGCGTGCCGGCCTTGATCTGCTCGCCGATGACCACCGGCGCGATGAAGGCGCCGTAGGCGGCGACGGCCGAGGTCCAGCCCAGCACCGGGCCGGCCTGGGTGCGGTCGAAGATGACGCCGATGGTGCGGAAGGTGGAGCCGTTGCCGATGCCGCTGGCGAAGAACAGCACGCATGAACAGCCCCAGGAACATCGGGAAATACTGCTCCGGCGTGGCCGAGCCGTAGGCCTGCATCATCACGTAGCCCACCGCCACCGAGGCGACCGCCATCACCACCGAGATCACCTGCGTGACGATCGAGCCGCCCCAGCTTGTCGGAGATCCAGCCGCCGAGCGGGCGCACCGCGGCGCCGACGAAGGGGCCGATCCAGGCGTAGGCCAGCGCCGATGGGCGCATTCGGGTTCTTCAGCGTGTGCTGCATCACGCCGTTGGCGTCGGGCACGTGGCTGGAAGCCGAAGATCGACCGTCATCGCCAGCGGCAGCGCCATCGAGAAGCCGATGAACGAGCCGAAGGTGACGATGTACAGCACCGTCAGCGACCAGGTGTGCTTGTCGCGGAAGATCGCGAACTGCTTCTCCACGCCCTCCTTCATCTGGCCGAAGGCGGCGAGCTTCATCACCGTCAGCGCAGGATGATGTCCAGCGGGATCGCCACCCACATGCTCAGCACGCCCAGGCCGGTGGGCTTGGGCAGGTACAGCCAGAGCATGAAGATCGAGGGCACGAAGGCCAGCGTGTACAGGTAGGTGATCTTGGCGAAGGCGACGATCGGGTTGCCGGTGTCCGGCGACACCGTCTTCAGGTTGTTCATGCCCAACCAGCACAGGATCGACAGCGGCACCAGCGACAGCACCCAGGCGAAGCCGGCGTTCTGGATCCAGGTCGGCGTGCCGGCGGCGATCTTGCCGAAGATCCAGCCGCTGTCCTTCACCAGCGTCATCGGCTCGCCGCCGAAGGCGCCGAAGATGCCCACCGTCATGACCAGCGGGATGACGATCTGCATCGTCGTGACGCCGAAATTGCCCAGGCCCGCGTTCAGCCCGAGCGCCGTGCCCTGCAGCCGCTTCGGGAAGAAGGTGCTGATGTTGGACATCGAGCTGGCGAAGTTGCCGCCGCCCACGCCGCACCACAGCGCCATGAGCTGGAAGGCCCACAGCGGCCAGTCCTTGTGCTGCAGCGCGATGCCGGTGCCGATGGAGGGCGGGGGAGAGAGGGGCGGGGGAGGGGGGAGAGTAGGAGGCAAGGGCGAGTAGGGGTCAGGCGGCGGCGGGGGGGGGGGGGCCGGTCTGCGAAGTGTTAGGTCCCGTGGGGGGGGTGGTCAGCCGCTGCATCTTGTCGGCGCGTTGTCAGTCATAGATCAGGCACCGAGACCAGCGTACATCAGCATGAAGGGGGGCGGAGCGGTGGGAGCGGGAAGGATGGAGCAGAAGCGAGCGAGGGAGGGGGGGGGTGAGTCGGGGAGAGGGGGGAGTAGGGGGGGGGCCGTCGGCGGGGGGGGGTAGGTTGTCGGTGGTGGTAGGTAGGAGAGACAGAGCCCGCACCACCAGGTCGGGGGGGCTGTGAGCATGCGCGGCGCGGCGGGCAGCGCAGCCGGGGGGGGGAGCGGTTACATCTAGGCGAGAGCGAGAGAGTATATTTCTCTCTTTGTCGCCGGAGGGGGGAGGGCGGGGGTAGGGGTGGGGGAGAAGAGGGGGGGGCGAGCCAGGGGGGGGGGGGGGGCGGCGCAGAGCCGAGGGGAGGGCGAAAGGGGGGGAGAGAGGCCCCCCGGCCGGGGCGAACATCGATAGCCATGCCCTGGCGGGGGGGGGGAACCAGCGTGCGAGGAGGGCGTGCCGAGGAGGAGAGGGGGGCGGGCCCGGAAGAGCGGGGGAGGGGGGGGGAGAGAGTGCCAGTAGCGGTGGCGTACGAAGCAGGAAGATCGCCGGCACAGTGATGGCCATCAGCACGGTCAGCACGATGCGGCCGCCGTACTTGTCGGTCCAGATGCCGAGGGTACGCGGATCAGCGAGCCGGACAGCACAGGCATCGCGGTGAGCAGGCCGAATTCGGTGGCGTTCAGGCCCAGCGTCTTCTTGATAGGTATGCCGATGACGCCGAACATCATCCAGACCATGAAACACACCGTGAACGCCAGCGTGCTGACGATCAGCACCGACCAGGCTTAACATTTGAGGCTCTGCGGGGGCCATTGCTCCTTTGGGGATGGCATGACTGTGGCCGCGGGCGGCGTCGGCGCCTATCCGCCTGCAGGGCAGGCGCGGCGCGGCAAAGGAACGATGGCGGCGGCCACCGGCATCGTCCGAAAGAACTACCCGCCGGGCTCGGGCGGGGGACGGGTGCCCGCTCCTGGCGGACGACTGTCGCGGGGAGGCGCGGGGTCGCGGTCAGCCGAACAGCCCCAGCCGCTGCGCCTCCAGCGCCGCCTCGGCGCGCGAGCTGACGTTGAGCTTGCGGTAGATCTGCTTGACGTAGTCGGCGATGGTGTGGCGCTACAGGCCCAGCTGCACGCCGATCTCGGGCAGCGTGTAGCCCTTGGCCACGCGCAGCAGGACCTCGCTCTCGCGGTCGGTGAGGCTGACGTTGGGCATGGCGTTGGCCGCGGCTGCGGCTTGGCCTTGGCGCTGAAGTAGGCCATCACGCGCCGCGCGATCGAAGGCGACAGCGGCGGCTCGCCCTGGCTGATGCGCTGCAACTGCTCGGTGATGAGCTCGCGCGCCTGCTCCTTCAGGATGTAGCCGAAGGCGCCGGCCTGCAGCGCCGGGAACAGGTGCTCGTCGTCGTCGTGGATCGTCACCACCACGCTCTGCGCCTCGGGCTGCACGTCGCGCAGCTTGGTCACCACGTCGACGCCGCTGCCGTCGGGCAGGCCCAGGTCGATGAGCGCGAGGTCGAACTTGACCGCCTTCACGAGCTCGATGGCGTCGTGCACGCGCGCGCACTCCGAGATCGCGGCGCCGGGGAAGACCTCCAGCACGAGCTTGCGCAGCCAGGCCCGGATCTCGGGCAGGTCTTCGAGCAGCAGGATGGTCTTCATGTCGTGGTGCGGCGCCGTGGTCGATTTCGATCTTATCGGCGCGTCCTCGGCCGTTCAGGAGCCCTCGGTCGCACGATCCAGCGGAACCGTGAGGCGGATCACGGTTCCGTAGCCGGGGCCCGACTCGACCAGGCACTGCCCCTGCAACTGCTTGGCGCGGCTCTTCATGCTGGCCAGGCCGTGGCCGCGGTCGAGCCGGTGGTCGATCTCGGTGGCGATGCCCTCGCCGTTGTCCTGCACGACGAGCTGGAAGTCGCCGGCGTCGATCGACGCCGTCACCGAGCACAGCGAGGCGCCGCTGTGCTTGATGATGTTGCTGGTGGCCTCGCGCAGGATGCGCGTGGTCTGCACGTAGGCGCGCGCGCTCAGCGTCTGCGGCAGGTCCTCGGGCGCGTCCCACTGGCCCTCGATGCCGGCCTGCGCCAGCCGCGACACGACCTCGGCGCGCCAGTCGCCCAGCGCGTCGGCCAGGCGCACCGGCTTGCCGGTGAGGCCGCGCACCGACAGCCGCATCTCCTCCAGCGCCTCGCGCGCCAGCGTCGAGATGCGCTCGGTGTCGCTGGTGTGCACGATGGTCAGCAGCTTGGCGCCGAGGTCGTCGTGCAGGTCGGCGGCGATGCGCTTGCGCTCGCGCTCGGTGACCTGCTCCACCCGCAGCTCGGCGAGCTGGCGGAAGTTGTGCTCGATCTCGGCCGTGGCCTCGCGCACCCGCTGCTCGAGCTGCAGCGCGGTCCTGCTCGGAGCTGGTGCAGCGCGTGGCCGTGCTGCTGCACCAGGCGCAGCCCGACCAGCACCAGCACGACCGGCAGCACCAGCTGCGCCAGCTGCGCCGCCATGCGGCGCGCATGCCGCGTCCACTGCGCGGCGGCCTCGAGTGACGCCCGGCCGCGCCGCCGCCGCCAGCATCGCGGCCATCGGCCACGGATTGCGCCGGCGCCGCTCGTGCCGCAGGTGCCACAGCGCGGCCGCCGCCACCTCCAGCGCCAGCACGCCGTACCAGACGCCGGCCACGGCGCGCAGGTGCTGCGGCCCGGCCACGCATCAGCGACAGCGGCAGCAGCGCGCACTGCAGCGGCAGCAGCACGTCCACCCGCTTGTGCGCGCACGCCGGCGTGGCGCAGCAGGAACTGCACCGCCGCCCAGGCGATGAAGCCGAGCAGTCGCGCAGGACAGGAACTCGGCCGCCGCATGGCCGAACGGCAGCGTGCGCAGCCACAGCGCGCGCATCGACCAGCGCCCAGCCCACCGACAGTGCGCCGAAGTAGGCCAGGTGGCTCTCGCTGCGGTTGACGAAGCCCAGCACGAACATGAAGCCGCCCATCAGCAGCAGCGTCGCGCCGACGGCCTGCGGCGCCGTCGACCTGCAGCGCCGTGGCCAGCGCATGGCGCGCCGCCAGCACCGACTGCGGGCCGATCGTCAGCGCCGACAGGCCGCCGGCGCGCTGGCGCGACCCGACCTCGGCGAGCGCGTGGCCGGCGACCTTGATGTCGAGCAGGTTGCCGCCCGGCCGCAGCAGCGCCGACGGGCAGCGCCACCAGCTGCGGGTGGCTGCAGTTGTCGGTGAGCGGCTCGGTCATGCGGCCGCCGCTGTGGACGCAGCTGGCCGTTGAGGTGCACCTCGAGGTTGCTGCAGACGCGCTCGATGTACAGCGCCAGCAGTTCGTCGCGGCCGATCTCGGCCGCGCGCTCGAAGCGCACGCGATACCACAGCGTGCCGGCGAAGCCGGGCCGCGTGCGCGCCCACTCGTCGGGCAGCGTCACCGGCTGCGGCCGCGGCGTCGGCTCGGGAAGGCCGCGCCCGCCGCCGGGCGCCGTGCAGCGCGCTGCGGATGTCCAGCGTCTGCGCCGCGGCCGCGCCGGCGCGAGCGAGGGCCAGCCACGAGGGCCAGGGCCAGGAGGACGAGGCGGCGCATGGGGCCGGCCATTCTGCACGGCCGTGCCGTGCGCGCGCGCCGCGCTGCGACAATGCGCGGCCGTGCGCAATTGCCCACCCTCGTGATCCGCCGCCACACCTTCGACGCCCCCGACAACCGCCGCCTGGCCCACCTGTGCGGCCCGCTGGACGCCCACCTGCGCGCATCGAGGCCGCGCTGGGCGTGCGCGCTGGCGCGGCGCGAGGCCAGCTTCCGCATCGACGGCCCGCGCGGCGCCGTCGACAGCGCCGTGCGTGCTGCTCGACGCGCTGTACGAGCAGGCGCGCGAGCCCATCGGCGAGCGCGCGCTGCAGCTGGCGCTGGCCAAGGCCGTGGCCGCGGCCGTGCCCGCGTGCCGCGCACGGCGGCCGCCGGCGGCCGACGGCGCCCGTCGTGCTGCACACGCGCCACGCCGACCTCAGCGGCCGCACGCCCAACCAGATGCAGTACCTGCGCCAGATGCTGGCGCACGACATCACCTTCGGCATCGGCCCGGCCGGCACCGGCAAGACCTTCCTGGCCGTGGCCTGCGCGGTGGACGCGCTGGAGCGCCACGGCGTGCAGCGCATCGTGCTCACGCGCCCGGCGGTGGAGGCCGGCGAACGGCTCGGCTTCCTGCCCGGCGACCTGGCGCAGAAGGTCGACCCCTACCTGCGCCCGCTGTACGACGCGCTGTACGACCTGATGGGCTTCGACCGCGTGACCAAGGCCTTCGAGAAGGGCCTGATCGAGATCGCGCCGCTGGCCTTCATGCGCGGGCGCACGCTGAACCACGCCTTCGTGATCCTCGACGAGGCGCAGAACACCACGCGCGAGCAGATGAAGATGTTCCTCACCCGCATCGGCTTCGGCAGCAAGTGCGTGGTCACCGGCGACGTGAGCCAGATCGACCTGCCGCAAGGGCACGGCCAGCGGCCTGGTCGAGGCGCGCGCAGGTGCTGGCGCGCGTGCACGGCATCGCCTTCACGCGACTTCACCGCCGCCGACGTCGTGCGCCACCCGCTGGTGGCGCGCATCGTCGAGGCCTACGAGAGCACGCCCGCGCTCGCGCGATCGCGGCCACCGAGGCGGCGCGCAGCGGACCGGGCGAGCCGGCGCCGGACGCCGGCGGATGAGCCGCCGCCGCTGCAACTGTCGCTGCAGTTCGCCGACGCGCGCCACCGCGCGCTGCTGCCGCGCCACCGCGTGGCGCGCTGGGTGCGCGCGGCGCTGGCGGCGCCGGGGCAGATCACGGTGCGCATCGTCGACGCCGAAGAAGGCCGCGCGCTCAACCGCGACTACCGCGGCAAGGACTACGCCACCAACGTGCTCACCTTCGACTACGAGCGCGCGCCGGTGGTGCGTGGCCGACCTGGTCCTGTGCGCGCCGGTGGTCGAGCGCGAGGCGCGCGAGCAGGGCATCGCGCTCGAGGCCCACTACGCCCACCTGCTCGTGCACGGCACGCTTGCACGCGCAGGGCTACGAGCACGAGCGACGACGCCGACGCGGCAGCGATGGAAGCGCGGGAGAGCCGGATCCTGCTGGCGCTGGGCTGGCCCGACCCCTACGCCCCGCACTGAGCTTCCGGTCGTGCCGACGGGACGGGCGGCGGCGTGCGCTACTTGGTGCCGAACAGCCGGTCCCCGGCATCTCCCAGCCCCGGCACGATGTAGCCGTGCTCGTTGAGCTGGCGGTCGATGGCGGCGGTGTACACGGGCACGTCGGGGTGGTGGGCGTGGAAATTGCGCAGGCCTTCGGGCGCGGCCAGCAGGCACACCAGGCGGATCGAGCTTCGGCCGCGTCTCCTTCAGCCGGTCCACCGCCGCCACTGCCGAATTGCCGGTGGCCAGCATGGGGTCGAGCACGATGGCGTCGCGCTCGGGCATGCCGTGCGGCATCTTGAAGTAGTACTCCACCGCCACCAGCGTCTTGGGGTCGCGGTACAGGCCCACGTGGCCCACGCGCGCACCCGGCACCACCTCGCAGCATGCCGTCCAGGAAGCCGCTGCCGGCACGCATGATGACCACGAAGACCGTCTTCTTGCCGTCGATCACGGGCGACTGCATGGCTTCCAGCGGCGTCTCGATCTCGATCAGCTGCGTCGGCATGTCGCGCGTCACCTCGTACGCCATCAGCATGCTGATCTCGTGCATCAGGCGGCGGAAGCTGCTGGTGCTGAGGTCCTTGCGGCGCAGCAGGGTGAGCTTGTGCTGCACCAGCGGGTGGGTGATGACGTGGACTTCGGCGGTCATGCGGAGGGCTCCGGTGCGGGCGCCATGACCGGGCAGGTCGTCGACGCGGGGCTGATGCGGCGCAAGCATGGTGCCACAGCGAGCCCCGGCTGCCGCGGCCGGGACGGCGCCGGGTGGGTCTACATTCGACGCCTCCGCCCGCCGGCATCACCATGACCAGAGAGCCGCATGCACACGACCAGCGCCAAGCGCCGCGCCGCCGACGCCGACACCACGGTGACCACGCTGCCCAACGGCTTGCGCTTCGTCGCCCTCCCGTTGCCCCATCTGCAGACGGCGAGCGTGGGTGTCTACGTTCGTGCGGGCAGCGCCCATGAACCGCGGGCCCTGAACGGCATCAGTCACTTCGTCGAGCACATGGTCTTCAAGGGCACCGTCGCGCGCGACGTGCACCGCATCAACCTCGACGCCGAACGCCTGGGCGCCGAGGTCAACGCCCACACCGACAAGGACCACACGGCCTACTACATGCGCGGCCGTGGCGAGCATGCGGCGCTGTTCGTGCAGATGCTGGCCGACATCGTCCAGAACGCCACCTTCCCCGAGGCCGAGTTGGCACGCGAGCGCGACGTGCTGCTGCAGGAGGCGGCGGAGGTGGCCGACGATCCCATGGACACCGCGTACCAGCTGTTCGACCACGCCTGCTGGGGCCTGCACCCGGCCGCGCAGGCGGTGATCGGCCCCGGCGGCAACATCCGGCGCCTGCAACGTGCGGACCTGGTGCGCTGGGTATCGCGGCACCACACCGGCGGCCACCTCGTCGTCGTGGCCGCCGGCCCCATCGACACGGTCGAGATCGCGCGCGCGGTCGAGACGGCTTTCGGGGCGCTGCCTCCCGGGCCGGCCGAAGCCGTCGCGCCACCGGCATGGGCCGGCGGCATGCGCTCGCGCCGGCTGCCAGGCAGCAGCCAGACGCACCTGGTGCTGGGCTTCCCGATCGCTGCGCGCAGCGACGACGACCCGGCCCCCGAGGTGGCCGCGGCCGTCTTCGGCGACGGCATGAGTTCACCCTTGCTGGGCGAGTTGCGTGAGCGCCGCGGTCTCGTCTATCACGCCGCCTGTGCGGCAGACCGCTACGAGTCGTGCGGGCAGTTCGCGGTCGAGGCGTCCTTTGCAGCCGAGAAGCTCGACGAGGTCCTGCGCGGGGTCATGCAACTGCTGCAGCGGCAGGCGCAGACCACCGACGCGGTGGATCTGGAGCGTGCGCGCAACCAGATCGGGGTGCGCCTGCTGCGCGACGCCGATCGGCCGTCGCGGCGCATGGAGCAGGCTGCGCTGGACCTCTTCTCGCTGGGCCGCGTGCGCACCGATCGCCGAGCAACTGGAGCGTCTGGAGGGTGTCGATGCGGGGGCCACGAGCGAGGCCTTCCAGCGCATGCTGGCCGCCGGTGTCGCCGTGGCCATGACCGGCAACGTCGGTCGAGCCGCGGGTGACAAGGCGAAAGACAGCCTGCTGTTGCGCGCATGATGCGCCGGCCCACGAAAGTGGCCGCTATCCGCGGCCGGCTTGACGTGTCGGATTGACCCCCCGCCATCTGCCGGCTAGGCTACTTCGAGCGCAGCGAGCGCTTTCCACATCCACAGGAGCAACGAGATGGCGACCAGGAAGAAGGGTCTGATGACCAAGATCGGCGATGCCGTGGAAGCGGCCAAGGGCAAGGCTCAGGCGATGGGCGCGTCGATCGCCAAGCGCGCCGAGGGCGCCGCCGCCGAGGCCAAGCGCGAGGTGAAGCAGGCCGTGACCGCGGTCGAGAAGAAGGCGCGCGCGACCAAGACCAAGGTGCAGCGCCAGGTGCATGCGGCGGAAGTCGACGCGAAGCAGGCTTTGGCCAAGGCGCAACGCACCGTGACGCGCAAGGCCAAGGCGGCCAAGGCCGATGGCGAGAAGGCACTCGGCAAGGCCGAGCGCGCCGTCAAGAGCAGGGTCAAGGCCGCGGCAACGGGAGCCAGGAAGGCCGCCGTGAAGGTCGAGCAGGCGATGACGCCGAAGAAGACCGCTGCCAAGCCGGCGGCACGCAAGGCGGCGCCGGTCAAGAAGGCCGTGACCAAGACGGTTGCCCAGGCCGCGGCGGTGAAGAAGGCCGTCGTGAAGAAGGTCGCGGCGACGACTGCGGCCGCGAAGAAGGCGGTGGCCAAGCCGGCGCCTGCGAAGAAGGCCCCCGCGAAGAAATCGGCACCGCGGGCGAAGTAGTTCGCCTGGCGCGGGCGGCGTCAGAACACCGTGCCGTCGCTCTCGATCGTCAGCGGCGGCGCGCCGTCGCTGCGCAGTTCGGCGGCCATCTCGCGCCCTGCGGCCCAGGTGCCGCCTTCCAGGATGCAGGCCAGCGGCAGTTCTTCGGCCGTCTTGCCCAGGCGCTGGCGCACGAGCGTGGCCAGTTCATCGAGCAAGGTCACCGTGAGCGCGCGCCATTCGACGATGAATTCGTCACCGGGCTTCCATGTTCGCGCCAGGTCGCGTGCATCACGCGGCACGATCACGCCGCAGTCGATGAGCAGGCCGCCGTTGCGGTATTCGGGCAGGCCGGTGAGCGCGTCCAGGCCGGTCACCTGGACGCCGGCCCACTGCAGCGGCTCCAGCAGCGAATAGCTCAGCCACTGGCTGAGCTTGTGAAAGGGCACCCAGCCGTCGGTGGTGGGGTCCGTGCCGGCGTTGCCGACGGCCGCCCCGGCCCAGCGGTGGGGCCAGACGTCGCCGGCCGGCAGTCCCTGCACGCGGCTCCCGCTGGTGAAGATGGGTGACAGCAGGCGCAGCACCGCGCCCAGCACCTCGGCGGCGCTGACCGAGGTGCGTGACCCGCCGGCGCTGAGCTGGTCGTAAAGCAGACCGGGCCGCGCCTCCAGGCCACTGCGCACGGCCTCGGCCGCCAGCGCGTCGCCCAGCCGACCGATGAGCCCGGCACGGCCTTCCAGTCCCACCATCGGATTGGCCGGCGTGACCTGGAACACGCCTCGCAGCACGGCAGGGTCCACCAGCTTGAGCGTGGTGGCATCGGCGCGCAGCGGATCGCTCGTCGACGCCGAAAACACGCCGGCGACGAAGGCGCGCAAGCTGGCCACGGCCAGGCCTTCGGAGCGCGTGTAGACCGATCCGGTGCCGCCTGCTTCAGCCGCCGCCGCCGGCCCCTTGGCGGCCTGGTCCAGCAAGGCCAGCAACTCGTCGCTGCCATGGCGCTGCAGCGGCAGCGCGGCGGCGTCGACCGCGTGCCGCTCGGCATAGCGCCAGCGGCCACCGGCACCGGCGTCCAGCAGCACGCTCAGCACCGTGAGGTCGAAACGGGCGCGCGCCACCTCTGCCACGGAGCGCCCCGCCAGCAGGGCATCGAGCTCGGCCTTGCGGTCCACGCCGCCGGCCTCGAAGTGCCGCCATCGGCTGTGGTACGGGATGAGCAGGTCGGGGAAGCGCCGCAGCGTGAGTGCCGCCACGCGCTCGGCAGCCTCCGGCAGGCGGCTCCTGTCGAGCGTGAAGTGGCTGCTGACGTTGTTGGCCACCGAGCGCGAGATGGCCGCGCACCGTGCGCGCACGGTGCCGGCGTCGAAGAGCCGGGACAGCGGGTGGGGAGACGGGGGTGCCAGCTCCAACGGGGCGTCACTCAAGGCTGCGCCCCTGTACACGCGCCAGGTCTTCGGCGTTGAGCACGCTGCCGTCGGTGAAGTAGCCGGCGGCGATCTTGGCCTCCATCTCCACCTTGGCATCGGCCGGTATCAGGTCGTCGGGGATCTTGACGCGTTCGCCGACCTCGATGCCGGAGCCCGTGATGGCGTCGTACTTGTCGTTGCTCATGCTCACCAGTCGGTGGATCTTGCGGATGCCCAGCCAGTGCAGCACGTCGGGCATCAGCTCCTGGAAGCGCATGTCCTGCACGCCGGCCACGCACTCGGTGCGAAGGAAGTACTTGTCGGCGCGGTCGCCGCCTTCCTGGCGCTTGCGCGCGTTGTAGACCAGGAACTTGGTGACTTCGCCGAGGGCGCGACCTTCCTTGCGGCTGTAGGCGATGAGGCCCACGCCGCCGGCCTGTGCGCCGCGGATGCACTCCTCGATGGCGTGCGTGAGGTAGGGCCGGCAGGTGCAGATGTCGGAGCCGAAGACGTCGCTGCCATTGCATTCGTCGTGCACGCGCGCGGTGAGCGTCACGTGCGGGTCGGCGAGGTCGCGGATGTCGCCGAAGACATACAGCGTCTGGCCGCCGATGGGCGGCAGGAAGACCTCGATGTCGCTGCGCGTCACCAGCTCGGGATACATGCCGCCGGTCTCCTCGAACAGCGCGCGCCGCAGGTCGGCTTCGCCGACCTTGAAGCGCGCGGCCACGCCGGGCAACCACCACACCGGCTCCAGCGCCACCTTGGTGACGGTGGCCGAGGCGTCCTCCAGCAGCACCTGGCCGTCGATGGCCAGCCGCTGGAAGGCCAGGGCCTGCTTGATCTCGGGTAGGTGGACGTGAGCCTTGGTGATGGCGATGGTGGGGCGGATGTCGTAGCCCTGCGCCAGGTGGTCGGCGTACACGTGCTGCACGCCGGCGCCCCAGGGGTCGATGGAGACGATCTTGCTGCCGTCGCCCCATTGCGGGTAGGGCCCCACCAGGTCGGTGGGCGCGGTGTTGGTGAGGTCGGCTCGGTGGCCGCGGGTCAGGTTGCCCGCGGCGACGGCCAGTGCACGGTAGACGCCGTAGCTGCCGCTGTGGGTGCCCACCACGTTGCGCTGGCTGCGGTGCGTGGTGGTGCCGACGATCGGGCCGCGCTCCAGGGGGTCGGCGGCACCCCAGCGGATGGGCGGCGCGCCGGCGGTGCCCTGGCCGGGGTGCGAGGTCAGGCGGATGTGGCGGCTGGCGGGTTCGGGGGTAGGCATCAGCCGTCCACCTTGGCGATCTCGCCGTAGGCGTGATTCAGCCACAGCTTGAGCCGCTGCCGCTCCATCAGGCCCAGGCCCGGGCCGTCGATCGCCGAGCCGTTCTTGGCCAGCCAGAAGCTGCTGTTGCGGGCGTCGATCTTCTGCACCACGGCGTCGTGCAGGCGCCTGATGTCGACGACGCGGGCGCCCAGGCCGAGCGCGCGCTCGAGCTGGCCCGAGCGCTCGAGCTGGCCGAAGTCGTCGCCGCGCAACTGGTTGCGCACCAGCACGTAGTGCAGGCGCTGGCCGAAGCGGTCGAGCAGCCGCGCCAGCAGGTCCACCGAGTCGCGGCCGGAATCCATCACGTGCCAGTAGTTGAGCGTGATGCCGGACAGATCCGCCATGTCGAGCACGCCCGACTCGTCCATCCACCTTACCAGCGGGTCGTGTGTCTGCGCCGCGAGATCGACGAGCACGCGGCTGCCGGGATTTTCGACCGCGCCTTCGATGATCTTGTCCAGGGCCTCGTAGCGGTCGACCAGCACCGGCGACGCGTAGTCGGCGTAGAAGCGCATCAGCGAGCCGTGCGAGCGATCGGTGTCGAAGCCGACGAAGGGCAGCTGGTGGTCGATGAAGTACTGCGCCAGCAGGCGCGACATCATCGACTTGCCGACGCCGCCTTTTTCGCCGCCGATGAGGTGAACTCTGGAAGTGGGGTTGTTTTCGAGGGTGGGGACTTGCATGGCGGTGCGGCGCTGGGTACATCGGTCGGTGAGACCGTCCATTGTGCAACGCAGCGACGATCGCCGCACGTGCCCGGCCGGGCCGGCAGTGCGGCGTCGGCCGCTAGACTCCGGATCGTCATGCGCACGATCGCCTTGGGCCGCCGTCCCTACGCCGAAGTCGAGGCCGCCATGCGCGCCTACACCGCGGCGCGTGGCCCCGAGACCGAGGACCAGCTCTGGCTCGTCGAACACGAACCGGTGTTCACGCAGGGCGTGGCCGGGCGCGACGAGCACGTGCTGGCCGCCGGCGAGATCGCGGTGGTGCGCACCGATCGCGGCGGCCAGGTCACCTACCACGGGCCGGGTCAGGTCGTGGCCTACCCGCTGCTGGACCTGGGGCGGCTGGGCATCCACGTCAAGGAATACGTCTTCCGCATCGAGGAGGCGGTGCTCGACACGCTGGCCTCTTACGGCGTCACGGGTCACCGCGTGCGCGGTGCGCCGGGCATCTATGTGCGCCTGGCCGATCCCTTTGGCCACGCGCGGCTGGCGCCGGCCAGCACGGACCCGTTTCATGGCCTGGGCAAGATCGCGGCGCTGGGCCTCAAGGTCAGCAAGCACCGCAGCTACCACGGCGTGGCGCTGAACGTGGCGATGGACCTCGAACCTTTTTCACGCATCGACCCTTGCGGTTATGCGGGTCTGCAGACGGTGGATCTGCGCACGCTGGGCGTGGGCACCGACGTCGACGCGGCGTCCGCCCGCCTGGCTGCCGCCCTGGGCAGACGACTGTGCTGAGGACCGGGTCGATGTGGCGCGGCGTCCTGAGGGCGCTGGCTTGCGCCGGCCTGGTCCTGCTGGCCGGTTCGGCCGGGACGAAGGACATCTCTGCCGAGGACCTGGCGAGCCGCCACCAGGCCTTGTTGGCAACGCTTTCGGCCAGCCCGATGGGTGTGCCGCTGCTGGTGACATCGTTGGAAGAAGGCGATCTCATGCACGGCGAGGTTCACGCGCTGCTGGCGCAGCCCTTCGACCGCCTGGTCTCACGGCTGAGCCAGCCGCGCGAGTGGTGTGCTGTGGTGCTGCTGCACCTCAACGTCAAGGGCTGCACGCACGAGCGGGCCGCGGGCCGCGACTGGGTCACGTTTTACAGCGGACGCAAGGGCTACGAATCGGCGGCCGACGCCTACCCGCTGCGCCTGGCCTTCGCCCTGGCGGCTGCCGGCACCGCCCACCTCGACATCGATCTGAGCGCGGCCTCCGGGCCGATGGGCACCAGCGACTACCGCATCTCGCTGTCGGCCATCCCGACCGCGCAGGGCAGCTTCGTTCGTTTCAGCTACGCCTACCGGTCCTCGGGACTCAGCCGCATGGCTGCCCGGACCTACCTGGCGACCTTGGGTCGCGACAAGGTCGGCTTCACGGCGGTCGGCAAGGGCAGCGATGGCAAGCCGCAGTACGTGGCCGGCCAGCGCGGCATCGTCGAGCGCAACGCCGTACGCTACTACCTGGCGATCCAGGCCTACCTGGAGTCCCAGGCCGCGGCGCCGGAGCAGCGCTTCGAGCAGTCGCTGCAGCGCTGGTTCGAACTCACGGAGCGCTGGCCACGCCAACTGCACGAACTCGACCGCGATGAATACCTGTCGTACAAGCGCCGGGAGCGAGCCGAGCAGGTGCAGCAGCAGCAGGCTGTCGACGGCGCTGGCCGGCGACCCTGACCGTCAGGACATCGGCCGCGCGATCGGGCGCACCCGGAAGGAGGAAACCGCATGCGCAAACCGGCAGCCGGCGGGCTGGTCTACTCCACCGACGGGGGGCGCATGTGCCCGGCATGCCGACGGCCGCTGGCCGCGTGTGCCTGTGCAGGGCTAGCCGCCGTCGCCCGTGGGGGCGACGGCATCGTGCGCGTCAGTCGCGAGACACAGCGCCGCGGCGGCAAGGTGGTGACGGTCATCCGCGGCGTCGACCGTGACGACACGACGCTGGCGGCCCTGGGCAAGCGCCTGCGCACGGCCTGTGGTGCGGGCGGCAGCGTCAAGGACGGCGTGCTCGAAGTGCAGGGCGATCACCGCGATCGCGTCATCGCGCTGCTGGAGCAGGACGGCTACACCGTCAAGCGCGCAGGCGGTTGACCCCACCCCGCGGCGGCACGGTGCCGGCCGCGGCAGTTCAGCGTTCTTCGCGGTGGGCGAGGCGCTGCAGGGCCGGCACGTCCAGCAACTGAACGTGCCGCTGCGTGACCTCGAGTACGCCGAGGTCGCGCATTCTCGAGAGCATGCGGCTCACGGTCTCGAGCTTGAGGCCGAGATAGCTGCCGATCTCGTCGCGGGTCATGCGCAAGGCCAGCGAGGTCGCCGAGCTGCCGCGGGCGTGCAACCGTTGCGTCAGGTCCAGCAGGAAACTGGCCACGCGCACTTCGGCGCACATGCCGCCCAGCAGCAGCATCATGTCGTGGCCGCGCACGATTTCGCGGCTCATGAGTCTCTGGAACTGGTGCCTCAGTTCGCCGGACTCCAGCAACCGATTCTCCAGTTCCTCGTAGGCGATGGTGCAGACCGTCGCATCTTCCAGTGCCACGGCATCGCTGTGGTGACGCCCGTTGCCGATGCCGTCGAGCCCCAGCCACTCGCCGCTGAGCTGGAAACCGGTGACCTGGCTGCGCCCGTCTTCGAGCGACACGCAGGTCTTGAAGAGGCCGCTCTGCACGACGTAAAGCGAAGACAGACGGTCGCCGGACCGATAGAGCAGGGAACCGCGCTCGACGGTGCGCCGCCCGCCCGCCAGTTCGAGCAAGCCGGCGGCGACGTCCGGGTGCGGCTCCTCCAGGGGCGGCAGACCGACCACCCGCAGGCGCGGTCTCTCAACCTCGGATGACGCCGGCGCGACAAGGCGGACGGATGCTCGTGACGCAGTCATGAAACCTCACTTTGTGAACCCGATTGTGCACCGCGGCGCCTCGAGCGGGATGTAAACACCTTCGACCCTCGCGGCAAGGTGCCGTCGCTACACTCGGGGATACCCTGAACATCGCGCCTGCAGCGTTTGCCGCCGGGCGCCCCACGCCCCATGAGCAAGACCACGCCAGCGGCCTACGACCCCAGCGCCAAGCAGAAGTCGCAGGCCAAGACCTCGCGCATCCCGATCAAGGTGGTGGCGGCCGAGGTGCTCAAGAAGCCCGAGTGGATCCGCGTCAAGGCCGGCAGCCCCAGCACCCGCTTCTACGAAATCAAGCAGATCCTGCGCGAGCACCGGTTGCACACGGTCTGCGAAGAGGCCTCGTGTCCGAATATCGGCGAATGCTTCGGCCAGGGCACCGCGACGTTCATGATCATGGGCGACAAGTGCACGCGTCGCTGCCCGTTCTGCGATGTCGGCCACGGCCGCCCGGACCCGCTGGACGCCAGCGAGCCGGAGAACCTGGCGCGCACGATCGCGGCGTTGAAACTCAAGTACGTGGTCATCACCAGCGTCGACCGCGACGACCTGCGCGACGGTGGCGCCGGGCACTTCGTCGACTGCATCCGCAAGACGCGCGAGTTGTCGCCGCAGACCAGGATCGAAATCCTGGTGCCCGACTTCCGCGGTCGCGCCGACCGCGCGCTGGACATCCTCGAGGCCGCGCCGCCCGACGTGATGAACCACAACCTCGAAACCACGCCGCGCCTGTACAAGGAAGCGCGGCCGGGCTCCGACTATGCCTTCAGCCTGTCGCTGCTGCAGCGCTTCAAGCAGCGGGTGCCCGGCGTGCCCACCAAGAGCGGCGTCATGGTGGGCCTGGGCGAAACCGACGAGGAGATCCTGCAGGTCATGCGCGACATGCGCGCGCACGGCGTCGACATGCTGACCATCGGCCAGTACCTGGCCCCCAGCGGCCACCACCTGCCGGTGCGGCGCTACGTGCACCCGGACACCTTCCGCATGTTCGAGCACGAGGCCGCGGCGATGGGCTTCTCGCATGCGGCGGTGGGTGCGATGGTGCGGTCGAGCTACCACGCGGACCAGCAGGCGCACGCGGCCGGCGTGGCCGATGCGATCACCGCGGCCTGAGGCCGCAGCCGACGCCACGGGAAACGCCATGAAAGAGCTGCCACGCGAGCACCTCCACGCGCTGCTGCGCGAGATGCCCAAGGCCGAGTTGCACATCCACATCGAAGGCTCGCTCGAGCCCGAACTGATCTTCAAGCTGGCGCGGCGCAACGGCGTGGCGCTCGCCTACCCGAGTGTCGAGGCGCTGCGTGCGGCCTACGCCTTCACCGACCTGCAGAGCTTCCTCGACATCTACTACGCCGGCGCCAGCGTGTTGCTGAAGGAAGAGGATTTCTTCGAGATGGCCTGGGCCTATTTCGAACGCGCGGCGGCCGACAACGTGGTGCGCGCCGAGATCTTCTTCGATCCGCAGACGCACACCGACCGTGGCGTCCCCATCGAGGCCGTGATCGTCGGCCTGGCGCACGCCTGCCGGCGCGCGCATGCCGAACTGGGCATCAGCGCCAGCCTCATCCTGTGCTTCCTGCGCCACCTGAGCGAAGAGGCGGCCTTCGCCACGCTCGAGCAGGCGCTGCCCTACCGGGACCATTTCATCGGGGTCGGCCTGGACAGCAGCGAATGCGGCCACCCGCCCGAGAACTTCGCGCGCGTCTTCGCACGCTGCCGTGCACTCGGCTTGCACCTCGTGGCACACGCCGGTGAAGAGGGCCCGCCGGCCTATATCTGGAGCGCACTCGACGTGCTCAAGGTCGAGCGCATCGACCACGGCGTGCGCTGCCTGGAGGACCCGGCGCTGGTACAGCGCCTGGCGGCGGAGCGCTTGCCTTTGACGGTGTGCCCGCTGTCCAACGTCAAGCTGCATGTCTTCACGACGATGGCCGATCACAACCTGCCCGCGCTGCTGGATGCCGGTCTGTGCGTCACCGTCAACAGCGACGACCCGGCCTACTTCGGGGGCACCATCAACGCCAACTTCCTGGCCACCTTCGAGGCGCTGCCGCAACTGAATGCCCGCCACGCCCACGCCTTGGCGAGCAACAGCTTCGAGGCCAGCTTTGCCGGCGCCGCCGACAAGGCGCGGTGGCGCCATGCGCTGGACGAGGTGTTTGACCGCCACGGGGCCTGAGTCCGTGCCGGTGCGGTTCGATCAGGCCGCGATGCCGGTCAGCCGCGCGGCAGCCGGCCCGAAGGCGTAGGCGTCCATACCCAGTTCGCCGAAGGTCAGGCTGGTGTGGATGCGAACGGCCGGTCGCCGGCCGCCGGCGCCGGCGGCCACGTAGAACGGCAGCAGGTGCTCGTCGGTGGGGTGCATCAGCGCCGCGTGCGGGGCGCGGGCGCGGTAGTCGAAGAGGGCCTCCCAGTCGGCGGCGGCGCTGCGCTCGGCAAACCAGTCGCGGAAGGCGGTGCTCTCGGGCGTGGCCGGGCGGTCGGCGGGATGCAGGCCACCGCCGGCGAAGACCCGTCGCAGGTTGTGCGTGATGCTGCCGCTGCCCAGGATCAGCACGCCCTCGTCGGCCAGCGGCGCCAACGCCTGGCCGAGCGCGAACAGCCGCTCCGGCGCCCAGTTCGGCGGCCAGGCCAGCGGCAACACGGGGATGTCGGCGGCCGGGTACAGGTAGCGCAGCGGCGTCCAGAGGCCGTGGTCCAGGCCGCCCTCGTCGCTGCGGTGCACGGCGATGCCCGCCGCCTGCAGCAGCGTGGCCACGCGATCGGCGAGTGCCGGCGCGCCCGGCGCGTCGTAGCGCATCGTGTACAGCCGCGGGTCGAAGCCGCCGAAGTCGTACACGGCCTCGTGTCGCGCCGCCGCCATCAGCACCGGCTCGCGCGCCAGGCTGTGCGCCGAGACGGCCAGGATCGCTCGCGGCCGGCCGAAGGCGGCATCGATGGCCGGGCCCAGCGCCTGCAGGGCGCGACCGGCCTCGCGGGGCTCCAGCGCGATCATCGGCGAGCCGTGGGAGACGAAGAGCGGCGGGAGTGTGTTCATGCCCCCATTGGAGCAGCGATGCCCGCGCTGGCGGTTCAAGCGTCTTGCACGGTCTATTCAAGCCCCGGCGCCGGGGCGATGCGCTTTGAGCTACTGTCGCGGCATGACCCAGCTTCGACCCCCGACGATACGTGCGCTGGCCTGGCGCCAGACGCTGCGCGACTTCCGCGCCGGTGAACTGCGCCTGCTGGCCGCGGCCGTGATGCTGGCCGTGGCCGCGCTCACCGCGGTGGGCTTCTTTGCCGATCGCCTGAGCAACGGCCTGGAACGCAATGCCCAGCAGCTGCTGGGCGGTGATGCCGTGGTCAGCAGCGACCGGCCCGCACCCCCGGAGCTGGCGGCCAAGGCCGTGGAACTGGGCCTGCGGGTGTCTCAGAGCGCGGGCTTCCCGAGCATGGGTCGGGCGCCCGACGAGTTGGGCGGCGCCACGCGGCTGGTGGCCGTCAAGGCGGTGAGCGAGACCTATCCGCTGCGCGGGGAGTTGCAGCTGCGACGTGCCGAGGGCGGCCCGGTGGAAGCCGTTGTCGCGGCACCGGAGCCCGGCACCGTCTGGGTCGACAAGGCGCTGCTGGACGCGCTGCAGTTGCAGTTGGGTGACCCGCTCGTGCTGGGCGACGCCGAACTGGAGATCACCCGCATCATCGTCGTCGAGCCCGACCGCGGCGGCGGCTTCAGCAGCTTTGCGCCGCGGGTCCTGCTGGCGCAGGCCGACCTCGAGGACACCGGGCTCCTGCAGCCGGCCAGCCGCGTCAACTATCGGCTGGCCGTGGCGGCCCCGGAAGACTGGAGTGCCAGCCGCGGCGACGCCGCCGTGCGTGCCTTCGTGAGCTACGCGGAAGAGCGCATCAAGGCCGTGCCGCTTCGCGGCGTGCGTGTCGAGTCGCTGCAGAGCGGGCGGCCCGAGATGAAGCAGACGCTGGACCGGGCCAGGAAGTTCCTCAACCTGGTGGCCCTGCTGGCCGCGCTGCTGGCGGCGGTGGCGGTCGGCATCGCCGCGCGCGAATTTGCGTCGCGTCACCTCGACGACTGCGCCATGCTGCGCGTGCTGGGCATGTCGCAGCGGCGCATCGCCGGGGCCTACACGCTGGAGTTCGGGCTCATCGGGCTGGCCGCCAGTGTGGCCGGGGTCCTGATCGGCCTCGCGGTGCACTTCGTCTTCGTCTGGCTGCTGGCTGGGTTGGTGGACTCTGCGCTGCCGCCGCCGGGGCCGTGGCCGGCGCTGTTCGGCATCGGTGTCGGCATGACCTTGCTGCTGGGTTTCGGGCTGCCGCCGGTGCTGCAGCTGTCGCGTGTGCCGCCGCTGCGCGTGATCCGTCGTGACGTGGGGGCGCTCAAGGCTTCGTCGCTCGGTGTGCTGGCGGCGGGCACGGGCGGCTTCGCGGCGCTGCTGATGTCGGTGTCGGCCGACGTCAAGCTGGGTGCCATCGCGGTCGGCGGTTTCGCCGTGGCGGTGGGCTTGTTCGCGCTGTTGGCCTGGGTCGCCGTGCTGCTGCTCAAGCGCGCCGTGCCCGAAACGCGGGCGCCGCGCTGGGCGGTGCTGGCCACGCGCCAGATCGCCGCACGGCCGGCATTTGCGGTGCTGCAGGTGTCGGCGCTGGCAGTGGGCCTGCTGGCGCTGGTGCTGCTGGTGCTGCTGCGCACCGACCTCATCGGCAGTTGGCGCAATGCCACGCCACCCGATGCGCCCAACCGTTTCGTCATCAATCTGCAGCCGGAGCAGGGCGAGGCCTTCCGCGCGGCCCTCGAGCAGGCCGGCGTGCAACGCTACGACTGGTACCCGATGATCCGCGGCCGGCTGGTGGCCATCAACGGCCGCGCCGTCAGCGCCGACAGCTTCACCGACGAGCGTGCCAGCCGCCTGGTCGACCGTGAGTTCAACCTCAGCCACAGCGCCCTGGCCCCGGCGCACAACAAGATCGTGGCCGGACGCTGGGTGCCCGACGAAGCCGACGGCCTGTCGGTGGAACAAGGCCTGGCGCAACAGTTGGACCTGAAGCTCGGCGACACGCTGCGCTTCGACATCGGTGGCCAGCCGCGGGAGGCGCGCATCACCAGCCTGCGCGAGGTGGACTGGGGGTCGATGCGCGTCAACTTCTTCGTTCTCTTCCCCCGGGCCGAGATGAAGGACGTGCCGCGCACGTTCATCAGCGCCTTCCATGCGCCCGACACGCCGGGCTTCGACAGCCGGCTCAGCCGCGACTTCCCGAACATCACCAACGTCGATGTCTCGGCGTCGATCGCGCAGGTGCAGCGCGTGCTGAACCAGGTGATCAGGGCGGTGGAGTTCATGTTCGGCTTCACGCTGGTGGCCGGGTTGGTCGTGCTGTTCGCCGCCATCACCGCCACCCGCGAAGCCCGTTCGCGCGAATTCGCCATCATGCGTGCCATGGGTGCCGGCAGCCGGCTGCTGGGCCAGGTGCAGCGCGCCGAGCTGCTCGGCGTGGGCGCATTGGCCGGCCTGCTGGCCTCGAGCGCGGCCGTGGTCGTGGGCTGGCTGCTCGCGCGCTACGCCTTCGAATTCGCCTGGGCACCGTCGCCCTGGGTGCCGCTGGCGGGTGCCGTTGCCGGCGCGGTGCTGGCCCTGGCCGCCGGCTGGTGGGGCCTGCGCGAAGTGCTGCGCCGGCCGGTGCTGGAGACGCTGCGGCGGGCCGGGGCCATGTAGATCGACACTCGAGCGAGCCTCATGGATTGGGACTATCCGCGGCCATTCACCTTGCCGGTCGTGCCGCAGCGCGACGACATCGACGGCTTGAACCACACCAACAACGCCGTCTACGTCCAGTGGTGCGAGAAGATCGGCTGGGCCCATTCGGAGGCGCTCGGCCTGAGTCTGGCCGACTATCGACGCCTGGATCGCGCGATGGCGATCCGCCGCGGCGAATACGACTACCTGCTGCCGACGGTGCTCGATGAAGAGCTCACCCTGGCCACCTGGTTGCTCGCCAGCGACGGCAGGTTGACCATGGAGCGCCGGTTTCAATTGATGCGCAACCGAGACGCGGCGACCATCCTGCGCGGCCGCTGGGATCTGGTCTGCATCGAACTGAGCAGCGGACGGGCGCGTCGAATGCCGACCGAGTTCTGCGAGATCTATCTCGCAGCCATGGTGACTCCAGGGGACAGGCCGTCGTCTGGCGCAAAGCTGCAGCGCGCCGCGGATTCAGCCGGTCCGTCCGGTGATCAGAAGTAGCGGCGCCAGTCGAAGATCACGCGCAGCCCGATCGAGTAGATCGTCTCGAGCTTGACCCCGGGCGCCCCCGGCGGCCAGGTCACGTTCGAGCTTTGCGGCACGTCGGCCCCGGCGAAGAGCTGGATCAGCACCGCCGAACTCTGCTTGGTGTCGAACGCGCGATAGGGCCGGTATTCCAGGATCGGCAGGTCGAAGTGGATCGACTTGAAATCGACCACCCGCGGCTCGGCGCCCGGCGTCGCCCCCGGCACGGCCATCGTGTTCTCGATGCCGTAGCCGTAGAACGTGGCCCCGAGTTCGCGCCCCAGCACGAACTGGAAGCGCCCGATGCGGGTCGCCCATCCCGCCTGCCAGGGAATCAGGCCGCCGTTGCTGGCGCTGACCGCCATGTTCGTGTAGGTCTCGGGCGAGAACAGGTACAGCGGCGACAGGAACAGCAGGTCGCCGGGAATGAGGTAGAACGGCATGCGCAGCCGCGTGGCGATGCCGAAGCGCGACCGCACCGCGGCCACGCCGCCGGCCGCCTCCAGCGCGGGTGACGATGTCGGTTGATTGTTGGTCGAGGCCGAGTCGCCGCGCAGCCCGATCGACCCGAACACCAGGCCGTCGCCCGACTCGCCGATCACGCCGTCCAGTCCCAGGCCCGCGCGCACCGACAGTTCGGCGCCGACGATCGCCCCCTTGTCGGTGACCGAAGGCACGTAGCCGCCGTCGACCATGCGCGCAGTCGCCGGAGCCGGCAAAGCCGATGAACGGCCCCACCTCGGCGCGGAAGCGCGGCATCGCCCCCAGCCCCGGGCCGAGGCCGGGCACCGGCGTCGGGCCGAGCACGTCGGGGATCTGCGCGAAGGCCTCCGGGGTGGCGCGCAAGGCCCACTTCGCGCCGCTCGAACACGTTGTTCTTGCAGACGTCGAAGGCATCGGGCTCGGCCGGCGCCGCGGGGGTGTGCGGCACCCGCGCGGGCAGATCGCGGCCGGTCGCGTGGTCGATCACCTGCTGCAGGCTGACGGTCACCACGCGCGCCGCCCGCTCCGCATCCTCCGGCCGCATGTGCGCGTCGCCCATCAGCACCATCGAATCGCTGCTGCCCTTCCAGGTGAAGACCTCCAGCCCGGCCTCGTTGTAGTAGTCGTGCGTGCCCTTGCGCTGCGACACGTCGCCCCAGGCCCCGGCAACGTGGCCCGACGGCGTAGGTGTCCTCCAGGAAGTGCAGCGCGAAACCCTCGTCGGCCAGCATCGCCCGCGTCAGCGCCTGGCGTTCGGCCGGCGCGAGCGTCTCGGTGGCCAGCCGCGTGGCCTTCTGCAAGGCGCTCAGATGGAACCAGGCATAGACGCCGACCGCGCTGATCTCGGACCCGGGGCTGAGCGTCAATTCGGCGTACTGCCGCGGCGTGGTGTCGGTGCGCGGCCGCGGCAGCAGGAAGTGCGCGTTGTTGGACCCGGCGCGCGTCGCGTATTCGACGTCGGCGCGCTGCAACCGGGTGTCCGAGGTGCGCAGCGCGTTCTGGCGCTCGGCGCGCAGCGCTTCGTCCTCGATCAGGCGCTGGACGTCGCCCGCGACGTCCTTGCTGCGGATGTTCACTTCCGGGCGGGCCGTGACCGCGATGCGCCCGAGGTCGACCTTCAGTTGCGCCGCCACGTCCGCCACCTGCAGGATCCAGTCGGACTTGAGGGCGTTGTCGAGCATGTTCTTGCTCGAGCACGAATGGTCGCCGGCGATCGCCGGGAACGCCGCCCAGTCGATGCAGGTGGGCGCCACGCCCTGCTGGCTGTCGGCGACCTTTTCGCACAGTCGCTGTTCGTGGCCCGTGCGGGCGTCGCGCCAGAGGCGGTCGAACTGCGCCCGGCGCTCGGGGTCGAGCTTCTCGACGGCCAGCACCGCGATGTCGCGGTGCTCGGGGTAGATCCACGCATGGGCGGGTGCCGCCAGGCCGATAACGCCGAGGGCGGCCAGCGCCGCTGCCAAGACCGTGGAGGGTGACGACTTCATCATGGGGAGGGCCTCAATGCCATCAAGGTCGGATCACGGCGCGGCTGGCCTGGTCATGTCGCGCCAAGGCAATCGTCGGGCGCGGCTGCTACTTGCCGCGCGCGGCAAGATCCTCTTCGACGAAGCGCAGCACCGCTTCGATCAGCGCCTCGCGCGGATAGGCGTTCTGGGTCACGAACATCGACGCGATCGTCGTGTGCGTGCGCGCGATCGGCACGGCGATCGCCCAGTGGTCGGCATTGACGTAGCCGAGCAGGCTCGATCCCGGGATGACCTGGTCGTAGAAGATCACCTGGCTGTCGTTGCGGCCGTCGATCATGCTCAGCTTCCTGGCGCTGCCGCGCAGGATCGACGAGATGCGCTCCGGCTGCGGCAGGGTCACGACCGAGTAGGTCGGCACGCTGCTCGGCAGCGGGTTCTGCGCCAGCCAGGCCTGGCGCACGGCGGGACGCAGGCTGGCCACGGCGCCCCCGTCGCCGGAATCGCAGGCCGCGCCCGGGAAGTGGCGCAGCATGTCGGCCTGGTACTGCTCGGCGTCGTTGGCCAGCGGTGAGCCACCGACCGCGCCCGCCATGCTCACCACGGCGGCCACGCGAGGCCGGATCTCCGGGTGGTTGACGATCGCCTCCAGCGCGTCGGGCGCGCCCTTCGAATAGCCGATGAGCACGAGGCGCGGCGCGCCCGGCCCCAGGTCCATCGCCATGATCGCATCGCGGATCTGGCGCGCGTTGTTCGTGGAGCCGGACAGCGCATCGACCTTGATCGACTTGCTGCTCGTAGCCGTACTTGCGCACATGCTGGGCCACCGTCCCGGGCGGCTGCAGCCACTGCGCGAAGCAGTCGTAGCCGATGCCCGGCACCACCGCCGCGACGAGGCGCCGGTTCGACGCGCCCAGCGGTACCGGCTGGCCGGCGCCGGCAGGTTCGGTGCCCAGGCGCGTCAGCGCGTCGTCGCAGGGGCGATAGTCCGGGCACCTCGGCGGCCCGCGCCTGCAGCACGGCGCAGTAGATCTCGCGGAACCGCCCGCGCTTGTCCTGCACGCCGGCCTGCGCGGCCGGCGCGAGCACGAGCGGCGGCGTGTCGGTCGAGAACGGCACGAGCGGCGAACTCGTGCAGCCAGCCAATACCAGACCCGTCCCCGCGGTCAGCGTCAACCTGGTGAGGCATCTCCAGCCACCAGCGAGATTGAGTTTCATACCTTGCGCCGACAATCACTTTGGAATGACCGCATTCTCTACTCATCCGCCGGCACCGCGGCAAAGACCAAGACGGGACCTCCGATGACCGTGAACCGCGCGTGTGCCTACACCAGCAGCGATGGCCGGCTGTTCCGTGCGAGCGGCCTGACTCGCGGCCCGTGGCACCCGGACCACCAGCATGCCGGCCCGCCATCGGCGCTCGTGTGCCGGGCGATCGAGCTGTCGGCTGCCTCTCAAGGGCTGACCCACATGGGGCGACTGACCGGGAACCTGCTGCGCCCGGTGCCGATCGGCGAGTGCCGTGTCGAAGTGACGCCGGACTACATTGGCCGCAACGCGGGTCACTACTCGGCGCGACTCATTGCCGACAGCAAGGAAGTGGCGCGCTTCACTGCACTGATGCAGCGCGAGGACGATCTGCCGGTGCCGGCCGGCACGGCCGGCCACCCCTTGCCTCGGGCGCCGAAGCCGGCGGCCGAGAGCCCGCCGTGCCGCATGCCTTTCCCCGGTCTCGACGGGGGCTATGGCGAACTCGTCGAGAACCGCGTCGCCGAGGGCCGGTTCTTCGACGGCCCTTGCGCCGCATGGTTTCGGCTGCGCCACCCGCTGGTCGATGGCGAGGAGCCCAGCCCCTACCAGCGCGTCGCCGTGGCGGCCGACTCCGGCAACGGCATCAGCGCGGCGCTGGACTTCCGCCGCTACAGCTTTGTCAATTGCGACCTGACGATCAATCTCTTGCGCCGGCCGGTCGGGCATTGGATCTGCCTGCAGGCACGCAGCGCGTTTGGCGGCAACGGCTGCGGCATGGCCGAGTCGGCGCTCTATGACGAGACCGGCCTGATCGGCCGTGCCACTCAGACCTTGGCGGTGCGGCTGCGCGATGCGTCGCCGGCGGCAGTGCCCGGTCAGGTGCCGCCGACGTAGGGATTCGAGCGCCGCTCGCGGCCGAAGGTGCTCTCGGGGCCGTGCCCCGGGATGAATACCGTCTCATCACCCATCGGCCAGAGTTTCCGGGTGATGCTGGCGACGAGCGTGTCCGGGTCGCCGCCCGGCAAGTCGGTGCGGCCGACGCTGCCGGCAAACAGCACGTCGCCGACGAAGGCGCGCCGGCTCTCCGCGTTGTGGAAGACGACATGCCCGGGGGTGTGGCCCGGGCAATGACGCACCGCCAGCACACTCTGCCCGACCTGCACCGTGTCGCCGTCGTGCAGCCAGCGCGTCGGCGTGAACGGCTCGGCGGACTCGAGGCCGAACATCTGCCCCTGCTGCCGCAGCCCGCTGATCCAGAACTGGTCGTCGGGGTGCGGGCCCACGATGGGCAGCGCCAGCTCGCGCGCCAGCGGCGCGGCGCCGCCGGCGTGGTCGATGTGGGCGTGCGTGAGCAGGATCTGCTTGAGCGTCACGCCCAGGCGCAGGGCTGCGGCGCGGATGCGCGGCAGGTCGCCGCCCGGGTCGATGACGGCGCCCTCCATCGTCTGGTCGCACCAGACGATGGAGCAGTTCTGCTGGAACGCGGTGACCGGGATCGTGTGGTGGTGCAGCATGGTGAATTGGTGTTCCAGGGCATCGAACCGTTCCCCAGCTCAAGTCGCGTGGCGACGTGGTCGCCCGACCGCACTCGGGGCAGTCCGGCCTGGCGCATCGCCTCGATTGTGACTCGCGCGATTGCGGCCCTTGGCGCGAGGACGTCACCCTGCGATCGCCGAAGCCGCTGCCACAGCGCCGCCTCCAGCTCCGCGTCCACCAGTCCGCGGGGCCCGACTCAGGCAGTCCAGCGCATCAGCGTCACGAGCAGTACAAGGATACCCAAGCCGAGGTTGATCGAGACCCGGCTGCGGATCTTTGCCAGGGCCGCGCCAGCGGCGGCCCACTCTGACGCCGCAACGGCCCGGCCGAGCTTCTTGTAGAGCACGAAGCGGATGTGCAGGAAGATCGCGACCATCGCCGCGCCCAGCGCCGCCATGATGGTCCAGGCCAGCGGCATCTCGAAGCTGCCACCCGACTGCACCACCTGCTTGGCCACGCGGCCCAGCATCCACACACCGCTGGCCAGCGTCAGCAGCGAGGCCGCAAGCACGGCTTGGAAGAAGCGGCCGAGCACATCGTGCATCAGTCGCAGCCGCACCGGCGGCTCGAGCTGGGCGACGGCCGGGCGCAGGAAGAAGTGCGCAAACACCATGCCACCGATCCACACCATGATGGACAGCACATGGAGGGTCTTGAGGCTCGCGTAGATCATCGAAATGTCCCATTCACATTGAAACCCAGCCCACGCAGATCCGGGGGTCGTTCAGCGCGAACAGCGCGCGTGACCGACTTCGAGAGCGAAACTCGCCCGCTTGTGCCGATGCTGCCGACGCGATGGATCGCCGGCGAATTGGACGCACGCCTGGTCTCCCGGACGCTGCGTCGCTGTCGACACGCCTCTCGAACGCCTTCCTGAAAGGATCGGCTGCGAGCGAGCAGTTTGTCGGGAGGGCTCATCGACTCACGGCTCGCCGGCTGCGGCCGGACGGCGGATCACCACCACCACCAGTGTCACCAAGGTCAGTGGCACGACGAAGCCCATCATCAGGCCCGAGAAGGCCTGCAGCGCGTCGTGCTGCTGCGCGGCCAGGATCAGGTAAGCCACGTAGGCGACGTAATACACGAGGAAGACGCCGCCTTCCCAGCGCGCAATCTCGCGGCCGGTCATGAAGACCGGCAGGCAGGCCAGCGCCACGGCCAGCATGACCCAGATGTCGAAGGCCAGCAGCGACGGCGCCATCGCCAAGCCCACGTCGCCCGACACCAGCCCCGACAGGCCCAGGCAGCCCAGGATGTTGAAGGTGTTGCTGCCGACGACGTTGCCGACCGCGATGTCGCGTTCGCCTTTGACCGCGGCCGCGATGCTCGTGGCCACCTCGGGCATGCTGGTGCCCGCAGCGACGATGGTCAGGCCGATGACGAGGTCGCTCACGCCCATGGCCTGGGCAAAGCTGATCGAGGCCTGTACCAGGTAGTCCGAGCCGAACACCAGCGCCGCCAGGCCGGCGGCGATCAGGCCGATCTGTGCCGTCCAGTGGCTGTCCCAGGCACCGGCCTCTGCGGGCTGGACCGCGTCGGCGAACTCGTCTTTGGCGGCCTGGGTCTCGCGTCGCGACTGCACGACCAAGAACACGGTGTAGGCCGCGAGCAGCCCAAACAGCAAGGCACCTTCCAGGAACGAGAGCTTGCCGTCGAGCGTGAACGCCAGCAGCAGCAGGCTCGCGCCCAGCATGATCGGCACCTCCTGCCGGATCAGCTGGATGTTGACCACCAGCGGCGCGATCAGGGCACTGAGGCCCAGGATGAACAGCACATTGAAGATGTTGCTGCCCACCACGTTGCCGATGGCGATGTCGGTCTTGCCGTCGAGCACGGCACCGATGCTCACCGCGACCTCGGGTGCGCTGGTGCCGAAGGCGACGATGGTGAGTCCGACGACGAGCGGGCTGATGCCGAACGACAAGGCCAGCTTGGACGCGCCGCGCACCAGCACGTTGGCGCCGATGACCAGCAGGATCAGGCCGCCAAGAAAAACGAGTATGTTCATGATGGTCGAGTGACAGCAGGCAGTAGTCTTCAACAGTCCAGGATTCGATTAAACCAGAGCCCATCAGACATAGACTTCTGTTTTTTCGATGTGGAGCAGCCATGCTCAACTACCGCCATCTGTACTACTTCTGGGTCGTCACCAAGGAAGGCGGTTTCGCCCGCGCAGCCGAGCGCCTGGACATGGCGGTGCAGACCATCAGCGCCCAGGTGCGGGAACTCGAGAAATCGCTCGGCCATCAGTTGCTCAAGCCGGCCGGCCGGGGCGTCGCGATGACCGAGGCCGGACAGGCCGCCTTCGCCCGCGCCGAGGAGATCTTTCAGCTGGGTCAGGTGATCCCCGACGAAGTGCGCGAGGCGGCCAGCGGCAAGGTCGCCCGTCTGGCCGTCGGCCTGTCGGACGGCATTTCGAAGCTGGCCGCGCACGCGCTGCTGGAGCCCGTGCTGGCCACGCCGTCGCTGCGGCTGGTGTGCCACGAAGGCGAATTCGAGCAGTTGCTGGCCGAACTGGCGCTGCATCACCTGGACCTGGTGCTCGCCGGGCAGCCGGCACCGCGCAACCCGAACCTTCGCCTGACGAGCGAACGGCTGGTCGAGTCTCCGGTGGAGTGGTACGGGCCCGCCGCCCATGTGCACAAGGCCGATGTGGATCAGTTCCCGCAGTCGCTGAACCGGCTGCCGGTGCTGCTGCCCACGGGCCACTCGGCCTTGCGCCCGACCCTCGATCGCTGGTTCGAGACCCAGGGCCTGCGGCCGCGCATCGTCGGCGAGTTCGAAGACAGCGCGCTGCTGGCGGTGTTTGCCGCGCGCGGTCTGGGGGTGTTCCCGGTCAGCCGCCTTGGCGCCAGCGACGTGGGCTTGATGCGGGGGCTGCGCTTGCTCGGGCGCTGCGACGACGTGAAGGAGGAGATCCACGCCATCCGCTCACGCCGCGGCCAGCATCACCCGCTGGTGTTGCAGATCATCGCCGCGGTGCGCGCCTGAGCGCCTTCGCCCACTGCCGAGGTGCGAGTCCGAGATCTGCAGCAGGACGCCCATCCGCCGGTCACCTCGGTGTCGGATGCGTCGGCTCTGCCAAATTCGCGTCTGGTGCGATGGAGGCAGGGGGAACACCAGCGTCAGCACCACCTGGCCAGCCGCGCTGGCGTCCACACGTTCGTCCACCAGCGCCGGGGGAGTGAACCTGAAGGTATGCAACTCCTCGGCGATACTGCTCTGGCTCGCCGAGTAGCGCGCGTCTTTGCTCTACCGGGCAGCGGACCCACACCCAGCCCTGTGGCTTGGCCATGGCGCCGAATCCAGCGCAAGATGGAAGAAAGGGCATTTGCGACATGCACACACGCCTCTCGCGCGCCGGCGTTCCTGTTGAATCCACCTGGAACCTGGATGATCTGTTTGTCAACGAGGCTGCCTGGGAGTCCGAATACCGGGCGGTCGACGACGCTCGCCTGGCGCTCAGTGTGCACCAGGGGCAACTGAGCGACGGTGCTGCAAAGCTGCTGGCGTGCCTTGATGCAGTGGAGTCCCTGCAGGCGCGTGTGATGCGCGTGGCCTCTTTTGCGCACCTGCGCAACGCGCAAGACGGTACCAACCCGCAGTACCAGGCAGCGATGGCACGCGTGTCGGCGCTCCAGGCGCGCGTCGGCGCCAGCATGGCCTTCGTCGACTCCGAAATCCTGGCGTTTCCCGACGGCCGGCTGGAACAGTTCATGGCCTTCGAGCCGGGGCTGGCTGCCTTCAGACTCATGCTGAACGACCTGCTGGAGCTGCGCCCCCACCGCCTCGGCGCCGACACGGAGCGGGTGCTGGCCTCGCTGGGCGAAGTGTTGAACGCGCCCTACATGATCTACAGCCGGTCCAAGTCCAGCGACATGCAGTTTGCGCCGTTCACCGACGGGGCCGGTACGGTCTACGCGAATTCCGTCAACGGCTTCGAATCCAACTTCGAGACTCACAGCGACACAAGCGTGCGCCGCAGCGCGTGGGCCTCGTTCAGCGCCGGATTGAAGGCCTACAACCAGACTTACTCCGCCACATTCGCGACCGAGGTCAACAAGAACGTCGCGATGGCGCGGCTGCGCAACTACCGCAGCACCGAAGAGTTTCTCCTGCAGCCGCACAAGATTCCGCACACGGTCTACAGCAACATCCTGGACATCATCCAGACCGAGCTGGCGCCGCACATGCAGCGCTACGCCCGGCTGCGCAGCAGGGTGCTGGGCCTGGACAAGCTGCTGTACTGCGACATCAAGGCACCGCTGGACCCGGAATTCAATCCACAAATTTCCTACGCGGAAGGCTGCCGATTGATCCTGGATTCGCTGGCCGTGATGGGGCCGGAGTACTGCGACTTTGCACGCAAGGCCGTGGAGCAGCGCTGGGTCGACCGGGCCGACAACATCGGCAAGTCCTCAGGCGCATTCTGCGCGTCGCCCTATGGCGTGCATCCGTACATCCTGATCACCTGGTCGAACACGATGCGCAATGTCTTCACGCTGGCGCACGAGCTGGGCCACGGTGGACACTTCGGACTGGCGATGCGGCACCAGCGCTTCGTGAACATGCGCCCGGCCATGCCGTTCGTCGAAGCGCCGTCGATCATGAACGAGATGCTTCTGGCGCAGCACATCCTGGGCAAGAGCCAGGACAGGCGGATGCGGCGCTCGGTCATCATGCAGGTGCTGGGCACTTACCACCACAACTTCGTGACCCATCTGCTGGAAGCAGAGTTGCAGCGCCAGGTGTATGCACTGGCGGAAAGCGGCGGTTCCATCACCGCTGCCGTGCTGAACGACCACAAGGGTCACATCCTGGCGAAGTTCTGGGGCGACACGGTGGCCATCGACGACGGTGCGCGCATGACCTGGATGCGCCAGCCGCACTACTACATGGGCCTGTACCCCTACACCTACTCGGTCGGCCTCGTGGCGTCGACCGCGATGTCGCTCCTCGTGCAGAAGGAAGGGCAATCTGCTGTGCAGCGCTGGCTGGAGGTACTCAGGGCCGGCGGCACGCGCAAGCCGCTGGAACTCATGCAGCTGGCAGGCATCGACATGAACTCGCCCCAGCCGATCCACGACGCGGTGGCTCATGTGGGGCGCCTGATCGAGGAGCTGGAGGAGTCGTTCGGCTGAGGGCGCCGTCGGAGAGCAGCCGGCGACGAACGTCAGCCCCGGGCCGTGAGCGCCAGGGCGGCGACCGACCGCGAAGGGCAGCGCCGGCTGCCATGCCGCATTCGGGATTGACAAAGAAGACGCACGCTGTAGGCTGGCGCGCTTGCCGCTCGGGCGATCTCGGGCCCATCGCTCGAGAGCGACGCTTCCTGCGTAGGGCTCGGGCTACTTCACACTGTCAGGAGCCCCTCAATGACCTTGCACGGCTTGCGCACGACCGACGGTCGCGGACGCCTTTATGAAAGCGTCGTCGACACCATCGGCAACACCCCCTGCATCCGCCTCAATCGCATCGCGCCGAAGCATGTGCGGATTTATGTGAAGGCCGAGTTCTTCAACCCGGCCGGCTCGGTGAAGGACCGCCTTGCGATCAGCATCATCGAGGAGGCCGAGCGCCGGGGCGACCTCAAGCCGGGGCAGACGGTGGTGGAGGCGACGAGCGGGAATACCGGCATCGGGCTGGCGATGGTCTGTGCCGCCAAGGGCTATCCACTTGTGGTGACGATGGCCGACTCGTTTTCCGTCGAGCGCCGCCGTCTGATGCGTTTCCTGGGCGCGAGGGTCGTCCTCACCCCGCGCGCAGCGAAGGGCTACGGGATGTACCAGAAGGCCAGGGAACTCGCCGAGGCCAACGGTTGGTTTCTCGCGCGGCAATTCGAGACCGCCGACAACGCCAACATCCACGAGAGCACGACGGGGCGCGAACTGCTCGCGGACTTCAGCGGTGAACGCCTCGACTACTGGGTCACCGGCTACGGGACGGGCGGCACGGTCACCGGCGTTGCCCGCGTTCTGCGCCGAGAGCGCCCGGACACGAAGATCATTCTCAGCGAACCATCGATCGCCCAGTTGCTGGCCAGCGGCGTCGCGCAGGACCGCGCCGCCGACCACGCTCCTGCCGCCAGCCACCCCGCCTTCACCCCGCACCCGATCCAGGGGTGGACGCCCGACTTCATCCCCTTCGTCTTGCAGGAGTCGGTGGATCGTCACTTCTACGACGAGCTGATCCCGGTCACCGGGCCCGATGCGATCGCGTGGTCGCGTCGGCTCGCCATCGAAGAGGGCATCTTCACCGGGATCTCCGGTGGGGCGTCGCTCGCGGTCGCTGTTCAGGTGGCCGAGCGAGCGCCGGAAGGCTCGGTCATCTGCTGCATGCTCCCCGACACGGGCGAGCGCTACCTGTCAACGCCACTGTTCGAGGGCGTGGCGACGGAGATGACCCCGGAGGAGGTGGCCCTGTCGCAATCCACGCCTGGCTACCAGATGGCGCCCGCCTGAGCCCGACCCGTGCCGGCTCAGGCGGTGCGCGGATCGAGTGCGTCGCGCAGTGAATCGCCGACGACGCTGAGCGAGTAGATCAGCCCGAACATCGCCGTCACCGTGCCGGCCAGCGGCCACCAGATGTCGTTGGTGAGGTCCTGCGACGCGCCGCTGATCAGCAAGCCCCAGCTGGCGCCGTCCTGCACGCCGATGCCCAGATAGGTCAGGATCACCTCGGACTTCACCGCGCCCAGCAGCACCAGCGAACGCGGTGACGATGCCCACGTGCAGCACGTTGGGCAGGATCTCGCCGAACATGATGCGCCCCGCGCCCGCGCCCAGCTGCCTGTGCCGCCAGCACGTATTCGCTGTCCCTTGTGCTTGAGCACCTCGCCGCGCACGAGCCGCATGATGCCGACCCACTGCGTGGCCGCCAGCGCCACGCACATCGACTCGATGCCCCGGCCCAGGCTGTAGCTGATGGCGGTGATGAGCAGGATGTCGGGGATCGACACCACCACCGAATACAGCCAGTTGATCGCCGCGTCGACCCAGCCGCCGAAGTAGCCCGCCGCCAGGCCGAGCGCGGTGCCGACGGGGATGACCAGCGCGGTGGTGACCAAGCCGATGGTCATGGCTGTCTGGGCACCCGAGAGCACGCGGTAGAACACCGAGCGGCCCAGCACGTCGGTGCCCAGCAGCGTGGCCCAGTGCCAGCTCGGCGGGTCCTGGCTGCCACCGACGACGGCATCGATGGTCGGCAGCAGGCCCAGCATAGCCGGCCAGCGGCGACGCCCGCGTACAGCAGCAGCAACAGCATGCAGAGCGCGCGACTGCGGCCGGCGCCACAGATACTGGAGTGCGTTGCCCATGGTCGCGGGCCTCAGCTCAACCGCACGCGCGGATCGGCCCACGCGTACAGCAGATCCGACAGCAGGTTGAACACCACCAGCGCGAGTGCGCCGAGCACCGTCACCGCCTTCAGGATCGGCAGGTCGCCGCGGTCAGCGCGTCGATGGTCAGGCTGCCCATGCCGGGGATCGAGAAGAAGCGCTCCATCAGGAACGCGCCCAGGATCAGGAACGGGATGTTGTCGACGTTGGTGGTGATGATCGGGATCCAGGCGTTGGGCAGCACGTGGCGCATCAGCACGCGGCCCTCGCTCGCGCCCTTGCAGCGCGCGGTGCGCACGTAGTCGGCGTTGGTCTCGTCGAGGAACAGCGTGCGGTACAGCCGGATGTCCGGGCCCATGCGACGAGCAGCAGGATCAGCCAGGGCAGCCCCAGGTAGGCCACCGCCTCCGGCCCGCGCTCGTAGCCCGAGATCGGGAACCAGCCGAGCTTGAAGGCCAGCAGGTACTGCAGCACCAGGATGTAGACGAGCGGCGAGACGCTCATGCCGGCGATGAACAGCGCCCGGCTGATCTTGTCGACCATGCCTTCGCGGTAGCGCGCGATGAACAGGGCCAGCGCGACGTTGACGGCACCGCCCAGGAAGAACGGCGGCGCCATCAGCTGACAGGCTGACCAGCGCGCCGGACTTGAGCTGCGTGCCCAGGTCTTCGCCGGTGACGAAGGACTCGCCGTAGTCGAAGCTGACGATCTGCTGCAGGAAGCCGACGAACTGCATCGGCCGGCTCTGGTCCAGTCCCCACAGCCGGCGCAGGTTGGCGATGGCCTCGGGGTCGGCGTGCTGGCCCAGCGCCACGCGCACCGGGTCGGGCCCGAAGGTGTTGAAGAGCAGGAAGGTCAGCAGCGCCACGCCCAGGACGGTGGGCACGGTCAGCAGCAGCCGTCGCAGGATGTAGGCCGTCACGGCAGGCCCTTCTTCTTCAGCGCCATGTCGACGTCCAGGTACATGAACTCGGGCGCGAGCAGGTTGCGCTTGAAGTTGCGCAGCCACTTCTGCGTGATGCCGAAGCGCAGCGAGTTGTAGCCGAGACGACCGGCATCTCGTCGAGCACGATCTCGTTCATCTTTCTGAACAGCGCCAGGCGCTCGGGGCCGTCGGGCATGCAGGCGTGCCGCCTCGTAGGCCGGTCGTAGGCCGCGTTGACGAAGTGCGCGCGGTTGGGACCGGGTGGAGGTTCTTGCCGTACAGCAGCTGGTAGAAGTTCTCGGCGTCGGGGTAGTCGGCCAGCCACGAGCCTTCGGCGAGCTGGAAGTTGCCCGACTCCAGGTTCTTCAGGAAGGTGGGCCAGTCGCTGAACACCGGCTTGAGCTGCACGCCCGCGGCGGCAAATTTGGCCTTGTCCAGGTCCGCGCTGTTGCGCGTGGCGATCGTGTTGCCGCCATAGATGACGGTCAGCGGCGGCAGGCCCTTGCCGCCGGGGTAGCCGGCTTCGGCCAGCAGCCGCTTCGCCTCGGCCAGGTCGTAGCGCGGAAAGCGAGCGCCGGTGTCGCGTTCGCTGCCCGGCAGGTCCAGCGGCACGATGCTGTTGAGCGGCGTGCCGCGGCCGTTGAGCAGCACGTCGATCTGCGCCTGGCTGTCGACCAGGCGGGCGATGGCCTGGCGCAGCGGCTGTTCCTGCCGATCAGTGGGTCCCTCAGGTTGAACGTGGTGTAGCTGGCGTCGCAGGCCCGGCGTCGAGTAGATGTCGAACTTCGGTGCGAATTCGTCCTTGCAGCCTGAACTCGCCGTCGCCGACGCGTGCGACCATCTTCGTGAAGTTGGCGCGGTCCATGCCCGTGCCAGTCGAGCTCGCCCTTCAGGACCTTCAGCATCGCCGGCTGCGCTTCCTCGATCAGCGGCATCTCGACCACGTCGACCAGCGGCAGCCGTTTGCCGGCATCCCTGAGCAGGCCCTTGTCGGCATCACCCGGCGCGCCGGCGGTCGGATAGATGCCGAAGTAAGCCGGGTTCTTCACGAAGCGCAGCACGCCCTTGCGGTCGACGTCTTTCAGCGTGAACGGGCCGGTGCCGACCGGGTTGACGTCGAAGCGCGCGCCGTACGACTTCCACGGCCTCGCGCGGCACGATGGCCGTCGCGCGTGGTGGCCAGCGCAAACAGGAACAGCGGGTTCGGCCGCGTCAGCCGGATCGTCAGCGTGTGGCTGTCGATCTTCCTGCAGGCCGTCGATCGCGAAGCTTGGACAGGTCGCTGCCTCGGGCCCGGCCTTGGCCGTGGCGGCGCGGTAGGCGTCCAGCCCGACCACGGCGCCGTCCATCGTGAACCAGCTCTTGGTGTTGACGTTGGCATCGGCAAAGCGGCGCAGCGAGTACAGCACGTCGTCGGCGGTCAGCTCGCGGCCCTTGCCGCCGGGAAAGCAGGCGTTGTCGTGGAAGCGGACGCCCTTGCGCAGGCGCAGCGTGTAGGTCAGCCTGTCGGCGCTGAGCTCGGGCATGCGCTCCAGCAGGTCGGGCTCGAGCTTGTACGGACGCTCGAGGTAGGCGTAGCGCAGCAGGCGCGCTGTAGACCAGGCTCACCAGTTCGATGCGACGTGCGAGTCGAACTGCCGCGGCGGGTCGAGCGACTCGAACTGCGCCGTGCGCGCGACGTGCAACACCTTCAGCTCCTGCGCCGCGGCCGGTGCCGTCCCAGCAGCAAGGCCGAGGCGGCGGCGATCGCGGCGCCGAACAGCAGAGCGCGCAGCACGCAGCGGATCGCAGGCGACACGCTTCATGTGCAGGCCCTTCTTCTTCAGCGCCATGTCGACGTCCAGGTACATGAACTCGGGCGCCAGCACGTTGCGCTTGAAGTTGCGCAGCCACTTCTGCGTGATGCCGAAGGCCAGCGGGTTGCTGCCGAGCACCGTGGGCATCTGCTCGAGGATGATGCTGGTTCATGGTCTTGAACAGCGCCACGCGCTCCGGGCCGTCGGGCATCAGGCGTGCGGCCTCGAAGGCGCGGTCGTAGGCGGCGTTGGTGAAGGCGCCGCTGTTCGGGCCGGGCGCCGTGTTCTTGCTGTAGAGCAGCTCGTAGAACGTGCTCGGCGTCGGGTGTCGGCCGGCCCAGCCGCTGTCGGACAGCTGGAAGTTGCCCGACTCGTTGGCGCGCAGCCAGGTCGGGAAGTCCATGTACACGGGCTTGAGCTGCACGCCGGCCGCGGCGAACTTGGCCTTGGCCAGGTCGCGCCGCGTTGCGTGCGTCGAGCGTGGTGCCGCGATAGATGATGTTCAGCGGCGGCAGGCCCTTGCCGCCGGGGTAGCCGGCCTCGGCCAGCAGCCGCTTGGCTTCGGCCAGGTCGTAGCCCGGCCACTGCGCGCCGGTCTCGCGCTCGTTGCCGGGCAGCCTCGATCGGCACGATGCTGTTGAGCCGCGCGCCGCGGCCGTTGGCCAGCACGTCGATCTCGGCCTGGGTGTCGAACAGCCGCGCCATGCGCCTGGCGCAGCGCCTTGTTCGTGCCGAGCAGCGGGTCCTTCATGTTGATCGTGGTGAAGCCGATCTGCAGCAGCGGCGTGTGGTACATGTCCAGGACGGGCGGCAAACTCCGGCTTCAGCCGGAACTGGCCGGGGCCGGGCCGCTCGATCATCTTCGTGAAGTTGGCGCGGTCCACGCCGAGCCAGTCGAGCTCGCCCTTGAGCATCTTGAGCATCGCCGGCTGCGCTTCCTCGATCAGCGGCATCTCGACCACGTCCACCAGCGGCAGCCGCTTGCCGGCGTCCTTCAGCAGGCCCTTCTCGGCATCGCCCGGCGCGCCGGCGCTGGGGTAGGTGCCGTGGTAGCGCGGGTACTTCACGCAGCGCAGCACGCCCTTGCGGTCGACCTTGTCGAGCGTGAACGGGCCGGTGCCGACCGGGTTGACGGCGAAGCGGTCCTTGTACATGCGCCACCGCTTCGGCCGGCACGATCGCCAATGGCCGAGGTGGCCAGCGCGAACAGGAACAGCGGGTTGGGCCTGCGTCAGGCGGATCGTGAAGCGCGCGGCTGCCGATCTTCTTGAAGCCTTCGATGTGATCTTGGTGCGTGCCGCCTCGAAGCCGGCCTTGCCCGAGGCCGCGTGGAAGGCGTCGAGCCCGACCACCGCGCCTTCCATCAGGAACCAGCGACTTGCTGTTGATGTTGGCGTCGGCGTAGCGGCGAGCGAATACAGCACGTCGTCGGCGTTGAGTTCGCGGCCCTTGCCGCCGGGGAAGCAGGGGTTGTCGTGGAAGCGCACGCCCTGCGCAGCTCGAAGGTGTAGGTGAGCTGGTCGGCGCGACACTCGGGCATGCGCTCCAGCAGGTCGGGCTCGAGCTTGAACGGCCGCTCGAGGTAGGCGTACTTCAGCAGCGAGCTGTAGACCATGCTGACGATGTCGTGCGATGCCGCGTCCTGCACTGCGCGCCGGGTCGAGCGATCTCGAACTGCGCGCGGCGCGCGATGTTCAGCACCTTGGGCTGCTGCGCGGCCGCCTCGCGGGGCCCACGCAGGACAGCTGCCAGCGCGATGGTCGAGGCGGCGGCGATCAGGGTCGTCGGCTTCATCGGGGTCCTTGCGGTCGATGGTCGAGGCGTGTCGATGCACGGGTTCAGAGTGAGGTGGCAGGCGGCGCGGTGCCCCGGCTGCGGCCCGGTGACCGGGCGCAGCACCGGCACCTCGCTGCGGCAGCGCGGCTTCGGCGCGCGGGCAGCGGGTGTGGAAGGGGCAGCCCGGCGGCGGCTTGCTCGGGCTGGGCACGTCGCCCTGCAGCGGCGCCTGGGTGCGGCGCCGGCGCGGGTCGATGGCGGGCGCGGCGGCCAGCAGCGCTCTGCGTGTACGGGTGCTGCGGGCGCGCGAACAAGCCCGGCCGCCGGCGCGGTCTCGACGACGCGGCCGAGGTACATCACGGCCACGCGGTCGCACAGGAACTGCACCACCGAGAGGTCGTGCGAGACGAACAGGTAGCTCAGCCCAAGCCGCTCCTGCAGCGCCACCAGCAGGTTGAGCACCTGCGACTGGATCGACATGTCCAGCGCCGACAGCGGCTCGTCGAGCACCACCACCTGCGGCTGCAGCGCCAGCGCGCGCGCGATGCCGATGCGCTGGCGCTGGCCGCCCGAGAACTCGTGCGGCTAGCGTTGCAGGTGCTGCGCGTCCAGGCCGACGAGCTGCAGCAGTTCGACGATGCGGCGCTCGCGCTCGGCGCCGCCGGGCAGGCCGTGCACATCGAACGGCAGGCTCGAGGATGCGGCCGACGCGCTGGCGCGGGTTGAGCGAGGCAAACGGATCCTGGAACACCATCTGCACCTGCGCGCGCATGTCGCGCCGCTCGTCGGCGTCAGCGCCTGCAGGTCGCGCCCGGCGAAGCGCACCGTGCCGCGGGTGGGCGTGTACAGGCCGGTGAGCACGCGCGCCAGCGTCGTCTTGCCGCAGCCCGATTCGCCCACCACGCCCAGTACCTCGCCGGGTGCAGCTCCAGGTCGACGCCGGTGACGGCCTGCACGCGGCCGATCTCGCGCTTGAGCAGCCCGCCGGTGATCGGGAAGTGCATGTCCAGGCCGCGCGGCCTGCAGCAGCGGTGTCGCTCGCGTCAGGCGCCGGCTCGGCCAGCAGGAAGCAGGCCGCCTCGTGGCCCTCGCTCACCGCCTGCAGCGCGCGGCTCGGCCTCGGCGCAGCGGGCCATGGCCTGCGGGCAGCGGGCGCGGAAACGCGCAGCCCGTGCCGCGCTCGCGCAGCGCCGGCAGGCTGCCCGCGATGACGCTCAGCGTGCTGCCGTCGTGCCGCGTTCGCCCGGGCGCGCGGCCGCGCCGCCAGCAGGCCGCGCGTGTAGGGGTGCGCCGGGCCGTTCGAACATCTCGACCACCGGCGCGCGCTCGACCACCCGGCCGGCATACATCACCACCACCTCGTCGGCAGATCTCGGCCACCACCGCCAGGTCGTGGGTGACGAAGACGATGGCCATGCCCAGCTCGCGCTGCAGCTCGGCCAGCAGGTTCAGCACCTGGGCCTGGATCGTGACGTCGAGCGCCGTCGTCGGCTCGTCGGCGATCAGCAGCGCCGGGCGGTGCGCCAGCGCCATGGCGATCATCACGCGCTGCTTCATGCCGCCGCTCATCTGGTGCGGGTACTCGCCGAAGCGGTCGCGCGGCGTCGGGGATCTTCACCTGCTCGAGCATCTGCAGCGCGCGCTCGCGCGCCTCGGCGCGTGGCGGTGCCGTGGATGCGGAAGACCTCGGCGATCTGCTCGCCCACCGGCAGCACCGGGTTGAGCGCCGTCATCGGCTCCTGGAAGATCATCGCCAGTTCGCGGCCCGCGCAGGCGGCGCGCTGGCGTCGGCGGCGCAGCGCCACCAGGTCCTGGCCGCGGAAGAGGATCTGCCCGACTCGATGCGGCGCGTTGTCGCGGCAGCAGGCCCATGATCGACAGCGCGGTGACGCTCTTGCCGCAGCCCGATTCGCCGGCGATGCAGAGCGTCTTGCCGGCGGGCAGGCGCAGTGAGATGCCATCGACGGCCCGCACCGCGCCCGGCCCGCTGCCGAACGTGGTGACGAGGTTACGAACCTCCAGGGCCGTCTCGTTGGCGATAGGGAACTCCTTCAGGGTGACCGAGGTCGCGCGCGACGACCTGTACCACACCTGCGTGTTGGAAATCATGATACCGACCTGATCGTCCGGCGCATGGGTGACGACCCTCGGTCCGGGTGGCCCAGGCTTGATGGAAGGCCGTGCATCAGTTCTGTCCCGGCGCCCCCGACAGCAACGCGGCCAAGGAACTGCTGGCCCGCACGTAAGACCCGATGGGCTACATGGCCGAGGCCGCGACCTGGCGCAACAGCTACCTCACGGCGGCCGCCGACGCCAACG
>CAVQWK010000005.1:0-62128 GCA_963717575.1 uncultured beta proteobacterium | reverse complement strand
TGGAGCCCGGGCCCGTACAGCCGGGACTCCATCAGAACTTCCCAGGCTCGGGTGGGGGATCGTTCCCCCGCTGCGCCCGCCTGGACACCGGAGGTCCGCATGGATGTGATCAGCCACTTTGCCGCCCGCTACGAACGCACGCGCGAGGAGGAGATGTCCCTCGAGGACTACCTCGCCGAGTGCAAGCGCAACCCGCTGGCCTACGCCACGGCCGCCGAGCGCATGCTCAAGGCGATCGGCGAGCCGCAGACGGTGGACACGCGCAGCGACCCGCGTCTGTCGAGACTGTTTGCCAACAAGCTGATCAAGGTCTACCCGGCCTTCGCCGAGTTCTATGGCATGGAAGACGCCATCGAACAGGTGGTGAGCTACTTCCGCCACGCCGCGCAGGGCCTGGAAGAAAAGAAGCAGATCCTTTACCTGCTGGGCCCGGTGGGCGGCGGCAAGAGTTCGATCGCCGAGCGCCTGAAGCAGCTCATGCAGGACGTGCCGTTCTTCGCCATCAAGGGCAGCCCGGTGAACGAGAGCCCGCTGGGGCTGTTCGACCTCGTCGAAGACGGCCCCATCCTGGAGACTGAGTACGGCATCCCACGCCGCTACCTCAACCGCATCCTCAGCCCCTGGGCCGTGAAGCGGCTGGACGAGTACGGCGGCGACATCCGGAAATTCAGGGTCGTGAAGCGCTTTCCGTCGATCCTCAAGCAGGTCGGGGTCAGCAAGACCGAACCCGGCGACGAGAACAACCAGGACATCAGCAGCCTGGTCGGCAAGGTCGACATCCGCAAGCTCGAGACCTATGCCCAGGACGACCCCGACGCCTACAGCTACAGCGGCGGCCTGTGCCTGGCCAACCAGGGCCTGCTCGAATTCGTCGAGATGTTCAAGGCGCCGATCAAGGTGCTGCACCCGTTGCTGACCGCCACCCAGGAAGGCAACTTCAAGGGCACCGAGGGTTTCGGCGCCATCCCCTTCGACGGCATCGTGCTCGCGCACAGCAACGAGAGCGAGTGGAAGGCCTTCCGCAACAACAAGAACAACGAGGCCTTCCTGGATCGCATCTACATCGTCAAGGTGCCTTACTGCCTTCGCGTGAGCGAAGAGGTCAAGATCTACGAGAAGCTGCTCAGGAACAGCTCGCTGGCCCAGGCCACCTGCGCGCCCGGCACGCTGAAGATGATGAGCCAGTTCGCCATCCTGACGCGCCTGAAGGAACCCGAGAACTCGTCGCTGTATTCCAAGATGCTGGTCTACGACGGCGAGAACCTCAAGGACACCGACCCGCGTGCCAAGAGCTACCAGGAGTACCGCGACTACGCCGGCGTCGACGAGGGCATGAGCGGGGTCAGCACGCGCTTTGCATACAAGATCCTGAGCAAGGTCTTCAATTTCGACAACACCGAGATCGCCGCCAATCCGGTGCACCTGATGTATGTGCTGGAGCAGCAGATCGAGCGCGAGCAGTTCGCCAAGGAGGTCGAGGACAAGTACGTCGGCTTCATCAAGGAGCTGCTGGCGCCGCGCTATGCCGAGTTCATCGGCAAGGAGATCCAGACCGCCTACCTGGAGAGCTACAGCGAGTACGGCCAGAACATCTTCGACCGCTACGTCACCTACGCCGACTACTGGATCCAGGACCACGAGTACCGCGACACCGACACCGGCGAGGTCTTCGACCGCGCGTCGCTCAACGCCGAGCTGGAGAAGATCGAGAAGCCCGCCGGCATCGCGAACCCGAAGGACTTCCGCAACGAGATCGTCAACTTCGTGCTGCGCGCGCGCGCCAACAACCAGGGCAACAACCCGGTGTGGACGAGCTACGAGAAGCTGCGCACGGTGATCGAGAAGAAGATGTTCTCGAACACCGAGGAGCTGCTGCCGGTGATCAGCTTCAACGCCAAGGCCAGCGCCGACGAGGCCAAGAAGCACGAGGACTTCGTCACCCGCATGGTGGCCAAGGGCTACACGCCCAAGCAGGTGCGGCTGTTGTGCGAGTGGTACCTGCGCGTGCGCAAATCCAGCTGAGCGTGGGGGGCTGATGCAGCACATCGTCGACCGGCGGCTGGCGGGCAAGAACAAGTCGATCGGCAACCGCGAGCGCTTCCTGCGCCGCCATAAGGAGCAGATCCGCGAGGCGGTCAAGCGCGCCATCGACGGCCGCGGCATCCGCGACATCGAGCGCGGCGAAGACATCCACATCCCCAGGCGCGACATTTCCGAGCCCGTCTTCGGCCATGGCCCCGGCGGCGTGCGCGAGACCGTGCACCCGGGCAACAAGGACTACGTCAGCGGCGACCGCATCGAGCGGCCCAAGGGCGGCGGCCAGGGCAGCGGCAAGGGCCAGGCCAGCGACTCCGGCGACGGCGAGGACGACTTCGTCTTCGCGCTCAGCAAGGAGGAATTCTTGCAGGTCTTCTTCGAGGACCTGGCGCTGCCGCACCTGGTGCGCACGCAGTTGGCCGAGGTGCCGGAGTGGAAGAGCCAGCGCGCCGGCTTCAGCAGCGACGGCACCCCCAACAACCTGCACGTGGTGCGGTCGATGCGTGGCGCGCTGAGCCGCCGCATCGCGCTGGGTGCCGGCTCGCGGCGTGAACTGGCCGCCCTCGAAGAACGCCTGGCCGAGTGCCGCGTGGCCCAGCAGCCCGGCGACGCCGTGATGGAGGCCGAGATCAAGGACCTGGGGGCCCGCATCGACGCGCTGCGGCTGCGCATCGGCCGCATCCCCTACCTCGATCCGATCGACCTGCGCTACCGCAGCCGCATCCGCGTGCCGGTGCCCACCAGCAAGGCGGTGATGTTCTGCCTGATGGATGTCTCGGGTTCGATGGACGAAGGCCGCAAGGAACTGAGCAAGCGCTTCTTCATCCTGCTGTACCTGTTCCTGACGCGGCACTACGAGAAGATCGAGCTCGTCTTCATCCGTCACCACACGCAGGCCCAGGAAGTCGACGAAGAGAACTTCTTCCACGCCCGCGAAACCGGGGGCACCGTGGTCAGCAGCGCGCTGGTGCTGATGGAAGAAATCATCAAGGCGCGCTACAGCCCCAGCGAGTGGAATATCTACGGCGCGCAGGCCAGCGACGGCGACAACTGGCACCACGACAGCGGCCACTGCCGCGAATTGCTGAACGACAAGCTGCTGCCGCTGTGCCGGTATTTCGCCTACGTGCAGGTGGCCGATGAAGAGCAGAACCTGTGGGAAGAATATGCGCGGCTGCTGGAAGCCAACCGTCACTTCGCGATGCGCAAGGCCACCGAGGCGTCGATGATCTACCCGGTTTTCCGCGATCTCTTCAAGAAGGAAGGGGCGAAGGCGGCATGAAGCATCGACCCTTGGCGCTGGAGCAGCCGCTGCCGCTGGCCGCGCGCCCCGGCGAGCCCCTGCCCGCGCCCAGCGACTGGTCGTTCGAGCTCATCGAGCAGTACCACCGCGTGATCCGCGCCACGGCGGAGCGCTTCGGCCTGGACACCTACCCCAACCAGCTGGAGATCATCACCGCCGAGCAGATGATGGACGCCTACGCCAGCGTCGGCATGCCGGTGAACTACCGCCACTGGAGCTACGGCAAGGAATTCATCGCCACCGAGAAGAACTACAAGCGCGGCCACATGGGCCTGGCCTACGAGATCGTCATCAACGCCAACCCCTGCATCAGCTACCTGATGGAGGAGAACACGATGGCGATGCAGGCGCTGGTCATCGCCCACGCCGCCTATGGCCACAACAGCTTCTTCAAGGGCAACTACCTGTTCCGCATGTGGACCGACGCCGCGTCGATCATCGACTACCTCGTCTACGCCCGGAACTACGTGAGCGCCTGCGAGGAAAAGCACGGCCTGGACGCGGTGGAGACCTTCCTGGACAGCTGCCACGCGCTGGCCAACCACGGTGTCGACCGCTACCGCCGGCCAGCGCGCAAGAGCCTGGCGCAGGAACTGGCGGAGCGGCTGGACCGCGAGGAATATGCGCAGCGCCAGGTCAACGACCTCTGGCGCACCCTCCCACGCCAGGTTGCCAAGGAAGCCGGCGCCAGCGAGAGCAAGCGTTCCCCGAGGAGCCGCAGGAGAACCTGCTGTATTTCATCGAGAAGAACGCGCCGCTGCTGGAGCCCTGGCAGCGCGAGATCGTGCGCATCGTGCGCAAGGTGGCGCAGTACTTCTACCCGCAGCGGCAGACGCAGGTGATGAATGAAGGCTGGGCCACCTTCTGGCACCACAAGCTGCTCAACACCATGTACGACGACGGCTACCTGACCGACGGCGTGATGATCGAGTGGCTGAAGTCGCACACCAACGTCATCTACCAGCCGCCGGTGGGGCACCCGGCGTACAGCGGCATCAACCCGTATGCGCTGGGCTTTGCGATGTACACCGACATCAAGCGCATCTGCGAACAGCCCACGGCCGAGGACCGCGCGTGGTTTCCCGACCTGGCCGGCACGCCGTGGCTGCCGGCGCTGCACCAGGCGATGCGCAACTTCAAGGACGAGAGCTTCATCGGCCAGTACCTGAGTCCCAAGCTGATGCGCGAGTTGCGCCTGTTCGCGATCACCGACGACGAGACGCAGAGCGAACTGGAAGTGACCGCCATCCACGACGACTCCGGCTACCGGCGCGTGCGCGAATCGCTCAGCCGCCAGTACGACCTGGGCTCGCGCGAGCCCAACATCCAGGTCTGGAACGTCAACCTCAGAGGCGACCGTTCGCTGACGCTGCGCCACTTCCAGCACAACGACCGCCCGCTGCACGACAGCGCCACCGAGGTGCTCAAGCACGTGGCGCGGCTGTGGGGGTTCGGGGTGCAGCTGGAGAGCGTCAACGCCAAGGGCGACGTGAGCAAGCGCTGGCAGTTGCCGGCGCCCTGAGGGCCGCAAGGCCGCGGGCTCGCGCAACAATGGGCACGGCGTCCTGCCGAGCGGCGATCCTGCCATGACCCTGACTCTCACCCCCCTGGCGCGCGTCGCCCTCGCGCTGGCCTTGACTGCCGCGCTGGCCGCCTGCGGCGGCGGCGGCGACGAGCCGGCCGCCACCGAGGCGACGTGCCGGCCGCTGTCGACGACGGACGCGGCCGCCGTCGAAGCCACTGCCGGGCTGCCCGCGCCGCACGGACGTCGCGCCCGCGACCGACGACTCCGGCCCGGGCACCCTGCGCGACGTGACTCCCCTGGGCACGGTATCGACCCACGAGGTGGCGCAGGCGGTGATCGGCAGCCGGGTGCCGGCGATCGCGCCGGTGTACGACGTCGAGACCTTCCGCCTGACCTACATGACGACCGACGGCCAGGGGCTGCCGATCCTCGCCTCCGGACTGCTGGCGGTGCCGAAGAAGGCCGCCGGCGCACCGAGCCCGGTGATCAGCTACCAGCATGCAACGGTGTTCCTCGACGCCGAGGCGCCGAGCAACAACCCGACGGCCACCGAGCCGTCGGTGGTCATGGCCTCGCTCGGCTACATCGTCGTTGCCGCCGACTATGTCGGCTACGGCGCCTCGAAGGGCGCGCCGCACCCGTACCTGCTGTCGGCGCCGACGGCGGCTGCGGTCATCGACCTGCTGTACGCCGCACGCACCCATGCCGGCCGCAGCGGCCTGGTGCCGAACGGGCAGCTGTTCCTCGTCGGCTACTCCGAAGGCGGCTACGCCACGGCCGCGGCGCACCGTGCGTTGCAGGCGGCCGGCGGCGACATCGCCGGCGCGGTGGTCGGCAGCGCGCCCGGCGCCGGTCCGCTGGACGTGGGTGCGGTGCTCGACGAACTGCTGCGCCGCGTGCGCAGCGAGAACTGGCTGCTGGCGTGGCTCGTCGATCCCGACCTGCTGCAGAACCTCGGCCCCGCGTTGCGTCGCGAGGTGCGCGACGAGTTGCTGAAGAGGCTGCTCCCCGGCGACGCGGACGTCGTCTTCCAGACCACCTTCATCGACAACTTCCTCGCCAACGACCGCGGCGCGATCAACCGCGACAGCGACGTGCACGACTGGCGCCCGGCGACGCCGGTACGACTCTTCCACGGCCGCGACGACCAGACGGTGCCGTTCACCGGCTCGGCGCATGCGCTGCAGGCCATGCAGGCGCGCGGTGCCCCCGACGTGCAGTTGCAGGAGTGCCCGCTCGCGCCGTCGGACCACCTGCCCTGCGTCGCGCCGTACTGGGTCTACATGCTGTCGCAGATGGCGCTGGTGGTGCGCGACCTGTAGCGCCGGCGACGTTCAGGGCAGGGCTTCAGGCTCGAGCGTCCTGATCCATGCCCCACCGGACTCCAGGGCCGGTGCCCCCGCTCAGCGCCGCATCCCCGCACAAGGATCCGGCCGCTCCTGCGTGGCGGTGAGCACGACCCGGTCGTACTGCCCGCCGCCCGGATGGTCCGACTCCAGCAACCCGATCGCCTCGCTGCGTGCGCGTGTCGCCGGCGTCAGCCAGCGCGGCACGCCGGCGTCGATGCGCACGTGTCCGTTGCCGGCCAGCAGCACCACGCCGCGCTCGGCATGCTTCTCCACGGCCGCGGCCATGGCCTGGTCGCGGGCCACCTGGGCCAGCGCCATGCGGCGTGCGGCGGTCTTGTCGAGCATGCCGCAGTGGCTGTCCTCGATGTCGTCGGCCAGGGCCTGCAGCAACTCGGGCGGCACGGCGGCGTCGAAGCCGGTGGCCTGCAGCCCTTCGCGCATGACACGGCGCGCTTCGTCGCGCGATACGTTGGCGGCCACGATCGGCAGCCCGTGCTGCAAGGCCAGCGCCACGAAAGGCCGGTAGTAATGCCACTGCCATCCCCCTGCGCCCGTACTGGGGGTTCCTGCGGCCGCGATCAGCGCATCGGCGTCGGGGGGCGGCGTCTGCGCGCGCAGCCGGTCGATCACGCCCTGGCGTTCGCGGTCGAACTGCTCCATCACCAGTGCCGGGCGCGCGCCGCCGGCCAGACTGGCCTCGAAGGCCTGCAGGCGCAGCGCGTGCTGTGCGGCGTTGTCGTGCACCTCGCCCAGCAGTACCACCGGCCGCTCGAAGCGCAGGGTCGGTGTCGGCGCGTGGGCACAGCCGGCGAGCAGCGCCAGCAATGCGGTCAAGGCAACGGGGCGGATCATCATGGTCGGGCTGCGCCTAGAACGACCGCGGCAGCCCGAGCACATGCTCGGCCACGTAGGCCAGGATGAGGTTGGTGGAGATCGGCGCCACCTGGTACAGCCGGGTCTCGCGGAACTTGCGCTCGACGTCGTATTCGCTCGCGAAGCCGTAGCCGCCGTGGTGCTGCACGCGCGAGATCCACACCTTCTGCCCGTTGATGACGTAGCGGTCGCCCCGGCGCACGGCGGTGGTGGCGATGCGGGTGGTGTCGGTGCCCGCGCCGGGCTCGGTCACGGCCATCGACTGCAGGCGCAACTCGCCGCTGGCGATGCGCGGCAGCCAGTCTCGCTTCTGGCGTTCGGAGCCGTGGCGCAGCAGCGTGCCCATGTTGTACATCTGGCCGTGGCAGGCGCCGGCGTTGCCGCCCGAGCGGTTGATCTCTTCCATGATCACCGACGCTTCGGTGAGGCCCAGGCCCGAGCCGCCGTACTCCTGCGGGATCAGCGCCGCCAGCCAGCCGGCGCGGGTGAGGGCAGCGACGAAGGCCTCGGGGTAGGCGCGCTCGGCGTCGATCTTGCGGAAATATTCGTCCGGGAACTGCCGGCACAGGCTGCGCACCGCGTCGCGGAGGGCGGCGTGCTCGTCGGGGGTGTCGGGCATCGGGTCTCTCGCGCTCGGGGGCGGTGTCTTGGTGCGGGCGGGCGTGATCATGCCTGCGCCGGACCGATGCCGGCACCCGGCCCACCGTGTGCGCGTCGCCGCAGCAGGTGTGCGATCGCCAGCGTCAGCAGCAAGCCGGCGAGCGAACACGAACCCGTGGCGACCCAGGTCCACTGCCAGCCGCCGGCCCGGCTGGCGACCCAAGCCACCGCCGGCGGCCCGGCAAACTGGCCCAGCGCCGACCATTGCTGCACCCAGCCCACGGTGGTGGACAGCGCGCCCGGCCCCGGCGCCAGGCGCAGCGCCAGCGAGATCAGCGTGGCCGGGATCAGCCCGCCGACACCCGAAAACGCCAGCACGGCGGCGTAGCGCAGCCAACCCGGCAAGCCGGCGTCCGCACCGCCGGCGAAGGCGGCCACGGCCGCCAGGGCCATGGTCGTGAAACCCACGGCCAGCAGCCGCGGCGCCGGCACGCCGCGCTGCAGCAGCCGGCCCGAGCCGATGTTGCCGGCCATGTTGGCCGCCGCCGCCAGCGCCGTGAGCACCGCGGTGGCGGCGCCCGAGACACCGGCCTGGGTGTAGATCGCCGGCAGAAAGCCGATCACCGCCAGCCACTGGCTGGAGTACAGCGCAAAAGTCACGGCCACCAGCCAGGGGCCGGGTGCGGCGAGGGTCTGGCGCAGCCGGGCTGCCCAGCCCGTCGCCGCGACGGCGGCACCGGCGCAGCCCGACGCTGCCAAGCGCCGGACCCACGCCGCGGCGCCGGCACCGCAACGCGCACAGCGCCGCGGCCATCGCCAGCGTTACGCCGCCCAGCCCCCACCACCAGCCGCGCCAACCCAGCACCTGGATCCAGCCCGGCCCGGTCAGCAGCGCCAGCGCGGTGGCGAACGGCATGTAGGCGCCCCACAGGCCGAGCATGGGGTTCACGCGCTGCGGCGCCACCAGTTGCCGCACCAGCCCGGGGGCCGGCAGCACCACGAGCAGGAAGCCGAAGCCTTCCACGACGCGCAGCACCATCAGCGCCGGCACACCGGTCGCGGCGCCACCCAGCCCGCTGGCCGCCGCCAACAGGCACAGGCCGACGATCATGCTGCGCCGCAGTCCCAGCCCGTCGGCCACCGCGCCGAAGGCCAGCCCCAGCGTCATGCCCGCAGCCTGCACCAGCGACAGCAGGAAGCCGGCTTGCACGAGCGTCAAGCCGAGCGCGTCACCCAGTGTGGTGATGGCCGGGGGCAGCTTGCCGATGTGCAGCGCCGCGCAGACACCGGCGGCGATCACGATCAGCGCCGGCTCCAGGCGCGCCGTCGTCGGGGGCTCGGGTTGCGACATCTCAGGACGAGTATGTAGCAGGGGCGGTAGGCTCACGCCCCGGATGTGTTGCACAGGAGAATGGCTCATGCATGCCAACAGATGGTCCCGTGCCCTTTCGGCAGCCTTGCTGAGCGCCTTGCTGCTGGTGGGTTGCGGCACCACGGTCGTCAACCCGGTGACGGGCCGCGCCGAGCGCACCGTGATGGACGAGGCCGACGAAGTCGCCGAAGGCCGCAAGGCGCACGAACAGGTGCTCGCCGAGTACGGCGCCTACGCCAACCCGAAGCTGCAGGCCTATGTGAACGAGGTCGGGCAGCGGCTGGCCCGGCAATCGCACCGCAGCGGCCTGGCGTGGACCTTCACCGTGCTCGACAGCCCCGAGGTCAACGCCTTCGCGCTGCCCGGCGGCTATGTCTACGTCACGCGCGGCATCCTGGCCTACCTGGACAGCGAGGCCGAACTGGCCGGCGTCATCGGCCATGAGATCGGCCATGTCACCGCGCGCCACGGCGCGCAGCGCGCCACGCGGCAACAGAGCGCGGGGATCGGCGTGCTGGCGGCCACGGTGCTGGGGGCGGTGCTCGAAGGTGCCGTCGGCATCGGCGGCGCCACGGACCTGGCCAGCCAGGTCTCGCAGGGCGTGGCCGCGGGCTGGCTGGCCACCTACAGCCGCGAGCAGGAACTGCAGGCCGACCAGCTGGGCGCCGAGTACCTGGCGCGCAACCGCTACGACCCGAAGGAACATGGTCGACGTCATCGGCGTGCTCAAGAGCCAGGAGCGCTTCGCCGCCGACGCGGCGCGCGCCGAAGGCCGTGCGGCGCCCTCCGGCGCCAACTGGCTGTCGTCGCACCCCAGCAACGACCAGCGCCTGGCGGACATCGTCGACATCGCCGCCGGCTACAAGGGCGATTACGCCGACGACGGCCGCACGCGCTACCTGCAGGCCATCGACGGCATCGGTTTCGGCGAGAGCCGCGCCCAGGGCGTGACCCGGGGGCGCAACTTCTTCCACGAAGAACTGGGCATCGCGCTCACCGCGCCGCAGGGCTGGCAGCTGCAGAACGAGCAGCAGGCCATCACCCTCGTCAACGGCGCGGGCGACGCCGGGCTGATCGTGCAGCTGATTCCCGCCAAGGCCGGCAGCACGCACGACGAGATCATCCGCAACCTCATCAAGCCGACCGAAGGGCGCGTCGAGCGGCGCACCCTCAACGGCCTGGCGGCGACGCAGTTCGCGGGCACGCGCCGCAACGCGCAAGGGCAGTCGCAGGCCGTGCGCGTGCTGCTGGTCACCGGGCCGGTGCGACCGCCACTACCTGCTCTACCGAGCGGCGAAGGACGCCGCGGCACTGCAGCGCGCCGCGGCACCGCTGGCCGAGGCCGAAGCGTCGTTCCGCCCGCTCAGCGCCGCCGACCGCGCCGCCGCGCAGCCTGGGTGCTGAAGACGGTGCCCTTCCCACGCGGCGGCTTTGCCGAACTGGCGCGCTCGTCGCCACTGACGCTGCAGGCAGAAGCGCAACTGCGGTTGCTCAACGGCGCCTATGCCGGCGCTGCCGAGCCGCGGCTGGGGCAGCCGGTGAAGGTGGTGCGCTGAGCATGGCGCAGGGATCGGTGTTCAGTCACCGCGGCCTTCATGCTCGACCTCGTCCGCTGCACCGGGTCGATCGTCGTCAAGCCGATCGGCGAATGGCTGGGGGCGTGACGCGCCACCGGCGCTGCGTCGGCTGACGGCCCTCGTTCCGGCGCTGTAAGCGGCGTCCTACATCGCGCGGCGACATTGGCCGAGAGCCCGCCGGCGCGGTGCAGGGCACACTCGCGCGGGTCTGTCGGCCACCCTCGCGCCCGCGCCCGGGTGACCGACCCCACCGTTCCCGGACGCCCATGGCCGCGCCGCTCAACACCTACATCGTCGAAGACAGCCCGGTCATCCGCGAGAACCTGATCGCCACGCTCGAGGAGCTGGTGCCGGTGCGCGTGGTCGGCACGGCCGAGGACGAAGCGACGGCGCTGCGCTGGCTCGCCCACCCCGGCCAGCTCGTCGACCTGGTGATCGTCGACATCTTCCTCAAGAGCGGCTCGGGCCTGGGCGTGCTGCGGGCGGCGCAGGAGCTGCATCCGCGCTATCGGCTGGTGGTGCTGAGCAATTTCGCCACCCCCGACATGCGCCGCAAGTGCCTGGCTCTGGGCGCCGACCGGGTGTTCGACAAGTCGACCGAGATCGACGCGCTGGTGCTGTACTGCGAACGGCTGGCCGCCAGCGACGGCCGCCTCGCCGTGTCGCCCTGAGCGGCGACGCGCGGGCTACTGGATCAGGCCGTGCTTCAGCGCGTAGTAGGTGAGGTCGCTGTTCGACGCCAGGCCCATCTTCTCCATCACCCGCGTGCGGTAGGTGCTGACCGTCTTCACGCTGAGCGACAGGCTCTCGGCCATGTGGCCGATGGTCTCGCCCTGCGCCAGGCGCAGGAAGACCTGCAACTCGCGCTCCGAGAGCTGCTCGTGCGCCGGCTTGTCGCCGCCGCCGCCCAGCCCCTCGGCCAGCTGTTCGGCCACGCCGGCGGTGATGTACTTGCGTCCGCGCGCCACGGTGCGGATCGCCTTGACGATCTCCTCGGGGTCGCAGTCCTTGTTGAGATAGCCGCTGGCACCCTGGCGCAGCAGCGTGGTGGCGTAGTGTTCCTCGGCGAAGCCGCTCAGGATCAGCACCGGCAGCTCGGGTTCGCGGGCCCGGATCGCCGCCAGCGCGTCGACCCCGCTCTGGCCCGGCATCGAGATGTCCATCACCACCACGTCGACGCCGCCCCGGCGCACGATGTCCAGCGCATCGCGGCCGTTGGCGGCCTCGGCGACGACCGTAGAAGTCGGCCTGGTCGGCAAAGAACTGCCGCAGCCCGGCACGGACCATGGCGTGGTCGTCGACGATGGCGATGCGGATCATGGTTCTGTGGCGCTGCTCCCGGGCGCATGATCCCATGTTTGCAGCCGGGGGTTGAAGATGGACCTCGTCGCGCTCCTCGGGCGCCGCACGCTCGTCTTTCCGCTGGCCTGCGCCGCGGCGCTGGCGATGCTGTTCATCAGCGAGAGTTCGTACTGGCAGTCGGTGGACACGCTCGACGAACTCGGCGCGCATGGCCACCGCGCGCAGCGGCGTGCAGGGCCTGCAGCAGAGCATCCTCGACGCCGAAACCGGCCAGCGCGGCTACCTGCTCACCGGGCGCACCGAGCATCTGCGGCCCTACCAGAAGGCGCTGGCCGACATCGACACCGCTTTCGGCGTGCTCGACCGCTACTACGCCGACCAGCCCGCAGCCGGCGGCGGTGCTCGACAAGCTGCACACGCTGACGGCGGCCAAGCTGTCGCAACTGGCGCTGGCGATCGGCAACCGCGCCGCGGCGGGCAGCCAATCGCCGGGCGACATCGCACCCAGCGACATCGGCCGCGAACAGATGACGGCCATCCGCACGCTGGCGAACGAACTGCTCGACCTCGAGGCCGGCCGCGTCGCCGCCGGCCGCAACGACCTCTACCAGACGCTTCGCGTGGGCCGGCTCGGCGTTGCGGCCCTGAGCGCGATCAGCCTGCTGGCGCTGTGGCTGTACCTGCGCCAGACCAGCGCGCTGAAGCGACAGCAGCTGACGCTGAAGCAGACCGTGCAGGCCGAACGCGACCGTCTCGAGGTCGAGGTCCGGCGCCGCACCGCGCAGCTGACCGAGCTCACCCACCACCTGCAGACTGCGCGCGAGGACGAGCGCAACCGGCTGGCGCGCAACCTGCACGACGAACTCGGCGCGCTGCTGACCTCGGCCAAGCTCGACGCTGCGCGCATCCGGTCGCGCCTGGCCGGCACCGCGCCCGAGGCGCTGGAACGGCTGGCGCACCTGGTGGAGACGCTCAATGCGAGCATCGCTCTGGGCCGCAGCATCATCGAAGACCTGCGGCCGTCGACCCTGGGCAACCTGGGGCTGGTGGCGACGCTGGAGATCCTGGCACGCGAGTTCGCCGAGCGTTCGGGCGTCGAGGTCGAATGCGCGCTGGCGCCGGTCACGCTCGATGCCACCGCCGAACTGGTGGTCTACCGTCTGGTGCAGGAGGCCATCACCAACATCAGCAAGTACGCCAAGGCGCGCCACGTGTGGCTGACGCTCGCATTGCGCGATGGCCGGGTCGAAGTCTCGGTGCGCGACGACGGTGTCGGCTTCGACACGGCCGCGCCACCGCGTTCGGCCTATGGCCTGGTGGGCATGCGCTTCCGGGTCGAGGCCGAGGGGGGCACGCTGAACGTGGTGTCGGCGCCAGGCCAGGGCACCCAGTTGACGGTGACGCTGCCGGAGTCAGCCCGGGATTCGGCGTAGCGGCCCGGCGCGCCGCGCCGGGCGTTCGTCGGGGCGCCGGTCGTCGCGCGCCTGCGGGCCGCGATCGGGTTCGGGCCGCACTTGTTGCGCCCGTTGCTCGCGCTCGAGCCAGGCCTGGTGGAGCTGGCCGTCGAGATCGGCCTCGGCAATGCCCTTCAGCGCGCAGAAGTTGGCCCGCGTCAGCGTGCTCGACTCGAAGGCGCGCAGCAGCGCGGCACGGTCGCGGCGGGCCTGGTCCTCGGCCGCATGCTGCTGCCGCGCGGCGGCTTCGGCCTGGCGGCGCGCCTCGTTGGCCGCGGCACGCTCGGCCACGCGCTTGGCCTCGAACAGGCCGCGGCGGCGCTCCAGTTCGGCGGCGGCCGCTTGCCGGTGCACGTCGTCGATCTCGCCGGCCGGTGCGCCGTCGAGGTCGAAGCGGTGCGGCGAATTCACCAGCGCCTTCAGGTAGGCCGTGCTCGTGGTGTAGCGGTGCAGGAACGGCGAAAGCGACTTGCGCGTGAACACGCCCGGCGCGCGCTGCTGGATGTCGGCCTGCACGCGCAGCTTGATCGGCAGCGCGCGGCCGGCACCGAACAGCGCCGGGAACAGCTCGGCCAGGCGGGCGGCGCAGGCGGCGGGGGACAGTTCGGCCACGGCGGGCGGCGCGGCCACGGCGGACACACCGGCCTCGTCGACGGCCGCCGCCACCTCTGGCGGGGGGTCTTCCAAGGGCGCTGCGGGCTCGGGCGCTGCGGCCGCGGGCAAGTCGGGCAGGGCGGCGGCCGGCACGGATTCCGGGGCCGCGGCATCGGGCCGGGTGGGCGTGTCTGTCATGGCGGGGAAACGACGGCTGGGGTCCGGCATTGTGCCCGCAGCGGGGGCGCCCCGACCGGGGGGCAGGCGGGTCAGGTCGCCGCCGTTTGATCGGCATCATTACCCTCATGGGTATACGTGGCAAGATGCCTCGATACCGACTCGCAGACGACCCATGAACCCCTATCGCACCTGGCCAGCCGCCTTGGCCCTGGCCGCCAGCCTGGCGTCCGCGCCGGCCTGTCAGGCGGCCGATGCGCTGACCGACGCCATGCAGGCCGCCTACGTGCCCTACCGCGCGGCGCTGTTCCGCACCAACAGCAAGGCACAGGCGGAGTCCGAACAAGCCATGGCGCAGGCACGCCAGGCTTGGGCCGACATCGTGGCGCGGTACGCCAGGCAGCCGCCGGCGCCCTACGACCGCGACGCGGCCGTGGCCGGCACGCTGGCCGAGGTGGACGCCGTGTACGCCGCCGCCGCCCAGCAGATCGAGGCCCGGCAACTCGCGCCGGCGCACGAGACGCTGGAGAAGGCGCGCGACCTGATGTCCGAGCTGCGCCGCCGCAACGGGGTCGTGGTGTTCAGCGACCACATGAACGAATACCACGAGCAGATGGAGCGCGTGCTGGCCGAAGGGCCGGCGCAACTGGGCAGCGTGCAAGGCGCGCAGGCCTTGCTGGCGCGCGTGGGGGCGCTGGAGTACCTGGCCGGCAGGCTGCACAGCGAGGCCCCGGCCGCGCTGAAGGCCCACCCCGATTTCCTGCCGCTGCAGCAGCAGGTCCAGGGTTCGGTGGCTGCCGTGCGGGAGGCCCTGGTGCGCCAGGACCTGGCTGCCGCGCGCGCCGCGCTGGACAAGGTCAAGAAGCCCTACAGCCAGCTGTTCCTGAAGTTCGGCTGACGCCGGGCCTCAGCCTGGCGCATGGCCGACGCTGAAGTCGTTGCCGCCATGCCGGTCCACGCCGCGCAGCAGCCACAGCGGCCGCTGGGAGAAGTTGACCGGCACGCCGCTCTGCCCGTCCACCGGCCGCAGGCTGCGGTCGAAGAGCGAGGTGGCAGGCATGTAACGCAGCGCCACGCCCGTGCGGCGCCGCGTCGATCGGTTCGGTGCCGCGCCGTGGATCATGTAGACGTCGTGCAGCGACATCTCCCCGGGCCGCAGCTCCAGGTCCACCGCCGCGGTCTCGTCGAAGCTGCCGGCGGCGAGGCGCTGGTTGAGCGTGAGGTCGCTGCGGTCCTCGTGCAGGTGCTCGTGCAGCTGCCGCGCCGCGTGCGATCGCGGGATCACCCGCAGGCAGCCGTTCTCCACCACCGACTCCTCCAGCGCCACCCAGACCGTGCAGGTGGCCAGCGGGCGGATCGGCCAGTAATGCCCGTCCTGGTGCCACGGCGTTTCATAGCCCTCACCCGCCGGCTTGCAGAAGACATGGCAGCCCCACAGGACGATGTCGTCGCCGATGGCGCCGGCAACCAGGTCGACGATCTCGGGGTCGCGCGCCAGTTCCAGGAACTGCGCCACGCCGCGCACGCCTTCGCCGTTGCCGGCCGCGCCGCCTTCGACATGCGCCGAAACCAGCTTCTCGGGCCGCACGCCGGGGTTGCGGCGCAGCAACTCGTCCAGCGCCTCGCGCAGCGCCGCCACCTGCGGTGCCGGCAGCCGGAAGCGCGGAATGACCCAGCCTTCGCGCTGGTAGTGGGCGATCTCGTCGGTGTGCAGGGTGGCCATGCGCCAGCTTACTGCAGGACCCTGGGCACCCGCCGCGCGGGCGCGGCCGCCGGCGGCCGCGCCCGCCATGCGCTGGCCGCGGCGGCCGTCCAGGCTTTGTCCAACCGGCGAGCAGAGAATTGGCGCTGGGCTTACCCTTCGCTCCCTTTGTGCCGCTGCCGCGAGAGACACCCATGACCCTGGCCGACCGATTGCGCGACCTGAGCGCCGCGCGCCTGCTGGGCATCTGCCGCGGCATCGAGAAGGAAAGCCTGCGCGCCTTGCCGACGGGCGCGCTCGCGCTCACGCCGCACCCGGCGGCGCTGGGCTCGCCGCTGACCCATCCGCAGATCACCACCGACTTCAGCGAGAGCCAGCTCGAGCTGATCACCGGCGTGCACGCAGGCGTCGAGGACTGCCTGGCCGAGCTGACGCGCATCCACCAGTTCGTCTACCGCACGCTGGCCGCCGCGGGCGACGAGCGCCTGTGGGTCGGCAGCATGCCCTGCGGCCTGCCGACCGACGAGACGATCCCGCTCGGGCTCTACGGTTCGTCCAACATCGGCCGCGCCAAGAGCGTGTACCGCATGGGCCTGGGCCACCGCTACGGGCGGCGCATGCAGACGATCTCCGGCATCCACTACAACTGGTCGCTGCCGGGGCTGGGCAACGACGAGTACTTCGCGCTCATCCGCAATTTCCGCCGCCATGCCTTCCTGTTGCTGCATCTGTTCGGTGCCTCGCCGGCGGTGTGCTCGAGCTTCGTCGCCGGGCGCGAGCACGGGCTGCAGACGCTGTCGGAGTACACCCGCTACTTGCCGCACGCGACCTCGCTGCGCATGGGGCGCCTGGGCTACCAGAGCGAGGCGCAGGCCACGCTGGCCGTCAGCTACAACGGCATGGACAGCTACGCCGCGTCGCTGCACGACGCGCTGACGCGTCCCTACGCGCCTTACGAGAAGATCGGCATCCGCAACCTGGGCGGCGAATACAACCAGCTCGCCACCACGCTGCTGCAGATCGAGAACGAGTTCTACGGCACGATCCGACCCAAGCGCGTGATCCGCCCGGGCGAGAGGCCCCTGCACGCACTCCGCGAGCGCGGCGTCGAATACATCGAGGTGCGTTGCATGGACCTCGACCCCTTCGTGCCGGTGGGCATCGCAGCCGCCACGGTGCGCTTCCTCGACATCTTCCTGCTGCACTGCCTGCTGGCCGACAGCCCGCCGGATACGCCCGAGGAGATCGCCGCGCTCGGCCGCAACCAGCACCACACCGCCACCCATGGCCGCGAGCCCGGCCTGCGGCTCGAGCGCGGCGGGGAGTCGGTGCTGCTGACCGAGTGGGCGGCCGAACTGCTGCAGCAGTGCCTGCCGATTGCCGCCGCGCTGGACGCGGTGCACGGCGGCAGCGCCTACGCCGACGTCGTGGCCGCCGCTCGCGCCGGCCTGGACCAGCCGGAGACGCTGCCGTCGGCGCGCATGCTGTCGGCGATGCAGCGCGACTTCGGCGGCAGCTACACCGCCTTCATCCGTGCCCAGGCCGAGCAGACGCGCAACCACATGCTGGCGCTGCCCTGGAGTGCCGCGCACCAGGCGGCCTTCGAGGCGCTGGCGCGGGTGTCGGTGGAGAAGCGCCTGGCCATCGAGGCCGCGGACACGGTCGACTTCGAGACCTTCCGGCAGGCCTACCTGTCGGAGCAGACGCTGGAGCCGCGGCGGTAGATCTCCCGTCGGCGCGGGGCTGCGTTCGACACGGGATGTCGTGTCATGCCGCGCTGGGCCGGCGCTGGCTTCACGGCTTCTCGAATTGCTCCCAGGCCTGCATCGCCTCGGCGGCATACATGGCGGACGGACCGCCGCCCATGTAGATGGCCACGCCGAGCACTTCCTCGAATTCGGCGCGTGTCGTGCCCAGCCGGCGCACCGCCTTGACGTGAAAGCCGATGCAGCCGGCGCAGCGCTGGCTGACGCTGATGCCCAGGGCGATCAGCTCCTTCTGCTTCTCGGACAGAGCGGCGCTGGCCATGGCGCCCTTGGCCATGGCGCCGAAACCGGCCATCGTCGCCTCCTGCGACTTGCGCAGCGCTGCGAGCTGGTGGCTGATGCCCTGCGTGAGCGCCGGGTAACTGGCTTCGTGCATGTTCGTCTCCGCGTCCGAGTCTGGATACCCCGGACCGTAGCAGAGGCGCCACCCTGCTACCGTGACCGGGGTCAAACTCGTCGGCAGGCCCGCGTGCGGGCTCGATCAGGCGCCCTGCGATGTCAGGGGCGGGCGACCGCATCGCGGCACGCAGGATGGGGTCGATCTCATGAGGTGTTGTTTCGCTTGATGATCTTGCGCTTTCACGCTAACTTGAAAAGGCTGTGGCAAAGGCTGTGGACAGGTTTCGAGGCGCGCCCATGAAGGCCCAGGGCCCGGGGCGTGACCGGCGAAGCCGGCTCTTCGCCTGGACGGTGGTCGGCACCCTGCACGGCTTGATGGTGGCAGGGCTCTGGCATGCGCTGCGGCCGCCGGCTGCGCCGCCCACGGCGGAGGCGCCTGCCGTGGTCTGGCTGCTGCAAGATGTCCGACCCGCGCGCGCGGCCGTGCCCGAAGTGGCGCAGCCGGCGAGGGAATCCGTGCCACGTGAACCTGCGGCGAGGCTGGCGCCGGCGGCGCCGGTTCCCGTCGTGGTGCCGCAGGCCATCACACTGCCGTCGGAGCCAACCGCGGAGCCGAGGGCGGCGCTGCCGCTGGAGCCGCAGGCGTCGGCGCCCGTGGCGCGAGCCGGCGAGCACCTGCTCGAGACCGCGGCGACACGGCGCGCCATTCGGGACGCGGCGCGCGCCGAGGCCGTGGCCGACGGTGCGGCACGCGTCGGCGTCGCCCCGTCGCGCCCGAGCGCCGGGGAGCGCCTGGGCAGCGAGATCGGGCAGGCCGCCGTCGGCGACTGCCTGAAGGGCGAGTACCCCTTCGCGGGTGGCGGGCTGCTCAGCCTGCCGTTCTTCCTGGCGGCCGAGCTGCGGGGCCAGTGCCGGCGTTGACGCCCACCGGCCGCGCCGTCGGCGCGGGGCCCGGCCGCAGGACGGCCCTGCCGGGAAGACCCTCTCAGGGCCCGTCGCCCAGGGGCCCCACCGCGGGCCGCGGCGGCCCGTGCGGCCCGTGGCGTGCGATGGCATCCACCAGCGCGTCGAGCACCGGCCGCGCCTGGTTGGCGTTATCGTGGTTGACCACCATCGCCACCGCCCAGGGCCGGCCGTCGGCGTCGCTGACGTAGCCGGCCAGCGCCACCACGTTGCGCAGCGTGCCGGTCTTCAAGCGCGCCCAGCCGGTGGCCGGGCTGTCGCGCAGGCGGTTGCGCAGGGTGCCGTCGACGCCGGCCACCGGCAGGCTCATCAGCAGTTCGGGGGCATGGCGGCCGCGCCAGGCCGCCTTCAGCATCGACGCCATCTGCCAGGGCGTGATGCGCTCGCGGCGCGACAGTCCCGAGCCGTTGTCGAGCACGATGCCCGTGTCGTCGATGCCGTGCGCGGCCAGCCAGCGCCGCACTTCGCGATCGGCGAGTTCGGCCGTGGTGGCCTGCGGCTCGGCCGCCATGCCGGCCAGGCCCAGCGACAGGTACAGCAAGCGCGTGCGCGGATTGTCCGAGGCCTTGTTCATGTGGCGCAGCATCTCGCCCCAGGGACGGCTCTCGCGTCGCGCCAGCAGGCGTGTGCCGGCGGGAGCGGCCTCTTCGACGGCGCGCCCCGCCCAGTGGCCGCCCAGGCCGCGCCAGAGCGTGCGGAACAGCTTCTCGGTCAAGGCCTGGCGGTCGATCAGTTGCAGCTCGACGCGCCGCGTGCAGTCCCGTGGAAAGCCGCCTTGCAGTTCGATCAGCGTGCGCTCGCCGGCCTGCGCCACGCGGGCCGGCTGCCAGTCGTCGTCCCAGTCGCTGCAGCGCGTGTCGGTCAGTGCCATGCGGCTCGTGAACTCGATGCCGTCCAGCGGCGGCACCGTGCTCGCGCGCACGCCGTCGGCGTCGGAGCGCAACTCCAGCGGCAGCAGGCTGCCCGCGAGATGCAGCGCATCGGGGATCACGTTGTAGGGGAACTCGGGCGCTTCGTCGAAAGGCGGCAGGCCGATGTCCTGGCGCGCCGGCCGGAACAGCGTGCGGTCGACGAGCAGGCGGCCTTCGATCGTGTGCACGCCGGCCTGGCGCAGGTCGAGCAGCAACGCCCACAACTGCGGCACGCCGAGTTCGGGGTCGGCGCCGCCCACGAGCACGAGGTCGCCGCGCAGCACGCCGGCCTCGATGGCCGCCGCACTGCGCAGCTCGGTGTAGCCGCGGTGGTTGGGGCCCAGGTGGTCCAGCGCCACGATGCTGGTCACCACCTTCATCGAGGAGCCCGGCTGCACCGGGACGCCGGCGCGGTGGCCCCAGGGCCGGGCCCAACCCGCCAGCGGCAGGGCCACGGCGGCCAGCGCGTCGGCCGGCACACCGGCCCGCTGCAGCGCCAGGTGGACCTCGGGCGGCAGCGTGTCGCGGGCGGCCGCGGCCGGGGGGGCGGCCGTGGTGGCGGCGATGGCGACGAGGCCGGCGGCCAGGGCCGGCAACCAGGGTCTGGGCATCGCGCGGATTGTGACCCTCGGCCCGTGCCCGCAGAATCCCGGTCGTGAGCCTCGCCTCCCCGTCCTCCCCCGCCACGCCGCCGCTCGGGCTCGGCCTGGACGCGGGCGGCACGCAGACGCGCTGGGCGCTGGCTTCGGTCGACGGCGTGCTGCGCGGCGAAGGCCACGCGGCCGCGCTCTCCGGCCTGCAGCTCGACAGCGCCGCCGGTCGCGAGGCCGTCGCCGCGGTGCTGGGCGACATCGCGGCCGCGGTGGCTCCGCTGGGCGGTGCCGCCCGTGTCGTGGCCGGCGTCACCGGCTTCGACGCCGCGCAGGGCCCGCGGCTGTGCGCTCTGGCTGCCGAAGCCATGGGCCTGGCACCGGCCGCCGTGCAGGCGATGACCGACATCGAACTGGCCTGCCGCGCCGCCTTTGCGCCCGGCCAGGGCGTGGTGCTGGTCGCCGGCACCGGGTCGATCGCCGCCTACTCGACGAACACGGCACCCTGCACCGCGCCGGCGGCCGCGGCACGGTCATCGACGACGCCGGCGGCGGCCACTGGATCGCGCGCCGCGCGCTGCGCGCCATCTGGCGTGCCGAAGACGCGGCGCCCGGCAGCTGGCAGCACTCGCCGCTGGCACGGCGGGTGTTCGAACACATCGGCGGCGCCGACTGGGCGCAGACGCGGCACTGGGTCTACAGCGGCCCCGGCGCCAGCCGCGGCGAGATGGGTCGCCTGGCGCTGGCCGTGGCGGCCGCAGCCGACGAGGACCCGGACGCGTTGTCGCTGTTGCAGGCCGCCGGCACCGAACTGGCGCGCCTGGCCGCGGCGCTGCGGCAACGCTTCGGCCCGCGCCCACTGGCCCTGGCGGGGCGCGTGTTCGAGCTCCACCCGGCCATCGAGCAGAGCCTGCGCCTGGCCCTGCCGGCCGGTACCGCCGCGCGGCGACTGACGCTGCCCGCCCACCACGCCGCCGCGCGCCTGGCGGCCACCGCCGCGACGACATGACCCGATTCATCGCCCTCTTGTTGACGGCGCTGCTGGCCGGCTGCACCACCGTGCCGGCGCCTGTCACCTCCGGTGGCGTGCCCATCGACACCAGCCGCAGTGCGCGCGGGCAGGACAGCCGCGTGCTGTTCCTCGTCCTGCACTACACGGTGGCCGACTTCCCGATCTCGATGAAGGTCCTGACCGAGCACGAGGTGTCGGCGCACTACCTGCTGAGCGACGAGACGCCGCCGCGCATCTTCCGCCTGGTGGACGAGAGCCGCCGCGCCTGGCATTCGGGGGCCAGCGCCTGGAAGGGCCACCGCATGCTCAACGCCAGCTCGATCGGCATCGAGATCGTGCATCCGGGCTTCAAGCTCGGGCCCGACAAGGAGCGCATCTACCAGCCCTTCCCCGAAGCGCAGATGCAGGTGCTGATTCCGTTGATCCAGGACATCGTCAAGCGCCACGGCATCCGGCCCGACCGCATCCTCGGCCACGGCGAGGTCGCGCCCTCGTACAAGGAGGATCCGGGGCCGACCTTCCCATGGCGGCGCCTGGCGGACCTGGGCATCACGCCGCCCTGGCCCGAAGCCACGCGCGTCGCCGCGCAGCGCGAGCGCTTCGAAGCGCTGCTGCCCGACATCGCCTGGTTCCAGCGCACGCTGGCCCAGCACGGCTACGCGGTGGAGACCACGGGGCAGATGGACGAACAGACACAGCGGGTGCTGATGAATTTCCAGATGCGCTACCGCCCCGAGCGCCACGACGGCGCGCCCGACGCCGAAACCGCGGCGCTGCTGCATGTGCTGACCAACCCCGTGAAGCTGCCGTGATGTGGCGCACGCTGGCGCTGGCCGGTCTCGTGCTGCTGGCCGCCTGTGCCGGCCGGGCTCCGTGGCCCGGCGATGCGCCGGCACCGGCCGCGGCGCCACCGGCTGCCGATGCGATGCCGCCGCCCGAGCCGCGCGAGTTCCGCGCCGCCTGGGTGGCCACGGTCGCCAATATCGACTGGCCCAGCCAGCCCGGATTGCCGGCCGAAGTCGCAGCGCGCCGAGGCCACCGCCATGCTCGACCGCGCCGCGGCCATCGGCCTGAATGCGCTCATCCTGCAGGTGCGGCCGGCCGGCGACGCCCTCTACCCGTCGGCGCTGGAGCCGTGGAGCGAGTACCTCACCGGCGCGCAGGGCCGCGCACCGGTGCCGGCCTGGGACCCGCTGGCCTGGTGGGTGCAGGAAGCTCGCGCCCGCGGCCTCGAGCTGCACGTCTGGCTCAACCCCTACCGCGCGCGCCATTCGTCGGCGAAGACGCCGCTGGTGGCGCCGCACCTCGCGGTGCGCCAGCCGGCGCTGGCCAGGCGCTACGGCGACCTGCTGTGGATCGACCCCGGCGAGCCCGCCGCTGCCGCGCACACCCTGGCGGTGGTGGCCGACGTGGTGCGCCGCTACGACATCGACGCCGTGCACATCGACGACTACTTCTACCCCTACCCGGTGAAGGTGGGCGACGCCGACCTGCCGTTTCCCGACGACACGGCCTATGCACGCTACCGGCTCGGCGGCGGCCTGCTGGCGCGCGACGACTGGCGCCGCGCCAATGTCGATGCGCTGGTGCAGGAGATGCACGCCACGGTGCGGCGCATCAAGCCCTGGGTGCGCTTCGGCATCAGCCCCTTCGGCCTGGGCCGCCCCGACCGGCGGCCGCCGGGCGTCACCGGATTCAGCCAGGTCGACAAGCTCTACGCCGACGTCGAGCGCTGGCTCGAGAACGGCTGGCTCGACTACCTGGCGCCGCAGCTGTACTGGCCGATCGACCGCGCCGGCCAGCCCTTCCCGGTGCTGCTGGACTACTGGATCGGGCAGAACCGCGCGCAGCGCCATGTCTGGCCGGGGCTCTTCACGAGCATGGTCACGCGCGGCGAGCCGCTCGGCCCCCGCGCCTGGGCCGGGCGCGAGATCTTCGACCAGGTGACGCTGCAGCGCACGCGGCCGGGCGCCACCGGGCACATCCACTTCAGCATGTCGGCGCTGATGCAGGACCGCGACGGCGTCGCCACGCTGTTGCAGATCGGCCCCTATGCCACGCCCGCCCTCGTTCCGGCCACGCCCTGGCTCGACGACCAGCCGCCGCCGGCACCGCTGCTGCGGCTGGCCGGGTCGCGGGTGGCGATCGAGCCCGCTGCCGGTGAAGCGGCTGCGCGCTGGGCGGTGTGGCGGCGCGTCGGCGGGGCCTGGCGCTTCGCCGTGCTGCCGGCGGCGCAGCGCTCCTTTGCGCTCGACGGCGCCGACGCCGCGGTGGTGAGCGCCGTCGACCGTGTCGGCAACCTCAGTACCCGCAACTTCGTCCGACTGCCATGACCGCCACGCTGCGCACCGAAGAGCCGCATCCCGAACACCCGCAGCTCGACCGCTACGACACGGCGGCGCTGGTCGATGCCTTTGTCGCCGACCAGGCGCAGGCCGCGCTCGCGGTGCGCGCGGCGGGCTCGCAACTCGCTCGCGCCGTCGATGCCGCCGCCCCCAGGCTGCAGGCCGGCGGCCGCATCGTCTATGTCGGGGCCGGCACCAGCGGGCGCCTGGGCGTGCTCGACAGCGTCGAACTGCACCCCACGTTCTCGTGGCCGCCCGAGCGGGCACCGGCGCTGCTGGCCGGCGGCCCCGGCGCCATGTTCGCGGCCGTCGAGGGCGCCGAGGACGACCGCGCGCAGGGCGCGGCGGACCTGGCCGCACTGCAGCCCACGGCCAACGACGTGGTGCTGCTGCTGGCGGCATCGGGCGCCACGCCTTACACCCTGGGCGCGGCCGCGGCGGCGCGCGCCGCGGGCGCGCTCACGGTGGGCATCGTCAACAACCCGGGCGCGCCGCTGGCCGCGGCCTGCGAGATCGGCATCGTGCTCGACACCGGGCCCGAGCTGATTTCCGGCAGCACGCGGCTGAAGGCCGGCACGGCGCAGAAGATCGCGCTCAACACCTTCAGCAGCAGCGTCATGGTGCGGCTGCACAAGGTCTACGGCAACCTGATGGTCGACCTGCGCGCCACCAATGCCAAGCTCGTGCGGCGTGCGTTGCGCCTCACCGTGCGCGCCACGCGGGCGAGCGAAGCCGACGCGCAGCGGGCGCTGGGGGCCTGCGGCTCGCGCGTCAAGGTGGCGATCGTGATGCTCGAGGCCGGCGTCGACGCGACCGAGGCCGAGCGCCGGCTGGACGCGGCTGCCGGCAGCATCGGGCGGGCCCTCGCCAGGTAGGACGCCGAACAGGCGGGTCTGCTCTGCGGGAGCGGCAAGCGTCGTGGCCGGCGCGCAACATCGCCGCGCCGGCACCGTGCGCGACCGCGGCAAACCTGAGCAGCGTCAATGCCGACCCGTCGCCGGTGGCATAGCGTGTGTGATCAGGGCGGATGCCCGGGTGGTGGGCGCCGCGTTTCATTTAACGAGGAGTGATGACCATGAGCACCCGTTTCGCACGCACGCGCATCGCCTGCGCGATTGCCGCTCTTGCGCTGGGCGTCAGCGCCGCGCCGGCCCTGGCAGCCGGCTTCCAGCTCAACGAGAGCTCGGCATCGGGCCTGGGCACCGCCTTTGCCGGCGGCGCTGCCGCCGCCGAGGACGCCAGCACCCTGTGGAGCAACGTCGCCGGCCTCTCGCGCATTCAAAAGGGCCAGGGCATCGCTGGTGCTGCACATGATCAAGCCGTCGATGGAGTTCGGCAATGTCTCCTCGGTGGCGGCGGCCCAGCAGTCGCTGGGCCATGAAGGCGGCGACGCCGGCGGCGCGAACTGGGTGCCCAACCTGTACTACGCCGCGCCCATCAACGCCCAGTGGTCGGCCGGCATCGGCATCACCGCGCCCTGGGGCCTGGTGACCGAATACGACAACGGCTGGATGGGCCGCTTCCAGGCCATCCGCTCCAGCATCGAGACGATCAATGTCAACCCGGGCGTGTCGCTGGAAGCCGGCCAGCAACTTCGCCTTGGGCTTCGGGCTGAACTACCAGCGCATCGACGCCGAATTCACCAACCAGGTCAACTACTCGGCGGCTCTGCTCGGCGCCGCGGCAGCCGCCGGCATCCCGCCCGGCTCGCCCACCTACAACGCCATCGCCGCGGCGACCCCGGGCCTGGAATCGTCCGCGAGCATCAAGGGCGACGACGACGCCTGGGGCTGGAATGCCGGCCTGCTGTGGAACATCAGCCCCGAACATCGCGTGGGCCTGCACTACCGTTCGAGCATCAAGTACGACATCGCCGGCAACGCGCAGTTCGTGCACCCGACGCCGCGTGCCACCGGCGCTGCGCCGCCGTGGGGCGTTGGCGGCCGGCGTGAACGCCAGCGCTGTACGACGGCGGGCGTGACCTCCAAGGTGGAGATCCCGCCCATCGTCAACCTGTCGTTCTTCAGCGCCCTGAGCCCGCAAGTGGGACGTGATGATCGACGCCCAGTGGACCGGCTGGTCGACGATCAAGGACCTGACCTTCGTGCGCAGCGACGGCAAGGACGCCGGCACCGTGCTGCAGAGCACGCCGCGAGAATTTCGAGGATGCGTGGAAGTTCGCCGTCGGCGCCAACTACCGGCTCGGTGGCGGCTGGATGGTGCGCGGCGGCCTGGCCTACGACGAGTCGCCGGTGCAGATGGCGTTCCGCACCCCGCGGCTGCCCGACAACGACCGCACCTGGCTCACGGCCGGCGGGCAGTACCGCTTCGCCAACGGCGTGACGCTGGACTTCGGCGCGGCCTACGTCTGGGTCGCCAGCGGCGCCAACATCAACAAGAACGGCGACCCGCCGAACACGGCCGCCTACGGCCTGCTGAGCGGCCAGTACAGCAGCAACACGGTGATCCTGTCGGGTCAGCTCTCGATGGAGTTCTGATCGCCGGCGCCACCGGCTGCCGCTTCGGCCCGGTGGCGGTTCGGCAGCCGCGCCCGTGTCGACGACACGGGCCGGTGTCTCGTGCCCGGTCGGCAACAGGTCTCGGTTAGATTCGCAGGCGCCCCCGCCAGCGGTGCGTGGGCCCGACCGATGAACACGACCGAACTGTTTCTGGCGGCGATGCTGCTGATCTTCAGCGTGCCGTACTTGATCTGGCGGCTGGGGCGCACCGAGTACTTCGCACCCCTGGTCGTGGTGCAGATCATCACCGGCATCCTGCTCGGGCCCGGCGTGCTGGGCGCAGCGGTGCCGGAGTACTACGCCTTCGTCTTCACGCCGACGCTGGTGCTGCCGGCGCAGGCGGGCTGGGTGCGCCACGAGGCGCGGGCACAATCCACACTCGCACGCTCATCTCGTGCCTTGCACTCTTTTGCTCTGCCGGAGGTTCCATGCCCGCCACCCCATTTGCCGCCTTCGAGGCCGAGGCGCGAGCCCAGGGCCATGACGGGGGCCTGAAGCCGAACGGGGTATCGCGCGCGACCGGGGCTGCGGACGTCGGCCGGCCTGCCTTGCAGGCCCGGACCGCGATGAAAGGTTGACGGTGACTGCGCCGGTCTTGGTGGCCGGCGGCGGCATCGGCGGCCTGGCCGCGGCGCTGGCGCTGGCGCGCCAGGGGCTTCGCGGTCAAGGTGCTGGAGCAGGCGCCGCAGATCGGCGAGATCGGCGCCGGCATCCAGCTCGGGCCCAACGCCTTCGCCGCCTTCGACGCGCTGGGCGTCGGCGAGAAGGCGCGCGCCCGCGCCGTCTACACCGACGAGATGGTGATGCACGACGCGCTCGACGAAACGCTGGTCGGCCGCATCCCGACCGGCGAGGCCTTCCGCCAGCGCTTCGGCAACCCCTACGCGGTGATCCACCGCGCCGACGTGCACCTGTCGCTGCTCGAAGGCGCGCAGGCGACCGGCCGCGTCGAGTTGCTGACCTCGACGCACGGTGCAGCGCGTCGAGCAGGACGACGCCGGCGTCACCGTGCACGACGCCGACGGGCGGCGCGCACCGCGGCATGGCGCTGATCGGCGCCGACGGCGTGAAGTCGGCGGTGCGCCGGCAGTACGTCGGCGACGCGGCGCGGGTCTCGGGCCATGTCGTCTACCGCGCGGTGGTCGACCGGCAAGGACTTCCCGGCCGACCTGCAGTGGAACGCCGCCAGCATCTGGGTCGGCCCGAACTGCCACCTCGTGCACTACCCGCTGCGCGGCGGCGAGCAGTACAACGTGGTCGTCACCTTCCACAGCCGCCAGCACCGAGGAGTGGGGCGTGCGCGAAGGCAGCCGCGACGAGGTGCAGAGCTACTTCGAGGGCATCTGCCCGCGGGCGCGCCAGCTGATCGACCTGCCCAAGAGCTGGAAGCGCTGGGCCACCGCCGACCGCGAGCCCGATCGGCGCAGTGGACCTTCGGCCGCGCCACGCTGCTGGGCGACGCCGCGCACCCGACGCTGCAGTACCTGGCGCAGGGCGCCTGCATGGCGCTGGAGGACGCGGTGACGCTGGGCGAGGCGCTGCGCGTGCACGGCAGCGCTGGACCGGACGTTCGACCGGCCTTCGACCTCTACCAGCGCTCGCGCATCGCGCGCACCGCGCGCATCGTGCTGTCGGCGCGCGAGATGGGCCGCATCTTCCACGCCAAGGGCGTCGAGCGCCTGGTGCGCAACGACCTGTGGAAGGGCCGCACGCCCGAGCGCTTCTACGACGCGATGGAGTGGCTGTACGGCTGGAAGGTCGAGAACTGCCTGGCCACCTGAGCCGACGCGACCGCCACGACCGGAGACCCTGGAATGAACGACACTCGGCCGCCTCGAAGACCTGCCCGCCGACTACCGCGACGAGCTGACGCAGCTCAACCTGGTGCCGCTGTGGCCCAGCCTGCGCGCGGTGCTGCCGCCGGGCCAGCCGCAGCCGCGCACGCGCGCCACCTGCTGGTCGTACCAGGCGCTTGCGCCCGCTGCTGCTGCAGGCCGGCGAACTGACGCCGATCGAGAAGGCCGAGCGCCGCGTGCTGGTGCTGGCCAACCCCGGCCACGGCCTGGAGAAGATGCAGGCCAGCGCGGCCATCTACCTGGGCATGCAGCTGCTGCTGCCCGGCGAATGGGCGCCGGCCCACCGCCACACGCCGAACGCGGTGCGCATGATCGTCGAAGGCGAGGGCGCCTACACCACGGTCGACGGCGAGAAGTGCCCGATGAGCCGCGGCGACCTGATCCTCACGCCCACCGGGCTGTGGCACGAGCACGGCCACGACGGCGACCGGCCCGGTGGTCTGGCTCGACGTGCTGGACCTGCCGCTGGTCTACTACATGGAGGCCAGCTACCACGTCGACGGCGTGCGCCAGGCCGTGCAGGCCCGGCCGCGGCGACCGCGTCCTACGCCCGCGGCGGCGTCGTGCCGACGCCCGATGTTCGAGCGCTCGGGCAAGGCCTACCCGATGCTGCGCTACCCCTGGGTGGAAGCGCGCGCCGCGCTCGAGGCGCTGGCGGCCGACCAGCCGGCGCTGGACGCGGTGCAGGTCACCTACGTCAACCCCGAGACCGGCGCCGACGCCGAGAACATCCTCGGCTTCTATGCGCTGATGCTGCGCGCCGGGCCAGACGCTGCGGCTGCCGGCGCGCTCGCCGGCGATCGTGTTCCACCTCATCGAAGGCGCGGTCGACGTGCGCGTCGCCGAGCAGTCCTTCGCGCTGGCCGAGGCCGACACCTGCTGCGCGCCGGGCTACACGGCCGTGACGCTGGTCAACCGCTCGGGCAGCGCGCCGGCCTTCGTCTTCATCGCCGACGAGACGCCGCTGCATCGCAAGCTGGGCGTCTTCGAGAACCGCGGCTGACGCCGTCGTCCCACGGCGCTGCGGCCGGGCGACGTGCCGGGGGTCCGGTACCTACAATCTTGCCGATGCCGCTCGACCACCAATACGTCCTCACGCTCTCGTGCCGCGACACCAAGGGCATCGTCCACGCGGTCTCGGGCCTGCTCTACCAGGCCGGCTGCAACATCATCGACTCGCAGCAGTTCGGCGACCTCGAAGGCGACGACGCGACCGGCCTGTTCTTCATGCGCGTGCACTTCCAGGCACCGCCGCAGCTGGCAACACGGCGCACGCTGACAGGCTGTTCGAACACACGCGGCAGCAGTTCGGCATGGAGGTGCGCTTCCATGCGCTGGCGGTGCGCCCGCGCGTGCTGCTCATGGTCAGCCAGCACGGCCACTGCCTGAACGACCTGCTCTACCGCTGGAAGAGCGGCTCGCTGGCGGTGGACATCCCGGCCATCGTCTCCAACCACCGCACGTTCGAGACCTGGCGGCCAGCTACGGCATCCCTTTCCATCACCTGCCGCTGCCGGCCGGCGGCGACGCCGGCGCCAAGCGCGCGGCAGGAGCGCCAGGTACAGGCCATCATGAGCGCCGAGCGCATCGACCTCGTCGTGCTGGCGCGCTACATGCAGATCCTGAGCGCCGAGTTCTGCGCCGCGCTGGCGGGCCGCGCCATCAACATCCACCACAGCTTCCTGCCCAGCTTCAAGGGCGCGCGCCCCTACTTCCAGGCCCACGCGCGCGGCGTCAAGCTCATCGGCGCCACGGCGCACTACGTCACCGCCGACCTCGACGAGGGCCCGATCATCGAACAGGACGTGCAGCGCGTCGACCACACGCTGTCGGCCGAGGACTACACCGCCGTCGGCCGCGACATCGAATGCATGGTGCTCGCCCGCGCCGTGCGCTGGCACGTCGAGCACCGCGTGCTGATCAACGGGCACAAGTGCGTCGTCTTTCGCTGAAGCGCCATGGCCGCGCCCCCGCCCGCCGCCGCGCTGATCGGCACCGCCCGAAGAGGTCGAGGCGCAGTTCTACGAGCGCTGCAGCGCGGCGACATCGAGCGCTGATGGCCCGTGTGGGCCGACGACGACGAGATCGTCTGCGTGCACCCCGGCGGCGTCGCGCCTTCGGCAGCGCGGCCATCCGCGCCAGTTTCGAGGCCATCTTCGCCAACGGCGGCATTCCGGTGCGGCCCGAGCAGGTGCACCGCCTGCAGCGTGCTCGGCTGCGCCTTGCATCACCTGGTCGAGCGCCTCGCCGGTGCAGGGTGAAGAGGGGCCGCAGTACGGCCTGGGTGATGGCCACCAACGTGTACCTGAAGACGGCGCAGGGCTGGCGCCTGGTTGCGCACCACGCCAGCCCGGGCCTGGCGCACGAGCCGCCGCGTGGCCGGCGAGGCGCCGTCGACACTGCACTGATGCAGGGTTACCGCGCCCCGCGCTGGCTGCCCGGCGGGAACCTGCAGACGATCTGGGCGGCGCGCGCCTCGCGCCGCCACCTCGGCCGGTGCCGCCGCTTCGAGCGCGAGCGCTGGGACACGCCCGACGGCGACTTCATCGACGTCGACCACCTGGCCGCCGCCGGCCGCGGCGCGCCGCCGCGCCTCGTCCTCTTCCACGGCCTGGAAGGCAGCATCGAGAGCCAGTACGCGCAGGCCTTCGCCAGCGCGGCGCAAAGCCGCGGCTGGGCTTGCTCGGTGCCGCACTTCCGCGGCTGTTCGGGCGAGCTGAACCGCGCGCCGCGCGCCTACCACTCGGGCGACTTCGAGGAAGTCGGCTGGATCCTGCAGCGCCTGCGCCTGCGCCACGGCGCGCCGCTGCTGGTGGTGGGCGTCTCGCTGGGCGGCAATGCGCTGCTGCGCTGGGCCGCAGGAAGCCGGCGCCAGCGCCGCCGCCACGGCCGCCGCGGTGGCTGCGGTGTGCTCGCCCATCGACCTGGCGGCGTCGGGCGCCGCCATCGACCGCGGCTTCAACCGGCTCGTCTACGCGCGCATGTTCCTGGCGACGATGAAGCCCAAGGCGCTGGCCAAGTGGCGGCAGCACCCGGGGCTGTTCGACCGCGAGCGACTGGCCGCGGCACGCACGCTGTACGAGTTCGACGATGTCTTCACCGCGCCGCTGCACGGCTTCCGCGACACGCCCGACTACTGGCGCCGTGCGTCGGCCAAGCCGCACCTGGCGCGCATCCGCATCCCGGCGCTGGTGCTCAACGCAGGCAACGACCCCTTCGTGCCATCGGCATCGCTGCCCGGGCCGGCGCAGGTGGGGCGCTTCGTCACGCTGTGGCGGCCGGCGCAAGGCGGCCACGTGGGCTTCCCGCACGGCCATTTCCCGGGCGACGTGCTCGCCATGCCGCAGGCGGTCGCCGACTGGCTCGGCGGCGCACGCCTGACAGGGCCTAAGCTCGCGCACATGGACGACATCGTCAAGGCGGCGCTGCTGAAGTGGCCCCACGTGCCGCACTGCTACGGTTGGCTGGCGCTGGACGCGCGCGGCCACTGGTACATGCGCGACGACCGCATCCAGGCGGCGGGGCCGTTTCCCCAGGTCAAGGGCAGCCGCATCGCGCACGACAAGCTGCTCGGCTTCATCCACCGCAACTACACGCACGACGAGCACGGCGCCTGGTTCTTCCAGAACGGGCCGCAGCGCGTCTACGTGGAACTGGAGGCCGCGCCCTACGTGTGGCGCATCGACGACGCGCCCGGCTGGCCGGTGACGTCGCACACCGGGCCGGCCGGCCCAGGTGCACGGCAGCTGGCTCGACGAAGCGCGGCCGCCTGTTCCTGGACACCGACCTCGGCTTCGGCCTCGTGCACACGCTGGACACCGGCATTGCGGCGCAGGCCGTCGAAGGGGGCGCCTGGACGCCCGGCGAGCTGCCGTTCGCCGCAGATGCCCGCGCGGTTCGGCTATGCGTTGCGGCCGCAGGAAAAAGCCGCCTCGAGGGGCGGCTGGCGAAGGGGACGGGTGAGCTCAGTTCGGCGCGCTGGCAGCCGAAGCCGCAGCCGCCGGCGCCTTGGGCTCGTCGAGCTTGCCGCCGCTCTGGTTGACCATGTAGACCACGGCGCGACCGATCTCGTAGTCGGAGAACTGGCCGCCGCCCTGGGGGGCCATGGCGTTCTTGCCCTTGAGCGCCGAGTTCAGCAGTGCCTCGTAGCCGGTCTTGATGCGCGGCGCCCAGGCGGCGGTGTCGCCGAGCTTGGGGGCACCGGCGGCGCCGGCGGCATGGCAGGCGGCGCATTGGCCGGTGTAGACCTGCTCGCCGGTGCGCAGCACGGCCGCGGCGCTGGCGTCGCGGATCGACACCGCGCCGATGGGCTGCAGGCGCAGCGCCACCGCCTCGGGCCCCAGGCCGTCGCTGCCGGCGGAGGGCTTGGTGCCGAAGTCGACGTAATTGACGAGCAGGATGATGGCGACGATGGGGACCACGAACGACGCCACCACAGCGGCGATCAGCTGCTTGGGGGTCTTGATCGGGCCCTCGTGCGGGCCGTCGTCGTGGGGCGCTGTGTCGTGCGAGTCGCTCATGGGATCCTCGGGTCTGCGGCGATAAGCCAACGCGGACAAAAGCCCATGATTATAGGGACCCGCCCGGCACCCACCCGGCGTGCGACACCGGGCCCAGGGGTGCCGGCGTTAGAATGCGGCACTGTCACGCGACCGTGGTGAAGTGGATATCATGCGGCCCTCCGAAGGCCACGTCGCAGGTTCGATTCCTGCCGGTCGCACCAGGTCGAGTCGTATCCAGGGCCCAGCGCCCGTTTCGGGTACGCTCTTGCGAGGTCCAAGCCTGCAGGAGCCCACGATGAGTCGCCATCACGCGAATCTGATCCGCTCGATCTTCCACGATCCACCCAGCGGCAACACCCACTGGCGCGAGATCGAGTCGTTGCTCAAGCACGTCGGCGCGTCGCTGGAGCCGATCTCGGGCGCGCGAATCCGTGTCACGCTCAATCGCATGGAAGACGTGCTGCACCGGCCCCACCACAGCAACGTGCTCGACGCGAAATCGCTCCTGCACCTGCGCGGGTTCCTTGCGCGAGCCGGGGTCACGCCTTCGCTGTACGAGACCAAGGGCGAAGGCCCGGCCAAGGCGATGCCGAGTCGAGATCAGGCAGGCGCCGGCGACTGACACGCCTCAGCCGGGCGCACCGATCGGCATCAGCACCACGGGCAGTTCGCCGGGCGGCAGTCGCAGCGCGCGGGCGACCGCGGCATCGTCGAAGGCGCCGATCACCACCGTGCCCAGGCCGAGGGCGGCCGCCTGCAGCGCGAGGTTCTGCGAGGCGGCGCCCGCCTCGAACGCCGCGTAGCGGCCGGCCCGGGCCCCGTACTTCCCTGCCGTGCGTTCCTCGACCGCGGTGATCACCACCACCGCGGCGGCCGCACCGACGGCCTCCTGCCCCCGCGCGGCGAGCTGCAAGGCCGACGCGGTCGGCGCTGCGATCGAGAGTTGCAGCGCGTGCGTTGCCGGCAGGTAGCGGTGTACGCCTGCGACCAGGCCGTCGACGGACGTCGCGACGAGGTGGAGTTCGAGCGGATAAAGCGCACCGGCCGATGGCGCGGTGCGCCGTCCCGCAGAGGAGGTGACCCCTTGCGCCGCCCACAGCAACTGCGACACGGCGGCCAGCGCCAGCGGCTGCGTGGCGTAGCGGCGCACCGAGCGACGACGCACCAACGCCTGTTCCAGGGTCGTGGCGCCGCTTCGGTCCGGCGGGGCCAGCGCCCCCTTCGCCTCGGGTGCGGCGGCGAGCGGCAGGGCGGTCAAGGTCCCGACCGCAGCCAGCGCCCGTGCCACCCAGCCGCGGCGCCTGGCATCGACTCCGTTCTTGTCAGGCATGGCAGCGTGATTCGATCCGATGTGCAACGATCGCAAAGGATCGACGCGCAGCGCTTGCGTTCGATCAATCGTTCCCCCGATGAACGCGATACACCGCAGGCGAGTCACACCGGCAACGGCATGCGCCATCTGTTCGAACCCCGCCTGGTCAACGACGCCGTTCGGCGACCCGGGCCTGTACGTCGACTTTCGCGACGAACGGCGGGCGCTGCTGTTCGACCTCGGCGACATCGGCGTGCTGCCGCCGCGCAAGCTGATGCGCGTGTCGCATGTGTTCGTCAGCCACACGCACATGGATCACTTCGCCGGCTTCGACCCCGTTCCTGCGCGTCGTGCTCGGGCGCAAGACGGGCTTCGTGCTGGTCGGCGGGCCCGGCTTCGTCGCACCAGGTCGAGCACAAGCTGCGCGCCTACACCTGGAACGTGGTGCACCGCTACGCGGTCGCGCTGGTGCTGGACGTGCGCGAGATCGGCCCCGACGGCCGCGGGCCGCAGGCCCGCTTCTCCAGCCGCACCGGCTTCGCGCGCGAGCCCGTGCGCGCCGTTCGAGTGCGCGCGACGACGTGCTGCACGACGAGGCGCTGTTCCGCGTCCGCGGCCGCTTCGTCGACCACGAGATGCCCTGCCTGGCCTTCGTCGTCGAGGAGAAGGCACGCGCCCGCGGGTCGCGAAGGACCGGCTCGCGGCACTCGGCGTCTCCACCGGCCCGTGGCTGCGCGAGCTGAAGCGCGCGATCCTCGCCGGCGGCGCCGGCGGACGCGCCGATCCAGTTGCGCTGGCGCGACCGCGCTGGCGAGCACGCGATGACGCCGCAGCGTCGGCGAACTGACCGAGGCCATCCTCGATGTCGCCCCCGGCCGGCGCATCGGCTATGTCACCGACCTGCGCTTCAGCGACGCCAACCTGCGCACGCTGGCCCCGCTGATCGCCGGCGTCGACCAGTTGTTCATCGAGAGCGTTTTCCTCGATGCCGACCGCGCGCACGCGCAGCGCAAGAACCACCTCACCGCCCGCCAGGCGGGCCAGATCGCGCGCGAGGTCGGCGCCCGCGCCGTCGTGCCCTTCCACTTCTCGCCACGCTACGGTGAGCGCGCGGCGGAGGTCGTCTGCCGAGGTGCGGGCGGCGTGGTCGGGTCCGGAGGCCCCGCCCGCTGCGGCCGATGGCCGCGATCAGGAGGACCCGGACGCGTCGCGGTCGTGGACGCGGGCGATGCTCTGAACCACCTGCACGACCTCGTCGTCGGCCGCCTCCCTGGTTCGACTCCTGCAACGATTCAGCCCTTGATGCACACCAGCGGCTCGAGCCGCGCCACCTTGCGCGCCAGCCCCGCGGCGTGCGCCGCGTCGACCACCGCCGTGACGTCCTTGTAGGCGCCCGGCGCCTCCTCGGCGACGCCGCGCGTCGACGGGCTGCGCACCAGGATGCCGCGCGCGCGAGTTCGTCGACCACCTGGCGCCCGCTCCAGGTGCGCAGGGCCTGCTGCCGGCTCATCGCGCGGCCCGCGCCGTGGCAGGCCGAGCGGAAGGCCAGCGTCTCGGACCGCGGCGGTGCCGGCGAGCACGTAGGACGCCGGTGCCCATCGAGCCGCCGATCAGCACCGGCTGGCCGGCACGCGCGCAGCGGCCTCGGGCAGGTCGGGGTGGCCGGGGCCGAACGCGCGCGTCGCGCCCTTGCGGTGCACGTACAGCTGGCGCGCGCGGCCGTCGACGCGGTGCTCCTCGACCTTGCAGGTGTTGTGCGACACGTCGTAGAGCAGCGGCAGCGACGCCTTCGGCAGCAGCTGGGCGAACACCTCGCGCACCAGGTGCGTGAGGATCTGCCGGTTGGCCAGCGCGCAGTTGATGGCCGCGCGCATCGCGCCGAGGTACTCCTGGCCGAGGTCGGAGTCGATCGGCGCGCAGGCCAGCTCGCGGTCGGGCAGCGTCGATGCCGTAGCTCGGCCGCCGCGACCACCATCTCGCTTCAGGAACTCGGTGCCGATCTGGTGGCCCGAGGCCGCGCGAGCCGCAGTGGATCATGACCACGATGTCGCCCGGCGCCAGGCCGTAGGCGGCGGCGATGGCCGCGTCGAAGACCTCGGCGACCTCCTGCACCTCGAGGTAGTGGTTGCCGCTGCCGAGCGTGCCCATCTCGTCGCGCTGGCGCTGCTTGGCCTGCGCCGACACGCTTGCCGGGCTTGGCGTGCAGCATCTGGCCGCGCTCCTCGATGCGCTCGAGATCGGCGTGCGTGCCCCAGCCGCGCTCGACCGCCCAGCGCGCGCCGCCGGCCAGCATGGCGTCCATCTCCGCGCTCGTTGAGGTGGATCGCGCCGGTGCTGCCGACGCCCGCCGGGATGTGCGCGAACAGCGCGTCGGCGAGCGGCCGCTGCACGGCGAGGATGTCGTCGCGACGCAGGCCGGTGTGCAGGCAGCGCACGCCGCAGGAGATGTCGAAGCCGACGCCGCCGGCCGAGACGACGCCGCCGGCGTCGGCGTCGAACGCCGCGACGCCGCCGATCGGGAAGCCGTAGCCCCAGTGCGCGTCGGGCATCGCGTAGCGCGCGCCGCACGATGCCGGGCAGGCACGCCACGTTGACCGCCTGCTCGTAGACCTTGTGGTCCATCTCGCGCACCAGCGCTTCGCTCGCGTAGATCACGGCCGGCACGCGCATCGCGCCCTGCAGCGGGATCTCCCACTCGCAGGGGCCGCGCCGCTTCAGCAGGTTCAGGTCCATGGTCAGACGTCCACCACGGTTTGCGCCAGCCAGCCGCCGCCTGCCGCGGGCGCGACGCGCAGCGCGGTGTAGGTCGCGCCCTTGACCTCGACCGCCGGCTGGTGGCGCTCGACCGATCGCCGGCTCGCCCCAGGCCTGGGCGTCCAGCCGGTGGTCGTCGAGGCGCACCTGGAAGCGGCCGAACAGCATGCGCCGCGTCGCCATCTCGTAGACGAGCGCGTTGAGCCAGTCGACGAGCAGCAGTTCGTCGTCCGGCGCCTCGCAGGCGATGGCAACCGGCTCGCGCGGCGCCACGGCCTCCGGGCGGCGTGACGATGCCGGTGAGCGCGAGCGCGGCCTGCTCGAACGCTGCCGCCTTGGTCGACCCCATGCCGCGCACGCCGATGTCGGCGCTGTGCTCGAAATGCTCCCAATGGTCCCGCATGGGTGTCCTTATGCGCTGCCGAGCGTCGACGTCGATTGAGGCCGCTCAACCCGAAAGGCTGTCGCCCCTGTAGGTTCCCAGGCAGGGCTCGACGAGGAACGACGACATGAACACCCTGACCAAGCTCGCACTCGGCCTGATGGGCCAGCTCCAGCCGCGGCCTGCGGAGGGCAGCACCGCCACCAGGATTTCACTGCCGGCGCCTCGGCGCAACGGCGGGCTGCCGCTGATGGCAGCCCTGCGCAAACGCGAGTCGCAGCGCGACTTCGCACCCGAGGCACTGCGCAAGCAGACGCTGTCCGACCTCTTGTGGGCCGCGGCCGGCATCAATCGGCCGGCGCTCGGGGGGCGCACGGCGCCGAGTGCGATGAACGCCCAGGAAGTGCTGCTCTACGTGGCGCTGCCACGGGGCCTGTTCCGCTACGAGCCGGGCGCGCATGAATTGCAGTTGGCCGCCGCCACCGATGTGCGGCGCGTCACCGGCTACCAGGACTTCGTCGACACCGCGCCGCTGGATCTCGTGTACGTGGCCGACCACACGCGCATGCGCCTGGTGCCGGCCGCGTCGCGCGAGGCGTATGCCTACGCTGCCGCCGGCGCGATGGCACAGAACGTGTACCTCTACTGCGCCTCGGCCGGCCTGGCCACGGTGATCCGCGCCTGGTTCGACCGCCACGCGCTCGCGCAGGCCATGGGCCTGGGGACCGACCACCAGTTGCTGCTGGCGCAGACCGTCGGCCTGCCCAAGGACCCGGCGTCCGGCTGACCGGCGCCCCGCCGCGCCGCGTGCTCTTGCAGGGTCGCCCAGCGCATGTCCGTCATCCTGTTCGGCGCCTTCGATCGCCACAACCTCGGCGATCTTCTGTTCCCGCACATCGTGGCGTCGCTGCTGCCGGGTACGGACCTCGTCCACGCCGGGCTGGCCCGGCGTGACATGCGCCGCTATGGCGGCCACGAGGTGCGGGCGCTGGCCGAGGTGGTCGCCGACCCAGGGGCCCCACCCAGGGCGCTGATCCACGTCGGCGGCGAGATCCTCACCTGCAGCGCGTGGCAGGCCGCCGTCATGTTGCTGCCGCCGGCGCAGGCGCAGGCCACCCTGGCTTACCTCGAAGTGCGGCCGCAAGAGCGCGCTGGACTGGATCCGCCGTACGCTCGGTACGACCGCGTTGGCGCCGTACACGCTGTCGCGCGAGCGTGTCCCGGGCGTCGCCCGGATCCTCTTCGCCGGTGTCGGTGGCGTCGGGCTGGCCGCGGGCGATCCGGCCTTGCGCGCGGAGGTGCTGTCCGCGCTCCGCGCTGCCGACCATGTCGGCGTGCGCGACCGGCTGACCCTGGCGCAACTGGCCCAGGCCGGGATCCCGGCGCAACTGATCCCGGACCCGGCGGTGATGGTGGCCGCTCTGTTCGGCGCACGGATCGGTCGCCGGGCAAACCAGGGCGAAGTGGCCGAGGTGCGGCGCCGATTCCCAGGCGGCTACCTCGCGGTGCAGTTCAGCGCCGACTTCGGCGACGACGCGACGCTCGTCCGGCTGGCCGCACAACTCGAGCGCGCCGCAGCGGCCTCGGGGCTCGGCGTCGTGCTGTTCCGCGCCGGCGCGGCACCGTGGCATGACGACCTGGACGGCCTGCGACGGGTGGCCGCGCAGCTGCCGCCGCAGTCGGTGCGCGTCTTCCTGTCGCTCGGCCTCTGGGACTTGTGCGCGCTCATCGCCTGCAGCCGCGGCTACTGCGGCAGCAGCCTGCACGGCCGCATCGTCGCCATGGCATTTGCACGGCCGCGCGTCAATCTGCGCGCACCCGGCCCGCCCGGCGGCGCCGACAAGGTGGCCGCCTTTGCCGAGACCTGGGACGAGCCCGCACTGCCCGCCAGCGTCGATGTGGACCGCGCCGAGAGCGGCATCGGCCGCGCATTGGCGGCGGACCCGGCCCTGCTACGCCGCAGAGCGGCGGCCCTGGTCGGCGACTACCGGCGCGGCTTCGAGCCGATCCGGCAGGCCCTGTCGGGTGGCTGACGGTGTCATGGCTTCGCCGATGACGGCCGCCACGATTGCGACTCTCGTTGGGCGAGGGCGATCTGGTCGGATGTCAAGGTGGGCAGCAGGCGGTCGCGCTCTTCGGCGGCCCGTGTGTGCCCTTGCGCCGCGGCGAGGTTGAACCAGACGTAGGCCTTCGTCTTGTCGATGCCGACGCCGTGCCCGTTGCGGTACATGATCCCGAGCCGGTATTGCGACTCCGCGTGGTTCTGTTGCGCGGCCTGGTCGAACCACTTGAACGCCGTCTGGAAGTTCTGCAGCACGCCGCGGCCGTTCAGGTACGCCATCGCCAGGCTGAACTGGGCTTGCGCCTCGCCCTTTTCGGCGAGCCTGGCCAGGCCAGGGCTGGCGGCAGGCGTCGTCACTCTCGACGCATCCGGTGTGGCGACGGCGGGTTGGATGGCGCGGGGTTCGGCTGCATCGGGCTTGAAGCCGGGCGCGTCGTAGTCGCTCAGGGCCCAACCGCCGACGACGACTGCGACGAAGACCAGCACGACCGCGGCGACGACCGCGAACTTGCCGCCACTGAAATGCGAGAACCGCGCACGGCAATCGCGACAACGGTAGCGGGAGAAGAAGAGCTTGCCCAGCGGGCCGTCTTCGGGCCTCCATCTGGAGCGGCGAACCTCACCGCCTCTTGCACATCGGGCACCTGATCGCGGCAGCCATGGTCGAGCCGGCGGATCGTACGTCAGGGGGGTTGATCGTCATGCACCCGATTTCGAGATTGATCGCGACCGTCCGTCTGCGTGCTTCATGAGGCTTGGACACCCATGGCCGACCGACGGCCGCGGTGGCAAGGGTAACGCATCACGGTTAGGGGTGCCCTGCGCCGAGTGGCCGGCGACCCCTGCGCCCGGCCTGCGGTGTCACCTGGGCGTCAGACGGGCGACGCGGCATCTGAACCGAAGTTGATCTGGATCACTCCTGTGCATCGTGACCGCGTAAAAGACCCTGGTCGCAGCGGTGTAATCGCTCGACCGTTTGAGGTGAGCCTGAGTGAAAGGGAAAGCCATGAGACTGACTGCACGGCCGGGCAAGTGCCGGCCCTCACGTTACTGGACCGCCATCGCGGGGGCTGCGCTGGTTGCAGCCGTCCTGGTGGGTTGCGGAGGAGACGACGGGGCTGATGGCGCTCCTGGCGCGACCGGCCCTGCAGGCCCTGCCGGCCCCGCCGGATCGGACGGCAAGGATCTCACCGCCGTGGTGCAGGTCCCCAGCAACTCGACGGCTGCCACCGAGGCCTCCTCCGCCGCCTGGGCGGCGCTGGCACCGCAGGTCACGATCACCAGCGTGACGATCAACGGCAAACCCGTCGTCAAGTTCAGCGTGAAGGACGCCGCGGGCAACCCGGTCGTGGGCCTCGGCAGCAAGTCCAAGAGCGCCACCGCCACCGTGGCCACGATGCCGAACATCGCGTTCACGCTGGCCAAGCTGGTACCCGCGACGACCCAGACGGCGGGCACCTCGACCGTCGTCACTGAGCCCAGCAAGTGGGTCAGCTACCTGGTCGCCAGGCCGCCGACGGTGGCCGAGAAGACGGCAGTGCCGAACGCCTCCCTCTGCGATGCCGCGACGAACGCGGCCTGGTGCGGGACCTACCCCAGCACCGACAGCCAAGGCGATCTCAAGGACAACGGCGACGGGTCCTATGAGTACACCTTCTACCGCGACGTCAAGCAGGTGGCTGCCGTCGTCGCCAGCTTGCCGGCGGCGTCCAAGGACGGCCTGGCCAAGAAGGCCGACCTCGGCAACGTGAGCTACGACGCCAGCCTGACGCACCGGCTGGGCATCCAGCTCGGCGGCAACGCCCCCGGCACGGGCACCAACACGCCGAACGCCGTGACGGTGACGCCCGCCGTGGCGATGGGAACGCCCGCCAACGCGGTGTACGACTTCCGGCCCGACGGCGGCACGATGGCGGCCACGCGAAACATCGTCGCGCTCGATTCGTGCTCCGGATGCCACGACGCCAAGGTGCTGGCCCACGGCAGCCGCAAGGATCCGAACTACTGCGTGACCTGCCACACGGACCAGATCCGGTACAGCTTCAGCCAGGAAGCGTCCAGCACGAACGGCGGCCTGGTCCTGACCGGGACCACGCGCCAGACGACAGCGGTCGTGAATGGGCGCGCGCTGGGTGACTTCCCCAACTTCATCCACAAGATCCACATGGGCAAGGAGCTGGTCAAGACCGGCTACTTCTACAACGCGGACGTCAAGTTCAACGAGGTGACCTACCCGCAGCTGCAAGCCAACTGCGTCAAGTGCCACGACGGCTCCGACGGCGCAGCCCACAAGACGTCCAACGGCAACAACTGGAAGACCGCGCCCAGCCTGCTGGCCTGCGGCGCCTGCCACGACGGCATCGACTTTGCCACCGGCAAGGGCGTGACACTGGCAGACCGGGCCAAGGACCATGCGGCGGGCAGCCCTGTCGGCACGACCCAGTCCGGCCACGCCGGCGGCGCCAAGGCCGACAACAGCACCTGCGGCATGTGCCACGACGCGACGACCACTCCCATCGACCACGTGTCGGTGGACCCGATCGGGTCGAGCGGCCGCGGCGGTTACCCGGTCAATACCGCAGCGAACGTGCCCACGCCAGGGTATCCGTCGGGACAAGGCCCGGCGATCCCGCTCGCCGCGCAGATGAACCTGCCCGCCGGCGTCTACAAGATCGGCCTCGAACTCGGCAGCGTCAGCGTCAGCAGCACAGCCGGCGCCCGCAAGGTGACCGCCGTCTACCGCGTGCTGAAGGATGGGGCGCCCGTCACGTTCAACGCCACGGGCTTCCTGATCAACGATGTGGACGGCGCACCGTACCTGTCGGTGGCCTACGGGCTTCCCGGGACGGACGGCGTCGCGAATCCGGCGGACTGGAGCAACGAGTTCGACGTCTCGATCAAGGACATCCGCGACAAGAAGGGCACTCCGGCACATTCGCAGACGGGTCCCGACGCCAACGGCTGGTATACGGCAACCATCGGCACCGTCATCCCCGACAACGCGAAGATGGTGACCATCGCCTTCGGCGTCAACTACCAGGGCTTCGTGCAGTTGAACCACGCGGCCTACCCGAAGGGGATCCGGCTGCGCGAGCCGGGGTTCGTGATGAAGACGGCCACGGGCAGCGATGCGACCGGCGCAACCAACACCGCGCGGCGGGCCATCGTCGCCAACGCCAAGTGCAACAACTGCCACGCGCAGCTCGGCGTCAGCCCGTCGTTCCACGCCGGTGCCCGCAACAACGGCGAAGGCTGCTCGTTCTGCCACTATCCCAACCGGGCGACGGGCCACGTCGGTGCGAACTACAGCTTCGGCGGTGGCTGGTCGGTCGCCTCGAAGAACCTGATCCACGCGATCCACGGTTCGGAGAAGCGGACCCAGCCCTACACTTACGAGGCGACCAAGGAGAACCCGAACGGCTTCGATGAGATCACCTATCCGGGCGTGCTGAACAACTGCGAGCAATGCCACGTCGCAGGCAGCTACGACTTCAGGACGGCAGCCAATGCCGCCGCGGTGCCGAACCTGCTGTGGACCGGCGATGCGACGGGGAACATGTTGAATGACGCGACGACCAACCCGACCGGGATCGCGTCGATCGGCCTGTCGCCCTGGGTCACGATCCTCGGCAAGGGGCAGATCAACTACACCAGCGACAACCTGATCTCGTCGCCGATCGCCTCTGCGTGCTTCGGCTGCCACGACAGCAACTACGCCATCGGCCACATGCGTCAGAACGGCGGCACGCTGGTGACGCTGGCGTCGACCGTGACGGCCACCGGCACCGGCGTCCGCACCAGCGGCTACAGCCCGAACGCGTGGGAAGGCTGCATGGCGTGCCACGGCCCCGACAAGGTGGGCGACATCAAGAAGGTCCACATGAAGTAAGGCGCCACTTCCGGTCAGGACGGCCATGCCAGGGCACGGTTATCGTGCCGGGTGGGCCGGACCTGACGAAGTGAACCGGCCCGGGTACGGCAGCGTGTCCGGGCCCTTTTTTTCGGGCGCCGGTCGCCGACCCACGCACCGGCCCCACACCCGAGAGCATCATGAGAAGCCGATCGATCTCCATTCTCGTCACCGCCGCACTGCTGTTGCTCGGCGCCGGCCAGGCGTTGGCAGCCGACAGCAGCAGCAGCGCGGCGCCGCCAGCCCAGGGCAAAGCCAGCGCGCCGGCCAAGGGCACCCGCCTCCGCCAAGCCTCAAGCGGCTGCCAGCAGCGCCAAGGCATCCGCCGAGGTCAAGCCGATCGACATCAACAGTGCGTCGAGCAAGCAACTGAAGACGCTGCCCGGCATCACCGCTGCCGAGGTCGAGAAGATCATCGCCGGCCGCCCGTACGGCAGCAAGTCGCAACTGGTCAGCCGCGGCGTCATCACCGAGGCGACTTACCAGGGTCTCAGGACGCAGATCGTGGCCAAGCAGCCGTACAAGGACGCATCGAAGAACGCGGCGCTGCAGGCCAAGCCGAAGTAACGGCGGCAGCGGGCTCGGAGGCCCGCGGCGGCGAACGCTGCGGCGCCTGCCGCTCCGTCAGGCCGCCGGCGGGCCGGCCGTCGAACCGGCGCCTGCCGGAGCCGGTGAGGTGCGCAATTCCCTGCGCAGGATCTTGCCGAGGTTGGTCTTCGGCAGGGGCTCGGTGCGGAACTCGACGATCTTGGGCACCTTGTAGCCGGTCAGGTGCAGCCGGCAATGTTCGAGCAGGGCCTGTTCAGTGAGCGCGGGATCCTGCCTCACGACGACGATCTTGACGACCTCGCCGGACCGCTCGTCGGGCTCACCGATGGCCGCGACCTCCGCCACGCCCGGATGCAGCGCCACGGCGTCCTCGATCTGGTTCGGGAACACCTTGAAGCCGGAGACGACGATCATGTCCTTCTTGCGGTCCGTGATGCGGAAGTAGCCGCGCTCGTCCATGAACCCCATGTCGCCGGTGCGCAGCCAGCCGTCCCGGGTGAATACCTTCGCGGTCTCGTCGGGGCGGTTCCAGTAGCGCGGCATGACCTGCGGGCCGCGTATGCAGATCTCCCCGACCTCGCCGACCGCGAGTTCCTTGCCCTCCTCGTCGAGGATGGCGGCCTGCGTCGACGGAATCGGCATGCCGATCGCTCCGGTCCACGCGTCGATGTCCAGCGGGCTGGCGATCACCACCGGCGACGTCTCCGTCAAGCCGTAGCCTTCGATGATGTTCACGCCGGTGCGCTGCGTCCAGCGCTCGGCCACCACGCGCTGCACGGCCATGCCGCCGGCGCTGGTCAGCTTCAGGGCGCGCGTGTCCACGTCCGCGAACTCGGGCGCATCGAGCAGCGCGCGGTACAGCGTATTGACGCCGATGATGACCGTGAAGGGGACCTTCTTCAGGTCGTGGATGTAGGCCTTCATGTCCCGCGGGTTGGTCACCAGGACGGTGTGTGCGCCCATCCTCAGGAACACGAGACAGGAGGTGAGCGCGTAGACGTGATACAGCGGCAACGGACAGACGAACACCTCCTTGCCGTCCACCAGGTCGCGCGCCATCCAGGCCGACATCTGCTGCACGTTCGCCACCAGGTTGCCGTGCGTCAACACGGCGCCCTTGGCCACGCCGGTCGTGCCGCCCGTGTACTGCAGGAAGGCCGTGTCGCCGTGGCTCAGCGGCACGTCGTCCAGGTCCTGCCCATGCCCCGCGCGCAAGGCCGCGTTGAATTCGGTCGCGCCCGCGATCTTCCATGCGGGCACCATGTGCTTCACGTACTTCACCACGACGTTGGTGAGAAGCTCCTTGACCATCGGAAACATGTCGCCGACCTCGGTCGTGATGACGGTCAGCTGCAGCGCCGGGTTCCGTTCCAGCACCTCCTGCAGGGTGTGGGCGAAATTCTCCAGCACGACGATGGCGACGGCGCCGGAGTCCTTGAGCTGGTGTTCCAGTTCGCTGGCCGTGTACTGCGGATTGACGTTCACGACCACCAGGCCGGCCCGCAGCACGCCGAACAGCGCCACCGGGTACTGCAGCAGGTTGGGCATCATGAGCGCCACCCGGTCGCCCTTGTGCAGTCCCAGGGACTTCTGCAGGTAGGCGGCGAAGTCGCGGCTCGACCGCTCGAGTTGGCTGTACGTGATCGACGCGCCCATGTTGCTGTACGCGGGCAATTCGCCGAAGCGCTGGCTGCTGCGCAGCAGCACGTCCTTGAGCGAGGCGAATTCGTGCACATCGACCTCGGCCGGGATCCCCGCCGGGTAGTGACTCAACCAGATTCGTTCCATATCGGCCTCTCGTCCGTGGGCCAGCGATCCCCCTCATCTGCGGGCCCTGAATCGCCCAGCGAACTGCTGCGCGTGATGGCATTGAATGCCCACCTTGCGCCGACTCCGTTGATCCACGTCAGTTCAGCGATCGGTCGATGCACCCGGCGTCGGCTCGCCGGGCGCCGACGAGCCACTGAAGACCGCGCGCCGCGGCAGGAACTTGCACGGGCGGCAGCGATCCCTTGCTATGTAAAGTACGAGTGCTTGCGTCAACGACAGTCGCCAGCGGGTCGTTCAAATTGAAAAGGGTTGTTTTCAGCCGAGATTGATGCCATGCGCCTGGTCGCTCTGTTCCTGCTGGTTTTGGGCGCTGCGCTGGGCGGGGCGTCGAGCGTCGCGGGCCCGGCTGGGCCGGGGGGCGGTCGAGGCGGCGCACCGCCTCCGCATGGTGGCGGTCAGTGGGGTGGCGGGTATCCTCACGGGAGCGTCGGCCACTACCGACCCGCCTACGGCCCCCGCTACGGCGGTTGGTGGGTTGGCTATCCGGGTTACGGCTTCGGACTGGGCCTCGGTCTTGGCTATGGCTATGGTTATGGCACCGGCTGGGCGCTGACGGGGGGCTACCCCGGGTACTACTGGGGCGCTCCCGCGTATGGGGTCTATCCGTACGGCTATGGCGTGACGACTGTTCCAGCGTTGATCGCGAACGAGGATCTGGTCTTCGTTCAGCCGCCGCCGACCGATGCGGCCCGCCCCGCCGCCGCAGCCGCCGAACAGCGGCTACTGGTACTACTGCACCGCGCCGGCGGGTTACTACCCCTACGTCGAACAGTGCACCAGGCCCTGGATCGCAGTGCAGCCGCAGGCAGGAGCGCCGGCAAGGTGACGCCGTGCCGGCTGAAGGGATGACGATGAAACCGAGCAGGACGCTGACGGCACTGGCAGGGCTGCTCGCGCTCGGCGGGTGCGTCACGGCGCCGCAGGGTCCCACGGTGATGGTGATGCCCGGCGCGGGAAAGAGCCTGGAGCAGTTCCAGGCGGATGTCGGCGTCTGCAATCAATTCGCGCAGGCGACCATCGGCGGCTCAAGCCAGGCCGCCCAGGACGTGGCCGCTGCCAACGTGGCGGGTGGTGCGGCGGTCGGCGCCGTGGTGGGCGCGATGCTCGGCGCCGCGACCGGTCAAGCCGGTTCCGGTGCGGCGTGGGGTGCCGGTACCGGCATGATGTTCGGTGGCGCCGCGGCGGGCAGCAGCGGCGCCGTGTCGTCCTACACGCTGCAGAGGCAGTACGACGCCGCCTACATGCAGTGCATGTACACGCGCGGCAACCAGGTGCCCGTGCGGGTGGCGCCGCGCACGGCTCCGTCGGCGAGCGTTCCACCGCCTGCACGGTACAGCGTGCCGCCCAACGCGCTGACACCGCCCCCCGACACGCCGCCGCCGCCGGGCGTGGCGGCGCCTCGATCGAACTGATGCGCGGGCGTAACGCCCGCCACCCCCTCGCCTGCCATCACGGCCGTCGTCTCGATGGCACTCTTCAAGGCGCTTCCTGACCGACATCGCGGTCGAAATCGGCGCCCTGCGCGTCCCGTGGGTTCCAGGCCGGATAGGTGGCGGCGAAGTCTTCGACGATGCGCGCCAGCGGCACGTCGTCGAAGCTGCCTCGCGTGTTCACGTACTCCATGTGCCTGCGACCTTCGCGATCGAAGGGGTGGTACAGGGAATCGGCGCGCCCATCCCAGTCCAGCGGCAAGAGGCCGAAGCGCTCGCACAACTGCACGTTGAAGGCCGGCGTCGCCTTCACCCAGGCGCCGTCGAGCCACAGTTCCGTGTAGCCATGCCAGATGAAGAGGTCGGTCTGGAGCATGCGGCGCATGCGTTCGGTCGACAGGTGGTTGCGCACATCGGCGAAGCCCACGCGCGCCGGTATGCCGACCGCGCGCGCCGCGGCAGCCAACAGGGCGGCCTTGGTCACGCACCACCCGATGCCGAGTTCGAGCACGCGACTGGCACGCATGCCCGCGGGCGTGAGGTCGATGAGATAGGGGTCGTAGCGGAAGCCGTCGCGCACCGCGTAATACAGCCGGACGGCACGCTCGCGCTGGGTGGCGCCGCCGGCGCGGCCCGCGAACGCGATCACGTCCGGATGGTCGCTGTCGATCAGCGATGCCGGCGCCAGCGTGGCCGGCCCGGGCAGGTCTTCACTCAAGGATGCTCCGGCCAGCAACCGGCTAGGTGCGCGGATGGAAACGACCTTCCGAGTTCGGCACGGCGTCCTCGTCCTCGTCCTCGAAGTCCATCTTGGCCGACGGCGGCAACTTCGCGATGATCGCCTCGATCATCTGAACGTGCTCGGCCTCTTCGTCCCGCAGTTCCTCGAACAGCGCCTTGACCTCCGGCTGGCTCACGTAGCGGAGGGCCTGGTCGTAGAAGGCGAAGGCCTTCTTTTCGGAGGACAACGCGACCCAGTACGCCTTGAGCGGGGACATGTTCTGACTGGGCGCGCCGAAATCGGGGGCCTCGACATCGAAGATGTCGTCGAGCTTGACCTTCGGGCGTTCAGCGCCGAACAGGGCGAGCCGGCGCTCGGCGATCTGCTCGCCGTGCCTGTTCTCGTTGACGGCCATCGATTGGAACACCGACGCGGCGTCGTCGCCCGAACGGCTTCCGAGTTGCTCGGCGAATTGCGTGTACCGCTTGAACGCTTCGACCTCGATCAGAGTGGCGAGGTCGAGCGCGTCCATCAGTGTGAGTTTGGAGTAATCGAGCCGTGTTGACATGGAGCCTCCCGCGACAGTGCCACGCGCCCCGTCACCTGAGCGCGAGCCTGCTTGTTGAAAATGAAATTCATACGACTGTACCTGCAGCCAAAACGGTATCACTGCGATGATCGTTCGGTCAATCCACGGTCTGGCCGTTGTTTGTGCGGGATCAAGCATCTGCTGTCGTTCGCGGCCAGCGGCTCGACGGGTGTCTCGACCTGTGGCCCGCCTTGCACCCGGAGACCGACGCCGATGCTTCTAGGTGATCACACCCGGTGGCAAGGGCAACGGCACTGCCCTAAACTGCGCCCCCCGGCGGCGGCCATGTGAGCGTGGGGCGGCCGGCCACGGGGCATATCCCGTGAACCTTCGCATCCAGCGGTGGCGCCCGCCACGCGGTTCGGGTGCATGGATCCATTCAACGACGAGGAGACGAATTTGAAGCACATTGCAAGGATTACGCTGGGAGTGGTGGCCGCGGCCGCCTCGCTGATGACGGCCACCGTGGCCCACTCGCAGCAGAACATCGAGAAGCTCAAGCAGATGAAGGTCGCGACCACCGACCTGAACATCCCGCTCGTGCCGCAGACCGGCAAGAACGCCGACGCGATCAAGGAAACCTGAAGCGCATCAAGCTGCCGCCAGGCTTCAAGATCGACCTCTTCGCCATCGTGCCCGACGCCCGCCACATGGCCGTGGCGCCGAGCACCAACATGCTGTTCGTCGGCACGCGCAAGACCACCGTCTGGGCCGTGACCGACCGCAACAGCGACGGCGTGGCCGACGAGGTGAAGTCCTTCGCGCCGAGCCTGAAGTTCACCAACCCGAACGGCGTGTGCTGGACCAAGGACGGCTTCCTGATCGTGGCCGAGCACAACCGCGTGCTCAACTTCCCGGCCGCCGAGTTCTTCTACGAAGGCCCGGACGTCGCGGTCATCGAGGTGGTGCCGCAGGGCAAGCTGGTCCCGCCCGAGGAAGAGAGCTACAACCACGGCGCCCGCACCTGCCGCGTCAGCGACGACGGCAAGCTCCACGTCACGCTGGGCCAGCCCTACAACGTGCAGCCGAAGGACAAGGTGGCGCTGTACGAGCAGCTGGGCATCGGCGGCATGATCCGGATGAACGCCTTCGACGGCACGGGCCGCGAGGTGGTCGCCCGCGGCGTGCGCAACTCGGTCGGCATGGACATCAACCCCAAGGACAAGACCGTCTGGTTCACCGACAACCAGACCGACGGCATGGGTGACGACACGCCGCCCGGCGAACTCAACCGCATCACCAAGGCCGGGGCGAGCACTTCGGCTACCCGTTCATCCACGGCAACAATACCCAGATCGCCGGCACGGCGGCCGCGCCGGACCTCAAGGACATGAAGCCGCCGGCGAACTGGACGAAGCCGCAGATCGAGTTCCCGGCGCACCAGGCCCAGCTGGGCATGACCTTCTACAACGGCAAGATGTTCCCGGCCAACTACCAGGGCGGCATCTTCGTCGCCTCGCACGGCTCGTGGAACCGCACCAAGGCCAGCGGCGGCGCTGGTCAACTTCGTCTCGCTGAAGGCCGACGGCACCGCCGACAAGAGCGAGGTCTTCGCCGAGGGCTTCCTCGACGAGAACGGCATCTACCGCGGCCGGCCGGTCGACGTGGCGGTGATGAAGGACGGTTCGCTGCTGATCAGCGACGACTTCGCCGGCGCCATCTACCGGGTCACCTACAGCGCGCCGTAAGGCCGCGGCCGGCGGCTCGGCCGCCGGCCGCGTTTCCTCGACGGGCGCGGCTTCGGGCCGCGCCCGCTGCGTATCCGACCGCACGGCCTCCGCGTCTCGCCGTGCGCTGCGCACCGCGCGACCGGACCGCACCCGATGCCGACCGAACCGCACAGCCGCTCCGCCCTGGACTCCGCTGGCTGGCGCTGGCGCTGGCGGCCTGGCCATCGCCGGGACCGCGCACGCACGCGACGCCGCGGCCGGCCGCGCCAAGGCGCAGGCCTGCGCCGTCTGCCATGGCCCGCTGGGGGTCTCGGTCACACCCGATGCCCCCAACCTCGCCGGCCAGCCGGCGATCTACCTCGCCGCCCAACTGCGGGCCTATCGCAGCGGCGCCCGCAAACACGAAGTGATGGCCGTCATGGCCAAACCCCTCACCGATGACGACATCGCCAACCTTGCGGCCTGGTTCTGCCTCGATCCGCATCGAGGCGCAGGCCGCCCTGAGCGGGCCCCATCCTCGCGTCGGTCGCCGCGCGGCCGCCTGCTGTCGCGGCCGGCCTGGCGCCGGCCCAGACGCTTCGATGCACAGCGTCGAGCGGGTCGTCATCACCGCCAGCGGCGCCGAGCGGCGCGCTCTTCGACACGCCCTACGCCGTCGGCGTCGTCGATGCGGACGAACTGCGCGCCGCCGGCCCGATGGTCAACCTGTCCGAAGCCCTCGCGCGCGTGCCCGGGCTGGTGGTCAACAACCGCAACAACTACGCGCAGGACCTGCAGATCAACTCGCGCGGCTTCGGCGCCCGCGCCACCTTCGGCGTGCGCGGCATCCGGCTGTACACCGACGGCATCCCGGCCAGCGGCCCGACGGCCAGGGCCAGGTCTCGCACTTCGACATCGCCGGGGCCCAGCGCATCGAGGTCCTGCGCGGCCCGTTCTCGGCGCTGTACGGCAACAGCTCGGGCGGCGTGATCTCGCTGATCAGCGCCGCGCCCACCGAGCGCCGCTAGCGCTGGACGGCGACATCGGCAGCGACGGCCTGCGCCAGTGGCGCGCTCGGCGTCGAGGCGCCGCTCGAAGGGCGGCTTCAACCTGCGCGCGCAGATCGGCGGTTTCGAGACCGACGGCTTCCGCCCGCAGAGCTCCGCCGAGCGCACGCTGGGCAACGTGCGACTGGGCTGGGACGGCGAGTCGCGACCGCGTGGTCGTGGTGCTGAACTCGATCGACCAGCCCGCGCTCGATCCCCTGGGCCTGACCCGAGCCCAGTTCGAAGCAGACCCCGACCAGACGGCCGGCATCGCGCTGCCGCAGGACGAGCCCGGCCAGGCGCTTCCGCTACAACACGCGCAAGAACACGCGCCAGGACCAGGCCGGCGCGAGCTGGCGCCACCGCTTCGAGCGACGCCGGCGCGCTGCGCGAGAGCCTGCTCACGGCCTACTTCGGCCAGCGCTCGGTGACCCAGTGGCAGTCGATCCCGTGGATACGGCCCAGGCCAGCCCGACGCAGCCCCGGCGGCGTGATCGACTTCGACCGCAACTACCTTGGCCTCGACGGCCGCCTGGTCTGGCGCTGGGCGCTCGACGGCGAGCGCAGCGCGCAACTGGTGGCCGGTGCCAGCATCGACAGCGAGCGACGAGGCCCGCCGCGGCTACGAGAACTTCATCGGCGAGCGGGCGCGACCGGCTGCTCGGCGTCACCGGCCGGCTGCGCCGCGACGAGGACAACCGCGTCGACGCCAGCAGTGCCTACGCGCAGGGCGAAATCGAGCTCTCGCCGCGCTGGGCCGCCACGCTCGGCGTGCGCAGCGGGCGCGTGAAGTTCCGCTCCGACGACCACTACATCACCGAGGCAACCCGCGACGACTCGGGGTCGCTGGCCTACCAGCTACACCAACCCGGTCGCGGCGCTGCAGTGGCGGGCCAGCCCGCAGCTCAACGTCTACGTCAGCGCCGGGCGTGGCTTCGAGATCGCCGACGTTCGGCGAGCTGGCGTACCGGCCGGACGGCGGACCGGGTTCAACAGCGAGCTGAAGGCGCAGACCAGCCAGCAGTTCGAGATCGGCGCCAAGTGGCGCCCGGCCGGACTCGGGCTGGCGCTCGACGCGGCGCTGTTCCGAGCGCGCACCGACGACGAGATCGGCGTGGCCACCAACACCGGCGGCCGCTCGACCTTCAGGAACGTCGGGCGCACGACGCGCCAGGGCGCCGAACTCGGACCTGCGCTGGCGCATCACGCGACGCATGGCGCACGCAGATGGCGGCGACCTGGCTCGACGCCACCTACACCGACGGCTTCTGCGTGCGCGCCGTCGAGCCCTGCCCAGCGGCCCTGGCCGTGTCCGGCCGGCAACCGCATCGCCGGCACGCTGGCGAAGTCGGGCTATGGCGAACTGGCCTGGCTGCCGCGGCCCGACACCGAACTGGCGCTCGAGGCGCGGGTGCAGGGCAGCGTGCCGGTGAACGACGTCAACAGCGATTTCGCCGAGAGTTTCGGCCTGCTGGCGTTGCGCGCGCGCTGGCAGGCCGATGTCGGGCCGGGCCGCCTGGACCTGCTGGGCCGGGTGGACAACCTGGCCGACCGCCGCGTGGTCGGCAGCGTGATCGTCAACGAGGGCAACCAGCGCTTCTTCGAGCCGGCCTCGGGCCGAACCGTGCTGCTCAGCGCGCGCTGGAGCCAACGCTTCTAGAGCGACCTGCGCACGCCCGTTCGGCAGCGCTGTGCCGGCGGCCGTGCCTGCGCAGACGGACCCCGGGCGCCAGCGCGCCCTGCGCCCCGCCATGGCCGCGATAGCCGCCGAGATCGCGAAGTCGGGTGGCGCCCGCGCAACAGGGGGTTGCATTCAACAGCAGCCTTCAACGGAACCTGTGGCCGCGTCGCCGCGGCACAAAGGCAGGATGCAGGGTTTACGAGGCGCTGATCTACATCGCAATCGGGGTCGTGGCACTGCTCGGTGTCGGCATATCGGCGAACGAGTGGCGTGAGTCCATGCGGGAGGAGCGGCGCAGCCGTGAATATCGCCGGCGCCTGTAGCCTGGTCGCCCAGGCGCCGGGCGCCACGGGCGGGTCGGTGCAACGACAAGCGCCGACGGCCGTCCCGCGCCCTGTGCGCTGGCGAACGGACCGCCCCGCCGGCGCGCCGCACGATGCTGGCTCCGGGCTGCCCGCAACCGTGACCGCCGTGACGCCCCTCCCCACCCGCACCGAGACCGACAGCTTCGGCCCGATCGAGGTGCCCGCAGACGCGCTCTGGGGCGCCCAGACCGAGCGCAGCCGGCGCTTCTTCGCGATCGGCGAGCAGCGCATGCCGCCGGCGATCATCCACGCGCTGGCCGAGTCAAGCGCGCCGCCGCCGAGGTGAACGCGCGCTCGGCCTGCTCGACGCGGCGCAAGGCCGGGCCATCGCCGCGGCGGCAGCGCGTGTGGCGGCGGGCGAGTTCGACGACCAGTTCCCGCTGTCGGTCTGGCAGACCGGCTCGGGCACGCAGAGCAACATGAACGTCAACGAGGTGGTCGCCAACCTCGCGTCGCTGGCGCTGGGCGGCACGCTCGGTCGGCGAGCGGCGCGTGCACCCGAACGACGACGTGAACCGCGGCCAGTCGTCGAACGACGTGTTCCCGACCGCGATGCACGTCGCCGCGGTGCGGCTGGCGCGGCCGCTGCTGGCGTCGCTGGGCGCGGCTGCGCGCGGCGCTGCGGCGCAAGGCCGACGCGCTTCGCGGACGTCATCAAGGTCGGCCGCACCCACCTGCAGGACGCCACGCCGGTGACGCTCGGCCAGGAGTTCGGCGGCTACGAGGCGCAACTGGCGCTCGGCCGAAGCCGCGCTGCGCCAGGCCCTGCCGGCGGTGCATGCGCTGGCCATCGGCGGCACCGCGGTCGGCACCGGCCTGAACACCCACCCGGAGTTCGGCGCCCGCGTCGCGGCGCGCGCTGGCCGCGCGGCTGGGCGAGCCCTTCGTCGTGGCGCCGAACCTGTTCGCCGCGATGGCCGGCCACGAGGCGCTGGTCGGCCTGCACGGCGCGCTCAGGACGCTCGGCGTCGCGCTGACGAAGATCGCCAACGACATCCGCCTGATGGGCAGCGGCCCGCGCGCGGGCATCGGCGAACTGCGGCTGCCGGCCAACGAGCCGGGCAGCTCGATCATGCCGGGCAAGGTCAATCCGACCCAGGTCGAGGCGCTGACCATGGTCTGCGCCCAGGTGATGGGGCACGACGTGGCGATCGGCATCGCGGCCAGCCAGGGGCACTTCGAGCTCAACGTCTACAAGCCGCTGATCGCCTGCGACCTGCTCGACAGCCTGCTGCTGCTGGCCGACGCGATGGCGAGCTTCACCGTCGCACTGCGTCGAAGGCATCGCGGTCGACGCGGCAGCGCACCACCGAACTGCTGAACCGCTCGCTGATGCTGGTGACCGCGCTGGCGCCGCACATCGGCTACGACCGCGCGGCCGCCATCGCCAAGCACGCCCACGCCCAGGGCACCAGCCTGCGCGAGGCGGCGTTGGCGCTGGGCGGCGTCAGCGCCGCGGACTTCGACGCCTGGGTGCAGCCGGCGTCGATGGTCGGCCACCCCCGCGCTTGACCGCGGCGGCGCGGGCCGATGGCGGCCATCGACGCTCGACAGGCCGCCACCGGACTGCAAGGACCACCTCGAGAGCTTCGTCCTGCCGCAGGCAGGATTCGGTGGGAGACTGACGCATGACCACGCTGCGCCGCTTCGTCCGTGCATCGGCATCCGTCGCCCTGTGGGTCGCTGCGGCGCTCGCCAGCGCGGCGCCGGCCGAGTCCGTCGCGGAGGCGGCCATCGAGATCCTCCAGCCGGGCTGGAAGGTGCTGCATTGCGGCGTATCGCGGGGCGTGCTGTATGTGACGTACGTCGACCGAGGCAAGGCTGCCATTGCTCCGGCCTTCGTCACACCGGCGATTCGCAAAGCCTGCTCGGAAGCGGGCTACCCGGTCGGGGCCAGTGCGCCGGCGCGTACGCCCATGACACCGATCGACCCGCTCGGCAGTGGATCCGTGGCGGTTCCCGGACCGCCGCAGCCGCCGCAAAAGACCCGCGTGGAGCCCACCTTCGTGGCCCAGGCGAGCGGCAGCCTGGTCGAGATCTCCGGCCGCAACGATGGCGACACGGCGTACCACTGCTCGATCAACTTCACATGGACGTTCGACGATGACCCCATCGGGCCACGTTCGGTCACGACGCAGGCAACGCTGCCGGGCAGGCAGCTCAACCGCGTCGTCTTCATCACCGGCCCCTATCGCAACGTTCGCTTCGTGGGCCTGCCGACATGGCATTGCAATGCGGCCGACTGACGCCGGCGAGCGTCCGTCCGCTGCGCCACCCTCCCTCGAACGTGGCTCGGGTACCGACAATCGCGGCCGCGGCACCAAGGCATCCAGCCACGACATGAATTCCAGCGACGGCACGCGCGGCCTCCACCCATCGCCCAGGGTCTTTGCCGTCGTTGCACGACACTCGGGGACATGAGCCAGCACGCCCAACCGCCCCCCGAGGCACCGCCCGCACCCGACGCCGAGACGGCCTGCCGGCATGCCCGCTGCGGCCGCTGAAGCTGTTTCATCGAGCCGACGGGCGAGGAACTCGAACTCGTGCAGTCGCTCAAGCGCCGCGAGCGGCGCCTGGGCGCCGGCGAGTCGCTGATCCACGAAGGCCAGACCGACGCGCCGCTGTACACGCTGCTGCAGGGCTGGGCCTTCCGCTACAAGACGCTGAGCGACGGGCGCCGGCAGATCCTGAGCTTTCTGCTGGCCGGCGACTTCATCGGCGTGCAGCAGAAGATGGGCGACGCCGCCGCGCATGGCGTGGAGACGCTCACCGACGCGCTGTTCTGCGTCTTCCAGCGCGACGCGCTGTGGGAACTGCACCGGCGCAGCCCGATGATGGGCTTCAACGTCACCTGGCTCACCGCGCACGAGGAGTCGATGGTCGACGACACGCTGCTGTCGGTGGGGCGCCGCAGCGCCGAGGAACGCATCGCGTCGATGCTGATCCTGCTGTTCAAGCGCGCCGCCGCGCTGCAGGCCGACGCAGGCGCCGGCGGGGTCGCCGTTCCCGCTGACGCAGCAGCACATCGCCGACGGCCTGGGGCTGTCACTGGTGCACACCAACAAGACGCTTGCGCAAGCTCGAACGGCGCGGCCTGCACCGCATCGCCGACGGCCGCCTGTACCTGCGCGACGTGAAGGCGATGGCCCGGCTGGCCGACCTCTACGGCGACGGCCGCCCGCCGGCGCGCCCGCTGGTCTGATCGCCGGTGGTCGGCCGAGCGCGCTGGCGACGCGCGCGGCCTATGTCTTTCGACATAATGCATCGGCGCGCCGGGCCCTAGATTCCGTCCCGTCGACCCCAGGGTCATCCACGAGACGACCCACCTTGAGCACATCCTGCACAGCCTGCCCCGAACAACCAGTTGCTGGCCTCGCTGCCGCCCGAGGTCGCCGATATCCTGCATCGCAGCTCGAGCCCGTGGAGCTGGCCGCCGGCGCCATGCTCTACGAGGCCGGCACGGTGCTGCGCCATGTGCACTTTCCGGTCACAGCCGTCGTCTCGCTGGTCTCGCCGCTGCATGGACGGCGCCTGCGCCGAGGTGGCCGTGGTCGGCCGCGAAGGCGTGGTCGGCGTGTGCGCCTTCATGGGCGGCGGCAAGGCGCTGAGCAGCGCCGTCGTGCAGCGCCCGGGCCTGGCCTGGCGCATGGGCGCGCGCGACATCGCCGACCTGGCGCGCGACTCCGAGCCGGTGATGCAGCAACTGCTGCGCTACACCCAGGCGCTCTTCACGCACATGGCACAGAGCTCGGCCTGCAACCGGCACCATGCGCTGGGCCCGCAGCTGTGCCGCTGGCTGCTGCAGCACCTGGACCGGCAGGTCGGCGACGAGATGCGGATCACGCACGAACGCATCGCGGGCATGCTGGGCGTGCGGCGCGAAGGCATGACGGATGCGGCACTGAAGTTGCAGCGCGCGGGCCTCATCCGCTACCGCCGCGGGCGCATGCAGGTGCTCGACCGGCGCGGGCTGGAAGCACACAGCTGCGAGTGCTACAGCGTCGTGCAGCAGGCCTATGAGCGTCTGCGCTGCGACTCGCCCATCTGGCCACGGTCCCATGTGGTGCGCCCGGTCGTGCCCGATCGCACGAAAGCCATGGGCCACTCGTTCTGATGTGGACGGCAGCGCACAGAGGCTTGGCGGCGACCTGCCCACACTGCGCGGAATGAGGAAGCGAATGCGCACGTCCGCCTGGGCCAGGATCTTCGAGCGCCAACTCGTCGGCATGACGCGCATGGCCACTGCAGCCGGAACGCGTGCACTTTCCAAGGCCCTGAAACCCACGGCAGCCCAGCGCTCGCCGCCGCCGGGTGCGGGCGCCTGGATCCCGGGTGTCACGATCGGCGCGACTGGCGCCAGGCGCTTCCGGCTCTATCGTCCGCCGGGTGTCGGGCCGGGCGAACGTCTGCCCTTGATGGTGATGCTGCATGGCTGCGGCCAGGACGCCAACAGCTTCGCCGCCAGTACGCGCATGAATCGCGTGGCACATGCGCGAGCGCTTCCTGGTGCTGTATCCGGAACAGGACCGGCTCGCCAATGGCCAGGGCTGCTGGAACTGGTACGACACCGACACCGGCCGCGCCTACGGCGAGGCGGCCTTGATCATGAAGGCCATCGACCAGGTGTGCCTGCTGCACCCGGTGGACAGCGCGCGGGTGGCTGTCGCCGGCCTCTCCGCGGGTGCCAGCATGGCGGCCTTGCTGGTCACGAGGCATCCCGACCGCTTCAAGGCCCTGGTCATGCACTCGGGGATTCCTCCCGGCACGGCGCATTCCACCCTGTCCGCACTGGGCGCCATGCACGGCAAGCGCGCGACCCTGCCGCTGGCGGCAAGTCCAGGCACGATGGTGGCGGATTGGCCGCCCCTGCTGGTGATCCACGGTGACGCCGACGCCGTGGTCTCGCCGCACAACGGCCAGGCCGCGGTCCGCGTCTGGGCACAGGCGGCGGGGGCGCGGGCGGGCGCCGCCCGCCAGCTGCAGCGGGGTCGGCGCTATCCGATGTCGGTCATGGACTTCAAGCGCAGGGGCTGCACGGTGGCCACGCTGGTGGTCGTGGAAGGCCTGGCCCATGCCTGGAGCGGTGGCGCAAGCAACCAGCCCTTCAGCGACGTTCACGGGCCCGACGCGTCGCGCATGGCATGGGCCTTCGCCGCCAGGCAATTCCGCACCTTGGATGATGCAGCGCGTCGCGTCTGCACCGCGTCGGGCGACTGCCACGTAGATGGCGCGCAGCCCGCCGGACACGGAGTGATGGCCGAGCGCAGTCACTCGATCCGGGATGGGTGGTCGCTGGTCAACGGGGCCGGGTCAGCCGGCTGACCGGACAGCTGGTCGGCCAACCCGTGGTTGACGTCGCGGTGATGGGCTTCGTCTGCGCGCACCACGATGACCACGTCGCGCAGCGTCGCGTCTTCCGCCAGCTTCCAGTACCGCCTCGCAATCGCCGGGGCCGCGACGTTGGGCATGCGACCGGCATCGATTTCCTCCAGGTACTGCGTGTAGCTGAGGACCGCCTCCTCCTCGAAATAGCCGACCAGTCGGTGCGCCGTGCGGCGCGAGACGAGGTACAGCAGGAAGAAGCCGACCTAGAAGATCCACTGCGCGAGCAGGATGATCAGCCGCTCCAGTGCGGTGGGCCGGGCGACCTCGATGAAGGTCATGAGGTGCATGCGCTCGTTCTCGGCCTCCTCCATCAGCGTGCGGATCCAGCCCTCGTCGTCGACCATGCGACGCAGGCATTGCAGGTGGGTGGCCATCGCGCCCACCATGCCGGGCACGGCCGCCACCGTCTCGAGGACGATCGCCCGGTGGCCGTAGCGTTTGGCAAAGAAGGTGTCGGCGAAGAAGCGCAGCAGGCGGGTCAAGCCCAGCGCGAAGCGGTCCGCCAGATCGCGGGGCACGCGATGCAGACGCGGCTCAATCGGCATCGCTGCTCCTTGTTTGGCAATCACCGGGGACGCCGCCGCTCACCGCCCGAGAAAGTCGAGCAGGTCCTTGGTCAGCCGACGCTTGTGGGTCGCAAACAAGCCATGCGGCGCTCCGTCGTATTCGACGAGCGTGCTGTTCTTGATGCCCTTCGCCGCGGCCCGGCTCGAGGCGTCGATCGGCACCGTCTTGTCCTCGGTGCCGTGGATGATGAGCGTCGGCACCTTGAACGCGGCCAGGTCAGGGCGGAAGTCGGTGCTCGAAAACGACTTCAGGCAGTCCAGCGTGGCCTTCAGGCCGGCCTGCAGCGCGACGCCGCGCGCCCATGCCAGCAGTTCGTCGCTGACCGGGTCCCGGGCCGTGTCGACGCCGAAGAAGGTTCGGAAGAAGCCGGCAAGAAACTTGGGCCGGTCCTCGTTGAGCGCGAGGGCCGTCTTGTCGAAGGCGGCCTGTTCGGTGCCGGCCGGGTTGTCGGCCGTCTTCAACCGGAACGGCAGCACCGAAGACACGAGGACCGCCTGCACCACCGACCTGCCGCCGTGGCGTGACATGTAGCGAGCCACCTCGCCACCGCCCATCGAGAAGCCGACGAGCACGGCGTCGCGCGCGCCGGTCTGCTCGACAACCGCCGCCAGGTCGTCGGCGAGCGTGTCGTAGTCGTAGCCGGTCCAGGGCTGTGACGAGCGGCCGAAGCCGCGGCGGTCATAGGCAATCGCGCGATGGCCGGCGTCGGCGATGGCCAGGGCCTGATCGTCCCAGCTGTCGGCCGACAGCGGCCAGCCATGAATCAGGATCACGGGTCGGCCCGAGCCCCAGTCCTTGACGTAGAGCCGGGTCTTGTCTGTCGCAGTGACGTGGTGCATGGTGTCCTTCCCGTCTTCGTGATCAACCGTGTCCGCGCCAGGCAGCCGGGTTGCGCTTGCTCCCGCGGCGGACAGGCCCTGCAGGCGACGGTGGCTGGCGGCGACCGGGGGCTGCGCCCTTCGACGGTGTGCCGGGCGGCAGCGGAACGGGTTCGTCCGCCGGCAGCATCGGGACCGCGCCGGCCACCTGACCCGGCGGCGGCGAGCCTTCGGCCGTGAAGTCGGACTTCTCCTGCGCCAGCGTGCGCGCCGGTTCGTCGGCTGTCTTCGCCGGGTGGGCCGGCGGGGTTTTCGATGGGCGGATCAACATGTCGTTCTCCTGAGGGGTGGATGTGAGTCAGCGCCGCGCGCTGACCGTGATTCAGCGCCGCGCGCTGACGCGCCAGACACTGTTGCCGACGTCGTCGGCCACCAGCAACGCGCCCGTGCGGTCCAGTGCCACGCCGACGGGGCGGCCGTTGGCCTGCCCGTCGGCATCGACGAAGCCGCCGAGCACCTCCACCGGCACGGCGCCGGTCGGTCGGCCGGCGGCGAAGGGCACGAAGACCACCTGGTAGCCGCTGCGCGGGCGTCGGTTCCAGGAGCCGTGCAGGCCGACGAACATGCCCTGTGCGAACGCCGCGGCAGCGCATTGCCGCCAGCCCAGGCCAGGCCCAGCGGTGCGACGTGCGAGCCCAGGGCGTAGTCGGGGACGCGTGCGCGCGCCACGGCCGCCGCGTCGGCCGGCTGCACGCGCTCGTCGACATGGCTGCCCCAGTAGCTCCACGGCCAGCCGAAGAAGGCACCGTCGGGCAGGGCGGCGAGGTAATCGGGTGCGAGGTCGGGGCCGAGTTCGTCGCGCTCGTTGACCACCGTCCACAGCGCGCCCGTGGCCGGCTCCAGCGCCAGCCCGTTCGGATTGCGCAGCCCGGTGGCGAACGGGCGCAGCGTGCCGGTGGCCAGGTCGAGCCGCCATACGCCGGCGCGGCCGGCCTCGGCGGGCAGGCCGCGCTCGGCGACGTTGCTGTTCGAGCCCACGGTGACGTAGAGCTGCTGCCCGTCGGCGCTGGCCAGCAGATTCTTCGTCCAGTGGTGGTTGATCGGCCCGGCCGGCAGCGGGGCGACAACCACGCCGGGGGCGGTGATGGTGGTCTGGCCGCTGCGGTACGGAAAGCGCAACACGGCGTCGGTGTTGGCGACATACAGGTTCTCGCCGACGAGCGCCATGCCGAAGGGTGAATTCAGCCCTTCCAGCAACACGGTGCGCAATTCGGCCGTGCCGTCGCCATCGGCGTCGCGCAACAGCGTGATGCGGTTGGCGCTGGGCGCCGCGGCGCCGGCGCGCCGCATCACCAGCCCCATGACCCAGCCGCGCAGGCCGGTCGCATCTTCGGGCCGCGGCGGGCCATTGGTCTCGGCGACCAGCACGTCGCCATTGGGCAGCACCAGCAGCCAGCGCGGGTGTTCCAACCCAGCGGCGAAGGCCTGCACCTGCAAGCCGGGTGCAGGCACGGGCGTCGCCCCGGCCGGCCAGCCCACGGCGGGCGCGATGTGCACGGTGGGCAGCCACGCGGCCCGCGGCGGCGGCAACTCGGGTCGCGGCCCGGTGCCGGCTGCCAGCGGCAGCGTGGCGGATTCGCCGCAGGCCGCCAGCCACAGCAAGGCCGACACGACGAGCCCGGCGGCGCGGGCCAACGGTGTCACGGGCGGCCCTTCGGCATCGGCGCAGCCCAGACCGGGGCCAGGGTGCAGGTCAGCAAGGGGGCGGCGGCGATGCGGGGACGGTGATCGCCGGACACCATCGCAACAGACACTCATGCAACTCGTGCGCTTCGCACGGTTTCCCCAGCACGCCATCCAGGCCGAAGTCCTGCAGGCGCATGCGATCGGTGCCGAACACGCCCGCGGTGTAGGCGACGATGGGAACACGCGGACGGGCTCGTTCGAGCTCGAAGCGCCTGATCTGCCGCGTCGCCCCCAGACCGTCGAGCACGGGCATCTGGAGATCCATCAGGATGAGCTCCAGGGGGAGTTCGCACGCCAGGGTCACCGCCTCGCTGCCGTCCATCGCCAGCAGCGGGCGGATGCCCCAGAGGGCGAGCATCTCCGACGCCAACATCCGATGGACTGGGTTGTCGTCGACGACCAGGACGCGCGGTCCGCGGTCGGCGGGTGTGGACTCCACCGGCTTCACGGCGGGGTTGTGCCCGGGCCTGACGACGGTGCCGACACCGCGGTGCTTGGGCCAAGGCGCAGCAATCCAGCCCGGGCGACGGTTCGCCGGATCGCCGAAGTTGAAGACTCCCATCACGTCACCCCCGTCGCGCGACACAAGGTGTCCATACTCGCGCTTCGGAGGGCTGGCCACCGTGCGCCAGCGAACACAACCCGGCAGCTGCCGGCCGACGGC
>CAVQWK010000004.1:0-13912 GCA_963717575.1 uncultured beta proteobacterium | reverse complement strand
CGTCTACTCGACGAATTCTGGTATTACTTCACCCCGTTCGCCACCACCAACCACGAGATGCTGATCGAGATTTTCGACAAGCTCAACGCGGAGGTGCCGGCACTGCGCAACAGCTGGGCGGCGCAGAACATGGTGCCGCTGTCGTCACTGATCACGGACAGCTACGACGTCTACGCCACCTTCCCGGTGCAGACGCTGCAGAGCCTGAAGAACCGCCGCATCAACGCCCCGGGCACCTCGGCCAACTGGCTGCGGGACACCGGTGCCACGCCGGTCGATGGCGCGCTCACCACCTACTACACCAACATCCAGACCGGGGTCACCGAGGGCGCCCTGTCGTTCGCCAGCGGCATCGGTCCGGCCCGCGTCTACGAGGTGGCCAAGCACCTCACCCGCGTCGACATCGGCGCCATGTACTCCGGCAGCGTGGCCGCCAACAAGAAGTTCTTCGACGGCCTGCCCAAGGAAGTGCAGGAGGCGATGCTCAAGGCCGGCAAGGCGACCTCGGTGGCGCACGGCAAGCACGTGACACGCACCGCCGAGGCCGCGCTGGAGACGATGAAGAAGGCCGGCCTGCAGATCACCGACCTGCCGCAGGCCGAGAAGGCGAAGTGGGTCAACACCCTGCCCAACATCGTGGCCCCCTGGCTGCAATCCAACGGCGATCAGGGCAAGGCCGTGCTGAAGGCCTACTTCGACGAGTTGCGCGCCCGCGGCGTGAAGCCGCTGCGCGACTGGGACGCCCAGGCCCGCTGACCCCGGCACCGTGCGGCCGCGCCTCATGCTCGGTGCAGCAGGGTGCGGCCGCACGGTGTCCACCCAGGGGCGTGGCACCCCCTTGTTTCCGTACAACCGCATCAGGTGACTCGTGAACCACGAACCAGACGACCCGGGCTTTCACAGCGTGGCGCCTGAATCCCAGCGCCATCCGTTCCGCCGTCTGGCCAACGTCCTGGCCGCCATCGGAACCTTGTGGATCTTCTTCCTGATGTTCCTCGTGGTGGCCGATGTGGTCGGCCGCAACTTCCTCGACAGCCCGATCACCGGCGTGGCGGAATTTGCCGCTCGATCGGTGGCTGCGATCGTCTTCCTGCAACTCGCCGCGGCCATCCTGTCGGGCAAGATGACCCGCAGCGATTTCCTTCTGCGCCTCCTGGCGCGGCGGTCGCCCCGCGCCGTGACCCGTCCTTGAAGTCGCCTTCGCCCTCATCGGCGCGCTGCTGTTCGCCGCGCTCGCTTTCATCTCGTGGCCCGAGTGGATGGCGGCCTGGTCGGGCAACGAGTTCTTCGGCGTGCAGGGCGTCTTCACCGTGCCGACCTGGCCCTTCCGCGCGCGATCTGCTCGTCGGCCGGCTGGCGCTGCTGGCCTCTGCAGCGCTACCTGATGCCGTGCCCGAACTGCTCCGCCGCAAGAGCGAGCCCATGGGAGCCGCCACATGACCGAGCTCGGCATGGCGGCTTGCTGATCGGAGCGATGGTCTGCTTCGATCCTGCTCGGGCGTGCCGATCGCCGTGGCCCTGATCGGGACCGGATTCGCCGGCGTCTGGCTGATGCGCGACAACTCCAGACTGGCCTTCCGCCTGCTGTACCTGTCGACCTATTACGGCATGCCAGGACTACATCTTCGCCACCATCCCGCTGTTCGTGCTGATGGGCCTGCTGGTCAGCATCTCCGAACGTCGGGCAAGGACACCTTCGAGGTCGCCGCAGGCCCTGCTGCGGCGCGTGCGCGGCGGGCTTGGGCATGGCGACGGTCGGCGCCAACGCGGTCTTCGCCGCGGTCACCGGCGTGTCGATCGCCTCGGCCGCGGTCTTCACCAAGGTCGCGGTGCCCGAGATGGTGCGCCACGGCTACACGCATGCGCTTCGCCGCCGGCACGGTCGCCGGGCAGTTCCATCCTCGGCATGCTGATCCCGCCCTGCCTGCTGATGATCGTCTACGGCGTGCTGGCCGAGGTCTCGATCGGCACGATGTTCCTCGCCGGCGTGCATCCCGGGCATGATCATCGCGCTCGGCTTCGTGGTCGATGATCTGGCTGACGGCCGCCTTCTCTCCGGCGCGGGATCGACCTGGGCGTCAGCGCGAACTGGCCCTGACCCGAAGCGCCGAGCGCGTCCTGACCGCGGCGAGATGGCGGCGAAGTCCGTGCCGATCTTGGCGCTGGTCGCTGCTGATCCTCGGCGGCCTCTATACGCGGCTTCTTCACGCCGACCGAGGCGGGCGCGCGTCGGCGCGGCCGGCGCGCTGGTGATTGCCCTGCGTGCGCCGCCGCCTCGAGCGGATCGCAGTTCTGGCGCGTGCTGCAGGAGACCGGGCTGGTCTCGGCCGCCATCCTGTTCCTGCTGATCGCGGCGGGTCTCTATTCGCCGCATGCTGTCCATGGCCGGCGTGCCGCAGGCGATCGGCGAGATGGTGCGAGCACCTCGGGCCTGGGGCCCTACGGCTTCCTGCTGGTGTTCGTCGTGATCGTCCTGCTGATGGGCATGATCCTGGACAGCACCTCGATCCTGCTGATCATGGTCCCGATCGGCGCGCCCATCGCGGCGGCCATGGGCTTCGACCTGATCCACTTCGGCATCGTCACCATCATCGCGGTCGAGATGGGTCTGCTGACGCCGCCCTTCGGCATCTCGGTCTTCACCGTGAAGGCGACGCTGAACGACCCGCGAGTCGGGATCGAGACGATCTTCGCCGGCGCCTTGCCCTTCGTCGGGGTGATGCGCTGGTGCTCGTGCTGGTGGTGATCTTTCCGCAACTGGCGCTGGCGTTCACCGGATAGCTGGCCGTGTTCGAACCGCGCCCGGCATCGGGCGGGCGGACGCGACCCCGAGCGGCCGCATCGACCCGACAGCCGGACCGGCACACTTCAAGACAGTTCCCTCCATTCGCCGGCTTGACAAGGGCCCGGGCGGACATAGATACACCCTCAAGGGGGTGACTTATGCTTTCAGTCCGACCGGCCGCCGTAGCGGGGACGTTCTATCCGGGAGATCAGGCGGGTCTGCACGCGCAGGTGCGGACTTGCCTGGGTGAGCGCGACGACCGCGGGTTCGGGCCTGCCGCCCAAGCTGCTGATCGTGCCGCATGCCGGCTATGTCTACTCCGGGCCCGTGGCGGGTCGCGCGTATGCGCGCCTCGCCGCTTGGGCCGCGCGGATCCGGCGCGTGGTGCTGCTGGGCCCCGCCCACCGCGTGGCGGTGCGCGGTCTGGCCGTGCCCACCGTCGATGCCTTCGAAACGCCGCTCGGTCGCGTGTCCATCGACCGCCAGGCGCGCGAAGCGCTGGCCGACCTGCCGCAGGTGGTGCCGGATGATCGGGTGCACGCCCTCGAGCATTCGCTGGAGGTCCAGTTGCCCTTCCTGCAGACCGTGCTCGGCACCTCGTTTGCCTTGATGCCGCTGGCCGTGGGCGACGCCAGCACGGGACGAGGTGGCCGAGGTGGTCGAGCGCCTGTGGGGCGGCGACGAGACGCTGATCGTGGTCAGTTCCGATCTGTCGCACTACCTGCCCTACGCGGACGCCTGCGCGACCGACCGCACGACGGTGGCGCGCATCGTCGACCTGGCGACCGACCTCGACCCGTACGAAGCCTGCGGCGCTCATGCGCTCAACGGCGCCCTCGCGGCAGCGCGCCAGCACGGCCTGCAAGCCGAACTGCTCGACCTGCGCAACTCCGGCGATACCGCGGGTGACCGTCGGCGCGTCGTGGGATATGCCGCCCTGGCGCTGACGGCACCGCTCGAGGAGACCACCGACGACGACGATGAGACACGACTCGGCGCCGCGCTGCTCAGCCGCGCCCGCAACACCATCGCCGCGGCACTGGGGATGGCACGCCAGCCCGAGCCGGAGCACCCGGCGCTGGCGAGCGCCGGTGCCACCTTCGTGACCCTGCACGACGCCGCCGGCGAGTTGCGCGGCTGCATCGGCCGCCTCGAGGCGGTGGCGCCGCTGGAGGACGACGTGCGCCGCAACGCCGCCGCCGCGGCCTTCGGCGACCCGCGCTTCGACCCATTGCAGGCGCACGAATGGCAGGGCCTGCGCATCGAAGTCTCGTTGCTCGACGCGCCCGAGCCGTTGCCGGCCACGCCCACCCGCGCGGACGCCCTGCGTCACCTGCGGCCGGGCGTGGACGGCGTGATCCTCGAGTGGTACGAGCGCCGCGCGACCTTCCTGCCGCAGGTCTGGCAGCAATTGCCCGAGCCGGAGGCCTTTCTGGCCGCGCTGCTGCGCAAGGCCGGCCTGCCGGCCGATTTCTGGGCCGCCGACCTGAAATTGCAGCGCTACGGTGTCTGTCACTTCGCCTGCGAAGCATCGTCGGAGGCCGCATGACCGCCCCTGACAAGACCCTGGAGACCGTGCGCCCGGCATCCTGGTGGCACGCCCTCGACGATGGCCGCCTGCAGTGCGACCTCTGCCCGCGCGACTGCCGGCTGCACGACGGCCAGCGCGGCCTGTGCTTCGTGCGCGCGCGCCAGGGCGACGAGATGGTGCTCACGACCTACGGCCGCAGTTCGGGCTTCTGCATCGACCCGATCGAGAAGAAGCCGCTGAACCACTTCTACCCGGGCAGCCGCGTGCTTCTCGTTCGGCACCGCGGGCTGCAACCTGGCGTGCAAGTTCTGCCAGAACTGGGACATCTCGAAGAGCCGCGAGATGGATCGCCTGATGGACCAGGCCTCGCCCGAGCGCATCGCCGAGGCGGCCGCCGGCAGCGAATGCCGCAGCGTGGCCTTCACCTACAACGATCCGGTGATCTTTGCCGAGTACGCGATGGACACCGCCGACGCCTGCCATGCGCTCGGCGTCCAGACGGTGGCGGTGACCGCGGGCTACATGCACGATGCGCCGCGGCGCGCCTTCTACGCCAAGATGGATGCCGCCAATGTCGACCTGAAGGGCTTCACCGAGGCGTTCTACTTCCAGCAGACCGGCGCCCACCTGGCGCCCGTGCTCGAAACGCTGGAGTACATCCACCACGAGACCACCTGCTGGCTCGAGATCACGACGCTGCTGATCCCCGGCGCCAACGACAGCAGCCCCGAGATCGAGGCGCTGACGCGCTGGGTGGCCGAGCGGCTCGGCCCCGATGTGCCCCTGCATTTCACGGCCTTCCACCCGGACTACCGCATGACGGACGCGGAGCCGACGCCGCCTTCGACGCTGCGCCGCGCGCGCGAGATCGGGCTGGCGCAGGGCCTGCATCACGTCTACACCGGCAACGTGCACGACCGCGAGGGCGGCACCACCTTCTGCCCCGGCTGCGGCGAGGCCTTGATCCGCCGCGATTGGCACGACATCACGCAGTACGCGCTCGACGCGCAGGGCGCCTGCCCGCATTGCGGCACGGCGGTGGCGGGGCGCTTCGGTGCCGCCGCCGAGGGCTTCGGCCGGCGCCGCATCCCGATGCGCCTGGCGATGCCCTGAGTCGAATTGACGGCGTCTCCGGCAAGCGGGAGCCGGAACGCCGACGCCCTGCCCGCTATTCGGCGAACAGCAGCGCCGGCGCTTCGAGTACGGTTCGCATCGCCTGCACGAAGCGCGCGGCGTCGATGCCATCGACGACGCGGTGGTCGAACGAGGACGACAGGTTCATGACCTGGCGCAGCACGATGGCGCCGCCACGCGCCATCGGCCTCTCGACGATGCGGTTGACCGCGACGATCGCCACCTCGGGGCGGTTGATGACCGGCGTCGAGACGATGCCGCCGAGCGCGCCGAGGCTGCTGATCGTGATCGTCGAGCCGCTCAGTTCCGCACGGGTCGCCCGGCCCAGCCGCGCGGCATCGGCCAGGCGCGCCATCTCTGCGGCCATCGACCACACGGTGCGGGCCTCGGCATGCCGCACCACCGGCACCACCAGGCCGTGCCGGGTGTCGGTGGCGATGCCGATGTGCACGGCGCCGTATCGGGTGACGACGCCCACCTCGTCGTCGAAGCGGGCGTTGACCTGCGGAAACTCGCGCACCGCCAGCACCAGCGCTCGCATCAGCAGCGGCAGCAGCGTCAGGCGCCCGCGCTCGGCGCTCCACTTCGCATTCAGTGCCGCGCGCAGGCCTTCGAGTTCGGTGACGTCGATCTCCTCGACGTAGCTGAAGTGCGGGATCCGGCGCTTGGACTCCTGCATCTGCAACGCGATGCGCCGTCGCAGGCCGATCACCGGCAGGGCTTGCTCGTCGTTGCGCTCGACATCGTGCGCGGCGCCCGGTGTCCCTGCGCCATGGGCGGCAACGTGGGCGTCCAGATCCGCCTGCATGATGCGGCCAGCGCTGCCGCTCGCGGACACGTCCTTCAGGTCGATGCCGAGCTCCCAGGCCCGCCGGCGCAACGCGGGCGAGGCGATCGGGCGGCCTGACGACGCGCCGAGGGCCCCGCGGCGGGCCGGCGGGCCGGAGCGGCGCGTGCCAGCGCGGCCGTGCGGTGCCTGCGGTGCCTGCGGCGCCTGCGCGTCCATGGGGCGGCGCGCGGTGGCCGCGGCCTGCACGGCCGGCGGCACCGGCGAGGACGCCGCCGCCGGCGCAGGCCCGCGCCGGCCGTCTCGATGCGGATCAGATCGGCGCCGACGGCCAGCATCTGCCCCACCTCGCCCCCCAGCGCCAGCACGCGGCCGGCCACGGGCGACGGGATCTCGACGCTGGCCTTGTCGGTCATCACGTCGGCCAGCCCCTGGTCCTCGGCCACCACATCGCCGGGCTTCACGTGCCAGGCCACGAGTTCGACCTCGGCAATGCCTTCGCCGACATCGGGCACCTTGATCACACGGATGCCGGTCATGTCAGGTCTCCATCGCACGGCGCAGCGCTGCCGCCACGCGTGCCGGGCCGGGAAAGTAGGCCCATTCCAGCGCATGGGGATACGGCGTGTCCCACCCGGTCACCCGCTCGATGGGCGCCTCGAGGTGGTAGAAACAATGCTCCTGCACCAGGGCCGCGAGCTCGGCTCCGAAACCGCTGGTCCGGGTGGCCTCGTGCACGATGACGCAGCGCCGGGTCTTGCGGACCGACGCCACGATGGCCGGCAGGTCCAGCGGCCACAGCGTTCGCAGGTCGATGATCTCGGCGTCGATCCCGGTCTCGGCCGTTGCAGCCTCCGACACGAAGACCATCGTGCCGTAGGTCAGCACGGTCAGGTCGGTGCCGGGTCGGAACACCTTCGCGGTGTCCAGGGGAACGGTGTAGTGGCCTTCGGGCACTTCACCCAGCTCGTGCTGCGCCCATGGCACGACGGGCCGGTCGTGGTGGCCGTCGAACGGGCCGTTGTAGAGCCTCTTGGGTTCGAGAAAGATCACCGGATCGTCGTTCTCGATCGAGGCGATCAGCAAGCCCTTGGCATCGTAGGGATTGCTGGGCATCACCGTGCGCAGGCCGCAGACGTGCGTGAACAACGCCTCCGGGCTCTGGCTGTGCGTCTGCCCGCCGTAGATGCCGCCCCCGCACGGCATGCGGATCGTGAGGGGCGCGGTGAAGTCACCCGCCGAGCGGTAGCGCAGGCGCGCCGCCTCGGACACGATCTGGTCGGACGCCGGGTAGAAATAGTCGGCGAACTGCACCTCCACCACCGGGCGCAGGCCGTAGGCGGCCATGCCGATCGCCGAGCCGACGATGCCGCCCTCCGAGATGGGTGCGTCGAAGACGCGCGAGCGGCCGTGCTTGGCCTGCAGCCCCTCGGTGCATCGGAACACGCCGCCGAAGTAGCCGACGTCCTGGCCATAGACGACGACATCGGGGTCGCGCTCCAGCATGACGTCCATCGCGGAGCGCAGCGCCTGGATCATGGTCATGCGGGTCATGTCCGGCCCCCCGCTGGTGCGCTCTCGGGTGACGCGAGCGAAGCATCGTGGGGGCTGTCGACCGCCTGGCGCGCCTGGCGCAACTGGTCCTGCAGGTGCGGCGGCATGTCCCTGTAGACGCCTTCGAACATGGTTTCGATCGGCGGCACGTGGCCGTCGATCAGCGTGCCGCCGTACCTCTCGGCCTCCTTGAGCGCCGCGGCGACCTCGGCCTCGAGCTCCTTCTGCACCCGCTCGTGCTCTTCGTCGGACCAGGCGCCCAGGCGAACCAGGTGCTGCTTGAGCCGCGCGATCGGATCGCCGAGCGGGAAGTGCTGCCAGTCGTCGGCCGGGCGGTACCGCGACGGGTCGTCGGAGGTCGAATGCGCGCCGGCGCGGTAGGTGAGCCACTCGATCAGCGTCGGCCCCAGGTTGCTGCGCGCGCGCTCGGCGGCCCAGCGTGACGCCGCCAGCACGGCGAGGAAGTCGTTGCCGTCGACGCGCAGCGCCGCGATGCCGCACCCCACGCCGCGCGCGGCAAAGGTCGTGGCCTCGCCGCCGGCGATGGCCTGGAAGGTCGAGATCGCCCACTGGTTGTTGACCACGTTCAGGATCACCGGCGCACGGTAGACATGGGCGAAGGTCAACGCGGTGTGGAAGTCGGACTCGGCCGTGGCGCCGTCGCCGATCCAGGCCGAAGCGATCTTGGTGTCGCCCTTGATCGCCGAGGCCATGCCCCAGCCGACCGCCTGGATGAACTGCGTGGCCAGGTTGCCACTGATCGAGAAGAACCCGGCCCGCTTGTACGAGTACATCACCGGCAACTGCCGCCCCTTCATGGGATCGCGCTCGTTGCTCATCAACTGGCACATCAGTTCGGCCATCGGCACGTCGTCGCGCGCCAGCAGCAGGCCCTGCTGGCGATAGGTGGGGAAGCACATGTCGCCGGGCTGGAGCGTCAGCGCGTGGGCGGTGGCGATCGCCTCTTCGCCCAGGCATTGCATGTAGAAGGAGATCTTCTTCTGCCGCTGCGCGATCAGCATCTTGGCGTCGAAGGCGCGCGTCTTCATCATCGCGCGCAGCCCTCGGCGCAGCAGCGGCGCGTCGGTCGGCGGCGCCCAGGGGCCCACGGCCTGGCCATCGTCGTCGAGCACGCGCACCAGCGTGAAGGCGAGATCGGCGGTGCTGGCCGGCGACGCGTCCACGTCCGGGCGCCGGATCGCGCCGGCAGGCGACAAGTGCAGGTAGGAGAAGTCGGTCGCATGACCCGGGCGCCCCGTCGGCTCGGGCACGTGCAAACGAAGCGGCTGCGGCGTCGGGTGCATCCTGATCCTCCTCGGTGCGATCGTACGACTTCAGGCCGGCTGCGCGCCATCGGTGCCGAACCCGCCCGAACAACCGGCACCCGCACCCGGGGTGCGACGTCCGGGTGAACGGCGTGCGGTCGTGGCCTAGACTGACGGGACCCATGCGCGCCCGCCGTGAACGTCGACACCACCACCACGTCTACGTGGTCGAGCTGTCCGACCGCGTGTGGAACGAGGCGCGCTTCCGCACATGCCAACCCGGATTACCAGCTCGGCAAGCCCTTCGTCTACGTCGGCATGACCGGTCTGGATCCCGACTCGCGATTCGACAAGCACAAGGCCGGCATCCAGGCCAACCGCTTCGTGCTGGAGTACGGCCTGCGCCTGGTGCCGGCGCTGTACGAGGTCTACAACCCGATGCCCTACGAGGCGGCGCGGGAGATGGAGGTCGAGCTCGCCATCGGGCTGCGGGAAGCCGGCTATGGCGTCTGGCAGGCCTGAACCGCCCGGGGCCGACCTGTGTCGTGAGGGCTGCGGTTTCTTGAGCAAGAGCAAATCCGATCGGGCCTGCCGCCGGTAGAGTCGCCTCCACGGTCACTTATCGGCGCAAGCCGGTAAGGGATGAAATGCCGCGCCGCCTGTGGCTGCCGCTTCATCCCAGCCACAGACTCAGCCCCGTTGAAGGATCGACAACGATCCGTTTCTGTGGAGACGACATGCCTGCAAGCACCGCGCCCCGCCGCCGTTCCTGGGCCGAGCCCTACAAGATCAAGATGGTGGAACTGCTCAAGACCACCACGCTCGAAGAGCGCCAGCGCGCCATCGTCGAGGCCGGCTACAACACCTTCCTGCTGCGTTCGGAAGACGTCTACATCGACCTGCTGACCGACTCCGGCATCTCGGCCATGAGCGACCGGCAATGGGCCGGCATGATGCTCGGCGACGAGGCCTACGCCGGCAGCGCCAACTTCTACCACCTCGAAGCAACGGTGCGCGAGTGCTACGGCTATCGCCACATGGTGCCCACCCACCAGGGGCGCGGGGCCGAGCACATCCTGTCCAAGCTGCTCATCAAACCGGGGGACCACGTGCCCGGGAACATGTACTTCACCACCACCCGGCTGCACCAGGAACTGGCCGGCGGCACCTTCGTCGACGTCATCATCGACGAGGCGCACGACCCCGCAGAGCACGCACCCGTTCAAGGGCAATGTCGACCTGGCCAAGCTCGACGCGCTGGTGGCGCGCGTCGGCGCCGACCGCATCCCGTACGTCAGCCTGGCCACCTGCGTCAACATGGCCGGCGGCCAGCCGGTCTCGATGGCCAACCTCCAGTTGCTGCGCGCCTGGTGCACGCGCCACGGCGTGCTTCTCGTGCACGACATGACGCCGCGTGGCCGAGAACGCCTATTTCATCCAGCAGCGCGAGCCCGGCTACGCGGACCATTCGGTGGCGTCGATCGTGCACGAGATCTGCTCGCTCACCGACGGCGCCACCATGAGCGCGAAGAAGGACGCGCTGGTCAACATCGGCGGCTTCCTGGCGATGAACGACGACGACCTGTTCCGCCGCGCCTGCGACATGATCGTCATCTTCGAGGGCCTGCACACCTACGGCGGGCTCGCCGGGCGCGACATGGAAGCCATGGCCATCGGCATCCGCGAGAGCATCGACGACAACCACATCCGGGCGCGCGTCGGCCAGGTCGAATACCTCGGCGAGAAGCTCGCCGCCGCCGGCGTGCCGATCGTGCGCCCGATCGGCGGCCACGCGGTGTTCCTGGATGCCAGGCGCATCCTGCCCCATGTGCCGCAGGAGCAGTATCCCGGCGCAGGCGCTGGCGGCGGCGCTGTACGTGGACGCCGGTGTCCGTGCGATGGAGCGGGGCATCGTCTCGGCCGGGCGCGATACGAAGACCGGCGAGAACCACAGGCCCCGGCTCGAACTGGTGCGGCTGACCATCCCGCGACGGGTCTACACGCAGGCCCACATGGACGTGGTCGCCGAGAGCGTCATCGAGGTGGCGGAGAAAGCGAACACGATCGCGGGCCTGCGCTTCACCTACGAGCCGAAGGAGCTGCGCTTCTTTCTCGGGCGTTTCGAACCGCTGTCCTGACACGGACTTTCGATCGATCGATCGAGAGGAAGGCACCTGCCCCCAGGCCCGTTGCGGGTATTGGTGAAAGTCGCCCTCCATGCCTGCATCCGCGCGTCGCGGGAGGTGGTGCCCGGCGGGGGCTCGTGCTGGGGCGATCGGCGCTGCGCGCCGATTCCACTGCGATGCTCGGTCCGGGGTCGCGCCGCAGAACTCACTGCGCTCACTGCGTTCGCTGCGTTCGAACAGCCGCGGCGAGTCAGTCCACGAAGCGCGCTGCGCGCGCCGACCCCGGCCCTGCGCTTCTCGTCGCCCCAGAAGTCGCCCCCGCCGGGCACCACCCCCCGCGAGGCCACCGCAGCGGTGACGTCAGAAGGCACGATGCCGCTGCGAAGGCGAACCCGGGCGGGCGACGGTGCGCGTGGGAGGCGCTGAGCATCGCAGCGGCCGTGGCCGCGCGCGCAGCGCGCTTCGTAGACTGACTCGGCGCGGCTGTTTGAACGGAGTGAGCGCAGCGAACGAAGTGAGTTCTGCGCCGGGCCACGGGCGCGAGAAGCGCAAGGGAGCCTTCGCGCAGCGAAGGCCGCCGACGTCGCGCGCCGCCGCCTGCCCGGGTGCGCCTTCGCCGCGCGGTGTCGCAAGGGCACGGCTCTTCGTCGTGATGCCCGCAGCCGGTGACCGCGTCGCAGCGCGCTCAAAGCTGCAGCAGTTGCGCCAGTTGTGCGGTGGGCATGCCACCGGACTGCACTCCATACGGACCATCGACACCGAGGCGGTAGACCAGGTGCGGCACGCTGCCGGCTTTCAGGCTCTGCCAGAGCTCGGTATTGGCCTTGATCTTGGCCAGGAGCTCCGGGTTGGCCGGTCCAGGCACGGCGAGCCCCCCTTGGCCATTGGCCAGCAAGGACTCGTGCTGGTTCATCATGCCCGCGGGGTCCTGCGCGGCCAGGATCACTGAACCTTGCGGCCCCGACGACGGGCTGATGAAGGCCACCGGCATCCAGACCATGCGGATGCGGTCGTGCAAGGGCTTGGCGGCAACCCACAGCGTCGCGCAATGGGGACACTGCGGGTCGAAGAAGACCAGCACGCTGCGTGCCGCCATGGCCTGGCCGACGACGAAGCCCGTGCCGCGCGATGCCACCTCATAAGCCTGGCGCGAGGACTCGGGCGGTGGGGCGGCAGCTCCGGACTTCGACGCTGCCGGCTCCGCCACCTCGTTCTTGGAGCAGCCGGCCAGGACCGCGAACACGGCTCCCCCGGCACCAAACAGGAGTCGCCGGCGCGGCAGGATGCCGTGATCGTGAAATACGCGCTTGCCCCGTGAGGCGGGTATCGCTGAGGTCATCTGAAGCGTCTCCTTGGCGACGAGTCTAGCGCTCAGGCCTTAACCCCAGATACCTTGTGCCGCATCAGCCGCCCGCGCTCGCGCTCCCAGTCGCGCTGCTTTTCGGTGTTGCGCTTGTCGTGTTGGGCCTTGCCCTTGGCCAGCGCGATCTCCGCCTTCACGAGGCCTCCCTTGTAGTGCAGGTTCAGCGGCACCAGGGTGAAGCCCTTCTGCTCGACCTTGCCGATCAGGCGCCGCATCTCGGCCTTGTGCACCAGCAGCTTCTTGGTTCGGTCGGCCTCGGGCGTGACGTGCGTGGAGGCGGTGCGCAACGCGTTGATGCGGCAGCCGATCAGGAACAACTCGCCATCCCGGATCAGCACATAGCCGTCGGTGAGTTGCACCTGCCCGGCCCGGATGGCCTTGACCTCCCAGCCGGCCAGCACCATGCCTGCCTCGAATTGCTCTTCGATGCTGTACTCGTAACGGGCGCGGCGGTTCTCGGCAATGTGGGCCATCGTGTCCCTGGAAATGGGGTCGCAGCCCGCTTCTACAATCCCATCATTGTATGAAGCACGTGCACAAGTCGGTCCTGCTGTGGTACTCGCCGGGTGAGATGTACGAACTGGTCACCGACATCGAGGACTATCCGACTTTCCTGCCCTGGTGCGACAAGGCCGAAGTCCTGCAACGCCACGACGACGGCGTCACCGCCCGCCTGGGGCTGGCCTACCGGGGCGTGCGGCACGCCTTCACCACGCGCAACCAGCATGAGCCGGACAAGTCGGTGTCGGTGCGGCTGGTCGACGGACCGTTTTCGCTGCTCGACGGCACCTGGCACTTTCGCCCGCTCGGCCGCCCGGGCAGCGAGGAGCAGGCCTGCAGGATCGAGTTCGACCTGCGTTACGCCTTTGCCAGCAAGGCGCTGGAGGTGGTCGTCAGCCCCGTGTTCGACAAGGTGGCCAACACCTTCGTCGAATCCTTCGTCCGGCGCGCCGAGGACGTCTATGGCGTCCGCTGAAGCGACCGCGGGTCTGCGCGTCGAGGTCGTCTATTGCCCACGCCCGGGGGTGACCGACCTGGTGACGGTGACGCTGCCCGCAGGCAGCACGGTGGCCGATGCGCTGCGCGCCAGCGGACTGCAGGCGCGCCATGGCCTGGCGCCCGAGGCACTGCGCGTGGGGGTGTGGGGCCGGGTGCGCGATGCGGAGTCGCCCTTGCGCGACCGCGACCGGGTCGAGATCTACCGGCCGCTCACGGTCGACCCCAAGGAGGCACGCCGACAGCGCTACCAGCGGCACAAGGAGCGCCTCGCCGGCGCCTGAAGCGACCGACCCATGCTCAGCGGCAGTCGGCCGCGATGATTTCGCGCGAGCGGCGAAGCTCTTCGGCACGGCCCTTGTCGTCGAGCA
>CAVQWK010000003.1:0-31259 GCA_963717575.1 uncultured beta proteobacterium | reverse complement strand
CAGCCATCGTCGACGCCCCGCGATGCCCGCCGAATGCCACCAGCAGCGGGGTGATGTCGGGCACTCCGCGGTCCGCCCGTGCGCCGGGCTCGAGCCGGAAGATCGTCTTGCCTTCCTTGACCGTCTCGGTGACCTTGATGTCGGCAATGGTGGTCGGCTCGACCGCGGTCGGGTCCTTCGACAGGATGGCGAAGTCGGCCAGCTTGCCGCGCTCCAGGCTGCCCTTCGTCTTCTCTTCAAAGTGGTGGTACGCCGGCCAGATCGTCATGGCCTTCAGCGCGGTGATGACATCGACCCGCTGATCGGGGCCGACGATGCGGCCCGAGCCGCGGGCGCGGCGGGTGACGGTGGCGTCGAGCACGCGCATCGAATCCGGGAAGGCGACCGGCGCATCGTGGTGGCTGGAGAAGATCATGCCGCGCTTGCGCGCCCAGCCGGTGGGCGAGATGTTCATGCCCGCCTGCGGGCCGACGGTGTGGTCGAGGTGCCAGTCGCCCCAGTAGAAGGTGTGCATCGGGAAGAGCGAGGGGATGACGCCGAGCGCCTTGTAGCTGTCGAGCTGGTCCTCGCGCAGGAACTGGCCGTGGATGAGGACGGGGCGGAGATCCTTCGCTTTCGGGAAGCGCGCCTGCGCCGCCCGGTGGGCGGAGATCAGCATGTCGGAGGCGCGCTCGCCATTGGCGTGGGTGATGACCTGGATGCCGTTCTCGGACGCCCACTGGACGGCGCCCATGACCTCCTCGGCCGACGCCGCGGCATAGCCGGAATAGCCCTTGGGGTAGTTGCCGACCGGCTTGTAGTAGGGCTGGTCGCGCCAGGCGGTGAAGCCCTGCGGGCTGCCGTCGATGGTGAGCTTGGCGCCCGCGACCCGGAAGCGGTTGGTGTAGGTCGCGCTCTGGTTGGCCTTGATGTAGGCGCGGTCGACGAGCACGTCGGGATAGGTGGTCACGTCGTTCGCGAAGCCGCCTTCGGCGGCCACCTGCTTCATGAGCTCGGCGATCGCGGCGTGGACCGGCCTTCCTGCGCCGTGGTGTAGCCGAAACGCGCCCACAGCTTGGCGCCCTCGCGCGCGAAGATCTTCAGCCTTCCGGCCCGACGCGGCCGAGCACCACGGCATGGCGGCAAAGAACGCCGTCTCCTCCAGCGTGCCGTTGGGCTCGGTGCTGCCGGGCTTGCGCTGGATGACGCCGCCCGCCGGGTCCTTGCTGTTGGCGTCGTAGCCCATGGCCTTCAGCATGGCGGAATTGACGGTCGCCAGGTGCCCGGACTGGTGGACGATGATGACGGGGATGTCCTGCGAGACGGCGTCCAGTTCTTCCTTGGTCGGGTGGCGCAGTTCCTTGAGCTGCGCGTTGTCGTAGCCGAAGCCGATGATGACCTTGGTCTTCTCGACGGCGGCGGCGTTCTTCTGACCCAGTCGCGCAGCGTCTGCTGCAGCGAGGCGATGTCCTGCACCTTGCCGTCGGGCGGGGCCAGCAGGTTGGCCGACAGCGCCTGCAGGCCCCCGACGACGATGTGCCCGTGGGCGTCGACAAAGCCGGGCACGAGGGTTCGGCCCTTGAGGTCCACGAGCTGGGTCGCGGGGCCCTTCAGCTTCATGACCTCGCTGCGCTTGCCGACGGCAATGATCTTGCCGTTTGCCACGGCCACCGCCTCGGCGCGCATGGCCTTGTCGTTCATCGTGAGGATGGGGCCGCCCGACCAGATGCTGTCGGCGGTCTGCTGGGCCGCAGCCGGCGCTGCGAGGGCCATGCTGGCCACCAGCGCGGCCGATGCCGAAAGTCCAAGCGGAGTGCTGCAATGGGGCGCGGAACCGGGGCCCGCCGGACAAGCACTGCGCAAAGCCCCGCTGGTGAGATTCGTTCGATCATGGGGTTGCTCCTGGCTTTTGGCGGGGCTGCTGATTTCTATTTCGTGGTCGGTCGTCTCGGATCCGAAGCCGGACGCCTCCGACCATCCCATGGCCAGCGACAGAGCCGCTGCGGCGCAGTTGCGACGCGAGTTGCCGGGGTGGACATCTTGACGCTCTCTTGTGCTACTTGCGGCGCCGCCATCGGCGCGTTGCAGGCGCAGATCATTCCGTATAACCCCGCGACCAGTTGTCAAATTCTTGACAACTTTGGACCGCCACCACACTCCCTCGACCTGTCCAAACAGCCCCACAGTCCGTGTCGCCCGACGCTCCCGAGATCGACGTCCTGCGCCGCGGCCGTTGGTTCGCTTCGCTGCCGTCGGCCCTGCAGACGCGCATCGCGCAGTTGGCCGTGCTGCGGAGTTCCGCACGGGCCAGTACCTGTTGCGCGCGGGCGATCCGCCGCGTGGCATGTTCGGCCTGGTCAGCGGCCGCACGCGGCACGTCTACGCGGTCGGCGAAGACCGCGAGGTGCTCCTGCACGTCGGCGGCCCGGGCCTGTGGACCGGTGAGTACGTGCTGATATCGCGTGCCGCTCGATCAACAGCGTGATCGCCGACGCACCGACCACGGCGCTGTACCTGAGCGCGAAGGATTGGCAGCGCATGGTCGACGAGGAGCCGCGCTGGCTGAGCCACTTCGCCGTGCTGCTGGCCGACGCTTTGCGACGGCGTTCCGGCCTACGCCGAAGCGCAGGCGCTGTCGCGCGACGACTGGGTCTACGCGCGGCTGCGGCTGGTGGCGCAGGTCGAGCGCGAGCACGGCGCCACGGCATCCGGGATCCAGCTCTCCCAATCCCACCTGGCGAGCATGGTCGGTGTGTCGCGCCAGACCTTGAGCGCGGCACTGGGGCGCCTGCAGCAGCGCGGGCTGTTGCGGGTGGGTTTTCGCCTGATCGAACTCGTCCATTGACCCAGGCGGCCGAGGTCAGACGCGGCCGGCCGTGGCGAGGTGGGGCATTAACTGGCCCCTCGGTCTGAGGTGCATAGGACAGCCTGGGTCACTCTTCGATTTCGACGGCATCGATGTACAGGCATGCCGATGACACCCGGCGCGCAAGGCAAATCGCCGGCGTCTTCCTGGCACGGATCTTCTAAGACCCTCGAGATCAAGAGCGCACCGATCTGCACGAAAAGACGACTACCCCTTGTTGCGATCGTCCACGGGCGGCACGGTCCCGACGAAAATGCCGGCAACACCGCGCGAAATTGACAGAAACGATCAACGCGCGGTGAGGCCGGTAGCGCCACTCTCGCTACAAGGGGCCACCGCCCGCGCTCCTGGTCGCCCGAGTTTCCTCGGCCACCATGTCGCGAAAGCGACGCGCCACCATGCTTTCGTCAGTTGCGTGATAGGCCAGGGCGATGCCGATGACTGCGTCACGCGGCAGATCGCGGATCGGCCGGAAGGCCACGCGCGTCGGCGCGTGGGCCGCGCTGACGGCGGGCACAAGTGCCAGGCCCAGGCCGCCTTCGACCAGACCGATCAGCGTCTGTACCTGCACGCCCTCCTGCGCCACGGTGGGGCTCACGCCGGCGCGCTGCAACAGTTGCGTCACGGCCGCGTGCAGCCCGCCAGCACGTGACGGGGCGTAACCGACGAACGGCTCGTCGGCCAGATCCTTCAGCCGCAGCGACTTCCTGCTCGCCAGACGGTGGCCGGCCGGCAAGGCGATGCAGAAGATGTCGCTCTCGATCTGCTGAAACTTCACGGAGGGCGGCCGCGCCGTCGGCACGCGAACAAAGGCGATGTCCAGCGTCCCGCCGTCCACCGCCGACACGGCTTCGGCATTGGTCGCCTCGTGCAATTCCAGCTTGACGTTGGGATAGCGTTCGCTGAATGCGCGGATCAATCGGGGCATCAGCCCGATGGTGACGGACCCGATGAAGCCGATGCGCAGGCGCCCCGCCTCGCCCTTGGCTGCCGCGCGCGCGGCCGAGGTCAGTTCGTCCGCGTTGCGCAGGCATTTCTGGGCGATCTCGTACGCGGCGTGCCCGGCCGCAGTGAGCCGCACGCCGCGAGAGGTCCGCTCGAACAAGGCGACACCAATCTCCTCCTCCAGCTTTCGGATGGCCACAGACAGGGGCGGTTGCGCCATGCACAGGCGCTCGGCCGCGCGCCGGAAGCTCAGCGTCTCGGCGACGGCCGCGAACTGGCGAAGCTGCCTCAGTTCCATAATATGGAATGTATCAGAAGCTACGCCAAAGGTATTGGACTGAGTATCGCGCGGCGCCTAGCATTCGGCATGCCCTTCAGAGGGTTCACCGAGCGCCGGCCGAACCGGGCCGATCCAGGAGACACCATGGCATTGACCAAGCGACACCTGTTGACCACCGCCTTTGCAGCGCTGGCCGCATGGGCCACCAACGGCCCGGCGGCGGCCCAGGCCTTCCCGAGCAAGCCGATCAAGATCGTCGTGCCGTACACGCCGGGCGGTCCGACCGACATCCCGGCGCGCCTCGTCGGCCAGAAGCTGTCGGAAATACTCGGGCAGCCGGTGGTCATCGACAACAAGCCGGGTGCCGGCGGCAATATCGGCGCCGACGCGGTGGCCAAGGCGCCTGCCGACGGCTACACGCTGCTGCTGGTGACAACCGGCCACGCCATCAACCCGGCGCTCTATCCGAAGCTCGGCTACGACCTGACGAAAGACCTGGTCCCGATTTCGCAGCTCACCAGCAGCCCGATGGTGGTGACGGTCAACCCCGGCCTGGGCGTCAACAGCATCAGGGAACTGATCGCCCTGGCCAAGGCCAAGCCCGGAGCGTTGAGCTTCGCGTCCGCCGGCAATGGCTCGTCGACGCATCTCGCGCCCGAGTTGTTCAGCACGATGGCCGGCATCAAGATGAACCACATTCCGTACAGGGGCAGCGTGCCCGCGCTGACCGACGTGATGGCCGGCAATGCGCAGGTGGCCTTCGACTACATGACGTCGGCCATGCCGTTCGTGCGCGACGGCAAGCTCAAGGGCTGGCCACGACCGGCGCCACGCGTTCGCCTGGGGCGCCGGATCTGCCGACCGTCGCCGAGGCAGGCGTGCCGGGCTTCGAAGTGATCGGCTGGAACGGCGTGATGGCGCCCGCGGGGACCCCGCCCGATGTGATCGCGAAGCTCAACGCGGCGATCAAGCAGGCGCTCGCGACGCCGGATGTTTCGCAACGCATCGCCGGCCTGGGAGCGAGTGTGCAATGGAACACCCCAGCCGATTTCGGCGCCTTTGTGAAAGCCGAAGTCGCCAAGTGGGGCACGGTAGCCAAGGCCTCCGGCGCCAAGATCGACTGACGTGGCGGCCCCTGGCATCACCGCTCCCCACACGCTCGACCGCCTGCTCAACCCCCGGAGTGTGGCCGTCATCGGCGCCTCCGACGACCCGTTACGCATCGGCGGCCGCCCGATCGCCTACATGCGGTCGCAGGGCTTCACCGGGCGCATCCTGCCGGTCAACCCGGGTCGCGCCACGGTGCAGGGCCTGCCGGCGTACGCCTCGGTCGACGCACTTCCCGAGACGCCCGACGTGGCGATCATCGCCGTCGCAGCCCAGTCTTCCGTGCAGGTGGTGGCCGACCTCGCGGAGCGCGGCACGGCGGCCGCCATCGTATTCAGCGCAGGCTTCGCCGAATCCGGGCCGGAAGGCGAGGCGACGCAGCGCGCCTTGGTGGCCGCTGCCCGGCGGCATGGCATGCGCGTGCTGGGCCCCAACTCGCTGGGCCTGGTCAATCCACGCAATGGCTTCTACGGCAGCTTCGTCTCCAGCGTCGAGTTGGGGATGCCGAGCGCGGGCCGCGTCGCCATCGTCAGCCAGTCCGGCGCCTATGGCGGCCATATCCTGGCCGCGGCGACGCGGCCGGGCATCGGGCTGTCGGCCTGTGCAATGACGGGCAACGAGTCCGACATCACGCTGGGCCAGGTGGTCCAGATGATGGTCGACGACGACGACACCGATGTGATCGCGCTGTATTCCGAGGGAATCCGCGAAGCCGAAGGCCTGATCGCAGCCCTCGAAGCGGCGCGCCGGGCCCGCAAGCCGGTCGTGATGATGAAGGTCGGCCGCAGCGTCGTGGGCAGCGCGGCGGCTCAGTCTCATACGGCTTCAATTGCCGGCAACGACCTCGTCATCGAAGCCGTGCTGGCCGAGCTGGGCGTCGTGCGCGCACGCTCGACCGAGCAGATGCTGGACATCGCCCGGCTGGCCACGCGCCGCATCTATCCGGTCGACAACACGCTCGGCGTGATCACCGTCAGCGGCGGCGCCGGTGTGATCATCTCCGACGCTGCGGAGGACCTGGGTCTGCCCGTTCCGGAAATGCCGGCCGCGGCGCAGGCCGAGCTCAAGGCGCTCCTGCCCTTTGCCTCGCCGCGCAACCCGGTGGATGTCACGGCGCAGTTCCTCAACGACTTTTCGCTGCTGGGTCCGCTTCACCGAGACCCTGGTGGGCAAGGGCGGCTACCCGTCCGTGCTGGGGTTCTTCAGCTACACCGCGGGCACGCCCAGCGTGGCACCGCGGCTGCGCGACGAGCTCAAGAAGGTACGCGAGCGCCATCCCGATCGCCTGTTCGTGCTGTCGGTCCATGGCCTCGCGCGAGCAGATTCACGGCTATGAGGAAGACGGTTTCTGCGTTTTCGAAGACCCGAGCCGCGCGGTGCTGGCGATCGAAGCGATGGGCCGCTACGGCCGCGCCTTCGCCGCCGCGGCGGGCCAGGCCGCGCCCGCGGTGCCGGCGCCGCGTCTTGCCGGCGAACACACCCAGCGAAGCCGAGGCCAAGCGGCTGCTCGCCGCCGCCGGCATCGCCAGCGCGCCCGAAGCCGCGTGCGCCACCGTCGATGCCGCCGTGGCCGCAGCCCGCGACATTCGGCTTCCCGGTGGTGCTGAAGATCCTGTCGCCCGACATCCTGCACAAGTCCGAAATCGGCGGTGTGCTCCTGAACGTGCGCGACGAAGACAGCGTGCGCCGCGGCTTCGCGACGCTGGTCGAGCGTGCCGGCCAGGCCGTGCCCACGGCGCGCATTGAAGGGGTGCTGGTGGCCAGGCAATTGAGTGGTGGCGTCGAATGCATCCTGGGCATCCACCGCGACCCGGTGTTCGGACCCATGGCCATGTTTGGTCTGGGTGGCATCTTCGTCGAGGTGATGAAGGACGTGGTGTTCCACCGTTGTCCGTTCGGCCCGGACGTGGCCGAACGCATGATCCGCTCGATCAAAGGGGCTCCGCTGCTGCTCGGCGCGCGCGGGCGTCCGCCCGCCGATATCGGCGCGCTGGCCCGCATGCTGTCGCAGCTGTCGGCGTTTGGCGCGGCTGCCGGAGCGCGCCTGCAATCCATCGACCTGAACCCGGTGTTCGCGATGCCTGCCGGCGAGGGCGCGTACGCGGCCGATGCGGTGATCGAAATCCTGCCCGAGGTGACACCATGATCCGCGACCTGGAAACCCTGAACCTGCTGCTGGACAGCGTCCGCCGGTTCGTTCGCGAGCAACTGGTTCCTGCCGAAAGGCTGGTCGACGAAACCGACGAGATCCCGTCGGACATCGTCGACGGGATGAAGGCAGCTCGGCCTGTTCGGCATGTCGATCCCCGACGACGTATGGCGGCCTGGCGCTCACCATGGAAGAAGAGGTGCAGGTCGTCGTTCGAGCTGGCACAGACATCGCCGGCATTCCGCTCGCTGCTCGGCACCAATGTCGGCATCGGCTCGCAGGGATCGGTCTGGACGGCACGCCCGAGCAGAAGCAAGCGTGGCTGCCGCAGCTGGCGTCCGGCGAAGTCATCGCGTCGTTCTGCGCTCACCGAGCCGGAAGCGGGATCGGACGCCGCTTCCCTGCGCACCACGCGCGCGTGCGCGACGGCGACCACTACGTGCTCAACGGCACCAAGCGCTACATCACCAACGCGCCGCAGGCCGGCGTGTTCACCGTGATGGCCCGGACCGACCCGGACCAGTCAAGGCGTCGGCGGCATCTCGGCCTTCCTCGTTCCAGCGCAGCACGCCGGGCATCACGCTGGGCAAGCCCGATCGCAAGATGGGCCAGCCGGCGCGCACACCTGCGACGTCATCTTCGAGGACTGCCGCGTGCCGGCCGCCAACCTGCATCGGCGGCGTGGAGGGCCAGGGCTTCAAGACGGCGATGAAGGTGCTCGACAAGGGCCGCCTGCATATCGCGGCCGTTTGCGTCGGCGTGGCCGAACGCATCCTGGCGGACGCGCTGCGCTACGCGATGGAGCGCAAGCAGTTCGGCCAGCCGATCGGCGACTTCCAGTTGGTGCAGGCGATGCTTGCCGACAGCCAAGCCGAGCTCTATGCAGCGCGCTGCATGGTGCTCGACGCCGCGCAGCGACGCGACGCGGGCGAGAACATCGTCCTGCAGGCCGTCCTGCGCCAAGCTGTTCGCCACCGAGATGTGCGGTCGCGTGGCCGACCGCGCCGTGCAGATCTTCGGCGGCGCGGGCTACGTGGCCGACTAGCGGGATCGAGCGCTTCTACCGCGACGTGCGGCTGTTCCGCATCTACGAAGGCACGACCAGATCCAGCAGGTCGTGATCGCGCGGCAGATGATGCGCGCCGCCGGCGGCTGAAGGGTTCCGGCATGGCCCTCGATCCACAGGCCCTGCTGCGGCGCAGCTTCGCGCCGATCCAGCATCGCTTCACGGTGCGCGACACCATGCTCTACGCGCTGGGTGCAGGGCTCGGCTCGGATCCACTGGACCGTGGCCAGCTGCGCTATGTGCACGAGGACGGGCTCACCGCGCTGCCGACCTTTGCCAACGTGCTCGCCTACCCGGGCTTCTGGGTTCGCGAGCACGACACCGGCATCGACTGGAAACGCCTCCTTCACGCCGAGCAGGCGATCGAGCTGCATGCGCCCTTGCCGGTCGAAGGTCTCGTGGTCGGCCGCAACCGCGTCAGTGGACTGTGGGACAAGGGTGCTGCCAAGGGCACGCTGATGCAGCAGGTGCGCGAGTTGGAGGATGCCGCCGGCTTGCCGCTTGCCACGGTGACGCAGCTCGCCCTGCTGCGCGGGGACGGCGGCTGTGGCAGTGCCGGCGAGGGCGCGCCCCCAGCGCCCCACAGCCTGCCCGAGCGCAGCGCCGATGCCTTGTGCGACTTGCCCACGCTGGCGCAGTCCGCGCTGATCTACCGCCTCAGCGGTGACTACAACCCCTTGCACGCCGACCCGGCAGTGGCCATCGCGGCCGGATTCGCCCGGCCGATCCTGCACGGCATGTGCACGATGGGCGTGGCGGCGCATGCGGTGCTGCGCAGCGTCCTGGACTACGACGCCGCCCGTTTCGCGGCCATGCGCGTGCGCTTCACAGCGGCCGTGTTCCCCGGCGACACGCTCAGGACCGAACTGTGGGTGGACGGCGATGTCGTCTCCTTGCGGACCACGGCGCTCGAGCGCGGCGTGGTCGTCCTCGACAAGGCCCGCGTCGACGTGCGGCCCATCAATCATCCCTAAGGAATGCAGATGGATCTCGGACTCAGCGGCAAGGTCGCCATCGTCACCGGCTCGGCCCGCGGACTGGGCGCCGCCACGGCGCGCCGGCTGGCCGCAGGAGGGCGCGAAGGTGGTCATCACCGACATCAACGCGGAGCAGGCGCAGGCCACGCGCCGCGGCGCTGCAAGGCCGAGGGCCTCGCGGCGCACTGCGTCGTCGCCGACATCACCCGGCGGCCGACGTGCAGCGGCTGGTCGACGAGACCGTGGCGCACCTTCGGCGCGGTGCACATCCTGGTCAACAACGCCGGCTTTCCGCGCGACAAGTACCTGCGTCAGAAGATGAGCGAGGACGACTGGGACCTCGTCGATGGATGTGATGCTCAAGGGCGCGTTCCTCGCCTGCAAGGCGGTCATGCCGCGCATGATCGAGCAGGGCTGGGGCCGCATCGTCAACATCAGCTCGCGGGCCCACTTCGGCAATCCCGCGCAGGCCAACTACTCGGCGGCCAAGGCGGGCCTGATCGGCATGGCCAAGGCGCTGGCGCTCGAGGAGGGACGCTACGGCATCACCGTCAACTGCGTCGCGCCCGGGCTTCATCGAGACCGAGATGGTGCAGGCGCTGCCGACCTACGAGACGATCAAGGAGCGCGCCGTGCAGATGCAACCGCTCAAGCGCGTCGGGCAAGCCCGACGCGACATCGCCGACGCCGTGGCCTTCCTGGCGTCGCGAGCGCGCGAGCTTCATCACCGGCGAGGTGCTGCACGTCACCGGCGGGCGCTTTGGCTGAAGCGCACGCCCGGCCTTTCCCCCACCTTCGAGAAAGCAGGCTGAAATGAAACCCCCACGCTCACTACGTTCGCCGCCCCCCGAGGGGCCGTCAGTACCTTCGGAACGGCCGGGCGGTACTGACATGAGACGAGCCGCCATCGTGAGCCCCTTGCGCACGCCCGTCGGCGCGTTCGGCGGCGCGTTGCAGCGCGTGCCGGTCGAAGACCTCGGCGCCACCGTGGCGCGGGCCGTCGTCGCAGCGCACCGGGCTCGACCCGGCGCGCATCGACGACGTGGTCTTCGCGCAGGGCTACGCAACGGCGAGGCGCCCTGCATCGGACGCTGGGTCGCGCTGCAGGCGGGCTTGCCGATCGAGGTCGCCGGCATGCAGCTCGACCGCCGCTGCGGCGGCGGCCTGCAGGCGGTCGCGACCGCGGCGATGATGGTGCAGACCGGCGCGGCCGACGTGGTGATCGCCGGCGGCGTCGAGAGCATGAGCAATGTCGAGTACTACACGACCGACATGCGCTGGGGCGCGCGCGCCGGCTCGGTCACGCTGCACGACCGGCTGGAGCGCGGGCGCGAGCGCTCGCAGCCGGATGAGCGCTTCGGCGGCATCTCCGGCATGATCGAGACGGCCGAGAACCTGGCGCGCGACTACAGCATCACGCGCGAGGCAGGCCGACGCCTACGCCGCTGCGCAGCCACCAGCGCGCCGCGGCCGCCTGGGCGCGCGGGCAGCTTCGACGACGAGCTGGTGCCGGTCGCCGTGCCGCAGCGCAAGGGCGATGCCCTGGTCTTCGAGCAGGACGAAGGCATTCGCGCGCGACGCCACGCTGGAGTCGCTGGCCAAGCTCAAGCCGATCATGAAGGACGGCGTGGTCACGGCCGGCAATGCCAGCCAGCAGAACGATGCGGCGGCCGCCTGCCTGGTGGTCGCCGAGGACAAGCTGGCCGAGCTGGGCCTCGAGCCGATGGGCTGTCCTGGTCGGCTGGGCCGCGGCCGGCTGCGATCCGTCGCACATGGGCATCGGCCCGGTGCCGGCGGTGGCGCAAGCTGTTCGCAGCGCACCGGCCTGGCGCTTCGACCAGATCGACCTGGTCGAGCTCAACGAAGCCTTCGCCGCCAGGTGCTGGCGGTGCTGAAGGGCTGGGGCTGTTCGATGAACGAGCTCGAAGACCGGCTCAACGTCAACGGCTCGGGCATCTCGCTCGGCCATCCGATCGGCGCCACCGGCGGGCGCATCATGGCCACGCTGCTGCACGAGATGCAGCGCCGCAAGGCGCGCTACGGCCTGGAGACCATGTGCATCGGCGGCGGGCAGGGCATCGCGGCGATCTTCGAGCGGGCCTGAGCCCGTGACCTACCCGTTTCTCGGACGCCTGCGCGTCATCGAAAGCTCGGCCTTCATCGCCGCGCCGCTGGCCGGGCTGACGCTGGCGCAATTCGGCGCCGACGTGATCCGCGTGGACATGATCGGCGGCGGGATCGACTACGCGCCGCATGCCGCGCATGCCGCACCCCGATGGTCGAGGCCGCAGCTTGTACTGGACCGGCGCTGAACAAGGGCAAGCGATCGGTCGCGTCGATCTGCGGCAGGCCCGAGGGCCGCGAACTGGTGCAGGCGCTGGCCACTGCGCCCGGCCCCGATGCCGGCGTGCTGCTCACCAACATCGGCACGCCGTGGCTGGCGCACGAGGTCCTCGCCGCCAGGCGCGCCGACATGATCAGCTGCACCATCCAGGGCAACGGCGACGGCAGCGACGGCGGTGGACTACACCGTCAACTGCGCCACCGGCTATCCCCTGGTGACTGGCGGCGGCTCGCCGCAGATCCGGTGAACCACGTGCTGCCGGCCTGGGACATCGCCTGCGCGTACCAGGCGGCGTTTGCCGTCGTTGCGGCGGTGGACCATCGCCAGCCGCACCGGCGACGGCGCAGAGCTCGAAGCTCGCGCTTGTCCGATGTCGCCTTCACGACGCTGTCGAACATCGGGCGTGCTGGCCGAGGCCGAGCTGCTGCACCAGGACCGGCCCTCCGTAGGCAACCACCTCTATGGCGCGTTCGGCCGCGACTTCGGCACGGCCGACGGCCACCGCCTGATGGTCGTGGCGATCTCGGCCGGCCAGTGGAAGTCGCTGGTCGCAGGCATGCGGCATTGCGGCTGCGGTTGCGGCGCTGGAGCGGCGCACGGGCCTGGATCTGGCCGACGAGGCCCAGCGCTTCGAGGCGCGCGACGCCCTCGCCGAGCTGATCGAGCCCTGGTTTGCCGGCGCGCACCCGCGAGCGAGGCCGAGCAGCGAGCTGCGCGCGCCACAAGGCATCCTGCGGCCGCTACCAGCAACGTCACGCGAGTTGCTCGCCGCCGATCCGCGCGTCAATGCTGGCACAACCCGGTCTTCGAGCGCATCGACACCCCCGGCATCGGCAGCCACATCTGCCGCCGGCGCGGCCGTGCGTGTGCCCGCGCTGGAGCGCGAAGCCGACACCTGCCGCGCGCGCCGCTGGGCACCCACACCGACGAGGTGCTGCACGAAGTGCTGGGACTGGATGGCGCGGCGATCGGCAGCTGCACGACGCCGGCGTTGTCGCCGGGCCCGACCGCGATCCGCTGGCGCGCTGATGGAGCCGTCGGTGGCGATCGGCCGGTGCATTCATCGGGGCGGTGCGCGCCGCCGGCGACAGCTTTCGACGCGCGGGTTCCACGGAACCCAGGAGACAACCATGACACTCGACGTCGAGCATCTGCGGCAGTGGATAGGCCGCACCGAGGCCCGGCGCGACGTGGCGACTGCCGTGCCTGTGCAGGCGCTCGCTGCAACGCTGGACCGTGACGATCCCGCTCCCAAGGCCGGCGACCCGATCCCGCCCTGCTGGCACTGGCTGTACTTTCTGCCCCTGCACCGCCAGTTGGAGATCGGCCCCGATGGGCACGCCAAGCGCGGCGGCTTTCTGCCGCCGGTGCCGCTGCCGCGCCGGATGTGGGCGGGCAGCCGGATGGAGTTTCGGCGGCCGCTCGCGATCGGTAGCGAGATCGTCCGTGAATCACGCATCGACGACGTGACGGTCAAGCACGGAAAGACGGGGCCGCTCGTGTTCGTGCGCGTGCGTCACGAGGTCGGCGACGACGCCGGCGTCGCGCTCGTCGACGAACAGGACATCGTCTACCGCGACAACCCGAAGGCGGGCGACTCACCGCCCCTGCCGCAGGCCGCGCCGGCCGAAGCCGAATGGATCCGCACCATCGTGCCCGACGCCGTGCTGCTGTTCCGCTACTCGGCGCTGACCTTCAACGGCCATCGCATCCACTACGACCGGCCTTACGCCAGCGAGGTCGAAGGCTATCCGGGCCTCGTCGTGCATGGCCCGCTGCTCGCGACGCTGCTGCTCGACCTTCTGCGTCAACATCTGCCCGACGCGGCGGTCGCCCGCTTCGCGTTCCGGGCCATGAAGCCGACCTTCGACACCGCGCCGTTCCAGGTGTGCGGGCGGCACGAGGGCGACGCCAAGACGATCCAGCTCTGGGCCCGGCACGAAGACGGCGCGCTCGCCATGGACGCGACGGCCACGCTGGCCTGACACACCTAGGAAGAAAGAACATGTTGAACGAAGCCGACGAGCACCACGAGATCCGCGATGCGGTGCGTCACCTGTGCAGCCAGTTTCCCGACGAGTACTTCCGCAAGGTCGACGAGGAGAAGGCATACCCCGAGAAGTTCGTCGACGCGCTGATGGAAGCCGGCTGGCTGGCGGCCATGATCCCGGAAGAGTATGGCGGCACGGGCCTGGGCCTCACGGCGGCCAGCGTCATCATGGAGGAGATCAACCGCAGCGGCGGCAACTCCGGCGCGGTGCATGGCCAGATGTACAACATGGGCACGCTGCTGCGCAACGGCAGCAAGGCGCAGAAGGAAAAGTACCTGCCCGGTATCGCGGCGGGCAAGCTGCGCATCCAGTCGATGGCGGTCACCGAACCCACCACCGGCAGCGATACCACCAGGATCAAGACCACCGCGGTGAAGAAGGACGGCCGCTACGTCGTCAACGGCCAGAAGGTGTGGATTTCGCGTGTGCAGCACTCGGACCTCATGATCCTGCTCGCGCGCACCACGCCGCTGTCGGAAGTGAAGAAGAAGTCCGAGGGCATGTCGATCTTCATCGTCGACCTGCACCAGGCGATCGGCAACGGGCTCACTGTGCGGCCGATCCCCAACCTCGTCAATCACGAGACGAACGAGCTCTTCTTCGACAACCTCGAGATCCCCGAGGAGAACCTGATCGGCGAGGAAGGGCGGGGCTTCAAGTACATCCTCGACGGCCTCAACGCCGAGCGCACCCTCATCGCCGCGGAATGCATCGGCGACGGCTACTGGTTCGTCGACCGCGCAACCAAGTACGCCAACGAGCGCATCGTGTTCGACCGGCCGATCGGCAAGAACCAGGGCGTGCAGTTTCCGATCGCCGATGCGTACATCGAGGTGGAGGCGGCCAACCTGATGCGCTTCGAGGCGGCGCGCCGGTTCGATGCCAACCAGCCGTGCGGCGCGCAGGCCAACATGGCCAAGTACCTGGCGGCCAAGGCGTCGTGGGAGGCGGCCAATGTGTGCATGCAGACGTACGGCGGCTTCGGCTTCGCCAACGAGTACGACATCGAGCGCAAGTTCCGCGAGACGCGGCTGTACCAGGTGGCGCCGATTTCCACCAATCTCATCTACGCCTACGTGGCCGAACACCTGCTGGGCTTGCCACGCTCGTTCTGACACCGTACAGGCTGGCAACGTGAATCATTTTGTCTACACCCTCTCACATTGACATTGCGCTGCCATGAACGACACCCGTCTCGCCGACGCTCGCAGCTTCCTGTTCGTGCCCGGCAATCGGCCGGAGCGGTTCGCGAAGGCCGCCCGCAGCGGCGCCGACGCCGTCATCCTGGACCTGGAGGACAGCGTGCCGCTGGCCGACAAGGCGACGGCAAGGCGCGCCATTGCTGCGCATTGGCGGGAACTGATGACGCTGGATGTGCCGTTGATCGTGCGCATCAACGCCGAGGACAGCGCCGCCTGGCCCGATGACCTCGCGACCATCGGCAGGCTGGAGGGCTTGGCCGCGGTCATGGTGCCGAAGGCGGATTCGCCCGAGACCCTGAGCCGTTTGCACGCCACGCTCGGCGGTCTGCCGGTGCTGCCGCTGATCGAAACTGCCGCCGGCTTCCATGCCGCAAGGGCCCTGGCTGCTGCAGCCGGGGTGCTGCGGCTCGCGGTGGGACATATCGATTTCATGGCGGACGTGGGCATGGCCTGCGACGACGATGAGTCGGAGCTCGTCCCCTTGCGTTTCGCGGTCGCGATGGCCACGCGCGAAGCACGACTCGCGTCCGCGATCGACGGTGTCACGGTGCAAACGACCGACGAGCTGCGGTTGCGCGAGGACACGCTTCGCGCCCGTCGGTTCGGCTTCGGCGCCAAGCTGTGCATCCACCCTCGCCAGGTCGCCGTCGTTCACGAGGCACTGGCCCCGACTGTGTCGGAGCTCGACTGGGCACGGCGGGTGATCGTCGCCGATGAAGCGGCTGCGGGCGCGGCGGTTCAGCTCGACGGCCGTATGGTGGACCTGCCGGTCGTCCTGCAAGCTCGTCGCGCATTGGCGCGGGCTGCCATCAAAGGAAGGCCAAAGTCATGACTGCCCGCGCAATGCGCGATTTCGTGGGAGGCTCCGGCCCGGTTCGACCCTTCACCGGTTCCGAGCCTGCTTCGATGGTCGTGCCTCGCGGCTCGACGCGTGTCTGTGCGACCCTCAGCTGCCTGGACAAGCTGCTGCGAGGCATCGACGGCAGCGCACGCCGTGCAGGCCGTCCGCGCGCATCAGCCGTGCGATAGGGTGTGCCCCACCAGTATGCCCGGGTCAGTCAGACCGGCGCGAATTGGCGGCACGCCTTCGGTGGCATCGCTGACGCGGCATGCCTGCTCGATGTGATCCAGCCGCATCACGTTGCCATTCGTTCGGGCACTGCCGCACTCGAGGAAGACGTCGAATTCGTGCGTAGCAAACTGCGGCAGGCTCGCACCCGCACCCGACCCTCCGGAGTCAACCGGCCGCGATCCCTGAACGGCGGCAATGCAGTGGTTGCTGCCGGTGGCAGCCACAGCCTGAACTCACGGTCTCTGGCACACATCGGTCATCAAGGTACCAGCGACCCCGTCGGCCTGATGGCCGGTCTCTGAGGTGCCGCTGATGTTGCCGGCTTGCCAGTGTGCGGCTGCCGTCTCCGCGTTTGCAGACCGGGATCGCGGCCCAGCAGCTACAGTTGACCGCCGTCGGCGTTGAGCAACGCCGGTACTTGGAGCGTCCGACGCGGACACCCCGCGGCCTCGAGCTGCAGTCGGTGGACCTGACGAGCGGCCCGCAGGCCATCCAGCCCACACCAAGCGGCTGGTTCGGGGCGTCGACCCGTGGCGCGAGGGTGTAGTGTGAGGAGACGGGAGTTGACGACAAGCACGGTGCTGTACGGACCCGAACGCCACGAGCCTCTGGCCGGCGACGCGTGGAGCGAAGACGCTGCGCGCGCGGCCATCGAGCGCTGGGTGACCGTGGCGCTGATCGACTTCGATCCCGCCCGCGGCTGGCGCGCCCACCCGCGCGAGGACGGCGGCCCGCCTGGCGAGCCGCTGTGTGAGCTGTACGGCGGCGCGGGCGGCGCAATCTGGGCGCTCGAGCACCTGGCGGAAGCGGGCGCGGTCCACAAGCGCTGGGACTTCCGCAGCTTCGTGACGGGTCTGGCGGCGCAGCAAGTCGCGGCGTTGGCCGACAGCCAACATGGCACGGCCGCGTTCCTGATCGGTGAGTCCGGCCTGCGATTGCTGGAGTGGAAGCTCACGCGCGACGCCGCCGTCGCGCAGCGTCTCTTCGAGGTGGTGGAAGGCAATCTGCACAACCCCGTGCGTGAGCAGCTGTGGGGCTCGCCGGGCAGTGTGCTGGCGGCCATCGCGATGGCCGAACACACCGGCGAGGCCCGCTGGGTCGCGCTGGTGCAGCGCGCGGTGCAGGCACTGTGGGACGAGATGGAACCCATCGAGGCCGCTGGCGGCACCTGGGGTTGGGTGCAGAGCCTCTACGGCCGTGTCGAGACGCTTATCGGCGCCGGCCACGGCTTCGTCGGCAACGTCTACCCCGCGGTGCGCGGCGCGGCTTTCATCACGCCCGAACTGCGCGATGCATTCGCGGCTCGTGCTCTGGCCTTCCTGCAAGCCACTGCGCTGCGTGACGGCGACTGCGTGAACTGGTGGCCGCGAGTGCCGCCGTATTCGCCCGCGAACAAGCCGCCGCTGGTGCAGGACTGCCACGGCGCCGCGGGCATCGTCTGCCGCCTGGCGCCGCTGCCGCGCAGCGTGCACGACGCCGAGACCTGGGACCTGTTGCTGCTGCAGGCCGGCGAGCTGACCTGGCGCGCCGGCCCGCTGGCCAAGGGAGTGGCCTTCTGCCACGGCACGGCCGGCAATGCCCACGCGCTCCTTCACCTGTTTGCCCGCACCGGCGACCAGCGATGGCTTGCACGGGCGCGGGCCTTTGCGATGCACGGCATCGTGCAAGTGGAACAGGAACGCACCGTGCACGGTCAGGGACGCCACACGCTGTGGACGGGCGACCTGGGCATGGCCTGCGTGCTGTGGGACTGCATCACCGGCCGGCCGGGGTTCCCGACGCTGGACTGCTTCTGACCGAGCCGTTTGACGGGCACGCACCATGTGGCGGCTGCTCGCCATCGACCCGTGGTGACCCTGAAAGTCGCGACCGGTCCGTCGCGTGCCGGGTCTGCCCCCAACGGCGCGAGAGCTGCGTTCGAAGCGCCGGTCCTTGAGTGAGGGGCCGAGTCGCGCCCATGGAGGGCTGGCCGCTGACTCGCAACGAAGACGGTCCAGCCAGACAAGGAGTCACTCCTCGAAGACATGGCGCCCCTGGTTGAAGCGCTGCGTATGATGGCTGAGATGGCGTGCGGCATGAAAGTCGAGAGAGAAGCGAAGGAGCGCAGCGCGCCGGGACGGATGCGCGCGCAGATTGCCGGCCACCGGTCGCTCCGTTGCTCGGCCTCGCACGGCGCCTGACCGGTCAGGCGTTCGTGGGTCCCTGTTGATGGTGCGCCAGCCCGACGACCACGCCAGCGCCGCGGCTGCACCAGGCGTGCTGCAGTTTGGCGACTTCACGCTGGACCCGCGCCGCTTCGAGTTGCACCGGGGACCGGACCTGCTGCACCTGCAGCCCAAGACTTTCGACCTGCTGCATCATCTGCTGCGCCACGCGGACCGCGTCGTAGAGAAGGATGAGTTGCTGGCCGCCGTGTGGCCCGGCGTCGTGGTCACCGAGCATTCGCTCACGCGGTGCATCAAGGATCTGCGCAAGGCCCTGGACGATGACGCCGGCGCGCCGCGCTACATCGAGACCGTGGCGCGGCGCGGTTACCGCATGCTGGTGCGGCCGCAGGCCCAAGCCGCGGCGGCAGCACCCGCGCAAGCCGCCGCCGCGACGGAGCTCGCCGCTGATGCCGGCACAGCTGCGGCCCTCGACTCGACGTTGTCAGCAGCCGCTGGAACATCCCTGCGAACAAGCATCACCCTGCGGCGCACATGGCCGTGGGCGCTCGCCGTCCTGGCCCTGGTCGCCGCACTGCTGGTGGCGTTTTTCGGCCGCAGCCCGCCCTTGCCGACCGCCAGCATCGCCGTGCTGCCCTTCGACAACCTGGGCAGCGGTGACAACGCGCAGGCCTTTGCCGACGGACTGGCCGAGGATCTGCTGGAACGATTTGCGCAACTGCCACGGCTGCAGGTGGTGGCGCGCACTTCGTCCTTCGCGTTTCGCGGCGAGAAAGAGGACATCAAGCGCATCGCGCAGGCCCTGGGCGTGGTCTGGGTGCTCGAAGGCAGCGTGCGCCGCGACGCGTCGCGGGTGCTGGTCAGCGTGCAGCTCGTCGATGCCCGCAGCGGCTACCGGGCCTGGACGGGCCGCTACGAGCGCGCGCTGGCCGACCTTTTCGAGCTGCAGGACGAGATCGCACGCAGTGTGGCGGCGCAGGTCATGCAGAAGGTCGATCCTGGCGCAAGCCTGCCCGAGGCGCACCGCAGTGCAAGTGTCGATGCCTGGCAGGACTTCATGCTCGCGCGCGAGCTGTTTCACCGCCGCACGCAGGACTGGCGGGCGAAGGCGCTGGCCGCCCTGGAGCGCGCCGTGGCGCGCGAGCCCGACTTCGCCCGTGCGCAGGCGCTGCTGAGCATCGTGCTCGCGCTGTCCGAAGGGCGCGTCGACAAGGACCGCCCGCCTGCCGCGGCGCAGGCCGCCGTGCAGCACGCGCTGAAGATCGACCCCCGACTTGGCCTGGCGCATGCTGCCCAGGGACTGCTGCTGATGAACGCCGGCGATGCCGTCGGTGCCGACGCCGCCTTGCAGCGCGCGCTGGAGCTCGATCCGCTGTTCACGACGGCCCACAACTGGCGCGCGATCGCGTTGCAGTCCCTGGGCCGTACGGCGCAAGCCGACGCCCAGATCGATGCCGGCTTGCGCCTCGATCCCCTGAACCCGGTGCTGTTGGGCAACCGGGCCGTGGCGCTCCAACGTGAAGGCCGGCTCGACGACGCCCAGCGCGCCTACGAACGCATGCTGCAGTTGCCGGCGCGGCCCGTCGGGGCCTACTACAGCCTGACGCAATTGGCGCTCGACCGCGGCCATCTGGTCGAGGCGCTGCGCTGGACGGCGGCGATCGCCCGCGATGGCGCCGCCAGCTGGGGCCCGCTGGCCGAGGTACCCATGCTTCCCGTGCTGGTGCGGCTGGGCCTGGATCAGGAAGCAGAGCGCCGGCTCGCCGCTCTGCCGTACGACAAGCTGCCGCCGGCCGTCTTCCGCGCCTTGTCGGACGCCCTGCTGCGTCTGGGGCGACACGACCAGGCCGACGCTGTGGCTCAGGTCTTGGTTGCACGCGGCGCGCGAATGCCGGCTTGGTGGCCGGCGTATCGCGCTCAGGCACTTTTCTTGCATGGGCGGGTCAGCGAGGGCATGGCGGCGCTGCAGGCCATGGCGCCGGGAGTCAACATCCACAGCAATCGGGAACTCGCCGATCTTGCGCTGGCCCAGGCCTGGGCGCGGCGCGGCGAGAGCGACTCCGCCACATCCACCTCCGGCCGCGAGGCACTGCAGCGCGTGGTCGACCAGGCTGAGGCTGGCCAGCTGGGGGGCAACAATCCGGAGGCGATGGCCCTGCACGCATTGGCCCTTGTCTTGTCCGGCCGTGACGACGACGCGCTGGACAAGCTGCAGGCCGCCCGCGCCGCGGGCTGGAACGACCACCGCTGGGTACGAAACGACCCGCGGTGGGGCCGGGTGCGCGAGCAAGCCCGTTTCCGCTCACTGCTCGACGCTGCCGCGGCGGACGCCGCGGCGCAACGCGGGCAAGCCCTGCGTCGGGCCGCGAGCGGCGACGCCGAACTGGCCGCGGTCTTGTCGGTGTCCTCTGGTAAACCCTGAGTCGCGACCGCCGAGCGTGCCAACCGCACGCCGGCACCACGCAAGATCAGGGTTTGATCAGCGCTCGGTCACGACTCGGGGCCGGGATTCGGGGAGCCTTCGGGGCCGTCATCCACGGCATTCTCGGAGATCCCAATGGCCCTCAACACCTACCTGGTACCGATGCTGGCCCGCGTCGGCCTGCTCATGTCTATCGTCGCCACGGCCGCCTGCGGCGGTGGCGGTGGCGGTGGCGGTGGCGGTCGGTGCCGCGACCAGCGCCAGCGGCGGCGGCACCTGCACCCGCGCCCGCATTGGCCCCAGCCCCAGCTCCGGCCCCCACCCCCAGCGCGCTCGACACAGAACTGCGCGGCCTGATCAACACCAACGGGCTGACGGGCGACGCGCGCAGCAGCCGCGCGCTGCCGGCCATCGAGGCGCCGCTGCCTCAGTTGGGTAAGCTGCTGTTCTTCAGCAAGGCCCTATCAGCCAACCGCGACACCGCCTGCGCCTCTTGCCACCACCCGGCACTGGGCGGCGCCGATGGTCTGTCGCTTTCGATCGGCACCGGCGCCGCGCTCCCTGACGTGATGGGTCCCGGTCGGCGCCGGGTCGACGCGCAGATCCTGGTCGGCCGCAACGCCAACAGCTTCTTCAACACCGGGCTGTTCGACCAAGCGCTGTTCTGGGACGGCCGCATCGAGAGCCTGGGCAAGGAGCCAGGCGCCGGCGGCAGCGCCAGTGGCATCCGCACGCCGGCCAGCGCCTTCGGCAGCGCCGACGCGCTGGCCGGGCCCAACCTGCTGGCGGCGCAGGCGCGCTTCCCGGTCACGGGCGTGGAGGAGATGCGCGGCGACGGCTTTCCGGGCCTGAGCGCGGCGCAGGTGCGCGATCACGTGGCCGCGCGGCTGGGCAACCATGGCAGCGGCGCCGGCGCGTTGGCGCCCAGCGACTGGCTGGCGCGCTTTCGCACCGGCTTCGGCCAGCCCGCGGGCAGCGCCGAGCAACTCATCACCTTCGACAACATCATGCGCGCCATTGCCGAGTTCCAGCGTTCGGCGACCTTCGTGGACACACCGTGGCGCCGCTACGTCCAGGGCGACCTGAGCGCCATCAGCGAAACCGCCAAGCGCGGCGCGCTGGTGTTCTACAAGCCCGTGGCGCAGGGCGGCGCAGCCTGCGTGCAATGCCACAAGGGCGACTTCTTCACCGACGAGAAATTCCACGCGCTGGGATTCCCGCAGATCGGCCCCGGCATGGGCAGCGGCACGCGCGACGACTTCGGGCGTGAACGCCAGAGCGGCAACGCGCGCAGCGCGGCGCCTTCCGCACGCCTTCGCTGCTCAACGTCGAGCTCACCGCGCCCTATGGCCATGCCGGCAGCTACGCCACGCTCACCCAGGTGGTCGAGCACTACGTCCTGCCGCAGGACACGGTGAATGCGTTCCTGAGTGGCCGGCAGTGGTGTGCCCTGCCCCAGTTTGCCGATCTGGGTGGCTGCGGCGGCGACGCCGCCACGGTGGACAGCAACACGCGCGCCGCGCTCGCCCGCATGGAGGCGATTCGCCTGGCCGACCCGGCGGGTGGCATGCCGCTCGTCAACCTGGCACTGGGCTCACCCGAGGACACGCCGCGGCTGGTGGAGTTCATGCGCGCGCTGACCGACCCCTGCCTGAAGACGCGCAGCTGCATCGGCAAATGGATCCCGGCAGCGCACGAAGCACCCGACACTCTGCAGCTCAACGCCGTCGACGCACAGGGGCGACCCCTGTGAACGCTCTCGCGCCGGTCGCCGCACCGGCGCTGTCCGGGCTTCGGGGATGGCTGACGGCGATCGCCTTGTTGGCCTGCGCGTCGGTCGTCGCCTTCTGGCCCAGCTACCTCGCTCGACCCGGTTCAGCCAGCAGTGTGCTCGTGCATCTGCACGCCGCGCTTGCAGTCGGCTGGCTGATATGGGTGGCGGCGCAGGCAACGTTGGCGCGTTCGCGCCGCTTGGACGCGCATCGACTCATGGGCTGCTTGGCCATTGCGGTGGCATTGCTGTTCCTGTGGGTGGCGCTGGCGCTGGCGCACCAGAACGCGGTGGCGCTGCGCCTGGGGCCTGATCCCTTCCGTGCCTGGTTGCTGCTGGTGCAGCTCAACGCCTGCGCGTTGTGGACCTTGGCGCTCGCTGCCGGCTGGTGGTGGCGCGCCAAGCGCGACGAACACACGCGGGCCGTGGCCGGTACGCTTGTCGTGATGGTCGACCCGGTGCTTGCCCGCCTGGCCTGGCCGCTATTACCGGCACCGGCACTGCCCTATGCCGGGCCCGCGGCGGTGTGGCTGCTGCTGCTGGCCCTGATCTGGCGCGACCAGCGCCAGGGCATGCGCTCGCGCGCCTGGACGCTTCTGCTCATGGCGTCGATACCGGGGCCGCTGTTGGCGCCCACGATCGCACGCACCGAAGCATGGTTGGCACTGGCACAGGCGTTCGCCCGCATCGGTGCGGTGCCTTGAGCGCGCGCACTTGGCGCAGGCGCTTCCCGGAAGCCGCCGGCCGTGACCGACTCTTGCTGGCCGTTATGCAAGTCTTGCCATAACGGCCATTATGAGAAGACCTCGGTTATGAGAAGACCGTGGAAGGCGAGCACCCGGATCACCTCGTAGACGGGTGGTCCTTGGCACTCGTGCACTTCTCATAATCACAGGCCCTTCAGGAACTCGAGCAGCGAGTCCGAGGCCCGGAAGCGCCGGCTGGCGGTGTCGGGGTCCTGCAGCTGGCCAGTGCCTTCTCCTTCATCGCCAGGTTGGCCTCCGTGTACTGATGCGTGGTCGTCGGGCTCTCGTGGCCGAGCCACAGGGCGATGCCGTCGATCGGCTCGCCCGACTGCAGCAGATGCATGGCTGTCGTGTGGCGGATGGTGTGCGGGGAGATGTGGCGATCACGCAGGCTCGGCATCGCTCGGTGTCGCCGCCGCCACGGCCAGCGCCAGCCGCTGCGCGACGTTGGTCCTCGTCATCGCGTGCCCGTCCCGGTTGGGCAGCAGCGCCGATGCTGGCAGCAGGTCCGGGTTGAACCTCAACCACGCCCGAACCGCCTTCACCGTCGAGCGCCACAGCGGCATCGTGCGCTGCTTGCGCCCCTTGCCATGCAGGTGCACGCAGGCCGCACCGTCCAGCACGACATCGGCCAGGCGCACGCCGATGATCTCCGACACCCTGGCGCCGGTGTTGTAGAGCATGTGCAGCAGCAGATGGTCGCGCTGGCTGGTCCAGCTCGACCCCGGCTTGCCGATGATCGCCAGCATCTCTTCGCGCGACAGGAAGCCGAGCATCGGCCGCTCGAAGCGCTTCATCGGCACGCCCAGGGCCTGCTCGACGACGTGCAGCGCGTCGACGTCGCGATGCCCGGCGAACTTCAGGAACGCGCGCAGCGCCGCCAGCCGGGCATTGCGGGTGCGCACCGCGTTGCCACGGTCTTGTTCCAGATGGTCGAGGAAGGCCAGGATCAGCGCCGGCGTGATGTCCTGCAGCTTCATCGTCGTGGGCTGCTTGTGCAGGTGTGCCGTGGCGAAGTCCAGGAACAGCACGAAGCCATCGCGGTAGGTCGCCACCGTGCGCGGGCTCATCGCGCGCTGCTGCGTGAGGTGCTCGGTGAAGAACGACTGCACCAGCGCGGCGAAGCTCGGCGGGGCACGCGGGGTGGTCGGCTTACTCATCGCCGTCCTCCCAGGGGCTGGCGTAGCGCTCGAAGCGCCTGACCAAGCAGGCCCATCAGTTCCGGCACGCCGGTGAGGTACCAGTAGGTGCTGGAGACCTTGACGTGGCCGAGGTAGGTCGACAACGCCAGCATGCGCTGGTTGATGTCCTCGCCCTGCTCGTGCCACAGCACCAGCCGGCGCACGGCGAAGCTGTGGCGCAGGTCGTGGATGCGCGGCGTGCCATGGCTGCCGCGGTCGACCCAGCCCAGTTGGTCGACGCAGATCACCGAAGACGCGGTGGACTTGGCGATCCCCGATGGGCTGCCCCAGCAACTGCCCGCGGCTGGCGACGAAGAACGGCAACTCGGGCGTGGCGCGCACATGGCGGGCGCGCTGCGTCTCGGTAGCGCGCCAGTGCCTGCGACGGCGCTCGGATGCAGCGGCACCAGCCGCGTCTTGCCGAACTTGCTCTGCCGGATCGTCAGCACGCCCGCGCGCAGGTCGACATCGGCATCCAGCAGGCCCAGCGCCTCGGAGATGCGCAGCCCCGTGCAGGCGACCAGCCCGAACAGCGTCTCCATCACCGCCGGGCGCAGTCCGCCCTGGGGCCGATCTGCCTGGCGGCGGCCAGCAACTCGACGATCTCGGGCTCACGGTAGACGTGCGGCGTCATCCGCCCTGGCACTCGACCGAAGACGGCTTCGTCGGGCACCTCGGTGGCAGGGTCGAACTGGCGCAACCAGGCCGTGAACGGCCGCAGCATCTTCAGCCGGCGCGCCAAGGTGGCGCGGTCGCCGTGGCCGGCCTTGGCTTGGCGCGCCCAGTCCGCCATCAGATCGACGGTGAGCGGCCCGACATGGCCGGCGTTGGCCACATAGCGCGCGAAGCTCGCCAGTCGGTGCCCCATGTTGTCGAGCTTGAAGCCCAGCAGGCGTCGCTCGGCCAGGTACTGCTCGACCCTGGCCTGCAAGCTGACCCGGGCGCTCATGCCGCACTCCCGGGCCACGGCAGCGCGACGCCGGACAGCGCGCCATGGTCGACCTTGGCGTAGATCATTGAGGTGTTCAATGACCGGTGCCGAAGCACGTCGGCCACCTCCTTGATCGAGCCGCCCTGGTTGACGATCCGACAGGCAACGGTGTGGCGCAGCGCATGGCCGCGGCCATGCTGGATGCCTACACGCCGGAAGGCATCGCGCACGATGCGTCGGATGGCGTCCACGCCGATGGGTTCGTCATGCGGTGCCAGGCGGCGCACGAACACGGCGCGGTCGCTGGTCTTGGGTCGTTCGTGTCGCAGGTAGGCCTCCAGGGCCCGGCCTGTCACCACCGGCAGGGGCAGCAGATCCTGGCGACGCGACTTCGTGCGCTTGAGCGTGACGGTACCCACGCGCCAGTCGATGTCGGCCAGTTGCAGCCGGCTGATCTCGATGCCGCGCAGGCCCAGGTCGAGCGCCAGGCGGACGACGGCATAGCCGCGCCTGGGCGAAGGCAGCGCATCGGTGAACGAGTTCAACAGCCGGTCGACTTCCTCGGGCTTCAGACCTCGGGGCAGCGTCGCCATGCTCCAGTGCGCAGGCGACGCGATGACGGCCAGCAGCGGCTGCACTGCGTCGCCGCAGGTGGCGCGATAGCGCAGGTACGCACGCAGCGTGGATGCGATCGTGATGGCGTTGCTGGTGGTGCCCAGCGCCTGCAGCTGATCGACGATGAATTGGCGTACATCCTCGGGCAGCAGCGAACTCACGGCGACGGGCCGCCCGGCAAACTTGGACAGCAGCAGCCGCTCGACGATGCGCAGGCGGCCGCGCCGGGTTCCGGCGGCCAAGCCTCGGGCGCTGCTCATGTGCGCGTCGTAGCGGCTCAGCTCGTCGGCGATCGGGCCCGTCGGCGCCGGCGCACGGGCGATGACGCCTTCGGCCCGCAGGATCTCCAGCACCGGCACCAGCGCGGCATGCAGTTCCATCGGTGTGCGCAGCGCACCACCCAGGCAGTCGCAGCGCGGCAGGTGGTAGCGCAGGAACTGGTCGATGCAACCTTCATCGAGCATGCGCGCGGGCAGGTGGCACATCGACATCCAGTGCGCGAAGTGCGCCATGCCGTTCAGGCAACGGCCCGAGGTGTGGGTCGCGTACCGACCTCGCCGCAGGCGCTCGATGTAAGCCGGGACTTGGGCAGACAGCGGGCCTTCAAGCAACCAGGCTTGAAGCAAGGGGTTGATCGCAGGGATCTTGGGCATGACGGTCTCCGGTGGTGGAGCCGTCAGTGCTGCACAGGCAGCGAACTTATGTCCAGTGCGATGGACCGCCGCACCGCGGATCGTCAGAGCTGGCGCGGCCTCCCGGCCTATGCCCGACCAGAACTTCTCATAACCGGGGTCTTCTCATAATGGCCGTTATGGCAAGACTTGCATAACGGCCACAAGCAGCCGTTGGGTGGTGCGTCCGGAAGCGGACGTCGATTACCCAGACCAGCTCATTGCATCAAAGCTTCGATCAATGGGCAGGTGGGCGGAGCGGGCGTCGGCGCCTAGCTAGCTAAGGGTAATCGCGTGTCGCCGAGGGCTGAACCTTCGACATGCGAAGCGGGGCCGGGACGTTAGCGGGCAGCCCCAGCGGTCGCATCTGCCTGGGCGATGAACGCCAGCAACGCGGGCGTCGACTGCTTCTCGCGATGCACAACCAGATGACATTGCCGAAGCTGCCGCGGCAATGTCGTGGAGACGCGGCACAGACGTCCAGCCTCCAGCGCATCGTTCACTACCCAGGCGGACAGGCAAGCCACCCCCAACCCTTCCTGAGCGGCACGCTGGATGGCTTCCGAACTGCCCAGCTCGATGCTCCGCCGGTAAGAGCGCAGGTGGGGCAGCAGGCTCTGGTCGGTGGCCTCGCGCGTGCCAGAGCCCGATTCGCGCACCAGCCAGACCGCCTCACGCAGCGTGCGCAGGGGAATGCGCTCGCCTGCCCGACTCGACCGGGCCAGCGCACTGTCGGGCGCAGCCACGACCACCATCTCGTCTTGGAGCCAGGGCGTGACCACCAGCGCCGGCTGGTGGCGGGCCCCTCGATCAGCCCCACGTCGAGTTCGAAAGCGGTCACGGCATCGCAGATGGCGGCGGTGTTCCCGATCACGACCTTCGATCGCCAGGCGGCGGCGCTGCCAGGTTGCTGGTGCCCCCATGAAGCCAGCGAGCAGCTCTGGGCAACACGTAGTTGCCGATCGTCGTGCTGGCGCCGATGCGCAGCGACTGCGCCTGCGCGCTGCCGTCGCGCGACATCTGCTCGATGCCGGCGGCGCCGTCGAGCAAAGCCAAAGCCCGCGGCAACAGCGCGCGGCCGTTGTCGTTCAACAGCAGGCGTTTGCCGGCGCGGTCGAACAGGCGCAGCGACAGCAGGCGTTCCAGTTCGTTGACGGCCGAACTGGTGGCCGATTGCGACAGCGCGATCTCAGCGCTGGCCGCCGTGGTGCTGCCGCTGCGCGCCACTGCCACAAAAATCTGCAGCTGACGCAGCGTGAGTCGAAGCACGTCCACGGTGATTGCCGTTGTTATCGATTTCGCAGGTACATCTTAGTCATACAACCCGTTGGACGGGTTGATTGCCAAGCTCTAAGTTTGCCTGGCCGCTCGATCACGGGGCGGCGGCCCGCCGCGCCACCACCGGCATCTGGAGCCCGACATGCTGACCCTTAACGAACAACCCCACGCCCCGCAGCACCCGTGCCCGACAGGCACTGCATGCCCTTCAATGGGTTGCTGCCCGGCGGCCAGTGCGGGCTTCATGGGGCCGACCCGCGACGTGGCCCATGCCGTCCGACCACCTTGGCCGCCGACAGCAGCATCGACCCGCAGGTGCTGCGCTGGATGCCGGTCGCAGTGCCGATGGCGGCCGTCTGCTGTGCGCCCATCGCCTTGATCTGGGTGCTGGCGATGCACGCGCTGTCGACCTCACAAGCCAGCCCTGGCCCGTCAGCCGGCCACCGGGCAGCGCGGTTGCGCTTGCAGTTGCAGCCCTGCTGCCGGCCGCCTGAGCGGCGCCCTGGCCGCGACCGGCATCGCGCTGGGCCACATCGGCTGGCTGCAGGACCACGGCTTCAGTGCGCTGACGCTGGCCATCGTGTTGGGCATGCTGGTGGGCAACACGGTCTATCCGCTGGTGCCGCGCCTGGCCGCGGCCAGCGGTGCCGGCGTCAACGTGTCCAAGCAGAACCTGCTGCGCCTGGGCGTCGTGCTGTACGGCCTGCGGCTGACGGTGCAGGACATCGGCCATGTCGGCATCGCCGGCGTCGCCATCGACGCGCTGGTGCTGGGCTCGACCTTCGCGCTGGCCTGCTTCATCGGCACGCGCTGGTTGGGCCTGGACCGCAAGACGGCGATGCTGATCGGCGCCGGCAGCTCCATCTGCGGCGCCGCCGCGGTGATGGCTGCCGAACCGGTGGTCAAGGCGCGAGCCGAGCAGGTCACGGTGGCGGTGGCCACGGTGGTGGTGTTCGGCACGCTGGCGATCTTCCTGTACCCGGCGCTGTTCGAGCTGAACCAGCACTGGGCGCTGATTCCGGGTGGCGCCAACGGCTTCGGCGTCTATGCCGGCTCGACCATCCACGAGGTGGCCCAGGTGGTGGCCGCGGCGCGTTCGGTGGGCCCGGACGCGGCCAACTCGGCCGTCATCGCGAAGATGGTGCGGGTGATGATGCTGGCGCCGTTCCTGGTGATGTTGTCGGCCTGGCTGGCACGTGACGACAAACGCCACGCCCACACTTCCGCCGCCACGGGCCAGGCCACAGGCAAGCTCGCCGTGCCCTGGTTCGCCTTCGGCTTCGTCGCGGTGGTGTTGTTCAATTCGCTGCAGTGGCTGCCGGCCTCGGTGGTGGCGGTGACCACCGAGATCGACACCGCGCTGCTGGCCATGGCCATGGCCGCGCTCGGCCTGTCCACGCACATCGGCGCCATCCGCAAGGCCGGGGCCAAGCCGCTGTTGCTGGCGCTGATCCTGTTCGGCTGGCTCATCGTCGGCGGTGCCTTGATCAACCGCTGGGTACCGGCCCTGCTCGGCTGAAGCCTCGAATTCACGGCCCGACGGAATAAACCACGGGCTCTCCTCGTCCACCACAGCAAGCCTTTCCCTCTTTTCTCAACACTCTCCGAAAGACATCCCATGAATACCTTCTTCCGCACCACCGCGCTGGCCTTGTGCAGCACCTTCGTCCTCGTGACGGCCACCCTGCCCGCAGGCGCCGCCGAAGCAACCCCGGCCCGCGTCACCTTCGACGGCCAGATCCGCAACAACTCGCTGGCCCTGAGCCCCGACGAGGCCACGGCCGTCGTGTCCTACAGCGAACGGCCCGATGTCATCGTCTACGACCTGGTCACCGGCGCCGTGCGCGGTGTGCTGCGCGGCTACGTCACGCCGCGCAACATCGTCTTCGCGCCCGACGGCAAGAGCTTCTATGTCTCCGACAGCAGCCTGGGCACGGTGACGCGCCTGGACACCACCACGCTCAAGCCGCTGGCCACCGCGTCGACGCTGGCGGCCGGCCCCGGCGCCTTCGGCACCGCGCTCAGCAAGGACGGCAGCGCGCTGTACGTCAACAACCAGGCCAGCAGCACCGTGACGCGACTGGACACCGCCAGCGGGCAGGCCAAGGCCGTGATCACCGGCTTTGCGCAGCCGCGCCAGGGCGTGCGCCTGAGCCCGGACGGCGCAAAGCTCTACGTCACCAACTTCCTGGGCGACAAGGTCACCATCGTCGACACGCAGACCGACAAGATCGAGGGCGAGATCGCGGGCTTCAACAAGATCCGCGCCATCTCGGTCACCGCCGACGGCAAGACCCTGTTCGCGGCCAACAGCGGCAGCAACGACATCGCGGTGGTGGACATCGCCGCGCGCCGCGTCACCAGTACCGTGCCGGTGGGCCGCGACCCCTACGGCGCTGCGCTCACGCCGGATGGCCGCTTCGTCTACTCGGGCAACCTGGCCGATAACACGGTGTCGGTGATCGACGTGGCCACGCTGAAGGTGGTCGCCACCATCGCCGGCTTCAAGCAGCCGCGCCAGGCCATCGTGTTCACGCGCGACGGCCAAGCACGGCCTACGTGCTGAACGAGGACCTGAGCATCTCCAAGGTCGAGCGCGCCGGGCAGCGCATCGTCGCCACGGTGGCCGCCCGCAGGCGGTGACAGCGTACTGAATAGCCGGCCCACGGCCCAGATGAAGCGCCAGCCGGCGGCCGCCGATCAGCGTGACTCCGCGCTCAAGGAACTTGGAAACGTAGTTCGCGGCACCGGCCGCATCCGCGCTCAATCCCCGATCTTGGGCTGTCAGAGGATCTTTCGCCGTGCGACCAAGCCCAAGGCTTTCCGCTTCCGGCTGGCCTTGCTGCCCCGCATAAAGGACCGAATGAAGACGCTTACCAACCCTTGCCGGCGCCGATGGGCGTCGCTCTGCCTGGCCTTGTGCACGCTGCCCGCGGCGTTCTCAGCTCATGCCCAGACGGCTGCCCCGCCGGCGCTGGAACTGGTGGTGCTGGGCTCGGGCGGCCCGGGTGCCACCGGCCGCGCGGGTTCGGCCTATGCCGTGCTGGTGGATGGCGTGGCGCGGGTCTTCGTCGACGCCGGCCCGGGCTCTTTCGTGCGCCTGGGCGAAGCCAAGCTGGCGCTGGGCCGGGCCGACATCGTGCTTCTGACGCACCTGCATGTGGACCACGCTGGCGGACTGCCGGGGCTGTTCAAGGCCCGTGCGGTGTCCAGCCGCGGACCGGTCGAATTCAAGATCTTCGGGCCGGCAGGGCGGCGTGCGGTCAATGCCGACGACGCCGACTTCCCCGCCACCAGCCGCTTCATCGACCTCTTGTTCGGCAAGCAGGGCGCCTTCGGCTACCTGAAGGACTTCTCGGCGCCGCTGCGCTTTCAAGTGAACGACATCGACGCACCCGCCACGGCGTCAGCCCTGCCCGAAGTGCGCACCTTCGTCGACGC
>CAVQWK010000002.1:0-101999 GCA_963717575.1 uncultured beta proteobacterium | reverse complement strand
CTCGGCCGGCAGGCGCACTTCGATCGTCAGGCTGTCGCGCAAGCCGGCGGCGATCAGCACGCCTTCGGCCAGCAGCCAGGGCGCGCGGTCGAGCACGGCGGCCGGGCCGAGCGCGCGAACGTCGTAGGTGCTCGCGTCGATCACCAGGGTCGCGGGGCCATGGCCGCGGATGAAGCGGCGCCAGGCCAGATGGATCGGTTCGCCCGCCGCGCCCGATTCGGCCAGGCCGGAGCGCTGCACCAGCTGCAGCCGCTGCAGCGGCGACAGGCCCTGGGCACGGGTCAGGCCCGGCAGCGCGGCGGCCAGGGTGGCGGCCGGTGGCACCGCGCCGGTCAGCGCGGCGGCGTCGGCGTCCAGCCAGTCGGGCAGCAGGCGGGGCGGGCCTGCGGTCGTCGCTTCGGTCGTGGCTTCGCGCGTGGTTTCAGTCATGGCCGCTCCTTCACTCGCCGCGCGCAGGCTTCGGCGAGCACGAAGTGCGCATAGCGCTCGCGGCGCGGGTCGGGCACCTCGTTGGCCAGGCCGAAGGACAGGCAGCCGGTGACGCACTTGGTCACGCAGGCCGGTTGCAGGCCGGCGTCGACGCGGTCCATGCAGTAGTCGCACTTGACCACCTTGTTCGTGCCCGGGTCCCATTGCGGCGTGCCCCAGGGGCAGGCGGTGATGCAGCTCTTGCAGCCCACGCACAGGGCGGCCACCACGTGGACGATGCCGTCCTTCTCGCGCTTCTTCATCGCGCCGGTGGGGCAGGCCTTGACGCACCACGCCTCCTCGCAGTGGAAGCAGGGCATGAAGGTGTGCCGAACACGCGGCACGCCGCCGACGTCGATCGGCCCGGTGCTGATGATCTTGCACGGCGACGGCCCGGGGCCGAGGCCCTTGTTGGTCTTGCAGTGCACTTCGCAGGCCTGGCAGCCGATGCAGCTGGCCTCGTCGTGGCGCAGGGCATAGATGCTCATTGGGAACCTCCGTGCTGCGCACTGCGGTCTTTGCGCCTTGGGAGCGGCCCGGCGGCTCATGCTGTACTCCTTGCTGGCAGCGGCGACGCGGACGATCGTCTCGGTCAACGCATTGCCGCCGCCGGCGGGGTCGAACTCGTAGAGCTTGCCGTGCTGCAGCCGCTGGTCGGCCACGCCGACGCCGAGCGCGCGCGTGGCCAGCGGCACCGTGGCGCCGTAGCCGTGCAGCATGAACACCGCCTCGCGGTGGATCCACGGCGTGACCTTGGCCTTCAGCCGCCCGACGTAAGCGCCGCCGCCGCTGACCTCGACCTCGTCGCCGTCGCGGATGCCCAGCGGGCCGGCGCGCTCGGGGTGGATCCACAGCACCTGCTCGGGCGCGATCTCGCGCAGCAGCGGGTTGTTCAGCGACTGCCCGTGCGCCAGCACCGGCGGCCGCCCGAACAGCAGCGTGAACTGGTCGCCGCTGGGCGCCGTCTTGGGCTCGTAGGCCGGGAAGGCGGGCAGACCGGCCTGCTTCAGCAGCTCGCCGTCGATCTCGATCTTGCCCGACGGCGTCGGGAACTTGAGCTGGTCGCGCGGCGTCAGCTTCGGCGCCGTCGGCCAGGCGCGACGACGCCCGACTCGCGCATGTCGGCCACGGTGACGCCGGTGCCTTCGAGCTGGTAGTTCCAGAGCTCCTCGATGGTCTCGAAGTCCAGCGCTTCCATCTTGCCCATGCGGCGCAGGATCTCGCGGAAGATCCACCACGCCGGGCGGCTGTCGAAGCGCGGCGCGATGGCCTGGTCGCGCATCGTGAACACCGGCACCGGGCCGGGCAGCTGGCCCAGGATGTTGGCGCGCTCCAGGTAGGTCGATTCGGGCAGGATGACGTCGGAGTACCAGCCCGTCTCGGAATAGCGCACGTCGATGGAGACGACCAGCCCGGCCTTGTCCAGCGCCTGCTTGACCGCCTCGGCGTCGGGCATCGCGGTCACCGGGTCGTGGCGGTAGGCGATGTAGGCGCCGATGCCGTAGGGCTGCGCGGTTTCCATCGCCGCGAACAGCTGGTGCAGCATGCCGATCGCCGGGTCCCAGGTCGGGTGCGTGGTGCCGGCACCGTCCACGCGCGGCTCGGTCACCGCCGGCGCGCGCGCGGCCAGCGGTTTCAGGCTCTTGCGGCCGTAGTACTCGGGCCCCTTGGCGATGATGAAGCCGCCCGGCGTCTCCAGGTTGCCCATCAGCGCATTCAGGATCAGCGCCGTGCGGCTGACGTAGAACGACTGCTTGTGGCGCGCGGTCATCCAGCCCGGGTTGAAGATCACGTGCGGCACCTGGCCGGCGATCTCGGCGACGAACTCGCGCAGCTCGCGCGCCGGCACGCCGGTGTGCGGCTCCTGCCAGTCGGGCGTGGTGTCCTTCACCGCCTCGCGCAGCACGTCCATGCCGGTGACCCAGCGCTCGACGAAGTCCTCGTCGTAGGCCTTCTGCCGCAGCACCTCGTGGATCAGCGCCAGGTTCAGCGCGTAGTCGCTGTTCGGCCGCACCTGCCAGAAGCGCGTCGCCTTGGCCGCCGTGGCGCTGGCGCGCGGGTCGATGTAGGTGCAGCGCATGCCGCTGCCCAGCGCCGCCATGAAGGCCTTGACCTCCTTGACCATCAGCGACTCGACGATGTTGCGGCCGTACAGCACCACGTGCTGGATGCGGCTGAAGTCGGGCACCAGGCCGGCGTGGCTGAAGCCGAAGATCGAGCGCGCGGCGTTGTGCACGTTGCCGCCGCAGGTGGCGTCGTGGTTGAAATAGTTGGGCGAGCCCAGCGCCTTGACGAAGGTGCGCGACAGGTCGCTGAAGAAGCCGCCGCGGTCGGACAGCGCGATGCCGCGCGGGCCGTGCTGCTCGACGGTTTCCTTCAGCTTGTCGGCGATGTAGTCCAGCGCCTCGTCCCACGACGCGCGCCGCCACTGCCCGCTGCCGCGCGGGCCGCTGCGGATCAGCGGCGTCTGCGGCCGCTGGTCGTCGGCCTCCAAGGCCAGGCCGGCGGCGCCCTTGGCGCACAGGCTGGCGCCCTGGGCCTGGTCGTGCGTGTTGCCCTGCAGCCAGGTGGCGCGGCCGTCCTCGACCGTCACTTCCATCGGGCAGCGCACCGAGCACATGCCGCAGATGCTGTAGACGGTGCGTTTGCCCGGGGCGCTCACCGCCTTCACGTTCGGGGCCATGGTGGTGCTCATCGCGATCTCCTTCGTTCGGGGCCGGCGCTAAAGCGCCATCTGCGGCACCTGCGGCGGCACCACGAGTTCGGCCTCGGTGGCGGCGATGACCTGCTGCACCGTCACGCCCGGCGCGGTTTCCATCAGGTCGCCTTGCCCGCCGGGGAAGGCGATCACGGCCAGTTCGGTCACCACCAGGTCGATCGGCCGCGCCGAGGTCAGCGGCAGGTTGCACTGCTTCACGACCTTCGGACTTGCCCTTGGCGCTGTGCTGCATGGCGACGACCACGCGCTTGGCGCCCGAGACGAGGTCCATCGCGCCGCCCATGCCCGGCACCATCTTGCCGGGGATCATCCAGTTGGCCAGGTGGCCGGTCTGGTCGACCTGCAGCCCGCCGAGCACCGTCATGTCGAGGTGGCCGCCGCGGATCAGGCCGAAGGACATGGCGCTGTCGAAGGTGCAGGCGCCCGGCAGCGCGGTCACCGGCCGGCCGCCGGCGTCGGTGAGCAGGCGGTGGTGCATGCCTTCTTCGGGCACCGGCGCCGGTGCCGATCAGGCCGTTCTCGGACTGGAAGAACACGTGCATGCCGGCCGGCACGTAGTTGGCGACCAGGGTCGGAATGCCGATGCCGAGATTGACGAGCATGCCGTCGCGCAGTTCGAGCGCGATGCGTTTGGCGATGATGGTTTGTGCGTCCATGGTGTCAGCCCTTGCGCAATGAGGTAGTCGACGAGCGGGGCCGGCGTGACCACGTGGTCGGGCGCGATCACGCCCACCGGCACGATGTTGCTCGGCCTCGACGATCACGGTGTCCGCCGCCATCGCGATCACCGGATTGAAGTTGCGCGCGGTCAGCGCGTAGGTCAGGTTGCCGAGGTAGTCGGCCAGGAAGGCATGGACCAGCGCGAAGTCGGCGCGCAGCGCCGTCTCCACCAGGTAGTCCTTGCCGGCCACCGTCGACCTTCTGCTTGCCCTCCTCGACCACCGTGCCGACGCCGGTCGGCGTGAGGATGCCGCCGAGGCCGAAGCCGCCGGCGCGGATGCGCTCGATCAGCGTGCCCTGCGGCACCAGCTCGACCTCCATCTCGCCGGCGATCATCTGCTGCTGCGTCTCGGGGTTGAGGCCGATGTGGCTGACGATGGCCTTCTTCACCAGCCGGGCGCGCACCAGCTTGCCGATGCCCACGCCGGGCATCGCGGTGTCGTTGGCGATCACGGTGAGGTCGCGCTTGCCCTGGCGCACCAGTTCGTCGATCAGGCGCTCGGGCGTGCCGACCGCCATGAAGCCGCCGATCATCAGGCTGGCGCCGTCGGGGATCAGCGCCACCGCCTCGGCAAGAGAGATGACTTTCATCGTGACTCCTCGAATGGGCTGGACGGGCGTCACTGCGCCAGCCAGCCGCCGTCCACCGGCAGCGCCACGCCGCGGATCTGCGCCGCGGCGTCGGAGCACAGGAACACGCACAGCGCGCCGATCTGCTCGGGCGTGGCGAATTCGCCCGAGGGCTGCTTCTCGGCCAGCAGGTCCGTCTTCGCCTGCTCGACCGGGATGCCTTCGCGCTGCGGCGCGGTCGTCGATCTGCTTCTGCACCAGCGGCGTCAGCACCCAGCCGGGGCAGATGGCGTTGCAGGTGATGCCGGTCTTGGCCGTCTCCAGCGCCACCACCTTGGTCAGCCCGATCACGCCGTGCTTGGCGGCCACGTAGGCCGACCTTCTCCACCGACGCGACGAGGCCGTGCACCGAGGCGATGTTGACGATGCGGCCCCAGTTGCGTGCCTTCATCTGCGGCAGCACCGCCTTGATGGCGTGGAAGTTCGACGACAGGTTGATCGCGATCACCGCGTCCCAGCGATCGTCCGGGAACTCCTCGACCGGCGCGGTGTGCTGGATGCCGGCGTTGTTGACCAGGATGTCGACCGACGCCCAGCTCGCTGCGTCGCCTGCGCCACCATGTCGCGGATCTGCTCCGGCTTGGACATGTCGGCGCCGCTGTAGCCGACCTTGACGCCGAACTCCTGCGGCCAGCCCGGCGCGCAGCGCCTCGATCTGCGCCGCGTCGCCGAAGCCGTTGAGCATGAGGTTGGCACCCGCGCCGCCCAGCGACCGGGCGATGCCCAGGCCGATGCCGCTGGTCGAGCCGGTGACGATGGCAGTCTTGCCTTTGAGCATCTGGATATCTCCTTCAGGGGTTGAGGTGTGTGCGTGGCCGTCACGCCACCGCCTGTTGCAGGTTCTCGCGCCGTGATTGAGCAGTTCGTGGGGAGTCCTGTCGTTGACAGGACGCTACAGCTCGAAGACGCGCACGCCGTTGCCCAGGTCGTTGACGCGGCAGGCTTCCGGGTGCTGCAGCACCTTCTGCACGTCGTCGCGGCCGGCCTGCCAGAGCTGATCGACGGTGGCACGCGAGAACTCGTAGTCCTTGAAATCGGACGACTTCGTGTCGCAGCGGTTGACCAGGTGCACCAGCGACAGCGGGCCGCGCCGGCTGATCGCCTCGAGCTTCTTCACCTGCGGATCGGCGCGCAGATTCGCCGGCAGCTTGGCGATGACGTCGGCCAGCGTGCTGCGCATGTCCTCGATGGCGCGCACCTGCTCGTGCGAGAAGCGCGTCTTGCTCTGGAACGAGATGTCCTTCACGCGCTCCTGCACCTGGGCCAGGTTCTTCGGCAACTCGCCCAGGCCGCTGAACAGATCGACGGCCACGATCAGCGCGTCCATGCGGAAGTCCTTGGCCACGTACTGCAGCGGCGTGTTGGACATGATGCCGCCGTCGAAGTAGAACTCGCCGTCGATTTCGACCGGCGGGAAGCCGGGCGGCAGCGCGCCGCTGGCCATCACGTGGCTGGCGCTGATCTTGTGCGTCTGCGTGTCGAAGTAGACCGATTCGCCGGTGCGCGCGTTGACCGCGCCGAGCGACAGCCGGATGTCGCCGCTGTTGATGCGGTCGAAGTCGACCAGCTCGTCGAGCGTCGCCCGCAGCGGCTCGGTGTCGTAGTAGCTCAGCGCACCCAGGCTGCCCTCGACGGCGAACTGCGGTGGCGGCATGCGCGGCGAGAAGAAGCCCGGGATGCCGAAGAACATCGCCGAGGCGGCGGCCATCTTGTTCATCGTCGGGCGCGCAAAGTCCATCGCTGACGGCAGGACGAACGGTGCCTGCGCCGAGACACGATTCCAGAACTCGTGCAGGCGATCGACCCGGCGCTCCGGCGGGTTGCCCACGATCAGCGCGGCGTTGATCGCGCCGATCGAGATGCCGACGACCCAGTCGGGCGCGAAGCCGACGGCGGCAATGCCTTCGTACACGCCCCCGTGGTACGCACCCAGCGCGCCACCGCCCTGCAGCAGCAGGATGCGGCGCTCATGCGAATTGAAGTCGGGGGCCAGGAGCGCGGGCTGCCGCGCTGGGGTCTTGCGGGTGGTCGCCATGTCGATCATCTCCATGGGTTGCGTGTCACGGTCGCTCGACGGCAACGAAGCCGCGCCCGCGGCCGCGGCACGTGCCCGCACGGCCCGACTGATGTTCACTTCTTCGCCGTTGCGGGTTCTGCGGCAGGCTCCACGCTCAGCGCCATCGCCTCGGTGTAGGTCACCTCGATCTGGTCGCCCTTCTTGACGACCTTGAATTGATCGGGGTTCTGCACGTCCAGCGTCACGAGGTTGCCCTTCGGCCCCTTGACGCGTGATCGTGCTGGCCTTCGGATCGACCGCCACGACGTCGGCGATCACGGTGACCTGCCGCGCGCCGGCAACGGCCGGCCGTTCGCCGGGCTTGGCCTTCGCGGCCTCCTCGCTCACGGTGGCACCGGCAACGCCCTTGGTCTTCTTCAGTTCGAGCGTGAGCGCCTGGGCGTAGCGGGCGACCACGGCGTCGCCGACCTTGATCTGGTCGAAGTTCTTGACCTCGTCGCTGGCGACGAGATCGACGACCTGCGCCCTTGGACCCCTTCAGCGTGAGCGTGCGGGTGGCCTTGTCGATGCCGACCACGCTGGCCGAGACCTCGAGCGCACGCATGGCACCCGCCTTGCCGGGCTCGCTGACGACGACGGCGCCGCCGGCCGGAGCGGGGGCGTCTGCGCCAGCGCGATCGCGCCAGAAGCTCATGGCGATCAACGCGAGCGCGACGGCTGCGGGTGCGGGTGAAATACAGGCTGTGCTCATTGGGGGGTTCTCCAATCAAGAGGAAGGGTGGGACTTGGCGGGGACTGATCGGGCCGCGGCGCACGGCATCGACGGCGCTCAGCAGGTCGGTCGCGATGGCGCGCTTGAGCACGAAGGCGTCGGCGCCGGCTCTCATCACCGCATCGCGCACGCACTGCTCGTCGTGGACGCTGAGGACGATCACCTTGAGCTCGGGGCAGTCGCTTCGCAGCGCCCGCAACCAGTTCAGCTGGTTGTCCTGAGCCAGGGAGAGGTCCACGATCGCCATGTCGGGCTGGAGGCGGCCTGCGCCTTCAATCAGCGACGCCTCGTCGGCCACCATGACCACCGAACCGAACGCGGTGGCGAGCAGCCCGCGCACGCCTTCGGTGAGACCGTGGTGGCGGTCCGCCAGCAGCACACAACTCAGGGACTTCGTCACCAGGGCACTTTCGTTCCGCCAACCGCGTTGGCCGCAGTGCCTGCTGGCACCCGGCTTCGAACGCAGGTTAGGCGGTCTGCGCAGCGCCGTGACCTCGAAAGACTACGTGGTCCAGCGCCCGGAAACTACCGGGCTCGGGGGCGCTGTCACGCACGGCAAGGCGCAAGCTGCCCGCCATCGGCCGCAGAGTGACCCTCGCGTCGCGCGTGCCGGCATGGCGGGTCACGTTGTTCAGCGCCTCCTGCGCCACCCGGAACAGGCAGAGCTCCTCCGGAACCGACGGATACGGCTGCACTACCAGTGGAATACTGCGGCGATCGCCGGGCCGTTGAAGGTCATGCTCTCGATCTTCTTGCCGGACTTCATGTCGTAGTCGAGGTAACGCCAGGCACCAACGACATCGCCCCAACCGAACGAGTAGGCGATCCCGGCCATGGCCTGCCAGGTCAGGTCCGATTCCCCGGTGCCGATGTCGAAGTAGTAGGGAACGAACCACTTGCGGCTCTCGCCCAAGGCCATGCGCCCCTTGACGCCAACGATTGCATCCCAGTTGGAGATTTTCGCCTCGGACTGTCCCGCCCGGCCCGGCAAGGGGAATCGCCCCGACGTTTCCGGTGATTTCCCACCCGAACGTCTGCTTCATGTCGAACAGGCGCGCACCGGCGACGACATCGAGCTTCGACGCCGGGTCCGACGCGACGCGCCAGGTGCCTGCGAGCGTCCAGGCCGTGCCTTTCAGGTCGTAGCTCACGTCGGCGTTGGCGCCGCCGGGCAGGGGTGCACCGCCGATGTTCAGTTGCTGATACCCGGACTTGGTGTTGCCCAGGTCCATGTAGACGACATCGGTGAACCCTCCCCAGCGCCCATTGCTCGCCTCGAGGGAACCCATGAAGGTCATCTTCAGGTTGTCGATGATCGTGCTGGCATCGAGCGTGACGTTGCTACCCCCGGCGCTCTGCGGAAAAGTCGTGGTTCCGCCGATGTCCGGAAAGTAGCCGTAGATCGCGGCCTGCCACTTCCAGGAATCCGCCGTCTGCGCTGCCGATTCGGTGGGTGAAAGCGCAGCGAACGCGCACAGCGCAGCAGCAGTGATGGCTATCGGTTTGTTCATGGCGTCGCTTGAGTTGTCGTGGTGCTTCCGGCCGGTCACTTGATGGTGTAGCCCTTGCCCTCGAGGCACGCGGATCGTGCCTTCTGGTAGGCCTGCTGTCCCGCTTGCTGCTGTTGCGAGGCCTGCTGCTGTCCCTGCTGGGCGGCGGCCGCGTTCTGCTTGCGGCTCTGGCCACGCGCGGCTGCCGCGCCCACCGCGGCACCCGTACTCGCATCCCCGCCGACGACTTCGCCGACCACCGCGCCGCGAGCCGCACCCCGCGCGCCGGCGCCCGCGGTCGTACCGGTCGCGGTGGTCGGCGCTGCGGCGGCAGGCGGAGCCGCGGGCGGCGGCTTGCTGGGGTCGAACTTCGACTGCTCGACGGCCCAGGTATGGCAGGACGCCTCGTCCTTCTTCTGCTGGTCGGGCGACTGGCCCTTGGCCGGGTAGACGTACTGCTGCGCAAAGGCGCTTCCGATGAATGCGGCGCCAACGACTGCTGCGACGCGTAGAGATCTGGCTCTCATTGTTTGCTTTCCTTTCATGGGGAATATGAAGTCTGTGGCCGTTCTCGTTCTTCGACATGTGCACTGCTTGCGAGTGTTTCCCGATCACGCGGCCGGGGGCACGACCGCAAGCAGCCCACCGATGCGCCGCGATCGCAGTACGGCGTCGCTGAACGAAATGAACGCGTCGGCATCATCGGGTGGCGAGGCCAACCCATCGACCTGGTCGCTGCCACTTCGCGGCGCCCAGACGCTGCGTTCGGCCAACACGTACACGCCATAGGCAACCTGCACCGCACCGCCGGCGACACCGATCTCGCGCTGCAGCGTGTGCGCCGCAAGCGCGGCGTTGGTGACGATCGCCATCTCGATCAGCGCCTCGCGATAGCGCGGATGGCTCGCGATGCCCTGTCCGAGCGCAGCTTCGAGCTTGCGGGCCGCCGCGTGAACCACGACGTGCAGGCGGTCGACCACCGATCGCACCGCGTGTTTCGACGCGAGGGAAAGGTAACCCGCGGGATCGAGGAACACATCCACGGCCGCGGTGACGGCGCCGCAGCCACTGTGCCCCAGAACCACCACCAGCTTGAGGCTGTCGCCGAGGTGCTCGAGCGCGTACTGGAGGCTGCCGCGCACGTCCTCGCCGAGCGTGTTGCCCGCCACGCGCACCACGAACAGGTCGTTGGGACCCTCGTTGAAGATCGAGCTCGATCGGCACACGCGCATCGGAGCAGCCCAGGACGGCGGCGTAAGGCCGTTGGGCGGGTGCGACGGCCGCCGCCAGCCGAGAGGCCAAGGTCGCGAGCGTCGATCGGAATGACGCGACGGCAAGGCTCCGCTCGCGAGTCGAGGTGCGTGAAGAGGTCCGCAAAGGCCCGGCTGCCATCGTTCAAGCGACGCTGCGCTTGCGCGGCATCGCGAGGCCGCTCGCTGAACGGTGCCGTTTCACCACCGTAGCTGTAAACGATCTCGACGGGCTTCATGACGGGACCCTGCGCGCCGCGAGCACGCTCGCGGCCAACTCGGGCTTGATGCTGGACACGGCGTCGAAGTGCGACAGGTGGACCTTGCCGCTCAGCTCCTCGAGGAAGTGCGAGCGCTTGAGCTGGTCCATCACCGGTCCTTTCACCTCGGAGAGGTGGAAGGTGATCCCGCCGTCGGAGAGCCGGCTGTTGATCGCCTCCAGGCTCTCGAGTGCCGAGGCGTCGATCGTATTCACCCCCGGGCATTCGAGGATGACGTGGCGGATCACCGGATTGGCCGCCACCGAGTCATTGACCAGTTCCTCGATGAAGCGGGCGTTCGGGAAGTACAGGCTCTCGTCGATGCGCAGCGAAAGGATTTCCGGGTCGGTCACCACCGCGTGGCGCGCCACGTTGCGGAAGGTGGTTGTTCCCGGAATCTGGCCCGACGACCGCGACGTGCGGGCGGGACGTGGCATAGAGGTGCAGGAAGATCGACAGCCCCACGCCCACCATCAGCCCCGCTTCGACGCCGTCGACCCAGGTGACCAGGATGGTGGCCGCCATCGCCGCGAAATCGGCGCGCGAATAGTCCCAGGTGTGCCTGAGCGCGCGCAGGTCCACGAGCGAGAGCACCGCGACGATGATGATCGCGGCGAGCGCCGCCTTCGGCAGGTAGAACAGCAGCGGAGTCAGGAACAGCGTGGCGATCGCCACGCCGACGGCCGTGAACGCGCCGGCCGCGGGGGTCTGGGCGCCGGCATCGAAGTTCACGACCGAGCGCGACAACGCGCCGGTGACCGGGAATCCCCCCGACACCGCCGAGCCCAGATCGGCGGCGCCGAGCGCGATCAGTTCCTGGTCCGGGTCCACGCGCTGGCGGCGCTTGGCAGCCAGCGTGAGGGCGACCGAGATCGACTCCACGTAGCCGACGATGCAGATCAGCAGCGACGGGAACGAGCAGCTGCGTCCACAACGACACGTCGACCGGCGGCAGGGCGATCGTCGGCAATCCCCCCGGCACCGTGCCGAGGATGGCGACGCTGCGCGCCTTGAGATCGAAGCCCCACACGGCCAGCGTCGTCGCCACGATGACCATCGCCGGTGCCACCTTCGACAGGATGTCTGCGGACCGCTCTCCCAGGCCGACGCCAAGCAGCAGCGGCTTCAGGCCGCGCCGCGCCCACAGCAGGAAGACCACGGCCGCGATGCCGATCGCCGCGGTGGTCGGGATTGATCTTGCTCAGGCTGGGCAGCAGCGAGTGCAGGATCTCGAGCAGGCTCTCGCCCTTGGAACTGACGCCGAGCAGCGCACCGAGTTGACCCGCCGCGATCTGCACCGCCGCCGCCGTGATGAAGCCGGACACGACCGGATGGCTGAGGAAGTTCGCCAGGAAGCCGAGGCGCAGCAGGCCCATCGCCACCAGCAGCAACCCGGACACCGTCGACAGCGCGATCGCCGCGCCCAGGAATTCGGGCGTGTTCTGGCGCTGCGACCTGCCCCGCCGCCGCGGCCGTCATCAGGCTCGCCACCGCCACCGGCCCGACCGCCAGCGCGCGCGAGGTGCCGAAGATCGCGTACAGCACCAGCGGCGCCATCGACGCATACAGCCCGACTTGCGGCGGCACGCCGACCAGCAGCGCATAGGCCAGCGACTGCGGGATCAGCATGATCGACGACGATGGCCGCGGCGATCAGATCGCTGGTGAAGGTGCGGCGGTCGTATTCGGCGCCCCAGCTCAGGATGGGGAGGTAGCGTTGGGCCAGGTTCTTGATGCTCATGCGGCGCTTTCTTGACGGGTTGCGCCGGCCCGCGAAGCGAAGAAGCGCGCCAGGGCCAACCAGACGATAAATGGCAGCGGGACCGTCAGCAGGGACATCGCCATCAAGTTCGGATCGATGACCGGAAAGGCGGTGACGGCCATCAGCATGGCACTGCCATTGCGCGAACATACCCCCAGCGCCATGGCCCCGCGCTGGGCCTGATTCAGGCCGAAACCAAAGGTGTAAGCCACCAGCGCCAAGCCGACGGTAAACAGGACCAGGGCCGCGATGGCAAGACTGCCCAGGGTGCTGAGAAGCACCCGCCAGTTCACGAGCACCACGAACCCGAGCAGGAGCAAGGTGGAGATCCCCGCGATCTTCTTTACCGCCGGGAAGATCTTGTCGGCCACCCGCGCCGCGTACACCTTGATGACCACGCCGATCACCAGGGGCAGCAGCATGGTGAGCAGGAGCGGCTTGCCGATGTCCCAACGGCTCAGTGTCAGCCCCGGGATCAGGAGCGGCGCCAGCAACGGCATCAAAATCACGGTGCTGACCACGGCCAAGGGCATGATCGCCGCCGCGAAGGAAATGTCAGCCCGGGCCCGGCGAATGAGGACCGGCAACACCGGCGCGGTTGGCGCCAGGCTGAAGAGGATCAAGCCCACGGCGTAGGGCTCCGCCATCGGCAGGATCTTCGTCAGCAGGACCGCGAGGGCCGGAGCGACCACCCAGCACCACACCAGGGTCAGCGTCACCACCCGGACGCTCCGCAAGGCCTCGAGGGTTTCGCGCAGGTTGAGTTCGAGACCCATGGACCCCAGGTTCGCCAGGGCGTAGAACATCGCCACGACGCTGAAAGCGGTCTGAGTGTCTATCGCCGTTCTCCTGTCGGGCCGCCCGCCGCGCCGCGCGTGCGATTCATGACGGAACTGCCCCAGCGATCTTGGCCGCCCGCCTGGCGAAGATCTTGGCCCCGATGGCCGCGAGGATGACCGACCACAAAGTCCACATGACGGTCATCACCACGATGCGCGGGTCCGCGTCCGGAATGGCAAGTGCTGCCGCCAGCACCGCCGCCACGTTGCGCGTGCCCATGCCCAGCGCCATGACGCTGCGCTGGTTCTGTTTCATGCCGAAGCCGAAGCGGTAGGTGATGAGTGCCATGCCAACCATGAACAAGGTCATCGAGAGCAGCGCGAAGCTGCCGGCCGTGTCGAGCATCCCCCGGCCGTAGAGCACCAGGCACCACGCGATCGTCAGCAACGTGGAGAGTCCGGCCAGCTTCTTGACTGCCGGGAAGATCTTGGTGGCCACCGTGTCGGCGTAATGCCGGATGGCGGCACCGATCACCAGCGGCAGCAGGATGGTCAGCAGCAGCGGCTTCGCCAGCGCCCAGGCGCTGATCGTCAGCCCCTCGATCAGGAAGGGGGCCATCAAGGGCATCAACACCACCGTGCCGATCGCCACCAGCGGTATCAGGGCGCCAGCGAAGCCGATGTCGCCACTGGCTTTGCCCACCATCTGCTGGAGGAACGGCGCGCAGGGCGCGAGGCTGGCGAGCAGCATCACGATGACGTAGGGCTCGGCGAGTGGAAGGGCCCGGGTGATCAGATAGGCCAGCGCCGGCCCCAAGACCCAGCCCCACACGAAGATCAACGCCAGGGACTTCTTGTTTTGCAGCGCCGCGATGACCTGGGGCAGCTGAACCTGCAGGCCCATGGCTGCCAGGTTCGAGACGGTGAACACAAGCACCAACGGGGCGAATGTGGTCTCGAGAAACTGCATGACACCGTTCATGACCTTGTCCCTTTCACGCTAACCAGTGTTGTCGTTGGACTCGTCCGCATGAAGGGCCTTCCGATGCGACTCAATGTCAGGCATACGCTGCGTCCGACTAGCCGAGCCGGTTTCCTGACAGCGGCGCCGCCGTCTTGGGCAGCTTGGCCGTGGTGCGTTTTTTCCACTCTTCCTCCAGCAGCTCGCGGGCTGCCTGCTCGAGGAACTCGGGCGCGGCCCACTTCTGCACATCGAAGTCGTTCTTGATGTAGCCGTGGCTCAACATGAAGTTCTTGCCGATCTCGACCGCAGCCAGGTTGAGCGGTGACAGGTTGGGCACCAGGTCCACGTCCCTGATGCCTTGGTAGGTGTGCTCGACGTCGCGGTAGAAGGTCTGCTGGTCGAGGATTTCCGCCGCGGCGCGCTTGTTCTCGTTGGCCCAGCGCCCGGCGCGGATCATGCCCTTCATGAACGTGACGGCGAGTTCGGGGTGCTTCTCGGCCATGACGTCGGTGCAGGTGATGGCCGCGGGAATGTTGGCGACTTGCAAGCGCCAGTCGGGATAGCGGGAGAGGTCCTCGATCGCCGCGAACTTGCCCGTCGCCTCGGAGACTTGCTGCAGCGGCTTGGTCTGCATGTACATGGCGTCAATGACGCCCTTCTCCAGCGCGGTCTCCAGCGGACGGAAGGCCAGATCGCGCTTGTGGTCGCGCTTCAGCCACAGATCGATCGAGAGGTCCATGGTGGCGGTCATCATCGCCGGCTCGTTGTACCAGTCGTCCGCGTAAGGGAACTCGACGAGCTGGATGTCGGCCATGGTCATGCCGTTCATGCGGAGCATGAGTTCGATACCCTGGTGCTCCTGAATGCGCCACCAGTCGTTCTTGATCTTGTTCATGCTCTTGGAAATGCCGATCTTCTTGCCTTTCAAATCGGCCATCCGGAAGATGTCGTCCTTGGCGCGCACCATCATGACCCCGCCTTCGGCCGGCATCTGCGTCACCCCCAGCAGCCGGGTCCGGCGGACGTCCGCCTGAACCTCGATGGGCGGGAACAAACCGCCGAAGCGAATGAGGTTGTCCAGGTTGTGGATGTAGTGCGGATACCAGTCGTTCAGGGGGGTTGAACGCATGTAGGCAAACTTCACGCCGATCTTCTTGTACTCCTTCTTCGTCAAGCCTAGTCCCTCGTCCACATTGGACGCAGAAACGAGCGGGCAGTTGGTGTAATAGACCTCTTTCCAATCCAACTTGACCGTGTTCAGTTTGGTGTTCTTGAGCGTGGTCACTTTGATCGCTTGCTTTTCGTTAGCCATGATTCGTTTCTCGAATGTTCATCACCGGAGCGGCGGTGATGGTGGGTTCGTTCAGGTCAGGGCCGGTCCCCTGACAGGGAAGACAAACACCCATGGGCTCACGCCTTGGCAAGCAACATTCGCTCGGGCGTCAGCGCGTAGGTCCATGGACAACCCGCGTTCTTCCAGCCGTTCACCAACCGCTGGCCCTGGAATAGGCTGGCAGGGTCCGTCACCGAGTCCCCCTCCATGCCATCGACGACGTTGTAGACCTTGGTGAACCCGGCCTTGGCTAGCATGTTGGCGGCGATGGCACTGCGGCCGCCCGACCGGCACATGGCCAGGATCGTGTCATCCGGCTTGGCCACATCCTGCACCCGGGCGACGAAGTCGGGGATGAGCTTCAGCGGGAACTCCCCCTTGGCGGCGTCCCACTCATACGACTGGGTGGCAATGGGAATCTTCCAGGCCATGGCCGGGTGCCCGACATAGAGAAACTCCTCGGGGGTGCGCACGTCGAGGATCGTCACCTTCCCGGGTTCCGCCTTCCACATCTCGTAGGCTTCCTTCGCCGTCACATACAGCCCCAGCGCGGTCTGCTTTTCCTTGGGCAGGCTTTCGTTCAGTTCAGTCATGTTCCGTTCCTCCGGTCACCGTGTCTGTGGTGTCACTTCACGCAGGGGATGTCTGGCCGTTACTGCGGCCAAAGGCTTCGTCGATGATGGCCTGCAGGTGCCTGACCATCTCATCGGACGGCGTCTTGTAATCGTCCAGTTCGTACACCTTGCCCAGGTGCTCGTACTTGCCCAGGCCGAAGCGGTGATACGGCAGCAACTCGTAGTCGATCACGTTCTTGTGCGGGCGGATGAAGGCCAGAACTGACCTGATGTGCTCCTCGTCGGCATTCACGCCGGGGATCAGCGGCGTGCGGGCGATGAAGTCGATTTTTGGAAAGGTCTCGTAGGCTTTCTTGTAGTTTTCCAGGATGCGTTCGTTGCCCACGCCGGTCCACTTCTTGTGGCGCTCCGAGATCGTGAGCTTGTGGTCGTGCAGCACCGTATCGACGTGGGGCAGCACCTTCTCCACAAACGACCAGGGAACGTTGCATGCCGTTTCGATCGCGGTATTGATGCCACGCTCGTGCGCCCCGGCCAGCAATGCGGCGCTGAAGTCGGGTTGCAGCAGGCACTCGCCGCCGCTCAGCGTGATGCCGCCGCCGGAATTGCGGTAAAAAGAGCTGTCCTTCTCCACCTCGTTCAGCACCTCCTCCACCGTCATCGTCTTGCCGAACATGGAGAGCGCGCCCGTCGGGCAAAGTGCGACGAGTGCCTCATCGCAGTCGCCGGCCAGATCCCAGTTGACCTTGACTTTGTCATCGTCGCCCTCGACCACGTAGAACGCACCTTCAGGGAAGGGCGCCTTCAGGCACAGGCCGCACGCCTTCTTGCCGGTGCAGGCCCTGGGGTCGTAGGACAGTTCCGGGTTCTTGCGGATGCTTTCCGGATTGCCACACCATTTGCAGCGCAGCGAACAGCCCTTGAGGAAGACGTTGGTGCGGATGCCGGGGCCGTCATGGCTGCAATAGCGCTGGATGTTCAGCACCCTTCCGGTCAGGGCGGCAGGCTTGATGAGGATTGGATTCATGACAACTCCCTCCCCAGACAAATGCCAAGGGATCGGGCGGTCTCGATGAATTCGCTTTCCGCAGGCACGGTCCTCACCTTGTTGATTGCTTGCGCCAGCGGCACGAATTGGATGTCCGGCGGGACGAACGCCACCATCACCCCGCTATTGCCGGAACTCAGTGCGCGTACCGCCCCGGCCCCATAGGCCATTCCGAGCTGGCGGTCCACGGCAGTGGCCGCGCCGCCGCGGGTCCAGGGGCCCAGCACGAGGGGAAAGGTTTCCTCGGCAATCAGCAACTGCAGCCGGTTTGCCACGGTTTCGGCGGCCTGGCCCGATCGCCGGATGACGTACTCGCTGGCGTCGCCTGTGGCCAGCGGCGACAGCGATGCCTTGAGAGAGTTCTCGGGTGCCTTGTCGGTCTGGGCTTTCGCGCTCTCGACGAACTTCGCCCCTTCGGCCACCACCACCAGGCCGTAAGGGCGCTTCGGCGTGATCTTTTCCCTCAGGCTCGCCGCCACCACGTTCAGGTCGCAGGGGATCTCGGGTATCAGCACCGCGTCGGCGCACGCGGCGATGCCGGCCTGCAGCGCCAGCCATCCGGCCTGCGCCCCCAGGACTTCGACCACGGCAATCTTCCGCGCCGCCTGGGCCGCCTGCCGCGCCTTGTCGAGCATTTCGATGGTGAAGCTGAGCGCGCTGTTGAAGCCGAAGGACACCAGCGTGGCGGCCACGTCGTTTTCGATCGCGCGCGGAATGCACACCGCATTGAGCCCCTTGCGCTGCAGCCTGTAGACGATGCTCAAGCCCTGGCCGCCGACGACTGAAATCAAGGCGTCCACGTTCTGCGCCTTCAGCCGCTTCAGCAACTCGTCGGACAGGTCCACTTCCTCGACCATGTCGTCTGCATTGACCGTGCGGACATGAAACGGATCCACGCGGTCCGATTGCCCGAGCACACTCGCGCCGGCCGGATCGAGGCTTCCGATCAACTGCGGGCCCAGGGGTAGCAGCCCGCCATCGGGGTAGCGCTCCGGATGCAGCAAGCCGTCGAACCCATCGCGGATGCCGATCAGCTCCCATCCCAGCCTGCGCGCCGCCAGGGCCGCGCCCACGACGACGGAATTGATCCCCGGCACGAAACCGGCGCCCACGTTGATGGCAATGCGTCTGGCAGAACTGCCTTTGCCGCTATCTGTACTCATATCCGCCTCTCCTGAAGCAAGGCATGGCAAGCGCCATGCCTTGCCTGCAACTTCTCAAACTCAATGGGGCCCGAAACTCTGCAAGGTCCGTTCGATGACCTCGTTCTGCACACCGGGGGCCAGTTTGGTGAAGAAGGCACTGAAGCCGGCCACCCGCACCACCAGGTCGCGGTAGTTCTCCGGGTGCTTCTGTGCGTCCCTCAGGATGTTGGTGTCCAGCACGTTGAACTGGATGTGGTAGCCATCGTTATCGAACAGAGTCTTGACCAGACGCAACACATTGTCCCGGCCCTTGCGCGTCGTCAGCTGGTCAGGCGGGAGCTTCACGTTCATGTGCGTTGCGCTGTATTTGATGGCATCCTGACTCTTGGCAGCCGACATCACCAGCGCGGTGGGTCCATTGATGTCAGTGCCCGGCATGGCCGACAAGCTGCCATCGGTGAGAGCTACCCCGGCTCGCTTGCCGTTCGGCAGCGCCCCGGTCACCATCCCCATCAGGTTGTGGATGCTCTTGGTATAGGCATCGGGCACTGACTTGATGTCCTTGCCGAGGTAGTTGCCACCGCCGTCCACACTGTTGAAAGCCGTCAAGATGCTTTCATACACCCGGTACGTCATCCGGTTCATTTCCGGGATGTCGTTACCGTGCTTGGGCGCGCCCTCGTAACACAGCTTGCGGACCTTCTCGTATTCCCCCTCGAAGTTGGCCGCCAGGGCCTTCTTGAGTTCGGACATCGTCAGCTTCTTCTCGTCATAGACCAGGTGCTTCACGGCCATCAGCGAGTTGGCAGCGTCCACACCCCCCACCACGATCTGGGCAACGGTGTAGTAGTTGGCTCCGCCGTTCCACACTTCGGTGCCGGTTTCAATGCAGCCGCCGGTCAGAAGCGAGCGCCAGGGAACCGGGAGGAAGTCCGCACACAACATGCTGGCGATCCAGGCACCGCGCCGCAGGACTTCCTCGTTGAATTGCAACTGCTTCTCGAAGGCCGCATACAAATCCTCGAAGGTCTTGAAGTCCTCGGGATTGCCGGTCTTGGGTCCGACCTGCTGCTTGGTTCGGGGGTCGAAGCCATTGTTCATCGTCAACTCGACGACCTTGCCGAGGTTGGGCTGGCCTTCCACCGGGTGACCGGTCTCGTACGGAATGTAGGAGCCCACACAAGCGCCGATAGCCGTGCGCCGGGCTTGCTGCAAGGTGAGGCCCTTCTTGGAGTCGCCAAACAGATTGAGGGCGCGCTTCATCATCACGTCGCCATTCACGAACTGAGGCATGCCCACACCCGTGCCGATGACATCCAGGACCTTTTCCAGGAATTTGCCACTCATCCGCTCCGTCCAGACGCAACTGAGCGGAGGCTGCGGCAGGCCAAGGTAGCCGGCGGCATCGAGGACCAGGTAGTCCATCTCTGCGGTGGCATCCTCACCCTCCTCGGTATAGCCTCCGAGGGAGATGCTCTGCCCGAGGTCGGCCGAGTTCTGCAAGGCGACCTTCTCGCCGAAGTAATAGCCGATTTCATTCAGCTTGATGAAGAGGTTCTGGAGCATGAACGTCGCATCATCCGGACCGATCAGCCCGGCTGCCTTGTCCCGCTGGTAGTAGGGCTCGAGGTTCTGGCCCAGATAGGCCTCGGAGTAACCACATCCGACCTGTTCCAGTTCCGCGCAGAGGTGGCAGAAGAAGTGAACCTGAATGGCTTCCCGCAGGTTCCGGGCCGGATGCTCCGGCACCCATTCGCAGGTTTCGGCAATGGCAATCAACTCCGCCTTGCGGGATGCGTCCTTCTCCTTGGCCGCCATGTCCCGGGCCAGTTCGGCATAACGATGAGCCAGGCGGACGATGGACCGCATCAGGATGAGGCTGGCCTCATAGAAGTAAAACTTGCTGGCATTGGGCAGGCGCATGTCGAGGGCCGCCTCACGCTCCTCGACCTCCTTGATCATGGCCGCCAGACCATGGTTGTAGATCCTGGGGTAGTTCAGGTTGCCGCCGCCGCCCGGCCAGTCGAAGAAGCTGACGACAAAGCCGGAGTCATAACAAGGCCTCGGATCGAAGCCATATTTCTTCTCGAAGATTTGCAGCGTGCGGGGCTTCAGGGCCCGCTTTTCCCAGTAATCGAGCGCCCATTGGTTCACTCGCTTGTCCTCTGGGTCTTTGCACTTCTCGACGGTGTTGTCGTCTTTCATCCAATCCACGTTCCATTCGGGATACGTGTAGATGCCATTGACGGTGCTGGCCATGCTGCCCACGAAGAGGTTGTCGTCGATGTAGAGCTTCTTACGCTCCAGCAGGGTGGCCATGAACTTGGCGCGACGCATGATGTTCTGGTCGCCTTCAGTCGCCGCGTAGACCTCTTCCATGATCCTGATCCGCTCGAAATCAACCTCGGCAGGGGTGCTCCGGAGTTGTTCTTTCAGCCGGTCGATCCGGGCTGTGTCGGCCTTCACACGTGCAGTCGAAGATTTTTCAATGACCTTGTTCATGTTGCTTACTCCTATGGGTTCCAGGTGTCCAGAGCAGCTCGTTCAAGTGGTGCTGCGCTTCAGGTGGGCGTCGATGGCGCCCGTCTCATGGATGAATCTCAAGATTTCATGTCGAGTCGATCGAAGCTTCCACGCCCGGGCCGCGGCGGACTCCATCAACTGCGCGGAGCAGGGCACTTCCACTTACGCGAGCCACGTTGGCCGCGATGCCTGCTGGCACCCGGCTTCGAACGCAGGTTAGGCGGTCTGCGCTGCGCCGTGACCTCGAAAGACTACGTGGTGCAGCGCCCGGAAACTACCGGGTTACGGGGCGCAGCGTCAGCGCTCGACGAGGCCGTGCTTGATGGCGAAGTGGATCAGCTCGGCGTTGGTGTGCAGGCCCAGCGCCTCCATCGCCTGATATTTGTGGAACTCCACCGTGCGGGGCGAGATGCCCAGCGTCGCAGCGATCTGCTTGGCCGACTGCCCTTCGGCCGCGAGCTGCAGCACCTCGCGCTGCCTCGGCGTGAGGGATGCGAGCGAGCCGCCTTCCTGCTGCGGCCCCTGCTTCATCGATTCGAGGACCTCCCCCGCGAGCTGTGGCGTCAGGTAGGTCTGGCCCTCGAGTGCGGCGCGGATGGCGGTCACCAGCTCGGCCGGCGCCGAGTGCTTGAGCACGAAACCCGAGGCACCGGCGTCGAGGGCGCGGCGCGCGAAGCTGGCGTCGCGGTGCATGGTGAGGAAGACGACGGGCACACGGTCGCCGTGCTGTCTGAGTTGCACCAGCGCGTCGATGCCGTTGAGATGGGGCATGGTGATGTCGGCGACGATGACGTCCGGCCGCAAGCGGCCGGCCGCTTCGACCAGTGCGCGCCCGTCTTCCACCACGCCGACGAGGTCGAACTCGGGGGCGAGCAGGCTTTTCAGCGCCTCGGCCACCATCAGGTGGTCGTCGGCGAGCAGCACGCGCGGGCGCTGCGGGGTGTTCACGGTGCCGGGCCTTCCACGGCCAAGTGCAGGAACCCAGGCGACGATCGTCGTCCCTCGGCCCGGCGCGGTCTCGATGTCGAGGGTGCCGTTCACCAGGTGCAGACGTTCGCGCATGCTCGCCAGGCCGAGGCTGCGACCTTCGTCGCGGGCTCGCCGGATCGAAACCCACGCCGTCGTCGCTGACGGCCAGCAGCAGGCCACCTTCCGCCTGCCGCAGCGTGACGCATGCGCTGTGCGTACCGGCATGGCGGGCCACATTGGTGAGCGCCTCCTGCGCCACGCGGAACAGGCACAACTGCGCTTCCTTGCCGACCACCGCAGACAAGGATTCGACGTTCATGGCCACGGCGAGCCGGCCTTGGCGACCCCGCCGTTCGCATTCCGCGCGCAGCGCCTCGACCAGGCCGAGTTCCTCGAGCACCGACGGGTGGAGCTGGTAGGCCAGCGAGTGGATGTCCTCGCTCAGGCGCACGAGCTCGGCGCGGACCGAGCGCATCACATTGGCCTGCGCACCTTCCGGCGCGGCGAGTTCGGCGCGGCCCATGTCGATGGCCAGCACGGCCAGCCGCTGCGTCACGTCGTCGTGCAACTCGCGCGCGAGCAAGGCGCGCTCGTCCTCGTGGGCCCGTATCAGGCGCCGGCTCAGATCGCGCAACGCCTCCTCGGCCTGCTTGGCCTCGGTGATGTCGCGCAGGACACCAAACGACCTCAGCGTGCGCCCGGTGGCGTCACGCCGGGCGACGCGGGCCACGTGATGAATCCACCTTTCGCCACGGGTCGGATGCGGGAAGCGATATTCCACGGAAAGGCGTTCCAACCCCCCCGTGTGGAGTTGCCGACGCAGGTCCAGCACACCTTCGCGGTCGTCCGGATGAATCTGCTCCATCCAGAATTCGAGCGCCTGGAGGCCCTGCGACCGGTCAGCGGGAATGCCACACAGGTCGCGCAAGCGGTCGTCGACGTGGGCGACGCCGTCGCGGAAGTCCACCTCGTAGAACGCCAGGCCGGCGAGATCGGCACTCGCCGCCAGGCGCGCCTGGCTTTGCAGCAGCCTGTGCTCCTGGCGCTCGCGGACGAGCGCGTTGGTGAAGACCTGCGCCACCAGCTGCAGCCGCTTCACCAGCGCGTCCGGCCAGTCACGCTGCGAGTGCACCGTGCTGAGACCCAGGATTCCAATGGACTGATTCACCCCCAGCGCAAGGGGAAGGGCCAGATTCGACTTGATGCCGATGAAGTGGGCGCTTTCGCGGTCGACGGCGGCCTCTGCAGGAAGCAAATCCAGCGAGGGCAGGGCCACGGTGCGCCCGGCCAGCAATTCCTGCGCGTGCCAGGGAAATTGTGCCTGGTGCAGCGGTCCGGGGGCTGGTACGCCTTGGCGGGTGTAGACATGTGTGGCCGTGGCGACACCCGGAGTGAGATCCGACCACTGCCACAGCATCGCCAGGTCGATGCCGAGAGGCACAGACACGCGACGCAGCGCGTCTTCGATCTCGCCGTCTACCTCGCCAGGCCGCAAGTTGATGAACTTGGAGGAGATGTCCGAGACCATCCTCTCGAAGTCCAGGCGCTGCTGAAGGCTGTCGGCGGAGGGCCGCGCTTCATCGATCGTGGACATGGTGCCGAGTCATGGGGGTGCATCCTGCGCCGATGAGTGGTGGCGAACCAGTCGATGGCCTCCGGGGCGAAGCGTCGATGCGCAACGACGCGCTCGCCCGTCAGAAGCGAACCGCGTAGTTGAGGATGGCGCGCAACTGGGTTGCCGTCTGCGGCGAGCCGTCCTGTTGCAGCCAGGAGTAGCGGAAGGTGGCGACCAATCCTTCGAGGGCGCTGCCCTTGGGGAATGCGTAGTCGGCCCGGATGTTCGTCTCGTTGCGGTCGGGGATCGGGACGCCCGTCTTGGCCGTGATGCGGTCACGACTGTCCGCGTAGATCGCGGACGCCGTGAGCCCGGGCAAGCCCAGCTCGCCGAAATTGACGTTGCCGCCGATCGCCCAGGCCTTCTCGCCGGCGGTGTTGAATGCCACCTGCATCAGGTTGAGGTAGGACGCATGGTCGCCGTAGGGGTTCTGCGTATCGAAACCCTTGCCGGTCTGCGTGTAGTGCAACTGGATCCCGATCGGCCCCCGCGCCAACGCGGCCTGCAGGCCGGCGCCGTAGGTCGAGAACGATCCGATCCGGGCTTCGCCGACGGAACTCTGCGGGTAGTACTGGGCACCCAGCGTCAGGGAGGTCTTGTCGTCGATCGCAATCGGGATCCTGCCGTCCACGTAGAAGGTGTTGAAGACGTCGACGGCATACTGCTCGTCGATCCGGAGGCGCGCGTTCTTGGCGAAATTCCAGGTGCCGCCGGCGTAGGCCACGCCTTTGCCATCGCCGGTTGCGCCCGCGGTGTTCGACATCCAGACGAAGCTCTCGGATTGGCGGACCTTCATCTTGGTGATGTAGCCGCCGGTGTACGCGACGTCGTTCGCAGAGCCCGTCAGCGTATAGGCTTCGAACGTGTTGGGCACCATCCGGCTGTCCTGCGGGTTGATGAACGGCCGATTGATGAGCTGCCGGTAGGCGGTGATCGTCTGGCCGAGGACTCGCACGGCGCCATAGGCTTCGCCCAGCACCGTGATTGGCTCCTGCCCCGGTGCGAGGAGCCTGGTGCCGTCCCTGTCGGCGGGGCCGTGGAGCTTCTGCGACGTGTACCCGACGATCCCGACCTGAAACAGGTCGCCCCACCACGGGCTGCGCAGGCCCGCCCATCCGCCGAGCGCCCACGCGGTGCCGGGCGACCCGGTGAGACTCTCCTGGTCGAGGTAGTAGGTCCTCAACTGCAACACCGGTTCGAAGCCGCCGGGCAGCTTGTAGCCGTCCTTGGCCGGGTCTCCGGGGGAGATGCCTTGCCCCGAAGCCGTGGCCGCCACGGCCGCGGAACACAGGGCCAGCAACAGCAGCCGCAGGCCCCGGTGCGGGCCGCAAGCCCCTTGATTCGATCGCGGTCGATACATCGCACAGGCAGTCATCTTGCTTCTCGTCGGGGGGTGGGTCGGATGGGTCATGGTCCTCTTCCCGCGGGCCCGGGGTCAGAAGAATGCCGGCTCGACCTTCAGCGTGCGGCGACCGGCCCGGGCGCGGGCTCGCTGAAGCTGCCGCCCAGCGCAAGGTGCAGGTTGACGCGCTGCGCCAGGCGTTCGGTCTGCACGCGCAGCAGCGTTGTGCGCGCGGAGTAGAGCGCCAGCTGGCGCTGCTCGACAGCCCGCTGGTCGGTGCTGCCGACGCGAAACTGGGTCTTCGTCAGTTCCAGCGCGCGTTCGTTGTCGCGCACGTTCGCGTCCAGGATGGCCTGGCGGTCGCGCAACGCGTTCTCGGCCGACAGTGCCCCCTCGACCTCGCCGAAGGCGCGCTGGCCGGCCGCTGCGTAGGCCGCCACGGCCTGCTTCTGCTCGGCGGTGCGGATCTCGACCTGGGCGCGCAGCGCGCCGCCCTGGTACAGCGGCGCCAGCAGGTTGGCGCCCAGGCCCCAGGCCGGGTTGTCGCGGTTCTGCAGCACCACCACGTCGCTCGAAATACTGCTCACGCCGGCCGTCAGGCTGATGCGCGGCAACTGGGCGGCGCGTGCCTCACCGACGCGGTTGAAGGCCGCGGCCACCTGGCGCTCCGCGGCCACCACGTCGGGCCTTCGCTCGAGCAGCTCCGACGGCACGCCCACGGGCATGGGCGGCGGCATCGCCGGCAGGTTCTGCGCCACCGCGAGTTCGGCGGACGGGTAGCGGCCCAGCAGCAATTCCAGGGCCCGCAAAGCCTGCTCGCGGGCCAGCTCGACCTGCCGCAGGGCGTCGCGATAGCTGCCAACGCCGGCGCGCGCCACGGCGACGTCCTGCTCGGTGCCGTTGCCGATGCGCAGCCGGTCCTGCGCCAGGCGCAGCACGGATTCCGACGAACGCAGCATGTCCTGCACGATGCCCCGCTGCAAGCCGGCTTCGGTGGCCAGGAACCAGCTCTTGGCGACCATCGCCGCCAGCGACTGGCGCGCATAGGCATAGGCCGCTTCGGCGGCGGCCGACTGGGCCTGCGCCGCGGCCTGGCCGTAGCGCACCCGGCCCCAGATGTCGAGCTCGAGCGAGGCGTTCATCCAGATGCCATCCAGGCCGCCGCTGCTGTTGCTGCTGGCGCCGCTGCCGGCGCCGGCCAGGTTCACCGCGCGGCAGCAGGGACGCGCCGGCGACCTTGACATAGCCTCCGGCCTGTTCGACGCGGGCCGCCGCAGCCTGCAGGTCGGCATTGAACATCAGCGCTTCGTCGACCAGCGCCGACAAGGCCGGGTCGTTGAAGCTGCCCAGCCAGCGGTCGGCCACGGGCGCGGCCACGCCGCCGGCTGGCCTTGAAGGCCGCCGGCACCGTGGTGTGCGGCAGCGCTTCCTTCTGCAGGTCGGCCACCGTGGGCGGCGACTGCAGTGCGCAGCCCGCCAGGGCCGGCCGCCGAGGGCGGCCGCCGCGGCTTGACGACTCGGGTGCTTCGGCCGGCGCGCATCAGTGCAGCTTCAGGACGAGGTAGTTGGTGATCGAATTGATGCGCAGGATCACCATGCGAAGGATGTGGATCGCCGCGGCATGCTCGGTATAGATCGCGCCCGAACCCACGGCGCCGGCGGCGAGGAAGACTCCGCGGTCACGTTCGTCGACTTCGAGCTTGACCGGGAAGCGCCCCGGCGCCTGGGGATAGGTGCCGGTCGTTGGCAGCGTCGTCGAGGACGCGACTTGACCCTGGCCCTGGGCCCAGACGATCGAGTCGACCTTGGCCTTGATGATGCGCCCGGGCAGGGTGGGCAGCACGACCTCGGCGTGGTTACCGGGCTCGACGAACACCAGCTCGTTCTGCGCGAACAGCGCGATGATCTGATATTCCTCCTCGACGAAAGTGATCGCGGGTGCGAGCGGCATCGCGACGACGATGGCGCCCGGCCGCAACTGCACGTTGGTGGCGTAGCCGTTGGCCGGCGCGTAGACGCGTGTCTGGTCGAGACTCCACTGCGCATTGGCGATGTCGGCGCGGCTGGAGTCGACCTGGGCCTTGGCGGTGGCGATCTGGGCGCGCGCCGCGGCCACGGTGGCCAGCTCGCCGCCCACGATGCCGGACAACTTCTGCGCCACCTGGGCCTCGTTGGCCGATGCCGTGAGAATCTGCGCCTCGAGGTCAACGACGTTGGCCTCGGCCTGTTCGAGCGCGAAACGGTCACCTGCGCCGGTGGCCACCAGTTCGCGGTACTGGCGCGCCCGGGTCTTGGCCAGCTCAAGCCGGGGCTGGAGCACCCGCACCTGCGCGTTGGCCGACTTGAGTTGCTCCTTCAGGTTGCGCGCCCCGGCCGAGGCATCCTCCAGGCCGGCCACGGCCTGCGCGAGCTTGGCCTCGTCGGCGGCGAGCTTGGCCTTGGCGACGTTGAGATCGTTCTGGTACGGCGTGGGGTCGATGCTGAACAGCAACTCGCCCTTCTTCACCAGGCGGTTGGGTTCGACCGGCACCTCGAGCACGCGCCCGCGCACCTGCGGCAGCACGTTGACCACGTATTTGAAGACGCGCACGTCGGCCGACGAGGGGGCGACGACGTTGAGCGACAGGATCAGCGCCGTGAGCGCGACGATGGGAATGATGACGACCGTGACCTTGGACGTCGTGGTCCAGGGCAGCCACTTGAACTTGATGAAGATCAACCAGACGAAGAAGGCATAGATGCCGAGCAGCAGGGCTTCCATTACGCGGCTCCCTGCGCGGCGGACTCGGTCGCAGCAACCGGGGCCGCCGGTGCGGCGGGCGCCGCCGCCGCGAGGGCGGCCTCGATCTTGGCGCGCGCGTGCTGCACTTCGAGCGAGACTGCGCCGCGGGCGGCGATCGCATCGAGCTCGTCGATCAGATGCCGCAGGTCACGTGCCGGCAGCTTCGCCGGCCCGTGCCTCCTCGGCCATCTCGACGAAATACTCGTCGCTCTTGTCGGTGCCGTAGGCCAGGCGGTAGCTCACCGGCTTGGTATAGGCCCAGAGCCAGGCGATCGGCCACAACAGACCGCCGAAGACCAGCGACAACAGGCACAGCGTCTGGATCGCATCCTTCTGCGGGTGATGGCGCTTGTGCGCGATCTTCTCCGGCAGGATGTGCACCAGCCAGAAGAGCACGAGCCGCCGATCGGCATGACGATGAGGATGAACCAGGCGAGGTAGAACGCCGCCGTGTCCATCAGCGCCGGCGGCAGGAACGATGCGTGCGCCGCGCCGGGCAGGGCGAACACCATCAGGGCCAGCGCCGCGGTCGCGATCACGGGACCGGACCGACGGGTCTTCAGTCTTGATTTCATCGAAAATCCAATTTCTGCAAGTAGCGAGTATCGCCCGGCCAATGAAGACGGACCGACGCTAACCGTCCGAGACCGGTATCACTTGGCCTGGGCCGGGCCCGGAACCGGGTACTTGGAGAAGGCCGCTGCCACGGCCGTGTCGACCGCCGCCTGCACGTTGTCGAGTGTCTTCTGCGTCACGCTGTCCGTGACCACGCCTTCCCACACGAGTTGCCGGCGGGCGGCATCGACGACATCGATGTTGAGCGTGCCTTCCTTGTACTGCGTGACGTAGCGTCGGGTCGTACATCGGCCATGCCGAATACATGCCGGCCCGGTAGCCGTAGTAGCCGCGGCCCAGGCCGACGCCCATGGTCATGTCCGGCGTGCTGATGACGCGCAACTTGTCGGTCAGGTTGGCGCTGAAGTTGACCAGCAACTGCGGCGCGCCGGTGTCCAGCCGCATGCCGCGTGCTTCCAGTTCGCGCTGTGCCGCCACCTTCAGGTACTGCGACAGGATCGTCTGGTAGCCGTTGCGGTCGGTGCCGAGCGGGCTCGCGAACCCGAAGGTCTTGTAGCTGGTGAAGTCGGCCGTGCGGTCGTAGTCCACTTGCACGACGGGTGCCGTGGCACAGCCGCCGAGCGCCACGGCGGACGCGACGGCAAGCGGCAGCAGGTGCTTCATCGATCGGGTTGCCATGGTTTCAGGGCGCCACTTCCTTCCACCCGGCACCCGGGTCGAAGGTCGTCATCGCCGCGCCCGCCTTGGCGCTGCCCTCGCCGAGGTTCTTCTCGTAGACCTTGCCGTTGTGGCTGACGATGAAGGTCATCACGCCGGTCCGGCCGTAGTCGGCGGGGTAGGCCACCATCGCGAAGCCGCCGATCATGCGGCCGTTGATGAGGTAGTTGTAGGCACCGCCCGGGGCGTTCTTGCCCTGTCGCGTGAGGATCTTGAAACGGTAGCCCCGGAACGCGTCACCCGCCTTGTGACCCTCCAGATAAGCGGCGCTCTCTGCGATCAATGGGCCGAGCGGGCTGGCCTCTTCGCCCTTGGCGGCGTCCGCGTCCCAGAACAGGCCGTCGCGCTTGCCGGGCGTGCTGCCGACCTTGCTGGCGTACTGGAGGACGCCGTCGCCGTCGCGGTCTTGAGAGGCATAGGCGCGCTGCGCGTCGACAAAGGCGCGCAGCACGTAGATGGCGTTGCGTTCGTTGCCGCCGATGATGCGGTTGAGGAGTTCGTCCTCGCCTTCCTCGCTGGCGAAACGCCAACGGTCGCCCACGCGCACGATGGGGATGGGCAGGGGCCAGGCCTTGTCGCCGATCATCAGCACAGCGGCGGTCGGGGCTCAGCTCGCGCAGCACGTGCAGCGTCTGCATCGAGGCGAGGATCTTCGCCCGGGTGGCAGTGGACGCCGCGCGATCGGACTGGGTGACGAGGTTCCTGTGCTCTTCACCGAAGGTCGCAACCATGGCCTCGTCGCTGTCGGCCTTGAGCGCGGCCATCAGCGCTTCGACCGCCGCTTCGGGTGTCGGGTAGGTGTTCTGTGCAGCGGCAAGCGCGGCGAGCGGCAGGGCCAGCGCCAGCGTGAAGCCGAGCGCAATGCGGCGAAGGAGTAAGGACCAGAGGCGGAGGGCGTTCATGGGCGTTGCCTTGCGTTCGATGGAAGGGGGCGGGTTCATCGCGAATTTCCTTCCGTCAACGCCGGCGTCCGCCGCCGCCACCACCACCGCCGCTGCGCGCACCGCCACCACTCGGCGCCGAGCGAGCACTGCCACTGGACGTCGAACTGCGGCTGGAGGCGCCGCGCGAACTGTCCATTTGCGTCTGTCGCCCCGATGATCCATAGCCGTCGAAGGCGCTGCCGCCCGAGGGCTGGCCCGGCTGGCGCTGCCTGCACCGCCCGCGCCACCGCCGGCCGGCTGTGTCGATGTCCGTGCGCCGCCACCGGCTGCCGGCTGTGCCGACGGGCGGGCCGCGCCCGCACCTGCCGCGCCACCGCCTGCGCCGCCGGCCCGGTTGCTCGACTGCATGCTGCCCGCGCCTGCGCCCCCACCGCCTGCACGCGCATCGCCCGCGCGGGCGCTCGGCGCCGTCTTGCCGACAGAACTGCTGACCTGCCCGGGCTGCTTGTTGGACTTCCACTGGTGGAGCCGCCGCCGCCCTGGCCTGGCCTCGTTGACATTTCCGGTGTTGATATTGCCGGTGTTGATATTGGTATTGCGGTTGATATTGATGTTGTTGTTGCCGCCGCCACCCCAGTCCGCAGCCGTAGTGGCCGCCGTTCCAGATCGCGCCCATCGCCGCGCCCCAGACGATGCCGGCCGCGAAAGCGGCGCCGGGCGCATAGGGGTAGTAGTAGACCGGGTAGGGTGTCGGGTAGTAGGCATAGGGGTAGCCGGCGTACACCACGGTCGTCGGGTTGTACTGGGGCACGTAGATCACCTCGGGATTGGAGGGCACGATCTTGATGACCTCCTTCTCCACCATCGACGGTCTGCTTGTCGTCGGTCTTGAGGTTGCCGGCCGACTGCGTCTCGGCGGCGGAAGGCCTGCACCGCCTCCATCACCTCGCCCGGTGTCCGCCGCGACCGCCTCGCCGAGCGCAGCCGTCCAGTCGAGGTCGCTGGCTCATCATCTTGACGACATCGGGGTAGTTCAGCAGCGCCTTGACCGGGTCGTCCCACTTCTCGTCGATCGGCGCCTTCGGGTCCTGCTTGCGCTTCTCGAGATAGCGGTCGGCCTGCACGATCTGCAGCGGATTCGTCGACGCCGGCAGGATGATCCCGACGAGGTCGTCCGGGTAGAGCGCGATGCGTCCGACCAGCCCTTCGAGCTCCTCTGCCGCGGGCGCCTGCGCCGCCACCGTGGCGGCGGCCGGCGCCTGGGCGAGCACGTTGGCCGTCGCCAGCGCGGCGACCAAGGTCAGCAAGAGGGTCAGGTCGCGGCTGCGACCACCGCGGCCGATCGGCCTGATGGGGGTGGGATGGGTCGTCATGAGCGCTCCATAGGCTATCTTGAGGTGACTCCGCACGCTCGGTCTGGCATGGTATCCCATGCCTGCGGGCATCCACGGCCCACGATTCCCATCCCCGGCGCTGGGCGCTCGCGGCCTGACATTGATCAAGGTGTTGACATCCACCCCAGCGGAGACTTACACCCTTGGGCGGGCGAAACTTCTTCGTCTTGCGATCCTTCATCGAGCCTCGGGAGACATTTCATGACTGCAAGAAGCACCGCCAATCTGTGTTCGCTGGTCTTGTGCGGCGCGTGCGCGGCAGGGGCGGCCGGTCCGGCTCTGGCCCAGGCGACCACGCCTGCGCAGGCCCTGCTCGCCAACAACTGGGTCTTCAATCTCGGTGGCTTCGTGGTCAATTCGGACCTCAAGGCGAACCTCAACGGCCAGTCCACCCAAAACCCCGAAGTCGATTTCGACGAGACCTTCGACCGTGGCAACGATGCGACACGGGTCCGTGCCGATCTTCTGTGGCGCATCACGCCGGCGCACCACATGCGTTTGATGTACTTCAACAACTCCAACGAGCGCTCGAGCGTCCTCGCTGCCCCCATCAAGTGGGGCGACTACACGTTCCAGTCCGGCAGCAACGTGAACTTCAAGCACGAGATGGAGGTCATCGAGCTGGCATATGAATATGCCTTCCTGCGCCAGCCGACCTACGAGGTGTCGGCGAGCCTTGGCTTGCACTACACGGACACCACGATCCAGCTTGACGGCACGGCCATCATCACGAACCCCGACGGCACGACGCGCACGGAGTCCAGGGCGACCAAGAACAATTCCGTGGCCGCGCCGCTGCCGGTCATCGGCCTGCACGGTGCCTGGGCGGTGGCGCCGCAGTGGATCCTCGAGGCCCAGATTCAGTATTTCGGGCTGAGCTACGATTCATACGACGGCGCCTGGTCCGACCTGAGGGCCAGCGCCACCTGGATGTTCAGCCAGAATTTCGGTGTCGGCCTGGGGTACAACCGTTTTGCGTCGAGGGTCGATGTCGACAAGGCGTCGTTCAACGGCCGCCTGAAGACGGCCTATGGTGGCCTGCAGGCCTACCTGACCGGCACGTTCTGATTCATCGTTGCCCCGGGTTCGGCGCTGCGCCCGGGCGCATCCGAGCCCCGTACGTCAGTGCGAGCGGATCATCGTGCCGTAGGCTTGGTCGGTGAGGATTTCCAGCAGCATGGCGTGAGGCACGCGGCCGTCGATGATGTGCACCGCGTTGACGCCGCTCTTGGCGGCGTCGAGCGCGCCGCTGATCTTGGGCAGCATGCCGCCGCTGATGGTGCCGTCGGCAAACAGCTCGTCGATCTCGCGCGCGCTCAGGTTGGTCAGCAGCCGGCCCGACTTGTCCAGCACGCCCGGCGTATTGGTCAGCAGCATCAGCTTTTCGGCCTTGAGCACGGTCGCCAGCTTGCTGGCCACGAGGTCGGCGTTGATGTTGTAGCTCTCGTTCTGCTCGCCGAAGCCGATCGGGCTGATGACCGGGATGAACTGGTCGTCCTGCAGCGCCTTCACCACGCTGGGTCGATGGCGGTGATCTCGCCGACCTGTCCGACATCGTGCACGATCTGCGGGTCGTTCTTGTCCACCATCTTCAGCTTGTGCGCGCGGATGAGGCCGCCGTCGCGCCCGGTCAGGCCCACCGCCTTGCCGCCGGCGGCGTTGATGAGGCCGACGATGTCCTGCTGCACCTGACCGGCGAGCACCCACTCCACGACTTCCATGGTCTCCTCGTCGGTGACGCGCATGCCCTGGATGAAGGTGCCCTTCTTGCCCAGCCGCGTCAGCGCCTCGTCGATCTGCGGCCCGCCGCCGTGCACCACGATCGGGTTCATGCCCACCAGCTTGAGCAGCACGATGTCCTCGGCAAAGTCCTGCTGCAGCGCGGGGTCGGTCATCGCGTTGCCGCCGTACTTGATGACCAGCGTGCGGCCGTGGAAGCGGCGGATGTAGGGCAGGGCCTGGGCCAGGATCTCGGCCTGGTCGCGCGGGGTGATGTGGCCGAGGTCGTGGTCGGGGGGGGCGGTCATGGCGGCTCGCGGGGCAATGAAGGTGAAGATTGTAGGAAACTGTCGTTGCTGCGCCGGGAACCCTGGCCAGCCATCCCGATCAGACCCCTTTCGATGTCAAGCTGCCGTGGGCAGCAGGAAAACCGAATGAAGAGAACCCTTTCCCTGCTGGCCGCACTCACCGTGTCCACGCTCGCGCTGGCCCAGGCGCCCATGGCCACCGGCGAGGTGACCAAGCTCGACAAGTCCGGCGCGCGCGTCACGCTCAAGCACGGCGAGATCAAGCACCTGGACATGCCGCCGATGACCATGGTCTACCGCGTGCGCCCGCCGCAGCTGCTGAACGACGTGGCCGTGGGCGACCGCGTGCGTTTCGCGGTCGAACGCGTCGACGGCAACTACACCATCACGGCGCTGTCGAAGGCTCCCTGACGGGCGGCCCTCGCGGGCGCCGGACGCCGGCGCCGTCACCGGAGTGACGGCCCGGGCGGCGCGGCACCACTACCATCGGGCGCTTCGCCCACCGGAGTCGCCATGACCGCGCCACTGTCCAGCCTCACCAACCATCAGGTTCGCCTGGCCCGCCGCCCCGTGGGTCTGCCCGCCGCGGACGATTGGCAATTCACCGCCGAGCCGGTGGCCGAACCTGGCGAAGGCGGCGTGCTGGTCAAGACCCTGGCGCTGTCGCTCGACCCCGCCATGCGCGGCTGGATGAACGAGGGCAAGAGCTACATCCCGCCCGTGGCGATCGGCGAGGTCATGCGCGCCGGCGGCGTGGGTGTGGTCATCGCATCCCGCAGCCCGGCCTTTGCCGAGGGTGACCACGTCAGCGGCGGGCCGGGCGTGCAGGAGTACTTCACCGTCGCGGGTGATCAGCTCAAGCGCAGCGGGCTGGCCCGGATCGACCTGCGGCTGGGCACCTTGACGCAGTGGCTCAACGTGCTGGGCATGCCGGGCATGACCGGCTATTTCGGCCTCATGGACGTGGGCCAGCCGCAGCCCGGCGAGACGGTCGTCGTCTCGGGTGCGGCCGGCGCCGTGGGGCAGACGGTGGGCCAGCTGGCCCGGATCAAGGGCTGCCGCGTCGTCGGCATCGCCGGCGGGCCGGCCAAGTGCGAGTGGGTGGTGCGCGAACTCGGCTTCGACGCCTGCATCGACTACAAGGCGCCGCCACCGCAAGGGGGCGGCCCGGCATCCGCGCCCCAGGGCACCGCGCCGTGGGATCCCGTGAAGGACGGCCTCAAGCAGCACTGCCCGAAGGGCGTGGACATCTATTTCGACAACGTGGGCGGCGACATCCTGGACACCGTCCTCACCCGCATCAACCGCAAGGCGCGCATCGTCATCTGCGGCGCCATCAGCCAGTACAACAACACCACCGCGGTGGTCGGGCCGAAGAACTACCTGAGCCTGCTGGTCAACCGCGCGCGCATGGAAGGCATCGTCGTCTTCGACTACGCCGACCGCTACCCCCTGGCGATCGCCGAGATGGCCGGCTACCTGAAGGACGGCCGCATGAAGAGCAGGGAAGACGTCGTCACCGGCGGCGTGGCCGCTTTCCCGGAGGCGCTGAATAGTCTCTTCTCGGGCCGGAATTTCGGCAAGCTGGTGCTGCAGGTCGCCCCGGCATAGGCATGCGCGGGCGCGGCACCCCCGTGCCGTGCCCTGCGCCGGTTCAGCGGTTCTCGAGCCGGTTGTAGTCCAGCAGGCCTGCCTCCAGCGGTGCCGCAGCGCGATAGGCCTCGTGCAGCGCATCGCTCGCCGCCCAGAAGGCGGGCGAGGTGCGGCGGATGGCAAAGCGGTCGGCCAGGGCGCGGTAGTCGGCCTCCGAGGCCAGGCCGCGGATCGCGGCCTCGAGCGCGGGCAGCTCGCGCTCGCTGACGCGGTAGATCGCATTCGGGTACGCGCCCAGCAATCCCGGCACCACCGTCAGGCGGTTGTCGGCCGGCACCAGGTTGGCCGCCTCGCGCACCAGGTGCGCGACATTGGCATGCGCGGTGTCGCGCAGCAGGCTGAAATACTGCGGCGCGCCCGCCGCCCGGTCGACCTGCAGCACCACCATCTCGGGCCACCACGACAGGCTCGCGCCCCGCACCGAGGCCAGCGACTGCAGCGCGCTGCGCAGCCGGGGGTCGGTCACGCGCGACAGTTCGTGGCGTGTGTCCAGCGCCGGCGCCAGGCGCCTGCGCAGCAGGTCGTACAGCTCGCGCTGCGGGTCGGCGGTCCGGTAGGCGATGGCCGGGGGGACATCGACGGCGTTGTTCGGGCCGTAGACGTATTCCCTGGCCTCGTCGGGCGCCCCTTGGTACCACGATGCCGCGGTCGGCTGGCGCAAGGCCTGCGGCAGGAACAGCAGGAAATTGAACTCGCCCTCCATGCGCAGGAAGTCCATGTACAGGCGGCTGTTCAACTGGTGGCCGACGTTGCCGAAGACGTCGTAGCCCGCCACCAGCAGGTAGTAGATGCGTTCGAACAGCGTGTAGCCGATGACCCAGGCGGTCTTGGGCGGCTCGCCCACCAGGCCCTTCACGACCGAGGCGCTGTCGAAGTGGCGGAACACCGTCAGCGCCGCATTGGGGTTGCGCCCGTCGCCATCCCAGATCAGGGACAGGTCGAGCTTCTTGCTGCCGTCGGCCAGCATCTGGCGCAGCAAGGCGCTCTTGCCTTGCAGGTACTCACGCTCGAGCCCGGCGAACTCGCGCCAGGGACCGAGGATGCGGGCATCGCTGCCGGCTTCGGAAGGCAGGCGCATCTTCTCGCCCATGCGCTGCAACGCGTCGGCGCCCCGCTGCTCGATGTCGGACCCCGGGTTGAGGAAGTAGACCCAGAAGTGGTCCTGGATCACGTCGACCGCCATCTGGCCGCGGCACACCGGGCCCTTGATGAAGGTCATGATGAAGAACTCGGCCTCGTCGAGCAGGAAGCGGTAGCGCGATTCGATCGGCAACTCGCGGAAGGCCACGAACGGGTTCGCCGCCACGGCCACCTCGTAGGACGGCAGGGTGGTGACCTGGATCGCGGGCGCCAGGAACCAGCGCCTGAACTTGTCCATGCGCGACGCGCTCAGCGCATAGGGCATGTGGGTCTTGGCCAGCAGGGCCTCGCGCTCGGGCTCCAGCCGGTAGTAGAAGCGACGCGACGCCGGGGTCGTCGTAGGGCCGGCGCGACGCCAGCGGCTGCACCGGCTGCCCCGGCGGGGTGGCCGAGCGCACGAGGCGGAAGGGCCGGTGCGCCGGGTCGTCCTGGAAGACGCAGGTGGCCGAGGAACAGGTGCTCGTACAGGTAGCGGCTCATCAGCCGCTCCTTCGGCGAGGCGCCGTTCAGAAAGCTCTCCCAGGCCTGCACCTGCCCGCGCTGCGTGTCCGACAGCGGCAGGTCGCCGTCGTAAGGCGCGCCGGCGGCCAGCCAGCGCGTGACGGTGTCCATCTCCTTGGCGTCCAGCCCGGGCAGGCCGTAGGGCATGCCGGCCAGCGGGGGTCTTGCGCTCGTAGGTGTCGAAGTCCTCGATGCGCGGGCAGCTGCTGCGAACGACTCAGCGAGACGTCGAATTCCTTGCCCAGCACAGGCGTCGGCGGGCAGGGGGTGCTTCTGCTTCAGCGCCAGCATCCGGTGCATGCACGCTGGCCGCCAGGTTGGCCTGCGGCGTCTGCGCCCGTTCGTTCAGCACCGGGAAGAATCCCTTCTCGCGCCATTGCGACGGCCGCTGCGCGTCGACGAACAGGCGCGTGGGGTCGGCGGCGCGCACGCGCGCTGGCGTCGTACACGACCTCGCGGCTGGCGCCGCGGGCGATGCCCTCCCAGGCGCCGAGCTTGAGCTGGCAGGGCGCGTCGTAGCAGCCGTGGCAGACCACGCAGCGCTGCTCCAGGATGGGTTGCACGTCGGCGCGGTAGGACACGCCGCCGCCGGCCGGGGCCAGCGGCCGGTCGTGGCGGGTCGGGTCGGCCGGGCCGTAGGCCTGGTCGAGCGAGTCGCGCACCAGCGTTGCGCAGCCGACCAGGCCGCACAAGGCGAGAACGGCGGTCAGGCGGCGCAGCCTAGAAGTGGATGCCGCGCATCATCTGCTGCATCGCCATGGCCTCGGCGCGAGAGCTGCGGCTTGGCCGCCCTTGTCGCCCTTGGCGGCCTCGCTGTCGGGGAACATGCGGAAGGTGGTGTTCATGACGATCTGCGCCACGCGCGGCGCCAGCGCGTGCAGCAACTCGCCGGTGATGCCCAGGCGCGTGGCGATGCGCACCGGCTTGGCGATGCAGGCCTGCGCGATCATGTCGGCCGCCTCCTCGGGCGCCAGCGTCGGCACGTTCTGGTAGATCTTGGTCGGCGCGATCATCGGCGTGCGCACCAGCGGCATGTTGATGGTGGTGAAGGTGACGCCCTGGTCGGCGAACTCGCTGCTCGCGCAGCGCGTCCAGGCGTCCAGCGCCGCCTTGCTGGCCACATAGGCCGAAAAGCGCGGCGCATTGGTCAGCACGCCGATCGAGCTGATGTTGACGACGTGGCCCTTGCGCTTCTTCACCATGCCCGGCAGCAGCCCCATGGTCACGCGCAGGCAGCCGAAGTAGTTCAGGTCCATCGTGCGCTGGAAGTCGTGGAAGCGGTCGTAGCTGCTCTCGATGGCGCGGCGGATCGAGCGGCCGGCGTTGTTGATCAGGAAGTCGACGCCGCCGTGCTCCGCCTCCAGCGTCTGCACGAAGGCCGCGCAGCCGGCCTCGTCGGCGATGTCGACGCTGTAGCTGTACACCTGCGCGTCCTTGCCGGCGGCGGCCTTGATCTCCTTCACCGCATCGGCCAGCTTGTCCTCGCCGCGCGCGCAGATGATGCGTCACGGCGCCGGCCTCGGCGAACTTGATGCGCCGCCGCCAGGCCGATGCCCGAGAGCCGCCGGTCACCAGCACCACCTTGCCGCCGACGGTGCCCTTGAGGCTGCGGTCGATGAAGAGGTCGGGGTCGAGGTGGCGTTCCCAGTAGTCCCACAGCCGCCAGGCGTAGTCGTGCAGGTTCGGGCATTCGATGCCGCTGCCCTTCAGCGCGGCGTCGGTCTCGCGGCGGTCGAAGCGCGTCGGGTAGTTCACGAAGCTGCAGCATGTCGTCGGGCAGGCCCAGGTCCTTCATCACCGCGTTGCGCACGCGGCGCACCGGGGCCAGCGCCATCAGGCCCTTCTTCACGCTCTTCGGGATGAAGCCCAGCAGCGCGGCGTTGACGAACAGGTTCATCTTCGGCGCGTGCGCGGCCTTGCTGAAGATGTCGAGCACGTCGCCGACGCGGTAACCCATCGGGTCGACCAGGTGGTAGCACTTGCCGTTGATGCCTTGCTTGACGTGGCTGATGTGGTCGAGCGCGGCGACCACGAAGTCCACCGGCACGATATTGATGCGACCGCCCTCCAGGCCGATCGACGGGAACCACGGCGGCAGGATCTGCCGCATGCGCTGGATGAGCTTGAAGAAGTAGTAGGGGCCGTCGATCTTGTCCATCTCGCCGGTCTGGCTGTCGCCGACCACGGCGGCCGGGCGGTACACCGTCCACGGCACCTTGCACTCCTTGCGCACGATCTTCTCGCTCTCGTGCTTGGTCATGAAGTAGGGGTGGTCCAGGCCCTCGGCCTCGCTCGAACATGTCCTCGCGGAAGACGCCTTCGTACAGGCCGGCGGCGGCGATGCTGCTGACGTGGTGCAGGTGCCCGGCGTCGATCGCCTTGGCGAACTCGACGACGTTGCGCGTGCCTTCGACGTTGACCTGGATCTGGCTCTCGGCGTCGGCCGACAGGTCGTAGACGGCGGCCAGGTGGTAGACGGCGTCGATCTGGCCCTTCAGCGCCTTCATCGTCTCGGCGGCCACGCCCAGCTTCCTGGCCGTGAGGTCGCCGATGACCGGCAGCGCGCGCGCCTTGGACACGCCCCAGTAGTCGAGCAGCGCGCCGACCTTGCCTTCGCTGCCCGGCCGCACCAGGAAGTGCACCTTGGCGCCGCGCCGCGCGAGCAGGGTCTTGACGAGGCGCTTGCCGATGAAGCCGGTGGCGCCGGTGACGAAATACTGCATGCGTGTCTCCTCTGTCTGGCGGGTCGTATGGGGCGCGAAGCATAGAGCCGTCTCACTAGAGAAATAGGCTGCGTCCTCCAGGGGTGAACCCTATATTCCGCATCATGAGGCGGAGATCGAAATCCGTGCCTCCGACGCAAACCAACACATTCAGAGGAAGCACCATGGTCAAGAAGATGAAGAGCAGCACCGCCGGCGCCGGCCAAGGAGCAGGGCAGTCACCTCGCCGCTTCGGTGAAGGACTCGGCACAGCAGATCTGGCTGGCCGGCATGGGCGCCTTCTCCAAGGCGCAGGAAGAGGGCACCAAGGTCTTCGAGGCCCTGGTCAAGGAAGGCCTGAGCCTGCAGAAGAAGACCCAGGGCATGGCCGAGGACAAGATCAGCGAAGTCACCGGCAAGATGAGCGCGATGGCCGACACCGTGACCGCCAAGGCCGGCCAGAACTGGGACAAGCTCGAGGCCATCTTCGAGGCCCGCACCGCCAAGGCCATGGGCAAGCTGGGCGTGCCGACGGCCAAGGACGTGGACGCGCTGGTCAAGCGCGTCGACGCGCTGGCCGCCGCAGTGGCCAAGCTGTCGAAGGCCGCGCCCGCCAAGGCGCCGCGCGCCGCCAAGACGGTGAAGGCGGCTGCGCCCAAGCCGGCGCCAAGGCGCCGGTGCGGCGCGCCCGCAAGACGGCCGCGGCCTGACACCGACCTGGACCGTGCCGCAGCGCTGATGCGGCGCCAGACCTGCTCGAGGGGCGCCGCTGGCGCCCCTTCGTGCGTCTGACCCACCCCTTGCCATGCCCCGAAACACCCCGCCTCCGCCGCCTGCATCCACCGCCCGCATCGGCTTGGCCCTGGCCGGTGGCGGACCGCTCGGCGCGATCTACGAGATCGGCGCCTTGTGCGCGTTGCAGGAGGCTTTGCCGACTGTCGACTTCAGCGCCCTGTCGGGCTACGTCGGCGTGTCGGCCGGCAGCTTCGTGGCCGCCGCGCTGGCCAACGGCATGACGCCGCGGCAGTTGTGCGCCGCTTTCATCGAGAACAACGCACGCAGCGAAGACCTGGTGCAGCCGTCGGTGTTCATGCGCCCGGCGGGGGCCGAACTGGCGCGTCGCGCTCGCGGCGCTGCCGGGCCTCGCGGTGCAGGCCGCCTACCGCTACGCCTTCAAGGGCGACAGCCTGCTGTCGGCGCTGGAACGGCTGGGCCGCGCGCTGCCCACCGGCGTCTTCAGCCACGCCGCGCTGGAAGCCCAGGTGCGGCGCCTGCTGTCGGTGCCCGGCCGCAGCAACGACTTCCGCCGCCTGCGCCACCGGCTGGTGCTGGTGGCCACCGACCTCGACCGCGGCACCTCGGCGCCCTTCGGCCTGCCCGGCTGGGACCATGTGCCGATCTCGCGGGCGGTGGCGGCGAGTGCGGCGCTGCCGGGGCTGTTCCCGCCGGTGGCGATCGACGGCCGCTGGTATGTCGACGGCGCGCTGAAGAAGACGCTGCACGCCACCGTGCTGCTCGACATGGGGCTGGACCTGGTGCTGTGCCTGAACCCGCTGGTGCCCTTCGACGCCTCGCATCCGGAGCGCCACCGCGTGCTGGCCGGCGGCGAGGAGGTCATCCCGCGCCTCATCGACGGCGGCCTGCCGGTGGTGCTGAGCCAGACCTTCCGCACCCTGATCCACTCGCGGCTGGAACTCGGCATGAAGGGCTACGACTCCAGCCATCCGGGCACCGACGTGCTGCTCTTCGAGCCCGACCACCGCGACCCGGCGATGTTCCTGGCCAACACCTTCGGCTACTCGCAGCGGCGCCGGCTGGCCGAACACGCCTACCAGCGCACCCGCGCCGACCTGCGTTCGCGCCGCAGCGCGCTGCAGGTGCGCCTGCGGCGCCACGGCCTGGCGCTGGACGACGCCGTGCTCGATGACGCCGCCCGCACGCTGCTGGGGCATCACCGCCCGCTGCGCAGCCGGCTTGGCGCGCACGCTGCGGCGGCTGGAAGAGGTGCTCAACGACCTGGAGCAGGCGCTGCCGGCATAGCCGGCGCGCCGCCGGCCGGCCGTCAGGCCAGGTAGCGCGCTTCGAGGTGCGCCTTGAAGTGCGCCGGGTTCAGCGGCTCGCCGCTGGCGCGCCTGGCCAGTTCGTCGGTGGTCCAGCGGCTGGCCTGGCTCCAGATGTTGTCGCGCAGCCAGTCGAAGACCGCGGTCAGTTCGCCGCGGCCGATGCGCTCGTCGAGGTCGGGCATGGCGCGGCGCATGGCGGCGAACCACTGCGCCGCGTACATCGCGCCCAGCGAATAGCAGGGGAAGTAGCCGAACAGCGACTCGGGCCAGTGCACGTCCTGCATCGGCCCGTCCTTGTAGTTGCCGCGCGTGTCCACGCCCAGCAGTTCCATCATCTTGGCGTCCCACAGCGCGGGCACGTCCTCGGGTTCGATCTCGCCCTCGATCAGCGGGCGCTCGATCTCGTAGCGCAGGATGATGTGCGCCGGGTAGGTGACCTCGTCGGCATCGACGCGGATGATGCCGCGCTTCACGCGCGTCAGCAGGCGGTGCAGGTTCTGCGCCTCGAAGGCGGGCTGGTCGCCGAAGGCGGCCCTGACCAGCGGCGCCAGCCGGCTGACGAAGCCGGGGTGGCTGCCGAGCTGCATCTCGAAGCTCAGGCTCTGGCTTTCGTGCAGCGCCATCGAGCGCGCCTCCGCCACCGGCTGGCCGAGCAGGTCGCGCGGCAGGTTCTGCTCGTAGCGGCCGTGCCCGGTCTCGTGGATCGTGCCCATCAGGCTGCCCAGGAAATCGTCTTCGCGAAAGCGCGTCGTCATGCGCACGTCCTCGGGCACGCCGCCGCAGAAGGGGTGTGTGCTGACGTCCAGCCGGCCGGCCTCGAAGTCGAAGCCCAGCATGCGGATGACCTGCTCGCACAGCGCACGCTGCGCGGCCAGCGGGAACGGGCCCACGGGCTCGCGCACGGTCTCGCGTGGCCTGCCTGGTCGACGACCCGGTCGATCAGCCCCGGCAGCCATTGCCGCACCTCGCCGAAGACGCGGTCGAGCTGGGCGCAGGTCATGCCGGGCTCGTAGCGGTCCATCAGCGCGTCGTATTTCGACAGGCCGGTCTGCGCCGACAGCAGGGCGGCCTCTTCACGGGCCAGCTCGAGCACCGCGCGGAAGTTGGCGCACGAAGCCCTTCCAGTCGTTGGCCGGGCGCTGCGTGCGCCAGGCGTGCTCGCAGCGCGAGGTGGCCATCTGCTGGCGCTGCACCAGCGACTCGGGCAAGGCATTGGAGGCGCGCCACTGGCGATGCATCTCGCGCAGGTTGGCGCGCTGCAGGTCCGACAGCGGCTCCTGCTCGGCGCGGCCGAGCTGATCGCGCGAGCTTCGGGTCGGTGCGCATGCGGTGCAGCAGCGCCGGCCATCTCGGCCATGGCCGCGGCGCGTGCCTCGTTGCCCTTGGGCGGCATGTTGGCCGCCTGGTCCCAGCCGGCCAGCGACTGCAGGTGGCCCAGGCGGTGCAGGCGCGACCAGGTGGCGGAGAGCTCGTCGTAGGCGGGTGTGGCGGTCGTCATGGTCGTCCTTGGAGCGGCCGGCTGCCGCAGGAAGCGCGTGATTCTGCCGGGGCCCGCGCTATCAGGGCGTGATCTGCCCGGGAAAGAGCCAGAGCAGCGCCGTCGTCATCGTGACGTAGCGCGCGAACTTGCCGATCGCCATGTACATCACGCAGGGCCAGAAAGGCAGCTTCAGCCAGCCGGCGACGGCGCACAGCGGGTCGCCCACGCCGGGCAGCCACGACAGCAGGCAGGCCTTGGGGCCGAAGCCCTCGAGCCAGGTCAGCGCCCGCGAGTGCAGCCGCTTGTGCTGGACGCGCTCGTACAGCGACCTCGGCGCCGTAGCCCATCCACCACGAGATGGCGCCGCCGATGGTGTTGCCCGCGGTGGCCACCAGCGATGGCCGGCCAGAACATGTCGGGGTTGAGCTTGATCGAGCCCGAACACCGCCGGCTCGCTGCCCAGCGGCAGCAGCGTCGCCGAGACGCATGGAGACCAGGAATACCGTCGACAGCCCGTACTGCGGCAGCGCCAGCGAGGTGCAGCAGGGATTGCAACCAGGCTTCCATTGATGTGCGTCATTATCGACAGCGCGCACGCGCACCGGCCGGGCGCGGGCCGGCGGCTATACTCGCGCCTCATTTTTCAGCACCGCGGTTCCTCTCCTTCCGCCCGCCCATGCGCATCGGCCCGATCGAACTGCCCGGCAACCTGTTCGTCGCCCCGATGGCCGGGGTCACCGACCGGCCCTTCCGCATGCTGTGCCGCAGCCTGGGCGCCGGCTTATGCGGTGAGCGAGATGGTGACCAGCAAGCGCGAGCTCTGGCACACGCTGAAGACCTCGCGCCGCGCCGACCACAGCGGCGAGCCGGCGCCGATCGCGGTGCAGATCGCCGGCGTCGACCCGGCCGAGATGGCCGACGCGGCGCGCTACAACATCGACCGCGGCGCGACGATCATCGACATCAACATGGGCTGCCCGGCCAAGAAGGTGTGCAGCAAGTGGGCCGGCTCGGCGCTGATGCAGGACGAGAAGCTCGCCATCGCCATCGTCGAGGCCGTGGTCGCCGCCTGCGCGCCGCGCGGCGTGCCGGTGACGCTGAAGATGCGCAGCGGCTGGTGCGCCGCCGAGCGCAACGCGCTGCGGCTGGCGCGCGCCGCCGAAAGCGCCGGCGTGGCGATGGTCACCGTGCATGGCCGCACGCGCGAGCAGGGCTACGGCGGCGAGGCCGAGTACGACACCGTGGCCGCCGTGAAGGCCGCGCTGACGGTGCCGGTGGTGGCCAACGGCGACATCGACACGCCCGCCAAGGCCGCCGCGGTGCTGGCCGCGCACGCGGCGCCGATGCGCTGATGATCGGCCGCGCCGCGATGGGCCGGCCGTGGATCTTCCGCGAGATCGCGCACTACCTGGCCCACGGCGAGCTGCCGCCGCCGCCGGCGGTGCGCGACGTGCAGCGCTGGCTCACCGCACACCTGCACGAGCACTACGCGCTGTACGGCGAACACACCGGCGTGCGCAGCGCGCGCAAGCACATCGGCTGGGCGGTGCGCAGCCCTGCCCGGCGGCGACGCCTTCCGCGCCGCCATGAACACCATCGACGACTGCCGGGCGCAGCTGGATGCCGTCACCGACTACTTCGATCGACTCGCCGACCGCCACTGCGCAACTGCCGGCGGCCAACGACGGCCTGTCCACGATCGCGGCATGAGCAAAGAAGGCCATCGACGAGTGCCTGCGCGCCAGCGTGGAGCAGTACTTCAAGGACCTGCGCGGCGCCGAGCCCAACGGGCTGCACGAGCTGTTCCTGGGCGCGGCCGAGAAGCCGCTGCTCGACGTGGTGCTTGCGCCACGCCGAAGGCAACCAGAGCAAGGCCGCCGACTGGCTGGGCATCAACCGCAACACGCTGCGGCGCAAGCTGCTCGACCATAAACTGCTGAAGTGAACGCCGGCCCCGCGCGGGCCCGGCAGAAGGACCGTCCGCACCATGTCGCAGCCGACCGCACTCCTGTCCGTTTCCGACAAACAAGGCATCGTCGAATTCGCCCGCGCCCTGGCCGCGCTCGGGCGTGCGGCTGCTGTCCACCGGCGGCACCGCGCGGCTGCTGGCCGATGCCGGCCTGGCCGTCACCGAGGTGGCCGAGGTCACGGGCTCGCCCGAGATGCTCGACGGCCGCGTGAAGACGCTGCACCCGCGCATCCACGGCGGCCTGCTGGCGCGGCGCGACCGGCCCGAGCACATGGCGGCGCTGGCCGAGCACGGCATCGGCACCATCGACCTGCTGATCGTCAACCTCTACCCCTTTGCGCAGGCCACGGCGCGGCCCGACTGCACGCTGGAGGACGCGATCGAGAACATCGACATCGGCGGCCCGGCGATGCTGCGCGCGGCGGCCAAGAACTGGGCCGACGTCGCGGTGGTCATCGACCCGGCCGACTACCCGCGCGTGCTCGACGAACTGCGCGCCGGCGGCGTGCAGCGCCAGACGCGCTTCATGCTGGCCAGGAAGGTGTTCGCGCACACCGCCGCCTACGACGGCATGATCAGCAACTACCTCAGCGCGCTGCAGCCCGGCGCCGAGGACAGCCCTGGCCGGCGTGCCGGTGCGCGAGCCCTACCCGGCCGTCTTCACGCTGCAGCTGACCAAGACGCAGGACATGCGCTACGGCGAGAACCCGCACCAGAGCGCGGCCTTCTACCGCGACGCGGCGCCGGCGCGCCGGGCCTGCTGGCCGGCTGGACGCAGCTGCAGGGCAAGGCGCTGTCGTACAACAACATCGCCGACGCCGACGCGGCCTGGGAGTGCGTGAAGAGCTTCGACGGCACCCGCCTGCGTCATCGTCAAGCACGCCAACCCCTGCGGCGTGGCCGTCGGCGCCGAGCCTGGCCGCAGGCCTACGCCAAGGCCCTGCAGACCGACCCCACCTCGGCCTTCGGCGGCATCATCGCCTTCAACCGGCCGCTGGACGGCGCCGCCGCCGAGACATCGGCGCCAAGCAGTTCGTCGAGGTCGTCATCGCGCCGGCGATCACGCGCCGAGGCGCGCGCCGTCTTCGCGCCCAAGCAGAACGTGCGCCTGCTCGAGGTGCCGCTGGCGCCGTCGACCAATGCGCTCGACTTCAAGCGCGTCGGCGGCGGCGTGCTGATGCAGAGCCCCGACGCCAGGAACGTCGGCCCGCGGCGAGCTGCGCGTGGTGACCAAGCTGGCGCCGACCGCGGCGCAGATGGACGACCTGCTGTTCGCCTGGAAGGTGGCCAAGTTCGTGAAGAGCAACGCCATCGTCTTCTGCGCCGCGCGGCATGACGCTGGGCGTGGGCGCCGGCCAGATGAGCCGCGTCGACAGCGCGCGCATCGCCGCGCATCAAGGCCGCCAACGCCGGCCTCTCGCTGGCCGGCTCGGCGGTGGCCAGCGACGCCTTCTTCCCGTTCCGCGACGGGCTGGACGTGGTCGTCGACGCCGGCGCGGCCTGCGTCATCCAGCCCGGCGGCTCGATGCGCGACGACGAGGTCATCGCGGCCGCCGACGAGCGCGGCATCGCGATGGTCTTCACCGGCACGCGGCACTTCCGGCACTGAGGCGGCACGACGCGCCCCGCCAGCCAGGCCCGGCGGCCGCTGCCGCCTGGGCTAGCATCCCGGCATGTCCCTCGCCGACGCCGCCGGCATGCTGCTCGCCTTCATCGCCCGCCTGATCACGGGCGCGCAGGGCCATTGGAAGGGCTGCCCGCCGATGGCCGAGCAGCGCATCTACTTCGCCAACCACCAGAGCCATCTCGACTGGGTGCTGATCTGGGCCGCGCTGCCGCACGACCTGCGCGCCGGCACGCGGCCGATCGCGGCGCGCGACTACTGGACCTCCTCGCGCTTCAAGCAGTGGCTCACCACCGAGGTCTTCCACGCCGTCTACGTGCAGCCGCGCAAGCGCACCGACGACCAGGACCCGCTCGAGCCGCTGGTCGAGGCGCTGCAGGGCGGCGATTCGCTGGTCATCTTTCCCGAGGGCACGCGCAGCCAGAAGGGCGAGCCGCTGCCCTTCAAGAGCGGCCTGTACCACCTGGCGCGAGCAGTTTCCCGGGCGTGCGGCTGATCCCGGCCTGGATCGACAACGTGCAGCGCGTGATGCCCAAGGGCGAGGTCGTGCCGGTGCCGATCCTGTGCACGGTGACCTTCGGCGCGCCGCTGGCGCTGCAGGCCGGCGAGGACAAGCGCGCCTTCCTCGACGCGCGCCCGCGCCGCCGTGCTGGCGCTGCGGCCGCCGGCCACATGATGACCGTGATGGATCCGCGCAACTTGAGCGTCGACCAGCAGGTGGGCCTGCTGTTCGTGCGGCCTGTTCGGCGCGCTGCTGCTGGCCACCGCGGCGGCCACGCTGGCTGGCGCTGCGCCGCGGCACCGACAGCGCCGACCCGCGCCACGCTCCGGCTGCTGCGCGACCTGCGCGCGCTGTGGGTCGGCGCGCTGGTGTTCTGGGTGGCCTGGGTCTCGGGGCCGGTGGGCGCGACGCTGGCCTTCGGCGTCTTCTCGTTCCTGGCGCTGCGCGAGTTCATCACGCTGGCGCACACGCGGCGCAGCGACCACCGCAGCCTGATCCTGGCCTTCTTCATCGTGCTGCCGCTGCAGTACGTGCTGGTGGGCAGCCGCAGCTTCGACCTCTTCACGGTCTTCATCCCGGTCTATGTCTTCCTGGCGATCCCGGTGCTCAGCGCGCTGGCCGGCGACCCCGAGCGCTTCCTCGAGCGCAACGCCAAGATCCAGTGGGGCATCATGGTCTGCGTCTTCGGCCTGTCGCACGCGCCGGCGCTGCTGCTGCTGGAGTTTCCGCGCTACGAAGGGCGCGGCGCCTTCCTCGTCTTCTTCCTCGTCGTGGTGGCCGCGGCGGCGCAGATCGCGCAGGAGCTGATGAGCCGCTGGCTGCGCCGGCGCCCGGTGGCGCGGCACATCGACCGCTCGTTCTCCTACCGCGCCTGGCTCGCCGGCGCGCTGGCCGCCGCGGTGCTGGGCGCGGCGCTGTTCTGGATCACGCCCTTCAAGGCGCCGCAGGCGCTGGCCATGGCCTTCATCGCCGCCGGCGCCGGCACGCTGGGCGAATTCGTGATGAAGGCGCTGAAGAAGGACGCCGGCGTGCGCTTCTGGGGCAACCGGGCGTCGATCACCGGCGCCGTGGGGCTGCTCGACCGCGTGGCGCCGCTGTGCTTCGCGGCGCCGGTGTTCTTCCACTCGGTGCGCTGGTATTTCCAGCTGGGGAGCCTGAGTGCGGGAGTGGGTGGGATTTGCTTTTCTGTTGGCTTTGGCTTACTTTCACGATGTCGGGTTCCGGCCCGTTGCGGCCGGCGTTCGCTTTCCTCCATGGTGGCCCAGAAGAAAGTCACCAAAGAAGCAGGGCCTGAACGCCACCCCACACGCGTTCTGCCCGCTCCGCACGCCCGGCCCAGCGGGCTACTGGACGCCGACAGGAAGATCGAAGCAGCAGCCCGCTCGTACGTTACGGGCTCGCTGCGCATCGCTCTTGGGTTGCCGCATGCGCGGCGCGGGCGCGCGACGCGCTGCGCCTGCGGTAGCGTCGGCCGATGTGAAGCCCGTGCACGCCGGCGTCCGACCACGGCGATGCGCAGCGAGCCGTAACGGGCCAGTGAGCAGGCGGTGCGATGTGCCGCGATGCCTACCAGTAGCCCGCCGGGCCGGGCATGCGGAGCGTGCAGAACGCATGCTGGGGCTGTAATCAGGCCCTCTTCTTCGGTGACTTTCTTCTGGGCCGCCAGAAGAACGCTGCCCGGCCGCCGGGCCGGAACCCGGCATCGTGAACGCAAGCCACAGTCACCAAGACGCACAAATGCAGGCACGCACCAGCCCAGCGCCCGGCCACAGCAGGTAACTCGCCACAACCCGCTGACGGCAGTCCCAACGCCCACACGAGCTATCGCTGGAAACCCCCGGATGCGCATCCTCGGCATCGACCCCGGCCTGCAGCGCACCGGCTTCGGCGTCATCGAGGCCGAAGGCGCGCGGCTGGCGTACGTGGCCAGCGGCACCATCAGCACCACCGAGGCGCCGCGCGGCGACCTGCCGCTGCGCCTGAAGATCATCTTCGAGGGCGTGCGCGAGGTCGTGCAGCGCTACACGCCCGACTGCGCCACGGTGGAGATCGTCTTCGTCAACGTCAACCCGCAGAGCACGCTGCTGCTGGGCCAGGCGCGCGGCGCGGCGATGGCGGCGCTGGTGGCGGCCGACCTGGCGGTGGCCGAATACACCGCGCTGCAGATGAAGAAGGCCGTGGTCGGCCACGGCCTGGCCAACAAGACGCAGGTGCAGGAGATGGTGCGCCGCCTGCTGGCGCTGCCGGCCCTGCCGGGCAAGGACGCCGCCGACGCGCTGGGCCTGGCGATCTCGCACGCCCACGCCGGCGCGTCCTTTGCCGCCATCGGCCGCTCGACCACGCTGGCGCGGCGCCAGCACGCACAGTACCGCAAGGGCCGCAGCTACTGAACCGCACACCGCAGCGGACCACCGCCTCACCTGAACCCAGCCCGTCCGCACCCGCACGTGGATCGACATCGCGCCCGGCTTCGCCGGCTACCTGGCCCTGCCGCCGGCCGGCAGCGGGCCCGGGACTCGTGCTGTTCCAGGAGATCTTCGGCGTCAACGCGCACATCCGCGCGCGTGGCCGAGCAGTACGCGCTCGACGGCTTCACGGTGCTGGCGCCCGACGTCTTCTGGCGCCAGGCGCCGCGGGTCGAACTCGGCTACGAAGGTGCCGACACGCGAGCGTGCCCGCGCGCTGATGCAGGGCTACGCGGCCGCCGACGCGCTGGCCGACATCGCCGCCGCGTGCAGGCGCTGCGCGGGCGGCCCGAGGCCCATGGCCGGGTCGGCGCCATCGGCTACTGCATGGGCGGCCGGCTCGCCTACCTGGCGGCGGCAACGACCGACATCGACGCCGCGGTGGCCTACTACGGCGGCGGCATCCAGACGCCACTCGAGCGCGCGGCGGGCATCACGCTGCCCGCTGCAGTTCCACTACGCCGAGCACGACGACAACATCCCGCCCGAGGCGGTGCAGCGTGTGCGACAGGCCACCGCCGGCAAGGCGGCCGAGGTGCATGTCTACCCCGGCGCCATGCACGGCTTCAACTGCTGGGCCCGATCGTCCTACCACGCGCCGAGCGCGGCGCTGGCGCATGGCCGCACGCTGGCCTTCCTGGCGACGCACCTGATGGACACCGCCTGAGCTGCCCCGCCGCTGGCCGCGACGGGGGCCTGGCGCGTGAATTGCTAGACAACCCTGGGGCGGGATCGCCACATATGCGGTATCTCCCGGTCTTTGTTCCGGGGTGCGGATGTGGCAGTCTTCGTTCCAATCTCTTGGCATCACCGCCTCAGGCGAAGGAGCATCGGATGAGCAGTGACAGCAACCTGGTCGCCCTCACGCGCCGCAACCTGCCGATCGCGCAAATGCGGCCGGTCTACCGCGTGGCTGACGTCGAGAAGCGACTGGACAAGCTGCCGCAACGCGAGCACGAGACGCTGCGCGCCACTTATGAACGCATGCTGGAACGCGGGCCCGAGCGCTTCCAGGTCAAGCCCGGCGGCCTGCCGGCGATGGACCACCTCTACGAGGACATGCCCAACTTCGCCGAGGTGCTCGACGACGTGCGGCGCCAGCTGGCGCTGTGCCACGACAGCCGCGACGCGCTGGAGATCACGCCCATGCTGCTGCTTGGCCCGCCGGGCATCGGCAAGACGCACTTCGCACGCGAGATCTCGCAGTTGCTGGGCACCGGCATGGGCTTCATCAGCATGAGCAGCCTCACTGCCGGCTGGGTGTTGTCGGGCGCCTCGAGCCAGTGGAAGGGCGCGCGGCCGGGCAAGGTCTTCGAGACCCTGGTCGACGGTGCCTACGCCAACCCGGTGATGGTGGTCGACGAGATCGACAAGGCCCGTGCCGAACATGCCTACGACCCGCTCGGCGCGTTGTACAGCCTGCTCGAGCACGACACCGCCGGCGCCTTCACCGACGAGTTCGCCGAGGTCGCGATCGACGCCAGCCAGCTCATCTGGGTGGCGACCGCCAACGACGAGCGCGCGATCCCCGAGCCCATCCTCAACCGCATGAACGTGTTCGAGGTGCAGGCGCCGGACGCCGACGCCGCGCGCACGATCGCGCTGCGCCTGTACCGCAGCCTGCGCGGCGAGCACGACTGGGGCCAACGCTTCGACGAGACACCCTCCGACGCCGTGCTCGAACGCCTGGCCACCATGGCGCCGCGCGAGATGCGCCGTGCCTGGATGACGGGCTTCGGCAACGCGAGGCTGGCGGGCCGTTCGACCATCGAGCTGGCCGACCTGCCCGACGGCGGGTCACGTCGCGCGCCCGATCGGCTTCATGCAGTAGCGCGCGCAGCTGCACGGCGCCGCGGCCCGCCGCGTTCAGCCGCCGAGCCCGGCCACCGCCTGGTGCGCCGCTTCCACGCCCTGGTCCACGATGCGCTGCTTCCACGCGTCGGTGTCGGTGTAGAAGGCGTCGCGCACCTGGCGCTTGATGGCGGTGTGCATTTCGGCCGGCGCCTCGGGGTGGTTCTCCAGCCATTGGTCGGCGCGCAGCGCGCTCACCACCTCTTGCAGCGGCAGGGTGCCGTATTCCAGCGCGATGCCGGTGTACTCGGCCTGCGGGGCTTCCTGGTAGGAGGCGATCCACATCAACCCCGTCAGCAGGGCCGACGCCGACGAGCCGTCGTAGATCGAGGTCACCTGCGGCCCCCACCAGGCGCGCGCACGCTGCAAGGCCGCGGCTTCGTCGCGGCAGGCGAAGATGCGTTCACCGTGTCCGCTGGGGCCCAGGCCGGTGTGCAGGTCGATCCAGGCCAGCCGTGCGCAGCGTCGGGCGTGTTCCTGCAGCACATGGCGCAGCGTCTGCTGGCTCCAGGTGGGGTTGCGGCCGCCGTAGAACAGGCCTTCGGGATGGGCATGCTGCCCCGCGGAGGTGGCGGTCTGCAGGCCGCGCTCGCCATGTGTCGCCGCGTACGCCGCCAGCCCCGCCTCGACCTCCGGTGCCGGTGGCCAGGTGGCGGGCACCAGCAGGTGGGCGATCTCGTCGTAGGCGGCATTGCGCGGCAGCGGCGCGCTGAAGTCGTGCCAGTTGCGGTTGAGGTCGACGTTCTCGTGCGTGGTTCGGCGCAGCCACGAGAAGCCCCACGGGTTGAGCGCGTGGATGTACAGCACCGCCACGCCCGCCGCCGCGGCGGCCCGGTGGAACGTGGCATCGGCCAGCAGCGCGTTCTGCACGCCGGAGCCGCAAAAGCCCTCCACGCCGTGGCAGCCGCTGCTGACGACGAGCAGCGCCTTCGCGTCGGCGGGGCCGGCGCGCGCCACGTCCATGGCCAGCACTTCGCCGTCGCGCCCCAGCAGCGGGTGGCGGTGTGACTGGACGGCCAGGTCGGCCGCTTCGGCCGCGGCCAGGAATTGGGCCCGCGCCTGGGCGTAGGTCGGTGCGAAGCAAGCGGAGGCGTTCATGGCGGGGCGCGGCGAGCCGCTCAGCCGGCGGTGCCGGCGGGTGCCGGCCCCGCGAGCCACTCCTCGGCGATGCGCACCCAGGCCGTGGCGCCCAGCGGGATGAGCTCGTCGTTGAAGTCGTAGCTGGGGTTGTGCAGCATGCACGGGCCCAGTCCGTGGCCCCCCGCGCGGTGGCTGCCGTCGCCGTTGCCCAGCGTGAAGTAGCAGCCCGGCTTGGCCTGCAGGAAGAAGGCGAAGTCCTCCGCCCCCATCGTCGGCTCGAAGGGCACCACGTTGTCGGCGCCGACCACGGTGGACAGCACGCGCTTGACGAACTCGGTTTCGGCGGCGTGGTTGACGGTGGGGGGGTAGTTGCGATTGAAACTGAACTCGCAGCGGGCGCCGAAGGCGGCGCAGGTGTGCTCGGCCACCAGCTTCATGCGCTCTTCGATGAGATCCAGTGCCTCGATCGAGAAGGTGCGCACGGTGCCGCGGATCTCGGCCGAGTCGGGCACCACGTTGGTGGCTTCGCCGGCGTGGATCATCGTCACCGACAGCACGCCGGGGTCGATCGGCTTGCGGTTGCGCGTGATGATGGTCTGGAAGGCCATCACCATCTGGCACGCCACCGGCACCGGGTCGATGCCCAGGTGGGGCAGGGCGGCGTGCGAGCCCTTGCCGGTGATGACGATGCGGAATTCGTTGCTGCTGGCCAGCATGGCGCCGGGGTTGACGCCCACCATGCCGACCTTCATGCCGGGCCAGTTGTGGGCGCCGAAGATGGCCTCCATGGGGAACTGCTCGAAGAGGCCGTCCTTGATCATTTCGCGCGCGCCGCCGCCGCCCTCTTCGGCCGGCTGGAAGACCAGGTACACGGTGCCGTCGAAATTCCGGTGCCGGCTCAGGTGCCGGGCGGCCGCCAGCAGCATCGCGGTGTGGCCGTCGTGGCCGCAGGCGTGCATCTTGCCCACATGCGTGCTGGCGTGCGCGAACGTGTTGTGCTCGGTCATCGGCAGCGCGTCGATGTCGGCGCGCAGGCCGACGGCGCGCGACGAAGTGCCGTTCTTGACGATGCCCACCACGCCGGTCTTGCCCAGGCCGCGATGCACCGGGATGCCCCAGTCGGTCAGTGCCTTGGCGATCACGTCGGCCGTTCGTTCCTCCTCGAAGCACAGCTCGGGGTGGGCATGGATGTCGCGTCGGATCGCGGTGGCGACGGCGGCATCGGCAAGGATGGGTTCGATGAGGTTCATGGATGCGGGTCCCCGTGCGCTGAAAGCGCGATCTTATCCAGCCTGGCCCGTTGCCGCCGGCGGCCCGCTGCCCGCGCCCCCAGGCTGCTTAATGTGGCGTTAATCGGCCACCGCCAAGCTGCCTGCCATCGCATCGCCTGCCCCCGGGCGTTGTCCTGAGGAGTTGATGTGCTGGCGCTGTCCCCGATGCCCGAAACCCCGTCCCACCCGTCACCGGCGCGCCCGGCGCGCGCACCGGCGCTGCTGCGGATCGACCGCGGCCACCCCCGGCGCGCGGCCGTCGAGGGCTTCGTGCGCCGCGTCTACGGCGAGCTGCTACGGCGCCGACGTGCGCCAGTTCGCGCCGGTGCTGGTGGCGCTGCACGGCGACGACGGCGAGATCGTCGCCGCCGCCGGCTACCGGCCGGCCGCAGTCCGGGCCGCTGTTCCTGGAGCGCTACCTCGAGCGCGCCGGTCGCAGACGCTGCTGGCGCACGCGGCCCGGCCGCCCGCGCGCGAGCGCATCGTCGAGGTGGGCCACCTGGCAGTCGACCCGTGCGGGCGAGGGCCGGCGCCTGATCCTGCTGCTGGGCCCGCACCTGGCGGCGCAGCGGTTACCGGTGGGTCGTGGGCACGCTGACCGAGGAACTGCGCCACCTGTTCGTGCGCCTGGGCATCGCACCGCTGGCGCTGGGCGTGGCCGACCCCGCGGTGCTGGGCGGCGACGCCGCGCACTGGGGCAGCTACTACGACCACCGCCCGGTGGTGCTGGCCGGTCACATCGAAGCCGCGCTGCAGGCGCTGGCGCGCCGCCGGATCGCTCGTCGTGACGGCCGCGTCGCCTCGACGATGGCCGGCGGGTCTGGTCCGGCGGCCGAGCTGACAGCGGCCGTGGTCGACGCCGCCGGCGCTGCTGCGCGGCATCGGGCACGCGGGTGCTGGCCACGCTGCTGGACAACGGCGCGGCCTTCGTCGTGCTCGACGAGGCGGCGCGCAGGCCGGCGTGGTGCACGTGCCGCTGCCGCTGTTCTTCACGGCCGAGCAGACTGCAGCATGCGCTGCAGCGCGGCCGGCGTGGACACGCTCGATCGCCGCCGCGCCGCTGGCCCGGCAATGGCCCGCCCTGCGCTGGGCCGCGGCCGACGTGGCCGGCGAGCCCGTGGCGCTGGCGCGGCTGCCGGCCGCCGCGCGTCGCGCTGCCGGCGGGCACGGCCAAGATCACCTTCACCTCGGGCAGCACCGGCGCGCCCAAGGGCGTGTGCCTGTCGGCCGACGGCGATGCAGCGCGTGGCGCGCGGCCTGGTCGACGCGATGGCGCCGCTGGGCATCACGCGCCACCTCAGCGCGCTGCCCTTCGCGGTGCTGCTGGAGAACATCGCCGGCCTGATGGCGCCGCGCCTGCACGGCGCCACCGTGATCACGCGGCCGCTGGCCACGCTGGGGCTGGGCGGCGCGGCCAGCTTCGACGCCGCGCGCTTCGACGCCGCGGTGCGCGCGCTGCAGCCGGACAGCCTGATCCTGCTGCCGCAGATGCTGCGCGCCTGGTGCAGCCACCTGCAGCGCAGCGGCCAGCGCGCACCGGCGGGCCTGAAGCTCGTCGCCGTGGGCGGCGCGGCCGTCGGCGCGCCGCTGGTCCGCGGCGCGCAGGCGCTGGGCATCCCGGCGGGCGAGGGCTACGGCCTGTCCGAGGGCGCCTCGGTGCAGACGCTGAACCTGCCCGGCGCGCGACCGCCCCGGCAGCGCCGGCCGCGCGCTGCCGCACGCCCGGCTGCGCGTGGCGCCGGACGGCGAGCTGCTGATGGCCGGCAGCCTGTTCAGCGGCTACCTCGGCGACCCGACGCCGGTGCCCGAGTGGTGGCCCACCGGCGACCTGGGCCGCATCGACGACGACGGCTTCGTGCACGTCCTGGGCCGCAAGAAGAACCTGCTGATCACCGCCTACGGCCGCAACGTCTCGCCCGAATGGGTCGAGACCGCGCTGCGCGGCCAGCCGGCGCTGCTGCAGGCCGTGGTCTTCGGCGACGGCGCAGCCGGCGCTTGTCGGCCGTGCTGTGGCCGCTGGACCCGGCCGCCGGCGACGCCGCGCTTGCAGGCCGCCGTCGACGCCGCCAACGCCACGCTGCCCGACTACGCCCGCATCGCCACGCTGGGTGCGCGGCCGCGCCGCCTTCGACGCCGCCAGCGGCCTGGCCACCGCCAACGGCCGGCCGCAGCGCGCCGCGATCCTGCGCGCGCATGCCGATGCGCTCGCCTGGCCGATGCCCCACCGCCACCGAAACCGCCTGAACCCACCCCATGAGCTTCCACGCCCGACTGCTCGAACAGACCGCCAGCGCCCGCCAGGGCCTGCTGGCCACGCCCATCATCCAGGGCGCGCTGCGCGGCGAGGTCTCGCTGCCCAGCTACCTGGCCTTCCTGCGCGAGGCCTACCACCACGTGCGCCACACCGTGCCGCTGCTGCGGGCCACGAAGGCGGCGTTGCCGGCGCGCCACGGCCTGGCTGCGCGGGCCGCTGGACGAGTACATCGACGAGGAGTCGGGCCACGACGAGTGGATCCTCGACGACATCCGCGCCTGCGGCGGCGACGCCGAGGCGGTGCGCCGCGGCCCGCCCGGCCACGCCACCGAGGTCATGGTGGCCTACGCCTACGACACCATCGCGCGCGTCAACCCGCTCGGCTTCTTCGGCATGGTGCACGTGCTGGAAGGCACCAGCGTCTCGCTGGCGCTGCTCGCGGCCGACGCGATCCAGAAGCCGCTGGCGCTGCCCGACGCCGCCTTCAGCTACCTGCGCTCGCACGGCACGCTGGACCAGCAGCACACGGCGCACTTCGCGCTGCTGATGGACCGCATCGACGACCCGCACGACCAGGCCGCCATCGTGCACGCGGCACGCGGCCTTCTTCCGCCTCTACGGCGACGTGTTCCGCAGCCTGCCGCTGCCGCAGGTGCAGGAAGCCGCGGCGCCGGCGGAGGCCCTGGCATGAAGGCCGCCGACGCCCGCGTGCTGCTCACCGGCGCCAGCGGCGGCATCGGCCGGGCCATGGCGCAGGCGCTGCAGGGCGCCGGCGCCGCGGTGCTGGGCGTCGGCCGCGCGGCGGCATCGCCACTGGCCCGCCGGCATGCGACTGGGTGCAGGCCGACCTGACCACGGACGACGGGCGTGGCCACCGTGGCCGCCGCCGCGGCCGACTGGCGCGCCAATGTCGTCGTGCACGCCGCGGGCGTGCCCGCCTTCGGCCCGCTGGCGGCGCCACGCCGCGGCGCAGATGCAGGCCGTGCTGCAGACCAACCTGCTGGCGCCGATGCAGCTGACGCAGGCGCTGCTGCCGCAGCTTGCGCCGGCTGCCGCAGGCCCAGGTGGTCTTCGTCGGCTCGGCGCTGGGCCGCATCGGCCTGCCGGGCTTCAGCGTCTACGGCGCCAGCAAGGCGGGGCTGCACGGCTTTGCCGAGGCGCTGCGCCGCGAACTGGCCGACACCCCGGTGCGCGTGCAGATCCTGGCGCCGCGCAGCACGCGCACGGCTTTCAACGGCGCGGCCGTCGAGGCCTACAACCGCGCCACCGGCACCGCCATGGACACGCCCGCAGGCCGTGGCCGCGGCGCTGCTGCGGCTGATCGAGAGCGAAGCCGCCGAGCGCTTCCTCGGCTTCCCCGAACGCCTGGCCGTGCGCCTGAACGGCCTGCTCGGCGCGCTGCTGGACGGCAGCTTCGCCAAGCACCGCCGCAGCCTGGCCGCCGCACCCCTGCCCCCCTCAGCCGAAGGAAATCCCACATGAACAAGTCGCTCGTCGCCCCTGCTCGCACTGCTGCCGCGCTGCGGCCGGCGCCGCTGGCCGGCGATCGCCGGCGCCGGTCGACGACGCCGTCGCCGAACTGCAGCGCGACTGGGAAGTGATCCGCTACCAGACCCCGGCCGCCGAACGCGAGAAGCGCTTCGAGTCGCTCGCCGCCAAGGCGCACCAGGTCAGCGAGAGCTTCCCCGAGCCGCAGCGAGCCGCTGGTGTGGGAAGGCATCGTCGTCAGTTCGCTGGGCCGGCGAGAAGGGCGGCCTCGGCGCGCTGGGCCTGGTCAAGCAGGCCAAGGCGATGTACGAGCAGCGCGATCCAGATCGACGGCAAGGCGCTCGACGGCTCGGCCTACAACAGCCTGGGCGTGCTGTACTACAAGGTGCCGGGCTGGCCGCTGGGCTTCGGCGACAAGGACAAGGCCAAGGAACTGCTGCAGAAGGCGCTGGCGATCAACCCGCAGGGCATCGACCCGAACTACTTCTACGGCGAGTACCTGGTCGAGACCAAGCAAGCCGACGAGGCCGTGCCCTACCTCGAACGCGCGCTGCAGGCGCCGCCGCGGCCCGGCCGCCAGATCGCCGACACCGGCCGGCGCGAGGAAGTGCGCGCGCTGCTGGCCAAGCTCAAGGCGAACTGAGTTCGGCCACCACGCCGCGCCCGCCGGCGCCGGCGCGGTAGCGCAGCGCCAGGCCGTGCAGCGCGGCGATGCGCTGCGCGATCGAGACGCCCGAGGCCGCTGCCGCTCTCGGCCTGGCCGTCGCCGCGGTGGAAGCGCTCACCCAGGCGCGCCAGCGCCTCGGCCGACAGCGGCGGGCCGTCGTTCTCGACCGCCAGGCCGGCGCGCGCCGAAGCGCAGCGTGACGGTGCTGCCTTCGGGCGCATAGCGCACCGCGTTGTCCAGCAGGTTGCGCAACAGCACGCGCCAGCAGGTCGGCGTCGCCCTGCAGCGGGAAGGCCGGCGCGCCGTCGGCCGGCCACTCGCAGCCGAGTTCGATGCGGCGGCGCTCGGCCAGCGCCAGCACGTCGCTCATCGCCTGCTCGACGAGCGCGGGCCAGTCCACCGGCCGCGGCTGCGCGGCAGGCGGTCGGTGGCCTCCACGCGCGACAGCGCCAGCATCTGCGTCACCAGCCGGTCGATGCGGTCCAGCCCGGCCGCCAGGCGCGCCTCGGCCTGGCGGCGCTCGGCGTCGTCGGTCGCATCCGGCACCACGTCCCACTGCGCGCGCAACACGGCCAGCGGCGTGCGCAGCTCGTGCGCGGCATCGGCGGTGAAGCGGCGCTCGCGCGCCAGCGTGGCCTCGATGCGCCGAACAGCGCCGTTCATCGCCGCCAGCAGCGGCTGCAGCTCACGCGGCGCGTCGGCCGCCGGCACCGGCCGCAGGTCGTCGGCGCTGCGGGCCTGCAGTTCGGCCGCCAGCGCACGCACCGGCGCCAGCGCCTGCCGCACCGCCCAGGCCATGGCCAGCCATCAGCACCGGCAGCACCAGCAGCCACGGCAGCAGCTGGCTGCCCAGCAGGTTCCGCACCAGCTCCTCGCGTTCGCGCAGGCGCTGGCCGGCGGCCACCAGCCACTCGCCACGCGGCGACTGCAGGTAGTACACGCGCCAGGGGTCGCCCTCGACGTCAGGTCGACGAAGCCCGCGGCGTCGGCGCCGGCGCGGCAACTGCACGCCTTCGCGGTCGACCAGCAGCAGCTGGCCCTCGGCATTCCAGACCGCGATCGCCAGGTCGCGCAGGTCGGCCTCGCTGCCGGGCGACGCCTCGGCGCGGCGGCGGCAGCGGCGCGCCGGCGACGCGGCCAGCCCGGCGAGCGTGGCCTGCACCTGGCGCGCCAGGCGGATGATCTCGGTGTCGAAGAGCTCGTTGACCTCGTCGCGCGCCCGGTCGGCCGACGCCAGCAGCGCCACGCCCCACACCAGCGGCGCGCACAGCAGCAGGTAGACGAGCAGGCGGCGCTGCAGACTCACTGGGGTACCCTCGCGCTACGCGCTCCGGGATGAGCGCTTCGAGCGGCCATGCGCGCCACGCGCCACCCTCGCCGGCCGCAGCGACCCGAGCGCATAGCCCACGCCGCGCACGGTGCGCACGATGCCCGGGTCGATCTTGCGCCGCAGGTGGTGCACGTGCACCTCCAGCGCGTTGCTCTCGGGCTCGGCCCCGCTCCAGTCGTAGAGCTTCTCGAGCAGTTGGCGTCTTCGACAGCACGCGCTGCGGGTGGGTCGAGCAGCACCTCCAGCAGCGCCAGTTCGCGTCCGGTCAGTTCGACGGGCCGCCGCTGCCAGTGCGACCTGCTTGGTGGCCGGGTCGTACTGCAGTGCGCCGTGCGTCCACAGCGGCTGCGCACGGCCGGTCGTGCGGCGCAGCAGGGCGCGCAGCCGGGCCGCCAGTTCGTCGATGGCGATCGGCTTGATGAGGTAGTCGTCGGCGCCGGCGTCCAGGCCGGCGATGCGCTGCTCGACGCCGTCGCGCGCGGTCAGGATCAGCACCGGCAACGCCATGCCGCGGCGGCGCCAGCGCCGCAGCCAGGTCATGCCGTCGGTGCCCGGCAGCCCGAGATCGAGCACGCATCGCGTCATAGGGCGTGCCGTCGAGCGCCGCGTCGGCCTGCGTGCCGTCACGGAACCAGTCCACCACGTGGCCGGATTGCCGCAGGCCGGCGGCGAGCGCCTCGCCGAGGTCGGCGTCGTCTTCGAGGATCAGCAGTCTCATCGCCCCGGCATTGAACCACGCTCCTGTGCGCCGGGCCTGGGTGCTGCGCCGACCTCCTCGCCGACGCCGCTGCGGCGGCTGTGCCATAGTCTTTTCCGTGACACACGATGCCCCTGCCCCTGACGCCGCCGCGTCCGCCTCCGCGGTGCCACCGGACCTTCCACGGCGCGTGCGCGCCGCCTGTCCGCACGACTGCCCCGACACCTGCGCCATGCACGTCACCGTGCAGGACGGCCGCGTGATCCGCATCCAGGGCGACCCCGCCCACCCCACGACGCACGGCGCGCTGTGCACCAAGGTCAGCCGTTATGCCGAGCGCACCTACCACCCGGAGCGTGTGCTGACGCCGCTGAAGCGCAGCGGTCCCAAGGGCCGCGGGCAGTTCGAGCCGGTGGGCTGGGACGAGGCGCTGGATGACATCGCGTCACGGCTGGGGTCGATCGCCCGGCGCGACCCGCAGGCGATCCTGCCTTACAGCTACGCCGGCACCATGGGCCTGGTGCAGGGCGAAGGCATGGCGGCGCGCTTCTTCCACAAGCTCGGTGCCAGCCTGCTGGATCGCACCATCTGCTCCAGCGCCGGCGGCGAGGCGCTGGTCGCCACCTACGGCGGCAAGGTCGGCATGCACCTGGAGTTCTTCGCCGAGAGCCGGCTGATCCTGATCTGGGGCAGCAACCCGATCACCAGCAGCGTGCACTTCTGGACCTTCGCGCAGCAGGCCAAGCGCGCCGGTGCCAAGCTCGTCTGCATCGACCCGCGGCGCACCGACACCGCCGACAAGTGCCACCAGCACATCGCGCTGCTGCCGGGCACCGACGGCGCGCTGGCGCTGGGGGTGATGCACGAACTGGTCACCCACGACTGGCTGGACCACGACTATCTGGATCGGCATGTCGAAGGCTGGCCGGCGCTGCGTGAACGTGCGCTGCAGTGGTCGCCCGAGCGCGCCGCCGCGGTGTGCGGCGTCAGCGCCGACGAAGTGCGCGGCCTGGCGCGCGACTACGGCAGCACGCAGCCGGCGGCGATCCGCCTCAACTACGGCATGCAGCGCGTGCATGGCGGCGGCAATGCCGTGCGCCTGATCGCGCTGCTGCCCTGCCTGGTGGGCGCCTGGCGGCATCGTGCGGGCGGCCTCCTGCTTTCGAGCTCGGGCTGGTTCCGCGGCGCGCGGCGCGACGCCTGGTTGCAGCGGCCCGACCTGCTGGCCGGGCGCACGCCGCGCACCCTCAACATGGTCACCATCGGCGACGACCTGCTGCGCGAGTCCTCGCCCGAGTTCGGGCCCCGGGTCGAGGCCGTCGTCGTCTACAACAGCAACCCGGTGGCGGTGGCGCCCGAGAGCGCCAAGGTGGCGCGCGGCTTTGCGCGCGAAGACCTGTTCACGGTGGTGCTGGAGCATTTCCTCACCGACACCGCCGACCACGCCGACTATGTGCTGCCGGCCACCACGCAGCTGGAGCACTGGGACGCGCACGCGTCCTACGGCCACACCTACGCGCTGCTGAACGAGCCGGCGATCGCCCCGCTGGGCCAGGCACGCTCGAATGCCGCGATCTTCCGCGCGCTGGCCGCTCGCATGGGCTTGCGGGACGAGTGCTTCGCCGACGCGGACGAGGCCATGGCGCGTGGCGCGTTCGAGCCCGGCCGCGTGAACGCCGGCGAAATGCTCGAGCACGGCTGGGCCAAGCTGAAGATCGCCGACGCGCCGTTCGCCGAAGGCGGATTTCACACCGCCAGCGGCAAGGCGATGGCCGCCGAAGTGCCGGGTTCGCCGAGCCTGGGTGTTCCGGACCACGTGCCCAACTACGAAAGTGCACGCTCCGCACCAGAGCTCGCCGCGCGTTATCCGCTGGCGATGATCTCGCCGCCGGCGCGCCACTTCCTCAACTCCAGTTTCGTCAACGTGCCCAGCCTGCGTGCCGCCGAGCGCGAGCCGCTGCTCGAAATCCACCCGCGGGATGCCGCCGCCGCGCGGCATCGCCACGGGCGCCGTCGTGCGCGTCTTCAACGACCGCGGCGAGTACCTGTGCAAGGCCGAGGTGAGCGAACGTGCGCGGCCCGGCGTCGTCAACGGCCTGGGCGTGTGGTGGCGCAAATACGGCCTGGCGGGCACCAACGTCAACCAGCTCACCCACCAGCGGCTCACCGACATCGGCCGCGCGCCGACGTTCTACGACTGCCTGGTCGACGTGGCGCCGGCCTGAGTGTGGTGCGCAGGGCGTTCTGGCTGATGGTGGGCGGCTCGCTCCTGGCCGTGGCGGCGCTGGCCGCCGCCGCGTTGTGCCTGACCAGCGGCTGCAGCACGGCGGGCTATTACGCGCAGGCCGCCAACGGCCACTTGGACCTGCTGCAGCGCTCGCGGCCGGTGACCGAGTGGCTGGCCGACGACCGCACACCGCCGGCGCTGCGCGAACGCCTGCTGCTCAGCCAGCGCCTGCGCGACTTCGCGGTGAGCGAGCTGAAGCTGCCCGACAACGCCAGCTACCGCCGCTACGCCGATCTCGAACGCGGGGCCGTGGTCTGGAACGTGGTGGCCGCGCCCGAGCTGTCGCTCACGCTCAAGACCTGGTGCTTTCCGGTGCTCGGCTGCGTGGGCTACCGTGGCTATTTCGACCGCAGCGAGGCCGACACGCTGGCCGGACGCCTGGGGGCCGAGGGTTGGGAGGTCAACGTCTACGGCGTGCCCGCCTATTCGACACTGGGCTGGACCAACTGGATGGGCGGCGACCCGCTGCTGAATACCTTCGTGCACTGGCCCGAGGGCGAGCTTGCGCGGCTGATCTTCCACGAACTCGCGCACCAGGTGGCCTACGCCGACGACGACACCACCTTCAACGAGTCCTTCGCCACCGCGGTGGAGCGCATCGGCGGCCGCGCGTTGGCTGGAGCACCACGCCTCGCCGCAGGCGCGCGCCGAATTTGCGGCGCTCGAAGCGCGGCGGCAGGACTTCCGCGCGCTGACCCTCAAGACACGCCAGGATCTCGAGGCCGTCTACGCCAGCGCGCTGACCGACGCCGACAAGCGCGAGCGCAAGGCGGCCGTGCTGGCTGCGATGCGCAGCGAGTACGCGTCGTACAAGGCCGGGCGCTGGGATGGCTACGCCGGTTACGACGGTTGGTTTGCGCGCGCCAACAACGCCGCCTTCGGCGTGCAGGCGGCGTACTTCGAGCTGGTGCCGGCCTTCGAGCGCCTGTTCGAAAGCAGCGGCGGCGACTTCCCCCGCTTCTATGCCGAAGTGCAGCGCCTGGCGGCCTTGCCGAAGGATCAGCGCCGCGCCAAACTCTTGACATCACCCTGAACAGGACGCCCGCCATGGCCGATATCCGCATCCACCGCGACCACCAGTTGGGCCTGGCCAAGGCGCGCAAGGTGGCCTGGGCCTGGGCCGAGCAGGTGGAACAGAAGTTCGACATGGAATGCACGGTGATCCGGGGCGAACTGAGCGACACGGTGGAGTTCAAGCGCACCGGCGTCAGCGGCCGCCTGATCGTGGCGCCCGATCACTTCGACCTGGACGCCCGGCTCGGCTTCCTGCTCGGGGCCTTCAGCAGGACCATCGAGCACGAGATCGAGAAGAACCTCGACGCCTTGCTGAAGAAGGGCAGCGAACCGCCGGCGCGCAAGACGGCGGCGGCGAAGAAGGGCGCCGGCGGTTGACCCCGTCATGGCCCCAGCCGAGCGCGAGGACGCAGGCCTCCCTACACTGTCCGACCGAACAGCCACGCTCCCGCCCAGCCATGAATCTGCTCCCGTCGATCCCCTGCCTGCTGCTGGCCGCCGCCGGCACCCTGGCCGCTGCGCCGGTACGCGCCCAGGCCCCCGCGGCCGCCAGTGCCTGCCCGGCGCTGCTGCAGCACACCTTCAACCGGCTGCAGGACGACAAGCCGCAGCCGCTGTGCCAGTACGCCGGCAAGGTGCTGCTGGTGGTCAACACGGCCAGCTATTGCGGTTTCACCTCGCAGTACGAGGGCCTGGAGGCGCTGCACGCCAAGTACGCGGCCCGCGGGCTGGTGGTGATGGGCTTCCCGTCCAATGACTTCGGCCAGCAGGAGCCCGGCGACGCCAAGCAGATCGCCGACTTCTGCTTCAACACCTACGGCGTGAAGTTCCCGATGTTTGCCAAGAGCACCGTGGTGGGCAGGCAAGCCAACCCCTTGTTTGCCTCCCTGGCCCAGGCCACCGGCAAGCCTCCGAAGTGGAACTTCCACAAGTACGTGGTCGACCGCCAGGGCCAGCCCGTGGCGGCGTTCGCCAGCAAGGTGGAGCCGGGCGACCCGGGCCTGGTGGCCAGCATCGAGAAGGCGCTGGCGGCGAAATAGCGCGTTGCGCCGCGGCCGTTGCCGCGACTTCGTGCTACTTCAGTGACTCGATCAGGTCCACGTATTCCTGCATCGCATCGTCCTTGCTCTTGCCCTTGATCGCTGCCCAGGCGTCGTACTTGGCGCGACCGACCATGTCGGTGAAGCCCGGGCGCTTGCCCTCCACGTCGCCCTCGCTGGCCTGCTTGTACAGCGCGTAGATCTTCAGCAGCGTCATGTTGTCGGGCTTCTCGGGCAGCGTCTTGCTGTCGGCGACGGCCTTCTCGAAGGCGGCTTTCAGGTTGGCCATGGTGCGGGTTCTCCGGCTTTGTGCTTGGGTGAAAATCCAGGCTTGACGGCCCGGATGTTACCCAGCATCGTGGTCAGCTTTCCAGCCCGACCCCCCAAGGAGATCCCCGATGACGCAAGCCGCCGAGCGCATGTCGCGCGTGGACACCTCGTGGCTGCGCATGGACAACGACGTCAACCTGATGATGATCGTCGGCATCTGGTTGCTCACGCCGGCGGTCAGTCTGGAGGCGATGCGCGAACGCATTGCCGGCAAGCTGCTCAAGTACGACCGCTTCCGCCAGAAGGCGGTGCAGGACGCGATGGGGGCGCAGTGGGTCCTCGACGAGGCCTTCGACATCGACCGCCACGTGGTGCGCACCGCGCTCGAGCGCCGGCGCGGGCAGAGCGAACGCGCGGCCCTGCAGGCCCTGTGCGGCACGCTGGCGACGACGGCGCTGGATCACAACCATCCGCTGTGGCAGTTCCACCTCGTCGAGAACTACGAAGGCGGCTCGGCCGTCATCGTGCGCATCCACCACTGCATCGGCGACGGCATCGCGCTGAACTCGGTGGTGATGAACATCACCGACGGCGGTGCCGATCCGCCGAGGCGGCGCAAGCGTGCGCCGCAGGAAGATCCGCACGAAGGCGACTGGCTCGCCGACGCCGTGCTCAAGCCGCTGACCGAGCTCACGGTCAAGGCGATCGGCATGTACGGCAGCGGCGTCGTCAAGTCGATGGACATGCTGGCCCATCCGCGCGAGCCGCTGCTGGGGTCGCTGGACGTGGCGCGGTCCGGCGTCCAGGTGATCAACGATGCCGCCGCGCTGGCGCTGATGTCGGACGACTCGCCGACGCAGCTCAAGGGCAAGCCGCAGGGCGTGAAGGTCGTGGCCTGGAACGAGCCGATTCCGCTGGACGGCGTCAAGGCCATCGGCAAGGGGCTCGGGTGCTCGATCAACGACGTGCTGCTGGCCTGCGTGGCCGGCGCCATCGGCCAGTACCTGCGCGACCGCGGCGAGGACCCCGCCGGCAAGGAAATCCGGGCCATGGTGCCCGTCAACCTGCGACCGCTGGAGCAGGCCTGGCAGCTCGGCAACCGCTTCGGACTGGCGCCGCTGGTGCTGCCGCTGGGCATCGAGAACCCGATCGAGCGCGTCTTTGCCGTGCGCCAGCGCATGAGCGAGATGAAAGGCAGCTACCAGCCCTTGCTGGCCTTTGGCATCCTGGCCCTGACCGGGCTGTTCATCAAGCCGGTGCAGGACTTCGTGCTGGGCCTGTTCGCCAAGAAGGCGACGGCGGTGATGACCAACGTGCCCGGCCCGGCCGCGCCGCTGAAGTTCTGCGGCTCGACACTGCGCCAGACCATCTTCTGGGTGCCGGCGTCGGGCCACATCGGCATCGGCATCAGCATCCTGAGCTACGCCGGCGGCGTGCAATTCGGTCTCATCACCGACCGCAAGCTGTGCCCGCATCCGCAGGACATCATCGACCGCTTCGAACCCGAGTTCGAGAAGCTGCTGCTGGTGTCGATGATGTTGCCCTGGGCCGGCGAAGAAGCCTGAGACCACCCCCGAGACATTCCACAGGAGACACCCCGCCATGACCGTCACCGTCGAGATCGACCTGGGCTACGAGTTCGCCGTCAAGGCGCCTTTCAAGGAGGTGTTCGACCTGCTGTCGGACGTGCCCACCTCGGTGAGCCACTTCCCCAAGGTCGACAGGCTCGTCGACCTGGGCGACGGCGTCTACCGCTGGGAGATGGCCAAGGTGGGCACCGCGCAGGTCAATATCCAGACCGTCTATGCGTCGAAGTACGTGTCCAACCGCGCCAAGGGCTCGGTGGTGTGGACGCCGGTGCCGGGCGTGGGCAATGCCCTGGTGGGCGGCAGCTGGAAGATCACCGACCAGAAGAAGTCCACGGCGGTGGAGTTCAAGGTCAATGGCACCGTCAACGTGGCGTTGCCGGGGCTGATGAAGATGATCGTGGTGCCGGTGGTGCAGGGGGAGTTCGAGAAGCTGGTCGAAAAGTACATCGACAACCTCATCGAGCGCTTCGGCGGCGAAATCTGAACCCGGCGGAGGAGGCATGCCACTGCCGGCCTCGCCGCCGACCTCGCCTCTCGTTCCAACGGATGGCCGCCACCGGCGAGATCGGCTATGGTGACCCGGTGTTCCGCACGCGCTGAAACCCGGGAAACACCCCATGGCCAAGAAGAAGGTCCGCGAGCCGAAGATCATCCGGCCGGATGACATCGACCCGCACTTCACGCTGGGACCGGCCGCTGCAGGCGCCCGGACACATGCAGGTCGACTTCGAGGAGCGCGTCGACTTCCGCCGCCTGCACGACTACCGGCTTGCGCGCACGCGCGCCGCGCTGGCGCACTCGGGACTGGGCGCGCTGCTGTGCTTCGACCAGCACAACATCCGCTACACCACCAGCACCGTGATCGGCGAATGGGCGCGCGACAAGCTGACGCGCTATTCGCTGCTGACCGGCAACGGCGACCCCTACCTCTGGGATTTCGGCTCGGCGGCCAAGCACCACCGGCTGTACACGCCGTGGCTGTGCAAGGACCACTGCCGCGCCGGCCTGCTGGGCCTGCGCGGTGCGGTCGGCGGCGACGGCAAGCTCTTCCGCAGCGCGGCGCGCGAGATCAAGGCACTGCTCGACGCCGAAGGCGTCGGCGACATGCCGCTGGGCGTGGACGTCGTCGAGGTGCCGATGATGCTCGAGCTGCAGAAGCTCGGCATCGACGTGCGCGACGCGCAGCAGACCATGCTGCAGGCGCGCGAGATCAAGAACATCGACGAGCTGATGCTGCTGAACATGGCCGCGGCGATGGTCGACGGCGTGTACCAGGACATCGCCGAGACGCTGAAGCCCGGCGTCAAGGAGAGCGAGATCGTCGCGCATGGCGACGATGCGGCTGTACCTGATGGGATCGGATTGCGTCGAGGCGATCAACGCGATTTCCGGCGAGCGCTGCAGCCCGCATCCGCACAACTTCACCGACCGCCTGATCCGCCCCGGCGACCAGGCCTTCTTCGACATCATCCACTCCTACATGGGCTACAAGACCTGCTACTACCGCACGTTCAGCGTCGGCAGGGCGACGCAGCCGCAGCTCGACGCCTACCGGCGGGCGCGCGAGTGGATGGACCGGGCGATCGACCTGCTGAAGCCCGGCGTGTCTTCCGAACGTGGTCGCGGCTTCGTTCCCGACCTCGCAGGAGATCGGCTTCGCGACCGAGATGGACGCCTTCGGCCTCAACTTCTGCCACGGCCTGGGCCTCGGGCTGCACGAGCGGCCGCTGATCTCGCGGCTGAGTTCGCTCGAAGAGCCGATCGAGCTGAAGGTGGGCATGGTGTTCGCGGTCGAGACCTACTGCCCGGCCAACGGACGGCGTGTCGGCGGCGCGCATCGAGGAGGAAGTCATCCTGACGCCGACGGGGCCGAAGGTGATCTCGCTCTATCCGGCGCAGGAGTTGCCGATCGCGAACCCGTACTAGCCCCCAATCCTCTCGTCGATGTCGCCCTGGAAACTTTCATGACCAACACCCCTTCGAAACTCGGCTGGATCGGCATCGGCCGCATGGGCTACGCGATGGCCGAGCGTCTTGCCAAGGGCGGCGCCGATCTCACGGTCTGGAACCGCACGGGCGCGAAAGCCGAGCCGCTGGCCGCGTCTGGCGCGAAGGTCGCAGCGCAACTCACCGACCTGGCCGCCTGCGACGTCGTCTTCGTCATGGTGTCGACCTGGGACGACGTGAAGGAAGTCATCTCCGGGCCGCAGGGCCTGTTGTCGGGCGACAGGGCGCCGCGCCTGGTCGTCGAGTGTTCGTCGATCTCGCTGGAGGGCTCGGCGGAGTTGCGCGCCCTGCTCGCCACGCGCGGCGTGGACATGCTCGCGGCGCCGGTCTCGGGCAACGCCAAGGTGATCAAGGCCGGGCGGCTGTCGTTCGTCTGCTCGGGTCCGCGGCCGGCCTTCGATGCCGCTTTGCCCTGGATGCGTTTGATCGCGCCGGCGGCGAGCTACGTCGGCGAAGGCGAACTCGCTCGCATCGTGAAGATCTGCCACAACGTCTTCCTGGGCGTGGTGATCCAGTCGCTGGCTGAAATCACGGTGCTGGCGCAGAAGGCCGGGGTACCGCGCCACGCCTTCCTCGACTTCATCAACCAGAGCGTGATGGGCTCGACGTTCTCGCGCTACAAGACGCCGGCGCTGGTGAACCTGGACTTCAAGGTCACCTTCACGCCCAAGCTGTTGCGCAAGGACCTCGACCTCGGCCTCGACGCAGCGCGACAGTTCGAAGTGCCGATGCCGCTGGCCTCGATCACGCGCGACCTGGTGCAGACGCTGATCGGCCACGGCATGGATGAAGAGGACTTCGCCAAGCTGATCGTGCTGCAGGCGAAGGCGGCCGGGATCGAACTGAAGCCGGAGAACGTTCCGGTCGACGACGGCTTGCATTGAACGCACGGGGCGAAGTGGCGAAAACCGGGAGCAGATGATGATCATGCGTACATGGCGTTGGGTGGGGCTTCTGGCCGCGGGGGCACTGTGTTCGACCCTGGTGTTCGCGCAGGCCTGGCCGAGCAAGCCGGTGCGCGTGGTGGTGCCGTTCACGGCCGGCAGCGCCACCGACATCCTGGCGCGCACGGTGGGGCAGAAGCTCGGCGAGGTGTGGGGCCAGCAGGTGGTCGTCGACAACCGTGCCGGCGCGGGCGGGACGATAGGCGCCGGCATGGTGGCCAAGGCGCCGGCCGACGGCTACACGCTGATGGTCCATTCGGCGGCGCAGGCGGTGAACCCGTTCATCTATCCGAGCCTGCCCTACGACACGCTGAAGGATTTCGTTCAGGTCGCGTCCCTGGCGGGCCAGCCGAACGTGCTGGTGACGGCGCCGGCCACCGGATACAAGACCGTCTCCGACCTCGTCGCCGACGCGAAGAAGAAGCCCGGGGCGCTCAACTTCGGCTCGGCCGGGATCGGCAGCGGCACGCACATCAACGGCGAGAAGTTCAAGCTCGCGGCGGGAATCGACGTCGCGCATGTCCCCTACAAGGGCACACCCGAAGCCTTGACCGACACGATGGCCGGACGCATCGCGTACTTCTTCTCGCCGATCTCGGCGGCCCTGCCTCTCGTGCGCGACGGCAGGCTCGTGGCCTTGGGCGTCAGTTCGGCCAAGCGCGCGAGCACCTTGCCGAATGTACCGACCGTCGCCGAGTCGGGGCTGCCGGGTTTCGACTACAACCTGTGGGTCGCGGTCTTCGCACCGGCCGGCACGCCGGCCGACATCGTCGAGAAGATCAACCGCGACATCAACCAGGTGCTGCGGGAGCCCGAGATCAAGGAGCGCATGAGCGCGCTCGGCGCCGAGGCGATGTCGATGACGCCGGCGGAGTTCGACCGCTTCATGCGCAGCGAGATGGATGACGCTGCCCGGGTCGTCAAGGCGGCCGGCATCAAGGTCCAGTAGCACTGGTGCTGCGGGCCAGAAGCCCGATGGAAGCCTCGGCCGGGTCCCGGCGCCCAGCGGGCTGAGGCTCAGGACGAGTTGCGGGCCATCGCCATCAGCGCCTCGCGCACGAATTCCAGCCGGTCCTGGCCGAAGAACATCGCCTCGCCGACGAAGAAGGTCGGCGCGCCGAAGACGCCTCGCGCGACGGCTTCTTCGGTGTTGGCCAGGAGCTGCGCCTTGACCTCGGGGTCGGCGGCCAGCGCCGCCATCGCCGCCGGGTCGAAACCGGCCTCGGAGAGCGTGGCGGCGAGCACGACCGGATCGCCCAGGTTCAGGCCGCGGCACCACAGGGCGTCGAACACCGCGGCCAGGTAGGCCGCCAGCCGATCCGGCTCGCGCATCTGGATCCCCACCGCGCCGCGCATCAGCGTCAGCGTATTGATCGGGAAGTGCGGATTCATCACAAAGGGCACGCCGTAACGCCGGGCGTGCCGAGCCATGTCCTGCAGCATCCAGCGCCCCTTGGCCGGCACGCTCACCGGGCTGGCGTTGCCGGCGGCCTTGAAGACGGCGCCCAGCAACATCGGCCGCCAGACGATCGCGGCGCCGCAGTCGGCGGCGAGCTTGGGCAGCTGCGTCCAGGCGAGATAGGTCGTCGGGCTGCCGACATCGAAGAAGAATTCGACCGTGGCTGTCATGCGTTCCTCACCAGTTTTCGCTCCAGGGGCGCAGGTCGAGCTCGTGCGTCCAGGCGCTGCGGGGCTGGCAGTGCAGCTGCCAGTAGGTTTCTGCGATGGCGTCCGGGTCCAGGATGCCGTCGTGGGCCTTCATCGCATAGCGCTCGGGGAAGTTCTCGGCGATGAAGCGGGTGTCGATGGCGCCGTCGATCACCACATGTGCCACGTGGATGCCCTGCGGCCCCAGCTCGCGCGCCATGCTCTGCGCCAGCGCCCGCAGTGCATGCTTGGCGCCGGCGAAGGCCGCGAAGCCGGCCGAACCGCGCAGGCTCGCCGTGGCGCCGGTGAAGAGGATGGTGCCGCGGCCGCGCGGGCGCATCACGCGTGCCGCCTCGCGCCCGACCAGGAAGCCGGCCAGCGCCCCCATCTCCCACACCTTGCGATAGACGCGCTCGGTGGTCTCGGTGACGCCGAAGCGCACGTTGGCGCCGATGTTGAACACCACCGCTTCGAGCGGCGCCACGTCGCGTTCGATGCGCTCGAAGAGGGCGGCGACCTCGCCCTCGTTGCGCGCGTCGGCGGCGCAGCCCAGGGCCTGGCCGCCTTCGGCGCGGATGCGTTCCACCAGCGGCACCAGCGCATCGGCGGTGCGGCGGCTGACGCAGGCGACATAGCCCTCGCGGGCGAAACGCCGTGCGATCGCGCCGCCGGTGGCGTCGCCGGCGCCCACCACCAGAACGGCGCCGCGGGCGGCTGGCGCCGCATCGCTCATGCCGACTCCTGCTGGTACGAGCCCGCCAGCTTGTGCAGGTGCTCGCGCGAGGCGGGCTCCAGGTAGGGCAGCAGCATGCTCAGCACGTGGAAGGCGCCGCGGGCCAGCGACACCGCGGCGCTCTCGGGCTCGAGCGCCTTGCGCGGCTCGCGCACGTACTCGTAGCTCAGCCAGTAGGTGAGCAGCACCACCATCGAGGTCGACACCGGTGCGGCCTCGGCGCCGCTGATGCGCACCGCGCCGGTGCGGGACAGGCCGTCGAGGAGCGCCCGCACCGCGCGGCCCTTGTTCTTGAGCACGAACTGGAAGTGCGTTTCCAGCCGGCGGTTCTTGCTGAGCAGGTCGTTGAGGTCGCGGTAGAGGAAGCGGTAGCTCCAGATCAGCTCGAACAGCATGTGGAAGAAGAGCCACGCGTCCTCGACGTTCTCCACGCCGTCGGCGGCCTGCAGCAACTCGTTGAGGCTGTGCTCGTAGCGGCCGAACAGCGAGTTGATCAGCTCGTCCTTGGCCGGATAGTGGTAGTAGAGGTTGCCGGGGCTGATATTGAGTTCGGCCGAGATCAGCGTCGTGCTGACATTGGGCTCGCCGAAGCGGTTGAACAACTCGAGCGTGACCTCGAGGATGCGCTCGGCGGTGCGGCGGGGCTTTTTCGTGGTCGCCATGGCGACGCATTCTGGCACCGGCGCCGTTCGCTGGGCCTGCCTACAATCCCGCCCTCCATGCCCGCAGTCCGCTTCGACAAGGTCTCCAAGGTATACAGCGGCGCGCGCGGCCCGCTGCGTGCGCTCGACGGCGTCAGCTTCGACATCGAGCAGGGCGAATTCTTCGGCCTGCTCGGCCCCAACGGCGCCGGCAAGACGACGCTGATCTCGGTGCTGGCCGGCCTGGCGCGCGCCAGCGGCGGCAGCGTCACGGTGATGGGCCACGACGTCGTCGCCGACTACGCCGCGGCGCGCAGGTCGCTGGGCATCGTGCCGCAGGAACTGGTGTTCGACCCCTTCTTCAGCGTGCGCGAGACGCTGCGCATCCAGAGCGGCTATTTCGGCGTCAGGCACAACGACGCCTGGATCGACGAATTGCTGCACAACCTGGGCCTGACCGACAAGGCCGGCGCCAACATGCGCCAGCTCTCGGGCGGCATGAAGCGGCGCGTGCTGGTGGCGCAGGCGCTGGTGCACCGGCCGCCGGTGATCGTGCTCGACGAGCCCACGGCCGGGGTCGACGTCGAACTGCGGCAGACGCTGTGGCAGTTCATCTCGCGCCTCAACCAGCAGGGCCACACCGTGCTGCTGACGACGCACTACCTGGAGGAGGCCGAGGCCCTGTGCGGGCGCATCGCCATGCTCAAGCAGGGCCGCATGGTGGCGCTGGACAAGACCTCGGCGCTGCTGGCCGGCCGCGCCAGCACCATGCTGCGCTTCAAGACCGATGCCGCGTTGCCGCCCGAGGTGGCTGCCGCGGCGCGCGTCACCGGCCGCATCGTGCAGGTCAAGGCGCGCGACGCCGCCGAGGTCGAGGCGCTGCTGGCCACCCTGCGCGCCGCGGGCGTGAAGGTGGAAGACCTGGAGATCGGCCGCGCCGACCTCGAGGACGTCTTCCTCGAGATCATGCAGAGCCCGTCGACATGAACTTCGCCGGCACCGGCACGCTGTTCCGCAAGGAGATCCTGCGCTTCTGGAAGGTCGCGGTGCAGACCGTGGCCGCGCCCGTGCTCACGGCCGTGCTCTACCTGCTGATCTTCGGCCACGTGCTGGAGGGCCGGGTCGAGGTCTTCCCGGGCGTCGGCTACACCAGCTTCCTGATCCCGGGGCTGGTCATGATGAGCGTGCTGCAGAACGCCTTCGCCAACAGCTCGAGCTCGCTGATCCAGAGCAAGGTCACCGGCAACCTGGTCTTCCTGCTCGTCACGCCGCTGTCGCACTGGGCCTGGTTCGCGGCCTACGTCGGGGCCTCGGTGGTGCGCGGGCTGGTGGTGGGCGCGGGGGTCTTCATCGTCACCGTCTGGTTTGCGCCGCTGCACCTGGCCGAGCCGCTGGTGGATGATCGTCTTCGCGGCGCTGGGCGCCGCCATGATGGGCTCGCTGGGCCTGATCGCCGGGCTGTGGGCGGAGAAGTTCGACCAGACGGCGGCGTTCCAGAACTTCATCATCATGCCGATGACGTTTCTCTCGGGCGTGTTCTATTCGGTGCACTCGCTGCCCGGCCTGTGGCAGACGGTGAGCCACCTCAACCCCTTCTTCTACATGGTCGACGGCTTCCGCCGCGGCTTCTTCGGCGTCAGCGACGTCTCGCCGTGGCTGAGCCTGGCGGTGGTCGGCGCGAGCTTCGCAGTCGTCGCCGCGATCACGCTGCGGCTGCTGGCCGTCGGCTACAAGCTGCGGACCTGAGACAATGCGGACTCATCGCCACCATGGCAGATCCCACCCCCCAGCAGGTTCGTGACTTCATCGCTGCCGGCCTGGCCTGCGACCACGTCCAGGTCGAAGGCGACGGCCGCCACTTCTTCGCCACCATCGTCTCGGCCGAGTTCGAGAGCCTGCCGCGCGTGCGCCGCCACCAGCGCGTCTACGCGGCGCTGGGCGATAGAATGCGCGAGCAGATCCATGCCCTGTCGATGCAGACCCTGACCCCCGCCGAATACGCCGCGAGCGCGCCGCAAGGGCCCTCGGCACCGGACTGCCACCACTAGCCCACCCCTGCGGTGCGCCGCGGGGGCCGCTGCGCGCCGCCCCGGCGGTGACGGCGGCCTGCCGCGGCGAGCACCGCAAACGCTGCCGATGATCACGCTCGCACTGTCCAAGGGCCGCATCTACGACGATTCGATGCCGCTGCTGCGTGCCGCCGGCATCGAGGTGCTCGAGGATCCCGAGAAGAGCCGCAAGCTCATCCTGCCCACCTCGCAGGCCCGACCTGCGCGTGGTGCTGGTGCGCGCGTCCGACGTGCCCACCTACGTGCAGCACGGCGGCGCCGACCTCGGCGTGGCGGGGCTGGACGTGCTGCTGGAACACGGCGACGGCCTGTACCGCCCGCTCGACCTGAAGATCGCACGCTGCCGCATGAGCGTGGCCGTGCGCGAGGATTTCGACTATGCCGCGGCCGTCAAGCAGGGCTCGCGCATCCGCGTCGCCACCAAGTACACGCACACGGCGCGCCAGCACTTCGCCGCCAAGGGCGTGCACGTGGACCTGATCAAGCTCTACGGCTCGATGGAACTGGCGCCGCTGACCGGGTTGGCCGACGCCATCGTCGACCTCGTCTCCACCGGCAGCACGCTGAAGGCCAACCACCTGGTGGAGGTGGAGCGCATCATGGACATCTCGTCGCGCCTGGTCGTCAACCCGGCGGCGCTGAAGCTCAAGCGCGAGCCGCTGCGCGCCTTGATCGACGCCTTCGAGGCGGCGGTCGGAGGCGCGGCGTGGCAGTGAACCTGCGCCGCCTGGCCACCGGCGCGGCCGACTTCGACGCCGAGTTCCAGCGCCTGCTGCACTGGTCGGCCGAGACCGATGCCGCCATCGAGACCCGCGTCGCCGAGATCATCGCCGACGTGCGTGCGCGCGGCGACGCGGCGGTGCTGGAATACACCGCGCGCTTCGACGGCGTGCAGGCGGCCGCGATGCCGGCGCTCGAGATCGGCGCCGACGAATTGCGTGCCGCGCTGGACGCCATCACCCCGGCCCAGCGCAGCGCGCTGCAGGCCGCCGCGGCCCGCGTGCGCAGCTACCACCAGCGCCAGATGGACGCCGCCTGCCGCAGCTGGAGCTACCGCGACGCCGACGGCACGCTGCTGGGGCAGAAGGTGACGCCGCTGGATCGCGTCGGCATCTACGTGCCCGGGCGGCAAGGCGGCGTATCCGTCGAGCGTGCTGATGAACGCCATCCCGGCGCAGGTGGCCGGCGTCGCGCGAGATCGTGATGGTCGGTGCCCACCCCGCGCGGCGAGAGGAACGCGCTCGTGCTGGCCGCCGCCCAGGTGGCCGGCGTGCACCGCGTCTTCGCCATCGGCGGCGCGCAGGCGGTGGCGGCGCTGGCCTGGGGCACGGCGACGATCCCGCGCGTGGACAAGATCACCGGCCCCGGCAACGCCTATGTCGCCAGCGCCAAGCGGCGTGTCTTCGGCCAGGTCGGCATCGACATGATCGCCGGCCCGAGCGAGATCCTGGTGCTGGCCGACGGCAGCACCCCCGCCGACTGGGTGGCGATGGACCTCTTCAGCCAGGCCGAGCACGACGAACTGGCGCAGAGCATCCTGCTCAGCCCCGACGCGGCCTACATCGACGCCGTGCAGGAGGCCATCGATCGCCTGCTGCCCGGCATGCCGCGCCGCGACGTCATCCGCGCCTCGCTCGAAGGCCGCGGCGCGCTGATCCACACGCGCAGCATGGAAGAGGCGTGCGAGATCAGCAACCGCATCGCGCCCGAGCACCTGGAAGTGAGCTCGCGCGACCCGCAGCGCTGGGAGCCGCTGCTGCGCCACGCCGGCGCGATCTTCCTGGGCGCCTACACCAGCGAGAGCCTGGGCGACTACTGCGCCGGCCCCAACCACGTGCTGCCCACTTCGGGCACGGCGCGCTTCTCGTCGCCGCTGGGCGTTTACGACTTCGTCAAGCGCAGCAGCCTGATCGAGGTCAGCGCCGCCGGGGCCCAGGTGCTGGGCCCGATCGCGGCGGAGCTGGCGCATGGCGAGGGCCTGCAGGCGCATGCCCGGGCGGCCGAGATGCGCCTCGAGGCGGGTGCCGTGACAGCAGACGCGGCGGTGGCTGCCGACCGCATCGCCCACACCATCCGCCAGGACGTGAAGTCGATGCACGCCTATGCGATCCAGCCCAGCGCCGGCCTGGTGAAGCTCGATGCGATGGAAAACCCCTTCCGCCTGCCGCCCGAGCTGCAGCGGGAACTGGGTGAACGCCTGGGCCGCGTCGCGATCAACCGCTACCCGGTGCAGAGCACGGCCGACGTGGTGGCGGCCCTGTCGCGGCATGTCGCGTTGCCCGCCGGCTGCAAGCTGATCCTGGGCAACGGCTCCGACGAGCTGATCGACATCCTGTCGGTGGCCTGCGACGTGCCCGGCGCCACGGTGCTGGCACCGCTGCCGGGATTCGTCATGTACCAGATGTCGGCGCAACTGCGTGGCCTGCGCTTCGTCGGCGTGCCGCTGACGGCCGGACTTCGAACTCGACGAGGCGGCCATGCTGGCGGCCATCGAGGAGCACCGCCCGGCGCTGACCTACATCGCCTACCCCAACAACCCCACGGCCAACCTGTTCGACGACGCCATCGTCGACCGCATCGTCGCCGCCGTCGGCCGCCAGCAAGGCCTGGTGGTGTTCGACGAGGCCTACCAGCCCTTCTCGTCGCGCACCTGGATGCAGCGCATGGCGGGGCACGAGCACGTGCTGGTGATGCGCACGCTGTCCAAGTTCGGCCTCGCCGGCGTGCGGCTGGGCTACCTGTGCGGTGCCGCCGCGCTCATCGACGAGATCGACAAGGTCCGCCCACCCTACAACGTGAGCGTGCTCAATGCCGAGGCGACGCTGTTCGCGCTGGAGCACGCCGGCGAATATGCGCGCCAGGCGGCGGTGCTGCGCGCCGAACGCGAGCGCCTGCAGGCGGCCCTGCGCGGCCTGCCCGGCGTGCAGGCCTTCCCGAGCGAGGCCAACATGGTGCTCGTGCGCGTGCCCGATGCGCAGCGCGCCTTCGACGGCATGAAGGCGCGCGGCGTGCTGGTCAAGCACGTCGCCGGCCTGCACCCGCTGCTGAAGAACTGCCTGCGCCTGACGGTGGGCGCGCCGGAAGAAAACGGCCTCATGATCCAGGCCCTGAAGGAAAGCCTCTAGATGGACCGCACAGCAGACCTCAGGCGCGACACCAAGGAGACGCAGATCCGCGTGCGCCTCGACCTCGACGGCAGCGGCGAGGCCAGGCTGGCCACCGGCATCGGCTTCTTCGACCACATGCTCGACCAGATCGCGCGCCACGGCCTCATCGACCTGGAGATCGAGGCGCAGGGAGACCTGCACATCGACGGCCACCACACGGTGGAAGACGTGGGCATCACGCTGGGCATGGCGGTGGCGCAGGCGGTGGGCGACAAGCGAGGCATCACGCGCTACGGCCACGCCTACGTGCCGCTGGACGAAGCGCTGTCGCGCGTGGTGGTCGACTTCTCGGGCCGCCCGGGCCTGCACATGCACGTGCCGTTCAAGGCCGGCATGGTCGGCGGCTTCGACACCCAGCTGGCCTACGAGTTCTTCCAGGGCTTCGCCAACCACGCGGGGGTCACGCTGCACATCGACAACCTCAAGGGCGACAACGCGCATCACCAGTGCGAAACGGTGTTCAAGGCCTTCGCGCGCGCGCTGCGCATGGCGCTCGCGGCCGACCCGCGCAGCGCCGGCGTCGTCCCGTCGACCAAGGGCAGCCTGTAGCTTCATGAGTACCGTCGCCGTCGTCGACTACGGCATGGGCAACCTGCGGTCGGTGTCGCAGGCGGTGCTGCACGTGGCGGCCGGCACGGGCGTCGAGGTGATCGTCACCTCCAGTCCCGCCGAGGTGCTCGCCGCCGAGCGCGTGGTGCTGCCGGGGCAGGGCGCCATGCGCGACTGCATGCGCGAGCTGCACGACTCGGGCCTGAAGGGCGCCGTGCTGCACGCCGCGCGCGCGAAGCCGCTGATGGGTGTGTGCGTGGGCATGCAGATGTTGCTGGACCACAGCGAGGAGCAGGACACGCCCGGCCTGGGCCTGATCCCGGGCGAGGTGCGGCGCTTTCGGCTCGAAGGCCGCCTGCAGCCCGACGGCAGCCGCTACAAGGTGCCGCAGATGGGCTGGAACCGGGTCTTCCAGCGTCCGCACCCGATGTGGCAGGGCGTGCCCGAAGGCGCGTACTTCTATTTCGTGCACAGCTACTGGGCCGAGCCGTCGGACACGTGCCACACTGTCGGCGAAACCGACTACGGCGCGCGCTTTACCTCCGCCGTGGCGCGGGATAACATTTTTGCCACCCAGTTCCACCCCGAGAAGAGCGCCGACCACGGCCTGGCCCTGTACCGCAACTTTCTGCGCTGGAAGCCCTAGCCGACAGACCTGCACGGCCCGCCGCCCCGCTTTCTCTGCCCCTTTCCCCACCACGCTCCACCCGAGCCATGCTGCTGATACCGGCCATCGACCTCAAGGACGGCAAGTGCGTCCGCCTGCAACAAGGCGACATGAAAGCCTCGACCACCTTCGGCGAGGACCCCGCGGCCATGGCCCGGCGCTGGCTCGACGCCGGTGCGCGGCGGCTGCACCTGGTCGACCTCAACGGCGCCTTTGCCGGCAGGCCGGTCAACGAGGCGGCGGTGAAGGCCATCCTGCGCGAGGTGGGCGACGAGATCCCGGTGCAGCTCGGCGGCGGCATCCGCGACCTGGACACGATCGAGCGTTTCCTCGACGACGGCCTGAGCTACGTCATCATCGGCACCGCGGCGGTCAAGAGCCCGGGTTTCCTGAAGGACGCCTGCACGGCGTTCGGCGGCCACATCATCTGCGGCCTCGACGCCAAGGACGGCCGCGTGGCCACCGACGGCTGGAGCAAGCTCACCGGCCACGAGGTGGTGGACCTGGCGCGCAAGTTCCAGGACTACGGCGTCGAAGGCTTCATCTACACCGACATCGGCCGCGACGGCATGCTCACCGGCATCAATATCGAGGCCACGGTGAAGCTGGCGCAGGCGCTGACCATCCCCGTCATCGCCTCGGGCGGCCTGTCCGGCCTGGCCGACATCGAGAAGACTCTGCGCGGTGGAATTCGAAGGCATCGCAGGTGTGATCTGCGGCCGCAGCATCTACAACGGCGACCTCGACTTCGCCGCCGCGCAGGCCCGTGCCGACGAACTCGGCGCGCAGGCCTGAGCGAGGGCCGATGCTCGCGAATCACAAGGGCGAGCACTATGCTCGCGAAGCGCATCATCCCCTGCCTGGACGTCACCGGCGGCCGCGTCGTCAAGGGCGTCAACTTCGTCGAACTGCGCGATGCCGGCGACCCGGTGGAGATCGCCGCGCGCTACAACGAGCAGGGCGCCGACGAGCTGACCTTCCTCGACATCACGGCCACCAGCGACGGGCGCGACCTCATCTTGCCCATCATCGAAGCGGTGGCTTCGCAGGTCTTCATTCCGCTCACCGTGGGGGGCGGCGTGCGCACGGTGGCCGACGTGCGGCGCCTGCTCAATGCCGGGGCCGACAAGGTGAGCTTCAATTCGGCGGCCGTGGCGCGGCCCGAGGTCATCCGCGAGGCCGCCGACAAATACGGCGCGCAGTGCATCGTGGTCGCCATCGACGCGAAGCGCCGCCAGGGCGCGGGTTCCGGCGGCGGCTGGGACGTCTACACCCATGGCGGCCGCCAGAACACCGGCCTGGACGCCGTGGCCTGGGCGCGGCGCATGGCCGAACTCGGTGCCGGCGAGATCCTGCTCACCAGCATGGACCGCGACGGCACCCGGATCGGCTTCGACCTCGAACTCACGCGTGCGGTGTGCGACGCGGTGCCGGTGCCCGTGATCGCCTCGGGCGGCGTCGGCGCGCTGGAGCACCTGTCCGAAGGCATACGCATCGGCGGCGCCGACGCGGTGTTGGCGGCCAGCATCTTCCACTACGGTGAATTCACCGTCGGCCAGGCCAAGGCGCTGCTGGCGCGCGACGGCATCACGGTGCGCTGGTGATGAAGCCGGCCCGCCCTGGCGCCGGTCCCCGCCGCACCCCGCCCGGCGAGGTGCGCCTGATCGGCGGCATGTGGAAGCGCAGCAAGCTGCCGGTCCCCGACCGCCCCGGCCTGCGCCCCACGCCCGACCGCGTCAAGGAGACGCTGTTCAACTGGCTCGGACAGGACCTGACCGGCTGGCGCGTGCTCGACGCCTTTGCCGGCACCGGCGCGCTGGGATTCGAAGCCGCATCGCGCGGCGCGGCCGAGGTCGTGCTGCTGGAGCGCGACACGGCGCTGGCCGCCAGCCTCGAGGCCACCCGGCTGCGCCTGGGCGGCACCATGGTGCGCATCGAACGTGCGGACGCCCTGGCCTGGATGGCAAGGGCCGGACCCGGCCGCTTCGAGCTGGTCCTGCTCGACCCGCCCTTCGACGCCGACCTGGCGTTGCCTGCCGTCATCGTGGCGGCACCGCTGGTCAGCGAGGGCGGCTTCGTCTACGTCGAATCGGGACAGCCCGTGGCCGAGGTGCCACCGGGCCTGGTGCTGCACCGCAGCCTGAAAGCCGGTGCCGTGCACGCGCAACTCTTCCGGCGCGTGGCCTGAGCGCGGCTACACTGCCGCCGCCGACGCCCCCCGAGTCGCACCCAGGAGGAATGTGCCGTGACTTCGACTGCTCCGCTCACCGCCGTCTACCCGGGTACCTTCGACCCGATGACGCTCGGTCATGAAGACCTGATGCGACGTGCCTCGCGCCTGTTCGACCGCCTGATCCTCGCGGTGGCCGCCGGCCACCACAAGCACACGATGTTCAGCCCCGACGAGCGCCTGGAGATCGCGCGCGAGATCGCGGCGCCCTATCGCAATGTCGAGGTCACCGCGTTCCGCGGCCTGCTGCGCGACTTCGTGGTCGAGAACGGCGGCAAGGTCGTCATCCGCGGCCTGCGCGCGGTGAGCGACTTCGAATACGAGTTCCAGATGGCGGGCATGAACCGCCAGCTGATGCCCGACGTGGAGATGGTGTTCATGACGCCGTCCGACCAGTACCAGTTCGTCAGCGCCACTTTCGTGCGTGAGATTGCCAGCCTCGGCGGTGATGTTTCCAAGTTCGTGGCACCCTCGGTGCTGCGGCGGCTGAAAGAGCGTGTCGCGCTTCCCGAAAGCTGACGCCCCATCCCCGCCATGGCCCTGTGGATCACCGACGAGTGCATCAACTGCGATGTCTGCGAGCCCGAGTGCCCCAACCAGGCGATCTCGATGGGCGAGGAGATCTACGTCATCGACCCCCGGCGCTGCACCGAATGCGTGGGGCACTTCGACGAGCCGCAGTGCGTTCAGCTGTGCCCGGTGAGCTGCATCCCGGTCAATCCTTCGCACGTCGAGACGCCGGAGCAACTGCTCGCCAAATACCATCGTCTGCAGGCGCCTGACGCTGCGCTTTCGCCGCCGGCTTGTTCGCCGTCCGTTGCGGGTTGAGGCCGTCGCTTCGATCGGGCGGGTGCGCCGTGGCTTGCCTGTGGCTCGCTGGCACGGCCAGGCCCTCTCGCTCCAGCCTCTCGCGGCGCAGCGCCTCGGCCAGGCGCTTCTCGCGCGTCGCCACGCCTTGCGCCGATGCCACCTCGATCGCCGAACGGGTGTCGGCCAGTTCCGCCATCTGCAGCGGCCGGCCGTCGGCGCACGGTCGGTCGGAGTAGCTGCGGCCGTCGGCGCCGCAGCGCCAGACCGCCTGCGCCTGGGCTGGCGGCTGCACGCCCGCGGCGGCGCACAGCAGGATCAGGGCCGCGTGCCTCTTCATGTGGACTCTCCCGGTTCGGCTTGCGGGGGCGGTGCCGGCCGCGGTGGCTTGGGCCTTGGCGGCTGGGCATGGATGCGAGCCAGCGCCTTGTCCATGTCGCCGGCCATCAGCAGTTCGCTGGCTTCCAGCGAACGCTCGATGGCCTTGTGGATGGCCTCGCGGTCGTCGGGTGACGGCCGCTTGAGCACGTAGTTCACCACCTCGGCCTTCACGCCCGGGTGGCCGATGCCCAGCCGCAGGCGCCAGAAGTCCAGCGTGCCGAGCATGGCGTGGATGTCCTTCAGCCCGTTGTGCCCGGCGGCGCTGCCGCCGAACTTGAGCTTGGCCTGGCCCGGCAGCAGGTCCAGTTCGTCGTGCACGACGAGGATCTGCTGCGGCTCGATCTTGAAGAAGCGCGCCAGCGTGGCCACCGAGAACCCCGAGCGGTTCATGAAGGTCATCGGCTCGAGCAGCCACACCGGTCCGTCGTTGCCGCTGACGCGCGCCGCCAGGGCCTGGTAGCCGCGCTCGGGCACCAGCCGCGCGCCGAGCTTGTCGGCCAGCGCCTGCAGCCACCAGAAGCCCGCGTTGTGCCGCGTGGCCTCGTATTCAGCGCCCGGGTTGCCCAGGCCGACGAAGAGTCGAATCATGAGGACGTCATTGATGGGAGCCTCCAATGCAGACAGGCCCCACCGGAGTGGGGCCTGCCAAGGGGTGAGAGGGGGGTGTCCCCAGGGGCTCACTTCTTGTTCTGTCTCTCGTCCTTCTTGGGCTTGGCCTTGCCCTTCTCGGCCGGCACCACCACGGTGGGTGCCACTTCCACTTCTTCCTCGGCCTTGGGCAGCGTCACGGCCACGATCACCGGGTTGAGCGTGCCGCGCTTGACGGCCTTGATGCCCTCGGGGAGCTTGAGGTCGCTGGCGTGCAGGCTGGTGCCCTTGACGAGGCCCGACAGGTCGATGGTCACGAACTCCGGCAACTGCGCGGCCAGGCACTCGATCTCGAGGTCGGTGCGCACGTGGGCGATCAGGCACTTGTCGGTCTTCACCGCCGGCGAGTTTTCTTCGCCCTCGAAGTGCAGCGGCACCTTCTTGCGCAGCTTCGTCGTCTCGTCGATGCGCTGGAAGTCCACGTGCATCACGACGGGCTTGTAGGCGTGCATCTGGTAGTCACGCAGCAGCACCTTCTCCACCTTGCCCGCCAGTTCCATCTCGAGAATCGACGAGTGGAAGGCTTCCTTCTTGAGCGCGAAGAAGAGCGCGTTGTGGTCGAGCTCGATCATCTTCGGCTCGCCGGCGCCGTAGACGATGCCCGGCACCTTGCTGGCGTTGCGCAGGCGGCGGCTCGCTCCGGTCCCCTGCAGCGTACGCTCGTAGGCTGTGAAATTCATATTGGCTCCAAAAGTTGAGGCGCCCGCGACCAGGCTGCCTTGGGGTTTGCAGGCCGAAGGCCTGCGTCTAGGGAAAGAGTAGGGCTCCGCAAGGAGCCCGCCTCTTCATCAAAAGTTACTGTTCTGCTCCGCAAACAGGCTCGTCACCGATTCGCCGTCGCTGATGCGGCGCATGGTTTCGGCAAACAGGAAGGCCACCGAAAGCTGCCTGATCTTGGGGCAGCTCCTGGCCTCGTCGGACAGCGGGATGGTGTTGGTGACGACGACCTCGTCGATGTGCGAAGCCTTGATGCGCTCGACCGCCGGGCCGGAGAACACCGGGTGCGTGCAGTAGGCGTAGACGTTGCGCGCACCGCGCTCCTTCAGCACCTCGGCCGCCTTGACCAGGGTGCCGGCGGTGTCGATCATGTCGTCCATGATGACGCAGTTGCGGCCGTCGATCTCGCCGATGACGTGCATCACTTCGGACACGTTGGCGGTGGGCCGGCGCTTGTCGATGATGGCCAGGTCGCAGTCGAGCTGCTTGGCCAGCGCGCGTGCCCGCACCACGCCGCCGACGTCGGGCGAGATGACCACCAGGTTGGGGTAGTCCTTGCTCTTCAGGTCGGACAGCAGAACCGGGCTGGCGTAGATGTTGTCGACCGGGATGTCGAAGAAGCCCTGGATCTGGTCGGCGTGCAGGTCCATCGTCAGCACCCGTTCGACGCCCACGGTCTCCAGCAGGTTGGCCACCACCTTGGCGCTGATCGGCACGCGGGTGCTGCGCGGCCGGCGGTCCTGCCGCGCATAGCCGAAATAGGGGATCACGGCGGTGATGCGGCGCGCACTGGCACGCTTGAGCGCATCGACCATGATCAGCAGTTCCATCAGGTTCTCGTTGGTCGGCGTGCAGGTCGGCTGCAAGACGAAGACGTCGCGCGCGCGAACGTTCTGCCGGATCTCCACCGTGACTTCACCGTCGGAAAAACGGCTCACCATCGCCTTGCCGAGCTCGATGCCCAGGTGCGAGGCGATTTCATGCGCCAACACCGGGTTGGCGTTGCCGGTGAAGAGCACGGTGTTGAACAGCACGTTGGGATCTCCGTCGGAGCGGGCCGGTGCTGCGGCGCCGGCTTCAGGGCAGGATTTGGCAGGGGAGGAAGGACTCGAACCCTCGCATGTCGGAATCAAAATCCGATGCCTTAACCAACTTGGCGACTCCCCTACACAGGTTGCGGCTTGCCACCGCCACCTCTGAACACCTGTTCAGCCGGCCCACCCCATGAGCGGGTGCTCGACCAAGCTGCGGCACATTCGCCCCACCCACCCCTGCGGAAGTTCATCCTCGGGGAATGCCGCCACGGGTGGCTCGCCTGCACCGACCCTTGAAAAGACCGCGCTGCCCGAGCCCGTCATGCGGCTGTTGCCGTAACGTGCCTCCAGCCAGCGGGTAGCTTGCGCCACCTCGGGGTACCGATCCTCGGCGGGGGGCTGCAGGTCGTTCTTGCCAAAACCCTGCATCCACCCGGCCGGCGCACCGATACGCCCCGCCTCATCAAGAGAGCCCGCAAGTATAACAGCTTCGGTGTCGCGACCCAGGCCCGGATGCTCGAAGATGTCGCGGGTGGCGATGGCCGCCGGCGGCTTCACCACGGCGTAGTGCATCGGCGGCAGCGCCATCGGCGTGAGCCGTTCGCCGATGCCCTCGACGAATGCGTTCTGCCCGCCCAGGAAGAACGGCACGTCGGCGCCGAGCCGCAGACCGATGGACGCCAGGCGCCGACGGGGCCAGCCCAGGCCCCACAGCCGGTTCAGCGCCAGCAGCGTGGTCGCCGCGTCGGAACTGCCGCCGCCCATGCCTGCCCCCCAGGGCACGAGCTTGCTGATCGAGATGTCGGCGCCCAGCGTGGTGCCGCTCTCCGCCTGCAGCGCGCGAGCAGCGCGCAGGCAGAGATCGTCCGCGGGCAGTGCCGGGCCGAGGTCGTGGCGGGCCAGCGTGCCGTCGCGGCGCCGTTCGAAGTGCAGCCTGTCGGCCCAGTCGACGAGCACGAACACCGACTGCAGCAGGTGGTAGCCGTCGGCGCGCCGCCCCACCACGTGCAGGAACAGATTGAGCTTGGCCGGCGCCGGCACGTCGTACAGGGCCAGCAGGGCGGAGGGAGGACAGTCCGGGGGTCCCGCAGCGGGAGGTGAGCATTGGGGCGGCCCGCGTTCACAGGCTGGCGTCCTTGTTGTCCAGGCGCACGCGTACCACCACCTCCGGCGGCACTTCGCGCCGGGCGTCGATCCAGCCTTCGGCCAGGCGTGCCAGCCGGACCGACCAGCCGAGTTGCTCGAAGCCGCCCTCCTGCACGCGATGGGGCGCCGCCGGCCAGGGGCGGCCTGCGATCCAGTCGGGCAGGGCGGCCAGCGGCAGCGCCTCGCCCAGCGCCTGGCGCGAGAGTTCGTCCAGGGTGCCGAAGCTGCGCTCGCCCTCGGGCGTTTCGAGCACCGCCACGCCCGGCGCCCAGCGTGCCTGGGCCACACGCGTGCCCAGCGGCGAGTTCAGGCGCAACTCGCCCGACCGGCCATCGCCGCGCAATTCAAAGGCCACGCTGATGCTCTGTGCGGCCTGGCTGGCGTCGGCAGCGATGCGGATGCTGATCCGCCCGCTGGTCCAGGCCGGCTCGCCCGGCGCCGGCGGCGGCGTCGCGCAGGCCACCAGCAGCCACGTCGCCAGCAATGCCAGCGCGCGGCGGATCACAGGTCGACGCGCAGGCGGGCCAAGGTCTCGCGCAGCACGTCGTTGGCCGCGTCGCGACCCTTGGCTTCGAGCCAGATGCGGCGCGCCTCGTCTCGCTGGCCCAGGGCCCAGAGCACCTCGCCGAGATGCGCGCCGATCTCCGGGTCGGGCCGCGCCGCGTACGCACGCTGCAGCAGGCGCAACGCGTCCTCGGTATTGCCGAGCCGGAACTCGACCCAGCCCAGGCTGTCGGTGATGAAGGGATCGCCCGGCGACAACTCCAGCGCGCGCCGGATCAGCAGGCGCGCCTCCGGCAGGCGCTGGCCGCGGTCGGCCAATGAATAGCCCAGGGCATTGTGGGCGTGCGCGTTGTCGGGCTTGATCTCGATGACGCGGCGCAGCAGCCGCTCCATCTCGTCCAGGCGGTCGATCTTCTCGGCCATCATGGCCTGCTCGTACATCAGGTCGGCGTCGTCGGCAAAGCGCTGGTTGGCGCTGCCCAGCACGTCGAAGGCCTCGCGCCAGTGCTTGACCTCGCGCAGCACGCCGGCTTCGGCCACCAGCTTGGCGCGCTGGTCCTCGGCGCTGCGCTCGGGCGTGCGGCGGATCAGCTCGCGGGCCTGCTGAAGCTGGCCCTGGCGCGCCAGGATGGAGGCGCGCCGGGTCTGCACCTCGAGCGCCCGGCGCGGGTCGTCGACCTTGGCCAGCCACGCCTCGGCGGCCTTGAAGTCACCCCGCTGCTCGGCCGATTGCGCCAGCATCAGCCAGGCTTGCACCAGGCCCTGATCGGGTCGCGCCTCGGTGACGTCGTCGTCGGGTTCGGCCTCGGTCGCGGCTGGCGCCGCGGGCGCGGCCGCTGCCTGGCGCTGCACGAGGTCGATGTACCGCTCCAGTGCCGCTTCACCCTCCTTGGTCTGCTTCAACTCCAGGTGCAGCGCGCCCAGCGACAGGAAGGGCGGCGCCAGTTCCGGCTGCAGCCGGGTGATCGTTTCCAGTTGCGCCACGGCGTCGGCGTAACGCTGGGCGACGGTGAGCTGCCGCACGTAGGCCAGGCGCAGTGCGGCTTCGGCATCGGGCCGGCCCAGGTAGTCCAGCACGAGCGCCTCGGCCTGCGGCCGTTCGCGCATCAGTTCCATGGCCAGCAGCGCCGGGCCGGGCGCCGTGTCGTCCAGGCGCTGCGCTTCGCGCGCCAGCGCCAGGGCGCGGTCTGCATCGCGCGCCTCCAACCAGGCGCGGCCCATGGCCACCCGCACCGGCACGCGCGTGGCCGGGTCGTCGCGGTAAGGGGCCAATGCGTCGTCCAGGATGCCGGCGATCTGCCGTGGGTCGCTGGCACGCTGCAGGAAGCGCGGCAACGACAGGATCAGCCCGGGCCGATCGGCCGGCGGGGTCAGGGCCAGCAGCGCCTTCATCGGTTCGGCGAGGTCGCCGTTGCGGTTGAGCAGCAGCAGGATCTGCAACTGCAGCCGCAGCGCATCCAGCGACTCCGGTCGGGCCAGCCGCCAGGCGCGCGTGGCCGCCAAGGCCTGCTCGCCGGCGCGGGCCTGCAGCGCGATGTCCACGGCGCGCCTGAACAGGGCTTCATCGCGCGTGCGCCGTGCGGCGTCCAGGATCCAGTCGTAGGCCGTGCCCGCATTGCCGGCGCTCAGCGACATTTCACCGATCAGCAACTGGTAGAGCAGTTCACCGTCGAGCCCCGAATTGACCGCGGTCGCCGTGCCGCCGGGTGCGCCCAGCTGGGCGTAGGCGGGGGGTGCGGCCACGACGACCGGCACCACCAGCAGGGCGGCCAGCGCTAGGCGCCAGCGTGGGCGTTCGGACATCGGTACTCCAGGGCGGTTGAAAGTCATTCTCACATAATGGCCCATGCCGGAACTTCCAGAGGTCGAGGTCACGCGGCGGGGTATCGCCGCGCCCTTGCTGGGCGCACGCGTGCTCGAGGCGCGCCTGGGCAAGCCCTTGCGCTGGCCGCTCGGCCGGCCCGCCGCGGACCTGGCCGGGGCCACGGTGGGCGCGGTGGGGCGGCGTGGCAAATACCTCTGGCTGCCGCTGCTTCGCGCGCCGACGGTCGACCCTGCCGAAGGGGGCCAGGGCGAGGGCGGGGGCCTGCTCGTGCACCTGGGCATGTCGGGTTCGCTGGCGCTGCTGCCGTCCGCCCCGGCGCCAGGCCCCCATGATCACTTCGACCTCCTCACCGACCGCGGCACGCTGCGCCTGCACGACCCACGGCGCTTCGGCGCCGTGGTCTGGTCGCCTTCGCTGCACGAGGCGCCGGCGGCCACGCTGCTGCAGCGGCTGGGGGCCGAACCCTTCGATCCAGCGCTCACGCCGGCAGTGCTGCACACGGCGCTGCAGCGGCGCCGTGCCCCCATCAAGGCCGTGCTGCTGGCCGGCGACGTGGTGGTGGGCGCAGGCAACATCTACGCCTGCGAGGCGCTGTTCCGGGCGGGCATCCACCCGGCGCTGCCTGCCCATCGCATCAGTCGACCGCGCGCCACGCGCCTGTTGGCGGCGCTGCGCGGCACGCTGGCACGGGCGCTGGAGGCCGGCGGCTCGACACTGCGCGACTTCACCGATGCCCACGGCGTGAGCGGCGCCTTCCAGGCGGAAGCGGCCGTCTACGGCCGAGCGGGCATGAACTGCCCTCGGTGCGGCGGCACGGTGCGGCGCGTGGTTCAGGCGCAGCGTTCGACCTACTTCTGCCCGGCTTGTCAGCGCCGGTAAGTGCTGTAACGCTGCCGTCGGGCGTGACATCCGGCGCCCCGCGGCGCGTGTCGCGGCCGTGGGGCCGCACAGGCCTGCGCTACGATGCCGCCACCCCCTGCAACGCCCGTCGCCAACGTCCATGGACAGCCCCATCGCCCACAGCCTCGACGTGCTGGCCGCCTGGCGCGCCGAGGTCGAGGGGCGCATTGGCGCACTGGCACGCGCGCTGGTCGAGCAGGACCTGCTCGACGACACGGACACTGCGGCGTTGGCGGCATTGCACGAACGGCTGGCGTCCGACAAGCTGGTGCTGGCCTTCGTGGCCGAGTTCTCGCGTGGCAAGTCGGAGCTGATCAATGCCATCTTCTTTGCCGACGCCGGCCGCCGTGTGCTGCCGGCCACGCCCGGCCGCACCACGATGTGCCCGGTGGAGTTGCGCTTCGATGCTGCCGTGCCGCCCCGGTTGGCGCTGTTGCCGATCGAGACGCGGCTGCGCGGCCTGTCGCTGGCCGAACTGCGCCCGCGTGAGGTGCACTGGCAGTGCGTGCCGCTGGATGCCCGCAACCCGCAGACCCTGGTCCATGCGCTTGCCGCCGTGACCCGCACCCAGCGCGTGAGCGTGGAGCAGGCGGCCGCACTCGGCTTCTGGAGCGACGAGCAGCCCGAAGACAACCCGCCGCAGGCGGCCGATGGCAGCGTCGAGGTCCCCGCCTGGCGCCATGCGCTCATCAACTACCCGCACCCGCTGCTCGAACGCGGGTTGGTGGTGATCGACACGCCCGGGCTCAATGCCATCGGCGCGGAACCCGAACTCACGCTGGGCCTGCTGCCGTCGGCGCACGCCGTCGTCTTCGTGCTCGCTGCCGACACCGGCGTGACGCGGTCCGACCTGGCGATCTGGCGCGAGCATCTCGGCCAGGCCAGCCTGGAGCGCTTCGTCGTGCTCAACAAGATCGACACCCTGGCCGACCCCTTGCTCCCCGAGGCCGAGGTGCAGCAGCAGATCGAGCAGCAGCGCCTGCAGGCCGCGGCGACGCTGGAGATGCCGCCGTCGCGCGTGTTTGCCCTCTCGGCGCGCGATGCGCTGGCGGCACGACTCGACGGCGACCTGCCGGCGCTCGGAGCCAGCCGGCTGCCGCCGCTGGAGCAGGCCCTGGCCACCGAGTTGCTGCCGCGGCGACACGAGTTGCTCGTGCACTCGGCCGTGGGCGTGCTGGACCAACTGCGCGCCTCCGGGGCGCGACGCCTGGCCGAGCGCCGCCGGCAGCAGGCCGAGCAATTGTTGGAACTGCGCGGCCTGCGCGGCAAGAGCGGCATCAGGACGCGCCTGCTGGTGGAGCGTGTCGATGCCGAGACCGCCGATTTCGAGCGTTGCACGGCACGGCTGACGGCACTGCGCGCGGTGCACTTGAGGCTGCAGCGGTCGCTGCTTTCGTTCTTGTCCAGCGATACCCTGCGCACCGAGGTGGCGGCGATGCAGGCCGCGATGTCGGCGCGTCCCTTCAACCTCGGCGGCCGCGCGGCCTTCGAGACCCTGATCGGCCGCCTGCGCGCCGCGCTGGACGGCGCCGGCAGGCAGGCCGAGGAGTTGCACCAGATGCTGGGCGCCAGCTTCAACCAGCTCAACACCGAATTCGGCTATGCGCTCGCGCTGGCGCCGGCGCCGACGCTCGCACGCTTTCAGGCCGATGTCGACCTCATTGCGCACAACTACGGCCGCCACCTCGGCCTGAGCCAGGCCTGGCGCATGGCCGCGCCGGGCTTTGCCGAGCAGTTTCGTCGCATGCTGCTGTCCAAGCTGCGCGTGGTGTTCGAAAACGCTGCCGGCGAGCTGGAACTGTGGAGCAAGGGCGCCAGCAGCCAGGTCGAGGTGCAGTTGCGTGAACGCCGCCGAGCCTACGTCCGCCGCCGCGACACCCTGCAGCGCGTGCAGTCGGTCGCCGGTGAGCTGGAGCAGCGCATTTCCGAAGTGCAGGCCCAGGGCGAGCATCTGGACCTCATGCGCACCCGTCTCGATGCGCTGGCCGACGAGGCCATGACCACCGCACGCCGGTTGGTGGCCGGCCCCGACGCGCCGCGACAGGGTCAGCCCCTGAGGCAGGCCGCCGCTTGACGGCCCCGCGGCCCGCGTTGCCCGCCTCCGGCGGGCAAGGTGAATTGGCGGCACGTGTCGTGCGCTGGCAGCGTCGCCACGGCCGCCACGGCTTGCCGTGGCAGGGTACGCACGACCCCTACCGCGTGTGGCTGTCCGAGGTCATGCTGCAGCAGACCCAGGTCACCACCGTGCTCGACTACTACCCGCGTTTCATGGCGCGCTTTCCCACGGTGCGGGCGCTGGCCGCGGCGCCGCTGGACGACGTGCTGGCGCAGTGGAGCGGCCTGGGCTACTACAGCCGGGCGCGCCACCTGCATCGTTGCGCCCAGCAGGTGGTGGATCTGCATGGCGGTGCGTTTCCGGACAGCAGCGCCGCGCTGGCCAGGCTGCCGGGCATCGGCCGCTCCACCGCGGCGGCGATCGCGGCGTTCTGCTTCGGCGAGCGCGCGGCGATCCTCGACGGCAACGTCAAGCGTGTGCTGACACGGGTGCTGGGTTTCGGCGGCGACCTGGCCTTGGCCGCCGAAGAGAAGCGCCTGTGGGCTGCCGCCGAGGCGCTGCTGCCGGCGCGTGACGTCGACGTCTACACGCAGGGGCTGATGGACCTGGGCGCCACGGTCTGCCTGGCGCGCCGCCCCAATTGCCCGGCGTGCCCGCTGGCGGGCGCCTGCGTGGCGCGCCAGGCCGACACCCCCGAGCGTTACCCCGTCAAGACGCGCAAGCTCAAGCGCGGCCAGCGCGACAACGCACTGCTGTGGCTGGAACACCGCGGCCGCTGGTGGCTGGTGCAGCGGCCACCGCGCGGCGTCTGGGCCGGGCTGTGGACGCTACCGGAGTACGCGTCGAAGGACCAGCTCGCCGAAGCCACGGCCGGCTGGCCTGGGCTGGGGACCTGGCTGCCCGTGATCCAGCACGCGCTGACACATTTCGACTGGACGCTGCACCCGCTGGCGTGGCGCTGGCCGCTGCGCTCGCGCGCTCTGCCCGACCTGCCGCCGGGCCGCTGGGCCACGCCCGAAGAAGCGCGTGCTCTGGGGCTGCCGGCGCCGGTGCGGCGGCTGCTGGAGACGACCGTCAGCTGACGATCACCTTCTTGTCGCGCAAGAAGCCGTCCACCAACGACAGACGGATCACCGGGTCGTCGAGCTCCATCAGCTTCTGCTTGGCGGCCAGCGACACCGGCAGCAGTTCGCACCATCGATTGGCCACCCAGCCTGCATCGTCCAGGCGGTACGGCGGCGCGAACGGCACCTTGTTCTGGGACTGCAGCTTCTTGATGGCCTCGGCCAGCGCGCTCACCGTCTGCATCACCGCCGGGCCCGGCGCGCGCGCGGGGTCGTCGTCGATCGGTTCGACGCTGGCTTGCCACAGGCCGTTGTCGCGCTGCGTGGCGGCGCCCGTCAGCCTGAAGCGCTGCCCGCCGCTGCAGCGCAGGTGCAGGATCCCGGCCTGTTCGGCATCGACCTCGTCGATGTGCGCCAGCACGCCGACCTGTTCCAGCTGCACCTTGGCCTGGTCGCCGCCGACCTCCGCGCCCTGGCGCAGGCAGATCACGCCGAAGGGCTGCGCCTTGCGCAGGCACTCGGAGACCAGGTCGAGGTAACGCGCCTCGAACACCTTCAGTCCCAGTAGCGCGCCGGGGAAGAGCACCGTCTGCAGAGGAAACAGCGGCAACGGGTCGGGCAGCCGGGCGTTCGGCACGGGGCCCTCTGAAGTGCCTTCGTGCCGCGCACTCCGGGATGCGCCCTTCGGACGGCCGTGCGGGCTCATGGGGGTCTTATCCACGGGCGTCGATCTCGCGGTGGCGCAGCAGCGTGGCGTAGCGGCTCTCGAAACGGCGCGCCAGCCACTCCACCGCGTACACCGAGCGGTGCTGGCCACCGGTGCAGCCGATGGCCACGGTGAGGTAGCTGCGCTGGTCGTCCTCGAACGACGGCAGCCAGCGCTGCAGGAAGGTCTGGATCTGCGCCAGCATCTCCGCCGCTTCGGGCTGCGCTTCGAGGTAGGCCGCCACCGGCGCGTCGCGCCCGGTGAGCGGGCGCAATTCGCGGATGTAGTAGGGGTTGGGCAGCACGCGCACGTCGAACACGTAGTCGGCATCCAGCGGCACGCCGTGCTTGAACGCAAAGGACTCGAAGACCAGCGTCAGCGCGGCCTCGCGCGCGCCGACCAGCGAGCGCACCCAGCTGCGCAGCAGCGCCGGGCGCAGCTGGCTGGTGTCGATGACGGTGGAGATCTCGCGCAGGTCCGAGAGCATCTCGCGTTCGAGGTCGATGGCCTCGATCAACGCCCGCGAGGCGTCGCCGCGGTCGGGCCCTGCGGTGAGCGGGTGCGGGCGGCGGGTCTCCGAGAAGCGCCGCACCAGGGCGTCGGTGCTGGCATCGAGGAAGATCGGTCGGATGCGCACGCCCTCGCTCGTCAGCTGGTCGATCAAGGGCACCAGGCCGGGCAGCGAGGTGGCCGTGCGCACGTCCACGGCCACGGCGACGCGGTGCGTGTAGCGCTCGCTTTCCAGGCGGATGAAGTCGCGCAGCAGCTCCGGCGGCAGGTTGTCGACGCAGAAATAGCCGGCGTCTTCGAGCGCATGCAGCGCCACCGACTTGCCCGAGCCCGAGATGCCGGTGATGAGGATGACCTCGTCCCGGCGCCGCGCGTCAAAGGGCGCCCACTCGCTCACCGGTTCTCACCCACATTCAGGCCCAGCAGCGCCTGCGCATGCGCCGTTCCCGACAGGCGTTCGCCGCCCAGCATGCGCGCGACCTCGGCGACGCGCGCAACGCCCTCCACGGCCTGCACGTCCGAGAGCGTCTGCTTCCCGCGCTGCGCCTTGGAGACGACGAAGTGCCGATCCGCGCAGGCGGCCACCTGCGCCAGGTGCGTCACGGCCAGCACCTGGCTCGTGCGGCCCAGCAGCTTCATGAGGCGGCCGACGCTGTCGGCCACCGTGCCGCCGACACCGGCGTCGATCTCGTCGAAGATCAGCGTCGGCACGCCGCCGCCGTCACGCTGGGCCGTGGTGACGGCGATGGCCAAGGCGAGCCGCGACAGCTCACCGCCCGAGGCCACCTTGGCCAGCGGCCGCGGCGTGCTGCCGGCGTGGCCCGCAACGCGGAACTCCACTGCTTCAAGGCCCCAGGACTGCGGCTCTTCCTGCTTCAGCAGCGCCACCTCGAAGCGGCCGCCGGCCATGCCCAGATGCTGCATGGCCTGGGTGACCGCGGCGCCGAGCGCAGGCGCGGCCTTCTTGCGCAAGCGCGAGATGCGTTCGGCCTCGTGCCGCCACGCCATCTCGGCGGCGCGGGCGGCGCGCTCCAGGGCGTCCAGATCCGCCGCAGCGTCGAGACTCCTCAGCTCGGCCTGCCAGCCGGTCAGCAGCGCCGGCAGTTCGGCCGGGCTGCGGCGGTAGCGACGCGCCAGTGCCACCCACGCGCCCAGGCGCGCGTCGAGCTCGGCCAGGCGATCGGGGTCGGGCTCGCTGCGGCCCAGGTAGGACTGCAGCGTGTGCGCGGCGTCTTCCAGCTGTGCCTGCGCCGCGCGCAGCACCTCCGCCACATCGGCGAGGTGGGCGTCGTAGCGCTGCACTTCCTCGAGCGCGGCGATCGCGCGCGAGGTCAGCCCGTCGGCGTTCGGCTCGTCGTCGGACAGTGCGGCCAGGGCGTCACGCGCACCGTCGAGCAGGGCCTGGCCGTGCGCCAGGCGCTGCTGTTCGGCGTTGAGACGGTCCCACTCGCCGACGGCCGGGGCGAGCTTGTCCAGCTCGCCGATCTGCCACGCCAGGCGTTCACGTTCACGCTCCAGCGTCTCGCGCTGGCCGCGTGCTTCATCCAGCGCTGCCAGCGCCGCCCGCCAGGCTTGCCAGGCCGCACCCAGCGCCGATGTGTCGGCCTGCGCCTGGGTGTCGAGCAAGGCGCGCACGGCGGCCGGCCGCGTGAGGCTCTGCCAGGCATGCTGGCCATGGATGTCCACCAGCAGGTCGGCGGCCTCGCGCAACTGCGTCACGGTGGCCGGGCTGCCGTTGATCCAGGCGCGGCTCTTGCCCTGGGCGTCCACCGTGCGGCGCAGCAACAGGGTTTCCTCGGCGTCGAAGCCGGCTTCGTCGAGCCAGGCGCGCAGCGCCGCGGGAGTGTCGAACTCGGCGCTGACCTCGGCGCGCGACGCACCTTCGCGAACCAGGTTGACGTCGGCGCGGTTGCCCAGCGCCAGCTGCAGCCCGTCGACGAGGATGGACTTGCCGGCCCCGGTTTCGCCGGTGAGCACGGTGAAGCCGGCGCCGAGCTCGATCTCCAGCTCGGCGACGATGGCCACGTCGCGAAGCGACAGCCGTCGGAGCATCTCTCAGGCCTCCCGCCAGGTCGCCCCAAGGGATGCCTGCGGCCCCGCGGGGGGCAGCGAAGCATCGAAGATGCAAGCCGGGGGGCTCACGTCACACCCCGCCTTCGTACCACCGCAACTTGCGCCGCAGCGTGGCGTAGTAGCTCCAGCCGCGCGGGTGCAGGAAGCGCACCTTGAAGGCCGATCGACGCACGCGCACCTGGTCGCCGTGCATCAGGCTGGCCAGGCTGTGCATGTCGAAATTGGCCGACACGTCCTTGCCGGACACGATGCCGACGCGGATCTCGCCGTGATCGGGCAGCACGATGGGCCGGTTGGACAGCGTGTGCGACGCGATCGGAACCACCACCCAGCCGGCGATGCCCGGGTGCAGGATCGGCCCGCCGGCCGACAGCGCATAGGCCGTCGACCCGGTGGGCGACGCGATGATCAGGCCGTCGGCGCGCAGGTTGGCGACGAAGTCGTCATCGACGTCCACGCGCAACTCGACCATGCTGGCCGTGGCGCCGCGGCTGACCACCACGTCGTTCAGCGACAGGCCCTCGAAGATCCTCTCGCCGTCGCGCCAGACGTCGCCCTCGAGCATCGAGCGGTGCTCTTCCTCGTAGTCGCCCGCGATCATCGGCGCCAGCGCTTCCTTGTACTGGCCGATGACGATGTCGGTGATGAAACCGAGCCGCCCCTGGTTGATGCCCACCAGCGGCACATGCCAGCGCGCCAGTTCGCGCGCGATGCCGATCATCGTGCCGTCGCCGCCCACCACCACCGCCAGGTCGCAGCGGCGGCCCACCTCATGCGGCGCCAGCGACTCGAAGTCGGTGACGCCGGTGGCAGAGGCGGTCTCCTGCTCGAACGAGACCTCCAGCCCCTGGGACACCAGGAAATGGGCGATCTCCTCCAGCACCGGGCGTATGCCCCGGGCCTGGTACTTGCCCACGATGGCGACGTGACGGAAGCCGGACGGCATGCGGCGCATTACACCATAGGGCCCCCGCCGGCGAGGCCCCCATGCGGCGGTCACCTTCCTACAATGCGCACATGCTCGATGACCGTGCCCGCTCGCTGCTCAAGACCCTGGTCGAGCGCTACATTGCCGACGGCACGCCGGTGGGTTCACGCACCTTGTCGCGTACCTCGGGGCTCGACCTGTCGCCGGCCACCATCCGCAACGTGATGGCCGACCTGGAGGACCTGGGGCTGATCGCCAGCCCGCACACCAGCGCCGGCCGGGTGCCCACGCCACGCGGCTACCGCCTGTTCGTCGACACCATGCTCACGGCACGCCCGCTCGACCTGGAGCACGCGCCGCCCGACGTGGCCGCCGCCAGCCGGCAACTGCACCCCGACCAGCCGCAGCGTGTCATCGCGCAGGCGGCGGCGCTGCTGTCGAACCTGTCGCACTTCGTCGGCGTGGTGATGGCGCCGCGCAAGGCCAGCGTCTTCCACCACATCGAGTTCCTGCGCCTGGGCGAGCGGCGCGTGCTGCTGATCCTGGTGGCGCCGGACGGCGACGTGCAGAACCGCGTCATCTTCACCGCGCGCGACCACACGCAGAGTGAACTGCAGGAGGCCAGCAACTTCCTCAACGCGCACTACGCCGGCCTGACGCTGGAGGAAGTGCGCGAGCGCCTGAAGAACGAGGTCGACGCGCTGCGCGTGGAGATCGCGGCACTCATGCAGGCCGCCGTGCAGGCCGGCACCGAGGCCATGGCCGAGAGCGGCGACAACGTCGTTGTTTCGGGCGAGCGCAACCTGCTCGACGTGCAGGACCTGGGGCACGACATGTCCAGCCTGCGGCGCCTGTTCGGCGTCTTCGAGCAGAAGACGGAGCTGATGCGGCTGCTGGACGTGAGCAGCCGCGCCGAAGGCGTGCGCATCTACATCGGCGGCGAGAGCCAGGTGGTTCCGTTCGAGGAACTGTCGGTGGTGACATCGCCGTACGAGGTGGACGGGCGCATCGTCGGCACGCTGGGCGTGATCGGCCCCACGCGCATGCCGTACGAACGCATGATCCAGATCGTCGACATCACGGCGCGGCTGGTCGGCAACGCGCTTTCGGTGAAGTAGCGGCCGCCTAGAATGAGCGGTTCCCCTGGGGGCCGTTAGCTCAGCTGGTCAGAGCAGAGGACTCATAATCCTTTGGTCGTTGGTTCAAGTCCAACACGGCCTACCACCGCATTTCCGAAGATGGCCGCCCCCACTGGGTGGCCATCGTCTTGCGGCCATGGCGCGCGCGGCGGTGCCGATGGGGCCGCACCGAACCATGGCGAACCGGGGGGCTGGGTCGGCGCCCGTGGTCACGCGCGGCGCACGACCAGACTTCCCATAGTCCCTATGTCGTGGTTCGATCCCCGGTCGCCTGCCGTTCAGACCCGGAGCTCCGGCTTGCGCACTATGTGTCTGCCGCTGTGCGCTGGGTACGGCCATTCGTTGTCGTTGAGGCCGGTAAAGTAGGAGCGACGCCTCCTCTAGCTGAGCGATGTCCATGCCGAGCCAAGATCCGCTGACCGACGACGAACTTGAAGAACTCGAACGATTCCTGCTCGATGCCGAGGGCATCGACGAGTCGATGGATATCTCCATGCTCGACGGCTTCTTTGCGGCGATCCTGTCGGGGCCGAAGACCATCCTACCCAGCGAGTGGTTGCGCTCGGTCTGGGACACGGAGAAGGGCGAGGATAGCCCGGTCTTTTCGGGCGTCGATCAAGCGCAGCGGATCTTGGGCCTGCTGATGCGCCATATGAACGCTGTGGCGACCACGCTTCTCGAAGCGCCAGGAGACTACGAGCCGTTGCTGATGGAGAACGCCCGCGACGGCGACCCGGTGCCGGTCATCGACGAGTGGTGCATGGGCTACATGAAGGGCCTCAGCCTCGACCTCCAAGGATGGCTTCCGATCACGATCGGACATCCCGACTGGCTGTCGACGATCATGCTCTATGGCACAGAGGAAGGCTGGGAGCAACTGAAGAAGAAGGATCTCTCGATCGAAGAGCACAGGCGGCTCGCGGCCGGCCTGGGCGACACCGTACGAAAGGTTCACGCTCACTTCCTGGAGCAACGCAAGGCCGAGGCAGCGATGGGGGTCGCCCCTGCGGCCGTCCGCCGCGAGCCCATCCGCAATACCGGCAAAGTCGGTCGCAACGATCCCTGCCCGTGCGGATCAGGGAAGAAGTTCAAGCACTGTCACGGCGCAACGAGACAGCTGCATTAGCGCGCGCTCGACTGAATGCTGTTGGGCATTGCGACAGCGAGCCTGACTTCCAACGCTTTGGTCGTTGGTTCAATCCAACGCGTCCCAACACCGCATTTCCGAAGATGGCGGCCCCGCCGGCGCGGCCATCGACTCGGCCGTGGCGCGTACCGGGGCGGCGATGGGGCCGGACCGAACCATGGCGACCCGGGGCCCATGCCGGTCGGGGTGGCAGTCGCACCGCGCTGGTGGACAGCGGCGGCGTCGTCGGATCAGTGCGACCTCGACCTCGCGAGAGTGCCGTCAACTTTCGGAAGGGCATGCATGCGTGGTGACTCCAATCGGCTGTTCAGCGACGTGGAACTGAGTTCGGCGGTCGACGCGAAGTTGAACGGCATCAAAGACTCGGTCTACGCGATGCCGCGGGAGCAATTCCTGGCAACTTCCGCGGACACGCTCGTGGAGCACATCACCGGGCCGCTCGCCATCGAGCCGCTTGTGCTTCACGAAGACCAGATGCAGATGGACCATGCTGAAGCGCAGGTTGATGTCACTGGTCGCTTCGACTACGACATGGGCCATGGCGGACGCATCGTCACGGGCGGCCATCGGCTGATCTTCTATGTCCCCTTCACTGGCGACCCTAAGGGGCGCCCACCTTAGGGCTTGGCTATGGATACCGGCTGTGGCCGCCCCTGGCGCAAGCCACGCCCCATGCCTCCGTGGCCGCTGCCAAAGGGATGGCGGTGAGTGGCCAGCAGCCAGATGCGCGCTGGCGTTCAAGGGCCATCCATCGGCATGCGGCCAATCTGTCAGAGCCGCTCTTGCGTTAGCGCCCGCCTGTCGCGGTGGCCAAGATGGCGCTGCGGCTGCCACCCATCCAGATGCGTTGTCCGTCCAGCGCAAACAGGGCCGCCAATCCGAGGTTCGAGCCCAGACGTTGAGCGGACCAGCTCAAACCGCCGTCGTGGGTGCTCAACAGCAGATCGGCGCCGGTGAGGGCAAAGCCGGTGTTGGCATCGGTGAAAAGCATGCGCGTGACCACCAAACCCCGGCTCAGCCCCGCATTGGGTTCTTGTGACGTCGGCAAATCGATGCGTTGCCATGCCGCGCCGCCGTCGTGGGTGCGCAGCAAGTAGCCGCTTTGGCTGACAAAGCCCATCGAGTTGTCAACGAAGTGGATGGCGCTGGGCTGTTCAAGGGCCGCCGGCAGCCCTGCCCCCGTGACTGCCACCCAGTCCCGCCCGCCGTTGACCGAGCGCAGCAAGCGGCCCGCACGGTCCACGCGCACGGCCACATTGGCAGAAGCGAAGGCCAGCGGCAGCTGCTCCAGTTCGTTGCTGCCCTGAAAGCGCTGGCTCCAGGTTTCACCCCCGTCTTCGGTGGCAAACAAGGTGTGTTCGGTATTGATGCAACCCCGCACAAAACAGACGATTTGGGCCGCCACGGCCCAGCCAAAGCGGGCGTCGAGAAAACGAAGTGAAAGCAAGGCCGGCGCGTCGAAGTTACCGGGCATGGGTCGTCCGGTCCAGGAACGCCCACGGTCGGTTGATCGCAGATAGGCCACTTGGCGGCTGGCCAAGTTCAGCGACCCATACCCCACACCGTCTGCCGTGAAGTGCAGGCCCCGCGTGGGCATGAGCGCAGTGTTGCTGAGCCGCCAGTTGCGCCCGCCATCAGTGGTCGCGTAAGCCCGGTTACCGGATGATCCGGCACTTATAGCGTTCAGGCCTGACAAGTCGGCGAACAACCAGAGGTCGCTGAACGCGTCGGTACGCCCCGGGTCGTAAGGTGTTTGGGTCCAAGTCTGCCCACGGTCGCGACTGCGGTAAATCTGGTCGGCATCGGCGGAGCTGGCACCCCGGTACATCAACACGCCGGGCTCGCGCCCCAGCAGGCGAACGGGCGCACCGGCAGCGCAAAGCGGGTCCATGACAAGCCTTGATCGTTCGACACCCAAGCGGTGCTGGAGTCGCTGCGGTCCATCAGCCACTGGTCGTCGACGGGCGCTGTCGGCTCACTCGCAGGCGTGCGCACGGTGGCCCAGCTGCGGCCACCGTCGCCCGTCGATTCAAGGCTGAGCAACGGTCCGCCTGGCGCAACCGATTGTTCCTGAGGCCAAGACCAAGCCAGACCACGGCCATTGGCGAGCAGCACCTTGACCAGCAAGTGGCGGTCCGGTGGAAGGCTGAGCAGCTCACCCCAAGTTCTGCCGTCATCGCGGCTGCGCGCCAGTTGGTTGCGCGTGTAGATGATGGCTTGGCTGCCGTCTGCAGCTTGTAAAAACTGCGGCGTGGCCACTTGGGCCCAAAGCAGGACGTTACTCGGGCCACTGTCCAGCGCGCCCAAGGCTTGCAGCCATTGCTCTGGCGGCAGGCTGCTTTGCACCGTCCAGCTCAGTCCGGCGTCGGTGCTGCGACCAAACTTCCTTTGGCCGGGCTGACGGCATCGATGACCATGCCGTGCCAGGTGGACAAGCCCGGCAGCGGCTGTGTGACTGCGGCCAGCCACATGGGCACAAAGCGATAGTTAGGCTCGGTGAAGTGGTGAAAGTGCCCGACGCATGAAAACCGGCATTGCTGTCCGGGGCCACTACCAGGCGACCATCGGACGCTGTCCAAAGGCGACGAAAGCCAAGCTGGTAATCAAGCAGCGGCGCCTTGCGCGACCAGCTGGCACCGCCGTCCTGTGTGAACCAGCTGCCATCGCTGCCCAGCACCCAGCCACTGCGTGCATCGTCAGAAAAGCTCACGTTGGTCAGCCAACCGCTGGTGCCAAAGTGTTGCCTCGCCCAACTGCGGACCTCCGTCCGCTGTGCGCAGCACTGTGCCAAATTCGCCCACCGCCCAGCCATTGTTGGTGTCGGTGAAATGCGCGTCGGACATCGTGGTGGCGCCGGGTTGCGGCTCTTGCCAACACCAGCCGCCGTTGTCAGCGCCGCTGCAGTCCAAGCCACGCACCATGTCCGGGTGTCGGCTGGCGGGGCGGGGTCAGAACCGGGTGTCGAGGACTCACCGCCACAGGCGCCCAGCAAGAACAGCCACAGGCTCATCGAGGCCAACATCGACCAGGCCTTACCGCCCGTCGCGAACCTGGTGGCGCCGCCAGTACTGCGCTGGCAGGGCTCGGTTTTCATGGCCTTGACCTTCCGTCCCGCTTCGGCGCTAGCTGCAGATGTTTTCGATTCTAGTGAGCCTGCGCTCCGGTTGTTTGTGCGATACCCAGCTTAGCTAACGAACTGGGCATGTTCCCATGGCCGTCAGCCACAGCCTGGTGCCCAACTCCAGCGCGTGGTACTGCGGATCCAAGTGTTCACACAGTGCATAAAACGCCTTGCCGTGATCGCGTTCTTTCAAGTGCGCAAGTTCGTGCACGACGATCACTTTCAGGAACGCGGCGGGGGCTTCTTTGAACAGGCTGGCGATGCGGATCTCGCGTTTGGCTTTGAGCTGCGTGCTTCACCCTTCGCGCACCCACGCCAGCAGCAGGTTGTTGGCCGGCATGGCCACCTGTTCTTGCCGGCGCGAGGACCTGGGCGCTGGCTTGCTGCGTCACTTCGGCCACGCTGCGCAGACCCCAGTTGACGTTGCGCTGGCGCCCGGCAGGTCGACGAGCGCGACCAATTCGCGGGCGAGTCATCCGGCATCCACCAATCCAGACCGGCCTTCCCCTTGCCACCGCCCGGCTTCGGCTTGAAATTCGTCTTGCCCTGTATGGTGTTTGGTTGCTTGGAGACGGGCGAGTAGACGACCAGGTCGATTCCAGAGTCGGTGCTCATCGGCGCGGACTCGACACCGAGCAATAGCAGCCTGTGCTGCACCAGGAGTTCTCCGGCGCGTCCGATCTGTGCAGTGGCAGGCGGCATAGTGCCAACGATCATAGGTCCGGCTTGTGCCGGATGATGCAGACCATGACTCGTATCCCAGCCATCACCCTGTTGACCGTCGCCGCCGCGCTGCCCGGGTGTACGACCTCGTTCTGGTTCACGGCAGTGCAGGGATCCGCCTATGAACGCTGCGAGTCCATCAAGGACGCCGTTGAGCGATCGCGATGTAAGAGCGCCAACTATCCCGACGAAGAGAAGTACAAGAAGAGCAATACATC
>CAVQWK010000001.1:0-21863 GCA_963717575.1 uncultured beta proteobacterium | reverse complement strand
GTGTTGACGGCATGCATCACCGCATCGTGCACGGGTCGCAGGCGCGCCTTGGCACCGGTATAGATCGCGTCCAGTGGGTCTCCCTGCGGTGCCGTCGCCACCACGGGCACAGCGCCATCCAGCACCGGCAGCGGTTTGCCGTAGAACAGCGCCACGACATTGGCGTCGCCGTAGCCGAGCTTGAACTGCTCCATCAGCAGGCTGCGGCGTTCGCCGGTCTTGGCCAAGCCGCCGGCGGCGAGCGCGGCGTGCAGTTCGGCAATCGTCTTGCCGGTCCTGGACTGGATGTTGCGCAACTGGGTCAGCGTCGCGGCTTGCGGGTCGGCCATGGCGGGCTTCCGGTGGTGGCGGAGCCCCGTTATTCCACGATGCAAGGCCTTTGCCTAGACCGGCTTTTCCGGCTGCAGCACGGCGCAGCCCAACCTAGAATCCGACGTTTTCCCAGGCTTCCGGAGCCCCCATGGACACCCGCACCTCGACGTTCGGCTTGCGCATCGACCCAGTCCGCGACGTGATGGCCCGCGGGGCATGCCGCGCTGCTGGTGCCCTCGGCCGACCCTCACCTCAGCGATACCTGCCCGACGCTGGCAGGGCCGCGACTGGCTGTCGGGCTTCACGGGCTCGATGGGCACGCTGGTAGTGACCAGCGACCGCGCCGCGCTGTTCGCCGACAGCCGCTACTGGGTGCAGGCCGAGGGAACTGGCCGGCACCGGCATCGAACTGGTGAAGATTCCCACCGGCACCCGGCCGAATGTCGACTGGCTGGCCACGCTGCGCGCGGCGCAGAGGTGGCGGTGGACGGCCAGGTGCTGGGCTTGGGGCGGCCGTCGTATCGATGACCGCGCTCGACGCCGCCGGCGTAACCCTGCGTACCGACTTCGACCCGCTCGACGCGATCTGGCCCGACCGCCCCGCGCTGCCGGCCGAACCGGTCTACGAGCACGCGCCGCCGCAGGCGACGCAGCCCCGGAGCAAAGCTGGCCGCGGTGCGCGAGGCGATGGTGCTGCACGGCGCCACGCACCACTTGGTCTCCACGGTCGACGACATCGCCTGGCTGCTCAACCTGCGCGGCACGACGTCAGCTTCAACCCGGTGTTCCGGCCCACCTGCGCTCGACCGGCCGGCGGCACGCTGTTCATCGCCGAGGGCAAGGTCGATGCCGAGCTGCCGCGCGGCTGTCCGCCGACGGCTTCAAGCTCGCGCCCTACGCACAGGCCGGCGCCGCGCTGGCCGCACTCGGCCCGAAGGTCGGCTGGTGGTCGACCCCAGGCGCGTCACGCACGGCCTGCGCGTCGCACTCGGCACCCCCTCGCCGGTGGTCGAGGCCATCAACCCGAGCACGCTGCTGAAGAGCCGCAAGAGTGCAGCCGAAGCGCCCTCGTGCGCGAGGCGATGGCCGAGGACGGCGCCGCGATGTGCGAGTCCTACGCTGGTTCGAAGCCGCGATGGCGCGCGGCGACGCCTCACCGAGATCACCTTCGACGACCAGCCCGAGGCCGCGCGCGCGCAGGCGCAGCGGCTTCGTGGGCCTGAGCTTCAACACCATCGCCGGCTTCAACGCCAACGGCTCGATGCCGCACTACCGCGCCACGCCGGAGTCGCACGCGGTCACCCGGAGACCGGGCGAGGCGGCCTGCTGCTGATCGACAGCGGCGGCCAGTACCTCGGCGGCACCACCGACATCACGCGCGGTGGCCTATCGGCACGTCAGCGCGGCCAAGAAGCGCGATTACACGCTCGTCCTGAGGGCACGATGGACCTGTCCCGCGCGCGTTTTCCCGCGCGGCACCCTGATCCCATGCTCGACGCGCTGCGCGTGCGCCGCTGTGGGCCGATGGCCTCGACTACGGCCACGGCACCGGCCACGGCGTGGGCCACTTCCTCACGTCCACGAGGGGCCGCAGAGCATCACGAAGGCGATCCCCGAGGCGAACATGGCGATGGAGCCGGGCATGATCACCACCATCGAGCCGGGCCTGTACCGCCCCGGCCAGTGGGGCGTGCGCATCGAGAACCTGGTGCTCAACGTGCCGGCGGCCACGCCGACGCTGACACCTTCGGCGAATTCCTCGAATTCGAAACGCTCACCCTGTGTCCCGATCGACGCCCGCTGCATCGACCCTCGCAGCTGCGCACCGACGAGATCGACGTGGCTCAACCCCTACCATGCCACCGTTCGTGCGCGTCTGGCACCGCGCGTGGCCGGGGCGGCGCTGGCCTGGCTGCTTCAAAGCACACGGCGTCGCTCTGACGGTTCACCGATGAGCGGCGCGCCGGCGCTGGAGATCGACCTCGGCGGCACCAAGATCGAGGCCGTGCTGCTGGCAGCCGACGGCAGCCCTGCGCTGGCGGCAGCGTGTGGCCACGCCCGCAGGCGACTACCCGCGCCACCCTGGCCGCCGTCACCGCGCTGGTCGCACAGGCCCCGTGGCATCGAGGCGTCAACGTTCACCGTCGGGATCGGCACCCCCGGCGCAGCCGCTGCATCGGGGCTGATGAAGAACTGCAACTCGACCTGCCTCAACGGCCATGCCGCTGCAGCGCGACATCGAAGCCGCGCTCGGCCAGCCGGTGACGCTGGCCAACGACGCCAACTGCCTGGCGCTGTCGGAGGCCACCGACGGCGCCGGGGGCCGGCGCGGCGGTGGTCTTTGCCGCCATCCTGGGCACCGGCGCGGGCGCCGGCATCGCCGTGCACGGCCGGGTGCTGCAAGGGCCGCACCGGCTGGCGGGCGAGTGGGGGCACAACCCGCTCCCCTGGGCCGAGCCGACGCGCGACCCGGTCTCTCGACTGCTACTGCGGCCAGCGTGGCTGCATCTAAGGACGCTGGTCAGCGGCACGGGGCTGGCGCGCGACCATGCGCACCGTCAACGCCGAGGTCACGACCGGCGAAGACATCGTGCCGCCGTGCCGCCGCCGGCGACGCTGCCTGCCGCGCCACGCTGGACCGCCACGCGCGACGCCTGGCACAGGCCCTGGCCGCGGTTATCAACCTGCTGGACCCCGACGTGATCGTGCTCGGCGGCGGCCTGTCGCGCCTGGCGCACCTCTATGAACAGGTGCCTGCGCTGTGGAGCCGGTGGGCTTCGGCGCCTACTGCTCCATCTCGTGCGCACGAGCTTGCTGCCGGCGCAGCACGGCGACGCTTCCGGCGTGCGCGGCGCGGCCTGGATCCGCGCGCAGAACCCATCACCCGCCGGGGGGCGAGGATCGGGTTGAGGGTCGTGGCGGTCCGCGGCCCTCACCCCCACCCTCGCCCACGGGCGGGAGCGGGGACAAGTCGCTCAGGCGTGCTTGGCGATCAGCGCCTTGGCCGCTGTCCAGCAATGCCTCGCCCTTGAAGCCGCGCTTGTCCATGTCGGCGACCCATTCGTCGTCGACCGCCGCTGGAGAGCTTGACGAATTCCTGCGTCTGTTCGGCCCGTGAAGGTGTAGAGGGTATTGCCCCGGTCGACTGCCGTCTTGCGGCCCGGCGCGTCGTTGCCCTGCTGCGTCTTGCCCAGCCAGGCCGACTGGTGGCCAGGCCCGAATTGGCGTCGATGACCTTCTTCAGGTCGGGCGCCAGCCCGTCGTACTTGGCCTTGTTCATGGCCATCACGAAGGTCGCGGTGGACAGCGCCGGGCTGCTGGCCGGGAATTCGCTGTGGAACTTGGTCAGCTCGTGCACCTTGACCGAAGGCACCACTTCCCAGGGGATGGCGCAGCCTTCGATCGTGCCCTTGCTCAGCGCGTCGGGGATCTGCGGCAGCGGCATGCCCACCGGAATGGCGCCCAGCGAGCCCAGCAGCTTCGTGACCTGGCGCGCGGGCCCGCGCATCTTCATGCCGCAGCAGGTCGGCGGCCGACTTCACCTGCTTGGCAACGGTGTGGAACATGCCCGGCCCGTGCACGTGCAGCGCGATGGACATGGGTCTCCTTGAACTCGTCGGGGCACTGGGTCTGGAAGTACTCCCAGTAAGCCTTCGACGTGGCCTCGGCGCTGTTCATGATGAACGGCAGTTCGAAGACCTCGATGCGCGGGAAGCGGCCGGCGGTATTGCCGGGCAGCGTCCAGACGATGTCGACGACGCCGTCGCGCGCCTGGTCGTACAACTGGACCGGCGTGCCGCCGAGTTGCATCGCCGGGTAAGCCTCGAACTTGATGCGGCCGCCGGATTCCTTCTCGACCTTCTCCATCCAGGGCTTGTGCATCGTCAGCCAGACGTTGGACATCGGCGCCATGAAGGTGTGGAACTTGAGTGTGACGCTCTGCTGGGCCAGGCCCGACAGGTGCGGCACGCCGAGGGCGGCCGCTGCGGCGGCGCCCTGCACGAAGGAACGGCGTTTCATGGTCTTGTCTCCGAGGGTGGGTGGGTGAAAGGTCAGGAAGTTAACGGTGGCGGGCGCTGCGGGCCGTCATGGTTTTCCCTAGCCCACGAACTGAACGAGCCACAGCGAGAGCCACCGGGAAGAACAGCAGCAGCAGCAGCCGCACCAGGTCGCTGGCCAGGAAAGGCAGCACGCCACGGTAGCTCTCGGCGATGGGCACATCGCTGCGCCATGCCGTTGACGACATAGACGTTCAGACCCACTGGCGGCGACAACAGGCCGAAGCTCACCGTCATCAGCACGATGATGCCGAACCACAAGCGCCACGCTCTCCTTGGGCATGCCGAAGTCCAGGCCCATGACGACGGGGAAGAAGATCGGAATCGTCAGCAACAGCACCGACAACTCGTCCATCACGGCAACCCAGCGCGATGTACAGCGCCACGATCGCAGACCACGATCATGAACGGCGACAGTCCCCAGCCCTGCACCAGCTGCGCCAGCTGCGCCGGCACCTGGGTCAAGGCCAGCGCCGAGTTCATGAGGTCGGCGCCCAGGAAGATGAGGAAGATCATCGCCGAGGCTTCGGCGGTGGCATAGAAGCAGTACTTGAACTTCTGCCACGTCATCTCGCGCTTGGCCAGCGCCGCGAAGAAGGTCGATGCGGCGCCGACGGCCGCGCCCTCGGTCGGCGTGAACCTGCCGCCGTAGATGCCGCCGAAGACGATGCCGAAGATCACGACGATGGGCAGCACGCCCCACACCGAGTTGCGGGTGAGCGCGGGGGCATCGACGTCGCGCTCCGGGGCCTGGCCGGGCACCAGGCGCACATAGATGGCGATCGCGGTCATATAGCCGAGCATCGCGATGATGCCGGGGATCATGGCCGCAGCGAAGAGCTTGGCGATATTCTGCTCGGTGAGAATGGCGTAGATCACCAGCGGCACCGACGGTGGAATCAGGATGCCGAGCGTGCCGCCGGCCGCCAGCGTGCCGGTGGCCAGGCGGCCCGAATAGCCGTGGCGCTTCATCTCGGGCAGCGCCACCGACGTGATCGTGGCGGCGGTGGCCACCGACGAGCCGCAGATGGCGCCGAAGGCCGCACTGGCCAGCACCGCGGCCATCGCCAGCCCGCCCTTGAATCGCGACATCGCCGCCGCCGCCACTTCGAACAGCGCCTTGCTGATGCCGCCCTGGGTGGCGAAATTGCCCATCAGGATGAACAGCGGGATCACGCTCAGGTCGTAACTGGCAAAGCGCGCGAAGGCCTGCGTGTTGAGGAAACTCGCCAAGGGCAGCCACCCCGCCTGCCCGACATAGCCCACGGCGCCGGCCACGAACATGGCCACGGCGATCGGCGTGCGCAGCGCCATCAGCACGATCATGATGGCGAAGATCGCCACCGTCAGCTGCACCGGCGTCATGCCACCCCCGGGCGCGCGAAGCCGCGCACCGCCTGCGCCAGGCCGATCAGCGCCGCCAGCACCAGCGGCGGCACCATCGCGCAATAGACCACCCATTCGGGAAAGCCGAGCATCATCGAGCCGAGTTCGAGGTCCAGGCGCTGAGGCCACCGATCGCGGTGCGCCAGGCCATCAGCGCCATCACCGCAGCCACCATGAAAGCGCCGAAACGGTCAAGGCGCTCGCGCACGGCCACGCTGGTGCCTGCGGTAAAGAAGTCGACGATGATGTTGCCGCGCCGCATCTGGCACCAGGGCATGAACAGCGCGATGGCGGCGCCGGCGGCCGAGCCCGAGAGTTCGAAATCGCCGACGATGGTCCAGCCGGTGGTGTTGCGGCCGATCACGCTGGCGCAGGTCATCAGCGTGATCACGGTCAGCAACACGCCGGCGGCCACCGCGCACAGCTTGGCCAGTAGTTCGAGGACTTTCAAGGCAGCGTCTCCGGCGGTGTCCAGCTCAATATTGTGTGGCCGGCAGGCGCGCCACCAGCCCGTCGAGTTCGGGGGCGAGCACGATCTGGCACGACAGGCGGCTGTGAGGCTCGCGCGGCGCGGCGGTCATGTCCAGCATCGCCAGCTCGTCGGCGCCGGGCCGCGGCAGGCGCGGGGCCCACTCCGGCGCGACGATGACGTGGCAGGTGGCACAGCTGAGCACACCGCCGCAGTCGGCGGCGATGCCGCCGACGCCGGCCGCCAGCGCGGCGCGCATGAGGCTGCTGCCCGCGGGGCCGGAAACGGCCAGGCGAGCGCCGCCCGGGCTGTCGAGGTAGGCCGTGACGAGGGTCATGTTCAGTAGCGGCCGAAATATTCGCGCCGCTCCCACGCGGCCGCGTCGTCGGCCTGCGCGTGGCGCGCCAGTTCCTGCCGCTTGATGGCGTGGAAGACCTGCGCCATGGGTTCGCCCAGGCCCTGCTGCAGCACGCCGTCGGCTGCCAGCGCGTCCAGCGCGTCGGCCAGCGATGCCGGCAGCAAGGCCGCCGTGGCGGCATAGGGTGACTCGGTGGCCGGCCCGGGCTCGAGCCGGCGCGCCATGCCGTCGAGCCCCGCCCAGACCTGCGCCGCCATCGCCAGGTAGGGGTTGGCCATGGGCTCGCCCAGGCGGTTCTCGATGCGCGTGGCAGCGTCACCGGGGGCGCCCACCACGCGCAGCATGGCGCCGCGGTTGTCGCGCCCCCACAGTGCGGCCTGCGGCGCCATCACGCTGCCGCGGAAGCGGCTGTAGGCACCCAGGGTCGGTGCGCACAGCGCGGCCATCCCGGGGGCATGCGCCAGCAGTCCGGCGAGCCAGTGCACGCCCGATTCGCTGAGCCACCGGCGCGCGCTGCCCGCGTCGCCGGCCGGCGACGCGCGGCACATCACGTTGTCGCCGTTGCCGTCGACCAGCGAGTGGTGCAGGTGCCAGCCGCTGGCCACGGCACCCTCGAACGGCGGCCGGCAGACGAAGCTGGCGTGATAGCCGGCGCGCCGCAGCGCCTGGCGCACGCCGTTGCGGAACAGCACCATCTGGTCGGCCGCGGTGAGCGCGTCGGTGGGGCCGAACACGGCCTCGAACTGGCTGGGGCCGAGCTCGATCTCCAGCGAACGCAGCGGCAGCCCCAGGGCCAGCGCGGTGCGGCGCACGATGGCCAGGGGCTCGTCGCACAGATCGGCCCAGCTCTCGGACAGCAACTGGTAGCCCGGGTGGAGCAAAGCCACCGCCGGTGGCTCGGCCGGCCAGGCGGCGTCCTCGGGCGCCAGGCGCTCGCCGGTGATGCGATAGATGTGGAATTCGACCTCGAGCCCGCAGCGCAGGCCCAGCCCGGCAGCCGCCAGCACCGCCAGCGCGTGCCGCAGCACGCGGCGCGGATCGGCGACCACTGGCGTGCCGTCCTCGAACCAAGGCTCGGCGCGCATCCAGCCGGTGCCGGGCGCCCAGGGCAAGGCCACGTAGCTGTCCGGGTCGGGCAGCAGGATCACGTTGTTGGCGGCGCCGAAACCCGGCGGCAAGCCGGACGCGCCCGGCTCGAAGACCTTGAAGGCCGTGCGGTCCGACGTGTCCTTGAGCAGCAGCGTGCTGACCATGCCCACGCCGGCATCGAAGGCCTGCGACACCGGTGCGGCATCGACGCCGCAGACCAGCGTCTTGCCGCGCTGCGTGCCGTGCAGGTCGGCCCAGGCCACGCGGACCTGTTCGACATGCTCCGTGGCGATGCGGTCCAGCACCGCCTCGCACGCCGCCGAGCGGGCCGCATCCTGCATGCCGCAGCGCGCGGCGAAGCTCATTCTTCGGTGGCCGGGACGGCCGCCGGCTGCAGCCATGCGGCGCCGGCGCGCTTGGCGGCCGCCGCCTCCTGCCAGAAGGCCTGCCAGCGATCGGCCGGCGCGATGCAGTCCATGGTGTCGGGGCCGGCCAGCGCCGCGGCTTCGTCGGCCGACAGCGCCATCGGCGGCGCGCCGCCGGTGCGCACGGTCTCGATCGCCTTCAGCAGCAAGCGCCGGTTGGCCATGATGACCTTGTCGCTGGACCCCAGGTGTTCACGCGTGCGGTCCTGGATCGCGCCCATGCTCTCCACCGCCCACTGGTCGTGCAGGTTGATGTCTTCTTCGCCCAGGCCGAGGTAGGTGCGCGTGCGCTGCTCGTCGGCGTCGAAGCCCCAGTCGTCGTGGCGGCCCTTGCGCGGCACGTAGTCGGGCAGCGAGACGCCGGCCAGGCGCTGGCGGCGCATCGTCTCCTTGTCCAGCGGGGCGGCGAAGCTGGTGAAGAACGAATACCAATAGGTGCGCGTGTCGTCCACCGGCACGTGCATCTGCGTGATGGTCACGGTCTCCGAAAGCGGGATGACGAAGGTGTGCGGGAACACCGAATGCGTGACGCGCACGTGCGTCAGCTGGTCGTCGATCAGCCGCAGCGTCGTCAGTCGCGTCAGGCCGGGGGCAAGTTCTTCATGGCGGATCTCGGGGCTGCAGAACTCGCGCATGACGCGCGTCATCGGCCAGCGCTGGCCGTGAACGTCGCCCACGCTCGCGGCGCGGAACTGGCGGCCATAGGCCTTGGCGTCGTCGCCGCTGCCGTCGTCCAGCATGCGGTGCAGGAAGGACGGGTGCGCGGGGTCGATGCCCACCTCCACCGCCTGCAGCCAGTTGCAGTGCCACAGGCCCTTGAAGGCGAAGCTGTGGCTGGCGGGCGCCGTGAAGCAGTCGAAAGCGGGCAGTTCCGGCGGCGTGCTGCCCTCGGGGCCGAGGTAGGCGAAGAGCACGCCCGATTGCAGCCGAACGGGATAGCTGCGCTGGCGCACGCGCTGGCACAGCGTGCTGCCCAAGGGCTCGGCCGGGGTCTCCAGGCAACGGCCGTCGGCGGCGAATTTCCAGCCGTGGAAGGGGCAGCGGATGCCCTCGGGCTCGTGGCGCGCAAACTTCAGGTCGGCGCCGCGGTGCGGGCAGTCGCGGTCGAGCAGGCCCCAGTGGCCGGCGCCATCGCGGAACAGCACCATGTCCTGCCCCAGCAGGCGCACGGCCTTCAACGGCCGCTCGCGCATGGCGGGGTCGAGCGCGGGGTCGAACTCGTCCAGCAGCGCGGCCGGTTGCCAGTAGCGGCGCAGCAGGTCGCCACAAGGCGTGCCGGGGCCGATACGGGTCAGCAACTGGTTCTGTTCGGCTTGCATGGTGCGCTCCAGTCTAGGCGGAGCGTGGGTGGGGCGGCAAGCTGTGGGAAATACGGGCGGGGGATGTCGGATCTACATCAGCACGATGTCGTACTGCTCCGGATTCATCGTCGGCTCCGCGCTCAGACTGATCGGCCGCCCGATGAATTCGCTCAGCCCCGCGATGTGCACGCTCTCTTCGTCCAGCAGCATCTCCACCACCGTGGCGCTGGCGATGACGCGGAACTCCTTGGGACTGAACTGCCGCGCTTCGCGCAGGATCTCGCGCAGGATGTCGTAGCACACGCTGCGCGCCGTCTTCACCTCGCCGCGACCCTGGCACGTGGGGCAGGGTTCGCACAGCATGTGCGCCAGGCTTTCGCGCGTGCGCTTGCGCGTCATCTCCACCAGGCCCAGCTGCGTGAAGCCGCTCACCGTGGTGCGCGTGCGGTCGCGCGCGAGCTGCTTGCGCAACTCGGCCAGCACGGCTTCCTGGTGGTCGGTGCGCGTCATGTCGATGAAGTCGGCGATGATGATGCCGCCCAGGTTGCGCAACCGCAGCTGGCGCGCCAGCGCGCCGGCAGCCTCCAGGTTGGTCTTGAAGATGGTGTCGTCGAAATTGCGCGCGCCGACGAAGCCGCCGGTATTCACGTCGACCGTGGTCAGCGCCTCGGTCTGGTCGATGATCAGGTAGCCGCCGCTCTTCAGGTCCACGCGCCGGGCCAGCGCGCGCACGATCTCCTCCTCGATGCCGAAGAGGTCGAAGATCGGCCGCTCGCCCCGGTAGAGCTCCAGCTTGGCGAGCGCGCGCGGCATGTAGGCGGCGCCGAAGGCATGGAGGGCGTCGAACTGCAGCCGCGAGTCGATGCGTATCGTCTGCGTGGCCTCGTTGACCAGGTCGCGCAGCACACGTTCGGCCAGGCTCAGGTCCTGGTGCAGCAGCGTGCCCGGCGCCGAGCGCTGCCCGCGCTCGCGGATCAGCGCCCAGGCGCGGCGCAGGTAGGCAATGTCTTCGGCCAGCTCCTCGTCGCTGGCTTCCTCGGCGTTGGTGCGCAGGATGAAGCCGCCGCCCTGGTCTTCGGGGTTGACGGTGGCCAGCGCCTGCACGCGGGCGCGCAGCTGCTCGCGCAGTTCGTGCGAGCCGATCTTCTGGCTGATGCCGATGTGGTTGTCGTGCGGCAGGAAGACCAGCATGCGGCCGGCGATCGACACCTGCGACGACAGCCGCGCCCCCTTGGTGCCGATGGCGTCCTTGATGACCTGCACGGTCAGCGTCTGGCCCTCGAACACCTGGCGCTCGATGGGCACCGGCGTTGCGTCGGGCCGCGGTGGACCGCTGTACAGGTCGGCCACGTGCAGGAAAGCCGCGCGCTCCAGGCCGATGTCGATGAAGGCGCTCTGCATGCCCGGCAGCACGCGCACGACCTTGCCCAGGTAGACGTTGCCGACCAGCCCGCGCTCGAGCGCGCGCTCGATGTGCAGTTCCTGCACGATGCCGTTCTCGACGATGGCCACCCGCGTTTCCTGCGGCGCCCAATTGATGAGGATGTCCTGGCCGGCCATGGTCAGAGATCCAGCAGCACGCCGGCCCGCGACAGCAGGCGGGTGGTCTCGAACAGCGGCAGGCCCATGACCCCGGTGTAGCTGCCTTCGATGTGCTCGATCCAGGCCGCGATGCGACCCTGCACGGCGTAGGCGCCCGCCTTGCCGAAGGGCTCGCCGCTTTCGATGTAGCGCCGGATGGTGCGCTCGGACAGCGTGGCCATCCGCACGCGCGAGACGCTCGTCTCCAGGAAGGTCTGGCGCCCGGCGCTCACCGCCACGGCCGTCAGCACGCGGTGCGTGCGGCCCGACAGCAGCCGCAGCGTGGCGGCGGCGCCCTCGGCGTCGGCGCGGCTTGCCCAGGATGCGCCGACCGGCAGCCACCGTGGTGTCGGCGCAGAGGATCGGCGCCTCGGGCAGGCCGCGCCGCGCCAGCCGCTGGCGCGCCAACAGCAGCTTGGCCAGCGTGACGCGGCGCACGTAGTCGGCCGGCAGTTCGCCGCTGCGCTCTTCCTCGAGCTGCTCGGCGTTCTCCGCCTTGTCGGCCAGCAGCGGGCGGTGCGCCACGCCGAGCTGGTCGAGCAACTGGCGCCGGCGCGGGCTCTGCGAGGCGAGGTAGATGAACGAATGCGGCAACATGGCCGCATTGTGTATGCGCCGTGGCGGCGGCGCGCTGGCAGCGATCACTCGCGGTGGTAGGGGTGACCCTCGGTCACCGACCAGGCGCGGTACAGCGCCTCGGCCAGCAGCACGCGCGCAAAGGCATGCGGCAGCGTCAGGTCGCTCAGGCGCAGGGTCTCGTCGGCGCTCGCCTTCAGTGCCGGGTCCAGGCCGTCGGGGCCGCCGATGAGCAGCGCCACGTCGCGTCCGTCGCCGCGCCAGAAGCGCAGCCGTTCGGCCAGCTGTGCGGTGCCGAGCCGCGTGCCGTGTTCGTCCAGCACGACGCGGCGTGCGCCCTTCGGGCAAGCCGCTTCCAGGCGCTGCGCCTCGGCGGCCATGCATTGCGCCGCCGTCTTGCCACCGCTGCGCGGCTCCGCTTTCAGCGCCTTGAGCTCCAGCCGCATCTCGGGCGGGAAGCGCTTGGCGAAATCGACCCAGGCGGCGTCGGCCCAGGCCGGCTGACGCTGGCCCACCGCCACCACCAGCAGCTTCATGGCCGCTAGCGGACGCGGGCTGCCTTGCGCGCCGGGGTCTTGCCGGCCGCGGTCTTGCGCGCTGCCGGCTTGCGGGCCGGCGCCGACTTCGACGCCACGGCCTGGCCGGCGGCCGGCCGGCTGACGCTGGCCGGCTTGACGGGGAGCTTGCGCGTCGCGGGCTTCTTCGCCGCCGGCGACCGGGCGGGCGCCGTCTTTGCCACCGGCTTGCGTGCCGGCTCGGGCTCGCTGGCCTTGACGAGCGTGGTCTTCGTCTCGCCGACCTTCATGCGCACCGGCTTGCCGCCCCAGATCTCCTCGAGGTGGTAGTACTCGCGGATCGACGGCTGCATGATGTGCGCCACCGCGGCGCCGCAGTCGACGATGATCCACTCGCCGTTGTCCTCGCCCTCGGTGGCCATGACCTGCATGCCGCGCGACTTGACGCTGTCGCGCACGCTCGCGGCCAGGGCCTTGGTCTGCCGGTTGCTGGTGCCCGACGCGATGATCACGCGTTCGAACAGGGCCGAGAGGTGCTCGGTGTTGAAGACGACGATGTTCTGCGCCTTGACGTCTTCGAGGCCATCGACGATGGCGCGTTGCAGCTTGCGGATGTCCATTCAGCTCCCAGGGCTGGCTCGGTAGAGCCGATGTGAATCAATATAGCGCGCCACCTCGGGCGGCACCAGCGCGGTGATGTCACCGCCTGCCGCCACGCGGCGCCGCACCTCGGTGGCCGAGATGTCGAGCATCGGCAGCGGCACGACGCGGTGGCTGAAGCGGCGCACGTCTTCGTGCACCGTCGCGCGCCTCGCCCGGCCGGTTGGCCACGGCCAGCGTCACCCGATCCAGCAGCTGCTGCCAGCCGTTCCAGGTGTGCAGGCCCGTGTACTGGTCCTGGCCGATGATGAGAAACCATTGCGCTTGCGGCTGCGCCGCGGCCTAGGCGCGCACGGTGTCCAGCGTGTAACTCGGGCCCGCGCGCTCGATCTCGATGCGGTCGAGCACGAAACGCGGCTCGCCGCGCAGGGCCAGCCGCAGCATCGCCTCGCGGTGCGCGGCGTCGGTGAGCGGGCGTTCCTTCTGCCAGGCCTGACCGGCGGGAATCCAGCGCACTTCGTCCAGGTGCAACTCGGCCAGCGCCGCGCGCGCCAGCGCCACATGGGCGTTGTGCACGGGATCGAAGCTGCCGCCGAAGAGGCCGACCCGGCGGGGCGCGGCGTCCGTCACTCGGCCGCCCAGTCGCGCGGGCGCAGGAAATCGGTGTACAGCCGCGCCTCGGGCGTGCCCGGCTCGGGGTGCCAGTCGTAACGCCACTTCACGACGGGCGGCATGCTCATCAGGATGCTCTCGGTGCGGCCGCCGCCATGCAGGCCGAAGTGCGTGCCACGGTCCCAGACGAGGTTGAACTCGACATAGCGGCCGCGCCGGTAGGCCTGGAAGTCGCGTTCGCGCTCGCCGTAGGGCGTGTCGCGGCGGCGCTGGGCGATGGGCAGGTAGGCCGGCAGGAAGGCATCCCCCACGGCGCGCATCATCGAGAAGCCCGTCTCGAAGCCGCCTTCGTTGAAATCGTCGAAGAAGACGCCGCCCACGCCGCGCGGCTCGTTGCGGTGCTTGAGGAAGAAGTACTCGTCGCACCACTGCTTGAAGCGCGGGTACTTGTCGGCGCCGAAGGGCGCCAGCGCGTCGCGACAGGTGGTGTGGAAGTGGCGCGCGTCCTCCTCGACGCCGTAATACGGCGTGAGGTCCATGCCGCCGCCGAACCAGGTCACCGGCGCCTGGCCGGCCGGAAACGCCGCCAGCAGCCGCACGTTCATGTGCACCGTGGGCACGTGCGGGTTGCGCGGGTGCATGACCAGCGAAACGCCCAGCGCTTCGAACGGCGCGCCGGCGAGTTCGGCGCGATGCTGCGTGGCCGAGGGCGGCAGCGACGCGCCCTTGACGTGGCTGAAATTGCAGCCGCCGCGCTCCAGCAGGCCACCCTCCTCGACCAGTTGCGACAGGCCGTCGCCCTCGCAGCCTGCCGCCCGCCGGGCGCTGCCAGGCGTCGCTGAGAAACGCCTTGCCGTCCGCGGCCTGCATCGTCGTCGACGATGCGGCCTTGCAGCCCCAGCAGGTAGTCGCGAACCGCGGCGGTGTCGATCATGGTGTGGAGTGCGAATTCGACGGCTTGATGGCGCGGTGGCCGATGTCGTTGCGCCACTGCGCGCCGTCGAAGTGGATGTGGTGCACCGCTTCCAGCGCGCGCTGCTGGGCCAGGCGCACCGATTCGCCGAGCGCGGTCACGCACAGCACGCGCCCGCCGCTGGTGAGCAGTCGCCCGTCGTCCAGCGTGGTGCCGGCGTGGAAGACCTGCAGCTCGGCACTGCCCGCAGGCAGGCCGCTGATCGCATCGCCCAGGCGCGGTGCGGCGGGGTAGCCGTGCGCGGCCATCACCACGCCCAGCGCGACGCGACGGTCCCACTTCAGTTCGACCTGGTTCAGCGCGCCGTCGGTGGCCTGCATCAGCACCTCGAAGAGATCGCTCTTCAGCCGCATCAGGATGACCTGCGCTTCGGGGTCGCCGAGCCGGCAGTTGAACTCCACCGTGCGCGGCTTGCCCTGCGCGTCGATCATCAGGCCGGCGTACAGGAAGCCGGTGTAGGGCGCGCCGTCCTTGGCCATGCCGGCCACCGTGGGCAGGATGATCTCCTGCATGACGCGGGCGTGCACGTTGGGCGTGACCACCGGCGCCGGCGAATAGGCGCCCATGCCGCCGGTGTTGGGGCCCCGGTCGCCTTCGAAGATGCGCTTGTGGTCCTGGCTGGTGGCCAGGCTGGTGACGTGGCTGCCGTCGCACAGGACGATGAAGCTGGCTTCTTCGCCGGCCATGAATTCCTCGATCACGACCCGTGCGCCGGTCGCCCTGCAGCATGGCGTCGATGGCGGCGTGGGCCTCGGCAGTGTCCATGGCCACCACCACCCCCTTGCCGGCGGCCAGGCCGTCGGCCTTGACGACGATCGGCGCGCCGTGGCGGTCGACATGGGCGTGCGCCGCGGCGGCGTCGGTGAAGCTGGCGTACAGGGCGGTGGGGATGCCGTGGCGCTGCATGAACTCCTTGGCGTAGGCCTTGGAGCTCTCCAACTGGGCGGCGGCCCGGGTGGGGCCGAAGATGCGCAGGCCGCGGGCGCGGAAGAGATCCACCACGCCGGCGGCCAGCGGGCGCCTCGGGGCCGACCACGGTGAGCGCGACCTTTTCCGCGGCGGCGAAGTCGGCCAGCCGCGCCGGGTCGGTGAGCGGCACGTTGCGCAGCGCCGGGTCGGCTGCCGTGCCGCCGTTGCCCGGCGCCACGAAGACCGTCTGCACCCGCTCGCACTGCGCCAGCTTCCACGCCAGCGCGTGCTCGCGGCCACCGCCGCCGATGACGAGAACCTTCATCGGGCGCTCATTCCTCGATCAAGGCGTTGTGGTAGACGTCCTGCACGTCGTCGAGGTCCTCGAGCACGTCCAGCAGCTTCTGCATGCGCTGCGCGTCCTCGCCGTCGAGTTCGATCGTGTTCTCGGCGCGCATCGTCACCTCGGCCACGTCCGGCTTCAGGCCCGCCGCTTCCAGCGCCGCCTTCACGGCCTCGAAATCGGCCGGCGCGGTGAGCACCTCGATGGCGCCTTCGTCGTCGGTGATCACGTCCTCGGCGCCGGCTTCCAGCGCCACTTCCATGACCTTGTCTTCCGACGTGCCGGGCGCAAAGACGAACTGCCCGCAGTGCTTGAACTGGAAGGCCACGCTGCCTTCGCTGCCCATGTTGCCGCCGTACTTGCTGAAGGCATGCCGCACCTCGGCCACCGTGCGCACGCGGTTGTCGGTCATGCAGTCGACGATGATCGCCGCGCCGCCGATGCCGTAGCCTTCGTAGCGGATCTCCTCGTAGCTCACGCCTTCGAGGTTGCCGGTGGCCTTGTCGATATTGCGCTTGACGGTGTCCACCGGCAGGTTGACGGCCTTGGCCTTTTCGATGGCCAGCCGCAGCCGCGGGTTGGCCGTCGGGTCACCGCCGCCCAGCCGCGCCGCGACCATGATCTCGCGGATCACGCGCGTCCACGCCTTGCCGCGCTTTTCGTCCTGGCGGCCCTTGCGATGCTGGATATTGGCCCATTTGGAGTGACCGGCCATGCTGCCCTGCTTTTCTGGAACAAACGCGGATTTTAGCCGGCGGGGCTGGCCCGAAGGCCGCCGCCGCGCTACCGTTGCGGCCGGGAGGAGACAGCCATGGACTTCGACAGCTTCCTGAACCAGGCCTGGGACGAGCACGCCGCCGACGCCGCCGGCGTGGCCGAACGCCTGGCACCCTGGGCCCCGGCCTGGTCGGCGAAGAGGCGCAGCTCGTGCCGCTGGCCCACCTGGTGCACCACGTCTACGGCGAACATCTCGGCCGCTGGGCCGACGGCCGCGCCCTGCTGCAGCGACTGGCCGCGCACCCCGCCTGCAGCGCCGAGCGGCGCGGCCCGCGCGGCGCTGCGGCGCTTCCAGGCCAGCCTGGCGTTGTGCGAGGGCATCGGCCGACGAGCGCCCGTCGATGTCGGCGTCCGACCGCATCCGCGTCACCGCGCTGGCCGCCGCCAACCTGGCCGAACGCGACACGGCGCGCGCCGGCGCGCTGTTCAGCGAAGCACTGGCCGCCGCCGAGAAGGCCGGCCTCGACGCCGCCGACCCCACGAACCGCGCCCTGGCCGTCATGGGCAACAACCTGGCCAGCACGCTGGAAGAGAAGGCCACCCGCACGCCCGCGGAACGCGACCTGATGATCGCGGCCGCGCAGGCCGGCCGCCGCTACTGGGCGCTGGCCGGCACCTGGCTGGAGACCGAACGCGCCGAATACCGCCTGGCGATGACCTGGCTGCAGGCCGGTGACGCCGCGCAGGCACGCCACCATGCGCAGCAATGCCTGGCCATCGTGCGCGACAACGCGGCGCCGCGCGCTGGAGCGCTTCTTCGGCAACGAAGCCCTGGCGCTGGCCGAGCGCGCCGCCGGCAACCCGGAGGGCCACGCCGCGGCGCTGGCGCAGGCGCGCGAGGCCTTCGCCGCGCTCGACGAAGGCGACCGCGGCTGGTGCCAGCCGACACTGGACAAGCTGCAGCGCCGGCACCCCCTGAAGGCGGCCCCTGGCCCGGGCGTCGCGCGATGGCCGCGCCACGGGCGGCTGCACTAGACTGCACGGCACCCTGCCGACGGAGCCCACCGATGACCCAACCCATCCTTGTCGCGATGCACGGCGACGTGTCCTGCGAGTTGCTGCCCGCGCTGGCCAACCGCCACGGGCTGATCACCGGCGCCACCGGCACCGGCAAGACGATCACGCTGCAGACGCTGGCCGAGAACTTCAGCCGCATCGGCGTGCCGGTGTTCATGGCCGACGTCAAGGGCGACCTCACCGGCATCAGCCAGAAGGGCCACCTCGGCGGCAAGATCGCCGCGGTGATCAAGGAGCGCGGCCTGCCCGAACCGCAGAGCGTGGCCTGCCCGGTGACGCTGTGGGACGTCTTCGGCGAACAGGGCCACCCGGTGCGCGCCACGGTGTCGGACATGGGCCCGCTGCTGCTGTCGCGCATGCTGGCGCTGAACGAAACGCAGGGCGGCGTGCTCAACCTCGCCTTCAAGATCGCCGACGACCATGGCCTGCTGCTGCTGGACATGAAGGACCTGCGCGCGATGCTGCAGCACCTGGGCGACAACGCCGAGCCAGTTCACCACCCAGTACGGCAACATCAGCGCCGCCAGCATCGGCGCCATCCAGCGCGGCCTGATGCAGATCGAAGAGCAAGGCGGCGACAAGTTCTTCGGCGAGCCCATGCTCGACATCGCCGACTTCATGCAGACGGTGGACGGCCAGGGCGTCATCAATATCCTGGCCGCCGACAAGCTGATGAACTCGCCGCGGCTGTACGCCACCTTCCTGCTGTGGATGCTGAGCGAACTGTTCGAGACGCTGCCCGAAGTGGGCGACCTGGACAAGCCCAAGCTGGTGTTCTTCTTCGACGAGGCGCACCTGCTCTTCAACGACGCGCCCAAGGCGCTGATCGAGAAGATCGAGCTCGTCGTGCGCCTGGTGCGCAGCAAGGGCGTGGGCGTGTACTTCGTGACGCAGAACCCGCTCGACGTGCCCGACACCGTGCTGGCGCAACTGGGCAACCGCGTGCAGCACGCGCTGCGCGCCTTCACGCCGCGCGACCAGAAGGCGGTGAAGGCGGCGGCGGAGACGATGCGCGCCAACCCCAAGATCGGCGACATGGCCATCGCCATCACCGAACTCGCGGTGGGCGAGGCGCTGGTGAGCTTTCTCGACGCCAAGGGCCGGCCCTGCGTGACCGAGCGCGCCTACGTGCTGCCGCCGGGCAGCCAGATCGGGCCCATCACGCCCGAGCAGCGCCAGGCGTTGATCGCGTCGTCGCTGGTCGCGGGCACCTACGAGAAGGTGGTCGACCGCGAGTCCGCGCTACGAGAAGATCAAGGGCCGCGCCGCCGGCAAGGCGGCGCCGGCCCCCGGCACCGCTGCGCCCACGCTTCCCGGGACGGCGCCCAAGGAGGCCGCGGGCCCGGGCGGCGGCATGCTCGACGGCCTGAAGGACGCCATCTTCGGCAGCACCGGCCCGCGCGGCGGCCGCTACGAGGGGCTGGCCGAGAAGGCGGCTTCGTCGGCGGTGCGCAGCATCGGCTCGGCGATGGGCCGCGAGATCATCCGCGGCGTGCTGGGCTCGCTGCTGGGCGGCTCCAAGCGGCGTTGACACCGACTGCTGCCTCTCCCACTCGAGGGAGACGCTTCGACAGACCTGTCGTGTGATCGCCGATCTGCGCTCACCGCGGCTTGCGCCGGGTCGACGGCTTGGGCGCTGCGGCGCCGGTGTCGCGCGGCGGCAGGCCCGTGTGCTGCGTCAGCACGCGGCCGCGCGTGACGGTCGACGTGCGCGTGCCGGCCTCGGTGCTGTTCTTGCGCCGCGCGCTGACATAGGCGCCGTCGGTCGCCGGCTGGAAACTCGGGATCAGGTGGTTCTTGCCGTTGCCGATGAGATCGGCGCGGCCCATCTTCTTGAGCGCCTCGCGCAGCAGCGGCCAGTTGTTGGCGTCGTGCCAGCGCAGGAAGGCCTTGTGCAGCCGGCGCCGCTTCTCGCCGCGCACGATGTCCACCTTCTCGGCGCGCGCCGGATCGCGGCTGATGCCCTTGAGCGGGTTCAGGTCGGTGTGGTACATCGCCGTCGCCGTGGCCATGGGGCTGGGGTAGAAGGTCTGCACCTGGTCGGCCTTGAAGCCGTTCTTCTTCAGCCACAGCGCGAGGTTCATCATGTCCTCGTCGGTGGTGCCCGGGTGCGCGGCGATGAAGTACGGAATCAGGTACTGCTTCTTGCCCGCCTCGGCGCTGTACTGCTCGAACATCTTCTTGAAGCGGTCGTAGCTGCCGATGCCGGGCTTCATCATCTTCGACAGCGGCCCGGCTTCGGTGTGCTCGGGCGCGATCTTCAGGTAGCCGCCCACGTGGTGCGTCACCAGTTCCTTCACGTACTCGGGTGATTGCACCGCCAGGTCGTAGCGCAGGCCGGAGCCGATGAGGATCTTCTTCACGCCGCGCAGCGCGCGGGCGCGCCGGTACAGCTTGATCAGCGGGCCGTGGTCGGTATTGAGGTTGGGGCAGATGCCCGGATAGACGCAACTCGGCTTGCGGCACGCCGCCTCGATGGCCGTGCTCTTGCACCCGATGCGCCACATGTTGGCGGTGGGGCCGCCGAGGTCGCTGACGACGCCGGTGAAGCCCTTGACCTTGTCGCGCATGTCCTCGATCTCGTGAATGATCGAGTCCTCGCTGCGGCTCTGGATGATGCGGCCTTCGTGCTCGGTGATGCTGCAGAAGGTGCAGCCGCCGAAGCAGCCGCGCATGATGTTGACGCTGAAGCGGATCATCTCCCAGGCCGGGATCTTGGTCGCTCCGTCGTGGCCACCGCTCTCGTCCGCATAGGCCGGGTGCGGGCTGCGCGCGTAGGGCAGGCCGAAGACATGGTCCATCTCGGCCGTCGTCAGCGGGATCGGCGGCGGGTTGATCCAGACATCGCGCGCTGTTGCGTCGGTGCCATGGCGCTGCACCAGCGCGCGGGCATTGCCGGGGTTGGTCTCCAGGTGCAGCACGCGGTTGGCGTGGGCATAGAGCACGTGGTCGCTCTTCACCTGCTCGTAGGCCGGCAGCCGGATCACGAGCCGTTCGCGCGGCGGCAGCTTCACGGCGCCGGCCTTGCGGGACACCGGCAGCGCGATCGTCTTCACCCCCGCTCCCGCTGGCGGGAGAGGGTTGGCGGTGAGGGCCTGCCCCGCCAGCGCCTTCGTCCTTGGCGCAACCCTGCCCTTGCGACGCCGCCGCCTCGGCCGTCGTCAGGTAGGGGTTGATGTGCTCGTCGATGCGCCCGGGCAGGTCCACATCGGTCGAGTCCAGCTCGAACCAGCCCGGCCGCGGCCCGCGAACCATGAACGCCGTGCCGCGGATGTCGGTCAGGCTGTCCACCGGCTGGCGCGCCGCCAGGCGGTGCGCGACCTCGATGATGGCGCGCTCGGCATTGCCGTACAGCAGCAGGTCGGCCTTGCTGTCGACGAGGATCGAGCGCCGCACCTTGTCCTGCCAGTAGTCGTAGTGCGCGATGCGGCGCAGGCTGGCCTCGATGCCGCCGATGACCACCGGCACGTCGCTCCAGGCCTCCTTGCAGCGCTGCGTGTAGACCAGCGTCGCGCGGTCGGGGCGGCGGCCGCCGGCGCCGCCGGGCGTGTAGGCGTCGTCGCTGCGGATCTTGCGGTCGGCGGTGTAGCGGTTGATCATCGAATCCATGTTGCCGGCGGCGACGCCGAAGAACAGGTTCGGCTTGCCCAGCGCCTTGAAGGGCTCGGCCGACTGCCAGTCGGGCTGCGCGACGATGCCGACGCGGAAGCCCTGCGCCTCGAGCACGCGGCCGATCACGGCCATGCCGAAGCTGGGGTGGTCGACGTAGGCGTCGCCGGTGACGATGACGATGTCGCAGCTGTCCCAGCCGAGCGTGTCCATCTCCTGCCGGCTCATGGGCAGGAAGGGTGCGGGGCCGAAACGCTTGGCCCAGAACGGGCGCCAACTCGTGATCGGCTTGGCGGGTGCGGGGGCCGACACCGGGTTGGCGGCGCGCGCCGACGGGGCGGCTGTGACAGGCACGGTGGGTCGGGGCCGGCACGACCGGCGCTGTGCCGGGCGGGCCGGCGAAGCGCAGATTGTCGGTGTTCCGCCGCAGCCGTGGCGCGCCAGGGGGCAAGCCCGCTCAAGTGGCCCGGTGCGCTGCCGATACCTCGTGCATGGAAAGCATCCTCTCCCTGATCGGCCTCGCCACCGCCGGCTTGCTCGCGGTGGCCATCGGCGTGGCCTGGTGGGAGCAGATCGGCTCGCGCGCCGCGGCACGGCGCACCCTGCACGCGACGCCGCGGCATGCCGTCTCGGTGGACGTGAAGCTCGACGAACTGGCGGGCGAGCCGGCCCGCGCGGCCAGCGATCAGGCGGCGCGCCAGGCCGCCCTGGGCACGGCCATGGCGCGCATGGCGCGTGCGACACCGTCCCCGACGTCACTGGCCTGGATGGACACCCAGCCGACCGTCGCCGCGGGCCTGCGGCAGGGGCCAGAAAGCAAGGTCCAGACACCCGGAGCGGAGTCCGGGACCCGCCACTGAACTCGGCCGCTGATCTCGGCCGCTGAGCGTCGGCCACTGAGCGCGGCCCATCAGCGCGGCCCGTCAGCGCGGCCGGCTACGCGGTGGTCACGA